>NZ_JAUSYN010000002.1:3833854-5062032 GCF_030816915.1 Streptomyces sp. B3I8 | reverse complement strand
CCGTCGCGCTCGACGGCCACGATCGACGCGAAGATGGACAGCATCGACACCGGGTCCGCCGACCGGGACGGGCACCTCAAGAGCGCGGACTTCTTCAAGACGGAGGAGTTCCCGACGATGACGTTCCGCTCCACCGCGGCGGAGGCCCTCGGCGGGGACGACTACCGGATCACCGGTGACCTGACCATCCTCGGCACGACGCGGCCGCTCACGATCGACCTCGAGTTCAACGGGGCCGCGAAGGACCCGTTCGGCAACGAGCGGGTCGGCTTCGAGGGCAAGGCGGAGATTCTGCGGTCGGAGTGGGGGCTGACGTGGAACGCGGCGCTGGAGACGGGCGGCGTGCTGGTGTCGGACAAGATCAAGCTGGTGTTCGACATCTCGGCGATCAAGCAGGCGTGAGCCGGGGGCGCTTGCGCCCCCCTCTCTCTCCTTGACGCCCGCCCTCCGCACCCTGTTCCGGGGAGGGCGGGCGTCCGGGCCCCGGCCCTTTTTCCTCGCCCCCGCGGCCCCTGCCCTTCCCATCCCCGGGGGCTCCGCCCCTGCCGGGTTCCCCGCGCCCCTGAAAATCCACTCCCCTGCCGGGGCACTCAGCGGCAGTCGCCGTACGACGGGAGCGGGCCGTGGGGGTCCGTCGCAGTCCGTCGCGCAGCTCTGCCCAGCAGACACCCACCACTCCCGGGATACGGCAGTACGCCCGGCGGCGACGGACTCCACGCACCCCCACGGCCCCGACCCCACCCCACACCCGTAGGCGCACGCTCAGCCCGAGACACCCCGCGGCGACGGACTCGACGCACCCCCCGCGCACGCTCAGAATCCCCGCCGGCCCCGCACCACCGGAAACCGCGCGTACCTTTCGCGTCGTTCCGGGTACTCCGGACCCATGACCTCCGCACCGACCCGCGGCCTCCGCGCCTGGCTGGTCGCCCTCCTGGCGGCCGCGCTGACGGTGCTGTTCACCGCCACGCCGGCGCCCCACGCCCACGCCGCCTCCGGCACCCCCGGCACCTCCGACGTCTCCACCGTGGCCGCCGCTCTCCGCAGGAGCCCCGTCTACGTGGACCCCGCCGCCTCCGACCAGCTCTCCGCGTCGGCCGCCCGCGACCTCGCGAACCGGATCGAGGACGCGGACAAGCCCGTCTTCGTCGCCGTGCTGCCCGCCGGCTTCCCCACGCAGAACCTGTTCACCGACCTGCGCACGGCGACCGGCATCACCGGCCTGTACGGCGTCCGGCTCGGCGACCGTTTCGACGCCCGCGCCGACTCCTCCGTGCTGCCCCGGACCGCCGTGCGCAACCTGGTGGGCAGCGTGCGGGGCGAGGACGCGCGGGCCCAGCTCACCGACTTCACGGACCGCGCCCTGGCAAACGCCGGCGGCCACGCCCCGTCCAGCTGGGGCGGTGGGGGAAGCGGCGGCGACGCGTCCTCGACCGCGCTGATCACCGTCGGCGCGGTGGTCGTCCTCGCGGGCGCGGGCGCCTACGCACTCACCCGCCGCAAGCGGCGCCGGCGGGAGAACGAGCAGCGGGCCGCGCTGGAACGGCTGCGGGTGGTCGTCGACGAGGACATCACCGCGTTCGGCGAGGAACTCGACCGGCTGGACTTCCGACCGGGTGAACCGGGCGCGGACGACGCGATGCGCGCCGACTACGGGCGCGCCCTGGACGCATACGAGCAGGCGAAGTCCACGATGGCGGGCGCACGGCGCCCGGAGGACGTGCGCGGGGTGACCGAGTCGCTGGAGGGCGGTCGGTTCTCGCTCGCACGGCTGGCCGCGCGGCGGGAGGGGCGGCCGCTGCCGGAGCGCCGGCCACCGTGCTTCTTCGACCCCCGGCACGGGCCCTCGGTGGAGGACGTGGAGTGGGTGCCGGCGGGGGGCGCTCCGCGCCGCGTGCCGGTGTGCGCGGCGGACCGTGCGCGACTGGCGGACGGGCGCGAGCCGATGGTGCGGGAGGTGGAGACGGACTGGGGCCGCCGACCGTACTGGGACGCGGGTCCGGCGTACGGGCCGTGGGCGGGCGGCTACTTCGGCGGCGGTCTGCTGCCGGGGCTGCTGGTCGGCACGATGCTCGGCGGCCTGATGTCGGGTCCGGGCTACGGGGCGTACTACGGCGGCGGCTACGGCTACGGGGGCGCCGGCTACGGCGACGGCGGCTTCGGCGGTGGCTACGAGGGCGGCGACGTCTCCGGCTCCGACTTCGACCCGGGCGACTTCGGCGGCGGCTTCGGTGGGGGCGGCGGCTTCGGCGGGGGCGGCGGTGGCGGTGACTTCGGCGGGGGCGGCGGGGACTTCTGAGCGTGCGCCTACGGGTGCGTGGTGGGTCGGGGCCGTGGGGGTGCGTCGAGTCCGTCGCCGCCGGGCGTACTGCCGTATCCCGGGAGCGGTGGGTGTCTGCTGGGCAGAGCTGCGCGACGGACTGCGACGGACCCCCACGGCCCGCTCCCGTCGTACGGCGACTGCCGCTGAGTGCCCCGGCAGGGGAACGGCTTTTCAGGGGCGCGGGGAACCGCGCGACGAGCCACGACGGGCCCGTACTCGCCCGTGGACCGGTCCCGTCGTCCCTACGGGGTCGAAGGGGCGGAGTCCCCGGGGATGGGAAGGGCAGGGGCGGCGGGGGCGAAAAACCCCCGCTGCCCCTGCCCAGGCAGGGGCTAGCGGCCCGCGGCCCCGTACGCCGCGGTGAGCGCGCTCACCGCCTCCCCGTACCGCCCGCTCAGCAGCGCGCGATCCGCCTCGGCGAACGGCTTCGCCGTCGCCTCGGTCAGCGCGGATCCGATCCGCTGCTGCACGAGGAGGCGGGCCTCGGTGACCGCCTCGCGGCCCTGCCGGTCGGCTCCCCACCGGTCGGCCGCCCTCGCAGTGGCGGACAGCGCCCGCAACGTGCCGAGGCCACCCTTCGGCACATGCGTGCGCGTGGTCAGCCCCCATCCGAACGGGAACTGCGGAGCGTACGACGCGTCGCCGACGTTGATCGGGAGCTGGGACTCGGACTTCGGCCAGGTCACGGGCAGTTGCCCGGTGAACGGCCGGCGTCCGTAGAGGACGTCGGCAACCCCGTCGCCCTCGGTTCCCGGCAGCCAGGAGGCGACCAGCGCGTCGGTCTCGCCGAGGAGGTCCCCGACGAGCTGGGGGCGTCCGGAGACGACCAGGACGACGCACTTCATCGCCGCGCAGACCGTGTGCACCGCCGCCTTGTCGGCCGCCGTCAGTTCCAGGTCGTTGCCGTTGCCGACGTCGCCCACGCCCTCGGCGTACGGGGTCTCGCCGACGACGACCACGCCGACGTCGTAGCCGGACGTCGGCGCCGACGCGTCCTTGGAGTACGTGACGTGCCCGCCGGCGTTCCGCATGCCCTGGAGGATCGTGGTGCCCCGGGTGATGTCGCCGGAGGAGCCCTGCCAGGTGAGGGTCCAGCCTCCCGTCTGGTTGCCGAGGTCGTCGGCGTTGGAGCCGGCCACGTAGACCTTCTGGTGGCGGGAGAGCGGCAGGACGCCGTGCGCGTTCTTCAGCAGCACCTGGGACTCCGCCGCGGCCTGCCGGGCCACCGCGCGGTGCGCGGCGGAGCCGATGCGGGAGGCGCCGCTCGTGTCGGCGTAGGGGTGTTCGAAGAGGCCCAGTCTGAACTTCTGGGTGAGGATGCGGGACACGGCGTCGTCGATGCGGGCCTGGGTGACGCGACCGGCCTTCACCTCGTCGGTCAGCGTGCCGGCGAACTCCTTGTACGTGTACGGGACCATCGCCATGTCCAGGCCCGCGTTGACGGAGGTGCGGACGTGGGCCGCGTTGTCGCCGGGGAGCTGGTCGATGCCGTTCCAGTCGCTGATGACGAAGCCGTCGAAGCCCATCCGGTGTTTGAGTACGCCGGTGATCATGTCGGCGCGGGCGTGCATCTTCACCGGACCCCGGCCGTCGCCGACGATGTCGAGCGAGGAGAACGACGGCATGACCGTGCCGATGCCGCGGTCGACGGCCGTCTTGAACGGGGAGAGGTGGACCGCCTCCAGTTCGGACCGGGTGACCGTGGTGACGCCCTGGTCGATGGTGTACGTGCCGGTGGTGGAGGAGCCGTAGGCGGTGCCGCCGTCGGCGGCGAAGTGCTTGGCGGTGGCCAGCACCTTGTCGTCGCGGTCGAGGTCACGGCCGTCGGCGCGGCCCTGGAGGCCCTGGATCACCGTCTCCATGGACTTCACCAGGGCGGGGTCCTCGCCGAAGGACTCGTAGGCGCGGCCCCAGCGTTCGTCACGACTGACGCAGAGGCAGGGGGCGAAGTCCCACGGCACACCGGTGGCGCGCACCTCCGCGGCCGTCACCTCGCCGGTCCGCCCCGCGAGGGCGGGGTCGCGGGTGGCGCCGAGGCCGATGTTGTGCGGCATGATCGTCGCGCCGGCCAGGTTGTTGTGGCCGTGGACCGCGTCGACGCCGTAGATCAGCGGGATCTGGAACCGGGTGGCCTGCGCGCGGAGTTGGAAGCCGTCGATCATCCTCGCCCACGCCCCGGGGGTGTTGGGCGTGGGGGTGGAGCCGCCGCCGGAGAGCAGGGAGCCGAGGGCGTAGGTGGCGATGTCGCCGGGGGCGGTCATCGCGCCGCGCTCGGCCTGGGTCATCTGGCCGGCCTTCTCCGCCGGGGACATGCGGGAGACGAGGTCCGCCACGCGCTTCCTGATCGGCAGGTGGGTGTCGAGATACGGGAGACCGTGAGCGTCCACCACCACCTGCGGGGCCTCCGCGGGAGCCCTGGCGCCGGTCACCGTCAGCTTGAGCGGGATCGTTTCCGCGGATTCGGCGGAGCGGTCCTTCAGGGTGCGGACGTGGACGGTGCGCGTGGTGCCGGAGGCGGTGCCGGCCGGGAAGGTGAGCTCTCCGGTGGCAGGGGCGTAGTCCTTGCCGGCCGTCGCGGTGCCGGACGGGTCCGTGGTGTACGTGACGGTCACGGGCTCGTCGAGGGGTGCGGCGCCGGTGGTGGCGACAGTGACCTCGACGTCGGCCGTGCGGCCCTCCCGCACCGGGTACACGGCGGCGTCGGTGGTGACGGAGGCGCGCCGCGACTGGTCGGCCTTCCCGTACAGCTCGACGTCGTCCATGGCGAAGTCGCCCGTGACCCCGACGGGGAGGGTGAGGGCGTAGCCCCACATCTGGGTGAGGCCCAGGACCTGGTCGATGCCGCCGACGGGCTGGTAGTCCGTTCGATAGGTGAAGCCGGTGAAGGGCAGCTCGATCTGTTTCCAGCCGGTGAAGTCGTCGGTGAAGGAGGTCGTCCAGAGTTCGGAGGCCTCGCCGTTCGCGCCGCCGTCCTTGATCTCGAAAGGGATCTTCTTGCCGGTGTTCCGGCCGTCCCACCACAGGCGGACGCCCTGGTGGGCGGACCAGTCGTGGGCCGGGCGGTCGGCGGCGAAGTCGTGGGTGAAGCCGCCGTAGCCGGAGATGTCGTAGCTGCCGGTGAGGACCTTGTCGCCCTCGGGGGCGTCGGCGCGGGCGGTCAGGGCCAGCGTGGGCGGGTCGTCGTTGTCGCCGCCCCAGGTGAAGATCCCCTCGGCCGGCTGGGCGGCGAAGGGGACCTCGCCCTCGAAGCGGTCGACGGGGACGGGAGCGGGGACGGGATCACCGGCGCCGGCGGCCGCGTGGGCGGCGGCGAGCGGGAGGAGGGAGGTGAGCAGGGTCGCGGAGACGAGCAGGGCGGTTCTTCGCAATGGACCTTCCCCTTGGCTCTCGTAAGGGTCCTTCGGCTCCGGGGTCCTCCCCTGAGTCCCTGGCCCCTCGTGTGCTCTCAGGACTTAAGTCAGGGCGTGAGTCAACTGGGGTCCCGGGAGAGCGTCAAGACGGCCGGTCGGAACTGGTGCACAGTCAGGGCATGGGCGCGACACAGGTGTTCCGGCTTCAGGTGATGAACGCGGGACCCCTTGACGCGGGGCTCCCGCCGTCATTTACTCACGGCTCGCACGCCTTCCCCCCACTCCCCAGAAGGGCGGCGCACCATGAGGAGACCCCTGCCCGCGGTCCGGCTGCTCCTTGCCGGGCTGCTCACCACCGCCGGGCTGACCACCGCCTCGCTGACCGCCGGGGCCCCGCCCGCGCACGCGGCGGGCGAGTCGGTGACGGCCTGGCTGACCACGACGGACGACGCCGGCGGACGGCATGTCGTACGGGGCCTGGAACCGCAGACGCCGTTCGCCTTCCAGTCCGGGACCGGTGGTGGTGGGGAGAACATCACCGTCGACGAGAACACCCGCTACCAGACCTTCACCGGCGGCGGCGCCTCCTTCACGGACACCGCGGCCTGGCTGATGAACAGCTCCGGGGCGCTGAGCCAGTCCACCCGGGACGCGACCATGCGGAAGCTGTTCTCGCCGACGGACGGCATCGGGCTGTCGTTCCTGCGCAATCCGATGGGCGCCTCGGACCTGGCACGGTTCGGTTACACGTACGACGACGTGCCGGCCGGGCAGAGCGACCCGGACCTGTCCGAGTTCTCGCTCGCGCACGACCTCGCCGACGTGGTGCCGCTGACCCGGCAGGCGCTGCAGCTCAACCCCGCGCTCACGGTGATGGCCTCGCCGTGGACCGCGCCCGCCTGGATGAAGGACAGCGGTCAGCTCAACGGGGGCTGGCTGAAGGCGGAGGACTACGGGGCCTATGCCTCGTACTTCGTGAAGTACCTCCAGGCGTACCAGGGCCAGGGCGTGCCGGTGAAGTACGTGACGGCGCAGAACGAGCCGACGTGCTGCTCCGGTTACCCGTCGATGAGCTGGAACGCCTCCGGGCTCGCGTACTTCACCAAGAACGAACTGCTGCCGAAGCTGGCGGCCGCGAACCTGTCGACGAAGGTGCTGGCGCACGACTGGAACTGGGACGTGTACGACGGGTACGCCGCCCGGACGGTGGACGACGCGGCGGTCCGCTCCCACCCCAACTTCGGCGGGATCGCCTGGCACGGGTACGGCGGGGACGTCGGCAAGCAGACGTCCGTGCACAACCAGTACCCCGCTCTGGACGCCTTCGGCACCGAGCACTCCGGCGGCACCTGGATCGCCGACCAGCAGCGCGAGGACATGCACAACATCGTGGACTACACCCGGAACTGGGCGAAGTCGGTGACCAAGTGGTCGCTGGCGGTCGATCAGAACATGGGGCCGCACAACGGGGGGTGCGGGACCTGCACGGGGCTGATCACCGTGCACGACGGCGACGGCCGCTCGGGGCAGGTCGACTACACGGTCGAGTACTACGACATGGGGCACCTGACGAAGTTCGTGCGTCCGGGCGCCCAGCGGATCGCCTCGACGGCGTCGTCCGCCGTGCCGAACGTGGCGTGGCGCAACCCGGACGGGTCGAAGGCACTGATCGCCTACAACGAGGGCGCGGGCGCGAAGACGGTGACAATCGACTGGGGTGCGCAGCACGCCACTTACTCGCTGCCGGGGCGGACGTCGGCGACGTTCACGTGGTCCGGGACGCAGGCCGGCGGCGGGGATCTGTCGGGGGCGTTCGTGGGGCTCGCGGGCAAGTGCCTGGACGTGGCGGGTGGTTCGTCCGCCGACGGGACGGCGGTGCAGCTCTACGACTGCAACGGGTCGGCGGCGCAGCGGTGGACGGTGGCGGCGGACGGGACCGTGCGGGCGCTGGGGAAGTGTCTGGACGTGGCCTCCGGCGGTACGGGGGACGGGGCGAGGACGCAGTTGTACGGGTGCAACGGGACGGGGGCGCAGGTGTGGTCGTACAACGCGGCGACGGGTGATGTGGTGAACGTGGCGGCGGACAAGTGTCTCGACGTGACGGACAACTCGTCGGCGAACGGGGCGCGGGCGCAGATCTGGACCTGCACGGGGGCGGCCAACCAGAAGTGGGGGCTGCGGAGCTAGGGCCTCTCGTTCGGATCATTCCGGCGTCGCGGGGTCCGGCACGCGCCTCCCAGCCGGCCTGATCCGAACGAAAGACCCTAGGGCCCTCGGGGGCCGGGATTCCTCCGGGCTGTTTTCCCGCCCCCGCCGCCCCTGCCCTTCCCGTCCCTTCAAGGGGCTCCGCCCCTCGGACCCCGGGGCGGACGGGAGTGGGGGCGCCCGGGAGCTCGGGGGTGGGATGTGTGCGCGGGGTGCGGGGTGCGTTGTGGCTTGTCACGCAGTTCCCCGCGCCCCTGAGGACCGGGCGCAGCCCCGGTCCAGGGGCGCGGGGAACTGCGCGAGCGGGCACCACTCACCCGCAGTCGCCGTACGAGCTCAGGCACCCGGGCTCTTCCGCGCCTGCCCAAAGGGGGCACCCCCTACTCCGCCGGGGTGACCCCCGCCCGCAGCAGGCCGTACGTGTACGCGTCCTCCAGGGCCTGCCAGGACGCGGCGATGACGTTCTCCGCGACGCCCACCGTGGACCACTCCCCCACGCCGTCCGACGTGGAGATCAGCACGCGGGTCGTGGAGCTCGTGCCGTGCTTGCCTTCCAGGATGCGGACCTTGTAGTCGACCAGCTCCAGCGCGGCGAGCTGGGGGTAGAACCGTTCCAGGGCCACCCGCAGCGCCCGGTCGAGCGCGTTGACCGGGCCGTTGCCCTCCGCCGTGGCGACGATGCGCTCGCTCTTGGCCCAGAGCTTGACCGTGGCCTCGTTGGCGTGGGTGCCGTCGGGGCGGTCCTCGACGATGGCCCGCCAGGATTCCGTGCGGAAGTACCGCAGCGGCTTGCCGGCCACCTCCTCGCGCAGCAGCAGTTCGAAGGAGGCGTCGGCGGCCTCGTACGTGTACCCCTTGAGCTCGCGCTCCTTGACCCGCTCGACGACGCGGCCGACGAGCGCGCGGTCGCCGCCGAGGTCGATGCCGAGTTCCTTGCCCTTGAGCTCGATCGAGGCGCGGCCGGCCATGTCGGAGACCAGCATCCGCATGGTGTTGCCGACCTGTTCGGGGTCGATGTGCTGGTACAGGTCGGGGTCGACCTTGATCGCGGAGGCGTGCAGTCCGGCCTTGTGGGCGAAGGCGGAGACACCGACGTAGGGCTGGTGGGTGGAGGGCGTGAGGTTGACGACCTCGGCGATGGCGTGGGAGATGCGGGTGGTCTCGCGGAGCTTGCCGTCGGGCAGGACCTTCTTGCCGTACTTCAGCTCCAGCGCGGCGACGACGGGGAACAGGTTGGCGTTGCCGACGCGCTCGCCGTAGCCGTTGGCCGTGCACTGGACGTGGGTGGCGCCCGCGTCGACGGCGGCGAGGGTGTTGGCGACCGCGCACCCGGTGTCGTCCTGGGCGTGGATGCCGAGGCGGGCCCCGGTGTCGGCGAGGACGGTGGCGACCACGGCCTGGATCTGGGCCGGGAGCATGCCGCCGTTGGTGTCGCACAGGACGACGACATCGGCACCGGCCTCGGCGGCGGCCCGTACGACGGCCTTGGCGTACTCGGGGTCGGCGCGGTAGCCGTCGAAGAAGTGCTCGCAGTCGACGAAGACGCGCCGGCCCTCGGAGCGGAGGAAGGAGACGGTGTCGCTCACCATGGCGAGGTTCTCGTCCAGGGTGGTGCGCAGGGCGAGTTCGACGTGCCGGTCGTGGGACTTGGCGACCAGGGTGATGACGTCGGCGCCGGAGTCCAGCAGCGCCTTGACCTGGGGGTCCTCGGAGGCTTTGGCGCCGGCGCGGCGGGTGGCGCCGAAGGCGACGAGCCGGGCGTGCCGGAAGTCGATCTCCTGCCGGGCGCGGGCGAAGAACTCGGTGTCGCGGGGGTTGGCGCCGGGCCAGCCGCCCTCGATGAAGCCCACGCCGAAGTCGTCCAGGTGCCGTGCGATGGCCAGCTTGTCCGCGACGGTGAGGTTGATGCCCTCGCGCTGCGCGCCGTCGCGCAGCGTGGTGTCGAAGACGTGGAAGGAGTCGTCGAGCTCGCTGGGTTCCGTCGTCATGGTGTCAAGGCTCCTGTAAGGGATCTCGGTCTGTTCCGGATTGACCGGTTCCGCCGCTCTCCAGGGTCCCTCGCGCTCTCTTCCCGGTGGGTGGTGGGCCGGGAAAAACGAAAAACCCCTCGCGGGTGCGAGAGGTCTGCGCGCGGGTCGAGGACGACGGTGTCCGCCCGTACCTGGTCGTACGAGACGGTCACTGCGGACCGGCGCGCCTGCTGCCAATAATCATGGCGAACGAGAGCACGGGGGCATTTTGGCACAGTCCGGCCGTCGGCCCCACGGCCGTCTCAGGATGCGGGCGCGGGGGTCCCGCCTGTGGGGAGGCGGGACCCGCCGGGGCCGGCTGCGGGTCGGTCGCGGGTCGGCCGGTTCAGCCGATGCGGCGCATCCACCCGTGGGTGTCCTCGGTGACGCCGCGCTGCAGGCTGAGCAGGGCCTCGCGGAGCCGGGCGGTCACGGTGCCGGGGGTGCCGTCGCCGTGGGTCCACTCGCCGCTCTTGGTGCGGACCGTGCCGATCGGGGTGACGACGGCGGCGGTGCCGCAGGCGAACACCTCGGTGAGGGCGCCGGAGGCGGCGTCCTCGCGCCACTGCTGCAGGGTGACGACGCCCTCCTCGGCGGTGTAGCCGAGGTCCCGGGCGACGGTGAGGAGGGAGTCGCGGGTGATGCCCTCCAGGATGGAGCCGGTCAGCGCCGGGGTGATGATGCGGTCGCCGTAGACGAAGGCGATGTTCATGCTGCCGGACTCCTCGACCTTGGTGCGGGTCACCGCGTCGAGGTAGACGACCTGGTCGCAGCCGTGCGCGGCGGCCTCGGCCTGGGGCAGCAGGGAGGCGGCGTAGTTGCCGCCGGTCTTGGCGTCGCCGGTGCCGCCGGGGACGGCGCGCACGTGGTCCTCGGAGACCCAGATGGTGACCGGCTTGACGCCGCCGGCGAAGTAGGCGCCCGACGGGGAGGCGATCAGCATGAACAGGTACTCGTTGGCCGGGTGGACGCCGAGTCCGGTCTCGGAGGCGAACATGAACGGCCGCAGGTAGAGCGACTCCTCCCCGCCGTGCGGCGGGACCCAAGCCGAGTCCTGGGAGAGCAGGGCGTCCAGGGCGGCGAGGAACAGCTCCTCGGGCAGCTCGGCCATGGCCATGCGGCGGGCGGAGGTGCGGAAGCGGCGGGCGTTGGCCTCGGGGCGGAAGAGGGCGATGGAGCCGTCGGGCTGCCGGTAGGCCTTGAGCCCCTCGAAGATCTCCTGGCCGTAGTGGAGCACGTGGCTGGAGGGGTCGAGGGAGATGGGCCCGTAGGGAACGAGCTGTGCGTCGTGCCAGCCGCGTCCCTCGGTCCACCGGATGGTCACCATGTGGTCGGTGAAGTGGCGGCCGAACCCGGGGTTGGCCATGGCCGCCTCCCGTTCGGCGACGGGCAGCGGGTGTGCGGAGGGCTTGAGCTCGATCGTGGGCGTCGTCATGAGTGGTTGTCCTTCACCGGTCGTGTGTGACGGGCCGCGCTCACGTCCGTACCGCCCGTGGCGGTTGGTAGGACGTCCGAGCATTCCCTCATGCCGCGGCTCCGCGTTCGATTATCGCAAGCGTGGAACCGTGGACGAAACGGTGTGAATGCGGCCCTTGGGCGTGCCCAGGTGGATAGATGGTGGCACCCGGCGAGGGCATGGAAAAGCCGCCGGGTGCGGATGCGACCCGGCGGCCTTCTCGTCCCTGTGTACAGGGGGGTTGAGCAGGGCTGCGGGTCAGCCGGCTACTCGGGCGACGAGGGCGTCGCCGATCTCGGCCGTGGAGCGGGCGGGCACGCCCACGCGCTCCGCGAGGTCGGCGGAGACGGCCTCCTCGATGCGCGCGGCCTCGGCCTCGTGGCCGAGGTGGCGCAGCAGGAGGGCGACGGACAGGACGGTGGCCGACGGGTCGGCCTTGCCCTGGCCCGCGATGTCGGGCGCCGAGCCGTGCACCGGCTCGAACATGGAGGGGTAGGTGCCGCTCGGGTTGATGTTGCCGGAGGCGGCGACCCCGATGCCGCCGGAGATGGCGGCGGCCAGGTCGGTGATGATGTCCCCGAAGAGGTTGTCGGTGACGATCACGTCGAAGCGCTCGGGCTGCGTGACGAGGTAGATCGTCGCCGCGTCCACGTGCATGTACTCGGTGGTGACGTCGGGGAACTCCTCGGCCACCTTGTTGAAGACGTTCGTCCACAGGTGCCCCGCGAAGGCGAGCACGTTGTTCTTGTGGACGAGGGCCA
Organism: Streptomyces sp. B3I8; assembly: GCF_030816915.1. Classification (NCBI taxonomy): domain Bacteria; kingdom Bacillati; phylum Actinomycetota; class Actinomycetes; order Kitasatosporales; family Streptomycetaceae; genus Streptomyces; species Streptomyces sp. B3I8. Next base: position 5,049,928 of record NZ_JAUSYN010000002.1, on the reverse strand, counting down.
GCTTCTTGCGCGGGCGGGCCTGCGCCCGGGCGAAGGCGTCACGCACCACACGCTCGACACCGAAGGCCGTGTTGACGGAGACCTCGGTGGCGACCTCCTGGGGGGTGCCCTTGCGGATGGTGCCGCCGTTGCCCGTGTACGGGCCCTCGGTGCCCTCGCGGACTACCACGAAGTCGATCTCCGGCTGACCGGCGAGCGGGGTCTGCACGCCCGGGAGCAGCTTGGAGGGCCGCAGATTGACGTGGTGGTCGAAGGCGAAGCGGAGCTTGAGCAGGAAGCCGCGCTCCAGGACGCCGGACGGCACCGACGGGTCGCCGATGGCGCCGAGCAGGATGGCGTCGTGGGTCTGGAGCTGTTCGAGGTCGGTGTCGGTGAGGGTCTCACCGGTGGCGTGGTAGCGCCGGGCACCGAAGTCGTACTCCTTGGTCTCCAGCTTCACATCCTGCGGAAGGACGGCGGAGAGCACCTTCAGGCCTTCGGCGACGACCTCCTGGCCGATGCCGTCGCCGGGGATGACTGCGAGATTGATGCTGCGAGACATGGCGTCACGGTACGCCATGTCTTAGAGCGTGACACGGACTGTCCGCAGTGTGGACAGTCCGTGCGGACGGTCCATGCCGGCCCGTGGGGACGGACACGGCCGGCCCGGCGTCGTACGACGCGGAGGTCGTGAGCGGCCGGCGACAGGCGGTGGGCGGCGGGGCTCAGTGCCCCGTCTGGCCGCCGTTGTCCCGGCGGTCGAGGGCACGCTGGAGGGCGGCGGCGGCGTTCTTGCGGTCGGTGTCCGTCGTACGGGGGTGACGGACGCGGCGGCGGGCGGTCGTCTCGGCCATGGGAAATCGACTCCTCAGCCAGCGGTGGGAAAACGGGAGAACGACGTGACGCCAAAAGGAGCGGGGAACGCGTGCCGCAGGGATCACCTGCCTCGGGCACGGCTCACAGCCGCCATTCGCTTGGTCGAGCGAGACGTTCGGCTCCTACAAAAATAAGGGACGGGAAGCCAGGTGTCTGCACAATTACTTGGGCTTCCTACTATCTGAGACGGCGCCCGCGCTCACCCACCCGTGACCTGGTGAATCATCTGAGTGGATGAGGACCATGACGGCGACTGAAGTCTCCCGGAATTCCGCTTCCGTACTCGACCGGGCCGAGCACGGCGAAACCGTCGTGCTCACCAGAGGCGGCCGCCGACCGGCCACACTGGCCCCGGCGCCGCGCCGCGACGACCGTGCGGTCGAGCGCAGGAAGGCCGGTCCGAAGAAGGCCCGCAAGGCCCCGCGGTACAGCGAGCGCCAGGGTCTTTCGTCTGGATCAGGCCGGCTGGGAGGCGCGGTGCGTCTTCGACCGACCCGAGCGGGGTCCGGTGCGTGCGGCTGCGAGGCGGAGGAGGGCGCCAGGGCGGAGCCCTGGCAACCGACGACAACGCCGCAGAGGCGCGTGCCAAACCCCGCGACGCCGGAATGATCCGAACGAGAGGCCCTAGGCGCACCCCGGACCGCCTCCACCGGCGTCCGGACACCGCATGCGCGTGACCTACACCGCCAAGGGCGGCGTCGCCGTCACCGTGGGCGTCGCCGTCTTCGACACCGGGGGTCCATGCCCGTCTCCTCGCCCACGTGCGCGGAGAGGGCAGTCCGCGTGGCGCGCACGACCTGATCATCGCCGCCACGGCTGCCGCGACGGCCCGCACGCTGCTCACCACCGACACCGCGGCCTTCGACGCCCTGCCCGGCGTCCGCACGACAGCGGGATGACTCCGCCGGACGTTCGCGTCCCACGCGCCGAGGGCGCCCCCGGGAAGGAGGCGCCCTCGGCCGGAGGCGGGGGTCAGCCCATGTGGGGGTAGGTGTAGTCCGTCGGCGGGACCAGGGTCTCCTTGATGGCCCGGGTCGACGTCCACCGCATGAGGTTCTGCGGCGCGCCCGCCTTGTCGTTGGTGCCGGAGGCGCGTCCGCCGCCGAAGGGCTGCTGGCCGACGACCGCGCCCGTCGACTTGTCGTTGATGTAGAAGTTGCCGGCCGCGTACCGCAGCTTCTCCATCGTGTACGCGGCCGCCGCCCGGTCGCCCGCGATGACCGACCCGGTGAGCGCGTAGTCCGACACGGACTCCATCTGCGTGAGCATCTCGTCGTACGCGTCGTCCTCGTACACGTGCACGGCGAGCACGGGGCCGAAGTACTCGGTGCGGAACACCTCGTTCTCCGGGTCGGTGCACGCGATGACGGTCGGCCGGACGAAGTAGCCGACCGAGTCGTCGTAGGTGCCGCCCGCCACGATCGTGCAGGCCGGGTCCTCCTTCGCCCGGTCGATCGCCGCCTTGTTCTTGGCGAAGGACCGCTCGTCGATGACCGCGCCGAGGAAGTGGGTCAGGTCCGTGACGTCGCCCATGGAGAGCCCGTCGACCTCGGCCGCGAACTCCTCCTTGAAGCCGCTGTTCCAGATCGACGCCGGGACGTACGCGCGCGAGGTCGCGCTGCACTTCTGCCCCTGGTACTCGAAGGAGCCGCGGGTCAGCGCGGTCTTGAGCACCGCGCGGTCCGCCGACGGGTGCGCGACCACGAAGTCCTTGCCGCCGGTCTCGCCCACGAGGCGCGGGTACGTCCTGTACTTCTCGATGTTGCCGCCGACCGTCTTCCACAGGTACTGGAACGTCGGGGTCGACCCGGTGAAGTGGATGCCGGCCAGGTCGCGGTGGTGCAGGGCGACCTCGGAGACCTCGACGCCGTCACCGGTGAGCAGGTTGATGACGCCCTTGGGGAGGCCCGCCTCCTCCAGCAGCTCCATGAGCAGCACGGCCGCGAGGGTCTGCGTCGGCGACGGCTTCCACACGACGACGTTGCCCATCAGCGCGGGCGCGGTCGGCAGGTTGCCGGCGATCGCGGTGAAGTTGAACGGGGTGATCGCGTAGACGAAGCCCTCCAGCGGGCGGTGGTCCATGCGGTTCCACACGCCCGGGGAGTTGGCCGGCGGCTGCTCGGCGAGGATGCCGCGCGCGTAGTGCACGTTGAAGCGCCAGAAGTCGACGAGCTCGCAGGGGCTGTCGATCTCGGCCTGCTGGGCGGTCTTGGACTGCCCGAGCATCGTCGCGGCGGCCAGCTTCTCGCGCCAGGGGCCGGCGAGCAGTTCGGCGGCGCGCAGGAAGATCGCGGCGCGGTCGTCGAAGGAGAGCGCGCGCCAGCCCGGCGCGGCGGCCAGCGCCGCGTCGACGGCGTCCTGCGCGTCCTGGCGCGAGGCGTGCCGGAACGTGCCGAGAACGGCCTTGTGGCGGTGCGGCTGGACGACGTCGAAGGGCTCGCCGCCGCCCATCCGCTTCTCGCCGCCGATGGTGCAGGGCAGCTCCCTCGGGTTCTCGGCGAGTTCCTTGAGAGCGGCCTCCAGTCGGGCCCGCTCGGGCGAACCGGGGGCGTAGCCGTGCACCGGCTCGTTGACGGGGGCGGGGACCCGGGTCACAGCGTCCATGGTTTCCGTAACTCCTTGTGTGAGCGGTGTTGTCGGGGCGGGGGCGGGAGGAGGGCGGGGGCGGGAAGGGAGCGAGTCGGGCTCAGCCCCTGCCGACCATGCTCCTGGCGAAGAACCGCAGGTTGGCGGGCTTCTCCGCCAGCCTCCGCATGAAGTACCCGTACCAGTCCGTGCCGTACGCGGTGTACACCCGCATGCGGTGGCCCTCGGCGGCCAGCCGCAGGTGCTCCTCGCTCCGGATGCCGTAGAGCATCTGGAACTCGTACTCGTCCAGCTTGCGTCCCGCGCGCCGGGCCAGTTCCTGGGAGACGGCGATGAGGCGCGGGTCGTGCGAGCCGACCATCGGGTAGCCCTCGCCCTCCATCAGCGTCCGCAGCACGCGGACGTACGCCTTGTCGATCTCGTGCCGGTCCTGGTACGCGACCGAGGCGGGCTCCTTGTACGCGCCCTTGACCAGCCGCACCCGGCTGCCGCTCGCGGCGAGCCGGCGGGCGTCGGCCCCGGTGCGGAACAGGTACGCCTGGATGACGCAGCCGGTCTGCGGGAAGTCCCGCCGCAGCTCCTCGTGGACGGCGAACATCGAGTCGAGGGTGGTGTGGTCCTCGGCGTCCAGCGTGACGGTCGTGCCGATCTCGGCGGCGGCCTCGACGACGGGGCGGACGTTCGCCAGCGCCAGTTCGTGCCCGCCGGGCAGCGCTTGGCCGAACATCGACAGCTTGACGGACATCTCGGCGCGCCGGCCCAGTTCCATCGGCTTCAGCCGGTCGATGAGCTCCAGGTACGCGTCACGCGCGGCGGCGGCCTGCTCGGGCGTGGTGATGTCCTCGCCGACGACGTCCATGGTGAGTTCGAGCCCCTTGCCGGTGAGCTCGCGGACGACCGGCACGATGTCGTCGACGCTCTCCCCGGGGATGAACCGGTCGACGACCGGCCGGGTCACCGGGGCGGCCGAGACCAGCCGGCGCAGTCGGTCGCTGCGCGACGCGGCGAGAATCACGGGACCCAGCACGGGCCACCTCCACTGGAACGCTCGTAGGACACGCGTAGGACTTACGCCGGGGGTCGTGTCCGGGCCGTGTCCGACGGTCCGGGTACGGCACGGGGAACCACGGTGAAACCTAGGGATGTCCGCCTTCCCCGGCCATCGACAGCTGTCACGCATCCGTGCCCCGGATCTCAGACAGATGTATGAAGGGCGGCCGCCGCTGCGGGACAATGACGAGGTGACGGCGGACCGCAGGAGTGAGCGCGCGAGTGACCCCGACGGCCCCGGTGACGGACCCGGCGGCGGTCCCGGCGACGACCACCGGGCCGAGCACCGCGGGGAGCACCGCGACGACCACCGGAGCGAGCACCGCGACGACCACCGGGGTGACTACCAGGACCTCGTCGACGAGATCTCCGCGCTCCTCGGTGCCCCCGCGACGCTGGAGAACCGGGACTTCGAGCTGATCGCCTTCGGCGCCTACGACAGCGACGAGGAGCTGGACGCCTCCGCGCTGGACCCGGTGCGCACCCGGTCGATCCTCACCCGTCGTTCCACCGCCGCGGTCCGGGCCTGGTTCGAGGGGTTCGGCATCACCCGGGCGACCGGTCCGGTCCGCATCCCGCCGACCCCGGAGGCGGGGGTGTACCGGGGAAGAATCTGTCTGCCGGTGCGCCATCGGAGTGTCGTGCTCGGCTATGTGTGGCTGCTGGACGGCGACCCGGGCCCGACCGAGCGGCAGCTCGCGGCGGCGATGGAGGTGACGGGGCGGATCGGCGCGCTGCTCGTCGACGAGGTGCGGGACCGCGCGGACCTGACCCGCGAGCTGCGGGCGGTACTGACCGCGCAGGACGGCTGGCGGCGGGACATGGCGATCGCGGAGCTGCGGACGGGGCTGGGCGAACGGGCGGAGGCGGTGCACACGGTGGTGTGCGTGGCGCCGTGGCCGTCGGCCGACCCGGACGACGCCCCCTCGGTGCGTACGGTGCCGGGCGCGGTGGCCCGGTGCACGGTGCCGTGGGGAACGACCGGGCAGAGCCTGGCCCTGCTGGTCCGTCTGCGCTCACCGGACGCTCCGGCCCCGGCCCTGACGGCGGCGGCCCGGCTGCTGGAGCGCGCGGCGCCCGGCGGCGGACCGGCTCCCGGCGGCGGATCCGCGGCCGGTGTCGCCGTGGCCCGGCGCGCCCTCGCCGAGCTGGGTGCCGCCTGGCGGGAGGCCACCGCCGCGACCCGGGCCGCGCTGGCCGAGCCGCGCCTGGGCCCCGTGGCCTCCTGGGCCTCGATCGGCCCGTACCGCCTGCTCACCGCGCTGCCTCCGAGGACGGCGCACGACCCCGCCGTGCGTGAGCTGCTCTCCCCCGCGCACCGCGACCTCGCCCGTACCGCCGAGGTGTTCCTCGACTGCGCCGGGCAGGCGGGGCGGGCGGCGGCGGAGCTGGGGATCCACCGGCAGACGCTGTACTACCGGCTGTCACGGGTGGAGCGGCTGACGGGGCTGGACCTGGACGACGGCGAGGACCGCCTGCTGCTGCACATGGCCCTGAAGTCCCGCCGGCTCTGAGGTCCCGCAGGTTCCACATCGAAATGGACCGTACCCGCGCACACTGAACAGCGTGAGCGGGCGATTCCACGATTCCCTGGGCAATGGCCCCGGACAGTGACCATCGTCCTCGGGATGGCCGTTCGGAGTCCGGCTCCGACGCCCGAAGCGCGTGCAGAGCCTGCGGTGTTGATCAGGTACGACGCACTACGGCCTTGGCGCGGCCGTCCAGAGCTCAGTCCGATCGCGGTACCTCTGGCAGGGCGGAAGTACGCGAGCCCACCAGCACCAGGGCCGGACGGCTCAACAGACCCCAGCCGGCCGTCAAGTGGGCGTGTATCTCACGGTGTTGGGAGTGGCTGGGTAACCTGCTCTGTACGCGTCAGCCGCGTGCGCGGTGGTCAGGCGGGTACGAGGCGCGGCAGGGACATGCGGGTGAGGGGGCACGCGTGGAGCGGGATGCGCAAGGGGAGGGCCGAGCGGGCGACGGGGATGTCGACAACAGCGTCAGCGGGGGCACGCAGTACGGTCCCGTCTTCCAAGTACGGGACTTCAACGGTCCCGTCACGATCAACCCCGCCGTGGTTCCACCGGGCAGGGCGGCCGGTGACCCGGGCCTGACCCTGGCCGCGGACGACCTCGCGTCGGCAGTCAAAGGCCAGTGGAGGGAGGAGGCGGCGCTGAGACGGCTGAACGATCCGTATCCGCTTCCGGTCCGATGGCGGCCCGCCGCCCCTGAGCTTTTGGAGCCCTGGCGTTCGCTGGTCCGGCTGGCTACGACCGGAATCGGTTGGGCATCGGCTTCGCCGTCCGACTGGGCGTCCGGGCCTGAGGCGTTGTCCGGGGGCGGCGGCGAGCTGGTAGGGGTGTTGTCCCGGGTACCCACGGGGCGCCTGGTCGTGCTCGGGGAACCGGGGTCCGGCAAGAGTGTGCTGCTGATGCGGCTGGTGCTGGACCTGCTCGCGCACCGCCGCCACGGCGACCCGGTACCCGTGCTTGTCCCACTCGCCTCGTGGGACCCGGATCGGGAGGAACTGGATCTGTGGCTGGAACAGCGGCTGGGCATCGACTATCCATGGCTCGGCGATCCCGGACGAACGGGATCCAGCAAGGGACGGGAACTCCTGGACGCCGGCTGGATCATGCTGGTGCTGGATGGACTGGATGAGATCCCCGACGGCGTCCGAGGCCGTGCGATCGCCAGGATCAACGACACCCTCGGCCCCCGCCCGAACCTCGCGATGGTCCTCAGCTCGCGCAGCGCCGCCTTCGCCACCACCGTCCGGCCCCGCAGCGGACCCGAGGTGAGAGTGACCGGCGCAGCGGGCGTCGAGATCGAGGCGCTGGACTTGGACACCGTCGCATCGTACTTACGGGACTCCGCCGGCGGGCCGACCAACGAAGCCCGCTGGCAGGAAGTATTTGCCGCGCTGGACGCCGGGCACGACCCCCATCCCTTGAGCCGGCTGCTCACGACACCACTGATGGCGTACCTGGCCCGCGTCGCTTACAACCCCTCGCCCGACGCGGCGGAGGACATCGCGTGCCGCTCCGGGCCGGACGGCCGCCCGAGGGAGCGAGCGCGGGGCGCCGAACGGGACCCCGCGACGGACGAGCGCCGTGCCCTCGTCGGCCATCCAGTCGAACTACTGGACCGCTCGGAGTTCCCCACCCCCGCCGCGATCCAGGCGCATCTGCTGGACGCCTTCATCCCCGCCTCCTATGCGCGGCAGCGAACTTCGCCCCCGGCCCGAACGGCCACGCCTTCACGATCGAAGTACAGGTGGACGCGCGGGCAGGCAGCCCACTTCCTGACCTGTCTCGCCCGTGACCTGGAGCACCGCCGGCAAGGCACCACCGACCTCAGATGGTGGGACCTCCCCGACGCGGCGCCGAGGATTCTGGCCGGAGCCGCCGTGGGCCTCGTGGCGGTGCCGGCCGGAGTGGTGATGCCGTTCGGCGCGTGGCTCGGGGTCGGCATGATCGTCGGCGTCGCCGTGGCGGTGGCGGGCCGCCGGTGGAGTCCCCCCACCGGGAGTTTCAACCGCGGGCTGGCAGGAGGTCTGATCGGCAGCCTCCTCGGGTCCACGTTCGGCCTCGGCATCCGCTCCATGCTCGGGATCGAAAGCCCGGCAGGGTATCTCGTCAGCGGACTCGCTCTGGGCCTGGTGCCCGGGTTCCTCGGAGGTTTCCGGGCTGGGCTGGCAGGCGGTGTCGCGGCTTCCTTCGTCGGAGCGTTCGTCGGCCGGCCCGAGATGGGGGACTCGGCGCCGTGGGTCAACAGCGTCGGGTTCGCCATAGCCGCGGCCTGCGTGGTCACCCTGGGCCACAGCCGCCTTCCGGCGCGAGGACTCCGCTGGTCACCGCTCGGCATCCTCACCGGCCTGGGCGGCGGTCTCGCCCTCGGGATCGCGGTAACTCTTCAGGCCGGCCTGCTCGACGGGCTGCTGTCGGGCCTGGTGGGAGCCGTCGGCGGTTCCTTCGGCGCGGGGCTGGAGGCCAAGCCGGCCCCGGCGACAGCCGCGGCTGATCCGCAGACCGTACTGGACCAGGACCGCGGCACGTTCTGGACCACCGCGATGGCGGGCGGCCTCGCCATCGGCATCGCCGCTTCCCTCGTCATCGGATCGATTCTGGGGCCGTGGCGGGGGGCCCTGGCCGGGGTGGCCGACGGGGTGGCGACGGGCCTGGCCTGGGGCTTTCTCCAGGCCAGGTACGGATCGTTCACGCTCGCCCGATGCTGGCTCGCCCTGCGCGGCCAGGTGCCATGGCGGCTGATGCCGTTCCTCGCGGACGCACATCGGCGGGGAGTGCTGCGGCAGGTCGGCGCCACGTACCAGCTCCGCCACGCCGAACTGCAGCGTCGCCTCGCCGGGAGGCCGTGAGCCGGTTCCCGTCGGCGACGCCGGTTCAATCCTCTTGCGCGCCGGCCGCGGCGGAAGGCGCCGCGCCACCTGGGGCAGGGGGCGTCGGTCCGTGCGTGTCGGCGGGCACCGCACGAGGAGCGGCCGAGCCGTGGGCGGTGATGGTGAGACCGGAGAAGTCCCTGCCCATGACGACGGGGCCGTACTGGGTGCCCCCGCTGACCTGGTTCGACACCGCACCCTCACTGGTACGCACCGACTGCGCCTGCTGCCACCAGTTCTCCAGTGCGAGGCGGAACTCCGCGTTGAGCGCGGCGCGCACGGCAAGGGCCGTACTCAATCGCTGGGCCCGCTCCAACTCGCCGGGATTCTGCGTCAGTGCTGTGAGCTCGGCCTCACCGGAACTCACCACGAGCGCACCGGCCTCGTCGTCGGCCCCGGCGCGGCGGAACGGGCGGTGGATCAGCGCACCCAACGCCGCCCACGCCTGTCGGCCGGCCTCACCACCGATACCCCCTGCCAGAGCCGCCAGCGCGGCTGCTGAGATCGGATCCATCACCACTCCCCTCTCACGGATCGGTCACCGCGCCCGCCCGCTGCGCACCGGGCAACACGCCCACGGAGCATGCCCCGTCCAACGGCACCATGCCCCCGGCCCTAGGGTCTTTCGTCTGGATCGGGCCGGCCGGGAGGCGCGGTGCGTCTTCGACCGACCCGAGCGGGGTCCGGTGCGTGCGGCTGCGAGGCGGAGGAGGACGCCAGGGCGGAGCCCCGGCAACCGACGACAACGCCGCACAGGCGCGTGCCGGACCCCGCGACGCCGGAATGATCCGAACGAGAGGCCTAGGTCCTCTCTGGTGAGGAGACCCCCCTTGTCCGGTTGCCCGGCTGCATTCCGGCGGGTGGCCGACAGAGATCCGGACGCCCTGCGACACCGCCACCACCAGCTATGTGGACCAGGTGATGCGACCGGCACCGATTGTGACAGTCGGTCTGCCCGAACGACACCGTTCGCTCATGCCACGCCGACGCGGACCGTGCTCATGTCACGCGGAACTCGGCGTTCGCCGAGGAGCCGGTGCGCACAAGACCGTGGACCCCACAGTCCCTCCGGCTCCGACGGCCGAGGCCGCCGCGGGCCCCCGCGTCCCCGGGCGCGGGCGGCCCCGCCCCCGGCCGCGGCGGTCGGGAGCGGGGCGGTCGGGGGCGGGGCCGCTGATCACCGCCCGTCAGGCGGCCTCCTGATGGGCGGCGAAGGTCTGCACCAGATGGTGCAGCCGGTACCGGCCCGGGGTCGGCTCCTGGAGGAGATTGGCGTCGGCGAGGCCCTCCAGCAGGGTCTCGGCCTCGCCGGGCGTGACCCCGGCGAGCGGCGCGGCCGCCTGGCTGTCGATGTCCCGCTCCTTGCGCAGCGCGAGGCGGTGCAGCATCCGTCGCTGCGGGGCCGACAGCCGCAGATACGAGAGCTGGAGCGAGCGGGCGATGCCGTAGGCACCGGACGAGGGGCCCGAGGAGAGACGTTCCGCCAGATGGCTGAGGTTCCAGCCGGGGCGGGCCCGCAGCCGGGCGCCGGCGAGTTTGAGGGCCAGCGGCAGCCGCCCGCACTGTTCGACGACCGCCTCGATCAGGTGGACCGGTTCGGCCCCGATACGGCGCGCGCCGACGACGTCCGTGAACAGCCGGGAGGCCTCGCCCGGGGCGAGGAGGTCCAGGGTGAGCAGCGACGACCGGTCCAGCCGGGCCAGCCGGCAGCGGCTGGTCACGAGGGCCCGGCAGCCCGGCGCGAGCGGCAGCAACGGCTGGATCTGCGCCTCGTCCACGACGTCGTCCAGCACCAGCAGCATCCGCCGGTGCCGCGTCAGACCGCGGAACAACGACGCGCGGGCGCCCGTGCCGGACGGCAGTTCGGGCCCCGGCACGCCCAGCGACCGCAGCAGTATGCCCAGCACGGCGGCCGGCCGGACGGCGGGCCGGGGCTGCGCGAACCCCTGGAGGTCGACGAAGAGCTGACCGTCGGGGAAGTGCGGGGCGAGCTGGTGGGCGAGGTGCACGGCGAATGCGGTCTTGCCGACGCCCGCCATGCCGTCCACCACGCCGACCGTGACCGCGCCGTCGCTCCGGTCCGGCGCGGTCAGCAGTTCGCGCAGCTGGCCGAGCTGGGCGTGGCGCCCGACGAAGTCCTGCGGATCGGCGGGCAGTTCGCGCGGTACCCGGCCCGCGACCGGAGCGGCGAAGGCGGGCGCGGCGGCGCGGACGGGCAGGTCCAGCGCCGGGTCGCCCGCGAGGATGCGCTGGTGCAGCCGCCGCAGCTCCGAACCGACGGCGATGCCGAGTTCGGTGCGCAGCCGCTCGGCGATCCGCTGGTACGCGTCGAGCGCCTCGGCCTGCCGGCCCTGCCGGTAGAGCGCCAGCATGAGCTGCGCCCAGAACCGTTCCCGCCACGGGGAGGTCCGCACCACGTCGTGCAGTTCGGCGACGACCTCACGGTGCGCCCCGCGTTCGAGGTCGAGGTCGATGCGCTGCTCCAGCGCGCTGTGGTGGAGTTCGGTGAGTCCCGGCACGAAGTCGCGGTGCAGGGAGTCGGAGGGCACGTCGGACAGCGCGGGCCCGTTCCACAGGCCCAGCGCCTCGCGCAGCAGCGTGCCCCGTCGCGCGTGGTCGCCGTCGCCGGCGGCGCGCTGGGCCGCCGCCAGCGCGCCGCGGAAGCGCAGCAGGTCCAGCTGGGAGTCGTCGGCGGTCAGGAGGTAGCCGCCGGGGACGGTGCGGATCGGCTCCGGCGTCCGGTCCCGGCACGGAAGCAGTGTGCGGCGCAGTCGCATGACGTAGGACCGCACAGTGATGTGGGCACCTTTGGGCGGGTTCTCGCCCCACAGGTGCCGGACCAGTTCGTCCGCGGTGACCGTCTGGTTGGCGTGCAGCAGCATCGCCGCCAGAACGATCCGCAACTTCGCGGCGGGAACGAGCACTTCCCTTCCCTCGCTCCTCACACACAACGGGCCGAGTAAAAGAAATTCCAAACCTTCCGCCTGCGTCGCCATTGACGTCTCCCGTCGAAGATCCCCTGCGATCACGATGATCACTGCGTACGACACGGATCGGGCTCGCGGCGACACGGCGAAAGGTGAGGTTCCGGCCACCCAAAACCCGCGCCACCGCCCCGCCACACAGATGCCACCGGCACCTGCGAGTCTTTATGCATCCGGTGATCGACGGCCGAGGCAAGACGATTTGCGGCCACACCTTCATCGCACCGTAAATCTGGCCGGGAATCACCGTATGCACCTTCCGTGACATGACGCCCGAACCCGAAGGAGTGGGTCCCGTGTACGACTCGTCAGCGCTGGTCGAGGAAGTCTCCGGCTGGCTGTCGAAACCGGCCGACGAGGTGGATCGTGGATTCGCCGGAAAGGAACGCACCCGAATACTGGCGGCGGTCGCGGAACTGAACGGCGCCGCACTCGCCGGCGATTCCGAGGGCTTCTACCACCAGCAGCTCCTGCTTTCCCGCATCTACAACCTGATCCTGCGCATCCCCGAGGAACCGACCGCGGAGGGCTCGACCGCGGTCCACGAGGTGACCCGGCTCCTGGAACGGGCGACGCTGGAGGGCGAGGACCGGCAGCTGGACGGCACGCTGCTGGAGGATCTGCCCGCCGAGCCCGGCGCGTACCTGTCCTGGCTCAAGGACCGGGCGCGGCGCCACCGCGTGTTCAAGCACCCGTACTACATGGATTTCATCCGCCATCACGCGACGGCGGCGGATGTGCGCACGTACATGATCCAGGAGTCGGTCGTCGACGGCCGGTTCGACGACCTGCTGGCCCTGATGCAGGTGGGCACCTCCGGCCCCGCGAAAATGGAGATCGCGGGCAACTTCTGGGACGAGATGGGGAACGGGAAGCCCGCGGAGGTCCACACCCATCTCTTCAACCAGATATTCGACGTGTTCGAGGTGTCCCAGCGGGAGCTGGAGGAGTCGCTGACCGCCACCGCCCTGCTGAGCGGGAACCTCGCGGTGCTCCTCAGCCGGTACCGCCACCGCTATCCGGAGGCCGTCGGCTTCCTGGGCATGACCGAATGGCTGGTGCCGGACCGGTTCGTGCAGGTGGTGAGCGCGTGGGAGCGCCTCGGCCTGCCCGAGGTGGGAATCGTCTACCACCGGCTGCACATCACCGTGGACTCCCAGCACGCGGCCGGCTGGTTCCACAACATCGTGAAACCGTCCGCGCCGTCGGAGTACATGCGCCGGGGAATCGCCCGCGGGGCGCTGTGGCGGCTCAATTCCTCGGCCCGCTATCTCGACGAACGACTCGCCGAGGTGTCCGGGCGGATGCCCGGCGAAAAGCCGGAGCACCACGCCTCCGCAGAAAGCATGCAGCCGGTTTCCGGCTAGTCCTCAGCCGCACGGAAAGGCCCCCTCGGAAAAGACCAGCGACGCTTTCGTGGAACATGCCTCTCGGGAAGGAAGCCGCACTTCATGCCTCTGTCCGAACAGCACTTCTCCGTCATCGACCTCCCGGCGATCCAGCAGGACATACTGGATAGTTACGACAACTGCCCGGTCGACGACTACATGGGAAACGGAACACGGTTCAAGCGGTTCTCGCAGTACCGGATGAGTCACGAAAAAGGCTCCGGCTGGACCTTCGAGCTCCTGCCGCACCGGGATTACACCGCGTTCAAGAAGTTCAACAAGGTCGGCGGCGGAATGCGCCGGGGGTACCTGCCGATCGAGGTGGACTTCACGCCCCTCATCCGGGCCGGCGCGGAGGCCTTTCCGCTGGACACCGCGGACGACTGGCAGATCAACGTGCACCAGAACCGCACCCGGGCCACCGGTGAGAAGGCCGGCCCGCTGACCCCTGAGGGCGTCCACCACGACGGGCACGAGTACGTGATGATCGCCGTGCTGCGGCGCAACAACGTCGGCGGCGGCCTGACCCGGCTGTGGGAGCCCGGCGCGACGGAGCCGTTCTGGAACGGGACGCTGGACGCCGGGCAGGCGGTGCTGCTGGACGACCGGGCGATCGCCCACGACGTCACCGACGTGCTGTCCGCCGACGGCGGCCCCGGGCACCGCGACATCGTGATCGTCGCCTTCTCCCGCTGGAGCGAGAAGTGGTACGGCGACGACCACGACGAGGCGGTCCTCAGCGACGCCGAGGAGGCGGCGGCGATGTAGCCGCGGCACCCCTCGGCGCGACCGGGCGGGGCCGCACACCGCACGTGGTGTGCGGCCCCGCCCGCGCGGAACGGCCGGACATCGCCGGGGACTTCCCCTGATGGCCGGCGGACAGCGAGCAGCGGACAGCAGGCAGCGAAAGCAGGGGGCACAGCACATGCACGACTTCGTGAAGTACCAGGCACTGGGCAACGACTACCTCGTCGTCGATCCGCTGCGGATCGACCTGCTGGGCCTGCCCTCCGCGCCGACGGCCGCGCGCCTGCTGTGCGACCGGCACCGCGGCATCGGTGCCGACGGGGTGCTGGTGGGGCCCCTCGGTGCGGTGCGGGCCGGTGAACCGGTCGTCCTGCGCACCTTCAACCCCGACGGCAGCCCGTGCGGCCGGAGCGCCAACGGGCTGCGCATCTTCGCGCTGTATCTGTCCCAGCACCGCGGCGGGGGGCGGGACGTCGTCCTGCGTACCCACGCGGGGGACACGGCGGTGCGGATCGACGACCCCGCGGCCGGACTCGTCCGGGTGGACATGGGGCAGCCCTCCTTCGAGGCCGCGGACGTCCCCGCCCCGGATCTGCCCGGACCCGTCGTCGACCGGGTGCTGGAGGTGTCCGGGCGACGGCTGCGGGTGACCTGCCTGAACAACGGCAACCCCCACACCGTGGTCCCGCTCCCGGAGGTGTCCGCCGCGCTGGCACGGGAGCTGGGCCCGGCCATCGCCGGCCATCCGGCCTTCCCCGAACGCACCAACGTGCAGTTCCTGCGCGTGCTCGACCGCGGCACGGTGGAGATCGAGATCTGGGAGCGCGGGGCCGGCTACACCCTGGCCTCCGGGGCCGGCGCCTGCGCCGCGGTCAGCGCGGCGCACGTCCTGGGGCTGGTGGACCGCGCGGTACGGGTGCGGATGCCCGGCGGTGCCGTCGGGACGACCGTCGACCCGCGGGGCGCGGTCACCCTGGCCGGGGTGGTGGAGCAGGTGGCGGCCGGAACCCTGGCGCCGATGTTCCTCGACCGCCTCGGGGCGGCCGCGTGACGCCCGCGGCCGGTGGCGCCGGCACCGTCGCACCGTCGTACTACTCCATCGCCCGCTGGACGTTCGAGGACTCCGCGGGCCGTTACGACATCGACCTCGGCAACAGCTACGTACCGAGCCACCCGCTGTCCGACCTGACCGTGCCCGCCGCCCTCACCCTGGACTACGGCACCGACCGCGGCACCGCGGCGCTGCGCCGGCTGATCGCCGGGCTGTACGGCGGCGGAGGACCCGAGTCGGTCACCGTCACGCACGGCGCGCAGGAGGCCCTGTTCCTGCTGTTCGACGTCCTGGTGCGGCCCGGCGACCAGGTGATCGCGTTCGCCCCCGGCTGGCAGCCGCTGCTGGACCTGCCGTCCCGGCTCGGTGCCCGTACGACGGTCCTGCCGTACGGGCCGGACCTCAGCGTCGACGCGGCCGCCGTGGCCGCGGCGGCCGGCGACGACCTGCGGCTCATCGCGCTGAACTCGCCCTGCAACCCCACCGGCCGGCGGATCGGGAAGCGCGCGCTGCGCGACCTCGCCGCGCTGGCCGCGGAACGGGACGCCTTTCTGCTGGTCGACGAGGAGTACGCGATCGACCTCTCGCGCTCGGCGGCCGTCGGCCGCGACCGGGTGGTCTCGGTCTCCGGGCTGTCCAAGACCTACGGCCTGCCGGGGCTGCGCATCGGCTGGATGTACGGCGCCCCGGGCCTCGTACGGGCCTGCGCGGAGCGGAAGTTCCTCACCTCGATCGCCAACTCCGTGCTGTGCGAGGCCCTGGCCTGCTCCGTGCTGGAACGGCACGAGGAGTTCACGCGGGAGTACCACCGGCTGTGCGCCCCGGGGCTGCGCCTCGTTCAGGAGTGGGCGGCCCGCAACGGCGACGCGGTGCGGCTGGTACCGCCGCAGGACACGCCCTTCGCCTGGGTCCGGCTCCGCACCGGGGAGCCCTCGCTGGCGCTGTGCCGCCGCGCGCTGGCGGCGGGCGTACTGCTGACGCCCGGCGAGACGATGGGCTGCGACGAGGGATTCCGGCTCGGCTTCGCCCGCGACCCCGCGACGGTGACCGAGGGCCTCGCGCGCCTGGACACCGTGCTGCGACCGGACGGCCCGCCGGCCGCGCCCTGACCCCACGGCGCGGGTCGGACGACCCCGGCACGGGACGGGCCCGGAACCGGGGCCGGGGCGCGGGACGAACCCGGGGCCGGGATGCCGGGCGCGTCACGGCCCCGCGGGCGCGGTCACGGCTTCGCCGGCCGCATCTCCTCCGCCGACTGCGCCTGGTCGTCCACGGACTCCGCCCCTTCGGCCGGCCGGGGCACCTCCCCGGCCGGAGCCGGCGCCGGTTTCGGCGGCGACGTACGGGTGAGCAGCACGCCACTGACGATCATCAGCGCGCCGAGCGCGGTGTTCCACCCCAGCGACTCGTCGAGGAAGAGCACCCCGACGATCGCCGCCCACAGCGGGGTCAGATACGCGACCGTGGAGGCGACGGTCGAACCGACGGCTCGGATCACCGACAGGTTCCACATGTAGGCGAGTCCGGTGCCCAGCGCGCCGAGCACCACCATGGCGGCCAGCGCCCCCGGCCCGCCCCAGTGCGGTGCGCCGCCCGTCAGCGGGGCGCACAGCGCGAGTTCGACGGCGCCCCAGCCGACCTGGATGGCGGTCAGCGTGATGGCGGGGACGTTCCCGGCGGAGAGGAACCGGCGGGTGTAGGTGTAGCCGAGCCCGTACGAGGTGGTGGCGACCAGGCAGATCAGGCTGCCCTTGAGCAGCGAGGACTGCCCGCCGGACCACACGCCGAGCACCACCAGGGCACCGCACAGACCGGTGGCGATGCCCGCCAGCCGGCGCGCGGTCGGCTTCTCGTCCGGCAGCATGATCAGTACCCAGACCAGCGTGAACAGCGGGATGGTGGAGTTCCACACGCCCGCCGTGACCGAGCTGATGTACCGCTCGCCCCAGGCGAACAGGGTGAAGGGGAAGGCGTTGAGCACCGTCCCCACCACCAGGGCGTGCCCCCACACCCGCCAGTCGCGGGGCACCTCCAGCCGCCGTAACAGGACCAGGGACCACAGCACCAGCGCGCCGAAGAAGCAGCGCCAGAAGGCGACCCAGCCCGGTTCGATGCCGGCCTTGACACCGATCTTGATGAGCGCGAAGCCGGAGCCCCAGATCATCGAGCAGACGACGAAGTGGGGCACCCACGACTTGGCCGGCACGTCGGACAACGCGTCCACGGAATTCGCCACTTGGGTTCCTCTCGGTTGCGGGCGTGCAGCGGTGCGGGTGCGGATGTACCGGTCAGGCGGCGGGGCGGGAGCCGTTCGCCACCGCCGCGGCGGCGAAGGCGCGTACCAGCGGGTGCGGCCGGGAGGTGTCGTCGGCCAGTTCGGGCTGGAACAGGGTGCACAGGAAGAAGGGGTGGCCCGGCAGTTCGGCCATGCGGGGCCGGCCGGCGTCGTCGTGGCCGGTGAAGCGCAGCCCGTGCTCGCTCAGGGTGCCGGCGTGGCGGGGGTCGAGGGCGTGCGTGCACTGGTAGCGCTCCACCGTGGTGCGGGTGCCGAGCGCCTCCTCGGCCAGGGAGCCGGGTTCGATGTGCACGGCCGCCTCGTGGCCCGCGAGGTCGCGCGCGAGCGGGACGATCAGCGGCAGCCGGCTGCCGGGGGCGTGTTCGGCGTGCGCGGCGTCGGGCATCGCGCAGACATGGCGGGCGAACTCCAGGAGGGCGTGCAGGAAACCGCCGCAGGTGGCGAGCAGGGGGATGTTCCGTTCGCGGGCGGTGCGCACCGCGGTCACCGCTCCGGCCTCGCTGCGGTACGGGCTGCCGGGGACCAGCCAGACGCCGTCGAACCCGGCCAGGTCGCGCGGATCCTCCAGCCGGGAGGTGGGCACCCAGTAGGCGTCCACCAGCAGCCGTTCCCGTCGCCAGAGGGCTTCCAGCATCGGCGCGTACCGGGTGTGCGCGGGCACGCCCGCGGACCGCTCGCCGACGAGCGCGATCCGGGCGGGGCGTGCGTCGGGCCGCGCGTCGAGTCGTGCGTCGGGCCGTGGGTCCGGCCGTACGGGTGAGGCAGTGGTCGGGGGCACGCCGGAATCATCCAGCGGCCGCGCCAAGTAGCGCAAACGATGGTTTCTGATCCCTTGATAAGCGATGCTGATGCCGTGGATCCGCGACTGCTCCAGACGTTCTCGACCGTCCTGACGCTCGGCTCCTTCTCCGCCGCCGCCCGCGAACTGGGCTACACGCAGTCGGCGGTCTCCCAGCAGATCGCCTCGCTGGAGGGGGAGTTGGGCACCGAGCTGATCCACCGGCGGCCGGTCGGGCCGACCGAGGCGGGCGCCCGCCTGCTGGACCACGTGGCCCCGATCCTGCTGCGCATCGACGCGGCCCGCGCGGAGGTCCGGCGGGCGGGCAGCGGGTCCACCGGACGGCTGACCGTCGGCGTCTGTCCGCTGGCCGCCACCGCGCACACCCTGCGGGTCACCGGCGAGGTGGCACGGCGCGCCGGGGTCCACGAGTTCACGGTGCGCACACTGCCCCGGCGGGCGGTCGCGGAGGGCGTCGCCACCGGCACGCTGGACCTCGGCCTGGTCGACGGTTTCGCCCTGCCCGACGATCCGCTGCGCCCGGCCCGGACGGCCGGGGTGCGCGGGGTGCCGGTGGGCCGGGAGCAGGCGGTGGTGGCCCTGCCGTCCACCCACCCGCTGGCGCACCGCACGGGGCTGCGGCTGGCGGACCTGGTGGACGCCCGGTGGATCGACGCGCCCGATGTGGGTGCCCCGCCGGCGGATCTGCGCGCCCTGGTGGGGGACGGACCGCAGCTGCGGGTGGCCCTGCGCTACGACGGCCTCGACGTGCGGACGTACACCGAACTGCTCGCCGGCGGCCAGGGACTCGGGCTGCTCCCGCGCTCCGTGGCGGCCGGGCGGCGCGACCTGGTCGGCGTCCCGGTGACGGCACCGGAGCTGACGCACCGGATCGAGGCGCTGCGCGTCGCGGGCGGGCCCCCGGTGGTGGACGACCTGATCGCCTCGCTCACGTAGGGGCGGTCACCGCCCCGTCCCGGCGATGACCTGGCGCAGCCCCGCGGTGAGGGCGTCCGCGTCGGGGGCGCTGTCGGGGTCGAAGTTGTAGTGGGTGATCAGCCCCATCATCAGGGCGTAGTAGAAACCGCCGAGGGTCTCGACGGTCTCCTCGGGGACGTCTTCCTCCCGTCCGCCCATGAAGAGCGGTACGAGGGCGCGCATCGCCTCCCGCTGGGCGCGCGCGAGGTGGTCGCGGACCTCGGGCAGGCGGTCGCCCATCGCCACGATCTCGATGCTCAGGCGCCACATCGAACCGGGCTCCCGCATGGTCCCGATGATGTTCGACCACACCGCCTCGAACCGTTCGAGGGAGCCGGGCGCGGTGTCCGCGAGCAGCCGTTCGCTGCCGTCGAAGGCGTCGGAGACCTCCCCGACGAGCGCCACGTACGCCTGGGCGAGCAGTGCGTCCTTGGAGCCGTAGTGGTAGCCGATGGACGCCAGGTTGGTGCCCGACTCCTTGACGATGTCCCGTGCCGTCGTGGCCGCGAACCCCTTCGCCGTCAGGCAGCGCTTGGCTCCTTCGAGCAGATCCTCACGGTGTCCCATGCGCCCACCCTAGCCCGCCCCCTGAACAAGCGTCTATGACACCCGTCTACGACCGACAGGTCACGCCGGCCACCACCGGACGGGCCCGTTGAACAAGCGTATTACACGCTTGTACTAGACGTATGTATAAGACGTGCGTACAGTCCCCGCCATGACACCGACGAACCCGAACCACCACGACCCGGCGGCGGACTCCCCCACCGCCGGCACCCTGGCCGGCCGCCGCGAGTGGACCGCCATGGGCGTCCTGATGCTTCCGCTGCTGCTGGTCTCCATGGACATCTCCGTCCTGTACTTCGCGATCCCGTCGATCGGCGCGGACCTCGAGCCGAGCGGCACCCAGCAGCTGTGGATCTTCGACATCTACGGCTTCGTCCTGGCCGGACTGCTGATGACGATGGGCGCCCTCGGCGACCGGTTCGGCCGCCGCCGACTGCTGCTGGCCGGCGCGGCGGCGTTCGGCGCCGCCTCGCTCGTGGCCGCGTACGCCGACAGCGCGGAGACCCTGATCGCGGCCCGCGCGGTGCTCGGGCTCGGCGGGGCGACGCTGATGCCGTCGACGATGGCCCTGCTGCGGACGATGTTCACCGACCCCGGGCAGCGGGCGAAGGCGATCGGGCTGTGGTCCGGGGTGATGACCGGCGGCATCGCGCTCGGCTCGGTACTGAGCGGGGTGCTGGTGCAGTACTTCTGGTGGGGCTCGGTGTTCCTGGTCAACCTGCCCGCGATGGCGATGCTGCTGGTGCTCGGCCCGCTGCTGCTGCCGGAGTCGCGCAGCCCGGAGCCCGGCCGGTTCGACCTCCTCAGCGTGCCGCTGTCGCTGGCCGCGGTGCTGCCGGTGGTCTACGGCCTCAAGGAGATCCCCACCGACGGCTGGAACGTGCGGTACGTGGTGTCGGTGACGGTGGGGCTGCTGTTCGGGGCGCTGTTCGTGCACCGGCAGCGCACGGCCGCCTCACCGCTGATCCCGCCGGCGCTGCTGCGGGCCCGCGGTTTCTCGCCCGCGCTGGTGCTGAACCTGATCTCCTCGTTCGCGATGCTGGGCTCGGCGTTCTTCACGACGCAGTACCTGCAGTCCGTGCTCGGCAGGAGCGCGCTGGAGGCGGCGCTGTGGTCACTGCTGCCGTCGGTGCTGATCGGGGTGGCCGCGCCGGTGTCGGCCGGGCTGGTGCAGCGCGGGGTGGACAGGGCGTACGTGGTGAGCGGCGGGTTCGTGGTGGCCGCCGCCGGCTACGGGCTGCTGGCGCTCGCCGGGACCGGCTCGCTGTGGCTGGTGCTGGCCGGGGCGGGGGTGCTCGCCTCGGGGATCGTCACGGTGATGTCGCAGGTGACCGACCTGGCGATGGGGGCGGCCCCGGTGGAGCGGGCCGGGACGGCGTCCTCGCTGATGGAGACGGGCGCGGAACTCGGGGGCGCGCTCGGCATGGCGATGCTCGGCGCGATCGGCACGGCGCTGTACCGGCACGGGGTGGGGCCCGAGGCGCCGGAGGCGGCGCGGCAGACGCTGGGTGGGGCGCTGGCGGTGGCGGACGGGATGCCGGGGGCCGCGGGGGCGGCGGTCCGCGCGGCGGCGCGGGGGGCGTTCGTGGACGGAATGCGGGGGGCGGCGGTCGCGGGCGCCCTTCTGCTGCTGGCAGCGGCGCCGTTGGCGGTGCGCACCCTGCGCACCGCGGAGCGCACGGCTCCGCCGCGCGAGCCCGCCGGCCCGGAGCGCCCCGCCGGGGGCACGAGGACCGGCGCGACCGGCCACGACGCGCTCGCGCCCGACAAAGCCCCCTGAGCCTCCCAAGGGGCGCCCCGTGCCCCCGGAGCAGGGGCGCGGGGCGCGCCGGTCAGGCCAGGTTGATGGAGCGGGCCGAGGTCGCGCCGATCTCCTCGCCGAGTTCCGCCACCACGTTCGGCGGAACCGTGTCGTCCACCGTCAGCACCGCCAACGCCTCGCCACCGGCCACCGCCCGCGAGACCTGCATCCCCGCGATGTTGATGCCCGCCTCACCGAGCACACGCCCCAGCGTGCCGACGACCCCCGGCCGGTCGGCGTACCGCAGCACGACCATGTGGTCGGCGAGCGCGAGGTCGACGTCGTACTCCCCGACCGCCACGATCTTCTGGTGGTGCTTCGGCCCGGCGAGCGTGCCGGACACCGACACCTCCTCGCCGTCCGTGAGCGTGCCGCGCACCACGACCACGTTGCGGTGGTCGGCCGACTCGGAGCTCGTGGTCAGACGGACCTCGACCCCCCGCTCCTGCGCGAACAGCGGCGCGTTGACGTAGGACACCGTCTCGTCGACGACGTCCTCGAACACGCCCTTGAGCGCGGAGAGTTCGAGCACCTTCACGTCGTGCTGAGTGATCTCGCCGTACACCTCGACGTCGAGCCGGGCCGCGACCTCGCCCGCGAGGGCGGTGAAGATGCGGCCGAGCTTCTCGGCGAGCGGCAGGCCGGGCTTGACGTCCTGGGCGATGACGCCGCCCTGGACGTTGACCGCGTCGGGCACGAGCTCGCCGGCCAGCGCGAGGCGCACCGACTTGGCGACCGCGATGCCGGCCTTCTCCTGCGCCTCGTCCGTGGAGGCGCCCAGGTGCGGGGTGCAGACGACCTGGTCGAGCTCGAACAGCGGGGAGTCGGTGCAGGGCTCCTTGGCATACACGTCGAGGCCGGCACCGGCGACGCGGCCCTCCTTCAGCGCCGCGTACAGCGCCTCCTCGTCGACGATGCCGCCGCGCGCGGCGTTGACGATGCGCACGCTGGGCTTGACCTTGCGCAGCGCCTCGTCGCCGATGAGGCCGAGCGTCTCGGGGGTCTTGGGCAGGTGGACGGTGATGAAGTCGGAGACCTCGAGCAGCTCGTCGAGGGTCACGACCTTCACGCCCATCTGGGCGGCGCGGGCGGGCTGCACGTAGGGGTCGTAGGCGACGACCTTCATGCCGAAGGCGGACATGCGCTGCGCGACCAGGGCACCGATGCGGCCGAGGCCGACGACGCCGAGGGTCTTCTCGGCGAGCTCGACACCGGTGTACTTGCTGCGCTTCCACTCGCCGTTCTTCAGCGCGGCGTTGGCCTGCGGGATGTTGCGGGCGGTGGAGACGAGCAGACCGCAGGCGA
The DNA here is from genome assembly GCF_030816915.1 of Streptomyces sp. B3I8. NCBI lineage: Bacteria > Bacillati > Actinomycetota > Actinomycetes > Kitasatosporales > Streptomycetaceae > Streptomyces > Streptomyces sp. B3I8. The sequence continues at coordinate 5,027,143 of NZ_JAUSYN010000002.1, read as the reverse complement.
GCTCGGCGGCGGTGACGATGTTGGAGGTCGGCGCGTTGACGACCATCACGCCGGCCTTGGTGGCGGCGGAGACGTCCACGTTGTCCAGGCCGACGCCGGCGCGGGCGACGACCTTGAGCTTGTGGGCGGCGGCGACGGCCTCGGCGTCGACCTTCGTCGCGGAGCGGATCAGGATGGCGTCGACGTCGGCGAGGGCCGGGAGCAGTTCGGCCCGGTCCGCTCCGTTGCAGTGCCGGATCTCGAAGTCCGGGCCCAGCGCGTCCACCGTGGCGGGCGACAGCTCTTCGGCGATGAGTACGACAGGTTTCGAGCTCACGTGAGTCCTCACATGTCCAGTGCGGACGGCCGTCCCGACGGCCGCAGGCGGTGGGAGGGGAGCGGCGCCGGGGAAGGGAGGGCAGCGTGCCCGCAGTTCCCCGGTGTCGCCGGGCCGCGTGGAAGACGCACGACGCTGTGGGCCTGACGCGTATTGGTGCAGCAGTCTAGTGGCGCAACGCGGGCGTCATGCGCCTCATCACGAGGATCACCCGTCCGAGGGAGGACGGGTGGGCCGGAGCCGCGCGGAGGGCCCCGGCCGGGGCGGCCGGGCCGGGACGTCGGTGCCCCGGCCCGGCCGCTCCCGAAGGCTTACGCCTCCTCGTTGACCCAGCTCATGAGCTTGCGGAGCTCCTTGCCGGTGGTCTCCAGGAGGTGCTCGGAGTCCTGCTTCTTGTACTCGTTGTACTTCTTCAGACCGCCGTGGTACTCGTCCATCCAGTTCTTGGCGAAGGTGCCGTCCTGGATCTCGGCGAGGACCTTCTTCATCTCGGCCTTGGTGGCGTCGGTGATGATCCGCGGGCCGGTGACGTAGTCGCCCCACTCGGCGGTCTCGGAGATCGACCAGCGCATCTTCTCCAGGCCGCCCTCGTACATGAGGTCGACGATGAGCTTCAGCTCGTGCATGCACTCGAAGTAGGCGATCTCCGGCTGGTAGCCCGCCTCGGTCAGCGTCTCGAAGCCCGCCTTCACCAGGGCCGCGGTGCCACCGCAGAGGACGGCCTGCTCGCCGAAGAGGTCGGTCTCGGTCTCCTCGGTGAAGGTCGTCTTGATGACGCCGGCGCGGGTGCCGCCGATGCCCTTCGCGTACGACAGGGCCAGCGCGAAGCCGTTGCCGGAGGCGTCCTGCTCGACGGCGACGATGCAGGGGACGCCGCGGCCCTCCTCGTACTGGCGGCGCACCAGGTGGCCCGGGCCCTTGGGGGCGACCATGCAGACGTCGACACCGGCCGGGGGCTTGATGAAGCCGTAGCGGATGTTCAGGCCGTGGCCGAAGAACAGCGCGTCGCCGTCCTTCAGGTTCGGGGCGATGTGCTCCTCGTAGACCTGGGCCTGGATCGGGTCCGGCACGAGGATCATGATGACGTCGGCCTCGGCGGTCGCCTCGGCGGGGCTGACCACGCGCAGGCCCTGCTCCTCGGCCTTGGCCTTGGACTTCGAGCCCTCGTGCAGGCCGACGCGGACGTCGACACCCGAGTCACGCAGCGACAGCGCGTGGGCGTGGCCCTGGCTGCCGTAACCGATGACCGCGACCTTGCGGCCCTGGATGATGGACAGGTCGGCGTCAGCGTCGTAGAACAGCTCGGCCACTTTCGGTTCACTCCTTGGTGTGCAGGTGTTGCGTCCCACCGTATGCCGGTGCGGGGGCGGAAAGCCGGGGGGTCTCGTAATGCGGGCGGCGCGCCGGGCAAGTGGTACCGGGCCACTGTGCGCGGGTACCGCCCGGGGCGGCCGGCGGGCGTTTCCGGCCATCCCGGGGCGGTTCTGAGCCGACGTCAGGCTGAGCGGTCCAGTGCGCGCAGCGAGCGGTCGGTGATGGAGCGGGCGCCGCGGCCGATCGCGATGGTGCCGGACTGGACCAGTTCCTTGATGCCGTACTGCTCCAGCATCCGCAGCATGGCGGTCAGCTTGTCGCCGGAGCCGGTGGCCTCGATGGTGACGGCCTCCGGGGAGACGTCGACGGTCTTGGCGCGGAAGAGCTGGACGATCTCGGTGATCTGGGAGCGCGTCTCGTTGTCGGCGCGCACCTTCACCAGGACGAGTTCGCGCTGGACGGCCTGGGCCGGCTCCAGCTCGACGATCTTGAGCACGTTGACGAGCTTGTTGAGCTGCTTGGTGACCTGCTCCAGGGGCAGGTCCTCGACGCTCACCACGATGGTGATGCGGGAGATGTCGGGGTGCTCGGTGACGCCGACGGCGAGCGAGTCGATGTTGAATCCGCGGCGGGAGAAGAGCGCGGCGATCCGCGCCAGGATGCCGGGGGTGTTCTCGACCAGGACCGAGAGCGTGTGCTTGGTGGACATGACGGTCGTACCTTCCTGAAATCCCTGAAGTCCCTGAAGTCGCTGACGTCCGGTGGCTCTCGCGGGCTCTCAGTCGTCCTCGGTGTCGCCGAAGTCGGGACGGACGTCCCGGGCGGCCATGATCTCGTCGTTGGACGTGCCGGCGGCGACCATCGGCCACACCATGGCGTCCTCGTGGACGATGAAGTCCACGACCACGGGGCGGTCGTTGATCGAGTTCGCCTCCTCGATGACCTTGTCCAGGTCCTCCGGGCGCTCGCAGCGGATGGCGTAGCAGCCCATGGCCTCCGACAGCTTCACGAAGTCCGGGACGCGGGTGCCCTTGGCCTCCGGGCTGATGTCGGTCGGGCCGGAGTGCAGGACCGTGTTGGAGTACCGCTGGTTGTAGAACAGGGTCTGCCACTGGCGGACCATCCCGAGGGCGCCGTTGTTGATGATGGCGACCTTGATCGGGATGTTGTTCAGGGCGCAGGTGGTCAGTTCCTGGTTGGTCATCTGGAAGCAGCCGTCGCCGTCGATCGCCCAGACGGTGCGGCCGGGCTGCCCGGCCTTGGCGCCCATCGCGGCCGGGACCGCGTAGCCCATGGTTCCGGCGCCGCCGGAGTTGAGCCAGGTGGCGGGCTTCTCGTACTGGATGAACTGCGCGGACCACATCTGGTGCTGGCCGACGCCGGCCGTGAAGATCGTGTCCTCGGGCGCGAGCCGGCCGATGCGCTCGATGACCTGCTGCGGGGAGAGCGAGCCGTCCTCGGGCAGGTCGTAGCCGAGCGGGTAGGTCTCGCGCCAGCGGTTGAGGTCCTTCCACCAGGCGGCGTACTTGTTCGCGGCGGCCTCGCCCTGCTGGCCCTCGGCGGCCTCCTTCTGGACGGCCTGGATCAGGTCGGCCAGGACCTCGCGGGCGTCCCCGACGATCGGCACGTCGGCGACGCGGTTCTTGCCGATCTCGGCGGGGTCGATGTCGGCGTGGACGATCTTGGCGTACGGGGCGAAGCTGTCCAGCTTTCCGGTGACGCGGTCGTCGAAGCGCGCGCCGAGGGCGACGATCAGGTCGGCCTTCTGCAGCGCGGTGACGGCGGTGACCGCACCGTGCATGCCCGGCATTCCCACGTGCAGCGGGTGGCTGTCGGGGAACGAGCCGAGCCCCATCAGGGTGGTGGTGACGGGGGCTCCGGTGAGTTCGGCGAGGACCTTGAGTTCGGCGCTGGCCTTCGCCTTGATCACACCGCCGCCCACGTAGAGGACGGGCCGCTTGGCGGCGCCGAGCAGCTTGGCGGCCTCGCGGATCTGCTTGGCGTGCGGCTTGGTGACGGGGCGGTAGCCGGGCAGGTCCATCACGGGGGGCCAGGAGAACGTGGTCTTCGCCGTGAGGATGTCCTTGGGGATGTCGACCAGGACCGGGCCGGGGCGGCCGGTGGAGGCGACGTGGAAGGCCTGTGCGATCACCCGGGGGATGTCCTCGGCCTTGGTGACCAGCCAGCTGTGCTTGGTGATCGGCATGCTGATGCCGACGATGTCCGCCTCCTGGAAGGCGTCCGTACCGATCGAGGAGGACACCACCTGGCCGGTGATCGCGACCAGCGGGACGGAGTCCAGGTTGGCGTCGGCCAGTGGGGTGACCAGGTTGGTGGCGCCGGGGCCCGAGGTCGCCATGCAGACGCCGACCTTGCCGGTGGCCTGCGCGTACCCGGTGGCGGCGTGGCCCGCGCCCTGCTCATGGCGGACCAGGACGTGACGGACCTTGGTGGAGTCCATCATCGGGTCGTACGCCGGCAGGATGGTACCGCCGGGAATGCCGAATACCGTGTCGGCGCCGACCTCCTCGAGCGAACGGATGAGGGACTGCGCGCCCGTCACCTGCTCGGGAGCGGACGACTGCGGTCCGGAGGAACGGGGCCGCGGCTGCGGATGGTGTGCCCCGGAGGCCTGCTCGGTCATCGGCATTCTCTTCTCGATGCTGAGGGTTTTTGCGAGGTTCGTACGTACTGCGACTGCGGCGCCTGCGGCGCGACGGGTGCCCGTGCAACAAAAAACCCCTCGTGCCAGGAGGCAAGCGAGGGGAGCGCGCCGGGTACGGTCGCTGGGTGTTCCGGGTGGTCCGGTCCGGCCCAGCTTCAGCCGACGCGCTGTCCAAGTACGAGAATTCGGGTGCGCATGGAACTGACCCTCTCGCCGGGGCGCACCAACTGTCAAGTGGGTGGGACGGGAGTCTCATCATGTGGTCGAAGGGCGGTGCCACCTCCCAGAACCGCGGTGCCGCCGCCGAGCCCGGCCGTCACGCTGCCGAGCGCGGTGGTCGTCCCGCCGAGGGTGGCGGCGCCCCGGGCGGCGGTCGCCGTGGTGCCCCGAGCGGCGGCCGCGGTGGTGCCGCGCAGGACCGTCGGGACGGCGCCCCCGTACAGGCTCGCGCCGCCGCCCGCGAGGACGGGCTCGGCCGGTCCGTGCGGCACCGGGTAGTGGCCGCGGGCGAGTGCCCGGCGCAGCCGGTGCTCGTCCAGCGGCCCGGAGAAGACCAGGCCCTGGCCGTGGGTGCAGCCCATGGCGCGCAGGGTGACGACCTGCTCGGGCAGATCCACCCCGTCGGCCACGGTCTGCAGTCCCAGGTCGGCGGCGATCCGGAGCAGCCCGCTGGTGATCTTGTGTAGCCGGGCCGACTCGACGACCCCCTCGACCAGTCCGCGGTCGAGCCGGAGGATGTCGACGGGGAGCCGGCGCAGTGCCGCGATCGTCGTCTGCCCGCTGCCGACGCCGTCCAGGGCGATCCGTACGCCGAGCCGGCGCAGGGCGCCCAGGCGGCGCTCCAGTTCCTCCAGGGGCACTCGGGCATCGATCTCGGCCAGTTCGAGGATCAGCGCGCCGGAGGCGAGTCCATGCCGGGTGAGCAGGCCCTCGACGGAGCCGGGCGGCAGGGTGCGGTCGAGGAGCCGGCGGGCGGTCAGGCGGACGGTGACGGGCGCGGTGATCCCCTGGGCGGCGCGTTCCGCGGCCTGGGTGACGGCCCGTTCGAGCAGCCCCCGGCACAGCTCGGCGGCCCGTTCCCCCGTCTCGGAGACGCCGAGGTACTCGCCGGGGGTGAACAGCACGCCCTGGGCGGAGCGCCAGCGGGCCTGGGCGGCGACCGAGGAGATCCGGCCGTCGGCGAGGGCCACGACGGGCTGGTGGAGCAGCAGGAACTCGCCGTCGTGCAGCGCGGCCCGCAGCCGGCCGGCCAGTTCGGCCTTGCGGACGACGTCCTGCTGCATCTGGGGGGCGTACAGCTCGACGCGGTTCTTGCCGGCCGCCTTGGCCCGGTACATGGCCAGGTCGGCGTTGCGCAGCAGCTCGCCCGCGCCCAGGCCGGGCTCGGCGAAGGCGACGCCGATGGAGGCGGCGACGCGGACATCGTTGCCGTCGATGGTGTAGGGCTGCGAGAGGCCCACGCGGAGACGGTCGGCGAGTTCCTCTATGTGGCGTTCTCTGGCGGCGTGGTCGCGGGTGCCGTCACCGGTGATGAGGGCGGCGAACTCGTCCCCGCCGAGCCGGGCGGCGGTGTCGCCCTGCCGCAGGGAGTCCTGGAGCCGGCGGGCGGCCTGGACGAGCAGTTCGTCCCCCGCCTGGTGGCCGATGGTGTCGTTGACGGCCTTGAAGCCGTCGAGGTCGATGAACAGCACCGCCGTGCCCCGCAGGGCGGGCCCCCGGTCGGCGGCGCGACGGCCGGACAGTGCCTGCCGCACACGCCGGGTGAACAGGGCGCGGTTGGGCAGGTCGGTGAGCGGGTCGTGCTCGGCGTTGTGCTGCAACTGGGCCTGCAGGCGGACCCGTTCGGTGACGTCCCGGCTGTTGAAGATGAGGCCGCCGTGGTGGCGGTTGACGGTCGACTCGACGTTGAGCCAGCCTCCGCCGCCGGAACGGAAGCGGCACTCGATACGGGTGGTGGGTTCCTCGACGGGGCTGGCCGCCAGGAAGCGGCGTACCTCGTGGACCACGCAGCCGAGGTCCTCCGGGTGGATGAGCCCGGCGAGTTCGGTGCCGACCAGTTCCTCCGCGGGCCGTCCGTAGACCCCCGCGGCGGCCGGGGAGACGTAGCGCAGGATGCCGCTGGGCGCGGCGATCATGATGACGTCGCTGGAGCCCTGGACCAGGGAGCGGAAGTGGTTCTCCTTCTGGGCCAGTTCGTGGGTGAGCGTGATGTTGTCGCGCAGCATGATGCCCTGGCGGACCAGGAGGGCGAGCACGACGGCCCCGGCGGTGACCAGCACCACGTGGTCGACGCTGCGGCCGTCGAGGAGGTTGTAGAGGATTCCCAGGGTGCAGACGGCGGCGGCGAGGTAGGGCGTGAGAGCGGCGAGCGAGCCGGTGAGGGGGCGGGTGACCGGGTACCGGCCGTGCCCCGGCTCCGCCGGGAACGGGTGCGGGTGCGGGTACGGGTGCCCCTGCCCGGCGGGGTGGGCCGGGGGCGGGGGTGGCACCGGGGGCCCGGGGGCCGGACGACGGTGTGCGGACGGGAGTCGGTCCTGGGCGGAGCCGGTCCTGCCGTCCGGCGAGGGCCCCGTCCTGGTGTGCTCGTGGGCCTGCCCGCCGGCGCCCGGCACATGGGCGTGCACCACCCGGGTGTGCGCCTCGCCGTACCCCTCGCCGGTGCGGGTGCCGACCCAGGGGGCGTAGGCGAGGAGCAGGGAGCCGGAGAACCAGCCCGCGTCGAGCAGTTGGCCGGAGTGGTAGGCGTTGTGCAGCAGTGGTGAGGTGAACAGGGCGTCGCACGCGACGGTCAGCCCGAGCGCGCCGATCGCGGTGTTGACGGCGGAGCGGTTCACCGCGGAGCGCCGGAAGTGCAGCGCGAGGACCATGCTCACCAGGGCGATGTCCAGCAGCGGGTAGGCGAGCGAGAGCGCGGTGTGGGCGACGCTCGGCCCGTCGAACCTGGCGGCCTGGGCGAGCGCGAGACTCCACGACAGGGTGAGCAGCGAGCCGCCGATGAGCCACGCGTCCAGCGCGAGGCACACCCAACCGGCCCTGGTCACGGGCCGTTTGGCGAGCACGAGCAGGCCGACGATGGCGGGCGGCGCGAAGCACAGGAAGAACAGGTCCGCCCAACTGGGGCTGGGCACCGGGCGGTCGAGGACGACCTCGTACCAGCCCCAGACGCCGTTGCCGAGAGCGGCCATGGTGGACGAGAGGGCGAACAGCAGCCAAGCGGGTCGAAAGCGGCAGCGGCGGGAGCGTGCGCGCAGCAGGCAGGAGATGGCGGCGGCGCCCGCCGCCATGCTGAGCCCGAAGTCGCCCATGAACAGCGCGAGCCGCTGCGAGCCCCAGCCGAGCGCGGCACCGGTGGCGTACCCCCCGCACAGGAGGGCGAGGAGGAGCTGCGGAACCGGGCTCGGGCGGCCGCGCGGCGCACGGCGGCGGAGCGGCAGGGCTCCGGGTGTGCTCACCGGTCCCACCCGGCCCGGGCAGGGGCGGCACCGCGGGTCCGCCGGTGTACGTGGCGCCTGCGGGAGGCGGGCCCTCGGTGGTGCGGGCCTCCGCGCGCGTGCCCGGGTGGCGCCGCGCGCCACGTTCGTCGGCGTTCGCCCTGTCGCGTCGGATCGGTGATGGTGGTCAGGCCGTGCATCGTCCGTCGCCCCCCCCTCGCAGTCCCAGTTCCTGGTCGTTCCCTCGTCCCCGGCGCCCAACGTGCGCGGCGCTGGCCCCTGTCGGGGACGATACACCAGGTTGGTCACTCAGGGACATAGTCTCTCTACGCTCCGTGACGAGCTGGGCGGATGCGTGCACGGAACGCTTCCGGAGGGCTGCGGAGCGTGCGCCAAGCGGAGTCGGCGCGCGCCGCGGGTGTCGTATGCGCTGGTGGTGCGCCCCGGTCGGCCGACCGCTCATGAAGGGCGCCCGCGGGCGCCCCGCCCGTTTCAGTCACCGGTGGTGAGGACCACGTTGCGCAGCGGTCGCCGGTTCACCAGCCGGGTGAGCTGATCGGTCAGGAGCCGCCTGGCGCGGGGCAGGAAGGCCGAGGTGGGGCCGCCCACGTGCGGGCTGATCAGCAGGCCTGGCGCGGACCACAACGGGTGGCCCGGGGGCAGTGGTTCGGGGTCGGTGACGTCCAGTGCGGCGGTGATCCGGCCGGTCTCCAGCTCGGTGAGCAGCGCCTTGGTGTCGACGACCGGCCCGCGCCCCACGTTGACCAGCAGCGCGCCGTCCTTCATGCGGGTCAAGAAGTCGGCGTCGACCAGTCCCCTGGTCTGTTCGGTGAGCGGGGTCACCAGCACCACCACGTCCGCCTCCGGCAGCAGTTCGGGCAGGGCGGCGATCGGGTGCACGGGGCCGCGCGCCGTCGTGCGCGCGGAGCGTGCGACGCGTGCGACCCGCGCCACCTCGAACGGTACGAGCCGGTCCTCGACGGCGCTGCCGATGGACCCGTAGCCGACGATCAGTACGGAGCGGTCGGCGAGCGCGGGGCGGAAGCCGCCCGCCCAGCGGCCCTCGTCCTGGGCGCGGACGAAGCCGGGGACGCCGCGCAGCGAGGCGAGGATCAGGGTGAGCGCGAGTTCGGCGGTGCTCGCCTCGTGCACGCCGCGGGCGTTGCACAGCGCCACCCCGGGCGGCAGCGCGGAGAGCCGGCCTGCCACGTCGTCGACGCCTGCGGTCAGCGTCTGTACGACGCGGACGTTGCGCAGCGCGTCCAGCGGCCGGACGCGCACGGGGTGCGGCTTCATGTACGGCACCACGTACACCGCGCAGTCGGCGGGATCGCCGGGGAACGGCTGCCGGCCGTCCTCGCCCCCGTCCCAGAAGAGGTAGCGGAACCCCTCGGGGAGCTGCGGGATCTCCTCGGGCGGGATGGGAAGCCACACGTCGTCGGTCATGCCAGGAGGCTATGCGAACCCGTGTGCGCGGAAACGGTTAGGTTGGTGGGCCGGGACAGGGAGGGTACGGCCAGGTGGAGCGCAGGACGATGGGCGCGGCGGCACTGCGGGTGGGGGCCGTGGGGCTCGGGTGCATGCCCATGAGCTGGGCGTACACCACGTCGCGGCAGCGGGGCGAGGAGTCGGTGCGGGCGGTCCACCGGGCGCTGGACGCCGGGGTGACGCTGCTCGACACGGCGGACATGTACGGGCCGTTCACCAACGAGCTGCTGGTCGGCCGGGTGCTCAAGGAGCGGCGCGCGGACGCCTTCGTGTCGACGAAGGTGGGGCTGCTCGCCGGTGAGCAGCACATCGTGGCCAACGGCCGCCCCGGATACGTCCGGCGGGCCTGCGACGCGTCGCTGCGGCGGCTCCAGACGGACGTCATCGACCTGTACCAGCTGCACCGCGCCGACCCCGAGGTGCCCGTCGAGGAGACCTGGGGCGCGATGGCGGACCTGGTGCGCGCCGGGAAGGTGCGGGCGCTGGGGCTGTGCGCGATGGACGTCCGGGGCGGCCGGCGGTCGCGGGCGGGGCTGTACGACGGGGTGGTGCGGCAACTGGAGCGCGTGCAGCAGGTGTTCCCGGTCACCGCGGTCCAGGCCGAACTGTCGGTGTGGTCGCCCGAGGCGCTGCGCACGCTGCTGCCGTGGTGCGCGGCGCGCGGGGTGGGGTTCCTGGCGGCGATGCCGCTGGGCAACGGGTTCCTGACCGGGACGCTGCGCCCGGGCGAGGGGTTCGAGCCGGACGACCTGCGGGCCCGGCACCCGCGCTTCACCGCCGAGATGATGGCGGCCAACCAGCCGATCGTGGTCGGCCTGCGGCGGATCGCGCGCCGGCACGGGGCCGGCGTGAGCGCCGCGCAGGTGGCCCTGGCCTGGACACTGTCCCAGGGGCCGCACGTGGTCCCGGTGCCGGGCACGAAGCGGGCCCGCTGGGCGGCGGAGAACGCGGCGGCGGCCGACGTGCGCCTGACGGAGGAGGACCTGGCGGAGGTGGCGGGTCTCCCGGCGGCGCTGGAGTCCTGGGACTAGGGTCTTTCGTTTGGATCAGGCGGCTGGGAGGCGCGGTGCGTCTTCGACCGACCCGAGCGGGGTCCGGTGCGTGCGGCTGCGAGGCGGAGGAGGGCGCCAGGGCGGAGCCCCGGCAACCGACGACAACGCCGCACAGGCGCGCACCGGACCCCGCGACGCCGGAATGATTCAAAGGAGAGGCCCTAAGGGCTGTCGCTCCCTTCCCGTCGTCCGCCCGGAGGGCGGGCCGGGCGGCATCAGGTACGTGCTCTGGGGGTCCCCCCTGCTCGAGCGAGGACGCGAGCTCGGGGGGAGCGTGCATGGTTCCGCCCGGCAGACGGGAAGGGAGGGACCGGCCCTGGAGCGGCTTCCCGCAAGGGGATTCCGCCTCGAACAGCCCGTCGTACGCGGTCCGTTCCGCACCGCCGGACGGGTGCGACCGACCGCCGGCGCCCCGCTCGGCGACGTACGCTTCCCCTCATGGCGCGGCTGTGCCGCGAAGCCCCGGCGAAGGGACTCCCTCGTGCGCTCTCGACCCACCGCGGCCGCGCTGGCGGTCGCCGCCCTGCTGCTGGCGGCGGGCTGCTCCGGCGGCTCCGGCTCGCCGGACGGCACCGGTACGAGCGCCTCCGCCGGCCGCACGCACAGCCCTTCCCCGACGGCGGAGCGCACACCCCCCGCCAAGGGCTCGGTGAAGGTGCTGCGCACGGTGGCCGAGGGCCTGGACTCTCCCTGGGGTCTGGCCCCGCTGCCGGGCGGCGGGCTCCTCGTCTCGTCCCGGGACGAGGGCACGATCATCCGCGTCGACGAGAAGACCGGGAAGAAGACCACGCTGGGCTCCGTTCCCGGCGTCGCCGCCGAGGGCGAGGGCGGTCTGCTCGGCATCGCCCTCTCCCCCGCGTACGGCTCCGACCATCTGGTGTACGCCTACTTCACGACCGACTCCGACAACCGCGTCGCCCGCATGCTGTACGACCCGAAGAAGCCGGCCGGGGAGCAGCTCGGCGCCCCCGACACGGTGTTCAAGGGCATCCCCAAGGGCGCCATCCACAACGGTGGCCGGATCGCGTTCGGCCCCGACAAGATGCTGTACGCGGGCACCGGCGAGTCCGGCGAGCGGCAGCCGGCCCAGGACAGGAAGTCGCTCGGCGGCAAGATCCTTCGGATGACCCCGGACGGCGACCCGGCCCCGGGCAACCCGTTCGACGACTCGGTCGTGTACACGTACGGACACCGCAACGTCCAGGGTCTGGCCTGGGACGGCGAACAGCGGCTGTTCGCCTCGGAGTTCGGCCAGGACACCTGGGACGAGCTGAACGCGATCGCGCCCGGCGCGAATTACGGCTGGCCCGACGCGGAGGGCAGGGGCGGCGGTCCGAAGTACCACGACCCGCTCGCCCAGTGGCACACCGACGACGCCTCCCCCAGCGGCATCGCGTACGCCGAGGGGTCGATCTGGATGGCCGGCCTGAGGGGCGAGCGCCTGTGGCGCATTCCGCTGGCCGGCACGAAGGCGTCGGCGGACCCGCAGCCCTTCCTGAAGGGCGAGTACGGGCGCCTGCGCACGGTGGTCGCGGCGGGCGGCGACAAGCTCTGGCTCACGACGAGCAACACGGACGGCCGCGGCGACCCCGAGAAGGGCGACGACCGCATCCTGGAACTGCGGGTCCGGTAGGGCCGGCAGTTCGACGGTCAGGCGTCGTTCACCAGGGACCGTCCGAGGAACGCCACGGACACCAGGATGAGAAAGGCCCGGTGCACCATGTAGTCGACGGTCAGTCCCGGGGCGACGGACACGACCCGGATGTCCTCGCCGCTCACGGCCTGCGACACCGGTGTGAACGGGTCCTCCGCCAGCTTGAGCAGTCCTCGCTCAAGGGGTTTGCGCCGCTCCTCGGGGAGGGCGTCCCGCTGAGTCGCGGCCCGCTCCGTGTACTCGATTCGATACAACACGACTCCACCGAACTCGGAACTTCCTCGCATTGTCCCGCCCGGAGCCACCAGTCGTGTCCGTCGTGGACGACGGGAGGCCCGGGGCCTCCCGTCCTCCGCTCAGCTCGCCGACGGAAGGCCGAGCAGGATGTCGGTGTACTTGGCGACCGCGAGCAGCAGTCCGAGGACGCCCAGTGCGACGCCGCCCCAGGCGACGGACTTGATCCAGGCCGCCTGCGGCCGGCCCGGGGCGCCGAAGGCGGGGCGGGCGAGGACGACGACGCCCACGACCAGCGCGAGCAGCGCGAAGAAGCCGCCCCACAGCGCGGCGGCGTGCCAGGCGTCGCCGTAGACCTCCTTGATCTGGGTGGCGACGTTCGCCGACGACGAGGTGTGGAGCTGCCCGACGAGCGTCTCGCGGGCGGAGGCCACCGTGCCGACCCAGCCCCCGGTGAGCGACACCACGCCGAGCGCCGCGGAGACCACGGCCCCGGCGCCCTGGCCGACCCCGGTGGGGCCGTCGGCCCGCGCCGTGCCGTCCGAGGAGTCGGCCGGGTCCGCCGGGTCCTCGGCGTGGTCCGCCGAGTCCGCGGGGAGGCTGCGCGCGGCGCCGTCCCCGGCCTGCGCGGCGTCGGCGTTCTCCCGCTCCTCCGGCTTCTCCGGCTTTTCGGCAGCCGTCTCCTCCGGCTGTGCGGTGGGCGGCACCGCGTCGGCCTTCGCCGTGGCCGTGCCGTCCGCCGCCCCGGCACCGTTCTTCGCCTCGGCGGCGTTGTCCGCCCCGGACTCGGGCTTCGCCTCGGCGCCGGTCACGGTCGCCCCGGCCTCGTCAACTGTCTTGGATCCCATAACTCCGCACCGTACGTACGCTCTCTGAGAGGTCTCTTAACGAGGGCTCCCACTGTCATCGGCGTCGGCAGCCGTGCGTGCCGCTCGCCACTCGGGGGCGAGCATGGACCACACTTCGAGGTCCTGCCGCACGCCCCGGTACAGGTTGTTCCCGCGCAGTACGCCGTCCTGGCGCATGCCCAGCCGTCGCGCCACGTTGATGCTGGGTGTGTTGGCGGACGACGCCCGCCACTCCACACGGTGGATGCCTCGCTCGTCAAACGCCCAGCCGAGGAGCACGCGCACGGCCCGGGTGACCAGCCCCCGGCCGACCGCCGCCGGTTCCAACCAGCAGCCGGCCTCGGCGGTGCCCTGCGCCGCGTCGAACGTGCGGAACAGCACACCTCCCACGAGCCGCCCCTGGTACCAGATGCCGTGCAGGCTGCCGCCGTCGTCGGCGCGCCGGTGGGCGTACATGGTGAGAAGGCCGCGCGCGGAGTCGACGTCCGTCTCCCGGGTGCCGAAGGGGATGTGCTGTCCTATGAACTCGCGCCCCCGGTCCAGGTGCGCGAGGAACTCCTCGGCGTGCCACGGCTCCAGGGGGCGCAGTTCGGCCCCGTCGTCACCCAGGGATGTCGCGTACATCGTCCTGCCGCTCCTTCACCAGTGCGTCCACCGCCTCCGCGAGCGCGGCGTCGTCCGCGCCCGTTCCGGGGGCCCCGGGCAGTGTCGCACGGCACTGTGGCGGCTCGATGCCGAGGTGGGGCAGGCGGGCGTCGAGGCCGCGCGGCAGCCACCAGTTGGCGTCGCCGAGCAGGTGCATCAGGGCGGGGACGAGGAGCGTGCGCAGGACGAACGCGTCGAGGGCGACGGCGGCGGCGAGCGCGATGCCGAACATGGCGATCGTGCGGTCGCCGCTGAGGACGAAGGCGAGGAAGACGGAGATCATGATGACCGCGGCGGAGTTGATGACGCGGCCGGTCTCGGCGAGGCCGACGCGTACCGCGCGCCGGTTGTCGCCGGTCTCCAGCCATTCCTCGTACATCCGGCTGACCAGGAAGACCTGGTAGTCCATGGAGAGGCCGAACAGCACCGACACCATGATCACGGGGAGGAACGGCTCGATCGGCCCGGCCCGGCCGAGGCCGAGGAGTTCGCTGCCCCAGCCCCACTGGAACACGGTGACGACGACGCCGAACGCGGCGGCCACGGCGGCGACGTTCATCACGGCGGCCTTGAGCGGGATGGCGAAGGAGCGGAAGGCGAGCAGCAGCAGGACGCAGCCCAGGCCGATCACCACGCCGACGAAGAGCGGGAGTTTGCCGACGATGACGCCGGCGAAGTCGTCGTACCCGGCGGTGACCCCGCCGACCTTCACGTCGAGCCCGGTGCCGGACCGGGCGCGCGGCAGCACCTCGGTGCGCAGCCGGTCGACGAGGTCGCTGGTGCGCGCCGACTGCGGTGCGGACTCCGGGATCACGGTGAGGTGGGCGGTGCTCCCGCCGGAGTTGTAGGTCACCGGTGAGACGGCGGCGACGTCGGGTGTGGTCCGCAGGGTGGCGGCGAGGTTGTCCATGACGAGCCGGTCCTCGGCGTCGTCGAGATGGGTGACGAGGGTGAGGGGGCCGTTGACGCCGGGGCCGAAGCCGTCGGCGAGGAGGTCGTACGCCTGCCGGGTGGTCGTCCGCGCCGGGTCGGTGCCGGCGTCGGAGGTGCCCAGGCGCAGCGAGAGGGTGGGCAGCGCGAGGACGGCCATGACGACGAGGGCGAGGGCGCCGAGGAGTCTGGGGTGCCGCTCGACGAAGCCGGACCAGCGGGCGACGAACCCGGTGGCGACTTCCGGTTCGGGCCCGTGCTCGGCCAGGCGGCGGCGTTCGCGGCGGCTGAGCACCCGCGTGCCGGTGAACGACAGCAGGGCGGGCAGCAGGGTCACGGAGGCGGCGACGGTCAGGACGACGGTGAGCGCGGCGGCGACGGCGACGCCGTTGAGGAAGTCGAGCCGCAGGATGAGCATGCCGAGCAGCGCGATGCACACGGTCGTGCCCGCGAAGACCACCGCACGGCCGGTGGTGGTGACGGCGTCCTCGGCCGCCTGGGCCACCGTGAGCCCGCGTTTGAGGCCTCTGCGGTGCCGGGTGACGATGAACAGCGCGTAGTCGATGCCGACGCCGAGCCCGATCAGCATGCCGAGCATGGGCGCGAAGTCGGCGACGGTCATGGCGTGGCCGAGCAGTTCGATGCCGGCGTAGGCGGTGCCGACGCCGACGAGCGCGGTGGCGATCGGGAGCAGCGCGGCGACGGGCGAGCCGAACGCGACGAGCAGGACCGCGGCGGCGACGAGCACGCCCACGATCTCGGCGAGGTGGCCGTCGGCGGACTGGGTGAGGGAGACGGCGCTGCCACCGAGTTCGACCCGCAGTCCGTCGGCCCCGGCGGACTGCGCGGTGTCGACGACGGCCCGTGCCTCGCTCTCGGTGACGCGCTGTGAGGGGCTGTCGAAGGTGACGGTGGCGTAGGCGGTGTGTCCGTCGCGGCTGATCCGCCCGGTGTCGCCGTCCTCGTAGGGGCCGGCGACGGAGGCGATGCCGGGGAGGTCGGCCAGCCGGTCCAGGGTGCGGGTCATCGTCTGTTGGACGTCGGCGTCGCGCACGGTGCCGTCGGTGGTGTGCCAGACGACGGTGTCGGTGTCGCCGTCGGCGCCGGGGAAGCCCTCGCGGAGCAGTTGGGCGGCCTGGCCGGCTTCGGTACCGGAGACTGTGTAGTCGTTGGAGTAGGCGGCTCCCACGACGGTCGCGGTCGTGAAGACGCCCGCGAAGACGGCCAGCCACAGCAGGACGGCGGCGAGACGCCGCCTGATGCACCAACGCGCGAGGGCTGCCACGGACGTGCTCCCTTGGGGGTGTGGATCTTTGCCCGAAGTCGGCACGGAATAAGGCGATCAGCCCGCAAAGAACGCTTGAACACTGCTCGTTCACTGTTGCAGGTGAAAATGATCGTTTGTGGTGATAGTGGCCTTACTCACAGCGGTGCGGGGAATGCGCGAGGGGATCGACGGGAGCCGTCCGTCCGCCGGTCCGGGCGCCTCAGTCGAACTGGTCCCCGACCGCCATCAGTGCCGTGCCGGCGATCATGAGCCACAGGGCCCGGCGGGTACGGCCGCGGGAGCCGAGCACGGCCGCCAGCGCGCAGCCGGCGGCGCCGGAGGCGTAGGCGAGGGGGACGAGCGGCGGGGCCGCGTCCACGGCGCGCAGCACCGCCGCGGCGAGGCCGGCGGCGGTCAGCAGGGCGCCGGTGCCGGTCGCGATCCAGCGGGCCCGCCGGGCGTCCGGGGAGAACCCGTCCTCGGCGTCCTCGTCAGCTACGGCGTCCTCGTCATTTACGGCGTCCTCGACAAAGGCATGCACGTCGGCGGTGCCGGGGGCGTCGGACGGGTCGGCGTGGGCGGCGTCGCGCCCGCCGACGTCGGAGGGGGAACGTCCGCTCATGGCCGCCGAGCGTAGTCCCTGCCGCGGCGTCTCGTGGGCCGGGGCCGCCCGGCGAGACGTCCGGCGCACCGGAACCCCGCGGCGAGACGTCCGGCGCACCGGGGCCGGACGTGCCGGAGGGGTGGCACCGCGACCGGCGCCACCCCTCCGACGACGTACGTGCGTGTGTACGTCTCGCTTCCGCTCCCGCTCAGCCCTCGGTGACGCCCAGCTTCTCGAGGATGAGCTCCTTGACGCGGGCGGCGTCGGCCTGGCCGCGCGTGGCCTTCATGACCGCGCCGACCAGCGCGCCCGCCGCGGCCACCTTGCCGCCGCGGATCTTGTCCGCGACGCCCGGGTTGCCGGCGATCGCCTCGTCGACGGCGGTGCCGAGGGCACCCTCGTCGGAGACGACCTTCAGGCCGCGCTTGTCGACGACCTCGTCCGGCGTGCCCTCGCCGGCCAGCACGCCCTCGATGACCTGGCGGGCCAGCTTGTCGTTGAGGTCGCCCTCGGCCACCAGTTCGGCCACCCTGGCGACCTGCTGCGGCGTGATCGCCAGCTCGTCCAGCGGCTTCTGCGACTCGTTGGCGCTGCGGGCCAGCTCGCCCATCCACCACTTGCGGGCGGAGGCGGCGTCCGCGCCCGCGTCGATCGTGGCGACGATCGGCTCCAGCGCGCCGGCGTTGAGGATCGCCTGCATGTCGAAGCCGGAGATGCCCCACTCCTCGCGCAGCCGGTTGCGGCGCACCAGCGGCAGCTCGGGCAGGGAGGCGCGGATCTCCTCGACCCACTCGCGGGCCGGGGCGACCGGCACCAGGTCCGGCTCGGGGAAGTACCGGTAGTCCTCGGCCTCCTCCTTCACGCGGCCGGAGGTCGTGGACCCCGTGTCCTCGTGGAAGTGCCGGGTCTCCTGGATGATCGTGCCGCCCGAGGAGAGCACCGCGGCGTGCCGCTGGATCTCGAAGCGGGCCGCGCGCTCGACGGAGCGCAGCGAGTTGACGTTCTTCGTCTCGCTGCGGGTGCCGAACTTCTCCCGGCCGTGGGGGCGCAGCGACAGGTTGACGTCGCAGCGCATCTGGCCCATCTCCATGCGGGCGTCGGAGACGCCGAGCGCCCTGATGAGCTCGCGCAGCTCGGCGACGTACGCCTTCGCGACCTCGGGGGCCCGCTCGCCCGCGCCCTCGATCGGCTTGGTGACGATCTCGATGAGCGGGATGCCGGCGCGGTTGTAGTCCAGCAGGGAGTGGGACGCGCCGTGGATACGGCCGGTGGCGCCGCCGACGTGCAGCGACTTGCCGGTGTCCTCCTCCATGTGGGCGCGCTCGATCTGCACGCGGAAGACCTCGCCGTCCTCCAGCTGTACGTCGAGGTAGCCGTCGAAGGCGATCGGCTCGTCGTACTGGGAGGTCTGGAAGTTCTTCGGCATGTCCGGATAGAAGTAGTTCTTCCGGGCGAAGCGGCACCACTCGGCGATCTCGCAGTTGAGCGCGAGGCCGATCCGGATGGCCGACTCGACCCCGGTCGCGTTGACGACCGGGAGCGCGCCGGGCATGCCGAGGCAGGTGGGGCAGGTCTGCGAGTTGGGCTCGGCACCGAGCTCGGTGGAGCACCCGCAGAACATCTTCGTCTTGGTGCCGAGTTCGACATGGACCTCGAGGCCCATGACGGGGTCGTACGACGCGAGTGCGTCCTCGTACGACACCAGGTCGGTCGTGGTGGTCACGGTGATGCTTCCCTCTCAGCCCAGCAGGACGTCGTCGTCGCCCAGCCGCTTCAGCTCGCGGTAGAGGATGGCGAGGTTGGTGACGACCGCGGCGCCGGTCACGACGGCGTCGATCAGTCGCAGCGTGTCGTGGTCGTCGCGGGCCTTCTTGATCTGCTTGTAGGCGCCGAGGGCGCCGAACGCCGACGTGGCCATCGAGACGTACAGACCGGTCCGGGACTTCTTGAAACCCTTGGCCTTGGACAGTGCGTTGCTCACAGCGACGGTGCCTCCTCGATCAGCGGGTGACCCCACCTTTCCACGAAGGCGGCCTCGACGGCGGCACCCACCTTGTACAGGCGGTCGTCCTTCAGGGCCGGGGCGATGATCTGCAGCCCGACCGGCAGGTTGTCCTCGGGGGCGAGGCCGCAGGGCAGCGACATCGCGGCGTTGCCCGCGAGGTTGGTCGGGATGGTGCACAGGTCGGCGAGGTACATCGCCATCGGGTCGTCGGCGCGCTCGCCGATCGGGAAGGCGGTGGTCGGGGTCGTCGGGGAGACGATCACGTCGACCTGCTCGAACGCCTTCTCGAAGTCCCGCGTGATGAGCGTACGGACCTTCTGGGCGCTGCCGTAGTAGGCGTCGTAGTAGCCGCTGGACAGGGCGTACGTGCCGAGCATGATGCGGCGCTTGACCTCGGCGCCGAAGCCGGCCTCGCGGGTCAGCGAGGTGACCTCCTCGGCCGAGTGGCTGCCGTCGTCGCCGGTGCGGCGGCCGTAGCGCAGGCCGTCGAAGCGGGCGAGGTTGGAGGAGCACTCGGAGGGGGCGATCAGGTAGTACGCCGACAGGGCGAGGTCGAAGGACGGGCAGTCCAGTTCGACGATCTCGGCGCCCAGTTCCTTCAGCAGCGCGACGGACTCGTCGAACCGCTGGATGACGCCGGCCTGGTAGCCCTCGCCACGGAACTGCTTGACCACGCCGACGCGCATGCCGTCGACGCTGCCGTTGCGGGCGGCCTCGACGACCGGTGGGACCGGGGCGTCGATGGAGGTGGAGTCCAGCGGGTCGTGCCCGGCGATCACCTCGTGCAGCAGGGCCGCGTCCAGGACCGTACGGGCGCAGGGGCCGCCCTGGTCGAGGGAGGAGGAGAACGCCACCATGCCGTACCGGGAGACCGCGCCGTACGTCGGCTTGACGCCGACCGTGCCGGTGACGGCGGCCGGCTGGCGGATGGAGCCGCCGGTGTCGGTGCCGATGGCGAGCGGGGCCATGTGCGCGGCCAGCGCGGCCGAGGACCCGCCGCCGGAGCCGCCGGGGACGCGGGTGAGGTCCCACGGGTTCCCGGTCGGCCCGTACGCGCTGTTCTCGGTGCTCGACCCCATGGCGAACTCGTCCATGTTGGTCTTGCCGAGGATGACGACGTCGGCGGCCTTGAGGCGCTGGGTGAGCGTCGCGTCGTACGGCGGGATCCAGCCCTCGAGGATCTTGGAGCCGACAGTGGTCGGGATGCCCTCGGTGGTGAAGATGTCCTTCAGCGCGAGGGGCACGCCGGCCAGCGGGCCGAGCTTCTCCCCCTTGGCACGCTTCTCGTCCACGGCGCGGGCCTGGGCGAGGGCGCCCTCGCGGTCGACGTGCAGGAAGGCATGCACCTTCTCGTCGACGGCCTCGATCCGGGCGAGGTGGGCCTCGGTGACCTCTACGGCGGTGAGTTCGCCGGAGGCGATCTTCTCGGCCGTCTCGGCGGCGGTGAGCCTGATGATGTCGCTCATGGCGGTTACTCCTCCCCCAGGATCTGCGGCACCTTGAAACGCTGCTGCTCCTGGGCCGGGGCGCCGGAGAGCGCCTGCTCGGGGGTGAGCGAGGGACGGACCTCGTCCGCGCGCATGACGTTCGTCAGCGGCAGCGGGTGGGAGGTCGGCGGTACGTCTTGGTCGGCGACCTCGGCGACGCGGGCGACCGCGCCGATGATGTCGTCCAGCTGTCCCGCGAAGTGGTCGAGCTCTTCGGGCTTCAGCTCCAGACGCGCCAGCCGGGCGAGGTGGGCGACCTCCTCGCGCGTGATGCCAGGCATGCGGCGTTCCTCTGAGTGAGTGCGAGCGGTTCGGCCCCAATCCTATGGGGCGGGACGGGGTGAAGGCGCACGGGTTCGTTGCCGCGCCCGTGAGGGGCGCGGGGAACCGCGCGAGAAGCCCCGCCCACCCGCGTCCGACGACGCACCGAGAGGTCCGGGGGCGGAGCCGCCCGGGGGCTGGGAACGGGAAAGGGCGGCGGGGGCGGGAAACCCTCCCGGGCGCCCCCGGCAGGAACCGCACCCCCACCATCCGGCGGGGACCACGCCCCCACCCCGGGGGAGCCGCAGGCTATTCGTCCCCGGCCGCCGCCGGCAGCGCGGGCGCGGCCGAGGCCCGCCGCGGCGCTCCCCGCGCCCGCAACCACGCCGTCGTCTCGTCCGGCGGCATCGCCGCCGACACCAGCCACCCCTGCACCGCGTCACACCGCAGATCCCGCAACCGCTCCCACGTCTCGTCGTCCTCGACACCCTCCGCGACCACCATCAACCCCAGCGAGTGCGCGAGATCGATCGTGCAGCGCACGATCTCCGCGTCCTCCGTGTCGATCGCCAGCCTCGCCACGAACGACCGGTCGATCTTCAGCTCGCTCACCGGCAGCCGCCGCAGGTGCACGAGCGAGGAGTACCCCGTCCCGAAGTCGTCCAGCGACATCTTCACGCCGTGCCCGGCGAGCGCCGCCAGCGTGTCCGCGGCCCGCTGCGGGTCCTCGAGCAGCACATGCTCGGTGATCTCGAGCTGCAGCGCCCCCGCCGGCACCCCGTGCCGGGCCAGCCGCGCGGCGACGGAACCGGCGAAGCCGGGGGTGTGGACGTCGCGCGGGGAGACGTTGACCGCGACCGGGACGAACAAGCCCTTCTTCCGCCAGGCGGCCACCTGTTCGAGCGCGGTCTCCAGGACGTACTCGGTCAGGTGCGGCATCAGCCCGGAGGACTCGGCGATGGCGATGAACTCGTCCGGCGGGACCCGGCCGCGCTCGGGGTGCACCCAGCGCACCAGTGCTTCGAGCCCGGCGACCTCTCCGTCGAAGCGGACCTTGGGCTGGTAGTGCAGTTGCACCTCGTGCGCGTCGAGCGCGCGCCGCAGGTCGCCCAGCAGGCCGAGGCGGTCGGGGGTGTTGGAGTCCCGCTTGGACTCGTAGACCTCGACGCCCGTGCGGTCACGTTTCGCCTGGTACATCGCCACGTCGGCGCGGCGCAGCAGTCCCTCGGCGTCGGTGGAGTGGTCGGGGAAGACGGCGAGCCCGGCGCTGGCCTCCAGGACGAGGGTGAGCCCGTCGAGGTCGAGCGGGGAGCTGAGCGCGACCACCAGGTTGCGGGCGACGCGGGAGGCGGAGGTGGTCGAGTCGGCGATCGGCAGTAAGACGGCGAACTCGTCGCCGCCGAGCCGTGCGGCCTCGGCCCCTCGGGGCAGCGCCAGCCGCAGTCGTTCGGCGATCTGGAGGAGCAGCCGGTCGCCCGCGAGATGGCCGAGGGTGTCGTTGACGGAGCGGAAGCGGTCGAGGTCGATCAGCATGAGGGCGGACCGTGCCCCGATGCGTTCGGCGTCGTCGAGGGCGCTCCAGGTGCGTTCCAGCAGCCACTGCCGGTTGGGCAGTCCGGTCAGCGGGTCGCGCAGTTGTTCCTCGGCGCGGATGCGGGCGATCCACAGGGTGGAGTCGAGCGCGATGAGGGGGATGGCGAACAGGGGCAGCAGCAGCGGCCGGGCCTCGGCGACGACGCAGATCAGCGGGGTGATGCCGAGCAGTGCGACGGCGAGCAGTCCCTGTCGGACCAGGGCGGTGCGGGCGACGGTGGGCAGGTGGCCGCCGCGCGGTCCGTGCAGGAACCACAGCAGGGCGCGGGTGACGACGAGGTAGGCGCAGGCGACCAGCGCGACCTGGGGTGCGGTGGCGAACGTCCAGGTGCTCGGGTACCAGGGGTGTTCGACGGACGGGACGCGGCCGCACGCGGCCAGCAGCAGGGCGCCGGTGCCGATGCCGAGGATGTCCACCGCGCCGTGCAGGACGCCCTGCCGCCAGCGCCCGGGCCGGGCGACGCCGACCAGGACGACGGTGGTGAGGCTGATCATGCCGGCGGCGACCCAGCCGTGGAGCAGCAGGACGGCGAGGGTGAGGGCGGCGCCGGAGCCGGTGCCGCCGGACCAGCGGGAGCGGCCGAGCGCCACGAGGTGGCCGACGATGACGCCGGTGAGCAGGGCGAGGGACCAGCCGACGGTGCCGGACGGGAAGAGCGCGTGGTGACCGTCGAACGCCCGGTAGAAGCCGGCGCCGAGGACGACGGCGCCGACACCGACGACGGCCGCGGGCAGCGACGGCCAGGAGGGGCCCCGCTCCCCGCGCTCCAGCGGATGACCGCCGCCGTCCGCCCGGGGATCGGCCGCCCGGGTGCCGCCCGGTCGCGGTGCCCCGCCCGGCCTCGGCACCCAGCGCGGCACCCTCCCGCTTCCGGTTCCGGAACCACCCTGCCCCGGCACGGCACCGGCCCCGGAGCCACGGGGCACACCCGAGGCACCGGCGGCACCCCGCCCACGCACGGCACCGGCCGCGCCCGGGGCAACTGACGTACCCGGGGCACCAGTGGCACCCGGAACACCCGAGGCACTGGACGCGCCAGAGGCACCGGAGGCACTGAAAGCACCGGAGGTGTCCGAAGCACTCCGAGCACCCGGAGAACCAGACGCACCCAGGGCACCCGAGGCACCGGACCTGCCAGAAGCGCTCTGCGCACCCGACGCACCCGAGTCACCCGCGGCCCCCGGCCGCCGCCCCGCGGCACCCGGCCTCCCCGAGGCACCCGGACGGCCCGGGAGGTTCGGAAGACCCGACGTACCCGAACGGCCCGACGCACCCGGACGACCCGGGAGAGCCGGAAGGCCCGACCCGCCCGCCCCGCCCAGGGCGCCCGCAGCGGCGTCCTCGGCGGCGGCGCCCGGGGCGGCTCCGGTAGCTCTGGCGGCGCCCGCCGTTCCGGCGGCTCCCGCCGCTCCCGTGTCCTCGCGCGGTATCGCCCCGGCGTCGGGCGAGCGCGACGCCGTTCGGGAGGCTCCGCGGCGCCACGCGCCGGATATCCGGCGCACGCGCAGCCGCGCGTCCGGGGCGGCGCTCTCGCTCGGTTCCATTCCCGTCCCTCTCACAGCCGGCGGTGCCCACGCGTTCGCGGCCCGGTGCCGGCGACGACCGCCGACGGCACCACGTCCAAAAACCCACCACGCAGCGGGGCACGGCAGGCGCACCTCTCAACAGTAGGCCGCGTAAGGCTTCCACGGGCAGCGGTCGACGATGGTTGCCCGAATGCGACCCGGCCACCCGTATGCATCTGGTATGCGCCGAACGGGTGGCCTTCAACCGCTACTCCTCGGTCGGAAGCGCGACTTCGGCCGCGGCTTCCGCTCCCCGCTCCAGCAGCACGGCGAATCCGTCCTCGTTCAGCACCGGCACCTTCAGCTGCATCGCCTTGTCGTACTTCGATCCGGGGCTGTCGCCGACGACGACGAACGACGTCTTCTTGGAGACCGACCCCGTGACCTTGGCGCCTCTGCTCTGCAGGGCCTCCTTGGCGCCGTCCCGGGTGTGGTGTTCGAGCGTGCCGGTGACGACGACGGTGAGGCCCTCCAGCGGGCGCGGCCCCTCGTCCTCGCCGGTGCTCTCCTCCTCCATGCGCACCCCGGCGGCCTTCCACTTGCGCAGGATCTCGCGGTGCCAGTCCTCGGCGAACCACTGTTTGAGGGAGGCGGCGATGATCGGGCCGACGCCCTCGGTGGCCGCCAGCTCCTCCTCACCGGCCGCCTCGATGCGGTCCACCGACCGGAACTCGCGGGCCAGCGCCTCCGCGGCGACGGGGCCGACGTGACGGATGGACAGGCCGGTGAGCACGCGGGCCAGCGGGCGCTGCTTGGCGGCGGCGATGTTCTCCAGCATGGCGACCGCGTTCTTCCGCGGCTCGCCCTGCTGGTTGGCGAAGACCGTGGCGACCTTCTCCTCGCCGGTCTTCGGGTCCCGCTTGGGCAGCCCGCTGTCCTGGTCCAGGACGTACGCCTTGATGGGCAGCAGCTGCTCCATGGTGAGGTCGAACAGGTCGCCCTCGTCGGTCAGCGGCGGCTCGGCGGGCTCCAGCGGTCTGGTCAGGGCCGCGGCGGCGACATAGCCGAAGTGCTCGATGTCCAGCGACTTGCGGCCCGCGAGGTAGAAGAGCCGCTCACGCAACTGGGCGGGACAGGCCCGGGAGTTGGGGCAGCGCAGATCGACGTCGCCCTCCTTCATGGGCTTCAGCGGGGTCCCGCACTCGGGGCACTCGGAGGGCATCACGAACTCCCGCTCGCTGCCGTCCCGCAGGTCGGCCACGGGGCCGAGGATCTCCGGGATGACGTCACCCGCCTTGCGGAGCACCACCGTGTCGCCGATGAGGACGCCCTTGGCCCTGACCACGTCCTGGTTGTGCAGCGTGGCGAACTCGACCTCGGAGCCGGCCACCGTCACCGGCTCAACCTGGGCGTACGGCGTCACCCTGCCCGTTCGGCCCACGCCGACGCGGATGTTGAGGAGCTTGGTGTTGACCTCCTCGGGCGCGTACTTGTACGCGATGGCCCAGCGCGGGGCGCGGGAGGTGGAGCCGAGGCGGCCCTGGAGGGGGATCTCGTCGAGCTTGACGACGGCCCCGTCGATCTCGTGCGCCACGGAGTGCCGGTTCTCGCCGTAGTACGCGATGAACTCCCGTACGCCCGCGAGGTCGTCGACCACCCTGTTGTGCGGGGAGGTCGGCAGGCCCCAGCTCGCCAGGAGTTCGTACACCTGGGAGAGGCGGGTCATGCCCTCGAAGCCCTCCAGGGCGCCGATGCCGTGCACCACCATGTGCAGGGGGCGGGTCGCGGTGACCCGGGGGTCCTTCTGGCGCAGCGAACCGGCGGCCGCGTTGCGCGGGTTGGCGAAGGGCTTGTCGCCGGCCTCGACGAGGCGGGTGTTGAGCTCCTGGAACTTCTCCATCGGGAAGTAGACCTCGCCGCGGATCTCCACCACGTCCGGCACCTGCTCGCCGTGCAGCCGGTCGGGGATCTCGGCGATCGTGCGCACGTTGGGCGTGATGTCCTCGCCGGTGCGGCCGTCCCCGCGGGTGGCGGCGCGGGTGAGCCGGCCGTGCTCGTAGGTGAGGTTGACGGCGAGGCCGTCGACCTTGAGCTCGCACAGGAAGTGGTACTTCTGGCTGCCGAGCTCCTTGGCGATGCGTTCGGTCCAGGCGGCGAGGTCCTCGTCGTTGAACGTGTTGTCCAGCGACAGCATGCGCTCACGGTGCCGGACGGAGGTGAACTCCGTCTCGTAGGCGCCCGCGACCTTCTGCGTGGGCGAGTCGGGGGTGCGCAGCTCCGGGTACCGCTCCTCCAGGTCCGTCAGTTCCCGCAGCAGCCGGTCGAACTCCGCGTCGCTGACGACCGGGGCGTCCTTCACGTAGTAGCGGAAGCGGTGTTCCTCGATCTGCTCGGCGAGCCGGACGTGCTGCTCCCGTGCCCGCGCGGGCACCGCCGTGGTCTGGGCTTGCTTGTCGCCGGCCACCGTGTTGTCCTCCCGTTACTCTGGGTCGTCCGCGAGGGACCTCGCCGCCCGGGCGCAGTGGGCGAGCGCCCGGCGCGCGTACTCGGGGGACGCGCCCGCGAGTCCGCACGCCGGGGTGACCGTGACCGCCTCCGCGAGAAGTTCCGGAGACAGCCCCAGCCTGCGCCACAGCGTCCTGACACCCATGACGCTACCGGCAGGGTCTGACAACGGGGCGTCCGTGCCGGGCACGACACCGGTGAACAGCCGGGTCCCCGCTTCCACTGCTTCCCCCAGCGTGTCGTCGTCACGCTCGGTGAGCAGGGAGAAGTCGAAGGAGACGGCCGCCGCACCGGCCCGGCGGAGCAGCGCGAAGGGCACGTCGGGGGCGCAGGAGTGCACGAGGACGGGTCCGGTGCCGTGGGCGCCGACGACGTCGCGCAGCGTGGCCTCGACGACCTGCCGGTCGAACGCGCGGTGGGTGCGGTAGCCGCTGGCGGTGCGGACCTCGCCGCGCAGGACGGCGGTGAGGGAGGGCTCGTCGAGCTGGAGCACGACTTGCGCGCCGGGCACCCGGCGGCTCACCTCGGCGAGATGCTCCCGCAGCCCCTCGGCGAGCGAGCCGGCCAGGTCGCGGCAGGCGCCGGGGTCGGAGAGGGCGGCCTCGCCGTTGCGCAGCTCCAGGGCCGCGGCGAGCGTCCAGGGGCCCACGGCCTGCACCTTCAGAGGGCCTTCGTAGCCCTGGGTGAACTCCTCCAGGGCGTCGAGGTCCTCGCCGAGCCAGGAGCGGGCCCGTTTGGTGTCGCGTCCGGGGCGGTCCCCGATCCGCCAGCCGCTGGGCTCCACGCGCGCGTAGAGCTCGACGAGCATCCCGGCGGTGCGGCCGATCATGTCGGCGCCTGGGCCGCGGGCCGGCAGTTCGGCGAGGAAGGGGAAGTCCTCGAAGGATCCGGTGACGGTCTTCGCGGCCTCCCGCGCGTCACCGCCCGGCATGGAGCCGACGCCGGTGGCGGGCCCGAACCTGAACTGGCTGTTGTCGCTCACGCGGGAAGCCTATGGCCTGCGGCGCGGGGCCCTGGCGTCCGCCCCGCGGCGCACTCGCCGTACGGGGCGGACGGAAGACTCAGGACTCGTGGAACTTGTCCGCCAGGCCGCGTTCCAGGTAGTCGTCCGGCAGGTCCTGGACGACCACCTCGGCCTCCTTGCGCTCCGTGTGCAGCCGCCAGTACGCGTCGGCGATCGTCTCCG
The DNA here is from genome assembly GCF_030816915.1 of Streptomyces sp. B3I8. NCBI lineage: Bacteria > Bacillati > Actinomycetota > Actinomycetes > Kitasatosporales > Streptomycetaceae > Streptomyces > Streptomyces sp. B3I8. The sequence goes on along the minus strand of NZ_JAUSYN010000002.1, from coordinate 5,000,152 downwards.
GCCGGGAGGCGTCGCCGCCCTGGCCGATGTAGGCGGCGATCGCCACGTGTGCGGCGTGGACGCCGGTGCCGGAGAGCGCGGCGTGCAGGTTGAGGATCCAGTTGCGCATCCCGCCGGTGGCGATCTGCACGTTCGCCACGTGCGGGGCGATGATCGGACCGGACCCCGCGCCGCTGGTGACCAGGACGGTGCCCGTGCCGCGTTCCAGCATGCCGGGCAGGACGTGCTGTATCGCGGCGACGCCGCCGAGCAGGTAGAGGTCGAGCTGGGCCAGGACCGAATCGACGGTGACCTTCGTGGCCTCGACGAGCGGCGCCCGGCGCAGGTCGGCCGGGGTGGGCGCGGGCGAGTACTCGAGGACGTCGATCGGCCCGAGCCGCTCCTCGGCGGCGGTCAGCGCCGTGTGCAGGGCGGGACGGTCGGTGACGTCGGCGGGGAACACCTCGGCCCGGACGCCCGCGCCGGCCAGGTCCTCGGCCACGTCCTCCAGGGTCGTGCGGTTGCGGGCGAGCAGCGCCACGTCGAACCCCTCGGCACCGAATCGCCGGCCGATCGCGCGGCCCAGTTGCGGACCCGCGCCGACGATCGCGATCGTGCTCAATTGGCCACCTCGTTAGTCTTGTTCGTGCACGCAGTTGTTCCGTGCACGCAGTCGTCCTGCGTCGTCCTGCGGTCCGTCCCCCGCTCCGTAACCCTAGGAACGCCTCGGGCACCAGGGCTCGGACCGGTGCGACAACCTGATCGGAAGATGCGCGACAACGATGAACGGCACTTTCTCGGTGCACCTGAGCGGCGCCGACGCCTTCGGCGAGTTCGCCCACGAGTGGCGCTCCCGGATGGGCGAGACGTTCGCGCTGGCGCGATTCAGCCAGGAGAGCGTCGCCGGCTTCGCGGCGCGTTCCCGGGGGTTCCGGCTGCGGGACGCGATGTTCAACCGCTTCGAGAACACGGCGGCCCTACGGACGGTGGGCCCGGGGGTGGGGGCCGAGGACCACGTACGCCTGTGGATCGTGCACCGGGGGACCTGGCGGTTCGGGGAACCGGGCGGGGCCGAGCACACGGCTCCGGCCGGCCGGATCCTGGTGCAGACGGGGAAGCTGTCCCACTTCGCGGCGGCACCGCGCACCGCCGTCCGGATGCTCGTGCTGCCGGCCGCCGAGATCCGGCACGGGCGGGGCCGGACGGCCTCCGGCGAGGGCGGCAGCGCCGAGGTGCGGCTGCTCACCGCGCACGCCGCCGCGCTGCACGGCACGCTGGACGAACTCGGACCGGCCGGGCTCGACGCCGCCCGCGAGACCCTGGCCGAGCTGGCCCGGGCCGTGGTGCGGGGCGGGGTCGACGACGCGGAGCCCCGGCTGTCGCCGGTGCTGGCCCAGGCCGCCCGGGACGTGGCCGACCGGTGGCTCACCGACCCCGGGCTCTCCCCCACGGCGGTCGCCCGGGAACTGAACGTCTCCGTGCGCACCCTGCAGCGGGCCTTCGCGCGCGAGGGTCGGTCGCTGAGCGCCTACATCAGGGAGCGCCGCCTCGACGAGGCGCGCCGCGCGCTGCTCGCCCCGCACCGGCGCGCGACCGTCTCGGAGATAGCCGCCCGCTGGCAGTTCGCCGACGGCGGCCACTTCGCCCGCGTCTTCCGCGCCCGCTACGGGCGGACGCCCACCGAGTACGCCGCGGCGGACGCGGGCGCGGCGGCCGTCGGGGACCGCACGGAGCGGCCCGCGGGGTTCACCGGCCCGGGCGCACCGTCAGGTCGTTGACCTCGGCGTCGCGGGGCAGGTCGAGCGCCATGAGGACGGTGGTGGCGACCGACTCGGGGTCGATCCAGCGCTCCGGGTCGTAGCTCTTGCCCTCCTGCCGGTGCACCTTGGCCTGCATGGGGCTGGCGGTGCGGCCCGGGTAGACGGAGGTGACCCGGACACCGGCCGCGTGCTCCTCCTCGCGCAGCGAGTCCGCGAGGGCCTTGAGCGCGTGCTTGGAGGCGGCGTACGCGGACCAGCCGGCGTGTGCGTTCAGTCCGGAGCCGGAGTTGACGAACACGACGTGGCCTCGGGCGGCGCGCAGCTGCGGCAGGAGGTGGCGGGTCAGCTCGGCGGGGGCGAGCAGGTTGACGTCGAGCTGGTGGCGCCAGGCCTTGGGGGTCAGCTCGCCGACCGTGCCCAGTTCGATGACGCCGGCGATGTGCAGGAGGGAGTCGACGCGGTCGGGGAGCGACTGGTGGGAGAAGGCCCAGGACAGCCGGTCGGGGTCGGCGAGGTCGCCGACGAGGGTGCGGGCGCCGGGGAACTCGGCGGCGAGCTGCTTCGCCCGGGCGGCGTCGCGGGCGTGCAGGACGAGGTCGTCGCCGCGGGCGTGGAGCCGCCGTGCGACGGCGGCGCCGATGCCGGAGCCGGCCCCGGTGATCACATGTGTAGCCATGCGGCTCATGTTCCCATCCCGCGCGCTCCCGCCGCCCTCGGGAAGGGGCGCGGGGAAGTGCGCGGGCGACCGCGGACCACCCGCCGCCACGGCCGCCCGCACCCCCGGGCTGTCAGGCCCGCTGACGTGCCCGCATCGCCTTGGCGGCACGCAGCCGGCTCGGCGTGAACGCGTCGACCGCCCCGGCCCCCTCCCCCGGCGTCCGGTTCCACCTCTCGACGGTGTCCGCCAGCTTCCGCAGCCCCGCGTCGCCGGGGGGCACGTCGATCTGGAAGTGGCCCTCCTTCGGCACGTGCGGGTCGTCGCCGCCCCACCGCACCACCGCCCGGCACTCGGCGAGGATGTCCCGCACGACGGCGACCTCGTGCGGGAAGAGACCGCCCCGCGCGCCGGCCGGGTAGAGGTCGGGGCAGATCGCGACGGCCGTCCCGGACAGGTGGTTGGACTCCTGGTCGGCGCGCACGGACCGGTCGGTCGTGTGACCGTGCACGTCCCCCGCGCCCAGGGTGCGGATCTCGTAGTGGAAGCGGCGCGTGACGTGCAGCAGGACGGTGGCCACGTCCCCCGCCAGCAGCGCCACCGAAGCGTTCGAGCCCTCGACGCGGTGGACCGCGATGCCGTCGGACCCACCGGAGGCGTCCTTGACGGGCCATCCGTTCGCCGAGCGGCCGGCGGACCAGTGGCCGCCCCCGTCACCGGGCGCGGTCCGCGGGGACGCGCCGACCGCCGGGGCGAACCCGAGGGAGAGGGCGGAGGTCGCTCCGACGAGGCCGACCGCCGTGAGGAAGCCGCGACGGCCCAGGTTCTCGCTGTGATCGTTCACTGTGCCTCAGTGTTCCTTTCCCGGCCTCCGGCCGGACTCCGGTGCCCCGCGAACCGGGCGCGCACGGCCGCCCCCAGGCAGCACACGCAGGCCACGAGGTAGGCGAGGACGCCGGGATTCACATAGGGCGGGACGAGGTCGAAGTGCGCGTTGCACCTGCGGTGCAGCGGGACGAGCGAGGTCCGACCGTAGGCCGGGTCCAGTGGCTGCCCGTGCTGGAGGGTGCAGGTCTCCTCGATGTCCGTGGCGAACATGTGCGAGGCGCCCCACAGGTACAGCGCCAGCGCGCAGAGCAGGAACCCGGCGGCCGCGGCGGTCCACCGCACCGGGGGGCCGGCCGGCAGCAGCCGGACGACGGCACCGGTCAGCAGAGCACCGAGGACGGTCCACAGACAGACGACGAAGAAGGTCAGCACGTATTCACCTGCACCACGATTTCCGGCCGGCGGCCGCGAGGACGACCCGTCGCCGGCCGCCGTTCAGCCTTCCTGGTCGGCCAGTTTCTGGAGGGTCTCCGCGTAGCCCTGGAGGTACGGATCGAGTTTTCCGTCCGTGAGGTATCCGGGGAGCAGTGTGTTCCATCCGGAGACCTGCCGGATCGCCTGGGTGCGCATGGCGTCCAGGACGTCGTCGTCCCCGACGTCGACGAGCATGGTCCGCGCGGTGTCCTCCGCGTGCGAGACGCTGCTGCCGTGCCGCTGGGCGAAGTAGTCGCTGAACCGGTGCAGATGGCCGTTGCCGCCGATGAGCGACTGCACCTGTTCGTCGATGCGCGCCCCGTTCCTCACCGCCGTACCGACGAGGTAGCCGTCGACGTCCTCCACCATGTCCCCGAAGGAGAACGACGAGCTGACGTTGAGCTTGGCCAGCCGGTCCATGCAGAAGGCGTAACCGGAGGCGTAGGAGTCGGCGTTGTTGCGCCAGTCCCCGTAGAAGGTGCTGAGGTCGCCGCCCCAGCCTCCGAAGTCGCCCCGGTTGGCGCCGGTCCCGGAGCCGCTGCCCTTGAGGTAGAAGGCGTTGGCGGTGGCGCCGAAGTGGTCGGCGTGGACGGTCACGCCGTACGACGGGTCGGTGAAACTCGTGACCCGTTTCGGCCCGTTGTCGTCGGCGTAGGCGATCCAGTCGCGGTCGACGTCGCCGATCAGGGTCTTCCAGCCGCTGTAGAGGTCGACGTAGCGGGGATAGCGCAGGTACTCCATGACCCTCAGGCTCGGGTTGCCCTTGTTGTACCGCACGGCGGTGCTGTACAGGTCGGCGATGTACTGCAGGTATCCGGCGACCGGGGACTCGGTGCCGCCGATGCCGTCGCGCCCCACTCCGCGGTCGGCGCCCGGCCGCTGGACGTCGCGGTCCAGGTCGAAGGCGTCGGTCTGGCTCGCGCTGAACCGGAACTCCTTGATCTGGGTGAAGGACCAGTTCTCCGGCATCGGGAAGCCGAGGTTCCCGGAGAAGCCCCAGGACATCCCGGAGACGAAGGAGTAGCGCGCGTACGCCTCCGCGCTCACCCGTGAGCAGACGTTCCGGGAGCCGTACACGCCGGCGACATAGCGTTTCCCTCGACTGGCCAGGCCCGACTGGACACCGGTGAAGTAGGGGACGATGTTGCTGGTGATCTCCGGGTCCGTGGCGTCGTAGTCGACGGCGAAGTAGATCACCGTGCCGGTGTTGAAGCCGTAGCCGACGGCGCGGTCGTGTGCCTTCTGGGCGTGGGCGTAGCCCTGCGGGAAGGTGAAGTCGGCCAGCGAGCGGGCGCCGTACTGGGAGATGGGGAAGACCCGCATGCCGCCGTCGAAGAGGGCGTCCAGTTCCCCGGGCTGGATCTCCTTGTCGAGGGTGCTGTCGGGGTCCTCGTCCAGATAGCGGCCGACGACCTTGTAGCCGCCCGAGACCAGGGCTCTGGCCCGGTCGACGCTGATGTGGAAGCGCGTGTCGCAGGCGCCGGCGGGCCGGTCGGGATCGCCCATGGAGACAAGGAGCTGGGCCCATGTCTCGTAGTCACCGCGGCCGTTGACGGTCAGCGCGGAGAATTCCTGGAAGGCACGCACGTAGGTGGCGAGGGCCGAGTCGAACGCCGTCTTGAACACCGTGGAGGTGGAGCCGACGCTGCCGTTGAAGACGCAGGCGGCGCTGAAGAGTTTGACGAAGATGCCGGTGTCGTCCTCGGACACCTCGTGGCTGCGCAGTCCGGCCTGGGTCGAGGGGCCGAAGTTCCCGGTCGCCTGGTCCTCGGCAACGCCGAACTCGTACTGCAGCGCCTTCATCAGGGCGGTCTGCACGTCCCGGGTGTAGTGCCCGTCGCAGGGGATGAGGAAGAAGGTGGACTTGTTGAGATAGCTGCTGTTGAGCCACTGCTGGATCGTGCGCACCTCCTCGGTGCCGCCCGACAGCAGCGAGTAGGCGTCCATGGTCAGCAGCGCCTTGAAGATCTTCGGCTGCACCCTCCCGTCGGAGGGGACGGCGAAGCCGGCGTTGCGTTTGAGCTGGGTGACGGAGGCGGTGGTGGCGTCGTCGTACGTGCCGTCCGTGTTGCCGCCCCAGTAGCCCTTGCAGAACAGGGCGCTCTGCACGATGCGGACGATGTTCTTGTTCGACGTCGACGGGCCGATGTCCCCGAGGGCCGCCAGCTTGGACAGGGTGGTGGGGCCGAAGCTGTCGGAGAGGGTGGTGATGCCCAGCTCGACCTGGAGGCCCCGGGTGAGCGAGTACATGGTCGACCACCCGGTGGCGCCGTCCTCGGGACATCGGTTGTAGCCGCTCACACCGCCGTAGGTGGCGTTCACCCATTTCTGGGCGGCGAGGACCTTCTCGTCCATCTCGTGCTCCTTCCGGTTCAACCACGGTGGGCCGGCGCCGTCCGGCGCCGGCCCACAAGGCGGCAGCCGTCGACGGGCGAGGCAAAGGGGTACGGGCGGGGGACGGCTCAGTCGCAGGGGAACACGGTGTCGGACTTGTAGTCGATGTAGAGGCTGCCGGAGGTGTTGCCCATCTTGGCGGTGATGGGTGCGCAGGCGAAGCTGGAGACGTTCACGGGGCCCGCGTACTCGCTGAAGTTGCCGGTGTCGGTGTCGCAGCCCGTGCCGTCGACCTTGCACACGCGCAGGTACATGTACTGCGACTTGCCCACGTTGTTGTCGAGGATGGCGCACCCCTTGCCGCCGTTCCCGTAGGCGAAGAGGGTGCCCAGCCGCAGGTTCGGGTCGGTGCCGAGGGGCAGCGGGACGGCCTTGAGCAGCGTGTAGCCGGAGCCGCACACCGTGGCCGCCGCGACGGCCTGCGGGTCGCTCTTGGCGATGGCCCGGGTGGTGGCGTCGGCCTTGGCGGAGACGGCCTGGGCGCCGGCCTTCGCCGCTACCGCCGGGGCGGGGCCCTGCGCGGCCACTGCCTGCGGTGCCGTGACGGCGACCGCGGCCAGCGCGGCGGCTACGGCAGCGGCGCGGATGCCTGCCTTGAACTTCGGCATGGGAAGTGGGGTCCTCTCGTCGAATGTCGTACGTCGAGCGGCGAACGCGAAGGCCGGACATCGAACGGCGAAGCCGGACGTCAAACGCCGAAGCCGGACATCAGGCGCCGAATGCCCACCGATCTCGAACCTTTGTTCGAGATCGAGTCGGCGGAGCCACTGTAGACATGACGTGAACGCTTCAGGAAGAGGGCGATCATGGAACGCACCGGCCCGGACGGCCGAAAAACGCCCCCCGCCGCAGCGGCCCGACCAACCGGACCGAGCCGACTGGAGGGCGAAAACACTTGCGAAGACTGAGCGGAGAGAAGGGGCGGACGATGTGGAGTCCCCGGGTCCGCCCCTCGACGATTGGCTGATCACCGCGCCCCGGGGCCGCACCCCCGCAGACGCCGGGGCGCAGCCCCGCAGGGCCGGGGGCCGCAGCCCCCGCCACCCCTCACTTCACCCCCGCGCTCTCCTCCAGGTACGCCAGTGCCCCCACCGGCTCCTCCGCGAAGAAGACCAGCTCGGCCAGGGGGCGGGGCAGGAAGCCCTCGGCCTCCATGCGGTGGAACTGCTGCTTGAGGCCGTCGTAGAAGCCGGCCGTGTTGAGCAGGACGACCGGCTTGTCGGTGTGGCCGTGCTTCTTCTGTTCCAGGATCTCGGTGGCCTCGTCGAGCGTGCCCGTGCCGCCCACCATGATGACGACGGCGTCGCCCTTCTCCAGCAGCAGCCGTTTGCGCTCGGCGAGGTCCTTGGCGATCACCATGTCGTCGACGCCGGGCCGCACCTTGTGCGAGAGGAAGTCGACGGAGACCCCGCACAGCCGTCCGCCCGCCTCCTGGACGCCGTCGGCCACGACCTTCATCAGGCCGGCGTCCGAGCCGCCCCACACCAGGGTGTGGCCGCCCTTGCCGAGCAGTTCCGCGAACTCGCGGGCGGGGCGGGTGTAGCGGTCGTCGAGGTCGGCGGCGGAGAGGAAGACGCAGATTCGCATGGCGACCACGGTACGCGCGAGGAACCCGCCGCCGGGCGGGAAAAACCTGGGCACGCGCGGGAAGAACACGGCGCGCGCGGGTGCTGAACCGGCATGAGCAAAGGACACGTCATCACTGTCGAACAGAGCGACGAGCGCGTGCGCGTGGTGCACGACGGCCAGGTGCTGGCCGAGAGCGACCGCCCGCTCGTCCTGCGGGAGACCGGTTGTCCCCCGCGGTTCTACCTGCCCCCCGAGGACGTCCGGCTGGACCTGCTGACGCCGTCCGCGACGCACACGGTCTGCCCGTTCAAGGGCACGGCCTCGTACTGGTCGCTGCCGGACGCCGCCGATCTGGTCTGGGCATACCCGGACCCCAAGCCGGATGTGGCCGCGATCAAGGACCACCTGTGCTTCTACGAGGTGGAGGTGGTCGGTACGACGGCCACCTGACCGGCTCCGCGCCTCCCGGCGTCCTCGCCCCGCCGTGTCGTACGCGGGGATCGCCACGCCCGGTGGCAGTCTCCACAGACATGGCAGACACAGGGACGGCAGACAGGGCGGACGGGGCAGGCATGGACAGGACGGTCATCTCGCGCGACGGCACGTCCCTCGCGTACGCACGCTCCGGACGGGGCCCGGCTGTCGTGCTGGTGAGCGGGGCGATGTCGACGGGCGCGACGACGGCACCGCTGGCCGCACGGCTGGCGGACCACTGCGAGGTGATCGTCTACGACCGGCGGGGCCGCGGCGGCAGCGGGGACACCCAGCCGTACGCGGTCGCCCGCGAGGTGGAGGATCTCGGGGCGCTGATCGGGGAGGTGGGCGGGGGCGCCGCCCTGTACGGCGTCTCGTCGGGCGGCGCGCTCGCCCTGGAGGCCGCGGCGAGCGGGCTGCCGGGAGTGACCCGGGTCGCCGTGTACGAGCCTCCGTTCACGCTGTCGGAGGAGCAGGCGGGCGCCCGCCTGCGGTACACCGAGCGGCTGACGGAGGCGCTGCGGCGCGGGGCGCACGGTGACGCGGTGGAGCTGTTCCTCTCCCTCACCGGTCTCGCCCCGGAGATGATCGCGAGCGCCCGTTCCTCCCCCATGTGGGCCGGCATGGAGGCGGTCGCGCCGACCCTGGCGTACGACGACGCGGTGATGGGCGGCGGGTCGGTCCCCCGAGAGCGGCTCGCGTCGGTCGGGGTGCCGGTGCTCGCCGTGGCCGGCGGCGCGAGCCCCGCCTGGATGCGCGAGGCGGCCGAGGCGGTGGCGGACGCGGTGCCCGACGGCGCGTACCGCTGTCTGGAGGACCAGAACCACATGGTCGACCCGGACGCCCTCGCGCCGGTGCTCGTGGACTTCCTCGGGGCCTGACATCACCTGACCCGCGGCGTGCCGGGCCATGGCCGGCCGAACCGGACAGGGCCGGACGGCTCCGGGCGGTGGTGGACGGTTCCGGGCGGTGGCCGGAAATGCGGTGGGACCGCCTCGTGTTGCCGTCCACCGGGAAGACAGTTCCGGCCACCGGGCCGGCCCACGACCGGAAGGACAGCCGCCGCATGCCCAGCACCGCACCGGAATCAGAATCGACATCGGAATCGGTATCGGACCGCACTGAGAACCCTGCCGACGCCCACCACCCGTGGAGCGTGGCCGTACTCGGCCCCGGCGGCGTCGGCGGGCTGCTCGCCGCGTTGCTGTCCCGGGCCGGACACCGGGTGATCTGTCTGGCCGGCGAGACGACCGCGAAGACCCTGCGCGAGAACGGGATCCGGGTGCGCAGCGAGCGGTTCGGGGACTTCACCGCCGAGGTGGAGGCCGACACCGAGCTGCGCGAACCGGTCGACCTGTGCGTGGTGGCCGTCAAGCACACCAGCCTCGACGAGGCCCTCACCCGGCTCCCGCCGGACGTACTGGGCCCGGACGCGCTGGTCCTTCCCCTGCTCAACGGCGTCGAGCACACCGAAACGCTGCGCGGCCGCTACGGCGACGGCCGGGTGGCGGCCGGTGTCATCCGCGTCGAGTCCACGCGGGTCGCGCCCGGTGTGATCGAGCACGGCAGCCCGTTCGCCGACATCGACCTCGCGGGCCGCACCGCACGGCCGCTCGCCGAGGTGGCCGGCGTACTCGAAGCCGCCGGACTCCGCGCCCGCGTCGCGGAGTCGGAGACCGCGATCCTCTGGGCGAAGCTGGCCTTCCTCGCCCCGTTCGCCCTGCTCACCACGCGGTACGGCACAGGCGCCGGTCCGGTGCGCACCGAGCACCGGGAGGAACTGCTCGCCCTGATCGACGAGACCACCGCCGTCGGCCGGGCGGAGGGCGCCCCGCTCGACGCGGCCCGCAGCGTGGCGATGTTCGACGCGTGCCCGGCCGACATGAGGTCGTCGATGCAGCGCGACGCGGAGGCGGGCCGCCCGCTGGAGCTGGAGGCGATCGGCGGGGCCGTGCTCCGCGCGGCCGAGCGGCACGGGATCGCGGTGCCGACGGCCGCACGCCTGGTGGCCGAGGTGAAAGCGCTGTGAGCAACCGAACACCTGACGCGAGGAGTTGACTGCCCGGCGGCTGCCCAGGATCCCCTCGCGGGCGCGGCGCACGACCGCGTTCCGCCAGGGGAGGGACAGCATGCGGTACGCCGACCGGCCGGGAACCCGGCGCGAGGTGCACATCGACGCGGATCCGGCACGGGTGTGGGAGATCGTGACGGACGTCGAGGCGATGACGGGGTGGAGCCCGGAGCTGGTACGGGTGGAGTGGCGGGACGGCGCCGGCGGACCGGCCCCGGGCGTCCGTTACCTCGGGCACAACCGTCATCCCGTCATCGGCGAGTGGTGTACGACGTCGGAGATCACGGAGTGCGTCCCGCGCCGCACGCTCACCTGGCGCGTCCTGGACACCGAGGGCGTCTACAGCGACCCCGCGAAGGACGCCACGGCCCCCATGGCCACGTGGTCCTTCGCCCTGACCCCCGCGCCCGACGGCGGCACGGCGCTGCGCCAGTCGGTCACCCTCGGCCCCGCTCCCTCGGGCCTGAGCGCGTACATCGGGCGCGCCCCCGACCAGGAGGAGGCGATCGTCGCGTACCGCCTGGGAGAACTGGCCAGGGGCATGGAGGCCACGCTGGAGGGGATCAGGCGGGCGGCGGAGGCCTGACCGCCGCCGTCGCCACCGTCACCGCCGTCCCGCACCCCGTGCCCAACTGGCCGCACCGACCGGTATGTTGCCGGTGTCCTTGCCCCTGGGCCAGGGTGTACGGATTGCGAGGGTGCCGATGACGAGGGAGTACAGCGCTGTGAGCGAACGGCCGACGAGCGCGAGGGTGCCGATCAACTCCTCCATGGCCCACCCCGCCCGGGTGTACAACGCCTGGCTGGGCGGCAAGGACAACTACCCCGCCGACCAGGAGGCGGCCGAACTGGCCGCCGCCGCCAACCCGCACATCATCGAGGCGGTCCGCGCCAACCGGGCCTTCCTGGGGCGTGCCGTGCGCGAGCTGGTGGAGGGGGCGGGGGTCCGGCAGTTCCTCGACATCGGCACCGGCATACCCGCGGCCGACAACACGCACGAGGTGGCGCAGCGGGCCGATCCCGGGGCCCGTGTCGTCTACGTGGACAACGACCCGGTCGTCCTGGCCCACGCCGAGGCGCTCCTGGTCAGCAGCCGCGACGGGGCGACGGACTACATCCAGGCCGACCTGCGCGAGGTGGACCGCATCCTGGAACGGGCCCGCGCGACGCTGGACTTCTCGCAGCCGGTCGGGCTCATGCTCGTCGCCGTGCTCCAGTACGTCCCGGACGCCGACGACCCGTACGCGATCACCGCGGCCCTCCTCGACGCGCTGCCCGCCGGCAGCCACCTCGTCGTCTCCCACCCGGCCTCGGACATCGCCGCCGAGCAGGTCGCGAAGTCGATGCGGGTCTACAACGAGCGGGCCGACGCGCACGCGGGCGCCACCCCGCGCACGCACGACGAGGTCACCCGCTTCTTCCGCGGCACCGACCTGCTGGAGCCCGGGGTCGTCGAGCTCCCCCGGTGGCACCCGGACGCCGGCACCGCCACGCCCACGGGCCCGCTCCCGATGTGGTGCGGAGTCGGCCGCACGTCCTGAGCGGCGGACGGCCGGGGGCTTCGGGCCCGGCACGGGGGCCGGGGGCCGGACAGTGAGGGCCAGGGGCCGGGGCCGGGGCAACGCGTCCCGCCTCTTCGGGCACACCTCGTGCCCCTGAGCTTCCTGACGTGGTACGGGAGTCACGTTTAGCGTCCAGGGGGTGAGCCTTTGGACCTCCCTGGAACCCGCCTCCGCCACCGTGGACCCGGGTGGCGTGACGACCGTACGGCTGCGTCTGCGCAACACCGGTGACGTGGTGGACGAGTACCACTTCGAAGCGGTCGGATCCCTCGCGCCATGGACCGTGGTGGAGCCGCGGACGGTGCGCCTGTACCCGGGGACGACGGGGTCGGTGGACCTGACGATCGCCCCGCCGCGCACCCCGGACGCGACGGCGGGCCCCCATCCGTACGGGGTCCGCGTCACACCGACCGAGCACCCGGAGGCGACGACCGTCCCGGAGGGCAACGTCACGGTCACCCCGTTCACGGAGGTGCGGGCGGAACTGGTGCCGGTGACGGTGAAGGGCCGCCTGCGCGGACGCCCGAAGCTGGCCGTGGACAACCTGGGCAACACGAGGCTGACGGCCTCGGTGAGCGGCAGCGACAACGGCGACCAGTTGTCGTACGAGATCCGTCCGGCCAACGTGCAGATCGAGCCGGGCCGCGCGGCGTTCGTGAACGCGGTGCTGAAGCCGCGGCGGATCATCTGGTTCGGCGCGAAGGAGGACCGGCCGTACGCGCTGTCCGTGCAGCGGTCCGGTGTGACGCCGCTGAAGGTGGAGGGCACGTATGTCCAGCGGGGGTTCCTGCCGCGCTGGCTGGCCACCTGCCTCGGCCTCTTCATGGCCCTGGCGATCACCTTCGTGATGCTGTGGATCGCCTACAAGCCGCAGGTCCGCACCGCGGCCACCGAGAAGATGCAGGGGGCCGGCGCCAGCACGCTCGCGCCTTCCGCCCCGCCGTCCCTCGAAGCGCCCAAGAGCCCCGACGCGACGGCCTCCGCCCCCGCGGGTCCGGCCTCTGCCGACGCGAAGGGCGGCGGAGGCGGCGGAGGCGGCGGGAACAAGAAGGCCAAGCCTCCGGAGACGACCGCGGCGACAGCCGTCCAGAAACTCGCCGCGCAGGATCCGGGCGGGCGGCACATCTGTTACCGGGCGTTCGTGGCGGGCGACGGCTGGACGGACGCCGTGTGCGACGGCCAGACGGCCGGCACCCCGGGCGAGGGAACGATCACGTCCGTCAACATCGCCGTTGCCGACGCCAAGGGCGTCAACACCCGCGCCTACGTCTACGATCCCGCCTCCACCAACGGCGAGGGCAACTACTTCGACCCCTGGTCCACCGCCGAGGACGGCATCGACACCTACGTGGGCAGCACCAAGAAGGACGCCCCGCACATGCTGGGGTTCGCCGTCAGCGTCGACAAGGGCGCCGGCAACGTCTGCCAGACCACCTACATCCACGACGGCGACTGGCTCGGCCTGGAGTGCGACGCACCTGACGCCGGACTGTCGTTCACCTACGCCGGAACCCACGACAACAACGAGTGGATCCAGGCGTTCCGACTCACCGTCTGAACCCGACGCGCGCCCGCCCGCGCATCGGGCGCGGGCGGGCCGGTCTTCACACCAGGTGCTCCGTGAACCGGCGGGTGGTCGCCTCCACGGGCGTGTTCCCGCACCGCGTCGGGCTCCTACAGGCCCTCTCGCAGGAGGACGGGCTCCGCCCTGCGACGAGTGCGGCGCCGATGCCGCGGCGCCACGCCACAGGCCGCCGCCGCGTTGTCTGCTGCCGACATCACCAACCACTCCTGCGGGTTGCGGGTGGAGCCGACTCGATGGGGCACGGACGGACGGGCGACCGTCGCGGGTCAGACGACGAGGGCGGATGCCGGCCCGCCGGCGGGCGGGCCCGGCGGAAGGGCCAGCTCGAACCAGACGGTCTTGCCGGCGGGCCCGTACGGCCCCCCGCCGGTGCCGCAGCCGCCCCAGCGGTCCGCGAGTACGTCGAGGATCAGCAGCCCCCTCCCGGTGAAGGCGTCCGGGGGGACGGCGGAGCGCGGGCCGAGCGGCGGCAGGTCGGGGCTCATGTCCCACACGCTGACCCGCAGCACGGGGTCAAGCCAGTGCAGCCGGACGGAGGCGGGTCCCCTGGTGTGCCGTACCGAGTTGGTGGTGAGCTCGGACGTCAACAGCTCCGCCCGGTCGGCCAGTTCGGCGAGACCGTGGGCGGCGAGCACGGCGCGCAGGGTGAGGCGGGCGATGCCGGGGGCGCGGGGGTCGCAGGGGTAGTGGAGTTCGTAACTCCAGGGTGCGGCGAAGGGGAGCGGACCGGGGTGGGGAACGGGGTCCGGCTCGTCGTCGGCCTGAGCGGTGAGGACGGCGGGGGGTCGGGTCACGCGGCACCTCCGTTGGTGCGGGTCGTTGTCGCCGGGGAGCACGCGGCTGTACGTCCACGCGTGCGGGCCGTGCCCTCCGCCTGTCCGCCGACGCGGTGTCCTGCCGGTACGTTCACCGCGTCCCGGGTGGGCGGCGGGGTTCCGGTGCGCTTCCGCTGGGGCGGGGAGGTGGCTTGCGCCTCACCATACGAGGTCCTCACATAACGGTGCTACCTGCTTCACTAGAACTGATTAACTTCGGTTTTCAGGTGGATCCGGGCAGCCGGGATCGGCACACTGTGCGCGGGCGAAGAGGGAGATCACTTATGGCACCAAGGCACACCCCGTCAGTCCGACAGCGTCGCTTCGGAGCCGAGTTGCGCAGGATGCGGCAGGCAGCGGGCATGACGGCCCCTCAGGCAGCCGACATGCTCTCTACGGACCGCACGGTGATCGCCAATGTCGAGGCCGGCCGATTCGGCATCAGCGAGGAGAGGCTCCGCCGCCTCGCAAGCATCTACGAGTGCAACAACCCGGCACTGATCGATGCACTGGCGACCATGACCGGCGGACGCACGACAGGCTGGTGGGAGGAGTACAGGGGCAAGATTCCGCCGGGCTTCCTCGATGTCTCTGAGATCGAGCACTACGCAGTCCGGCTACGCACTTTGCAGACCGCGCACCTGCCCGGCCTGTTCCAGACCGAGGAGCACGCTCGCGCTCTCTTCGACCTTCTCGTGCCCGCTCTGCCGCGACTGGAAGTTGAACTACGCGTTGCCCACCGCCTCGGGCGCCAGCGCGTGGTCACAGGTGACAGCCGTGTGCCGTACGTCGGGATCATCCACGAAGCGGCACTACGCATCCAGGTCGGAGGCCCCAAGGTCGCCCGTGCTCAGCTGAAACACCTCCTTGAGGCGAGCGACCGCGACAACGTCACCATTCTCATCATCCCGTTCGCTGCGGGCGGGTTTCCCATGGCCGGTGAGTCCCTCATGTACGCAGAGGCGGCAGACCCTCACCTGGACACGGCACACATGGACTCCCCCAGCGGCGCCGTCTTCCTGGACTCCCCGACGCAACTGGAGAACTTCCGCAAGCGTCTGGATCTCATCGAAAAGATAGCGTTGGGAGCACGAGCGTCCCAGGACGCGATCCGTGCCGTCATCCGCGACCTGTAAGAGGTGCGTCCCTTGCCCGAGTTGCGCTGGATCAAGTCGTCGTTCTCCGAAGAGGGCGGCAACAACTGCGTCGAGATAGCCGCGCCGAGCCTCGACGGCATAGCCCTCCGGGAGAGCGAAAGCCCGGCCCGCGTACTGACCACGGACCGGGCGGCGCTGGGTTCGCTGGTGCGGAGCGTCAAGGCGGGGCTCAGCAGTTGACTGCTCCGCTCAGTCGCTTCGAACCCGAGCGACGAGCATGTCCTCGACGACCGCCCGCTGAACGGTCCTCAGCTTCGTCGGTCTGCTTGCCCGCTCACTGGAAGTACGCTCGGCCGGCGGACGGGGATCAGACCGCCGCCGTCGCCCTCCGCGTCGACGCGATCGTGGCCGAGCCGACCACCCTCGTCCCGTCGTACAGGACGATGGCCTGGCCGGGGGCGATGCCTCGGACGGGGGTGGTGAAGGAGACCTCCAGGGAGCCGTCCACCACCTCGGCCGTCACCTCCGTCTCGTCGCCGTGGGCGCGGAGTTGGGCGGTGTAGGTGCCGGGGCCGGAGGGGGCCGTGCCGCACCAGCGGGGCTTGATCGCGGTGAGCGCGTCGACGTCGAGGGCGGCGGCCGGGCCGACCGTGACCGTGTTGGTCACCGGGGAGATGTCCAGGACGTAGCGCGGCTTGCCGTCGTCGGCCGGGGTGCCGATGCGCAGGCCCTTGCGCTGGCCGATGGTGAAGCCGAAGGCGCCCTCGTGGGTGCCGACCTTGGCGCCGGACTCGTCGACGATGTCGCCCTCCGCGCGGCCCAGCCGGTTCGCGAGGAAGCCCTGGGTGTCGCCGTCGGCGATGAAGCAGATGTCGTGCGAGTCGGGCTTCTTGGCAACGGCCAGGCCCCGGCGCTCGGCCTCCGCGCGGATCTCGTCCTTCGTCGTCATCGTGTCGCCGAGCGGGAACATCGCGTGCGCGAGCTGCCTCTCGTCCAGCACGCCGAGGACGTACGACTGGTCCTTGGCCATGTCGGAGGCGCGGTGCAGCTCGCGGGTGCCGTCCTCACGGAGGATCACCTTGGCGTAGTGGCCGGTGCAGACCGCGTCGAAGCCGAGCGCGAGCGCCTTGTCGAGCAGCGCGGCGAACTTGATCTTCTCGTTGCAGCGCAGGCAGGGGTTGGGGGTGCGGCCGGCCTCGTACTCGGCGACGAAGTCCTCGACCACGTCCTCGCGGAAGCGCTCGGCGAGGTCCCAGACGTAGAACGGGATGCCGATGACGTCCGCGGCGCGGCGGGCGTCCCGCGAGTCCTCGATGGTGCAACAGCCCCGCGCCCCCGTACGGAACGACTGCGGGTTCGCGGAGAGCGCGAGGTGGACGCCGGTGACGTCGTGGCCCGCTTCCGCGGCGCGGGCGGCGGCGACGGCGGAGTCGACCCCTCCGGACATGGCGGCGAGGACGCGAAGGCGGCGGGGGTGCTGCGGGATGTCGTCAGTCATAACCCCTCCAGGGTACGGGGGCGTGGGAACCGGAACACGCGAGTATCCGTTTACCAGTACATGGGGGAAGAACTCGCGGAGGAGACGGCGGGGAGTGCGGGGGGCACGGAGCGCGCCCGGGCACCCGTGGAAGGCGTGGGCGACGGCGACCGGCGTCCCGGTCGGCGGGCGCTGCTCGTCGGCGGCGCTGCGGCCGCGCTGGGCACGGTGATCCTGGCCCGCCAGGAGCTGTCGCACCTGTGGTGGCGGCTGCCGGGCGTGGAGCGGCCGCGCGACGAGGGCGCGGTCGACTACCGGGGCGCCCAGTGGATAGCCGCCTCCGCCGCCAATCTGCGGCGGGCGGACCGGCCCGACGACTACCGCATAGACCGCGTGATCATCCATGTCACGCAGGGCAGTTACCGCAGCGCGGTCAAGGTCTTCCAGGATCCCTCGCACCAGGCGGCGGCCCACTACGTCGTACGCAAGGACGGCCACGTCGCGCAGATGATCCGCGAGCTGGACGTGGCGTTCCACGCGGGCAACCGGCAGTACAACGAGCGCAGCGTCGGCATAGAGCACGAGGGCTTCGTGGAGAAGGCGTCCTCGTTCACGGACGCCATGTACGCGTCCTCGGCACGGCTGACGGCCGCGATCTGCGCGCGGTACGCGATACCCGTCGACCGCACGCACATCATCGGCCACGTGCAGGTCCCGGGGACGGACCACACCGATCCCGGGCGGTACTGGGACTGGGAGCGGTACATGAAGCTGGTGCGGAGGGCGCGCACGGCCGTGGCGTGAGCCCGCGGTGTACGTGACGTCCGCGTCGGCCGGGTCGGCTATGTCAGGCCCGCGGTGCGGGCGCGTTCGACCGCCGGGCCGATCGCCTCGGCGACCGCCCGCACGTCGGCCCGGGTGGAGGTGTGGCCGAGGGAGAAGCGGAGCGTGCCGCGGGCGAGGTCCGGGTCGGCGCCGGTGGCCAGGAGGACGTGGCTGGGCTGGGCGACGCCCGCCGTGCACGCGGAGCCGGTGGAGCACTCGATGCCCTGGGCGTCCAGCAGGAGCAGCAGGGAGTCGCCCTCGCAGCCGGGGAAGGTGAAGTGCGCGTTGGCGGGCAGCCGGCCCCCCGGGGAGGGGTCGCCGCCGAGGATCGCGTCGGGGACGGCCCGGCGGACCGCGTCGACGAGTTCGTCGCGCAGGGCACCGACCTCCCGGGCGAACCGCTCGCGCCGCTCTGCGGCGAGCCGGCCCGCGACCGCGAAGGAGGCGATCACCGGCACGTCGAGCGTGCCGGAGCGCACATGCCGCTCCTGGCCGCCGCCGTGCAGCACGGGCACGGGGTCCTGGTCCCTGCCGAGGACCAGCGCGCCGATGCCGTAGGGCCCGCCGATCTTGTGACCGGAGACGGTCATCGCGGCGAGCCCGGACGTGGCGAAGTCGACCGGGACCTGCCCGAACGCCTGGACCGCGTCCGCGTGCAGCGGCACATCGAACTCCCGGGCGACGGCGGCCAGTTCGGGCACCGGGAAGAGCGTACCGATCTCGTTGTTGGCCCACATGACCGTGACCAGGGCCACGCCTTCGGGGTCGCGGGCGAGGGCCTCGCGCAGCGCCTCGGGGTGGACCCTGCCGTACGTGTCCACGGGGAGGTACTCGACGGTGGCGCCCTCGTGCTCGCCGAGCCAGTGGACGGCGTCCAGGACGGCGTGGTGCTCGACGGGGCTGGCGAGGACGCGGGTGCGGCGGGGGTCGGCGGCGCGACGGGACCAGTACAGGCCCTTGACGGCGAGGTTGTCGGCCTCGGTGCCGCCGGAGGTGAACACGATCTCGCTGGGCCGGGCGCCGAGTGCCTCGGCGAGGGACTCGCGGGACTCCTCGACCGTGCGGCGGGCCCTGCGCCCGGATGCGTGGAGTGAGGACGCGTTGCCGGTGACGCCGAGCCGGTCGGTCAGCGCGGCCGCCGCCTCGGGGAGCATCGGAGTGGTCGCGGCGTGGTCGAGGTATGCCATGGTGAGGCGAATTCTACGGGGGCGCCGCGCTCGCCTTGGCAGGGGCGGTGCGGGGGCCTGGTTGTGCGTGCGAGGAGCGGCTGGGTGCGCCGGAGGGGGAGGGTGGAGCGGTGCGTTGGCGGGTGCGGGTGGGATGTGGCTGGTCGCGCAGTTCCCCGCGCCCCTTTTCGGTCGGCCGGGGCGGCCGGGGGCCATCAGTGCGAGTTTCCGCCCCGCCCTCCAAGGCCGGCCGAGGGCATGAGTGCGGATATTCCCCCAGTGCCCCTCGGGGGTCTCAGAAGTTCCAGGAGACGGTGTTGTCGGCCTGCATGAGGGCGGCCAGGACGACGAGGTCGGCCATGCCGAGGGTGAGGCCCAGGGCGGCGCGGCCGGGGCGCCTGGTGCCGCGCCAGAGGGAGAGCGAGGCCAGGACGATGGCGATGGGGCCGAGGAAGACGTTGAGCACCAGCAGGCCGAGCAGACCGAGGACGAAGGACGCCACGGCCATGCCGTCGGTGTCCCGCTTGCCGGTGGGCCGGGTCGAGGTGGCGGTGAGGTGCATGGTGCGGTCAGCTCCCGGAGTTCGAAGGGACGGTGGGCGGGCGGATGTCAGTGCGCCGAGGTGTGGCGGCCGCGCCCGTACCGTTCGCGGGCCGCGAAGATCGCCAGCCAGAGCGCGATGGCGCCCGCGGCGAGGAGGGTGACGGGGAGCGGTACGTGGGCCACGGTGCCGAGCACGGTGCCCAGGAGCAGGAGGGCGGCGACGAGAAGCAGCATGGGACGGGACCCCCTTCGGAGAAGCCTTGCAGTGACAGTTGTTCACTGACTAACCAGTCTAGTGGGCCTCATGACTTTGCAAGCCCGGAGAACAGTTGTTAACTGCATGGCATGAGTCACACCTCCGGCATCCGCCAGGCACAGAAGCAGAAGACCCGCCGGGCGCTCCTGGACGCGGCGCTCGTGCTGCTGGAGGAGCAGAGTCTGAGCAGCCTGGGGCTGCGGGAGGTCACCCGGGCGGTGGGGGTCGCCCCGACCGCCTTCTACCGGCACTTCCGCTCGACCGCCGACCTCGGCGTCGCACTCGTCGAGGAGGCGCTCGGCTCCCTGCACCCGATGATCGGCGCGACGGTGTCCGTACCCGGGGACAGCGAGGAACGCATCACCCGCGCCGTCGAGTTGATCTCACGACACGTGGAGGCGCATCCCGCGCACGTGCGGTTCGTCGCCCGCGAGCGGCACGGCGGGGTGGCGCCGGTGCGCGAGGCGATACGGCGGGAACTGGCAGGGTTCGCCGAGGAGGTGCGCGCCGAACTCGCCGGGCACCCGGAGTCCGAGGGCTGGAGCGACGACGACCTGCTGATGCTCGCCGAGCTGTACGTCGACCAGATGCTGATGACGGCCTCCCTGTTCCTGGAGGCCCAGGAGGCGGAGGAGGTTCAGGAGGCGGAGGCGACGGCAGGGGCAGAGGCCGGGACCACGGACGGTCCGGCCCCTGCCGTCCGCGCCCGCGCCCGCGAGCACGTGGCCCGCGTGGCGACCCGGCAGATGCGGCTCATCAGCATCGGCCGCCGGCACTGGCTGGACGGCTGACGGCCCCGCCCGCGCGCCGGAACCGACGCGGCGTCCTCAGGACGCCTCGGGGAACCGGCTCAGCAGCGTGTCCTTCAGGGGCGTACCCGGCACCACGAGGCCGTGTTCGTAGGCGAAGGCGATCGCGTGGCCCCGTCGGCTGACCCCGAGCTTGGACAGCAGATGGGCGATGTGGGTCTTCACGGTGAGCGGGCTGATCCGCAACGCGGCCGCGATGGCGGGCGCCTCCTGGCCGCTCGCCAGCAGGGTGAGGACCTGGCGCTCCCTCAGGGACAGCGTCCCGACCACCTCCGCGCCGGCCGTCCGCCGCCGCTCGGGCACCGCGACGACGGGGGCGGTGCCCAGTACGACGACCAGACCCCCGCGCAGCACCGTCTCCAGGGCCGCGACGAGCTGGACGGCGGTGATGTCGGCGGCGAGGACACCGGTGGCGCCCGCGCGCAGACAGGTGTCGGCCTCCGGGGCGTCCGCGACGCCGAGGACGATCGTCCGGGCGAGCGCGGAGGCGGTGGCGACCGACTCCGCGAACCGGATGACGCCGCCGCTCGGGTCCCCGTCCCGGCCCCGGTCCCGGACCGTGCGCGTGAGCAGGACGACGTCCGGCCGGACACCCGCGCCGAGCAGCTCACCGAAGCGGGTCTCGTCGGCGGCCCGTGCCACCGTGTCGACGAGACGGCTCCCCTCGACGACCCGCGCCACGGCCTCCCGCACCAGCGCGGGACCCCCGACGACGGCCGCGGTGGTCACGGCCGTCCCTCCCCCCGCGGCAGCCGGATGGTGACGGTGGTCCCGATGCCCACCTCCGACTCGACGTTCACGTGACCGTGGTGGGCGTGCACGATGGCTTCGACGATGGCCAGGCCGAGGCCCGAACCGCCGTACGCCCGACTGCGGCTGGCCTCGGCCCGCCAGAAGCGTTCGAAGACCCGGGGCAGGTCCTGGGCGGGGATGCCGGGACCGTCGTCGACGACGCGCAGTCGCACGTCCTTCCCGACGAGGGTGATCTCCACCAGGACGCTGGTGCGGGCGGGGGTGTGCTGCACGGCGTTGCCGACGAGGTTGCGCACCACCTGCTGCAGCCGGCCGGCGTCGCCGACGACGTGGGCCGGCGGCGCGGGCGCCATGGTGACGCGGCGCTCGGGGTAGATGATCTGGGCGTCCTCGACGACGCCGGCGGCCAGCGCGGTGAGATCCACGGGATCCTGTTCGACGGGCCGGCCGGCGTCCAGCCGGGCGAGCAGGGCGAGATCCTCGACGAGCAGGCGCATCCGCCCCACCTCGTTCTCGATGTGCTCGAACGCGGTCTCCAGGCCGGGTCCGGAGATCCCGCCCTGCCGGTGCAGGTCGAGCCAGCCGGAGATGGTGGCGAGCGGGGTGCGCAGTTCGTGCGAGGTGTCGGCGGCCATGGAGCGCACGGTCGCCTCGGCGCGGGCCTGGGCGTCGAAGGCGCGGTTGACGGCCTCGGCGAGCAGGTCGGTCTCGCTGCCGTCGCGCCGGGTGGGCAGCCGTTCGCTGAGGTGGCCCTCGGCGATGGCGTCGGCGGTGCGGGCCATCCTGACCAGGGGCCGCATGCCGAGCCGCAGGACGAGGGCGGCAAGGGCCAGCAGGACGATCAACGCGCCGCCGACCAGGGCAAGTTGGCGTTTGATGAGGGCGGCGGTCGAGCTGTCGTCGATCGAGGTGTCGATGGACAGCACGAGCGCGGCCGGCCGGAGGAGACGGACCCGGCCGGTGGGCCCCGGCGACCGACAGTCCGGCCAGGGCGATGACGACCGTCGCGCCGGCGAAGACCACGGCGCTGCCCGCGGTCGCGTTGGCGCGGGCGACGGACTCCACCACGGGCATGCCCTGGGCGAGCTGGGCCCGGTGCCGGGAGACGATGAACAGGGCGTAGTCGATGCCGACGGCGAGCCCCAGCATCATCGCCAGGGTGGGCGCGTTGTCGCTCACACCGAGGAACGAGGCCGCGCCCATCATGGCGGCCATCGTGCCGACGACACCGAGGGCGGCGGTCAGCAGCGGCAGTCCCGCGGCGAACAGCGAACCGAACGTGATCATGAGGATGACCAGGGCCACGCCCATGCCGATGAGCTCGGTGGGTCCGATGGGGGCGGTCGACTCCGCGTAGGCGTCACCGCCGTAGATGGTCTTCAGGCCTGCCTGCTCGGCCGGTTCCCCGGCGGCCTTGACGGCGTTCAAGGTGCCCGCGGGGACGTCTTCGTCGGCCTTGGTGGTGAAGCCGACCTCCGCGACCGCGGTGCGCGCGTCCTTGGAGAGGGTGCCGTCCTCGGCCGGGTCGCCGACGTCCGTCACTCCGTCGACGTCCCGCATTCCCGCGAGGCCGGCCGCCAGCGCCTTCTTCAGGCCGGGCTCGGTCAGCTTGTGTCCGGCCGGTGCCCGGAACACGATCCGGGCGGACTGGACGTCCGGCGAGGGCCAGTGCCGGTCCATCTTGGTCAGTGCCGTCTGGGCCGGTGACCCGGGGATGGAACCGCTGTCCTGGAAGTCACCGGCGGCCGAGAAACCCAGACCGATCAGCGCGCCCAGGGCCACGAGCCACCCGACCAGCATCGTTCGCCATCGTCGGGCGCCCAGGGCACCCAGGCGATACAGAAGCGCAGCCATGTCTCTCCCTCATCCGTCGTGTCTGACGCCTCCGATACTTCCGAGGGGACTTGACGGCCTGCCCACGGCGAACCTGAGGGTTTCTTGACGGTCCGCCCTCCGCGCCGTCAGCTTCGCGGCGGGGAGGGCAGGGAGGCGGGAGGGAGAGGGAGGGGGAAGGGGAGAGAGGGACGATGGTGGCGGTCGGGCCGTACGGCCTCTCAGACCCGCTCGGTCAGCCGGACCCTGGCCAGTTGGCGGGACTGGGCGACCAGGCGGTCGGCGGCGTCCCAGATCTCGGCGTCCTCCTCCAGGAAGCCGCCGGCCAGGTTGCGCGTGGTGATCGACACCCGCAGCGGGCCCGGGGCCGGGCGGGCGCGGACGTGGGCGGTGAGTTCGACGGTGGGCACCCAGCCGGACAGGCCCAGCTCGAAGGCGGTCGGGGGAAGCGCGTCGACCGCGAGGAGCAGCGCGAACGGGTCGGCGTCGCGGCCGTCGGCCAGTTGGAACCAGCCCCGCATCTCGCCCCTGCCGGACGGGGCGCCCAGCGCCCAGCCCGTCGTCGCGGGGTCCAGCCGGAGCGTCATGCGGTCGGCGAACGACGAGCCGCCGAGCACGGGAGTGGGCGAGTCCTCGGAGCCGGGGCACTGGTCGATCGGCGGTATCGCCGGCGGTTCGGCGGAGGTGCGGACGTCGTCGGGGAGGGAGGCCAGGTCGCCGTAGGAGGCGAGGACGCGGAGGCGCTCGACCTCCCGCCCCTCGTCGTCGTACTGGAAGAGGGAGGCCTGGCCGGTGGAGAGGGTGCGGCCGGTGCGCACGACGTCCGTGCGGATCACGGCGGGGCCGGGCCGGGACGCGGTGAGGTAGTGCGCGGAGACGCTGAACGGGTCGGCGTGCGGCAGGGCGTCGGCGAGGGCGCGGCCGAGGACCGCGAGGAGATAGCCGCCGTTGAGGGCGCCCATGATCGTCCAGCCGGCGGAGAGGTCGATGTCGTAGACCCCGGGGGCGCCGGCGTCGCGTCGGGTGACCGCGGTGTCCCGGTCGAACTCGCTGTCACCGGTCGTGGCCCGGGTGCCGGGGGCGACGGCCGGTGCGGTGGGTGCGTCTGCCATGGGAGCACCGTACAACGGATCTATACTAAGCGGTAGCTTTCTCTTGCTCCGATGCGCCGCCCGCCACGGCATCGTCCGGCACCTCCCGCACGGTCGAGCGCCGGTTCCACGCCCGCGGGGCCCGCCAGTGGAAGCGCAGCGCCGCCAGTCGCAGCACGAAGGCGGTGGTCACCGCGAACGCCGTGGTGAAGGCGGTGAGCACGTCGTAGTGCAGGAACACGGCGACCATGCAGGCGCCGACGATCGCGGGCACCGCGTACAGGTCGCGGTCCCAGCGCAGCAGCGAGGGCACCTCGTTGGCGAGGACGTCGCGCAGCACTCCCCCGCCGACGGCGGTGGCCAGGCCCAGGGCGGCCGAGGCGGTGAGGTTCAGCCCGTGCCCGTACGCCTTCGTCGTGCCGGCGACACAGAACAGGCCGAGACCCGCCGCGTCGAACACGTTGACCGCGCCCTGGATCCGCTCCACCTGGGGATGGAGGAAGAACACCAGCAGCGCGGCGAAGAGCGGGGTGACGAAGTACCCCTTGTCGGTGAAGGCGGCCGGCGGCACCGCCCCGATGATCAGGTCACGGAAGAGACCGCCGCCGAGCGCGGTGACCTCGGCGAGCACGGCGATGCCGAAGACGTCGAAGTTCTTGCGCACGGCCAGCAGCGCGCCGGAGATCGCGAACACGAAGATGCCGACGAGATCGAGGGTGTGCTGGACGGAGGGGCTGAAGAGTTGCGTAAGCACCCTTCCATTCTTACCCACTTCTCCCCGCACGCCTTCCAAAGCAAGGAATACCACCGGAAGCGTCTTGCAGTGTGGGCATCAAGGCCGGGCGTCACCTGGGACGCACCTCGGGACGGAACAAGCACTATCGCGTCTCCGGAGAACGCGATAGTATCGCGTTCGGAGGGGCGACCGCTTTCGGCGCCCCACCGCATCGACGACTTTCCGAGGAGTCCCGTGGCCACCCTGCTCTCCCCCCTGCTGGACCTGCTGACGCTTCAGGGCACCGTCACCGAGACCGAACCTGTCACCGCCCGTTTCCGTCGGCTGCGCATCGAGGGCGAGGCCCTGTCCGGGCTGACCGTCCGCCCCGGACAGCAGGTGCGGGTCATGGTCGGCGACGGGCTGACTCTGCGCACGTACTCGATCTGGCGCTACGACCCGGAGGGGGCCGTCGAGTTGCGCGTACTGGATCACGCCGGGGCCGGACCCGGGGCACGGTGGGCAAGCGCGGCCGCGGTCGGCGACCGGGTCCGGATACGCAAGCCGGAAGGGACGTTCGTGCTGCGGCCCGACGCCACGCACCATGTGTTCGTCGGGGAGGAGACGGCGTCGGTCGCCTTCGGCGCGATGCTGGGCGCACTGCCCGACGGGGCACGCATATCCGGCTGCGTCGAGACGGAGACGGCTGCCGACCGGCTCGCCCTGCCGTACGCGGACCGCCTCGACTGGGTCACCAGGGGCGGCACTTCGCTCCCGGACGCGGTGCGACGCCTCGCCCCCGAGCCGGGCGGGATGGCGTACGTCGCCGGGGAGGCGCGGACCGTGCAGCACGTGCGGCAGGTGCTCGTGCGGGAGGCCGGCTGGGACCGACGGGCGGTCCTCACCAAGCCGTTCTGGGCACCGGGCAAGCGCGGGCTGGAGTAGGGCGGCACGCGGGACCTGCCGCAACCGGGCCGGCCGCAGCCACTCGTCGATGGCTGCGACCGGCATGGTCACTTCGCGGCGGACGGCGGGTTCGTCGTACCGGGTCAGAGGGCACAGTGCCGCTCGTCGATCCGGTCGAGTGGCACTCGGCCGCGTGCCGGGCCTCAGAGAAGCTCGGGCCTGCCCGTGGTGTACAGCCAGGTGTCGAAGAGGTCGCCGAGCCGTTGCCCGGAGATCTTCTCGGCGAGGCGGACGAAGTCGGCGGTCTGCGCGTTGCCGTAGCGGTGCGCCCGGGTCCAGGCGGGCAGCAGCTCGAAGAAGGCGTCGTCGCCTATGCGCTCGCGCAGCGCCTGGAGGGTCATCGCACCCCGGTCGTAGACAGCGGAGGCGAACATGGTGTCGCGCTGCGGGTCGGCGACCTTCACCTGCCAGAAGCCGCTGTCCGCCGGGCGAGAGGCGTAGTCGGCGAGGAAGGCGTCGTGCGCCGAGCGGGTGCCCTTGTGCTCGGCCCACAGCCACTGGGCGTAGGTGGCGAAGCCCTCGTTGAGCCAGATGTCCTTCCAGTGCTTGACGGAGACGGAGTCGCCGAACCACTGGTGGGCCAGCTCGTGCACGATGGTCGACTCGTTGCGCACGGCGGAGTAGGCGGGCTTGGACTGCACCTCGAGGGAGAAGCCGGCCTGCGGCATGTCGTCGACGATCGCACCCGTCTCCTCGAAGGGGTACGGGCCGAACACCTGGG
Organism: Streptomyces sp. B3I8; assembly: GCF_030816915.1. Classification (NCBI taxonomy): domain Bacteria; kingdom Bacillati; phylum Actinomycetota; class Actinomycetes; order Kitasatosporales; family Streptomycetaceae; genus Streptomyces; species Streptomyces sp. B3I8. Next base: position 4,973,734 of record NZ_JAUSYN010000002.1, on the reverse strand, counting down.
ACCAGTAGTCGGTGGCCTCGGCGGTGACGGCGTACACGTCGACGTTGTTGCTGTTCTTCAGCACCGGGTCGACGGCGACGTAGATCGGCGTGCCGGCCGGGGTGCGCCCCGTGCGCACGTCGAACTTCCCGATGGTGGCCGTGGCCAGGTAGGAGGCCATGGGGCGGCTCTCGCGCCAGTGGGTGTACGTCGAGTCGCCACGGTCGCGCGTCGAGATCAGCCGCCCGTTGGAGACGCCGGTCAGGCCGCGCGGGGCCTTGATGGAGATGTCGTAGGTGGCCTTGTCGGAGGGGTGGTCGCTGGAGGGGAACCAGGTGGAGGCGGCGTTGGGCTCGCAGGCCACGAAGACGCCGTCGTCGGTTTTCATCCACCCGTAGGAGGAGCCGAAGACGATGGGCCCGCCGAGCGGCTCGGGCACGCCGCCGTAGGTGACGGAGACGGTGAAGGTGCGGCCCTTGGACAGGGGCGAGCGCGGAGTGATGCGGATCTCGTCGCCGTCCCGGGTGAACCGCGCCCGTCTGCCGTCGACATCGACGCGCGTGACCTCGAGCTTCTGCAGGTCGAGGTCGAAGGAAGACAGGTTCTGAGTGGCCTTCGCCGTGAGAGTGGTCCGCCCGTCGAGGCGGTCGGTGTCCGGGTCGTAGGCCACGTCGAGCGCGTAGTGGCGGGCGTCGAAGCCGCCGTTGCCGAGCTCGGGGAAGTAGCTGTCGCCGATACCGGGGGCACCGGGGGCGGGGTGCGAGCCGGCGGCGATGACGAGGAAGGAGGCCGCGGCGGTGGCGAGGGTCAGTAGACGTGCCGAACGGGAGAGTGCCATGTGTCGTCCCTTTCGCGCGTGGGCCGATCGATCGTCGATCGGGCGTGCGGGGTCGACTCTGCGCTCTCCCGTTCAGGCATGTACATGACTTTACCAACTCGTCATGCGTTACTTCGGGGTTGACTCCTGACCGTCGGTGCCGGCCTCGCCGTCGGCGGTCCCGGTCCCGGCGGACTCGGCGCCGGACTCGTCGGCTGCCTCCCCGGCGGCGGCCTCGGTGCCCGTCACCTCGGTGACGTCCTTGGCGAGCCCCGGCTTCTCGGCCGCGCCCTCAGCCGCGCCGGACGCGTCCTCCGACGCGGGGGTCGGGTCCTCCGACGCGGCGGTCGCGTCCCCGGACACGGCGGTCGCGTCCTCCGACGCCGGGGTCACGTCCTCCGACGCGGGGGTCGCGTCCTCGGACACGGCGGTCGCGTCCTCCGACACAGCGGTCGCGTCCTCGGACACGGGGGTCACGTCCTCCGACGCGGCGGTCGCGTCCTCGGACACGGCGGTCGCGTCCTTCGCCACCGGCACCGTCCCCTCGGCCACCTCGGCCGCCACCGCCGCCGACGTGACCGCGGACTCCGCGAGCACCTCGTCGGCGACCGTCTCGGCGGCCTTCTTGGCGTCCCGCAGCAGCACGGTGTCCTGCGGGGCCTGGTCGGCGAAGTTCTCCGGGTGGTGGCAGGCCACCTGCTGCCCCGGCCGGAGCTGGAGCAGCGGCGGCTCGGTGGTGCGGCAGATCTCCGTCGCCTTCCAGCACCGGGTGTGGAACCGGCAGCCGCTCGGCGGGGCGATCGGCGAGGGCACGTCGCCCTGGAGCAGGATGCGCTCGCTCTTGGCCGACTTGCGCGACGGGTCCGGGATCGGCACCGCCGACATCAGCGCCTTGGTGTACGGGTGCATCGGCGACTTGTAGAGCAGGTCGCGGTCGGCCAGCTCCACCATCTTGCCGAGGTACATCACGGCGATGCGGTCGGAGACGTGTCGGACCACGGACAGGTCGTGCGCGATGATCACGTACGTCAGGCCCAGCTCCTGCTGGAGGTCGTCGAGCAGGTTGACGACCTGGGCCTGGATCGACACGTCCAGCGCGGAGACCGGCTCGTCCGCCACGACCAGCTTGGGGCTGAGCGCGAGGGCGCGGGCGATGCCGATGCGCTGCCGCTGACCGCCGGAGAACTCGTGCGGGTAGCGGTTGTAGTGCTCGGGGCTGAGGCCCACGACCGACAGCAGCCGCTGTACTTCCTTCTTGATGCCCCCCTCGGGCGAGACGCCCTGGAGCTTGAAGGGAGCGCCGACGATCGTGCCGATGGTGTGGCGCGGGTTCAGCGACGAGTACGGGTCCTGGAAGATCATCTGCACGTCGCGGCGGAGCGGGCGCATGCCGCCGACGCCGAGGTGCGTGATGTCCTTGCCCTCGAACTCGACCTTTCCGGCGGTCGGTTCGAGCAGCCGGGTGATGAGTCGGCCCATGGTCGACTTGCCGCAGCCGGACTCGCCGACGACGCCCAGGGTCTCGCCCCGGCGCACCTCGAAGTCGAGTCCGTCGACCGCCCGGACCGCGCCGGTCTGCCGCTGGAGCAGGCCCTTGCGGATCGGGAAGTGCTTCTGCAGCCCGGTCACCTTCAGCAGCGTCTCGCCACCGGCGGCGTCCTTGGTGAGGGTCGCGCCTTCGCTCTTGGCGGGAGTGGTCACAGCTTTGTCCTCGCTCACAGCTTCGGGGCGATCTCGTCGGTCCAGATGCGCTCCCGCTGCTCCGTGCTCATGTGGCAGGCGGCCCAGTGCCGGCTGCCGACCTCGGCCAGCTCGGGGCGGACCGTGCGGGTCAGATCGTCCTTGGGGACGTCCGCGTACGGGCAGCGCGGGTTGAAGGCGCAGCCGGACGGCACGTTGATCAGGGAGGGCGGGGAGCCCTTGACCGGGATGAGGCGCTCCTGCTGGTCGCGGTCGAGCCGCGGCATCGAGCCGAGCAGACCCCAGGTGTAGGGGTGGCGGGGCTCGTAGAACACCTTCTCGGCCGGGCCGCGCTCCACGCAGCGGCCGCCGTACATCACCAGCAGGTCGTCGGCCAGCTCGGCGACGACGCCCAGGTCGTGGGTGATGATGATGACCGCGGAGCCGAACTCCGTCTGCAGGTCGCGGATGAGGTCGAGGATCTGCGCCTGGACGGTGACGTCCAGGGCGGTCGTCGGCTCGTCCGCGATGAGCAGCTCGGGGTTGTTGACCAGCGACATCGCGATCATCGCGCGCTGGCGCATACCGCCGGAGAACTCGTGCGGGTAGCTGTCGACGCGCTTGTCGGGCTGCGGGATGCCGACGCGGTCGAGCATCTCCACCGCGCGCCGCTTGGCGGTCTTCTTGTCGACGTCGTGGTGGACCCGGTAGGCCTCCACGATCTGCTGCCCGATCGTGTAGTACGGGTGCAGCGCGGACAGCGGGTCCTGGAAGATCATCGACATCTGCCGGCCGCGCAGCTTGCGCACGTGGTCGGGGTCGGCGGACAGCAGCTCGGTGCCGTCCAGCCATATCTCGCCGGAGATCTGGGCCTTGCGCTTGCCGTACTGGCCGGCGGTGTGCAGGCCCATGATGCCGAGCGAGGTCACCGACTTGCCGGAGCCGGACTCGCCCACGATGCCGAGGGTCTTGCCCTTCTCCAGCTGGAAACTCAGCCCGTCGACGGACTTGACCAGGCCGTCGTCGGTCGGGAAGTGCACCTTCAGGTCGCGCACTTCCAGGAAGGCGCTGGGCGCCGGCGAGTCCTTGACGGCCCGCGGTTCGCCGAGCGCGGCTCCGCTCTTGGCGATGTCGGTCATGCCAGCCTCACTCGGGGGTCGATGACGGCGTACAGGATGTCCACGACGAGGTTGGCGACGAGCACCGCGAGCGAGGTGATCAGGGTGACGCCCAGGATGAAGGGCAGGTCCTGGTTCTTGATCGCGTCGAGCACCTTGGCCCCGAGGCCGGGCAGGCTGAACGTGGTCTCGGTGAGGATCGCGCCGCCGATGAGGGCGCCGAGGTCCATGCCGAGCATGGTGAGGAGGGGGGTCATCGTGGAGCGCATGGCGTGCTTGCGGATGACGACGGGCTCGCGCAGACCCTTGGCGCGGGCGGTGCGGATGTAGTCCTCGCCGAGGATCTCCAGCATGGTGGCGCGGGTGATCCGGGCGTACATCGCCGCGTAGAGGAACGCGAGGGTGATCCAGGGCAGGAGCATGCCGCTGAACCAGCCGGTGAAGCTCTGGTCCAGGGGCACGTACTGGGCGTCGATCCAGCCCAGACCGAAGTCGAAGATCGCCGCGGCCAGCATGCCGGTGAAGTAGATCGGGAGGGAGACGCCGGACAGCGCGACGACCATCGCACCGCGGTCCCAGATGCTGCCCCGCTTGAGCGCGGAGAGCACACCCGCCGCGACACCGAAGATCAGCCACAGCACGGCGGCACCGAGCGCCAGGGCCAGGGTCACCGGGAAGCGGTCGGTCAGCACCGGCCAGACGGCCTGCTCGCTGCGGAACGAGTAGCCGAAGCAGGGCGCGGCGCACTGGGTGACGTCGCCGCCGCCCGAGTAGGTGCGGCCGACGAAGATTCCCTTGAAGAACTCCCAGACCTGGGAGTAGACCGGGTCGGCCAGACCGAGCTTCTCCCGTACGGCCTCGACCGAGGCGGGGTCCGCCTGCTTGCCCACGAAGCTCGTGGCGATGTCGACCCCGGCCCACTTGGGGATGAGGAAGAAGATGCTGAAGACCACCACGATGATGACCACCAGCATCACTGCGGCGGCGATCAGCCGCCTGATGAGGTAAGCGAGCACAGCTTACGGCCCGCCGCGGACCGCGGGCCGCCGGAGGTCTTCCGGCGGCCCGCGGTCACGCCGCGCCGGCCTTCACCTGCCTTTCGTGCCGTTCGGCGGGTGTGCCGGTAATTACTTCGCGGACTTCAGACCCATGTTGACGAAGTCGTACATGCCGCTGTACGCGCCCGTCGTGTACACGTTGGCGACGTTCGAACCGCGCCAGTTGATGAACTTCTCGAAGGTGAAGGGCAGGTAGTAGCCGCCCTCCATGACCTTGTGGTTGATCTCCGTGGCGATCTCCGCCTTCTTGGAGTCCTCAAGGGTCTTGTTGTAGTCGTCGAACAGCTTGTCGATCGACTTGTCGTTGATCAGGCCGAAGTTGTTGTTGCCGCTCTGCAGGATGTACTTGCTGTCCCACAGCGGCAGACCGAAGCCCTGCACGGACGGGAAGTCCGGGCCCCAGCCCATGATGATGATGCCGTAGCCCTTCTTCTTCACGTTCGAGGGGCTGCCGATGATGCCGGTGGTCTGCGAGCCGTCGAACTGGTCGATGTCGACGTTGATGCCGACCTTCTTCAGCGACGCCTGCATCGACGTGGCGGTGGCCACCTCGACCGGCTTGTTGTTGCGGACCGCGATGGTGGTCTTGAAGCCGTTCGGCTTGCCGCAGGCCTTGAGCTCTTCCTTGGCCTTGGCGGCGTTGCCGTTCTTGTTGTCCGTGGCCAGCTTGTACGGGTCGTACTTCTGGCCCTCGGAGCCCGGCACCGACGGCGGGAGCATGTTGGTGCCGATGTCACCGCCGGCCATCGGGCCGCCGCGCGCGGTCTGCAGGGAGACGTGGTCGGCCCCGTAGATGACGGCCTTGCGGCAGTGCTCGTTGTCGAACGGCTTCACGCTCTGCGGGAAGACCGCGTAGCGGATGTAACCGGAGACCGGGTTGTCCACGTTGGCCTTGTGCTGCTTCAGGGCGGTGGTGCGGCCCTGCGGGGACAGACCGGTCTGGGCCAGGTCGATGTCGTAGTCGCCGCTGATCAGACGCTGGTCCAGGTCGTTGGCGTTGGTGAAGAACTTGATGCTGACCTTGTCCGGGTAGGCCTTGCGGACCGGGTCGGAGGCGGCCTTCCAGTTGGTGTTGCGCACCAGCATCAGGTTCTTGCCGGGGGCGTAGGCCTGGAACTTGTACGGGCCCGAGGAGAACGGGTGCAGGCCGTACTTGGACTTGGTGTCCTTGTCCTGGCGGACCGGCGAGGACGAGGTCAGCGCCAGCATCTGCATGAAGTCCGAGTTGGCCTTCGGCAGGTGGAAGACGATGGTCTTCGCGTCCGGGGTGTCGATCGCCTTCAGGCCGAGGTGGTCCTTGGCCTTGTCCTTGAAGGGGCCCTTGTAGTCGCCCTTGGGGTCGAGGACGTCACGCAGGTAGACGGGGCCGCCGGACAGCACGTCCTGCGCCCACTGGCGCTCGATGCCGTACTTGATGTCCTGGGCGGTGATGGCCTTGCCGTCTTCCCAGGTGACGCCGTCACGAAGGGTGAAGGTGTAGGTCTTGCCGTCGTCCGAGACCTTGCCCATGTCGGCGGCGAGGTCCGGGGTCAGCTCGGCGCCCGCGGTGCCCGGCTCCGTCTTGTAGGTCAGGAGCTGACGGCTGTAGTAGCGGGAGAAGTTCCACATGAAACCGTAGTAGCCGCGGGTGGTGTCCCACGAGTCGGCGTCCTGGGCGCTGGCGAACTTCAGCTCGCCGCCCTTCTTGGCCAGCGAGGCCTGGGCGACCTTGTCGTTGGCCGCGTTGAAACCGGCCGCGCCGCTCTTCGAACCGCCGTCGCCGTCGTCATTGCCGCCGCACGCCGCCGTGCTCAGCAGCGCGACGACCGCGATCGCGGCGGCCGCCGCCTGCTTGCGCCGCCCTGTGGTGCGTTGGGTAGTCACGATCTCGGATCCTCCGGATGTCAATCGGTCCGCGGATAATTCGCGAACCTCAGTAGGGGGTACGGCAGTTCAGCGGGAACCCTTCGGGTCGAGCGCGTCACGCACGCCGTCGCCGAAGAGGTTGAAGGCAAGGACGGTGATGAAGATCGCCACACCGGGGACCACCATGAACATGGGATCCGACTCGTAATAGTCGATCGCGGTGGACAGCATCTGTCCCCAGGAGGAGGTGGGCGGCTTGACGCCCACGCCGAGGAAGCTGAGCGCCGCCTCGGTGAGGATGTTGGTCGGGATCATCATCGTCGTGTACACGATGATGGGCGCGACCAGGTTGGGCAGCAGCTCCTTGAACAGGATGTAGAACCGGCCGGCGCCCAGCGAACGGGCCGCCTCGACGTACTCGCGTTCACGCATGGACAGCGTCTGGCCGCGCACCACACGGCCGATGTAGGGCCAGCCGAAGAAGCCGATCACCAGGATCATCACGAAGACGCGCACGCCCGTGCCGGTCAGGCCCAGCATGTGGTTCGGCATGACCGAGACCAGGGCGATGATGAACAGCAGCTGCGGGAAGGCGAGCAGACCGTCCATGACGCGGCTGACGACGGCGTCGACCCAGCCGCCGAAGAAGCCGGCGAGGATGCCGAGCACGGTGCCCAGGATCACGGCCACCATGGCCGACAGGAAGCCGACGAGCAGCGAGATCCGGGCGCCGTAGACGACGCGGGCGAAGATGTCGCGGCCGTTGACGGGCTCGACGCCCAGCAGGTGGTCGCCGCTGATGCCGCCCATGGACCCGGTGGGCGTGCCGAACAGCGGGTCGATCAGGTTCTCGTGGTACGCGTCGGGGTCCTGTCCGGCCAGGTCCGCGATGAGCGGGGCGAAGATCGCGACCAGGATGAGCACGACCACGACAACACCGCCCGTCAGGGCGAGCTTGTCCCGCTTCAGGCGCTCCCAGGCGATCCGGCCCAGGGAGCGCCCCTGCACGGCCTTCGTCCCGGCGCCTTGAACCGCCGCTTCTTCGGCCGCACTCGGAGCCGCTTCCGCGGTCGGCTCGTGCAATGGTGCCGTCATCTGGCAGGGACCCCTCTCAACCGGCGGTAGCCGGCCCGCACTTGCCGCTCGTAGCGGCGTGATCAGTCCGTCGTACACGGGAGCGAACGCTCCCCTGGTGCGGGAGTCTTCAACGCTCCGGCGATCTGTTGCCAGGGTTGACGGTGAATGGATGCGTAACCGTGATGCTCTTTGAGGTGTTCCGTTATGCGGACAGCGGGTAACAGGAGTCGGACGGGGGGCAATTGGGGCACCAGACCCGAAAACCCACCGGAACCACTCGTTCCGTTGCCCTCTACGCGCGCAGAAACACGGAGTAAACGTGAAGGTACGATGAGCAGCCTTCACTCGACAGCGTACGCGTGTCTCAGTATCCGGGCGTATGCGGGTAACCGTAGCCCGCACCGGGCACCGCGGCGGTGGCGTGGGCTTCGCGGTCGTAGAACGGCCGGGCCCTGGCCCGCAGCCACATCGCGACCGGGTCGTGCGGGTCGGACAGCGCGACGGTGGAGACCGGCAGCCCGTCCGGCACGGCGACGACCGACTGCCGCATCATCGTGCGCACCGCGTCCACGGCCGGCGGCGACGCCTCGTACACGTCGAGCCCGATGGCGAGATACGGCGCGCCGAGGGCGGGCTGCACCCAGGCGCGGCGCAGCGCGCGCACCGCGGGAGTGCGGTGCGCGTTCTGTGTGAGCAGGGCGTAGAACTGCGGGATCTCGATGGCCGGTTCACTCAGCCGGAGCGGTCCCGCGGGCTGTCTGTCCAGACCCGTGGCGATCCGGCGCAGATCCAGCCAGGGGACGCCGACACCACCGCCGGGGGCGTGCGGATTCAGCCACAGGCCGTAGTGGTCGGGGTAGAGGGCGCGGGCCGCCTCCAGCCCGTCGACCACCTCGTAGGAACGGTTCCAGCCGCTGGCCGACAGCTCCTGCGCGGAGGTCACACAGGGGGCGTAAGGGAAACCGCCGACCTCCATGGTTCCGTACTGCGCGTCGGACGAACCGGTCCGCCCCTGCCAGAGCAGCATCCACAGATGGCCGGAGGACGGCGCCGCGAGCGCGCGGAGCAGCGCCTCGTAGGCGTCGTAACGCCCGGGCGTGACTTGGCGCAGCATGTGCTCGACCTGCCCGGCCGCGGCCGTGCCCGACGCGCTCACCTTCTACCGCCCCTTCGCGAGACATTGGCTGAGGACAGCTTAAGGTCTGCCGGCGGCGCGGGGAGGGGCCGGGGCGGCGCGGGGAGGGGCCGGGGCGGCACGGGGAGGGGCCGGGGCGGCACGGGGTGACGGCGCGGCACGGGGTGACGGCGCGGCACGGGGTGACGGCGCGGCGCGGGGGCCAGGGCCTGTCCGGCGGTTCTTCGCGGGACAGGCCCTGCTCGTCAGTAGCCCAGTTGGTAGAAGGGCCGCACGTTCTCGCGGAGCCAGTCGCAGACGGGGTCCTGAGCGGCGTCCAGGAAGACCATGTTGACGGGGGTGGCGAAGGGCGCCTTGGCCAGCGCGCGGCCGAGGGCCTCCAGCGGGACCGTGTGCGCCTCGGGGTCGAGGGAGGCGAGTTCGACGCCGACGAACATGACCGGGTCGGCGGTCTCGATCACGGCGAGGCAGCGGCGGGCCGAGAGCACGGCACCGGTCGCGGCGAACTCGGCGGAGGCGGCGGCGAGCAGGTCCACCGGGTCGTCCTGCCAGTCGGGCTCGAAGAGCCGGACCCGGCCGCCGGACACCGAGCCGTCCAGCGGATCGATCCCGCCGCGGCACAGCGCGGCCACCGCGTCGGGCGGCAGCGGTATGCCGAGCAGACCGTCGGGGTTGACGACGAGGCCGACCTGCGGGGGAAGTCCCCGCGCGAACTCCACGGCGGGGGCGATGGTGAACCCCATGTGCGTGCCGGCCACTTGACGGAACTGTTCCTCGGAGCTGAAGACGGGGACGTAGACCTGGCCGTCGAGTTCCAGGGTGGGCAGGTCGAGGGGACCGCCGTGGGCGCCGCGGCCATTGGGCAGCGGGACCCAGAGGAAGCTGCGGGCGAGCACCTCGACGATGCGGGCGCCGGCGGAGGGGACGCCGAGCGAGGCGGAGAGCACCTCCTCCAGCTCGTTGCCGGGCCAGCCGCCGTGCGGATGCGCCTGTGCCGGGACGTCCATGTGCCTCTCCTGCCCTTCCTGCCCTGCTGTGCTGTGCTGTGCCGTGCTCTGTCGTGCTCTGCGCTGTGCTGTGCACTGCTGCGCCGGTGCACTGCTGCGCCCTGCCGGTATGTGCCGTTCCGGCACGGAACCCTATCGCCCGGCGGGCGGGCGGGCGTCCTCGAATTCGATCCTGCGCAGGGCGTCGGCGGCGGGCCGGTCCAGGAGCGTGGCGGAGGCGCAGCCCTCGGGGAGGGTGCCGCGTTCGACCGCGCGCAGCAGGCGCCGCGACGCCCTGCGGTGCCGAAGGAAGGCGTACGCCGAGACACCCCGGCCCCGCGCGCGCTGACCCTCGCGGGCCCGGTCGACGCCGACGTCGAGGACCAGCAGGTGCAGGGCGCCGCCGCGCCTCCGGGCCTCGCGGGCGAGCCAGCCGCGGACCCAGGCCTGGGTGCCGCAGTCGTGTACGACCACGCCCCCGCCGGCGCGGACCGCGCGCCGCAGTCCCGCGTAGTGGGCGAGCCGGACGAGGGGTCGGTAGACGGCGTACGGGAGGAAGCGGGGGGTACGGGCCTCCCAGCGGTCGCGGGTGTCCTGGGAGTCGACGCGGGGGCCGCGCACGGCGCGGTGCATCAGCGTCGACTTGCCGCTGCCGGGGAGGCCGGTGACCACGACGACGTCGTCGGGGCCGAAGGTCAGGCCGTGCGGGCTGCGGCCGCGGCGGGAACGGAGGTCGCGGACGACGGGGGTGGCGGGCGCGAGGTGCGGGCCGTATGCGGGGCCGACGGGTTGCGGGGGCAGTGCGACGGGTCCTTCGGGCAGCGCGAGGGCCGGTGTGGTGCCGTACGCCGTGGTCCTGTCCACCCTGATCGTCCTCCTCCGGGACATGTATGCCCCTTCCCCGCCGAGCGTAAAGAGAAGGTAATGCACGGTGTCTCGCCATCACGTCCGTCTCCTGCAACAGGCGTGCTACAGAGCCGGGGTGGGCGGGGCGGGTGCGCGGTGGGGGAGGCGGGGCGGCCTTTTCTCGCCCCCGCCGCTCCTTCCCTTCCCGTCCCCGAGGGGTTCCGCCCCCCGGACCCCCGAGAAGATCGCGCAGTTCCCCGCGCCCCTGTCAGGGGCGCCCCTCAAGGACCTGGGGCGGAGGTGCGTGCAATGATGTGGCCTCAACCGCATACCGGCCGTTCGAATCCGCGCGGGAGAGTCCCCGGCCCGAGGGCTGTGACCGGGGCGCCGAAGGAGCAAGCACCTCCCTTGAATCTCTCAGGCCCAGTTACCGCGCGGGCGAGGCACATCTGGAAAGCGGACCGTCCCTGAACACGGCGGTCCCACCCAAGGTGCAAGCCATGACCCCGTCGCCGGGTCACGGCGAAGCTCTCAGGTTCCGATGACAGATGGGGAGGACAAGGGGATCGCCGTCCGCGTTCCCCCGCCCGCCTCGCCACGCCTTCTCGTCCGGGAGAACGACCGATGAGCAGCACCACCACCTCCGGCGCCCCGCGCCGTACCGCCCTCGACGCCCTGCACCGCTCGCTCGGCGCCACCATGACCGACTTCGCCGGCTGGGACATGCCCCTGCGCTACGGCTCGGAGCGCGAGGAACACCTCGCCGTCCGGACCCGCGCCGGGCTGTTCGACCTCTCCCACATGGGCGAGATCACCGTCACCGGCCCGGACGCCCCGGCCCTGCTGGGCCACTCGCTCGTCGGCGACCTCGCCACGCTCGCCGCCGGCCGGGCCCGCTACACCATGATCTGCCGGGCGGACGGCGGCATCCTCGACGACCTGATCGTCTACCGGCTCGCCGACGCGGAGCACCCGGTGTACATGGTCGTCGCCAACGCCTCCAACGCGCAGACGGTCCTCGACGCGCTCACCGAGCGGGCGGCGGGCTTCGACGCCGAGGTGCGCGACGACCGGGACGCCTACGCGCTCCTCGCCGTCCAGGGCCCCGCCTCCCCCGGCATCCTCGCCTCCGTCACGGACGCCGACCTGGACGGCCTGAAGTACTACGCCGGCCTGCCCGGCACCGTCGCCGGTGTCCCCGCGCTGATCGCCCGTACCGGCTACACCGGGGAGGACGGCTTCGAACTGTTCGTCGACCCCGCCGACGCGGAGAAGCTGTGGCAGGCGCTCACCGAGGCCGGGGCGTCCGCCGGGCTCGTCCCGTGCGGGCTGTCCTGCCGGGACACCCTGCGCCTGGAGGCCGGCATGCCGCTGTACGGCAACGAGCTGACCACCGCCCTCACCCCGTTCGACGCCGGGCTCGGCCGGGTGGTCAAGTTCGGCAAGGAGGGCGACTTCGTGGGCCGCGAGGCGCTGGCCGAGGCCGCCGGGCGGGCGGAGCAGAACCCGCCCCGGGTGCTCGTCGGGCTGGTCGCCGAGGGCCGCCGGGTGCCGCGCGCCGGTTACCCCGTCGTCGCGGGCGGTGCGGTGGTCGGCGAGGTCACCTCCGGCGCCCCCTCCCCCACGCTGGGCAGGCCGATCGCCATGGCCTACGTCGACGCCGCGCACGCCGCGCCGGGCACCCCCGGCGTCGGGGTGGACATCCGCGGCAGCCACGAGCCGTTCGAGGTCGTGGCGCTGCCGTTCTACAAGCGCCGCAAGTAGCCGCCGCGCGGTTCCGCCCGCGCCGCGGAGAGCCCGCCGACTCCGTGAGCGGCGCATGCGCTCGCCGCTTCACGAGCGGCGCGTGGGGCGGGAGGGGAGACTGGGCGCAGCGCGCCGACCGGGTCTCCCCGTCGGCCACCTCACCACCACCCGCCCCTTCCGGCCACCTCACTGCGTCCCTCCCCTCCCCCACAGGTCACATCCCTCCCCCACACGTTTCCGATCCCTTTCCGGGCCCTTTCCCCGCGTACAGGAGAATCCAGCCATGAGCGACAACCCCCAGCAGCTGCGCTACAGCAAGGAGCACGAGTGGCTGTCGGACGCCGCGGACGGCGTCTCGACGGTCGGCATCACCGAGCACGCGGCCAACGCGCTCGGCGACGTGGTCTACGTCCAGCTCCCCGACGTCGGCTCCACGGTCACCGCGGGCGAGACCTGCGGCGAGCTGGAGTCCACCAAGTCGGTCAGCGACCTGTACGCCCCGGTCACGGGTGAGGTCACCGAGATCAACGACGACGTGGTCGCCGACCCGTCGCTGGTCAACTCCGCGCCCTTCGAGGGCGGCTGGCTGTTCAAGGTGCGGATCACCGGCACCCCGGACGACCTGCTCTCCGCGGACGAGTACACCGCCTTCATCACCGGCTGAGGACGCACCCCATGTCACCCTTGTCCCCCCAGTCCCTGCTCGACGTCCCGCTGCACGAGCTCGACCCCGACGTGGCGGCCGCGCTCGACGCCGAGCTGGACCGTCAGCAGTCCACCCTCGAGATGATCGCCTCGGAGAACTTCGCCCCGGTCGCGGTCATGGAGGCCCAGGGCTCGGTCCTCACCAACAAGTACGCCGAGGGCTACCCGGGCCGCCGCTACTACGGCGGCTGCGAGCACGTCGACGTCGTCGAGCAGATCGCGATCGACCGGGTGAAGGCGCTGTTCGGCGCCGAGCACGCCAACGTGCAGCCGCACTCCGGCGCGCAGGCCAACGCGGCCGCGATGTTCGCGCTGCTCAAGCCCGGCGACACGATCATGGGCCTCGACCTCGCGCACGGCGGGCACCTGACCCACGGCATGCGGATCAACTTCTCCGGCAAGCTCTACGACGTGGTCGCCTACCACGTCGACGGCGAGAGCGGCCGGGTCGACATGGCCGAGGTCGAGCGGCTCGCCAAGGAGTCCCGGCCGAAGCTGATCGTCGCCGGCTGGTCGGCGTACCCCCGGCAGCTCGACTTCGCCGCGTTCCGCAGGATCGCGGACGAGGTCGGCGCGTACCTGATGGTCGACATGGCGCACTTCGCCGGGCTGGTCGCGGCGGGGCTGCACCCCAGCCCCGTCCCGCACGCGCACGTCGTCACCACGACCACACACAAGACGCTGGGCGGCCCGCGCGGCGGTGTGATCCTCTCCACGGCCGAGCTGGCCAAGAAGATCAACTCGGCTGTCTTCCCCGGTCAGCAGGGTGGTCCGCTGGAGCATGTGATCGCCGCCAAGGCGGTCGCCTTCAAGGTCGCGGCTTCCGAGGAGTTCGCCGACCGCCAGCGTCGTACGCTGGAGGGCGCCCGCGTCCTGGCCGAACGGCTGGTGCGGGACGACGTCCGGGAGCACGGCGTGTCCGTGCTGTCCGGCGGGACCGACGTCCACCTGGTCCTGGTCGACCTGCGCGACTCCGCGCTGGACGGGCAGCAGGCGGAGGACCGGCTGCACGAGATCGGCATCACGGTCAACCGCAACGCCGTACCCGACGACCCGCGTCCGCCGATGGTCACCTCGGGACTGCGCATCGGCACGCCCGCGCTCGCCACGCGCGGGTTCGAGGCGCGGGACTTCGCGGAGGTCGCGGACGTCATCGCCGAGGCGCTGAAGCCGTCCTTCGACGCCGAGGCGTTGAAGGCGCGCGTCGCGGCACTCGTCACGGCGCACCCGCTGTACCCGGGCGTGCGCAAGTAGCACGTCACCGGGCGTGCGCGGCTCGTACGTCCCGAGCGGGCGCACGTGCCCGCTCGTCCACCCGCCCCGTCCGGGGGCGCGCCGCACCCGCGTGCGCCCCCGGGACCCCGGCCGCCGTGCCCGCGCCCACACCGCGCGGGAGCGGCGGCCACGCCCGGCCTCGCACCACCCCGCCCAGAGGAGTCCGCCCGTGGCCATCTCGGTCTTCGACCTGTTCTCGATCGGCATCGGCCCGTCCAGCTCCCACACCGTCGGCCCGATGCGCGCGGCCCGCATGTTCGCGCGCCGGCTGCACAACGAGGAACTGCTGGACTCCGTCGCCTCGGTCCGCGTCGAGCTGTACGGCTCGCTGGGCGCCACCGGCCACGGCCACGGCACCCCCAAGGCGGTGCTGCTCGGCCTGGAAGGCGCCTCCCCGCGCACGGTGGACGTGGAGCGCGCCGACGACCGCGTCGCCGCGATCAGGGAAAGCGGGCGGCTGAACCTCCTGGACGAGCACGAGATCGGCTTCTCCTTCGACGACGACCTCGTCCTGCACCGCCGCAAGGCCCTCCCCTACCACGCCAACGGCATGACCCTGTGGGCGTACGACGCCTCCGGCACTGAGCTGCTGACCAGGACGTACTACTCGGTGGGCGGCGGTTTCGTCGTCGACGAGGAGGCGGTCGGCGCCGACCGCATCAAGCTGGACGACACCGTCCTGAAGTACCCCTTCCGCACCGGCGACGAACTGCTGCGCCTGACGCGCGAGACGGGGCTGTCCATCTCCGCGCTGATGCTGGAGAACGAGCTGTCCTGGCGCACGGAGGAGGAGATCCGCGCCGGACTCCTGGAGATCTGGCGGGTGATGAAGCATTGCGTGGCGCGCGGCATGTCCCGCGAGGGCATCCTGCCCGGCGGCCTGAAGGTGCGCCGCCGCGCCGCGACCACCGCGCGCAAGCTGCGCTCGGAGGGCGCCCCGGCGACCCTGGCCATGGAGTGGATCACCCTCTACGCGATGGCCGTCAACGAGGAGAACGCGGCCGGGGGCCGGGTGGTGACCGCCCCGACCAACGGCGCGGCCGGCATCATCCCGGCAGTGCTCCACTACTACATGGACTTCGTGCCCGGCGCCGACGAGGAGGGCGTCGTCCGCTTCCTGCTCGCGGCCGGCGCGATCGGCATGCTCTTCAAGGAGAACGCCTCGATCTCCGGCGCCGAGGTCGGCTGCCAGGGCGAGGTCGGCTCGGCCTGCTCGATGGCGGCGGGCGCGCTGGCCGAGGTGCTGGGCGGCTCCCCGGAACAGGTGGAGAACGCGGCCGAGATCGGCATGGAACACAACCTGGGCCTGACCTGCGACCCGGTGGGCGGCCTGGTCCAGATCCCGTGCATCGAGCGCAACGGCATGGCCGCGGTGAAGGCGGTCACCGCCGCGCGGATGGCGATGCGCGGCGACGGCTCGCACAAGGTGTCCCTGGACAAGGTCATCAAGACGATGAAGGAGACGGGCGCGGACATGTCCGTCAAGTACAAGGAGACGGCCCGGGGCGGGCTCGCGGTGAACATCATCGAGTGCTGAGAACCGTCCGTCCCGGTCTCCCCGGGGGGGGCGCTGCCAGGACGTCCGCACCGCGACGAGCCCGACCGCCACCTCCCACGAGGTGGCGGTCGGGCTCGCGGTCGGCCCATCTCGCCCGGTCGTCACGACCCGGTACGACGCGGTGCGTGCAGGGGTCACACCCGAGCGCTTCGCCGCCGGCCCCGAGGACGGTTATCCGGAGGCGCCCAGGGACGCCGGGGGCTGGGAGGGCTGCTGCGCCCCGACGGGGTAGGCGGGCTGCTGGTCCTCCACGGGCGCGGAGGAGTACGGGGATCCGGACGGCTGCGGGCGGGCGGTGGGGTACCCGGGTACGCCGGCCTCGCCGGGATCGGGGGCACCCGAGATCTGCGGGTTGGTGGGGTACCCGGGTATGCCGGCCTCGCCGGAATCGGGGGCACCCGAGACCTGCGGGTTGGTGGGGTACTCGGGATTCAGGGCGGACCACGACGTATCGGTGGAACCCGAGGGCTGTGGATCAGCGGTGGGGTAGTCGGGCTGGGCCGGCCGCATGTCGCCCTGCGGTACCGAGAGGTCGCCCGCAGGAGAGGCCGAACCGCTCCCGCAAGCCGTCAGGGACGCAGCCGCGGCCAGCGCGAGCCCTGCCATCAGGCCGGCTTTTCGAGCCCCGAATTTCACTTTGAACATGACAAAATGCGCCTTTCCTCAGTGCGGCGAAGTGGGTCCGTGGACAGGGAAGACACGCATGGCGGCCTTCCGCCGGACCTACCGGAACGTTCGCAGCTCGGGTCCCCCGCCTCCAGGGGCGTTGGGGCAACGTGCGCGCACAGCAGGGCAGTTCAGCCGTCCGAGAGGTTTGAGGGCGCGATGCCCGGGCCCGGCCGCCCGAGTCGGAAGGTCCCCACCGACATCTCCGGCGTCACCGGTGTGATTTTTCCTCTCCCGCCCATCGGGCATCCGGGAAGTGCCAGAGTGAACGGGCGGCAACTCCCGTTCCTGACCGCACACTTCGAGGAGCCCCCATGCTGCGAGGCATCGACGTCAGCGCCTACCAGTCCTCTTCCTTCGGCACGGACGGTCTGTCGTTCGCCTTCATAAAGGCGACCGAGGGCCGCAGTTACGTCAATCCGAGGCTGTCCGCGCAGACGAAGCACGCCCGGGACGCCGGACTCGTCGTCGGCTTCTATCACTTCCTGTGGCCGGGCGACCTCACCGCCCAGGCCGAGTACTTCGTCGCACACGCCCCGGAGAAGGGCGGCGACCTCCTCGCCGTCGACTGGGAGACCACCGGCGAGGGCACCCACGCGAGCAACGCGGAGAAGGACAGCTTCATCCGCAAGGTGAGGGCGCTCCGGCCCAACAACCGGGTGTTGTTGTATTGCAACCGGAGTTTTTGGCTCAACGTCGACAGGACCTCCTACGCCGGTGACGGTTCCTGGATCGCCGACTACGTGACGGCGGGCGAGCCGCGCATCAAGGCCAAGTGGCGCTTCCACCAGTACACGTCCGACCCGCACGACAAGGACGTCGCCGACTTCGGCAGCAAGGCCGCGCTGAAGAAGTGGGCGGACGACGCCTGAGGGTCGGGTTCCGCCCCGCCCGGGCACACGTCACGCCCGGCGCAGCAGGTCCAGGGTCTGCTGGAGTTCCTCGCGCAGGACCGTCGACGCCGCCTCCGCGTCGCCCCCGGCGATCGCCTCGACCAGGGCCTCGTGGGTGTCGTCGCCCGTGTTGGGGTCGTGGCGGCGCAGGCCGACGAGGTCGAGCATCTCGATCAGGCCGCGGCGCAGGGCCGGGGTGAACTCGGTGAAGAGGTCGGTGAGTACGGGGTTGTGCGCGGCGGCGACGACGGCCGCGTGCAGGGCGATGTCGGCGTCGACGAAGGCGGCGTCGTCCGCGGCGGCGGCCGTGCGGCGGCCCCCCAGGGCGGCCCGGAGCGCGGCGGTGTCCTCGGGGGTGCGGCGGACGGCGGCGAGGGCGGCCGCGTGGACCTCGACGCCGAGGCGGACCTCGTAGACGTCGGTCACGGCGGCGCGGCGCAGCCGGGCGGGCCAGTCCTCGGCGGGTTCGGTGGCGGTGACGAAGACGCCGGCGCCGTGCCGCGCCCGGACCAGTCCGGCGCCGGCGAGGGCCCGCAGCGCCTCGCGGACGGTGGAGCGGCCGACGCCGAGTTCCTTGGCCAGCGTGGTCTCGCCGGGGAGTCTGGTGCCGACCGGCCACTGTCCGCCGGTGATCTGCGCGCGCAGCCGGTCCGCGGCCTGTTCGACGAGCGGGCTGGGGCGGACGGCGTCCAGTGGCATGAGGGCACCTTACGTGGGCGGTGGCGCGTTTCCCGCACCCCGGACAACTTGTCTGAGGAGCTGAGGTGTGGATAGCGTACCGGCATGACGTACCGCGGTCTGCTTCTTCTCGGCTGCCGCGGCGGGGTCCGACCACGACCGGCACCCCGCCGCGGGGTTCCGCCGTGCCGCCGGTCGCCTCCGACCGAGCCGAAGGCAGCCATAGACCAGCATGAACACCGCGATCACGTACGACGGCGACCCGTCCGCCCAGGAGCCCTGGAATGCGCAGCGGCCCAGTTCGATGCCGTACCACCGGTACCGCCCCTTCGAGGAGCGCGTGCGCGTTCCCGTCGACGGACGGCGGTGGCCCTCCGCCCGGATCGAACGCGCCCCGCTGTGGGTGCCGGTCGATCTGCGCGACGGCAATCAGGCGCTCGCCGAGCCCATGGACACCCCGCGCAAGCGCCGCTTCTTCGACCTGCTGACCAAAATGGGGTTCAAGGAGATCGAGGTCGGCTATCCGTCCGCGAGCCGCACGGACTTCGACTTCGTGCGGCACCTGGTGACGGACGGGGCAGTGCCCGACGACGTCACACCCGTCGTGTTCACGCCCGCCCGGCCGGAGCTGATCGACACCACCTTCGACGCGATCGAGGGGCTGGACCGGGCCGTCGTCCATCTGTACATCGCCACCTCGCCGGTGTGGCGGGAGGTCGTGCTGGGGCGGGACCGGGAGGGGGTGCGGCGGACCGTGCGGGAGGCGGCCGCGCGCATGGCCCGCCGCGCGGACGGGCTGCGCGGCCGGGTGCGCTTCCAGTTCTCGCCCGAGACGTTCAACCTGACCGAGCCCGACTACGTGCTCGAACTGTGCGACGAGCTGACCGAGCTGTGGGACGCGAGCCCCGACCGTCCGGTCACCCACAACCTCCCCGCCACGGTGGAGATCGCCACGCCCAATGTCTACGCCGACCAGATCGAGTACGTCCACCGCAACCTGGCCCGCCGCGGCTCCGTCGTCCTGTCCGTCCACCCGCACAACGACCGCGGTACGGGCGTCGCCTGCGCCGAACTCGCCGTGCTGGCGGGGGCGCAGCGTGTGGAGGGCTGTCTGTTCGGCAACGGGGAGCGCACCGGCAACGTCGACCTGGTGACGCTGGCGCTCAACCTGTTCGCGCAGGGCGTCGATCCGATGATCGACCTGGGCGACATCGACGCGGTGCGGGCGACGGTGGAGCACTGCAACCGGCTGCCGGTGCACCCGCGCCATCCGTACGCCGGTGAGCTGGTCCACACGGCGTTCTCCGGCACGCACCAGGACGCCGTCGCCAAGGGCTTCGCCGCGCACGCGAAGCGGGCCGCCGAGCTGGGGGTGCCGGAGCGGGAGGCGCCGTGGGCGGTGCCGTACCTGCCGGTCGACCCGGCGGACCTGGGGCGGTCGTACGAGGCGGTGATACGGGTCAACTCGCAGTCCGGGAAGGGCGGGACGGCGTACCTGTTGCGGACCGGGCACGGCGTCGACCTGCCGGCGCGGATGCGGGCGGACTTCTCCCGGGTGGTGCAGCGGGCCACCGACGACAGCGGCCGGGAGGCGACGGCGAAGGAGCTGTACGCGCTGTTCGAGACGGCGTACCTGGCGCCGGGACGGGAGGGCGGGGCGGTGACGCTGTCCGCCTGGTCGGCGACGCAGGACCCGTCCGATCCGTCCGGGGCGCACCGGTTCGTGTGCACGCTGGAGCGCGACGGCCACAGCGGCGACCACGAGGGCACCGGCAACGGGCCGTCGGCGGCGTTCGCCGACGCGCTCGCCGGGGCCGGGATCGCGGTGGAGGTTCTCGATTTCGCCGAGCACGCGGCGGGCCCCGGCACGGACGGCGACGCGGTCGCCTACGCGGAGTGCCGGGTGAACGGCGTCACGGCGTGGGGCGCGGGCCGGGACACCTCGGTGCCGGCGGCGTCCGTGCACGCGGTGCTGTCGGCCGTGAACCGGGCGGGGGCGCGATGAGCGGCGGGGGCGCGCGGGACGGCGACCACGCGGTGAGCGACGGCGACGGTACGAGGGCGGTGCTTCTGGACGCCCGGGACGTGCATGTCGTACGGGACGGGCGGCCCCTGCTGCGGGACGTCTCACTGACCGTGCGCGCCGGTGAGCACTGGGCGCTCCTCGGCGCCAACGGGGCCGGCAAGACGACCCTGCTGAGCCTGCTGGGCGCGCGCGTCCACCCCACGTACGGCACGGTGGAGGTGCTGGGCCGCCGGCTGGGCACGGTGGATCTGCGGGAGCTGCGGTCGCTGGTGGGGCACGTCGACCCCCGGCATCCGCCGCGTTCGGCGCTGCGGGTGCGGGACGTCGTCCTGACCGGGCTGACCAACTCCGTCGAGCGGCTGCCCCGTTGGGCGCCGACGGCGGAGCAGGAGGAGCGCGCCGACCGGCTGATCGGCACACTGGGGCTGGCCGGCCGGCGGGAGGCCCGCTGGACGACGCTGTCGCAGGGCGAGCGCGGCCGCGTGCTGATCGCCCGCGCGCTGATGCCCGAGCCACGGCTGCTGCTGCTCGACGAACCGGCCACCGGCCTGGACCTGCCGGGCCGGGAGCAGTTCATCGAGGCGCTGGACTCGCTGCGCGAGGAGCACCCCCGGCTGGCGACGGTCCTGGTCACCCACCACCTGGAGGAGCTGCCGCCGGGTACGAGTCACGCGCTGCTGCTGCGCGAGGGGTGCGTGTCGGCCCGGGGGCCGGCCGGGCAGGTCCTCACCGGTGACCAGGTCGGCAAGTGCTTCGACCTGCCGCTCGTGCTCGACCGGCACGGCGGTCGCTGGAGCGTGCGCGTCGCACGCCGGCGCTGAACGGCGCCGAACGGCGCGGGGGCGCCCACCGGTGCACGGTGGGCGCCTCCGGAACGGGACCACGTACGAGTACGGATACGGGTACGAGGCGTACCCGGGCACGTCACTTGTTCAGGTACGTCCAGAACTCGTCGAACGACAGCACCTTGTCACCGTTGAGGTCACGGCTGGAGATGATGGACTCGGCCACCGACTCGGTGACGTTCCAGTCCCCTCCCTGCGCCAGGGCGGACTTGAACTCCGCGGCGGTGATGAAGCCGTCGCCGTCCGTGTCGATCCGCTGGAATTCCTTGCGCGCTGCCTCGATGTCCGCCACCGATCGGCCCCCTTCTGTGGTGCCTTGTCCGTCGCCGGGCACGCGCGGTGCCGCCGTACGGGCGTCCTGTTGACGCAGGCCAGGTTAACGGCCCGCGCGAGCCCGCGGCGCGGCGGCCATGCGAGCCGACGTCACGGCGCGCGCATCTCGAACCAGGTCGTCTTGCCGACCGGCAGCAGGTCCACGCCCCAGCGGTCGGCGAGGGTGTCGACGAGGGAGAGGCCGCGGCCGCTCTCGTCCAGTTCCTGGACCGGCATGAGGCAGGGCAGGCCGCGCGAGGGGTCCCGCACCTCCACCCGGATCCGGCCGCGACGGCGGTGCATCCGCAGCCCGAACACGCGTGCGCCGGTGTGCCGTACGGCGTTGCCCACGAGCTCGGAGACGAGCAGGACGGCGTCCTCCGTCAGCTTGGGGCCGAGCCCCCAGTGGCGCAGGAGTACGACCTGCGCGAGGCGGCGGGCGGTGGCGGCGGACTCCGGGAGCGACGGCAGCGACACTTCCCGCCGGGTGGGGTCGCCGAACAGGTCCAGCGCCTTCAGCGCCCGTTCGTCCTCCACCGCGGGCGTCCAGCGCGCGGCGGTCGCACGACCCTGTCCCCGCGGCTGATCGATGCCCTCCAGCCCCGCCATGCCCTCATCATGACCGCCCGGCGGGAGCTACGGGCCGGTTCGGCCGGATTCCACCCGTGGACGGCTGATGAGACACCGCGTCAACTGCAAGAGGCCGGACATAACGACCGGGACACGGTGGCACGGAACGGGGCGGTCGGGCACCGGCGGCCCCTCGTTAGCGCACGTTAACCTGCGTGCATGACCGTACATCTCGAAGTCTCCGAAGGCATCGGCACCGTCCGGCTGGACCGGCCGCCGATGAACGCGTTGAACGTGGCCGTCCAGGACCGGATCAAGGAGCTCGCGGAGGAGGCCGGGCGCCGCGACGACGTGCGCGCGGTGATCCTCTACGGCGGGGAGAAGGTGTTCGCGGCCGGCGCGGACATCAAGGAGATGCGGGACATGGACCACGCCGCGATGGTCGTGCGCTCCCGTGCCCTGCAGGAGTCCTTCACCGCCGTCGCCCGCATCCCCAAGCCGGTCGTCGCCGCCGTCACCGGGTACGCGCTGGGCGGGGGCTGCGAACTGGCGCTCTGCGCGGACTACCGCATCGCCGCGGACGACGCGAAGCTGGGCCAGCCGGAGATCCTGCTCGGGCTGATCCCCGGCGCGGGCGGCACCCAGCGGCTGTCCCGGCTGATCGGGCCGTCCCGCGCGAAGGACCTCATCTTCACGGGCCGTCAGGTCGGGGCCGACGAGGCGCTGGCGCTGGGCCTGGTCGACCGGGTGGTCCCGGCCGCCGAGGTGTACGAGGCGGCGCGTGCCTGGGCGGCGCGGCTGGTGCGGGGGCCGGCGCTGGCGCTGCGCGCGGCGAAGGAGTCGGTCGACGCGGGCCTGGAGACCGACATCGAGACCGGTCTGGCCGTCGAACGCACCTGGTTCGCGGGCCTGTTCGCCACGGAGGACCGCGAGCGCGGGATGCGGAGCTTCGTGGAGGAGGGGCCGGGCAGGGCGAAGTTCGTCTAGGGTCTTTCGTTCGGATCAGGCCGGCTGGGAGGCGCGGTGCGTCTTCGACCGACCCGAGCGGGGTCCGGTGCGTGCGGCGGCAAGGCGGAGGAGGGCGCCAGGGCGGAGCCCCGGCAACCGACGACAACGCCGCACAGGCGCGTACCGGACCCCGCGACGCCGGAATGATCCGAACGAGAGGCCCTGAGGACCTTTCCGGCGGGCCGCGCGGCAGCCCCCGGACGGACGCCGCGGCCCCGTGCCTCGAAAGGCGCGGGGCCGCGGTGGGCCGTCGGTGTGCCGGGCCGTCGGGCTCTCGCCCTCGTCAGGTCCTCCCCCTCGTCAGGCCGTCCATTGCTTCCAGGACATGTTCCAGCCGTTGAGGCCGTTGTCCGGGGCGACGGTCCGGTCGTGGGAGTGCTTCACGACCACCACGTCGCCGACCATCGAGCGGTTGAAGAACCAGGCCGCCGACACGCTGCCGTCGTAGCCGCCCTTGACGTCGCGCAGGCCGACGCAGCCGTGGCTGGAGGCGTAGTTGCCGAAGGTGCCGCCGCCCCAGTAGTTGCCGTGGATGAACGTGCCGGAGCTGGTCAGACGCATGGCGTGCGGCACGTCCTTGATGTCGTACTCGCCGCCGTAGCCGACCGTCTCGCCGTTCATCCGGGTCACCGAGAGGCGCTCGGTGATGACCATCTGGCCGTTCCACGTGTCGTAGCCGGGCTTGCCGGTGGTGACCGGGATGGTCTTGATGACCTTGCCGTCGCGGCGGACGGTCATCTTCTGGGTCTTGACGTCGACCGTGGAGACCTGGCTGCGCCCGATCGTGAAGCCGATCTTCTTGGCCTGCTTGCCGTAGACGCCGGGCCGGCCCTCGACGCCGTCCAGGTTCAGCGTGACGCTGACCTTGGTGCCGGGCTTCCAGTACTCCTCGGGCCGGAAGTCGAGCCGGTCGTTGCCGAACCAGTGGCCGCGGACCTCGACGGCCGGCTCGGTCTTGATGGTGATCGCCTTCTCCACGTCCTCCGGGTGCGTGATGCCCCGGGTGAAGTTGACGGAGAAGGGCATCCCGACGCCGACCTTGGTGCCGTCCTCCGGTGTGAAGTTGCCGGTGAAGGTGGCCTTCGGGGTCAGCGTGGTGAAGCCGGACTTCTGCGTCGTACTGCGGCCGCCGGAGTCCTTGGCGACCGCGCGGACGGTGTAGTGGGTGTGGGTGGCCAGATGGCCGGAAGGCGTCCAGCCGGTCCCCCCGCCGGTGATCTTCCCGTCCACCTCGTGGCCCTTGGCGTCCTCGACGCTCACGTCGGTCAGCCGGCCCTTGGCCGCGGTGACCTTCAGGGCCCCGCTGGTGGCCACGCCGTCGGCGCCGTTCTTCGGCGCGATCGTCACCACGGCCTGCGGCGACACGCTCTTGGCGCCGTCCGCGTCCTTGCCGCCGCTCGCCGCCCCCGAATCGGATCCGCCTCCGCCGCACGCGGTCAGCGCGAGCAGCAACGAACCCAGCAGCGTCGCACGGACCACCCCCCTGCGGCCGCGTATCCGTGCGCCAACCGACGCCCCCGGTATCGGTCGTCTGTTCACTTGTCGTTCTCCCCTCGCACGGCCTGTCGAGGCCCGCACTCCAGCGCGTCACACGCGCGTACTGCGCAAATGAATCACACGGCACGGCCCGCCGGACCCCCGCGATTGTCACTGTTCAGTCCCAATTCCGGCCACGCACGGATGAGTGGGGCGCCGGACAGCGCCGCGCCGGGGTGCGCGCGCGGCGTTCCCGCCCCGCGTGTGCCCCCACCTGTCATGTCTCCGCGTCGGCGGTCCCGCGAAACGTGAGTGCGTGCCACGCTCTGGGCAGAACCTTGGGGAGGACGACGCGACGAGGTGCCGCGGCCGGGACGCCGTGCGCCCTTTTCCGCGCCGTCGCACCGAGCCGCGGGAGGCCTACCGGTGTCGAGCGCAGCCGAGCAGGAGGCAGTACAGGAAGCGGCGGGGCACGCGAGCCGCCGCGACGCCGTGCTGGACGGCGCCCCGCGCGCGGCGCCCGCGCCACCGGTGTGGCCGGGGGCGCCGACCCCGCTCGGGGCACGGTTCCGCACCGGCCCGGACGGCACCGCGGGCACCAACTTCGCGCTGTGGGCGGGGGGTGCGGAGGCGGTGGAGCTGTCTCTGTTCGACGGGCCGGGTCCCGGCGCCGCCGAGACCCGGGTCCCGCTCACCGAGCTGACGCACGGGATCTGGCACGGCTTCGTGCCCGGCGTCCGCCCCGGGCAGCACTACGGCTACCGGGTGCACGGCCGCTGGGACCCGTGGACCGGCGCCCGCTGGAACCCCGCCAAGCTGCTGCTCGATCCCTACGCCCGCGCGGTGGACGGGGAGTTCGGGCTGCCGCCGGAGGTCTACGGGCACGTACGGGACTGGCCCGAGCAGCACGTCGCCGACACCGTGCGCGACGAGCGGGACTCCGCGCCGTACGTCCCCAAGGGCGTCGTCGTCCACGACGTCGACGACTGGGCCGACGACCGCCGGCCCAAGACCCCCTGGTCGGACACCGTCCTGTACGAACTCCACGTGCGCGGCTTCACCATGCTGCACCCGGAGATCCCGCCCGAACTGCGCGGCACGTACGCGGGGTTGGCCCACCCGGCGGCGCTCGCCCACCTGACGCGGCTGGGTGTGACGGCGGTGGAGCTGCTGCCCGTGCACCAGTTCGCGCACGAGGACCATCTGCTGCGCCGGGGGCTGCGCAACCACTGGGGCTACAACTCGATCGGCTACTTCGCCCCGCACGCGGCGTACGCGGCCTCGGGGACGGCCGGGCAGCAGGTCGGCGAGTTCAAGCGGATGGTGCGGGCGCTGCACGCGGCCGGGATCGAGGTGATCCTCGACGTGGTCTACAACCACACGGCGGAGGCGGGCGAGCTGGGTCCGACCCTCTCTCTCAAGGGCATCGACAACCGCGGCTACTACCGCCTCCAGCCGGACGCCCGCCGCTACGCCGACTACACCGGCTGCGGCAACACCCTGCACGTCGTCCAGCCGCACGTGCTGCGCCTGATCACCGACTCGCTGCGCTACTGGGTGACGGAGATGGGCGTGGACGGCTTCCGCTTCGACCTCGCGGCGGCGCTGGCCCGCTCGATGCACGACGTCGACATGCTCTCGCCGTTCCTCGCGGTGATCGCCCAGGACCCGGTGCTGCGCCGGGTGAAGCTGATCGCCGAGCCGTGGGACGTCGGCTCCGGCGGCTACCAGGTGGGCGCGTTTCCTCCACTGTGGACGGAGTGGAACGACCGCTACCGCGACGCCGTGCGCGACTTCTGGCGGCACGCGCTGCCGGACGTGCGGGAGATGGGCTACCGGCTGTCCGGCTCCAGCGACCTGTA
Organism: Streptomyces sp. B3I8; assembly: GCF_030816915.1. Lineage (NCBI taxonomy): Bacteria > Bacillati > Actinomycetota > Actinomycetes > Kitasatosporales > Streptomycetaceae > Streptomyces > Streptomyces sp. B3I8. The sequence continues at coordinate 4,947,573 of NZ_JAUSYN010000002.1, read as the reverse complement.
CGCGTGGGGCGGGCGCCGCCCGTACGCCTCGGTCAACTTCGTCACCGCGCACGACGGTTTCACGCTGCGGGACCTGGTGTCGTACGAGCGCAAGCACAACGAGGCCAACGGGGAGGGCAACCGGGACGGCAACGACGACAACCGCGCCTGGAACTGCGGAGTCGAGGGCGAGACGGAGGACGAGGCGGTACGGGCGCTGCGGCGCCGGCAGCTGCGGAACCTGCTGACCACGCTGCTGCTGTCCACGGGCGTGCCGATGCTGGTCGCGGGCGACGAGATGGGGCGCACGCAGGGCGGCAACAACAACGCGTACTGCCAGGACAACGAGACCGGGTGGGTCGACTGGAGCCTGCTGGAGGAGCCGGGGTGGCGGGCCCTGTTCGACCTCACGTCGCGTCTGATCGCGCTGCGGCACGCCCATCCCGTACTGCGGCGGCGGGCGTTCTTCTCCGGGCGGGCGCACTCGGCGGACGGGCTGCGGGACCTGGCCTGGTTCACGGCGCGGGGAGAGGAGATGACGGAACAGGACTGGTACGCGCCGGCGGCGACGCTGGGGATGTACCTGTCCGGGCGGGACATTCCCGGGCGGGACGCGCGGGGGGAGCCGGTGGTGGACGACAGCTTTCTCGCGGTGCTGCACGCGGGGGGTGAGGAGGTGTCGTTCGTCTTGCCGGGGGTGCCGTGGGGGGAGCGGTACGAGGTGCTCGTCGATACGGGGCGGGAGGCGCAGGGAGTGGTGCCGGGGGAGGTGTACGAGGGGGGTGCGGTGGTGCGGGTGGCGGGGCGGACGGTACTGCTGCTGCGGGTGGCGGCGTAGCCGCGTTTTCCCGGCGCCCCTAACCGTCCCGTCCCCGGGGGCTTCGCCCCCCGGACCCCCGAAATGATCGCGCCCACGCGGCGGAGCCGCACATCGACACAGCCCCGCGCCCCTTTCCCGGGGCGCGGGGAACTGCGGGCGTCAGCCCAGAATTCCCCTGTCGTACGCCGCGGCGACCGCCGCCGCGCGGTCCTTCACGCCCAGCTTGGCGTACAGGTGCGTCAGGTGCGTCTTCACCGTCGCCTCGCTGATGAACAGCGCCCGCGCGATCTCCCGGTTCGACGTCCCCCTGGCGACCAGCGCCAGCACCTCCCGCTCGCGCGACGACAACGGCTCACCTCCCGGCGCCCGCACCGCCGACACCAACCGCGTCGCCACCGCGGGCGACAGCACCGTACGCCCGCGCGCCGCGGCCCTCACCGCGGTGAACAGTTCCTCGCGCGGCGCGTCCTTCAGCAGATAGCCCGTGGCCCCGGCCTCGATCGCCGGCAACGTGTCGGAGTCGGTGTCGTACGTCGTCAGCACGAGGACCTTCGCCCGCACCCCCCGCCTCCCCAGCTCCCGGATCGCGTCGACGCCCGAACCGCCCGGCATCCGCAGGTCCATCAGCACCACGTCCGGATCGAGCGCGACGGCCCGCTCCACGGCCTCCACTCCGCCCGCCGCCTCTCCCAGCACCGTGAACCCGGGCGCGGGCGCGGACTCGAACATGCCGCGCAGCCCGTCCCGTACGACGGGGTGGTCGTCGACGACGAGGAGGGAGATCGGCGCGTCGGGGGCGGTGTCAGGGCTCATGGCGCACCAACGGTACGCGAGCCGACACCGCCGTGCCCTGCCCCGGTTCGGCCTCCACGGCGACGGAGCCGGCGATGCGTTCGGCGCGGGCCCGCATGCCGTCGAGGCCGAAGCCGCCGCCCCGGGTGCGGGCGGGCACGGCGGCGGGATCGAAGCCGGAGCCGTCGTCGCGGACGTCGAGGCTGACCTCGTCGCCCATGAAGGACAGGGTGACGCCGACCCGGGCGGCGCGGGCGTGCCGGGCGGCGTTGGAGAGGGCCTCCTCGGCGATGCGGAGGAGGGTCGCGGAGACCTCGTCGTGGAGCTGCTCGGCGTTCCCCGTGACGGTGAAGTCGGCGCGTGTCCCGTTGCGTTCGCCCCACTCGGCGACCGTCTTGCGCAGCGCCTCGGGCAGTCCGTCGGCGGCGAGGGCGACGGGGGCGAGGTTGTGCACGGAGCGGCGGGCCTCACCGAGGCTGTGCCGGGCCAGTGCGGCGGCGCGCTCCACGTGCGTGCGGGCGGTGGCCGGGTCGGGTGTGCCGGTGACCACCTGGAGCTGGGCGATGATCCCGGTCAGGCCCTGGGCGAGGGTGTCGTGGATCTCGGCGGCCAGGCGTCGGCGTTCGTCGGCGATGCCGGCCTCGCGGGCCTGGAGGAGCAGTTGGGCGTGCAGGGCCGCGTTCTCGTCGAGGGCCTGCTGCAACGCGGCGTTGGTGCGCTCGAGTTCGGCGATGGTCCCGGCCTGGGTGGTGACCCTCAGCTGCTCCTGGTCGGCGTACCGGGTGAACACGCTGACCATGCAGATGTTGACGCCCAGGACGAGGAGGAAGCCGAGCCAGAGGACCAGCCCGTGCGGCGGCCAGCCGCCGATCTCGCTGCCGGCCATGGTGACGGCGGTCAGGACGAGTCCGGGCATCACCAGCCGGCGCGGCAGCTCCCGGGGCGCGGTGTAGTAGCCGATCACGGCGTAGAAGGCGAAGAACGGGTTGGCCCAGGTCAGTACGAAGGCGATGGCCCAGCGTACGAAGTACAGGACGGTGCCGGTCCGGCCCGGACCCGGCCGCTTCCGTTTGGCCCGCCCCCAGTAGAGCTGCAGCACGGCCCCCGCCGGTACGAGCACCGCGCAGGCGACCACCCCGGACCGGTCCATCCCGACGCCGGACGCGGAGAGGACCGCCGCGACGACGCCCGCGGACAGCAGTACCCACGGCCCCCAGAGGTCGAAGGAGGCCCTGTACTGCGGCTGTGTGACGCTCGTCATGGATCCAGTGTCCGGCACGTCCCCGTACGCGTCCCCGAACGTCGGCCGGCCCGGCGCTCACGCCCGCTCCCCCGCCCGCGCTCCCGCTCACTCCCAGCGGAACCAGCGTGCGGCACCGGCGGTGAGCAGCACCGTCCAGGCGGCGAGCACGCCCAGGTGGGTCCAGCCGGGCCAGTGCCCGGCGGCGGCCCGGTTCAGGGCCTCGGCGGCGGCGCCGAAGGGTGTCCAGCCGACGATCCGGGCGAGCACGTCCGGCATGCTCTGCACCGGCGCCCACAGGCCGGCGCAGAACATCATCGGGAACAGCACCGCGCTGCCGACCGCCCCGGCGATCTTCGTGGTGCGGGACAGCGCGGAGACCAGCGAGCCCAGCGCGAGGGCGACCGCGACGGCCAGCAGCAGCGCGAGCGCGTAGCCGGGGCCCTGCGCGGGCAGCCGGACGCCGAACGCGAACCGGCCGACGAGGAGCGAGAGCAGCGCCGAGACCAGGGCCGCGCCCGCGAAGACCACCATGTGGGCGAGGAGCAGCGCGGCGGGCCGGACCGGGGTGGTGGACATCCGGCGCAGGATGCCGCGCTCGCGGTAGCCGGTGAGGACCTGCGGCATGGCCTGCAGGCCGCCGAGGATCATGCCGAGCAGCACGGTGACGGGCACGTAGGTGTCGACCAGACGGAGACCGCCGACGGAGTCGTCGTGCTCCCGGAAGGAGGGGATGGAGCCGAGGATCGCCAGCAGGAGGGTGGGGAAGCAGACGATCCAGAAGAGCGCGCCGGGTTCGCGGCCGAACAGCCGGATCTCGGTGCGCAGGACGGCGGGGTGCACCAGCGTGCCGACGCGGCGCGCGAGGCCCGGGGCGGCTTGAGCGGTCGGGGTGACCGGGGCGGTCGGGCCGGTCGGGGTGCTGGTCATGGCGTGGTCGTCTCCGTGAGGTCGAGGAAGGCGTCGTCGAGCGTGGCGTCGGTGACGCGGAGCTGGTGGGCGGTGACGCGGTGGCGGGCGAGGAGGGTGAGGACGGCGTCGACGGTGGCGTCGGTGCCGGAGAGGGTGAGCCGGCCGTCCTTGTGCGTCACCGAGGCCACCTCGGGGAGCGCGGCGATCAGGTCCTCGTCCAGGGGCACGGACGGGGTGAAGCTGATGACGGTGGCGCCCGCCGAGCGGCGGATCAGGCCCTGCGGGGTGTCCAGGGCGGCGATCCGGCCCTTGTCCAGCACCGCGATCCGGTCGCAGAGCCGCTGGGCCTCCTCCATGAAGTGGGTGACGAGGAGGACGGTGACGCCGCTCGCGCGGACGTCCTCGATGAGCTGCCAGGTGTCCCGGCGGGCCCGCGGGTCGAGGCCGGTGGTCAGTTCGTCCAGGACGACCACGCGGGGGCCGCCGATCAGGGCGAGCGCGATGAACAGCCGCTGCTTCTGACCGCCGGACAGCTTCGCGAACCGGGTGCCGAGCCTGGCGTCGAGGCCGAGGCGTTCGGCGAGGGGGCGCCAGTCGGCGGGGCGCGGGGCGAAGGAGGCGTACAGCTCCAGCGCCTCGCGCACGGTGAGTCTGGCCTGGAGCCCGCTCTCCTGGAGCTGGACGCCGAGGACCCGGGTGACCCGGTCGTGGTCGGCGACCGGGTCGAGCCCGGCGACCCGGACCCGGCCGGCGTCGGGCACCCGCAGGCCCTCGACGCACTCCACGGTGGTGGTCTTGCCGGCGCCGTTCGGGCCGAGGACGCCGAAGATCTCGCCCTCCTCGACGGTGAAGGACACACCGTCGACGACGTTCCGGCCGCCGTAGGTCTTGTACAGGCCGCTGACTTCGATGACGGGCTCGGCAGAGGTGAGGGACATGCCTCCAGGGTCGCGGCGGGCGGCACCCCGGCACATCGTCCGTCCCGCTCGGACCCGCATCGTCCGATCGGTGGATGCGGGGGGTACGACCGGACGGGCGCGGGACCGGTGAACCGGCCTGCGGGACCGGTGAACCGGCCCGGCGGACCGGGGACCCGGCGCGAAACCCGGTGGGCACTGTCAGTGGCGAACCGTACAGTCGCTGATGATGTCCGAGACACCTGCCACCGCCGACGACCGTTCCGCCGTTCGCACCCTCGTGCGCCTGTGGCCGTACGTACGCCCCGTGCGGGTGCGGCTGTTCACGGCCGCGTTCGTCGCGATAGTCGCCTCGTGCGTGGGACTGGTGATCCCGCTCGTCCTGAAGTGGATGGTGGACGGACCGGTCGCGGACAAGGACCCGCGGGGCGTGTGGCTGGGCGCGCTGTACCTGCTGCTGCTCGGGGTCGCCGAGGCGCTGCTGTTCGGGCTGCGGCGGTTGCTGGTGGCGCGTCCGCTGTCGCAGGTCGAGGCGGACATGCGGGCCGATCTGTACCGGCACCTGCAGCGACTGCCGGTGGCCTTCCACGACCGGTGGGCCTCCGGGCAACTGCTGTCCCGGGCGACGACGGATCTGATGCTGCTGCGTCAGTTCCTCGCCTTCCCGCTGACGTTCCTGCTGGTCAACGGCGTGACGATCCTTGTGGGCGTGACCATCATGCTGGCTCAGGACTGGCCGCTGGGGCTGGTGATCCTCGGGCCCGCGGTGCCGGTCGTGCTCGTGTGCGCGATGTTCGAGCGCCGGTACTCGCTGGTGGCGCGGCGGGCACAGGACCAGGTGGGCGATCTGACCACCGTGGTCGAGGAGAGCGTGCTCGGCATCCGGATCGTCAAGGGGTTCGGCCGGCACCGCAGCCAGGCGCGCGCCTTCCGCGAGCTGTCGGGGAAACTGCGCGGGACGGAGCTGGCGAAGGCGCGGCTGCTGGCGTCGATCTTCGCGGTGATGGTCACCCTGCCCGAACTCGCCATCGGGGCGGCGCTGGTCCTCGGCACGGTACGGGTGGCGGACGGCAGCCTGTCCGCGGGCACGCTGGTCGCCTTCCTGTCGACGGCGCTGGCACTGCGCTGGCCGGTGGACTCCATCGGCTTCCTGCTGGCGATGAGCCAGGAGGCGGCGACGGCGACGGCACGGTTCTTCGAGGTGATGACGGAGGAAGAGGAGGGGGAGGGGGACGGGGCCGACGCCGATGCGGCCGAGGTGAGGTCCGCCGGTGTCACCGCTCCGGCCGACGGCGTTCCGGCCGACGGCGTGCTGTTCGACGGGGTGCGGTTCCGGTACCCGGACGCCCCGGCCGGCTCCCCGCCCGTCCTGGACCGGATCGACCTGCACATCCGGCCCGGCGAGACGATGGCCCTGGTCGGGGCGACCGGCAGCGGCAAGACCACGCTGACCGCGCTCGTCCCCCGGCTGCACGAGGCGACCGCGGGGCGGATCACGCTCGACGGGCGGGACATCACGGCGATGCCGCGGCAGGAGCTGCGCACGCTGGTGGCCGTGGCCTTCGAGGAGCCCACGCTGTTCTCCGCCTCCGTAGGCGAGAACGTCCTGATGGGCGCCCCGGACACGGCGGGCGAGACAGAGCTGGAGCGGGCGCTCGCGGTGGCACAGGCCGACTTCGTGCACGCGCTGCCGCAGGGGTCCGGGACGCAGGTCGGCGAGCAGGGCCTGAGTCTGTCCGGCGGCCAGCGGCAGCGGCTGGCGCTGGCCCGCGCGGTCGTCGGCCGGCCGCGCTTCCTCGTCCTGGACGACCCGCTGTCCGCGCTCGACGTGCACACGGAGGCCGCGGTGGAGGCCGCGCTGCGGCGGGTGCTGGCCGCGACGACGGCACTGGTCGTCGCCCACCGCCCGTCCACGGTGCTGCTCGCCGACCGGGTCGCACTGCTCTCCGGCGGCCGGATCACCGCCGTCGGCACACATCACGAACTGCTGCGCGACAACCCGGAGTACGCCCGCCTGATGTCCGGCACGGAACCGGAAGGGCCCCCGGGGCCGGCCCCGGCCCGCCCCGCCTCGTCCGCCTGCAAGGCGCCCGCCTCGAAGGCCGGTCCGCTCACCACGTCGGCCACGGAACAGGAGGCCCGCCCATGACGGCGCCCACGACCGCCGCCGAACCGTACGAGGAGGAGCCCGCTCAGGGCGGCGCCGTGACCGCCCCGGCTCCGCACGGTGGCCGCCCGGACGCCGCCGGCCCGGCGGAGCCGTCCGGCTCCGGTGACCCCTTCGACCGGGACGCGCTGCCCACCCCGCCCGGTGCGACGGGCGTCCTGCTGCGCTCCCTGCTCGCGCCGATGCGCCCCCGCGTCGTCCTCACCGTCGTCCTGCTCCTGGTGCAGCAGGCCGCCGTGCAGATCGGCCCCCTGCTCGTGGCGTACGCCCTCGACCGGGCCGTCCCCGCGTTCCGGGACGGCCGGCACGGCCCGCTGATCGCGGTGGCGGTCGGCTACCTGCTCGCCTCGGCCGCCTCCGGCGCCCTGCAGTACGCGTTCATCGCGCTCTCCGGCCGGGTGAGCCAGGACGTGCTGCTCGACCTGCGCGGCAGAATCTTCCGGCACGCCCAGGCACTGAGCATCGACTTCCACGAGCGCTACACCTCCGGCCGGCTGATCTCCCGCTCCACGACCGACGTCGAGTCCCTGCGCGAGCTCCTCAACGAGGGTTTGCAGGAACTGGTCATGGTGATCCTCTCCTTCGTCTACATCTCGGCGATGCTGCTCTGGCTGGACCTCGGCATCGGCGCGGTGGCCGTGGCCTCGTTCGTGCCGCTGTACGGGATGGTGCGGCTGTACCGGCACCGCGCGGGCCGGGTGTTCCGGCTGCGGTCGACGGCGATCGCGGCGGTGATCGTGAAGTTCGCGGAGACGATGAACGGCATCCGCCCGGTGCGCGCGTTCCGCCGCGAGGACGTCAACGACGCCGACTTCCGCGTCCTGAACCAGCGGCACGCCCGTGCCAACGGCGACGGCATGCTGGAGATGGCCCGCTATGTCGTCGGCTCCCGGCTGGTGGCGAACACGGCGGTGGCCGGGATGGTGCTCTGGGGCGCCTACCGGGTGGCCGACGGCACGCTGGCGCTGGGGGTGCTGGCGGCGGCCGTGCTGTATCTGCGGCGGCTGTACGACCCGATCGACCGGCTCGGCATGTTCCTCAACTCCTACCAGTCGGCGGCGGCCTCACTGGAGAAGATCGCGGGGCTGCTGGCGCAGCGGCCGTCGGTGCCCGAGCCGGCCGAGCCGCTGCCGCTGCCCCCGGCCCCGTCGGAACTGCCGGGCCGCGAGGTGGTGTTCGACGGTGTCCGGTTCGCGTACCGCACGGGCGGCGAGGTGCTGCCCCGCTTCTCGCTGACGCTGCCCGCCGGGCAGACGGTGGCCGTGGTCGGTTCCACGGGCGCGGGCAAGTCGACGCTGGCGAAGCTGCTGGCCCGGTTCTACGACCCGACCGAGGGCCGGGTGCTCCTGGACGGCGTCGACCTGCGCGCGCTGAGCACGGCGGAGCTGCGGCGGGGTGTGGTGATGGTGACGCAGGAGGCGTTCCTGTTCTCCGGCTCGGTCGCGGAGAACATCGCGCTGGGGCGCCCGGACGCGACGCGGGAGGAGATCGAGCGGGCCGCGAAGGCGATCGGCGCGCACGACTTCATCGCCGCGCTGCCCGACGGCTACGACACGGACGTCCGCAAGCGGGGCGGCCGCATCTCCGCCGGCCAGCGCCAACTCGTCGCCTTCGCACGGGCGTTGCTCGCCGACCCCGGCGTGCTGATCCTCGACGAGGCGACCAGCTCGCTCGACGTGCCCGGCGAGCGGGCGGTGCAGCGGGCGATGGAGACGGTGCTGCGGGGCCGTACGGCGGTGGTGATCGCCCACCGGCTGTCGACGGTGGAGATCGCGGACCGGGTGCTGGTGATGGAACACGGCCGCGTGGTGGAGGACGGCGCCCCCTCCGCCCTGATCGCCGGCACGGGCCGCTTCTCGAACCTGCACCGGGCATGGCGGGAGAGCCTGGTGTAGCGACCGTCGCAGGAGCACGGGGCGCGTGGGACGCGGAGCACGGAGCACGAACGAGGGAGCACGGTCCACGGGACGCGGGGATTCAGGGGGAGGGAGCGGATGATCGACGCGCACGGCGATCCGGGCACGCCCGACGCGCGCGGGGGCGGCCGTTATCTGTGGTGGCTGGTGACGCGCCAGCCGGGCCGGGCGGCCGCGGGCGCCGTCCTCGGCACGGTCTGGATGGTGCTGCTCGCTGCCGCCCCGTACCTGATGTCACGGGCGGTAGACGACGGCCTGCAGCGCGGCGACCAGGCGGCGCTGGCCGGCTGGTCGGCGGCGCTCCTGGCGGTCGGTGCGTGCAACGCGGGGGTGGGCCTCATACGGCACCGGGTGATGACCCAGGTCCGGATGGACGCCAACTTCCGCACCGTCAAGGTGGTGGTGGGGCAGGCGGTACGGCTGGGGGTGGCGCTGTCGCGGCAGGTCGGGACCGGGGAGGTGGTCACGATCGGCGTGGGCGACGTACAGACGATCAGTTCGTCCCTGACGGTGGTCGGTCCGGGAGTCGGCGCGGTCGTGGCGTATCTCGTGGTGGCCGGGCTGCTGCTGTCGATCTCGCCGCTGCTGGCGGTGCTGGTGCTGCTCGGGGTGCCGGTGCTGGCGGTGGTCGTCGGTCCGCTGCTGAACCGGCTGCAGGGCGTGGAGACGGAGTACCGGGAGCGGCAGGGGCTGCTGACCGCGCGCATCGGGGACCTGGCGGGCGGGCTGCGGGTGCTCGGCGGGCTCGGCGGCAAGGGGCTGTTCGCGGACGCCTTCCGGGCGGACTCGGGGCGGCTGCGCGATCAGGGCTACCGGGTGGGCGCGGTGACCAGTTGGGTGCAGGCCCTGGGCCTCGGGCTGCCGACGCTGTTCCTGGCCGCGGTGACCTGGCCGGCGGCGCGGCTGGCGGCGCAGGGGTCGATCACCGTGGGCGAACTGGTGTCGGTCTACGGGTATGTGGCGGTGCTGGTGGCGCCGGTGGCGTTCTTCCTCGAATGCGGTTACCAGGTCAGCCGGGGGCTGGTCGCCGCGCGCCGGGTCGTGGCGTTCCTGCGGCTCGCCCCGCTGCCGGACACCGGCACCGCGCCGCCGCCCGCCGGTCCGGCCGAGCTGTACGACCCGGACTCGGGGGTGCGGGTGGTGCCGGGCCTGCTGACGGCGCTGGCCGGGGCACGGCCCTCGGACACGGCGGCGGTGGTGGACCGGCTGGGCCGGTGCACGGAGTCGGCGGTGACGTGGGGCGGGGTACGGCTCGACGCCGTACCGGCGGCCCGGGTCCGGGAGCGGATCCTCGTCGCCGACAACGAGGCCGACCTGTTCGCGGGGCCGCTGCGCGAGCTGATCGGCGGCCCGGGCGAGGGGGCGAGTGAGGGGGCTCCGCGTGCGGGGGCGCTCGCCCGCGCGGTGCACGCGGCGGCGGCCGAGGACGTCGTACGGGGGCTGCCGCGGGGACTGGACACACCGGTCGACGCGCAGGGCCGCAATCTGTCGGGCGGTCAGCGACAGCGGGTGCGGCTGGCGCGGGCGCTGCTGGCGGATCCGGAGGTGCTGCTGGCGGTGGAGCCGACCTCCGCCCTCGACGCACACACGGAGGCGGTGGTCGCGGCCCGGCTGCGGGCCGTCCGCACCGGGCGCACGACGCTGCTCGTCACCGGTTCGCCGCTGCTGCTCGAGCGCGCCGACACGGTGTACCACCTGGTCGACGGGAAGGTCGCGGCCCACGGCCCGCACGACCGGCTGCTCGCCGAGGAACCGGGGTACCGGGCGCTGGTGTCCCGGGACGAAGAGGCCGCCGGGCCCGACGAGCCCGACGGTCGCGACGAGCCCGATGGCCACGACGAGCCCGGCGGGCGCGACGGCCCGGCCGGACCCGCCAGGGATTCCAGGGACTCCAGGGACTCCGGCGACTCCGGCGACTCCGGCGACTCCAGAGACGCCAGGGAGGCCGTACGGTGACCGCGCCCGCGACCCCGAAGGACGGCGGCATCGACGAACAGGCGTCCGGGCGGCTCCCGGTGGCCGGGGCCGCCCAGGTGCGGCGGGCCGCGGTGCGGGTGGTGCGGGCCGACGGCCGGGCGTTCGGCGTCGTGCTCGCGCTCAACGCGCTGGCGGCGGGCGTCGGCCTGGCCGGGCCGTGGCTGATCGGACGGCTGGTCGACGAGGTGCGGGCCGGGGCCGGCACCGGCGCCGTGGACCGGCTGGCGCCCTGGCTCCTGCTGTGCGCGCTGGCGGAGACGGTGCTGGCGCGCTGGGCCCGCTACCTGGGCCACCGCTTCGGCGAGCGGGCGCTGGCCCGGATCCGCGAGGAATTCGTGGACCGGGCGCTGGCGTTGCCCGCCTCGGTGGTGGAACGGGCCGGCACGGGCGATCTGACCGCGCGGGGCACCGCGGACGTGGCCGCGGTCGGCACCACGCTGCGGGACGCGGGCCCCCAGTTGCTGATCTGCTCGGTGCAGGTCCTGTTCCTGTTCGGCGCGGTGCTGCTGCTGAACCCGCTGCTCGGCGCCTGCGGGCTGCTCGGCATGGTGGGCATCGGGTGCGCGCTGCGCTGGTACCTGCGGCGGGCGCGTACCGCCTACCTCGTGGAGGGGGCGGCCAACTCCGACGTGGCCGAGATCCTCGCCGCGACCGCCGAGGGGGCCCGCACGGTGGAGCTGCTCGGACTCGGGCGACGCAGGATCGCCGCGAGCCGTCGGGCGCTGGCGGCCTCCCGCTCCGCCCGGCTGCGCACGCTGTTCCTGCGCAGTGTGTTCTTCCCCGCGGTGGACTCGTCGTACGTCGTGCCGGTGGCCGCGGTGCTCACGGCGGGCGGGGCGCTGCACGCGCACGGGCTGGTGAGCGTCGGCGAGGTGGTGGCGGCGGCGCTGTATCTGCGGCAGCTCACCGAGCCGCTGGACACGATCCTGACGCACGTGGAGCAGCTGCAGAGCAGCGGCGCCTCGTTCGCGCGCGTGGAGGGCCTGGCCGGGGCGCCGCACACCGATCCGGCCGGGCGCGCACCGGCACCGGACCCGGTGGACGACCGGATCGAGGTGCGCGGCGTGCGCTACGCCTACGACGGTGGCGAGGAGGTGCTGCGTGGCGTCGACCTGACCGTGCGGCCCGGGGAGCGGCTGGCGGTGGTCGGGCCGTCGGGCGCGGGCAAGAGCACGCTGTGCCGGCTGCTGGCGGGCATCGACGCGCCGGGCTCGGGCACGGTGACGGTGGGCGGCGTGCCGGTCACGGCGCTCGGTCCGGAGCGGTTGCGCCGTCAGGTCGTCCTGGTCACGCAGGAGCACCACGTGTTCCTCGGCACGGTCCGGGACAACCTGCGGATCGCCGAACCGTCCGCCACCGACCGCGAGCTGTGGCGGGCGCTGGCCGCGGTGGGGGCGGACGGCTGGGTCGCCGGGCTGCCGGACGGCCTGGACTGCGTGCTGGGAACCGGCGGGCACGCGACCGACGGCTCGCAGGCGCAGCAACTCGCCCTGGCACGGGTGGTGCTGGCCGATCCGCACACGCTCATTCTCGACGAGGCGACGGCGCTGCTCGATCCGGCGAGCGCCCGGAGCACCGAGCGCGCCCTCGCCGCGGTGCTGTCGGGCCGCACGGTGATCGCGATCGCGCACCGGCTGCACACCGCGCACGACGCGGACCGGGTGGCGGTGATGGAGGACGGCCGGCTGACCGAGCTGGGCAGGCACGAGAGCCTGGTGGCGGCGGGCGGGACATATGCGGCGCTGTGGCACTCCTGGCACGGCGAGGGGCAGTTTTCGGCCACCGGGACCGATTCGGCCGGTGGGACCGGACGGGCGGCGGACACGGGGGCCGGGAACGGCGCTCCGTCGGGTCCGGCCGGCTGAGCACAGGCGGAGGGCGATCGTCCGAATACTGACGGTCTCTCAACTCACGTCCTGGGCGCCGCGCTTCACGCATTCGACCCACGACGGACCATTCGCATCCGGTCCGTCCCGGCCTCCGCGCGACAGTCGGATCGGTCCGGAGGGGGTCGGGAGAGATCTGTTCCGCATTGCGTACACCGATCTTCACTCTGCGGACGATTTTCGGCCAACGTCCCGTCGGGGTCCTGACATGCACACGCCTTCAATGTCAGTCTTCCAGCGCACGGACGGCACACCGCACCGCAACTTCAGCTGTCCGCGAGGCCCCCCACGCCTCACGGGCGCCCCCACATAAGGAGCTTGCGTGACTCCCCTCTACGCGCGTCACAAGCGCACCACTCTGGCCATCGCCACCGCCGTCGCGGCCGGAGCCCTGCTGACCACCGGTCTGAGCACCGGGGCAGCCGCACAGACCCCCGCCGACCAGGGCGCGGCCACCCCCGCCGCGGCCCCGCTGCAGCTGTCGGCGAGCGCACGTACGGGCCTCATCCGGCAGGCCGAGGCCGCCGCCCCCGAGACGGCACAGAGGATAGGCCTCGGCGCCAAGGAGAAACTGGTCGTCAGAGACGTCGTCAAGGACGCCGACGGCACCGTCCACACCCGCTACGAGCGCACCTACGACGGCCTGCCGGTGCTCGGCGGCGACCTGGTCGTGCACGAGTCCGCCTCCGGTGCGACGACGAGCGTGACCAAGGCGACGAAGGCCGCCATCAAGGTCGCCTCGGTGACCCCGAAGGTCGCCGCCTCGACGGCGAAGAAGCAGGCCCTGACCGCCGCGAAGGACGCCGGCTCCGCCAGGACCGACGCCGACCGTGCCCCGCGCAAGGTGATCTGGGCGGCGAACGGCACCCCGGTGCTGGCGTACGAGACGGTCGTCGGCGGCCTCCAGGACGACGGCACCCCCAACGAACTGCACGTCGTCACGGACGCCGCCACCGGCAAGAAGCTCTACGAGTACCAGGGCATCGAGACCGGCACCGGCAAGACCCTGTACTCGGGGACGGTCACCCTGGGCACCACCAAGTCCGGCTCCACGTACCAGCTCTACGACACCACGCGCGGCGGCCACAAGACGTACAACCTGGCCCACCGCACCTCCGGCACCGGCACGCTGTTCACCGACGCCGACGACGTGTGGGGCACCGGCGCGGCCTCCAGCTCCTCCACCGACCAGACCGCCGCCGCCGACGCCGCGTACGGCGCGCAGGAGACCTGGGACTTCTACAAGAGCACGTTCAACCGCAGCGGCATCAAGAACAACGGTGTCGGCGCGTACTCCCGGGTCCACTACGGCAGCAACTACGTCAACGCCTTCTGGGACGACAGCTGCTTCTGCATGACGTACGGCGACGGCTCCGGGAACAACCACCCGCTGACCGCGCTGGACGTGGCCGGCCACGAGATGAGCCACGGTGTCACGGCCGCGACCGCGGGGCTCAACTACTCGGGCGAGTCCGGCGGTCTGAACGAGGGAACCTCGGACATCTTCGGCACCGGCGTGGAGTTCTTCGCCAACAACTCGTCCGACAAGGGTGACTACCTCATCGGCGAGGAGATCGACATCAACGGCGACGGCTCGCCGCTGCGGTACATGGACAAGCCCAGCAAGGACGGCGGCTCGGCCGACTACTGGTCCTCCTCCGTGGGCAACAAGGACGTGCACTACTCGTCCGGCGTCGCCAACCACTTCTTCTACCTGCTGTCCGAGGGCAGCGGCGCGAAGACGATCAACGGCGTCAGCTACAACTCGCCGACGTCCAACGGCTCCACGGTCACCGGCATCGGCCGCGCCAAGGCGCTGCAGATCTGGTACAAGGCGCTCACCACGTACATGACCTCGACCACCAAGTACTCCGGCGCCCGCACGGCGACGCTGAGCGCGGCGTCCGCCCTGTACGGCTCCGGCAGCGCCGAGTACAACGCGGTCCAGGCTGCCTGGAGCGGCGTCAACGTGAACTAGTCCGACACTCGTTCAGCTGAGCCGCCCCCGGCGCGCATCGCGCCGGGGGCGGCTCTACCCTTGGGCCCCATGTCGTTCACGTACGAGGATGTCGGCGCCACGCGGGAGCCGGAGCGCTGCCCGCCGGGGTTCCACCGCCTGCATGTGCGCTCGCGCGTCGGCGAGGGCGAGGGGGTGTTCCGCCGCGCCACGGAAGCCCTCTTCGGGTGGGAGATGCACCGGGCGGCGGGCCTCGGCGTCGACACCGAGGCCCCGGCCGCGGCGCCGGGCGTCGAGGTCACCGTCGTACTGGGCGGGCTGATCAAGGCGCCGTGCCGGGTGGTGTGGACGGTGGAGGAGCCGCGCCGACGGGGCTGGGCGTACGGCACGCTCCAGGGGCATCCGGAGACGGGCGAGGAGTCCTTCGTGCTCGACCGCACCGGGGACGGCACGGTGTGGCTGACGGTGACGGCGTTCAGCCGCCCGGCGAAGTGGTACGCGCGGGCGGGCGGCCCCGCGGTACGGGGCCTGCAGCACGCGTACGCCCGCCGCTGCGGCGCGGTACTGCGCCGGCTGACGGCCGAGGAGAACGAGGCGGGACTGACGTAGCGGCCGGTCCCCGCCGAAACGGCCCGCCGCCGGCCCCTCTACCCGGCTCCGCCCGTGAAGAGAGCGACCGCGTCGTAAGCCAGGGACTCGGCCCGGTCGAGGGGTGCCCGGCCGGAGGTCACCAGTAGGGCGATGCCCTGGAGCACCGCGACGAGGAGCAGGCGGAGCCGCTCCGGGTCGCCCGGCGGGAGCGCCCCGGCCTCCTGCGCCTCGCGGATCAGCACGCCCACGTCGGTGAACAGCCGGACGGCTTCCTCCCCCCTGTCCACCGGCCCGCCGTCCTTCTTCTTGGCGAACGACCGAGGTCCGCGAGCTCGACCTCGCCGACCTCTCGGCCGAGCAGGCGGATCACCGCATCAGCACCCCCGCCCCCTCCCCCGTCCCGTCCGGCGGGACGACCAGGAGGCCCAGTTCGGCGGGTGAGGCCAGGAGCGGGTGGGAGGGGAGGATGCGGACCGTGTAGCCGAAGGGGCCGGCGCGGTCCAGGGAGAGCGGGCCCTCGTAGACCCAGCGGCCGTCCTCGCCGCCGCCCGCCGGTTTCAGCGGGACCACCGACGCGTCCGCGATGCGGTCCTCCTCGTCGACCCGGCCCGAGACCACCTGCACCTCGACGTCGTCCGGGGCCAGCTCGCCGAGGGCCACCCGGACCCGTACCACCAGCGCGGCGCCCAGTTCGGCCCGGTCCGCCGCCGACGACGTCTCCACGTGCTCGACGGTGACCCGCGGCCAGGCGCCCCGCACCCGGGCCTTCCAGCCGGCCAGGTCGCGGGCCACCTGCGGGGTCATCGCCCGGTGGGCCCGGGCGGCGGGGGTGTACAGCCGCTCCACGTACTCCCGGACCATCCGTCCGGCCAGCACCTTCGGGCCGAGGTGGGTGAGGGTGCGGCGGACCATCTGGATCCAGCGGTCGGGCAGCCCGTCCGCGCCGCGCTCGTAGAAGCGGGGCGCCACCCGGTGCTCCAGGAGGTCGTAGAGCGCCGCCGCCTCCAGCTCGTCGCGCCGGTCGTCGTCGGTGGCCGCGCCGTCCGCCGTGGGGATCGCCCAGCCGAAGTCGGGCTGGAACCACTCGTCCCACCAGCCGTCCCGCACGGACAGGTTGAGGCAGCCGTTGAGCGCGGCCTTCATCCCGCTGGTGCCGCACGCCTCCAGGGGCCGCAGCGGGTTGTTGAGCCACACGTCGCAGCCGGGGTAGAGCTTCTGCGCCATCGCCATGCCGTAGTCGGGCAGGAAGACGATGCGGTGCCGCACCCGGGGGTCGTCGGCGAACCGGACCAGCTCCTGGATCAGCCGCTTGCCGCCGTCGTCCGCGGGGTGCGCCTTGCCGGCGACGACGATCTGCACCGGCCGCTCCGGGTGCAGCAGCAGTTCCATCAGCCGGTCCCGGTCGCGCAGCATCAGCGTGAGCCGCTTGTACGAGGGGACGCGGCGGGCGAAGCCGACGGTCAGCACGTCCGGGTCGAGGACGTCGTCGATCCAGCCGAGCTCGGCGGTGCCGGCCCCGCGCTGCCGCCAGGAGGCGTGCAGCCGCTCCCGCACCTCCCGCACCAGTTTCTCCCGCAGCGTCCGGCGCAGGCCCCAGATGTCCTGGTCGGCGAGGTCCGCGACCGAGTCCCAGCGGTCGGAGTCGCCGACGGTCATGGCGTCCTCGGCGCGCTTCGCCCCGATCTGCCGGGCGCCGAGCCGGACCACCTCGGGGGCCACCCAGGTCGGGGCGTGCACCCCGTTGGTGACGGAGGTGATCGGCACCTCGTCGGCGTCGAATCCCGGCCAGAGTCCGGAGAACATCTCCCGGCTGACGTGGCCGTGCAGCAGGGAGACGCCGTTGGCACGCTGCCCGAGACGCAGGCCCATCACGGCCATGTTGAACAGGTTGGGCTCCCCGCCCGCGTAGGTCTCCATCCCCAGGTGGAGAACCCGCTGCACGTCGATGCGGGGCAGTTCGGCGTCGGGGCCGAAGTGGCGGGCGACCAGTTCCCGGTCGAAGCGGTCGATGCCGGCCGGGACGGGCGTGTGCGTGGTGAACACGGTGCCCGCGCGGACGGCCTCCAGAGCGGCGTCGAAGTCGAGCCCCGCGTCGCACAGCTCGGCGATCCGCTCCAGGCCGAGGAACCCGGCGTGCCCCTCGTTGGTGTGGAAGACCTCCGGTGCGGGGTGGCCGGTGAGCCGGCAGTACGTGCGCACGGCGCGGACACCCCCTATGCCGAGCAGCATCTCCTGGAGCAGCCGGTGCTCGCTGCCGCCGCCGTAGAGCCGGTCGGTGACGTCGCGCTCGCCGAGGTCGTTCTCCTCGACGTCGGAGTCGAGCAGGAGCAGCGGGATCCTGCCGACCCGGGCCAGCCAGATCCGGGCGCTCAGCCGACGGCCGCCGGGCAGGGCGAGGGTGAGGTGGCACGGCGTGCCGTCCTCCTCGGTGAGCGGGGCGAGGGCCAGCTCGTGCGGGTCGAGCACCGGATAGTGCTCCTGCTGCCAGCCGTCGCGGGAGAGGGACTGGCGGAAGTAGCCGTGCCGGTAGAGCAGGCCGACGCCGATGAGCGGGACGCCCAGGTCGCTGGCGGACTTGAGGTGGTCGCCGGCCAGAATGCCGAGCCCCCCGGAGTACTGCGGCAGCGCGGCCGTGATGCCGAATTCCGGCGAGAAGTAGGCGATCGCGGACGGCAGCTCGGCCGACTGCGCCTGCGTCTGGTACCACCGGTCGCCGCTCGTGTAGTCGGCGAGGTCGTCGGCGGCGGCGGTCAGTCGGCGCAGGAACCGGCGGTCCCCGGCCAGCTCGGTCAGGCGCGCGGACGGGACGCTGCCCAGGAGCCGCACGGGGTCGCCGCCACAGGCGGCCCACTGTTCGGGGTCCACGGACTGGAAGAGGTCACGGGTCTCGGCATGCCAGGACCAGCGCAGATTGTGCGCGAGGTCGCTCAGCGGCTTGAGGGCGTCGGGGAGTACGGGACGGACGGTGAACCTGCGGATGGCCTTCAAAAGTCCCACCTTCACCAGGGGCGTACGCGGCTTCGGACCGCACTGTGCGTACGGCCTTCGTCACTCACGACGGTAACGGTGCCGACGGTCCGGCAACCACGGCGCTCGACGGCGCGTTGCGTCAGTACCGCGCACTCGGCGAAGAAAACATGCGAAAACGCCTCAGGTCGTCTTCTCTCACCTCCCTCCCGCCTCCTCCTTCAGTCCTCCCTCCGCAGTCCTCCCCACCCCGCTTCCCTTTTCCTCCTCCGGTTCACTCCCCTTTCGGCTCCGTTCCGCTCTCCTTCCGCTTCCCTCCCATCTCCGTCCGCTCCCCTCGGTTACCGTGCGCTCCCGTACGTCCCTGTCCGGTCTCGTCTGCTCCCGGCAAAATTCGGCCGCTTCTCGAACATGGCCGAGCGCAGCGGGTTTGAACGCAGACATACGCGTGAGTAGTTAACAAAGTGCCGGATTGCTCACCCGAACAGGGTGGGAAGGCTCCTCCGGTACGTCCCGCAGGCCCCGGACCACCCACCACACCCGCCAGCCGCCCACCCACGTTCGCAGCGGACAGGAGCGGTCATGCCCGCCACGCACGACCCGTCGGCAACCCCGACCACCGGCCCCACCGGCATCACCACCGCCGGCCCACCGGGCCCGGGAGCACCCCCACCGGTCGCCACCGCGCCCGGGACGGCCCCCTCGCGCGCCGATTCCGCCCCGGCCGCCCCCGCGCGCCCCGGTTCGGCTCCGGCCTCCGTATCCGCCGCCGCCCAGGCCGTCGGGCGCATCCCCGTCCTGGACGTGGCGCCGGTCGTCCTGCGCGGCCGGCGCCCGGCCAAGGCCGTGGTCGGGGAGGAGTTCGAGATCTCGGCCACCGTCTTCCGTGAAGGCCACGACGCCGTCGCCGCCAACGTCGTCCTGACGGACCCGGAGGGCCGTCCGGGTCCCTGGACCCCGATGCGCGAGCTCGCCCCCGGCACGGACCGCTGGGGCGCCCGCGTGTCGGTTCCGGCCGAGGGCCGCTGGAGGTACCGGGTGGAGGCGTGGGGCGACCCGGTCACCACCTGGCGGCACCACGCCGGCATCAAGGTGCCCGCAGGTCAGGACACGGAATTGGTCCTGGAGGAGGGTGCGCGACTCCACGAGCGGGCCGCCGAGGGCATAGCCGCCGGCATACCGGAGGAGGACGAGGAGGAGGTGGGCCGGGCCCGCGACGTGCTGCGTGCCGCCGTGGCCGCCCTGCGCGACACCGCCCGCCCGGTCGCCTCCCGGCTCGCGGCGGCACTCACCCCCGAGGTGGACCGGGTACTGGCCCGACACCCGCTGCGGGACCCCGTCAGCACCTCGGAGGAGCTCGAACTGCTGGTCGAGCGGGAGCGGGCGCTGTTCGGCTCCTGGTACGAGTTCTTCCCGCGCAGCGAGAGCGGGGTCCTGGACCCCACGGTGCACGGCACGTTCCGCACGGCCGCCGAGCGGCTTCCGGCCATCGCGGACATGGGCTTCGACGTCGTCTACCTCCCGCCCATCCACCCCATCGGCACCACCTTCCGCAAGGGCCCCAACAACACTCTGTCCGCCGGCCCGGACGACGTGGGCGTACCGTGGGCGATCGGCTCTCCGGAGGGCGGGCACGACGCCGTCAATCCGGCGCTCGGCACCCTGGACGACTTCGACGCCTTCGTCGCCCGTGCCGGGGAACTGGGCCTGGAAGTGGCCCTGGACTTCGCGTTGCAGTGTTCGCCGGACCATCCGTGGGTGGAGAAGCACCCGGAGTGGTTCCACCACCGCAGCGACGGGTCGATCGCGTACGCGGAGAACCCGCCGAAGAAGTACCAGGACATCTATCCGATCGCGTTCGACGCGGACATGGACGGGCTGGTCGCGGAGACGGTGCGGGTGCTGCGGCACTGGATGGACCACGGGGTGCGGATCTTCCGGGTGGACAACCCGCACACCAAGCCGGTGGTGTTCTGGGAGCGGGTGATCGGGGAGATCAACGGCCGGGATCCGGACGTGCTCTTCCTGGCGGAGGCGTTCACGCGTCCGGCGATGATGCACACCCTGGGCGCGGTCGGCTTCCAGCAGTCGTACACGTACTTCACCTGGCGCACCACCAAGGAGGAGCTGACGGAGTACCTCACCGAACTCTCCGGTGAGGCGGCCGCGTACATGCGGCCCAACTTCTTCGCCAACACCCCCGACATCCTGCACGCCTACCTCCAGCACGGCGGCCGCCCCGCCTTCGCCGTCCGCGCGGTCCTCGCCGCCACCCTCTCCCCCACCTGGGGCATCTACAGCGGCTACGAACTGTGCGAGAACACCCCCCTGCGCCCGGGCAGCGAGGAGTACCTCGACAGCGAGAAGTACCAGCTGCGGCCCCGCGACTGGGCCGCCGCCGCACGCGAGGGCCGCAGCATCGCCGGGCTGGTCACGGAACTGAACGCGATACGGCGGCGCAGCCCGGCCCTCCGGCAACTGCGCGACCTGCACTTCCATCACGCCGACAAGGAGGAGGTCCTCGTCTACTCGAAGCAGCGCGGAGCGAACACGGTTCTGGTGGTCGTGAACCTGGACCCGTTCCACACCCAGGAGGCGACGGTGTCGTTGGACATGCCGCAGCTCGGTCTCGACTGGCACGAGGCGGTGCCGGTGCGTGACGAGCTCACCGGCGACACCTATTCCTGGGGCAGGGCCAATTACGTGCGTCTGGAGCCGGGCGACAGGCCGGCACACGTGCTGACCGTCCTGCGACCGTCCTCACCGCAGATCGGAGGGTCACCCACACCATGATCGTCAATGAGCCCGTCCCGGACACCTTCGAGGACACCCCCGCCAAGGACCGGGACCCGGACTGGTTCAAACGCGCCGTCTTCTACGAGGTCCTGGTCCGCTCCTTCCAGGACAGCGACGGCGACGGCGTCGGCGACCTCAAGGGCCTGACCGCCAAACTCGACTACCTGCAGTGGCTCGGCGTCGACTGCCTGTGGCTGCCGCCCTTCTTCAAGTCCCCGCTCCGCGACGGCGGCTACGACGTCTCCGACTACACCGCCGTCCTGCCCGAGTTCGGGGACCTCGCGGACTTCGTGGAGTTCGTCGACGCCGCGCACCAGCGGGGCATGCGCGTCATCATCGACTTCGTCATGAACCACACCAGCGACCAGCACCCGTGGTTCCAGGAGTCCCGCAAGGACCCCGACGGCCCCTACGGCGACTACTACGTCTGGGCCGACGACGACAAGCAGTACCAGGACGCGCGGATCATCTTCGTCGACACCGAGGCCTCCAACTGGACCTTCGACCCGGTCCGCAAGCAGTACTACTGGCACCGGTTCTTCTCCCACCAGCCGGACCTGAACTACGAGAACCCGGCCGTGCAGGAGGAGATGATCTCCGCACTGCGGTTCTGGCTCGACCTGGGGATCGACGGCTTCCGGCTCGACGCGGTGCCGTACCTCTACCAGGAGGAGGGCACCAACTGCGAGAACCTCCCGGCCACGCACGAGTTCCTCAAGCGGGTGCGCAAGGAGATCGACACCCACTACCCGGACACCGTGGTGCTGGCGGAGGCCAATCAGTGGCCGGAGGACGTGGTCGACTACTTCGGCGACTACAGCACCGGCGGCGACGAGTGCCACATGGCGTTCCACTTCCCCGTCATGCCCCGCATCTTCATGGCCGTCCGCCGCGAATCGCGCTACCCCGTCTCCGAGATCCTCGCCAAGACGCCGGCGATTCCCGCCAACTGCCAGTGGGGGATCTTCCTGCGCAACCACGACGAGCTGACCCTGGAGATGGTCACCGACGAGGAACGCGACTACATGTGGGCCGAGTACGCCAAGGACCCCCGCATGCGCGCCAACATCGGCATCCGCCGGCGGCTCGCACCCCTGCTGGACAACGACCGCAACCAGATCGAACTGTTCACCGCGCTGCTGCTCTCCCTGCCCGGCTCGCCGATCCTGTACTACGGCGACGAGATCGGCATGGGCGACAACATCTGGCTCGGCGACCGCGACGCCGTGCGCACCCCCATGCAGTGGACCCCCGACCGCAACGCCGGGTTCTCCTCCTGCGACCCCGGACGGCTCTTCCTGCCCACGATCATGGACCCCGTCTACGGCTACCAGGTCACCAACGTCGAGGCCTCGATGTCCTCGCCCTCCTCGCTGCTGCACTGGACCCGCCGGATGATCGAGATCCGCAAGCAGAACCACGCCTTCGGCCTCGGCTCCTACACCGAACTGTCCTCCTCCAACCCGGCCGTACTGGCCTTCCTGCGGGAACACGGCGACGACCTCGTCCTGTGCGTGCACAACTTCTCCCGCTTCGCCCAGCCCACCGAACTCGACCTCCATGCCTTCGAAGGACGCCACCCGGTCGAACTGATCGGCGGAGTGCGTTTCCCGGCCATCGGGCAACTGCCGTATTTGTTGACGCTCGCGGGGCACGGGTTCTATTGGTTCCGGCTCCGCAGGGAAGCCGGCTGATCATCGGTTCCGGCTCCGCGGGGAGGCCGGCGATCGTCGGCCGGACTTCGCTCCCGGGTCCGTACGCGGGCCCGGGGAGCTTGTCCCGGGCCCGTACGCGGAACCGGGGAGCTGCCTCTGGGTCCGTACGCGGGCCCGGGGAGCCGGTACGCGCACGTGGCAGGCCCCGGCGAGGCGTTTCCCTCGCCCCGCCCGGGGCACGCAGTAATGACACCCCGACCACTCCGGGGAAAGGACGCACGCCATGCCGGAAGCCGTCACCCGTGCCACCACCGTCACGACCAGCCCCGGCCTCCTCGCGTCCCTCGATCCGTTGCTGCGCGAGTGGCTGCCGCGGCAGCGCTGGTTCGCGGGCAAGGGCCGCCCCGTCACCGGGTTCTCCCTGGTCGCCGCCACCGAGCTGCTGCCCGCGGGCTCCCGCCTCGGCCTGTTCCACCTCTTGGTCCGCGCCCACCAGCCCACCACCCAGGGCTCCCCCACCCACCCCGGGGACTGCTACCAGCTCCTCATAGGCGTGCGCGAGGTGCTGCCGCCCCGGCTGGCACCCGCGCTGATCGGCCACGTGGAACAGGGTCCGCTCGCCGGACGGACCGTCTTCGAGGCGCTGTACGACACCCGCTGCGCGGACCTGCTGCTGGAGGCGATACGCACCCGGGCCCGCATCGGCGCACTCCGCTTCGAGCGGGACGCGCGCCAGGAGATACGTGAGGAACTCGTACCGCGGGTGGCCACCGCGGAGCAGTCGAACTCCTCGATCATCTACGGAGATACGTTCATCCTGAAGCTGCTGCGGCGCATCGTGCCGGGCATGAACCCCGATCTGGAACTGCCGCTGGCGCTGGCCCGCGAACACTGCCCGCGGGTCCCGGCACCGACCGGCTGGCTGCTGGCGGAACTCGCCGAGACGGCGGGGACGGCGGACCGGTCCGGCTTCGCGGCCGGGGCCGACCCCGCCGACGAACCGTACGTCCTCGGCGTGCTCCAGCCCTTCGTGCGGGGCGCCACCGACGGCTGGGAGCTGGCGCTGCGCGAACTGGCCAAGGGCGAGGACTTCGCCGCCGAGGCGCGGGCGCTGGGCCGGGCCACCGCCGAGGTGCACACCGCGCTGGCCCGCGCGCTGCCCACCGTCACGCTGGGGCATCCGCAGGTGCGGCCACTGGTCGACGGCATGACCGAGCGGCTGGAGGCGACGGCACAGGCGGTGCCCGCGCTGCGGCCGTACGTCCCCGCGCTGCGCTCCGCCTTCGACGCGCTGGGCGACCTCGCGGCCGAGGGACGCACCTGGACCGCGCAGCGCATCCACGGCGATCTGCACCTGGGGCAGTGCCTGCGGTCGGCGTCCGGTGCGTGGTCGCTGATCGACTTCGAGGGCGAGCCGTCCAAGCCGCTCACCGAGCGGCGTCTGCCGCAGCCGGTGGCCCGTGACATCGCCGGGATGCTGCGCTCCTTCGACTACGCCGCCCACTCCGTGCCGTCCACCGCGGCGCGCGTCGCCGCACCGCGTACGGGCGGTGACTGGGCGGACGCCTGCCGGGCCGCCTACTGCACCGGTTACGGGGAGGTGGCGGGCGTGGACCCGCGCACCGAGCCGGTGCTGCTGCGGGCCTACGAGACCGACAAGGCGGTCTACGAGGTCCTCTACGAGGCCCGGCACCGACCGGACTGGCTGCCCGTGCCGATGGCGGCGGTGCGCCGACTGGCCGCCGACGCGTCGTCGTGACCGGCCGCGGACGCGCCCTCGTGACCGGCCGCCGTCGGTACGAGGCCGGTCGCCTCCGCACCGCCGCACCGCCCCTGCCCTTCCTGCCGACGTACCCGCCGAGGAGGCCCCACCCGTGACCCCCCGCTCTTCCTCCGACGACAGCACCCACCAGAACGGCGCCGGCAAGAACCCGGCCAGCGGCGGCAAGAAGGCTGCCGCCGCGAAGAAGGCGGCGGGAACGAAGTCCGTCGCGAAGAAGACAGTGGCCAAGAAAGCAGTGGCCCAGAAGGCAGTGGCCCAGAAGACCGTCGCCAAGAAGGCGGCCGCGACCAAGGCCGTGGCCAAGAAGGCGGCGGCGAAGGAGGCCGCAGTGGTGAAGAAGACGGCCGCGAAGAAGGCCACGCCGAAGAGGACCACCGCGAAGAAGACCGCGTCCCCCACGAAGAAGACGGCGGCCAAGAAGACCGCGGCGAAGAAGGCACCCGCCGTCGCGCCGCCCCCGTCGGGGAAGACACCCGAAATGCCCCCCGCCCCCGCTGTCACCGGCGAGGTGACCGTCTCCCCCGCCGTGCACGCCGAGGACCGCGCCCGTCTGCTGGCCGGTACGCATCACGCCCCGCACTCCGTGCTCGGCGCGCACCCCGTCTCCGGCGGGGTGGTGTTCCGCGCGCTGCGCCCCTACGCGCGGTCCGTCACG
The DNA here is from genome assembly GCF_030816915.1 of Streptomyces sp. B3I8. Classification (NCBI taxonomy): domain Bacteria; kingdom Bacillati; phylum Actinomycetota; class Actinomycetes; order Kitasatosporales; family Streptomycetaceae; genus Streptomyces; species Streptomyces sp. B3I8. Next base: position 4,922,563 of record NZ_JAUSYN010000002.1, on the reverse strand, counting down.
GTCGTCACCGGGGAACTGAGGGCCGAGCTCCACGACGACGGCGACGGCTTCTTCTCCGGACTGCTGCCCCTGCGCGACGTACCGGAGTACCGCCTGGCCGTCGCATACGAGGGGGCCACGCAGGAGACGGAGGACGCCTACCGCTTCCTGCCCACGCTCGGCGAGTTCGACCTGCACCTCATCGGCGAGGGCCGGCACGAGGAGCTGTGGCGGGTGCTGGGCGCCGAGCCCATGACGCACCAGGGCGTGGCGGGCACGAGGTTCAGCGTCTGGGCGCCGAACGCGCGCGGCGTGCGCGTGGCGGGGACCTTCAACTTCTGGGACGCCACCGCCTTCCCGATGCGTTCGCTCGGCTCCTCCGGGGTGTGGGAGCTGTTCGTGCCGGGGGTCGGCGAGGGCGAGCTGTACAAGTTCGAGATCACGCGCCCGGACGGGTCCCGGTCGATGCGCGCCGACCCGATGGCCCGCCGTACCGAGGTGCCGCCCGCCACGTCGTCGGTGGTCACGGCCTCGCACCACGAGTGGGACGACGCCGAGTGGCTGGCCCGGCGCGGCGAACGCCCGGCGCACGAGGCCCCGTTCTCGGTCTACGAGGTCCACCTGCCGTCCTGGCGCCCGGGCCTCACCTACCGCCAACTGGCCGAGCAGCTCCCCGCGTACGTGTCCGACATGGGCTTCACGCACGTCGAACTGCTGCCGGTCGCGGAGCACCCCTTCGGCGGCTCCTGGGGCTACCAGGTCACCGGCTTCTACGCGCCCACCGCGCGCCTGGGCACACCCGACGACTTCAAGTACCTGATCGACGCGCTGCACCGGTCCGGGACAGGCGTCCTGATGGACTGGGTGCCGGCCCACTTCCCGCGCGACGCGTGGGCGCTGGCCGAGTTCGACGGCCGCCCGCTGTACGAACCGGCGGACCCGCTGCGCGCGGCCCACCCCGACTGGGGCACCCTCGAGTTCGACTACGGACGCAACGAGGTGCGCAACTTCCTCGTCGCCAACGCCGTGTACTGGTGCGAGGAGTTCCACATCGACGGCCTGCGCGTGGACGCCGTCGCCTCCATGCTCTACCTCGACTACTCGCGCGAGCCGGGCCAGTGGACGCCGAACGAGCACGGCGGCCGGGAGAACCTGGACGCGGTGGCGTTCCTGCAGGAGATGAACGCGACCGTGTACCGGCGGTGCCCCGGCGTCGTGACCGTCGCCGAGGAGTCCACGGCGTGGGACGGCGTCACCCGGGCCACCCACCACCAGGGCCCGGGCGGCTTCGGCGGGCTCGGGTTCGGGCTGAAGTGGAACATGGGCTGGATGCACGACTCGCTCGACTACATGAGTCACGACCCCGTCCACCGCAAGTACCACCACGGCGAGATGACGTTCTCGATGGTGTACGCGTACAGCGAGAACTACGTCCTGCCCATCTCGCACGACGAGGTGGTGCACGGCAAGGGCTCGCTGGTGAGCAAGATGCCGGGCGACTGGTGGCAGCAGCGCGCCAATGAGCGGGCGTACCTGGGCTTCATGTGGGCCCACCCCGGCAAGCAACTCCTCTTCATGGGGCAGGAGTTCGCGCAGGGCGCCGAGTGGTCGGAGGCGCACGGCCCCGACTGGTGGCTGCTCGACCCGGCGTACGGCGCGGAGCCGGACCACCGCGGCGTACGGGACCTGGTGCGCGACCTCAACACGGTCTACCGCCGCACTCCGGCCCTGTGGGAACGGGACGCCTCGCCCGACGGCTTCTCGTGGGTGGTCGGCGACGCGGCGGAGGACAACGTCTTCGCCTTCCTGCGCCGCGACGCGGAGGGCACCCCGCTGCTGGTGGTGTCCCACTTCTCCCCGGTGGTCCGGGAGGACTACCGCCTGGGCGTCCCGGAGGACATACCGGCCTGGCACGAACTCCTCAACACGGACGCGACCCGCTACGGCGGCTCCGGCGCCCACAACCCGGACCCGGTGAAACCGACGCCCCACCCCTGGCACGGCCGCCCCGCCAGCCTCACCCTGACCCTGCCCCCGCTGTCGACACTGTGGCTCCGCCCGGCGTGAAGCCCCCTGCCCCGCGCCTCACCCGCAGGGGGCGCGGGGCACCGCTCGCGACGAGCTACCTTCCCATGCGCCTGGTCGCCGCCTCCGCGATCACCGAGGAGGAGACCGGCCCCGGCGGCACCTACGCCAGGCTCGCCGAACCCACATGTCGACGTCGTACACCTCGTCGAGCGGTACTCCCGCATGAGGAACAGAGGTGACCCCCACGTCATTCGTCGTCCAAGGCTCTGCGTGCGGCCGTGAGGAAGTCGGCGGTTGTGGCCGATCGGGCTCGTAGTGCTTGGGCTCGGGGCAGGGGTGTGGTGTTCGTGGGGTCGGGTGATGCGCTCGCGGCCGGGGTGTGGGTGCGGAACTCCTCGGTCACGGCGCGCACCACCGCTGCCGCCCGCTCCGCGACGTGTTCGGGGCCCACCAGGCCGACCCGGATGCAGGCCTCGTCCAGCGCCCGGCGGGCGGCGAAGCCCGCTTGGGTGGGCGGGGTGCCGGCCAGCCAGTGTTCGTCCAGCAGGCGGTAGGCCGCGTCGGCGCGGGACAGGAAGCGTTCGTAGGCCTCGCGGCGCGTCTCCCCGTGGTCGGTCGCGCGTCGTTCGGCGCGTTCCTCGCGGGCGAGGGCGGCCTGGTGGCGCAGTTGCCTGCCGGTCGTCCGGGTCGAGACCCAGCCGGCCAGCCCGGCGGCCGTGAGCGTGGACAGGGAGGTGATCAGGGCAACCGCGACCGTGTCGTTCACGGGGTCATTGTCGCGTGGGCCAAGGGGTGAGTAAGGGGTGAGGGCCGGCGCACGGCACCCCGCCGACGGGATGTGTCCGCCCGCGGAAAAATGCCATGGAACGGTGCCGTCTCCCCGTGCTTGCATGGGCGCATGGTGTCCGTCGACCGTCTGCTCGCCTTCGCCGCCGTGTCGTTCCTGCTGATCGTGGTCCCCGGTCCGAGCGTGCTGTTCGTCGTCGGGCGGGCGCTGGCGCACGGGCGGCACGTCGCGCTGATCACGGTCGCCGGGAACACGCTCGGCGCCTATGTGCTCGTCGCGGCGGTGGCGTTGGGGGTCGGGGCGGTCGTGGAGCGCTCGGTGCTCGTCTTCACCGTGCTCAAGCTGGCGGGCGCCGCCTACCTCGTGCATCTCGGCGTGAAGGCGTGGCGGCAACGCGGTTCGCTGCGGGCCGCGGTCACCGGCGTCGGTGCCGGGGTCGCGCACGGCGGTCGGCTGCGGACGTTCGGGGAGGGGTTCGCGGTCGGCGTGACCAATCCGAAGACCCTCGTGTTCTTCGCCGCCGTACTGCCGCAGTTCGTCGACCGGGGGCACGGGCACGCGGCGGCGCAGATGCTGCTGCTCGGCCTGGTCTTCAACCTCATCGCCCTCGTCTCCGACTCGGTGTGGGGCGTGGCCGCGGCCACCGCCCGTGACTGGTTCGCCCGTTCACCGCGGCGGCTCTCCCTGGTCGGCGGTGCCGGTGGGCTCGGCATGATCGGTCTCGGGGTCACGATCGCCGTGACCGGGGGCAAGGACTGACCGCCCGGGGAAGGGTCCCTGCCCGGCCGGTGCGACGGCCGGGCAGGGACAGCGGGCATCAGGCGTTCGCCAGCCCCGCCGGCAGGTTCCCCGTGTGCAGGATGCCCAGGTGCTGGGTCGCGCGGGTCAGGGCGACGTACAGGTCGCTCGTGCCGTAGTGGGACGGTTCGACGACCAGGACCGCGTCGAATTCCAGGCCCTTGGACTGGCGGGGGTCCAGAAGGACGACGGGATGGGTGAGGTCCGGGTCCGCGCCTGCCGTGACGTCGGGCAGGCGGGTGGCCAGGGCGCGGTGCAGCGCCCGCGGGGCGATCACCGCCAGCCGGCCCTCCTCGGGGGTCAGTTCGGCGACCGCCTTCTCCACCGCGTCGGGCAGGTCGCCGGTGGTGACCTGGCGGATCCACGGCTTCGTGCCCGTGGACCGTACCGACCTCGGTGGCTCGAAGGACGGGTTCTCCGCCCGTACGACCGCCGCCGCGAGGTCCATGATCTCGGCGGGGGTGCGGTAGTTGACGTCCAGGCGGGTGTGTTCCCAGCGGTCGCCGACGTACGGCTCGAGGATCCCCGACCAGGAGCCCACTCCCGCCTCCTCCGCCGTCTGCGCGGGGTCGCCGACGAGTGTCATCGCGCGGGTCGGGCTGCGGCGCATCAGCAACCGCCAGGCCATCGGCGACAGTTCCTGCGCCTCGTCGACGACGATGTGGCCGAACGCCCACGTCCGGTCGGCCGCGGCGCGCTCGGCGGCGCTGCGGTGGTCGTCCTCCTCCTGGCGCTCGGCGAAGCGTTCGGCGTCGATGATGTCGTGCGCGGAGAGCACCTCGGAGCTCTCGGGGTCGCCCTCCTCCTTGTCCTCGAACTCGTAGGTACGGGAGGCGTACGACATGTCGAGCACGCCCTGCGCGTACGACACCTGCGCCGCGCGCTCACGTTCGGCGCGGGCGCGGACCGCGCGGTCGTCCTCGCCGAGCAGTTCGGCCGCCTCGTCGAGCAGCGGCACGTCGGCGGGGGTCCAGGCGCGGGTGACGGGGCGGCGTACGGCGTCGGCGTCCTCGGCGGTGAGACAGCCCTCGGGGGCGGCGAGGAAATCCGCGACCATGCGCTGCGGGGTCAGCACCGGCCACAGTTCGTCGATGGCGGACCACACCTCCGGGTTCTCGGCCAGCTCGTCGCGGATCTGGGTGACGTCGCTGGGGTCGAGGAGGTTGGTGCCGTCGTAGGGATCGGTGCCGAGGCGCTCGGCGACCATGTCGGTGAGCGTGTTGAGGATGTGCCCCTCGAAGTGCTCACGGGCCGCGTTGTGCGGCAGCTTCGCGGCGCGGGCGCGGTCGCGGGCGACCTGGACGAGCCCGGCGTCGAGGAGGAGCACGTCCCGGTCGTGCTCGATGGTGACGACGGGGTCGGGCAGCGCCTGCCGGTCGGCGACCGCCCGGGCGAGGGCGTCCGCCATGGCGATGCCACCCTTGACGGCGGCGGCGCGGGGCGTGTCGACGGCCGTGGCCTTCACGCCGGGGAACAGCTCCCCCACCGTGGCGAGCAGGACGCCGGTCTCTCCGAGCGCGGGCAGTACCTCGCCGATGTAGCCGAGGAAGGCGGGGTTGGGGCCGACGATGAGGACGGCCCGGCGGGCGAGCAGTTCCCGGTGCTCGTAGAGCAGGTAGGCGGCCCGGTGCAGGGCGACGGCGGTCTTGCCGGTGCCGGGGCCGCCCTCGACGACGAGGACGCCCTGGTGCGGGGCGCGGATGATGCGGTCCTGGTCGGCCTGGATGGTTCGCACGATGTCGCCCATCCGGCCGGTGCGGGCGGCGCCCAGCGCGGCGAGCAGGACGGCGTCGCCGCTGGGGTCCTCGTAGCCGGTGCGCTCGGTGTCGGCGAGGTCGAGGATCTCGTCGTGCAGCTCGGTGACGCGGCGGCCCTCGGTGCCGATGTGCCGGCGGCGTCGCAGGCCCATCGGGGTGTGGCCGGTGGCCAGGTAGAAGGGGCGGGCGACGGGGGCCCGCCAGTCGATGAGGACGGGGGTGCGGTCGGCGTCGTCGGCGCGCAGCCCGAGGCGGCCGATGTGGTGCGCCTCGCCGGGTGGGGGTCCCCCCTGCTCGAGCGAAGCCGAGAGCTTGGGGGACAGGTCGATGCGGCCGAAGCAGAGCGAGCCGTCGACGGCGTTCAGCGCGGCCAGCAGCCCGGAGCGTTCGGCGACGAGGATGTCCCGCTCCAGCCGGGCCTGCATGGGGGTGTTGCCCTGGGCGAGGGCGTCGTCGACGGCGGTCTCGGTGGCGCCCCGCAGCCGGTCCACGCGGGCGTACAGGTCGTCCATGAATTCCTGCTCACGCCGCATTTCCCGGTCGGGGAAATCCGCCGGTGTTCCTGCGTGCGACTCTGTTGGCGATCCCGTGTTTGACAATTCCACTCCCGGCCGGATATGATGGCGTCATCGATACATCCGCGACCTTCTCCTTACAAAGTCGCGAACCATCGAATATACGCAAAGAAATCCCCCGGGCGCAATCGCCCGGGGGATTTCTTGTTCCGCCTCCGCCTCCTCACGTCATCTACGTCCCCGTCTACGTCCCCTGGCTCGCTACCGCAGCACGTCCGCGTCCGCGAGCTCCTCCAGCAGGCGGCGCTTGGGCCTCGCCCCCACCATGGAACGCACCGGCTCGCCGTCGCGGAACACCAGGAAGGTCGGCATGGAGAGCACCCGGTAGGCGTTGGTGGTCTCGGGGTTGGTGTCCACGTTCAGCCGCACCACCTTGAGCCGGTGGCCCTCCTCGTCGGCCAGTGCGCTGAGTACCGGACCCATCTGGCGGCACGGCGGGCACCAGTCGGCGGTGAACTCCACCAGTACCGGCAGTTCCGCCTCGAGAACCTGTTCCGTGAAATCCGCGTCCGTCACTTCGGCGACGCCCGCTGCTTCGGTGACGCCCGCTGCCTTGATCACGATGCCTGTCCTTTCAGTTCGCACACCGGTTCCGGACCGCCCGGAACCTCCGCCCCGGCCGACAGGTCGTCCCGGGCGCGTTCGGCCCGCTCCAGTTGGCGGGCGACCTTCCGTCGTACGGTGCCGAGCTCGCCGATGAGTGCGTCGAGCTCGGCGAGCTTGCGGCGGTAGACGGCGAGCGAGGCGGGGCAGGCGTCGCCGGACGAGTGGCCGGCGCGCAGGCACTCCACGAAGGGGCGGGTCTCCTCCAGGCCGAACCCGAAGTCCTGGAGGGTTCGGATCTGGCGGAGGAGGGTGAGGTCCGCCTCGTCGTAGGTGCGGTAGCCGTTGTCGCCGCGGCGTGCGGGGAGCAGTCCGCGGGACTCGTAGTAGCGCAGGGTCCGTGTGGTCGTCCCGGCCCGCGCCGCGAGTTCGCCGATTCGCATGGGGACGACGCTAATCCTTGACGTCGGCGTCAGGGCAAGACAGTTCCCCGCGCCCCTGACAGGGGCGCGGGGAACTGTGCGAACTTTTCGGGGTGCGGGGGCGGAGCCCCCGGGGACGGGAAGGGCAGGGGCGGCGGGGGCGAAACCCTTCGGGGCCCGCCCCGCTCCCTCACGCCTTGGCCAGCTCCTTCTCGTCGCCGTCCCGCGCCTCCGGCGCCTCCGCCTCCGTGGACGCGGGGTCCTCCCCGCTGTCCACCAGCATCCGCTCGTCGAACGGCAGGTCCCCGGCCAGCACCCGGTCCACCCGCTCCTTGTCGACCTCCCCCGTCCACGTCCCGATCAGCAGCGTCGCCACCGCGTTGCCCGCGAAGTTCGTCAGCGCCCGCGCCTCGCTCATGAAGCGGTCGATGCCGACGATGAGGCCGACGCCGTCGACCAGGGCCGGCTTGTGGGACTGCAGGGCACCCGCCAGCGTGGCGAGACCCGCCCCGGTCACGCCCGCCGCGCCCTTGGACGCGACCATCATGAACAGCAGCAGGGTGATCTGCTGCCCGATGGCGAGCGGCTGGTCCATCGCGTCGGCGATGAACAGCGACGCCATCGTCAGGTAGATCATCGTGCCGTCGAGGTTGAAGGAGTAGCCGGTCGGCACGGTGATGCCGACGACCGGCCGGCTCACGCCCAGGTGCTCCATCTTCGCGATGAGCCGCGGCAGCGCGGACTCCGACGACGAGGTGGACAGGATCAGCAGGAACTCCCGGCCCAGGTACTTGAAGAGCTGGAGGATGTTCACCCCGGCGACCACCCGCACCATCGCGCCGAGCACGACGAACACGAACAGCAGACAGGTGAGGTAGAAGCCGAGCATGATCGTCGCGAGCGCCTTCAGCGCGTCCACGCCGGTCTCGCCGACGACCGCCGCCATCGCGCCGAACGCGCCGATCGGCGCCGCCCACATGATCATGGACAGGACGCGGAAGACCAGCCGCTGGATGTGCTCGATGCCCCGCAGCACCGGCTGCCCGGCGTTGCCGAGGGCCTGCAGCGCGAAGCCGACCAGCAGTGCGACCAGCAGCGTCTGGAGCACCTGGCCCTCGGTGAACGCGGAGACCAGGCTGGTCGGGATGATGCCGAGGACGAAGTCCACGGGGCCCTCGGCGGCGGCCGCCGCCTGGTCGTGGCCGACGCCCTTGACCGCCTCGGTCAGGTGCATGCCGCTGCCGGGGTGGACGATGTTGCCGACCACGAGGCCGATCGCGAGCGCGACGAACGACATCACGATGAAGTAGCCGAGCGCGAGCCCGCCGACCTTGCCGACCTTGGCCGCCTTGCGGACCGAACCGACGCCGAGCACGATCGTGCAGAAGATGATCGGGGAGATCATCATCTTGATCAGGTTGACGAAGCCGGTCCCGATCGGCTTCAGCTCCTTGGCGAAGTCCGGTGCGATGAACCCGACGGCGACGCCGAGCACCACCGCGGCGATCACCGCGAGGTAGAGGTAATGGGTGCGGTCCCGCTTGCGGGCGGGTACGGCAGGTGCGGTGTCGGGGGTGCTGGACACGGCTGCCCTCCTTTGACGACGTCGTCGGCATCACCGGCGTGCGGCTCACGTCCGGGGGATGCGGCGACTATCCCGCGGCGCTGTGAGGGCGGTCACGCTTCCGTTCATTTAGTTCACGCTTACACCGGGAGGCACACTGGCGGCATGCCCTTTCCGGCCACACTCACCGGCGCGCTCGCCCGGCTGCCCAGACCCCGCAGCCTCGCCGGGCAGCTCTTCGCCATGCAGGCGGTGCTGGTCGCGGTGCTGGTCGTCGGCTACGCGCTGTTCACCTACGTCAGCGACCACGATCAGGCCAAGGAGGCGGCCACCCGGCAGGCGCTGGCCGTGACCCGCTCGGTGGCCGATTCCCCCTCCGTACGGGAGGCGATCCGCACCCCGGACCCGTCGAGGACGCTCCAGCCGTACGCGACGCGCGTCCAGCGGGACACCGACGTGGACTTCGTGACGATCATGAATCCGCGGGCCATCCGCTGGACCCATCCGAAGCCGAACCTGATCGGGCAGAAGTTCGTCGGCAACACCGCTCCGGCGCTGGCGGGACACACCTTCACCGAGACGTACAAGGGCACGCTCGGACTGTCGGTGCGGGCCGTGACGCCGATCCGGGACGACCACGACGAGATCATCGGCCTGGTCAGCGCCGGGATACGGGTGGAGGCGATCTCCCGGCGCATCCACGACCAGGTCACCACGCTCGCCGAGGTCGCCGGCGGGGCCCTGGCGCTGGGCGCCGTCGGCACGTACGTGATCAACGCACGACTGCGGCGCTCGACCCACGGGATGAACGCCGCCGAGCTGAGCCGGATGCACGACTACTACGAGGCGGCGCTGCACGCGGTGCGCGAGGGGCTGCTGATGCTGGACGGGCAGTACCGCGTGGCGCTGATCAACGACGGCGGGCGGGAGCTGCTCGGGGTGAGCGACGAGGTGGTCGAGGGATCGGCAGCGGCCGGGGGGCCGGCCGACGGGGGGTCGGTGGTCGGGCGGTCGGTGGCCGAGCTGGGGCTGCCCGCGCCGCTGACGGGGGCACTGCTGTCGTCGCGGCCGCGGGTGGACGAGATCCATCTGACGGCCGACCGGGTGCTGACGGTGAACACCTCCCCCGTCTCCGGCGGGGAGCGCCGGGGCACGGTGGTGACCTTGCGGGACGTCACCGAGCTGCAGTCGCTGATGGGCGAGCTGGATTCGGAGCGCGGCTTCACGCTGGCGCTGCGCTCGCAGGCGCACGAGGCGGCCAACCGGCTGCACACGGTGGTCTCGCTGATCGAGCTGGGGCGCGCGGAGGAGGCGGTCGACTTCGCCACCGCCGAGCTGGAACTGGCGCAGGCGCTGACCGACCAGGTCGTCGCCGCCGTCAGCGAGCCGGTGCTCGCCGCGCTGCTGCTCGGCAAGGCGGCGCTGGCCAACGAGCGGGGCGTGGAGCTGGTGGTCAGCGAGGACAGCGGCATCGACGACGGGCTGCTCCCGCCGTCCCTCCCGGCCCGCGACCTGGTGACGATCCTGGGCAATCTCATCGACAACGCGGTCGACGCGGCACAGGGCTCGGTGGGCGCCCGGGTGACGGTCGCCGCGTACACGGCCCGATCGGCGGACACGGCCGGCACGGCCGACGAGGGCGGTCCCGCGCTGGTGCTGCGGGTCGCGGACACCGGGGCCGGGGTGGACCCGGAGCACGCGGAGGCGGTGTTCCGGCGCGGCTGGTCGACGAAGCCGGCCGGTCCCGGCGGGCGCGGCCTGGGGCTCGCCCTGGTGCGCCAGACCGTGCAGCGGCACGGGGGCCGGCTGTCGGTGGCGCGGGCGGACGGGGGCGGGGCGGAGTTCGAGGTACGGCTGCCGTTGCCCACGGTGGGGACGGCCGTGGGGGCGCCGGACAGTGCGCCCGGCGCGGCGGCCGCGGCCGGAGGGGAGGGCGCGTGACGGGGGCGGAGGCGTCCGGGGCCGGCGGGGGCGAGCTGATCCGCGTACTGGTGGTGGAGGACGATCCCGTCGCCGCCGACGCGCACGTGATGTACGTCGGCCGGGTGCCGGGTTTCGTCGCGGTCGGCAAGGCGCACAGCGGTGCGGAGGCGCGGCGCGCGCTGGAACGGATGCCGGTGGATCTGCTCCTGCTCGACCTCCACCTGCCGGACGTGCACGGGCTGCAGCTCGCCCGCTCGCTGCGGGGGGCGGGACATCACGCGGACGTGATCGCGGTGACCTCCGCGCGGGACCTGGCGGTGGTGCGGGAGGGAGTGTCGCTGGGGGTGGTCCAGTATGTGCTGAAACCGTTCACCTTCGCGACGCTGCGGGACCGGCTGGTGCGGTACGCGGAGTTCCACGCGACGGTGGGGGAGGCGAGCGGACAGGACGAGGTGGACCGCGCGCTGGCGGCGCTGCGCGCGCCGGGGCCGGCGGCGCTGCCGAAGGGGCTGAGCGGTCCGACGCTGGAGCGCGTCACCAGGACGTTGCGGGAGGCCGCGCCGGAGGGCCTCACGGCGGCGGGGCTCGCGGAGACGGTGGGGATCTCGCGGATCACCGCGCGGCGGTACCTGGAACACCTGGTCGACGCGGGCACGGCCACACGCCGCCCGCTGTACGGCCAGGTGGGCCGCCCGGAACTCATCTACCGCTGGACACGGTAGGGCTCCCCCCTTCGGGGGGCGCCCTGCCTGTTTTTCCTGGTCCCCCGGCTGTCGGCACGCCGTGGCCGCTCGCGCGGTTCCCCGCGCCCTCGGGGGGCGCCCCCGGTACTTCACGTGCGGGCCGGATGTGGTTGCCCGCGCGGTTCCCCGCGCTCCGGGGGCGGGTGTGGTTGCCGTGGGCGCGTTCCGTCAGGGGCGCGGGGAACTGCGCGGGAGACCACGACGGGCCCGTATCCGCCCGACGTACCGCACCACCCGGGCTCTCCCGCGCCGCCCCCCTACCGCAGCGTTCCGCCTCCCGCGGGCCGAAGGGGCGGAGCCCCTGGGGGACGGGAAGGGCAGGGGCGGCGGGGCGAACTCCCCGCACGCGCGCCCCCACCACCCGCATCCCCACCCCACACCACCCCACCCCACGCGAATCCCGTTGTCAGTGCCCCCCGCTAGCTTCATTTCCGTACCGCGGTTCCGCCGCGAGGGGGGTTCTCCAGGCATGCCCGGACACGCCCTCCTCCGGCGGCGACCCCGCCACCACATCGAGGGAGATGACGCGTTGTCGGAGTGGGAAACGGCAAGCACGGCCCGGGTGACGCCACCCGCCCGGCCGCGCAAGCTCGCCAAGGTCCCGTTCGTCGAACTGGCCGACGGCCGCCTGCAGGGCGTCGTCTCCAGCGGCTCGGACATCGAACGGGTCTACGTCTCGTCGGTCGCCACCGGCACCTTCGCGTACGCCTGCAGCACCAACAACAACCGCCCCTGCGGCGGCGCCCGCGGCGGCTACTGCAACCACATCAGGGCCCTGATCACCGAGGCCGTACTGCAGTACGGCCCCGACCGCGTCGCCCGCTACCTCCGCCTCGACCCCGCCGACGACGGCGAGGAGCCGACCGCACCCGGCATCACCGCCGCCCTGACCGCCACCCACCCCCAGCCGGACGGCAGCAAGGCCGCCGCCTCCGTCTTCAGCCGCTTCCTGCGCCACCTCGCCTACCTCGAACTGGCCCCCGCCACCACCCCGTCCCCGGAGATGCACTGGTTCCCGCCCACCAGGGCGACGACCCCCGCTCCCCCGGCCGGCGCCGGCCCCGAGGACCCCGAGTCCGCCCTGCTCGGCGCCCCCGTCCCCGGCCTGGACGACGCGCTGGACGCCGTCGGCGCCCTCGACCGCGCCCTCGTCGGCGGGCTGCTGCGCCCGGCCCCGGCCCAGGCCGCCGACCTTCAGGTCTTCGCCGCGGCCCTGGCGGCCTCGCCGCTGGCCGCGCGGACCACCGAGGCGGCCGAGAAGGCCGCGGCCGGCGCCGCCGGAGAGGACCACTTCACCGCCCTCGCCGCCGCCCGCACGGCACTCCTCGGCTCCGTCCACGACGCGCTGACGGTCCGCGGCGAGGAGCTGACCGGCCGCACGCACGACGCGGACCCGGAGCCGGTGCCCGCCGCGCCGCAGCCGGCGAACCTGCTGGTCGCCGCCCGCTCCTGGCTCTGCGACCTGGCCCGCACGGGCTGGCGCAACCTCGACCACGAGGTGGTCGCCGGTGCCGCCCCCGTCGTCTCCGCGATGCTCCCGGAGCCGTCGCTGCGCCGTCTGGCGACGCTGCTGGACGGTCTGGCCACCGAGCTCGCCGCCTCCTGCCCGGGCTCCGCCCTGGAGCGGGTGCCCGAGCGGCGCTGGGGCGACCTGTGGTCGCGGGCGATGCTGCTGACCGTGCCCGGAGCCGCCGGCGCGGCCCCGGCCGGTACGGTCACCGGCCGGCTGCTGCCGCTCGGCATCGACCTGCACGAGCACGCGACGGCCGCGCAGGCCCAGGTGCACGCCGTGCTGGAGCCCGCCGACGGCTCGTCGCCCCGCCTGGTGCGGGCGGGGGTCTCGGTGCCGAAGCCCGACACGGTCGTCGGGGCCGGCGTCTGGCAGTTGCTGCGCCCGCACCTGTCGCTGCTCGGGGCGGCCGGCGAGGGCCGCGCGATGGACGTCACCGACATGCCGGTCACCGCCGAGGGCGATCTGGTGTGGGACGAGGAGCACGCCCGCAACGGCGAGCCCGCCGACGCCTTCGCCACCGCCCGCGTCGCCCTGCCCACCGCCACCACCGCGGCGACCGCGCCGCTGGACCGGCACCCCGCGCGGATCGCGGAACCGGTCTTCCTGGAGGGCTACGAGAGCCACCGGGACGACGACACCGGGACCCTGACGTTCACCGTCGCCGGTCACCGTCTCGTCGTCGACACCGACCGCGTGCCGGCCGCCGGGCCGCTCACCCCGGAGGCCGTGGCGGCGTCGCACGCGTGCATCGGGCTGCTGCGCTGGGACGCCGGGCGCTTCCGGCTGCAGCCGCTGGCCGTCGAGACGACCGTACGGAAGAAGCCCGTCGCCGTGCACGCGGGGGCGTGGGCGGGCGGCACCACCGACAAGGCCGGACTCAAGGCGGAGAAGGCGGCGACGGACGCGGTCACGGTGCTGCGCGAGCGCGCGGGAAGGCTGCTGCGGAAATGACCGACCCGACCGGGCCCCTCACCGGGCCGACCGAGCCCCGCACCGGGCCGACCACGTCGAAGGCTCCCGAGGCCAACCCCTACGACAACCGCCGACAGGTGCTCTACTGGCGGCTGCTCGCCCGGCTGTTCGACCCCGAGGAGCAGGCCACCCTCGAGTCGTCGAGCCTCGCCGTCGTCAAGGACATCGGCCTGCCGCCCGCGCTGCTCGACCCCAGGGCGTCCGTCGACTCGATCGTGCAGCGCCATCCCCGACTGGCCGACGAGTTCGACCAGTTGATGGTGCCCGACGTCGACGTCGAGGGTGACGACGGGCGCGACCGGGCCGCCGAGGTGCGCCGCGCGACGCTGGTGTCGAAGGTGCTGCTCAACGTCTTCGCCACCGGCTCCGGGGCGGTCACCGCCGAGCAGCTCGCGCGCTGGCAGTCCGACGCGGGCTGGCTGGAGCGCGCGCTGGGCTGCGAGCCCGGCGGACTGCGGGGCGGCGGCGCGGGCCCCGGCGCCTCGGGCCCCGGCGGGGTGAGCCCGACCGGCACCGGGTTCGGCGCCCCGACGCCGGACCTGAGCACGCTGATCCCGGCCATCGGCCCCGAGCTGGGCGCCGTCGAGGCCGATCTCGTCAAGCGGATGCGGCTGCGCGAGGTGCTCGCCGACCCGGCGCTGGCCTCTCGGCTCACCCCGAGCATGTCGCTGATCGAACAGCTCCTGCGGGACAAGAACAACCTGTCCGGCGTCGCCCTGGCCAACGCCAAGTCGCTGATCCGCCGCTTCGTCGACGAGGTCGCCGAGGTGCTGCGGACCCAGGTGGAGAAGACCACCGTCGGCGCCCTGGACCGGTCGGTCCCGCCGAAGCGGGTCTACCGCAACCTCGACCTGGACCGCACCATCTGGAAGAACCTCACCAACTGGGACCCCGAGGAGGAGCGGCTCTACGTCGACCGCCTCTACTACCGGCACACCGCCCGCAAGACCACGCCGCAGCGGCTGATCGTGGTGGTGGACCAGTCGGGCTCGATGGTCGACTCCATGGTGAACTGCACCATCCTGGCATCGATCTTCGCCGGACTGCCCAAGGTCGACGTCCACCTGATCGCGTACGACACCCAGGCGCTCGACCTGACGCCCTGGGTGCACGACCCCTTCGAGACCCTGCTGCGCACCAACCTCGGCGGCGGGACGGACGGCACGGTCGCGATGGCGCTGGCCCAACCGAAGATCGCGGAGCCGCGCAACACCGTCGTCGTCTGGATATCCGACTTCTACGAGTGGCGAGCCGAGCCGCTGTTCGAGTCGATGGCCGCGATCCACCGGTCCGGGGCCAAGTTCATCCCGGTCGGCTCGGTGACCAGCTCGGGGCGCGGCAGCGTCAACCCCTGGTTCCGGGAACGGTTCAAGGACCTCGGCGCACCGGTGCTCTCCGGTCACATCCGCAAGCTCGTGCACGAGCTGAAGACGTTCCTGACCTGAGCGTCGCGGATCCCCGCTTGCGCACCGCGCCTTCTCGCTCCACCCACTTGCTCGTCCTTGCCCACCACCTTCCTCCGAGAGGTTCATCATGTCCGACCTGCTGCGCGCCCCCGCCGAGATCAAGTACGCCGAGGAGCTGGACTGGCTGGAGTCGATCGACGACGGCCCCAAGCCGTTCTCCTGGCGGCTGTCGCCCAAGATGGTGCGCCTGTTCATCCTGGGGTCCGAGCGCTCCGACGGCCTGGACCGGGAGGTGGCGCAGAAGTGGTTCGGCGACCGCAGCTTCGTCGAGCGGTCCATCGTGACGCTGGCCTCCGACCGCGGTCTGCTGCTGATCGGCGACCCCGGTACCGGAAAGAGCTGGCTGGCCGAACTGCTGTCGGCTGCGATCTCCCGCAACTCCACGCTGGTGGTGCAGGGCACGGCCGGCACCACGGAGGACCACATCAAGTACTCGTGGAACGTCTCCATGGTGATCGCCAAGGGGCAGTCCCGGGAGTCGATGATCCCTTCCCCGATCATGACCGCCATGGAGACCGGCGCGATCGGCCGCTTCGAGGAGCTCACCCGCTCCACCAGCGACGTCCAGGACGCGCTCATCTCGATCCTGTCCGAGAAGTACATCTCGGTCCCGGAGCTGGGCAGTGACGACGACAGCGACAACATCGTCTTCGCCAAGCCCGGCTTCTCCGTCATCGCCACCGCCAACAGCCGCGACCGGGGCGTCAACGACCTGTCGTCCGCGCTCAAGCGCCGCTTCAACTTCGTCCGCATCCCGGTGGTGACCAACAAGAAGAGCGAGGCGGAGATCGTCCGCTTCCGCACCGAGGAGCTGCTGCGCCGGCACCGCATAGAGCTGGACGTGCCGCCCACGCTGCTCGATGTGCTGCTGCGCAGCTTCGCCGACCTGCGTGCCTCGGCCGCCGCGGCGGGCAGCGACGACGAGAAGCTGGAGTCGGCGCTGTCCACCGCCGAGCAGATCGGCGTGCTGGAGGACGCGATCCTGCACAGCAACTTCTTCGGTGAGAGCGCGCTGAACGCCCGTACGCTCGCCTCCTCGCTGGTGGGGTCGCTGGCCCGGCGGGCGCCGGAGGACCTGGCCATCCTCAACAAGTACCTGCACGGCGTCGTCGAGCCGCGCAGCACGCAGGAGGGTGGCTCCTGGCCCGAGTTCCTCGAGGGCGGCCGCGACGCGATCGCGACCCTGTCGTGAGCGGGGCGGAGACCGTGCGCGCCACGGGGGCAGGGGCGACGTCGGGGGCGGGGATCGGCCCGTTCGAGGCGCTGCGTTCGCAACTTCACGAGGCGGCCACGGAGTTCGCCGACGGGCCGGGCGCGCTGGAGGGCATCCTGCTCGGCATCGTCGACGACGTGGACCGGGCGGTGCGCGAGCCGCTGGAGATCTTCCCGGTCTGTCACCACTCGCCGGCCTCGGCGCTGGCGATGGCCCGGCGGCTGCGGGAGAAGCAGCCGAAGGTGGTGTATCTGGAGCTGTGCGAGGACATGGCGCCGCTCCTGACCGAGCTGCGCAACTGCCGCCTCCCGGTGGCGGTGCAGGCGTTCGCCAGCGACGTGAAGGGGCTGCCCGCCGAGTGGGCGCCGCTGTCGGTGGTCGCGCCGATCACCGAGGCGTCGGCGGAGTACCAGGCGATCGCGTACGCGCTGGACACGCCGGGCGTCGAACTGGTCCTCGTCGACCGTTCCTCGGACCACGTCTTCCAGTGGCAGTCGCACGAGACCCGGGTCGAAGACCCCGCCGGGTCCACGGGGTCCGCACACCCGGACACGCCCTCGGCCGAGGAGGAGGCCGCGCTGCACGGTGACGCGGTCGGCGTGGAGATCGGTGATCTGCGGCCCCGGTTCGCCGAGTTGGAGGAGCACCTGCTGCGGCACGGCCGGGTGCGGCACTGGTCGGAGTGGTGGCACCAGTACGTGGAGGTCCCGCTCGGCGACGCGGCTGCCGACCACGACACCTACCGCCAGGTGATGCTGCTGATCGGCAGCCTGTTCCGGCGCCTGGCGCCCGGGGACGCCGGGCGGGTACGGGTGGACGAGGACCGCGAGCGGTACATGTGGACCCGGATGCGGGAGCATCTGTCCACGACCGGTACGGACCCGGCGGACTGCCTGTACGTGTGCGGGGCGTTCCACGCGGCCAGCAGGGTGGCGGAGTTCGGAGTCGGGGGCGCCGACACCTTCGAGATCACGCCGCCCAGCGGGAGCACCTGGCAGCACGGCCTGATCCCGTCCAGCCACGCGGCGATCGAGGCGCAGTTCGGGCTGGCCGCCGGTTCGGTGTCGATCGCGGCGACGGAGTGGGCGAAGAACGTCAGGCGCACGAAGGTGAAGCCGTACCGGCTGGACGGGCAGGCCGGTACGAAGAGGAAGGCGGTCGCGAAGCGGGCGCCGGCCGCCCCGGCGCCCGCGACCGGGGCACCGGAGCCGGAGCCGGCGCCGGACCGGCTGTCCGGCTTCCTGCGCCGGCCGCCCGTGCTGGACGGCGTGGACGAGGCGGAGCTGCTCGGCTGGTCGGTGGACATCGTGCGGGCCGCGCGCCGCAACGGCTACCTCGCCTCCACGGCGGACGCCATCGCCGTGTTCGAGACGTCGATCCTGCTGGCCGGGATGCGCGACCGGGCCAAGCCGACGCCGTACGACTTCCAGGACGCGGCCGTCACGTGTATCGAGAAGGACAGGGTGCCGGGGCGGCGCGACGTGCGGCGGCTCGTCGAGATCATGATGGGCGGCGACCGGGTCGGGCAGGTCGGCTACGACGCCCTGCCGCCGCTCGCCCGTGATGTGCACGACCGGCTCGCACCGCTCGGCATGAAGCTGCAGCAGCGGGGCGTGCAGCGGGCGCTGCTGGACATCGCCGGCCGGCCCGAGCTGGAGCGCTGCTCCGACGTGCTGTGGATGCTGCGGTATCTGCTGCCGCAGGGTGCCGCCCGGCCGATCATGGGCGAACGGGCGCTGGGCGAGCGGTCGTTGCAGGAGTCGTGGGACCTGGCGCTCGGCACCCACCAGCGGTCACTGATCGAGCTCGGCTACGAGGGCGTGAGCATCGAACAGGTCCTGGAGCAGCGGCTTCGGCGGACGGCGTACGCGCCGCGGGCGACGACGGCGGCGGTACTGGGGGCGGTCGAGGACGCGGTGCTGTATCTGGGCAGCCGGCGTCTCGCCGACGAGCTGGGCACGCGGGCGCTGGAGGTCCTGGCGACCGAGCGCAGCGTCGACGGCGCGCCCGAGGTGCTGCGCCGGGTACGACGGCTGCTGGCGTACTACCGGACCAGCGCGCCGGAGCTGCCGCAGTGGGTGGAGTCCTTCGTCCGCACCGGTTACGCGCACTACTGCACGCTGCTGCCGATGGCGTTCACCGACGACGAGGCGACGGTGGAGCAGGTGGCGGCGACGCTGGGCTTCCTCTTCGGCATGGAGGGGCTCGCGCTGTCGCTGGGCTGCGACCGGACCCAGCTCGAACTGGCGGTCGCCCAGTCGCATCCGGAGGAACCGGCGAAGGTGGCGCTGCTGTGGGCGGCGCAGGTGCACCTGGGCCGGCTGTCGCGGGCGGAACTGCGGCGGCGGTGCGACGAGTTGCTGGGCAACCCGCTGGTGGTGCCGTCCTACCCGCGCTATCTGAGCGGGTTCCTGCACGCGCTGGAGCCGGTGCCGCAGCTCGCGGACTTCGTGGTGGAGTCGGTGTCCAACGCGTTCGGGCGGCTGCCGGACGCGGTGCTGCTGCCCTGGCTGCCGACGCTGATCACGTCGCTGCGGGCGGGCGGGGCCGGGCCGGTGCCGTTGCTGATCCGCGAGGCGGGCCGGATCTTCCCGGGGCGGCTGGCGGAGCTGGACACGTGGATACCGCCGTGGCGGGCGGCACCGGTCACGCAACCGACGGCGCGGGCCGCGCGCGCGTCGGGCGGCGCCGCGCTGCTCCGGGCCCACCGGGCGACCACCGAGGCGGTGGCGCGTCTGCTGGGCTGCGAGCAGAACTGGCCATCGGCGGACACACCGGCGCCGTCGGGCGCGGCGACCCTGACGACCCGCCACCCGGCGACGGGGGCGGCGCTGGAGGCCCTGCTGAACGTCTGACGGTTCCCCGCGCCCCGGTGAAGGGGCGCGGGGAACCGCGCGACAGGCCCCCACCGGCCCGCGGCCGACGACGCACCCCATGGCGGGTGGGGGCGGCCCGCCCAAGGGACGGGAAAGGTAAGGGCGGCGGGGGCGGAGAAACGTCACGGCGCTCCGGATCCGTATCTTCCTACAATCCGTATCTGTGGCCGAACAGAACGTAGTCACCGCAGCCCCGAAGCCCTACGGTGTGCACCGTGACGCACCCATCACACGTTCCGCCGCCCCCTACTCCCCCCGCTCCCCCGTTCGACCCCCTCGCCGCCCGCCGCCTCCGCGCGGCCCTCGGCATGGCACCCGAACACGTCGCCTACGGCATGCGCGCCTCGTTCGGGCTGCCGTACGTCACCCCCGACCTCGTGGTCGCCTGGGAACACGGGGACGTCGCCCCCACCTCCCCCGAGCTGGTCGCCCTCGCCGGCGTCCTGTGGTGCGCGCCGGGCGAACTCGTGGGCGCGCCCCGCACGTTGCGCGAGCACCGGGTGGCGCGGGGCCTCGCGCCGGAGGACGTCGCGCATGCGGTCGGGGTCCAGCTCCTCGCCTACGTGCGGATGGAGGAGGCGGACGAGTGGCGCGGCACCGACCGGCAGTCGGCGGCGCTGGCCGACGTGCTGGAGCTGTCGTTGCCGGATTTCGTCACCGTGACGGGGCGGGAGGAGCGGCTCGCGGAGCTGCTGCGGGGGGCCGTCACCACGCGGTGGCAGGGGTATGTGCGGCAGGTGGGGAAGGTGGTCCCGTTGCATCGGCGGGTGATCGAGGAGGTGCTGGCGGAGATGCACGCGTCGTATCAGGGGGAGCTGGTGCCGACGCCGGTGGCCGGGGGGTTCCGGGGCGTGGCGGCGACGGCGTCCGGGGACGCGGGGCGGGAGTTCCTCGAGAGGGTGGTGGGTGTTTTCTGGGAGACGGTGGGGCGGGGGTACTGACCTCCCGGGGGGCGCGGGGTTTTTTCGCCCCCGCCGCCCTCGCCCTCCCCGTCCTCAAGGGGCTGCGCCCTTTCCACCCCGGGAGAGCTCGGGTGGATGGGGCGCGTCGGGGAGTACGGGTGGGTGGGGCTTCTCGCGCCCACGCGGCGGAGCCGCAGGTCGGCACAGCCCCGCGCCTCCTACCGGGCCCCAACCTCCTAGAACACCGACTCCGCTTCCTCCATCCGGTCCTTCGGGACCGTTTTCAGTTCGGTGACCGCCTGGGCCAGGGGGACCATGACGATGTCCGTGCCGCGCAGGGACGTCATGCGGCCGAACTCGCCCCGGTGGGCCGCCTCGACCGCGTGCCAGCCGAAGCGCGTCGCGAGGACGCGGTCGTACGCGGTCGGGACGCCGCCGCGCTGGACGTGACCGAGGATGACCGGCTTGGCCTCCTTGCCGAGCCGGCGCTCCAGCTCGTACGCCAGTGCCGTACCGATGCCCTGGAACCGCTCGTGGCCGAACTTGTCGATCTCGCCGTGGCCGTAGTCCATCGAGCCGTCCACCGGGTGCGCGCCCTCGGCGACGCAGATGACCGCGAACTTCTTGCCGCGCGCGAACCGCTCCTCGACCATCTTGACCAGGTCGGCGGGGTCGAAGGGGCGCTCGGGCAGGCAGATTCCGTGGGCGCCGGCGGCCATGCCGGACTCCAGGGCGATCCAGCCCGCGTGCCGGCCCATGACCTCGACGACCATGACCCGCTGATGCGACTCCGCGGTGGTCTTGAGGCGGTCCATCGCCTCGGTGGCCACGCCGACGGCCGTGTCGAAGCCGAACGTGCGGTCGGTGGAGGAGATGTCGTTGTCGATCGTCTTCGGAACGCCCACGACCGGCAGGCCCGCGTCCGACAGCATCCGGGCGGCGGTCAGCGTGCCCTCGCCGCCGATCGGGATGAGCGCGTCGATGCCGAACTCGTGGATCATGTCGGAGGCGTTCTCGCACGCCTCGCGCAGCCGGTCGCGCTCCAGGCGGGAGGAACCGAGGATCGTGCCGCCGCGGGCCAGGATGCCGCTGACGGCGTTGAGGTCGAGGGTGCGGTAGTGACTGTCGAGCAGACCGGCGTACCCGTCCTCGAAGCCGATCACCTCGTCGTCGTACTGTGCGACCGCCCGGTGCACGACCGACCGGATCACTGCGTTCAGCCCCGGGCAGTCGCCGCCGGCGGTGAGAACTCCGATACGCATCGTGCTGTGTCTCCTGCTCGCTTCGGTACCTGTGAGCCACTCCGATTGTTTCACGCCTCGCGACACGCTGCGGCGCGCGCCCGGTTCACCCGATCCGCGCAGCCCCGTCACCCGTACTGACGGGCGCCTCGACCAGGGCCGGGGGTACCGTCAGGAGACTTCTCCGCACACCGCACACCGCACACCGCACACCGCACACCGCACACCGCCCGAGGCCCGAGGCCCGAACGACCGACTCACACCGACCGCCCCTCACAGACCACCCCGAACCGACCACCCCGAACCGACCACCCACACCGACCGACGCAACCGAGAAGGAGCGCAGGCGTGACGCGCAGCGTGTACGTGACCGGCATCGACCGCGGCGACGGCCGCCAGGTCGTCGAGCTGGGGGTCATGGAGCTGCTGACCCGCCGGGTCGACCGGGTGGGCGTGTTCCGGCCACTCGTCCACGACGGCCCCGACCGCATGTTCGAGCTGCTGCGCTCCCGCTACCGGCTCTCCCAGGACGGGGCGACCGTCTACGGCATGGACTACCACGAGGCCTCCGCCCTCCAGGCCGAGCGCGGCACCGACGAACTCGTCTCCACGCTCGTCGACCGGTTCCACCTGGTCGCCCGTGACTACGACGTCGTCCTCGTCCTCGGCACCGACTTCTCCGCCACCCAGCTCCCGGACGAGCTCGCGCTCAACGCCCGGCTGGCCAACGAGTTCGGCGCGGCCGTGATACCCGTGGTGGGCGGGCGGGGGCAGTCCGCCGAGTCCGTGCTCGCCGAGACCCGCAACGCCCACCGCGCCTACCAGGGCCTGGGCTGCGACGTGCTCGCCATGGTGGCCAACCGGGTGGACCGGGCCGACCGGGACCTCATCGCGGAGCGGCTCGGCCCGCTGCTCCCGGTGCCCGGGTACGTGCTGCCCGACGAGCCCGCGCTCTCCGCGCCGACCGTCGCGCAGATCGCTCAGGCGCTCGGCGCCAAGATCGTGCTCGGTGACGACTCGGGGCTCGCCCGGGACGCGCTCGACTTCGTCTTCGGCGGCGCCATGCTGCCGAACCTGTTGCCCGCGCTGACCCCGGGCTGCCTGGTCGTCACCCCCGGGGACCGTGCCGATCTGGTCGTCGGCGCGCTCGCCGCGCACAGCGCCGGCACCCCGCCGATCGCGGGCGTGCTGCTCACCCTGGCCGAGGTGCCGAGCCCGGAGATCCTCACCCTGGCCGCCCGCCTCGCGCCCGGCACCCCGGTGCTCTCCGTGCCCGACGGCAGCTTCCCGACCGCCGCCGAGCTGTTCTCCCTGGAGGGCAGGCTGAACGCGGCCACCCCGCGCAAGGCGGAGACCGCGCTCGGCCTGTTCGAACGCCATGTCGACACGACCGACCTGCTCACCCGCGTCTCGGCGCCGAGCAGCGGCCGGGTCACACCGATGATGTTCGAACACGAGCTGCTGGAACAGGCCCGCTCCGACAAGCGCAGGGTCGTGCTCCCGGAGGGCACCGAGGAGCGCGTGCTGCACGCCGCCGAGGTGCTCCTGCGCCGGGGCGTGTGCGATCTGACGCTGCTCGGCCCGGTGGACGCGATCCGCAAGAGGGCCGCCGACCTCGGCGTCGACCTCGCCGACGCGCAGCTGGTCGACCCGGCCACCAGCGAGCTGCGGGAGTCCTTCGCCCAGCGGTACGCCGCCGTGCGCGCCCACAAGGGGGTCACGGTCGAGCTGGCGTACGACGTCGTCTCGGACGTCAACTACTTCGGCACCCTGATGGTGCAGGAGGGGCTGGCCGACGGGATGGTGTCGGGCTCCGTGCACTCGACGGCCGCGACGATCCGGCCCGCGTTCGAGATCATCAAGACGCGCGCGGACGCCTCGATCGTCTCGTCGGTGTTCTTCATGTGCCTCGCCGACAAGGTGCTGGTCTACGGCGACTGCGCGGTCAACCCCGACCCGGACGCCGAGCAGCTCGCGGACATCGCCACGCAGTCGGCGGCCACGGCCGCGCGGTTCGGGGTGGAGCCGCGGATCGCGATGCTGTCGTACTCCACCGGCAGTTCCGGATCCGGCGCGGACGTCGACAAGGTGCGCGCGGCCACCGAGCTGGTCCGCGCGCGCCGGCCCGATCTGCGGGTCGAGGGGCCGATCCAGTACGACGCCGCGGTGGAGCCCTCGGTCGCGGCGACCAAGCTGCCCGGCTCCGAGGTGGCCGGGCAGGCGACGGTGCTGATCTTCCCGGACCTGAACACCGGCAACAACACCTACAAGGCCGTGCAGCGCTCGGCCGGCGCGATCGCCGTCGGGCCGGTGCTGCAGGGCCTGCGCAAGCCGGTCAACGACCTGTCCCGCGGGGCACTCGTCGGCGACATCGTGAACACCGTCGCCATCACCGCGATCCAGGCGCAGACCCCGGCGGAGTGAGCGCGGCGAACGGGCGGCCCGTACCCGTCCGTTCGCCACCTCGCCGCCATTTTCCCGCCACCTTCGACAGAGAGCATCAGCCCCCGTGACCGCGACCCGCGTCCTCGTCCTCAACTCCGGCTCCTCGTCGGTGAAGTACCAGCTCCTGGACATGCGCGACCGCAGCCGGCTCGCCGTCGGCCTGGTGGAGCGCATCGGCGAGCAGACGTCCCACCTCAAGCACACCCGCCTCGGCACCGACGGCACCGCGGAGGCCACCCGCGAGCGCGGCGGGCCGATCGCCGACCACGGGGCCGCGCTCGACGCCGTCGCCGAGGAGCTCGCCGCCGACGGCCTCGGCCTGGACTCCCCCGACCTGGCCGCGATCGGCCACCGCGTGGTGCACGGCGGGAAGTTCTTCACCGAGCCCACGATCGTCGACGACGCCGTGCTCACCGAGATCGAACGGCTGATCCCGGTGGCGCCGCTGCACAACCCGGCCAACCTCACCGGCATCCGCACCGCCCTGGGGCTGCGCCCGGACCTGCCGCAGGTCGCCGTGTTCGACACCGCGTTCCACACGACGATGCCGGAGCACGCCGCCCGCTACGCGATCGACCCCAAGATCGCCGACCGGTACCGGATCCGCCGCTACGGCTTCCACGGCACCTCGCACGCCTACGTCTCCCGGGCCACCGCCGCGCTGCTCGGCAAGGCTCCCGAGGACGTCAACGTGATCGTGCTGCACCTGGGCAACGGGGCGTCCGCCTCGGCGGTACGGGGAGGGGTGTGCGTGGACACCTCCATGGGGCTGACGCCTTTGGAGGGGCTGGTGATGGGTACCCGCTCGGGCGACATGGACCCCGCGGTCATCTTCCACCTGCGGCGGGTGGGCGGGATGTCCATGGACGAGATCGACACACTCCTGAACAAGCGGAGCGGCCTGTTCGGTCTCTGCGGCGACAACGACATGCGGGAGATCCAGCGGCGGATCGACGCGGGTGACGCGCACGCGAAACTCGCCTTCGACCTCTACGTCCACCGGCTGCGGAAGTACATCGGCGCGTACTGCGCGGTGCTCGGGCGGGTGGACGCGGTGGCCTTCACCGCGGGGGTCGGCGAGAACGCGGCGGCGGTGCGGCGGGCCGCGATCGAGGGCCTGGACATGTTCGGGCTCGCGGTCGACGAGGAGCGCAACGCGGTGCGCGGTGACGAGGCGCGGCTGATCTCTGCGGACTCCGCGCGGGTCGCCGTCGCCGTCGTGCCCACCGACGAGGAGATGGAGATCGCCACCCAGACCTACGCATTGGTCGCGGACGGGACCGCCCTGGAGGATCACAGCTGAGCGGCTTCCCGCGCATTTGTATCTTCCGCCAGACGGAATATTCCGCAGTGAAACAAACCGATAGGATCGCCCCATGCGCCGTTCGAAAATCGTCTGTACTCTCGGCCCCGCGGTCGACTCCCACGAGCAGCTCGTCGCGCTGATCGAGGCCGGCATGAACGTGGCCCGCTTCAATTTCAGCCACGGCTCGCACGCCGAACACCAGGGGCGCTACGACCGCGTCCGTGCCGCCGCCGAGGAGACGGGCAGGGCCATCGGTGTCCTCGCCGACCTCCAGGGCCCGAAGATCCGCCTGGAGACCTTCGCCGAGGGCCCGGTCGAGCTGGTGCGCGGTGACGAGTTCACCATCACCACCGAGGACGTGCCGGGCGACAAGTCGATCTGCGGCACGACGTACAAGGGCCTGCCCGGCGACGTCTCCAAGGGCGACCAGATCCTGATCAACGACGGCAACGTCGAGCTGAAGGTCCTGGACGTCGAGGGCCCCCGGGTACGGAGCATCGTCATCGAGGGCGGTGTCATCTCCGACCACAAGGGCATCAACCTGCCCGGCGCGGCCGTGAACGTCCCGGCGCTGTCCGAGAAGGACATCGAGGACCTGCGGTTCGCACTGCGCATGGGCTGCGACCTGGTGGCGCTCTCCTTCGTGCGTGACGCCGGCGACGTCAAGGACGTGCACCGCGTCATGGACGAGGAGGGCCGCCGGGTCCCCGTCATCGCCAAGGTGGAGAAGCCGCAGGCGGTGGCGAACATGGAGGCCGTCGTGATGGCCTTCGACGGCGTGATGGTGGCCCGCGGCGACCTCGCCGTGGAGTACCCGCTGGAGAAGGTCCCGATGGTGCAGAAGCGGCTCATCGAGCTGTGCCGCCGCAACGCCAAGCCGGTGATCGTGGCGACCCAGATGATGGAGTCGATGATCACCAACTCCCGGCCCACCCGCGCCGAGGCGTCCGACGTGGCCAACGCGATCCTGGACGGCGCGGACGCGGTGATGCTGTCGGCCGAGTCGAGCGTGGGCGCGTACCCGATCGAGACGGTCAAGACGATGTCGAAGATCGTCGCCGCGGCCGAGGAGGAGCTGCTCTCCAAGGGGCTGCAGCCGCTGGTGCCGGGCAAGAAGCCGCGCACGCAGGGCGGTTCGGTGGCCCGTGCGGCCGCCGAGATCGCCGACTTCCTGGGCGGCAAGGGGCTGGTGGCCTTCACCCAGTCCGGCGACACCGCCCGCCGGCTCTCCCGCTACCGCGCGGCCCAGCCGATCATCGCCTTCACCACGGACGAGTCGACGCGCAACCAGCTCGCGCTGAGCTGGGGCGTGGAGTCGCACGTCGTACCGTTCGTGAACACCACGGACGAGATGGTCGACCTGGTCGACCAGGAGATGATCCGCCTGAAGCGGTTCAACGCCGGTGACATCGTGATCGTCACCGCCGGTTCCCCGCCCGGCGTGTCCGGCACCACCAACATGGTCCGCGTGCTGCACCTGGGCGAGGGGGCGCGCGGCTAGACAGCGGCGCTCACCACGAGCAGGACAGCAGGGCTGTGGCCCGGTACCCGCCTCACCGGCGGGTACCGGGCCACAGTCCGTGTGCGGCTCCCGGGAAGGTCCGAGGGTCCGAGGTCAGTTGTCGGTCGTGTACTGGCGCAGACCGGGGATGTGCAGGGTGCCGCCGAACTGGCCGGCCTGGACGACCTCGACCTTGGTGAAGTAGATCAGCGGGATGTTCAGCGGCGGCGGGTGCTCCGGGTCGAACGTGATCGGGATGAGGCCGAGCAGGTTGCCGGAGATGCTCTCCGTGTACATGACGGTGTCACCGTCGCGGATGGTCGACGTCGAGCCGTCGGCGGCCTGGACGTGGTACGTCTTGCCGCTCTTGGGGTCGTTGACCGTCTGGTGCAGGTCGCCGATGTCGGTGCCGGCGGAGATGACGTACTTGAGCACCTTCTTGACGGTGCCGTCGGCGGTCCTGACCTTCACGATGCCCTGGTAGTCGGCGCCCTTCAGCGTGAGCGAACTGGCCTGCAGGTGCCAGGGGTCGTCGGGAAGGAGCACCTGGTTGTCGACGCCGCCCTCGGCGTCGGTGGCCACCGGGCAGTCGTCCGGGTCGGTGCCCTCGCTCGCGGTGGCCGACGGACCGGCGTCGGCCGAGCTGGTGGGGGACGGCGAGGACGTCGCCTTGTCCGCCGCCTCCTTCGCCTTCTCGGTGGCCTTGTCCGCCGCGTCGCCGGCCGCCTCGGTCACCGGGTCGGTGACGTCCTTGACGGTGCCCTTGACCGTGTCGGTGACCTTCTTGGTGGTCTCCTCGGCCTTGGACGTGGCGGACGTGGCGTCGTCCGCCGCCTTGGACGCCGAGGGGGCCGGGGAGGCCGTCGACGAGGAGTCGGTGCCGGAGTCCTGGCCCGGGGTGAGGATGTCCTTCAGGGTGTCCCCGAGGCCGCCCAGCAGCCCGCCGTGGCCGCTCGCGGTGGCGGAGGAGGACGGCTCGGTCCCCTGGTCGCCCGCGCCCTTGTCGTCGGAACCTGAATCCGACGAAGAGGACGACGAGGACGACGAAGAAGACGAGGACGAAGAGGACGAAGAGGACGACGAACCCGAGCCGGATTTCGACGGGGACCCGGACCCGGACTTCGAGTCCGACGATCCGCCCGAACCCGAACCCGACTTGCCGGACGAGTCGTCGGAGGACGACGAGCCCGTCTTCCCGTCCGCCTTCCCCGACTCCGTGTCCTTCGCGGACTCCGTGGGGGTCGCGGACTTCGAGGCGGACGGCGAGGCCGACGCGGAGGCCAGCGCGTCCATGCAGTCCTTGTACTCGTCGGCCGTCAGGCTCTTGGACGACGTGTGGTCGTCGGCGCTGGCGAGGGTCGGCGTGAGCCCCATCCCCATGAGGACCGCCGTCGGCATCGCCGCGAGCGCTATCGCCTTGCCGGCCGGTACGTGGAAGCGGGTGAACAGCGGCTTCCTCGGGGCCGCGTGGCGCGGCCCGGTTCTCGGGGGCGCCTCGATGTCGCGCACCTCGTCAGCGGACACGGTACCCCCCGTCCTGGCCCTCGAAGCCGCGGGCGTCCGCGACGTCCCCGCCCGCCGGCGGACGCGGGGCGGACGGCGCCGCCGGGTCGTTCACGGCCCCGTACGGCGTGCCCGGCTCGCCCTGGGCGGGCAGGACGGGGGCGGCGGGGGTGGCGCTCTCGCCGTCCGGGTCCTGCTTCCCGGTGTCCGGCTCGCCCTTGGCCCGCTCGGGCTTGGCCTTGGTGGGCACCCAGGAGACGGCCATGGCGCCGCCCAGCATCGCCAGCAGGAAGCCGATCACGAATCCGCCGATGTTGGACACCACCAGGGACACCAGGCCCAGGATGATCGCCGCGATTCCGGCGAAGACCCTCGTGGCCTTCTGGAACCACATCGTCAGCCCCAGCGTGAACAGCAGCACGCCGATGATCAGTGACGCGGAACCCGCCGTGGTCGCCATGGTGACCGACATGGTGCCCAGCTTGAGCGTGGCATACGGGAAGTAGGCGATCGGCACTCCGCCGAGCGCGGTGAGAAGGCCCGCCCAGAACGGCCGGCTGCCCCGCCAGTCGCGGAAGCCCAGACGCGCCCGGGTGAAGGTCCCGACGTCGTGGACCGGGGTCTCGGCACTCATGGAAAACAGCTCCCTGGGTCCGGTGGAAGTACGTACCGGCTCGGCCATGGGGCGGTAAGCCGGAAGTCGAAGTCTGCAAGGGTGCCCGGCGCGTGGCGCCGACCGGGAACCGGGGTGGGGAAGCCTCGGCCTCCCCACCCCCTCGATGCCTCAGTTGACCGGAGACACCCGTGCCGCGGGAGCCGTCAGAAGCACTCCATCTTGGGGTCGGTGCCGAGCCGCATCTTCAGGCCGCTGAGCTTGAAGGTGCCGGCCGTGGTCGCCCAGGCCGTCTGCTTGACGTCCGTCAGGTCGGCCTTGTCCGCCTGCTGGGCGAAGCCGCCCGGCAGCGCGTTCTCACCGCTCTTGACGGCCGGACCCTTGGTCTGGTCCTTGACGGCCACACCGATGTCGATGTTCTTGAACGTCGCATCGGCGTCGAGCTGGGCCACATCGATGTAGAGGTTCTTCGCCTCGACCTTGTGGTCCGCGTCCGGACCGGCCTCGAGACGGAGGTAGAACGTCTTCCCGATGAGCGGGATCTCCGTCTTGACCGACTGGCACATGTTCGTGATCTCGGCGTTCTTGAACGACGAGATCGCGACGGGGTGAACCGTCTTTTCCTTGCCCTCGGTCGTCGTGTAACCGCTGTCGATACCACCGTACTGAGCGAATCCCGTGCCCTCGAGGTGGCCGGCCCGCACCTTGAACTCCTGGCCGGACACACTGAACGACGCGGCCAGCGCGCCCTGGGCCAGACTCACTCCGATCGCTGCGGCAGCGGCCACGCTGGGCACCATGACCACAGCGAACCGCTTCCATCTGGTCCCGCCACGCACCTGGGACTCCATATTTCCTCCTTCTCGGACGTACATCTCCTGGCCCCGGCGGTCCCCCGAGTGGGCGGCCGGGCCGGGCAGGGATGGGAGAAGTGCTACGTCCTCGGTAAGGAGAGCGCCTGGTGCGCCGGGCACGGACCGCGCCCGGATCACCGGCGATCACCCCCGAGCGACAACCACTGGTCGCGCCTGACACGCATCACGCACAACCTGCCGGACAGGCTCCGCCGGACGGCGGAGACCCCCCTGTCCAGGAGCCGGCGTCACTGTCGCCGGCCCCTGCCCGGTGGGGACCCAGAGAAGCTCCGCGACCCGACTGGCTGCGGGGTACGGCAATGGACCGAGCGTCGCCGATCGTGGTGCATTCCGGCCGCCCCCGCAAGGGGGTTCGTTACTCGCTAGTAACGGCCGGGTAACCGCGCCACGACCCGTCGCGGCCGTACGGCGACGCTGGGTGTCGCCGAACCGGGCGACGAAACGGTTGAAGTACGGACAGAGACCGACAGGGCGACGACGCTGGTTTACTCGGAGTAACAGCGGCCGCCATTGCCAAGTTTTGGCAAAACGCGGCCGCCTGCGCCACTCGGTCGGCGAATTTTCACCGCGGCATCACAGCACCCGGTGTTTAGCGACAGGTCATCAGCAAGTCGCGTAAAACCGGTCAGAACAGGGCTCGGGCCAGCGCCCTGCGCGCCGCCGTCACCCGGGGGTCGTCGGCCCCGACGACCTCGAACAGCTCCAGCAGCCGCACCCGCGCCGTGTTCCGGTCGTCGCCCGCCGTGCGTCGCACCGTGTCGGTCAACCGGCCGAAGGCGTCCTCGACGTGACCGCCCACCAGGTCCAGGTCGGCGGCGGTGATCTGCGCGGCCACGTCGCCGGGCTTCTCGGCGGCCTCCTGACGCACCTTCCGCGGATCCAGACCCTGCACCCGCTGCAACAGCTCGGCCTGGGCGAGCCCCAGCTTGGCCTCCGGGTTGCCGGGGTCCTCGCCGAGCACGTTCTCGTAGGCCGCGACCGCGCCGGCCAGGTCACCCGAGTCCAGGGCGCGGACGGCGGCCTCCAGCGTCTCGTCGTACGGGCCGGCCGGGGCCTCGGCCTCCGCCGGGCGCGCGCCGGGCACGGCGTCCGGGTCGACGGTCAGCCCCGTCAGTCCGAACCGCTGCTCGGCGACCTGGACGAGCTGGTCCAGCGTCTCCCGGATCTGCTGCTCGCCCGCCGCTCCCTGGAAGAGGGGCAGCGCCTGGCCGGCGACGACGGCGAAGACCGCCGGGATGCCCTGGATGCCGAACTGCTGCATCAGCATCTGGTTGGCGTCGACGTCGATCCTCGCGAGCAGGAACCGGCCGTTGTACTCGACGGCCAGCCGCTCCAGGACCGGGCTCAACTGCTTGCAGGGCTCGCACCACTCGGCCCAGAAGTCGATGACGACGGGCACCTCGGTGGAGCGCTGCAGTACGTCACGTTCGAATCCGGCCTCGTCGACGTCGAGCACCAGCTCCGCGGGGGACACCGCCCCCGTGTCGCCCCGCCGGGCGGCTTCGGCCCGCGCCTGCTCCGCCTTCGCCTTGGCCTCCTGGGCCGCCTTCACCGCGGCGAGGTCGACGACTCCGCTCATGGACATGTTCCGTGGCTGCATGAGTACATCCTCCCCCTTCCGCGCACACGCGTGGTCCCCGCGCCCGCTCCATGGGAAACAAGTCCACGGGAATCGAGCACGAGTGCGCCGGGTCCCCACCTGGCGCCGTGGTCGTCGCGTTTCGCTACGAGTCGTAGCGTAACCGGGGTCCGGGGAGCCCGCAGGCTCTCTCCCGGTGATCTCCCTCACGACTTCACAAGTCTGACGCACAGACGTCGCAGAGCGGCCGGATATGGTCGCTGACATGCCCTCTCGTCCTTCCGCGCCCCGTCCCGCCGGGCGCCCCCGCAGCGCCGCCGCGGACGCCGCGATCCTCCAGGCGACACGGGCGGCACTGGTGGAGCTGGGCTGGTCCCGGCTGACGCTCGGCGACGTGGCGACCCGGGCCGGGGTGGCGAAGACGACGCTGTACCGGCGGTGGGCCGGGAAGAACGAACTCGTCGTGGACGCGGTCGCGGTCCTCTTCGACGAGCTGGAACTGCCGGACCGGGGCAGCCTGGCGGCCGATGTCGAGGGCGTGGTGCGGCAGTTCGCGGCGATCCTCGACCGGCCGGAGACGAAGACGGCCCTGATGGCGGTGGTGGCGGAGGCCACGCGGGACGCGCCGCTGCGGGAGCGGATCCGGACGTCGATCGTGGAGCGGCAGAAGCGGCTGGTGGTGGAGGGCCGCGCACGGGCGACCGCCCGCGGCGAGCTGCCGGCCGAGCCGGACGCGGGCGCGGCGCACCGGGCCGCGGACCTGATCTTCGACGTGGTCGCGGGAGCGGTGGTCCACCGCACGCTGGTGAGCGGGGAACCGGCGGACGCGGAGTGGACCCGGGCGTTCACCCGCCTTCTGCTGGACGGCCTGTCGGCGGTGTGACGCGACGGATCCGCCCGAGGACGACCACGACGGGCGGATCCGCGCCTTCGCCGGCGACGAGGCCGTGCCCACGGTCCGCGAGGTTCCCGCATCACGGACGGGTGTGAGAGGGCGAGGGACGACGTGAGGCGGCGCGGGGCCGCGCGCGCCCGGCGGCCCCGCGCCCCTCGACGAGTCCTCGGCGGAGGGTCAGAAGCCCGGGGGCTCCGTGTAGACGCCCCACTCCTCGCGGAGCGCGCCGCAGATCTCGCCCAGCGTCGCCTCCGCCCGCACCGCGTCCAGCATCGGCTCGACCATGTTCGAGCCGCCCCGCGCCGCCGCCAGCATCGCGTCCAGCGCGCCTCGTACCGCCGCGTCGTCCCGCGCGGCCCGCCGCTCGCCGAGCACCCGTACCTGCTCGCGCTCCACCTCGTGGCTGACCCGCAGGATCTCCAGGTCGCCGGTGACCGACCCGGTGTGGGCGTTGACGCCCACGACCCGCTTGTCGCCCTTCTCCAGCGCCCGCTGGTAACGGAACGCGGACTCCGCGATCTCGCCGGTGAACCAGCCGTCCTCGATCCCGCGCAGGATGCCGGAGGTGATCGGGCCGATGGGGTGCTGCCCGTCCGGGTGCGCGCGCTGCCCCCGCTCCCTGATCTGCTCGAAGATCTTCTCCGCGTCCGCCTCGATCCGGTCGGTGAGCTGCTCGACGTACCAGGAGCCGCCCAGCGGGTCGGCCACGTTGCCGACGCCCGTCTCCTCCATCAGCACCTGCTGCGTGCGCAGCGCGATCTCCGCCGCCTGCTCGCTCGGCAGCGCGAGGGTCTCGTCGAGCGCGTTGGTGTGCAGCGAGTTGGTGCCGCCCAGCACCGCCGCCAGCGCCTCCACCGCCGTACGCACCACGTTGTTGTACGGCTGCTGCGCGGTCAGCGAGACCCCGGCGGTCTGGGTGTGGAAGCGCAGCCACTGCGCCTTCTGCGACGTCGCCCCGTACACGTCCCGCATCCAGCGCGCCCAGATGCGCCGGGCGGCCCGGAACTTGGCGATCTCCTCGAAGAAGTCGAGGTGCGCGTCGAAGAAGAAGGACAGCCCGGGGGCGAACACGTTCACGTCGAGGCCGCGGGAGAGCCCCAGCTCGACGTACCCGAAGCCGTCCGCGAGGGTGTAGGCGAGCTCCTGCGCGGCCGTGGAGCCGGCCTCGCGGATGTGGTAGCCGGAGACGGACAGCGGCTTGTACGCGGGGATGCGGGCGGCGCAGTGCTCCATCAGGTCGCCGATGAGGCGCAGGTGCGGCTCGGGCTGGAAGAGCCACTCCTTCTGCGCGATGTACTCCTTGAAGATGTCCGTCTGGAGCGTGCCGTTGAGGACGCCGGGGTCGACGCCCTGGCGCTCGGCGGCGACCAGGTACATGCAGAAGACGGGCACGGCGGGGCCGCTGATCGTCATGGAGGTCGTCACGTCGCCGAGCGGGATGTCCTTGAACAGGACCTCCATGTCGGCTGCCGAGTCGATCGCCACCCCGCAGTGCCCGACCTCGCCGAGCGAGCGCGGGTCGTCGGAGTCGCGGCCCATGAGGGTGGGCATGTCGAACGCGACCGACAGTCCTCCGCCGCCGTTGGCGAGGATCATCTTGTAGCGCTCGTTGGTCTGCTCGGCGTTGCCGAACCCGGCGAACTGCCGGATGGTCCATGTCCGGCCGCGGTAGCCGGTCGGGTACAGGCCGCGGGTGAAGGGGTACTCCCCCGGCCAGCCGATCCGTTCGAAGCCCTCGTAGGTGTCGCCGGGCCGGGGCCCGTAGACCGGCTCCACGGGGTCGCCGGAGAGCGTGGTGAAGTCCGCGTCCCGGGTGCGGGAGGCGTCGTAGCGGGCCTGCCAGCGACGGCGGCCCTCCTCGATGGCGTCAGCGTCCATACCCTCGAATTTACTAGGACGTCCAAGTAAATGTCGATGGGGGACCGCCGTACGTGTGTCCGTACGGCGGCGCGGAGCCGCTGCGCCGGGCCCCGGGAAGGCGCTCGGGCCTCGGCTGCCGGGCCTCGGGCCCCGACTGCCGAGGACTCAGGCCTTGGCGGTCGCCGGTGCCGCGTCCTGCGCGAGCTTCGGCTCCAGCTCGTGGCTGATCCTGCGCTCCACGAAGAAGGCCGCGGTCGGCACGGTGCCCGCGAGCAGCACCCACAGTTGCTTGGCGACCGGCCACTTCGCCTTCGCGCCCAGGTCGAAGGCGAAGACGAGGTACACGACGTAGAGCCAGCCGTGCGCGATGGCGACGACCCGGGTGAAGTCCGCGGCGCCGTCGACGTCGAACCCGTACTTGGCGATCATGCTGAGGCACAGCAGGACCAGGAGCACACCGGTGACGTAGGCCATGACGCGGTAGCGGGTCAGCACGCTTTTCTTCATGCGTACGAGCGTAACGACCGCCGGGGGCCGATCTTCGGGCGCCCCCGGTGGCGTACGACACCCCTCGGGGGTCCGGTCACTCGTCCTCGAAGTCGTGCGCCGCCACCCGCAGCGGCCGCAGCATCGCGAAGATCTCCTGGCACTCCTCCGCGTCGTACGCGCCCAGCCCGAAGTCCATCGCCATCAGCTCGCGGGTGGCGGCGTCGCACACCTCGCGGCCCTTGTCGGTGATGGAGGCGAGGGTGCCGCGGCCGTCGTTGGGGTTGGGGCGCTTGGCGACCAGGCCCGACGTCACCAGCCGGTCGACGGTGTTGGTGACGGAGGTCGGATGCACCATGAGCCGCTCGCCGATCTTGGACATCGGCAGTTCTCCCGACTTGGAGAACGTGAGCAGCACCAGCGCCTCGTACCGCGCGAACGTCAGTCCGTACGGTTTGACGACCGCGTCGACCTCGGCGAGCAGGATCTGCTGGGCCCGCATGATCGAGGTGATCGCCGCCATGGAGGGCACGCTGCCCCACCGCTGCTTCCAGTGTTCGTCGGCGCGCGCGATGGGGTCGAAGGAGAGACCGAGGGGCTTTGGCACGGCATGAGACCTTACCGGCCGGTCACATGCTGGTCAGCCCCGTCTCGCGGTTCGGTCGCTCATTCTTTCGGTAGGCATCGGCCGGGCCGGCTCCGCGTCGGGCCGCGGCCGCCAGCAGTACGCAGGTCAGCGTGCCGATCGCCCCCGCGCCTGCCACCGTGGCGGGCACTCCCGCGAACTGCGCGACGACGCCCGCCAGCGCCATCCCGATGCCCTGCACGGTCATGAGCCCGGCCGTGTTGAGCGTCATCGCGCGGCCCCGCAGCTCCTTCGGCACCGCGGCCACGAACCACTGGTCCAGGCCCAGCGTGTACGCGGACCCCGCGCCGGTGAGCACCAGCAGGAGCATCGTCCAGCCGAGGCCGGGGGCGAGGGCGAAGCCGAGGTAGGGCAGCAGCATGCAGCAGATCAGCGGCAGCGCGACGCGCTCGCGGGTGGCGGGGCGCAACCGCGCCCCCGCGAACAGCTCACCGGCGATGGTGCCGATGGGCAGCGCGCACATCAGCAGCCCGAGCCCGGTCGACCCGGCGCCGATCCGGTCGGCGTACGGGGCGGCCAGCGCCTCCGGGACGACACAGAACATCGGCGGCACCCAGAACAGCAGGAGCAGCACACGCGTCCGGCGGTCGGCGAGCACCCGCCGGGCACCGGTGAGCGGTCCGTCGGCCGGGGCGCCGCCGCGGCCGGCGCGGGCCGGGCGGCGCCGGGTGCCGAGCCGCAGCAGCAGCGCCGAGGAGAGGAAGGTGGCGACGGTGATCAGCAGTGCGTGGCGCGGGGTGAGCACCGTGAGCAGCAGCCCGCCGCAGCCGTAGCCGGACAGGAGGGCGGTCTGGGAGACGATCCGCAGCAGCGAGCGGCCGAGCACGAAGAGGTCGCCGTCACCGAGGACGTCGGTGAGGGTCGCCATGCGGGTGCCCTGGAACACGGGCGAGACGACCGCGAGCGCGCAGCGCAGGGCGAGCAGGACGCCGATACGGGTGCCGGGGACGGCCATGACGGCCACGCAGGCCGCGCAGACCAGGTCGCAGACGACCAGGACGCGGCGGGCCGGGAACCGGTCGGCGACCCCGGCGAACAGGGTGCCGCCGACGAGGTACGGCAGGAAGCCGAGTGCGAAGGTCAGCGCGCTGAGCAGGGGCGAGCCGGTGAGGTCGTAGACGAGGACGGAGAGGGCGATCTCGCTGACGACGACGCCCAGGAGGGAGAGTGTGTGGGCGACGAAGACCGCGCGGTACTCGGGGATGCGCAGGACGCGGGTGTAGCCGCCGGGGCCCGCGCCCGGGGCCGTATCCGCAGGGGGGTGCGCGTTCTCGGGCGTGGCCGTCCCCGGCCGGTCGTTCTCGGGTGTGGCCGTCGTCGGAAACGGTCGTTGTCGGGAATGTTCGTCCTCGGGCATGGGAACAGCGTGGGGCCCCGCCCGTCGCGGCACCTAGAGTTTCGGCTGTCGCCGAATCCTGGAGGTGTCCGTGCCGTCGCGGCTGCACTTCGCCGAGGAGGACTTCCTGTCCTGCCGGTTCGCCCTGTCGCCCCTGTGGGAGACGCAGGACGTCGTACGGACGCTGAAGCGGCCGGAGCGGCACGGGTACCACGCGCGCTGGCTGCGGCGGGTCGCACCGGCCGCGGCGCGGCTGGACCTCACGCCGCTGTGGCTGCTGATGCCGCGCTTCGGGAACACCCCGGACTGGCTGGCGCCGCCGCCGATCGGGCCCGCGGCCCGGTTCGAGGAGGAGATCGCCGCGGTGCGCGCGGCCGATCCCGAGGCGGCGCGCGAGGAGACCGCGCGGTCGCTGGCGGACACGCCGGGGGCGCTCGCCTCGGAGCGCGGCCGGGCCTGGCTGGCGGACCCGGCCCGGATGATCCGGGAGCTGGCCGATGCCGTGGAGGAGGTCTGGTACACGCTCGTCGCCCCGGACTGGCCCCGGCTGCGGGCGCTGCTGGAGGCCGACGTGGCGTTCCATTCGCGGCGGCTGGCCGAGGTGGGGCTCGGGGGGCTGCTGCCGGAGATCAACCGGCGGTTCGGCTGGCATGCGGGGACGCTGACCGTCGAGTACCGGGGTGAGCACGAGCGGCGGCTGGACGGGCGGGGCCTGGTGCTGATGCCGAGCGTCTTCGTGTGGCCGGACGTCGTCAGCACGTTCGAGCCGCCGTGGCAGCCGACGCTCGTCTATCCGGCGCGCGGCATCGGCGGGTTGTGGGCGGAGCCGGCCGCGGGGACGCCCGAGGCGCTGGTACGGCTGCTGGGGCGCGGCCGGGCGGCCGTGCTCGCCGCGCTGGACGAGCCGGCCAGCACCACCGCGCTCGCCCACCGGCTGCGGCTCGCGCCCTCGTCGGTCTCGGCGCATCTGACGACGCTGCGCGAGGCCGGGCTGCTGCTGTCGCGGCGCTACGGCCACCAGGTGCTGTACGAGCGCACACCGCTCGGGATCGCGCTGGCGGCGGGGGGCGGCTTCGCTCAGTCCCCGGAGGGCACCGGGTTCTCCGAAGGTTCCGGGTCTCCGGAGGGCGCCGGGTTCTCGGAGAGGTGACGTTCGACCGTGGCGACCTTGCTGGTGAGGCCGTCGGTGACGCCGGGGCGGATGTCCGCCTTCAGGACGAGGGAGACGCGCGGCGCGCGTGCCTCGACCGCGGCCACGGCGCGCCGGACGACGTCCATGACCTCGTCCCACTCGCCCTCGATCGAGGTGAACATGGCGTCCGTGCGGTGCGGCAGCCCCGAGGCACGGACGACGCGGACGGCGTCGGCGACGTACTCGCCCACGTCCTCGCCGACACCCAGGGGCGTCACGGAGAAGGCGACGATCATGCGCCGACCACCCCTTCGCGGCGGGCACGGGCGGCGATCACGGCGTCCTCGGCCTCGCGGCGCAGCTTGCGCTCGGCGAAGAAACCGCCGGTGGGCAGGACGGAGAGGACGAAGTAGAGCGCGGCGGTGCCGGGGCCCCACTTGGCTCGGTTCCAGGCGTCGGCCCAGAAGATCACGTAGAGGATGAAGAGGACTCCGTGGACCGCGCCCATCACGGGCACCGCGTTGAAGTCCGTGGTCCGCTTCAGTACGGAGCAGACGAGAAGGAGCAGGAAGGAGACGGCCTCGGGGGCGGAGACCAGGCGGAGTCGGCGCAGGGCGGTGGCGGTCTTGATGTCCACGGATCACCTCGTGGGAGACGTCGGATGACGGGGCGGGCGTGCACGGCGCGGACGCGCCACGGCTTGTGAACGGACGCACAAGCGTGGGCCCCATTCTGGCACTGCCCGGGTCGCGCCCTTCCTCAGGGGGTACCGGGGCGTCCCCTAGGGGCGGGTTCCGGGTCGGGATCCACCCACGGGTGGTGTTGTCTCCACCCTCGGCACGGCTACCTTCGCAACGTGGCAACCTTCCGACTCCAAGGCAGCAAGGTGCTGGCCGTCGACATGACCGGCGACGCCGTGAAGGCGAAGAACGGCTCCATGGTCGCGTACGACGGGCAGATCGCCTTCAAGAAGCTCAGCGGCGGCGGTGAGGGCCTGCGGGGGATGGTGACCCGGCGGCTCACCGGCGAACAGATGACCGTGATGGAGGCGCGCGGGCACGGCACCTGCTGGTTCGCCGACCGCGCCTCCGAGATAAACCTCGTCTCCCTCCAGGGGGACAAGCTGTACGTCGAGTCGAGCAATCTGCTCGTGACGGACGCCGGCCTGCGCACGGGTACGACGTTCACGGGACTGCGCGGCGCCTCGCAGGGCAACGGCCTGTTCACCACCACGGTGGAGGGGCACGGACAGGCGGCGCTGCTGTCGGACGGTCCGGCGGTGGTGCTGCGGGTGAGCGCGCAGTACCCGCTGACGGTGGACCCGGGGGCGTACATCGCGCACCAGGGGAACGTCCGGCAGTCCTTCCAGTCGGGGGTGACGTTCCGCACTTTCATGGGCGAGGGCGGTGGCGAGGCGTTCCAGATCCGGTTCGAGGGGGACGGCCTGGTGTACGTGCAGCCGAGCGAGCGGAACACGATCGCGGGGGATGTGTGAGATGGCGTTCCGTGAGATCAACTCCAAGATGGTCGAGGCGACCGTGGCTCCCGGGGAGCGGCTGTTCAGCCAGCGCGGCGCGATGCTCGCGTACAAGGGGGAGGTGTCCTTCACACCCAACATGCAGGGCGGTCAGGGCGGGCTGATGTCGATGATCGGCCGCCGGGTGGCGAACGAGGCGACGCCGCTGATGACGGTGGAGGGCAGCGGCACGGTGCTGTTCGGGCACGGCGGCCACCACGTGCAGGTGATACGGCTCGCCGGGGACACGCTGTACGTGGAGGCGGACCGGTTGCTCGCCTTCGACGGCTCGCTCCAGCAGGGCACGGTGTTCCTCGGCTCGCAGGGCGGGGTGATGGGCATGGTGCGCGGGCAGGTCACCGGGCAGGGCCTGTTCACCACCAGCCTGAAGGGGCACGGCGCGGTGGCGGTGATGGCGCACGGCGGAGTGTTCGAGGTGCCGATCACCCCGCAGCGCCCGGTCCATGTGGACCCGCAGGCCTACGTCGCCCACCACGGGGACGTACGCAACAGACTGTCGACGGCGCTGGGCTGGCGGGACATGGTGGGCCGCGGTTCGGGCGAGGCCTTCCAGCTGGAGCTGAGCGGCAACGGCTCGGTGTACGTGCAGGCCTCGGAGGAGAAGCTGTGAGCGGCTACGGAATGGCCGGCGGGGGCGGGATGCCCGGCGGAGTCGGCGGTCCCGGGATGCCGGGCGGGCCGACGGTTCACGACCCCCTGACGCTGCCGGTCGACGACAACGTGAACGCGTACACCTTCTGCGTGGAGCTCAAGGGCGGCCAGTGGTTCCTGCAGAAGGGGAAGATGATCGCCTACTACGGGTCGATCGACTTCAACGGCATCGGGCACGGCCGGCTGGACCGTCTGGTGCGTACGTCGTTCCATTCGCCTTTGCACGCGAGCGACTGGGTGGTGGCGGAGGGCTCGGGCAAGATGCTCCTCGCCGACCGGGCCTTCGACGTGAATTCGTATGACTTGGAGGAGGGCAACCTGACCATTCGCTCAGGCAACCTTCTCGCTTTTCAGCCAACTCTCGCGCTGAAGCAGTCGATCGTTCCGGGGTTCCTGACGCTCATCGGTACGGGGAAGTTCGTGGCGGCGTCCAACGGGCCGGTGGTGTTCATGGAACCGCCGATCCGGGTGGACCCGCAGGCCCTGGTCGGCTGGGCCGACTGCCCCTCCCCCTGCCACCACTACGACCACGGCTATCTGACGGGCGTGATGGGCGGTCTACGTGCGATGACGGGCCTGGGCGGGGCCTCCGGCGAGGAGCACCAGTTCGAGTTCGTCGGGGCGGGCACGGTGCTGCTGCAGTCCTCCGAGGCACTGATGGCGGAGCAGGCCACGGGGGCGGTGCCGCCGGAACCGGGCGTGCCCGGCGGGGGCGGGGCACCCGGGGGCCAGGGGCAGGGGGCCGGGGGATCGCGTCTTCCCGGACAGCTCGGTGACCTCCAGCGTCGCTTCGGGCTGTGAGCGGTAGTCTGCGGAGGGTGACGTCGAACGGGTGCACGTACCCATCGGCGCACGTCATCGACGTCACCGCCCTCACTAGTTCGCCATTCAACCTTTTAGGTAGACTTCATCCATGGAGACCGAGACGGCCACCCGCTGGCTGACCGATGCGGAGCAGTGCGCCTGGCGCACCCACCTGGAGGTCAACAGGCTGTTGACGTACCAGCTAGAGAAGGACCTGCAGCCGTTCGGC
The DNA here is from genome assembly GCF_030816915.1 of Streptomyces sp. B3I8. Classification (NCBI taxonomy): domain Bacteria; kingdom Bacillati; phylum Actinomycetota; class Actinomycetes; order Kitasatosporales; family Streptomycetaceae; genus Streptomyces; species Streptomyces sp. B3I8. The sequence continues at coordinate 4,881,863 of NZ_JAUSYN010000002.1, read as the reverse complement.
CTGACAATGAACGACTACGAGATCCTGGTGAATCTCTCCGAGTCGGAGGGCGTCCGGATGCGGATGAGCGACCTGGCGGCCGCGACCATGCAGTCCAAGAGCCGGCTCTCGCACCAGATCACCCGCATGGAGAACGCCGACCTGGTGCGGCGCGAGAACTGCGAGTCCGACCGGCGCGGGCTCTTCGCCGTGCTCACCGAGCACGGCACGGACATGATGCGGAAGGTGGCGCCGCACCATGTCGCCTCCGTGCGGCGGCACTTCATCGATCTGCTGTCGGAGGAGGATCTGGAGCATCTGCGTACGTCGTTGCGGCCGGTGGCGGAGCGGCTGCGGACGCAGCGCGGCAAACCGTGATGTTCCCCTGCGGTCCCGGGAGCGTCAGGGGCCGTGGGCCCGCGTCCGTGCTGAGAGGCCCTGGTCCGCCGTCGGCAGACGCAGGGTGAGGAGGGCTCCGCCGCCGGGGGCCTCCGTGGCCGTCAGGGTGCCGCCGTGGCGGCGGGCGATGTCCCTGGCGATGGCCAGCCCCAGCCCCGTACCGCCGTCGTCACGCGCGCGGGCGTCGTCCAGTCGGACGAACCGCTCGAAGACGCGCTCGCGCTGGTCGGCGGGGATGCCGGGCCCGTCGTCCGCGACCGAGAGGACGGCGTGCCCGCCCTCCCGGCGGACCGTCACCGTGACCCGCTGCCGGGCGTGCCGCGCGGCGTTGTCCAGCAGGTTGGCCAGGACCCGGGCCAGCTGCCCCCGGGACCCGACGACCGCGACCCCCTCGGCCCCCTCGGCCGCGCTCGCTCCCTCAGCCTCCTCAGTCTCCTCGACGACGACGCCCTTCCGGCCCCGTGCCGCCTCCCGCGCCAGCGTGTCCAGCGGGACGCGCGCGTCCCCCGGCCGCTCCCCCGCGTCCAGCCGGGCGAGCAGCAGCAGATCGGCGGCGAGGTGCTGCAGCCGTACGGTGTCCTCGACGGCCCCGTCCACGTCGAGGAGCGCGGGGTGGGCGGCACCCACTTCCAGTTGGGTGCGCAGGGAGGCCAGCGGGCTGCGCAGCTCGTGCGAGGCGTCCGCGACGAACCGCCGCTGCCGTTCCACCGACGCCTCCAGCGCGGTGAGGGTCCGGTTGGTCGTACGGGCCAGCCGGGCGACCTCGTCGCCGGTGCCGGGCACCGGGACCCGGCGGGCCAGGTCCTCGGAGGCGGTGATCGCGGCCATCTCCACGCGGATGTCCTCCACCGGGCGCAGCGCGCGCCGGGTCACCAGCCAGGTCACGCCCGCCACGGTGAGCAGCAGCAGGGGCAGCCCGACCGAGAGCGTCGTCAGGGCGGTGTTCACGGCGCCGCGCTCGGCGTCGAGCGGGGCACCGGCCCGGACGGTCAGGGTGACGTCGCCGGGGGTGGTGACCTCCAGCGCGGCGAACCGGTAGTCGCGGGTGCCGTCGTCGACGGTGGCGGTGCCGACGGTGTGCGTGACGTCGTCGGAGATCTCGCCGACGGCGGGGTCGTCGTCGGTCTCGTCCTTCCCGTCGGCCTGGTCGGCCTGGTCGCGGCCGGTGGAACCGTCGTCGTCGCGGCCGCCGCCGTGGTCGTCGGAGCGGCCTCCGCCGTGGTCGTCGGTACGGCCGCCGCCGTGGTCGTCCGAGTCGTCGCCGGAGCCGTCGTCGTCCGAGCTCCCGGAAGAGCCGGACCTGCCGGAGGACCCTGCGGACCCTGCGGAGCCGGACCCCGTGCCGGCGGCGCTCGGGGTGGGCGCCTGAGCGGACGTGGGGGCGGTGGGAGCCGTACGTGCGACGTGCACGGGGGTGCCGTCGACGGCGCGCAGGTCCTCACCGGCCGCCACCGTCCGGCCCCGCTCGTCCTCGACCGCCACCGGATGGTCCTCCTCGTCCGGCCAGTCGAGCCTGGCGTAGGCGATGCCCGCGGCGAGCTGGGAGGCGACCCGACGGGCGGCGGACTCGGCCTGGGTGTCCGCCTGACCGACGAGGTTGGCGCGCAGCGAGAGCACCAGCGCGGCCCCGGCGGCCAGCAGCGCGACGGCCACCACGCAGCTCGCGGCGAGCGTGGCCCGGGCCCGGACGGAGCCGAACGGCCGCCGCCGGGTCACCGTGCCTCCAGCCGGTACCCGGCACCCCGCACGGTGCGGATGCGCTCGGCGCCCAGCTTGCGGCGCAGGGCGCTGATGTACACCTCGACGATGTTGGGGTCGCCGTCGTAGGCGAAGTCCCAGACGTGATCGAGGATGTCGGCCTTGGAGACGACCTCTCCCGGGTGCAGCACCAGGTGCTCCAGGACGGCGAACTCCTTGGCGGTCAGGGCGACGTCGGCGCCGTCACACAGCACGCGGCGGGCCGCGGTGTCGACGGTGAGGCCGCCGCGGACGTGCACGGGTGAGGGGCCCGGGCGGGCGCGGCGGCGCAGCAGGGCCTTCACCCGGGCGACGAGGACGACGTAGGAGAACGGCTTGGTGAGGTAGTCGTCGGCACCGGTGTCCAGGCCCTCGGCCTCGTCGTACTCGCCGTCCTTCGCGGTGAGCATGAGGATCGGCACGTCATGGCCGGCGGCGCGCAGGGCGGCGCAGACCCGGTAGCCGTTCAGGCCGGGCAGCATGATGTCGAGGATCACCAGGTCGTACGGCCCCTCGCCGGCCCGGTGCAGGCCCTCGCGTCCGTCGTGGACGACGTCCACGGCGTAGCCCTCGGCGGTCAGGCCCTTCGCGAGCGACAGGGCGAGCCGCTTCTCGTCCTCCACGATCAACAGGCGCACGCGCCCAGCGTGACAGAGAGAACCTGAAGGGTTCTTCAGGTGGCTTCAGGCTGCGTTCAGCACGGGTGGGCGACGGTGGTCCGTGTCATCGGCCCCGGACGGTTCCGGGGTCCACCCGACCTCATGGAGGAGCGGCATGAAGCGGAACATCGTACTTGCGGTCGTCGCGGCGGCGGTGCTGGTGGGAGGCGGTACGGCGACGGCACTGGCCGTCGCGGACGACGGTGGAGCGGGGTCGGACGTGGCCGCATCGGGCGCGCCCGGATCCGGTGCGGACGACCGGGTGAACGCCCGGCACCACGACGGACTCGACGACCACGGGCGACACCACGACGGACTCGACGACGGACGCGACGACCACGGACGTCACCACGGCCGGGACGGGCGCGACGACGACTCCGTCGCCGTGTCCTCCGCCGGGGTGACCGCCGCCGAGGCGATCGCCGCCGCCCTGCGGCACACGCCGGGCGCGGTGGTGCGGGCGGAGCTGGACGACTCGGTCTGGTCGGTGGAGGTGCTGTCCGCGGACGACTCCTGGCGTGACGTACGGGTGGACCCGGACACCGGGAAGGTGCGGGCGGTACGTGTCGAGCACGAGGACGCGGAGGACGTGACGGAGGCGCGCGCCGCGCTGAAGGGAGCCTCGACGTCGGCGGAGGAGGCGGCGCGGGCGGCCGCGTCGAAGGGGGCGGTGACGTCCGTGGAACTGGACGAGCGCGGATGGGAGGCGGAGACGGTCGCCTCCGGCGGTGGGGAGCGGGACTGGACGGTCGGGTTGCGGGGTGCGGGAGTGACCCCCGGTCACCCGTGACGGACAGGGGTGGCCGGGGGGCTTTCTCTCGCCCCCGCCGCCCCTTCCCGTCCCCCGCGCCCCCTCGCGGGACGCGGTTCTCAGCCCCCCACCAAGCCCTCCACCAGCTCGTCCGCCGCCCGGTAGGGGTCCAGTTCGCCCTGCACGATGCGGTCCGCCAGCGCGCTCAGGCGCCTGTCGCCGTGGAGGTCGCCGATGCGTTCGCGCAGCGTCGTGACGGCGATCGTCTCGACCTCGCGGGCCGCCCGCGCCCTGCGGCGCTCGGCCAGGACCCCCCGCTCCTCCATCCACGCACGGTGCTTCTCCAGCGCCTCGACGACCTCCTCGACGCCCTCGCCCCGCGCCGCGACCGTCTTGACGATCGGGGGACGCCAGTCGCCCGGGCCCCGCGCCTCGCCGAGGCTCAGCATGTGGTTCAGCTCGCGGGCGGTCGCGTCGGCGCCGTCGCGGTCCGCCTTGTTGACGACGTAGACGTCGCCGATCTCCAGGATGCCCGCCTTGGCGGCCTGGATGCCGTCGCCCATCCCGGGCGCGAGAAGCACCACCGAGGTGTCGGCCTGGGAGGCGATCTCGACCTCCGACTGCCCGACGCCGACCGTCTCGACGAGGATCACGTCGCAGCCCGCCGCGTCCAGCACCCGGATCGCCTGGGGCGCGGCCCAGGCGAGGCCGCCCAGGTGCCCGCGCGTCGCCATCGAACGGATGTAGACGCCCGCGTCGGAGGCGTGCTCCGACATCCGCACCCGGTCACCGAGCAGCGCGCCCCCGGAGAACGGGGAGGACGGGTCGACGGCGAGCACACCGACCCGTTTCCCGGCCTTCCGGTAGGCGGTGACCAGCGCGGACGTGGACGTCGACTTGCCGACGCCCGGCGACCCCGTCAGCCCCACCACGTACGCCCCGCCGGTGAGCGGGGCGAGCGCGGCCATGACCTCCCTGAGCTGCGGGGACGCCCCCTCCACGAGGGAGATCAGCCGGGCCACGGCACGCGGCCGGCCCTCCCTCGCCCGGGCGACCAGCGTGGCGACGTCCTGCATCACAGCTCCGTTCGGACAAGCGGACCGACAAACCAGCAGGCCTACAGACCTACAGACCTACAGAAGAACAGACCTACGCGAAGGGCGGCCGTCAGGCGCCCGGGACCCGCAGGATCAGCGCGTCGCCCTGACCCCCGCCGCCGCACAGCGCCGCCGCGCCGACCCCGCCACCGCGCCGCCTGAGCTCCAGCGCCAGGTGCAGGACGAGCCGTGCGCCGGACATGCCGATGGGGTGGCCGAGCGCGATCGCGCCACCGTTCACATTCACCTTTTCGGAGGAAATTCCCAGGTCCTTCATTGACTGCACGGCCACGGCGGCGAAGGCCTCGTTGATCTCGATGAGGTCGAGGTCGGTGACGTCCAGGCCCTCCTTGCCGAGCGCGTGCCGGATCGCGTTCGACGGCTGGGACTGCAGCGAGTTGTCCGGCCCGGCCACGTTGCCGTGGGCGCCGATCTCGGCGATCCACTCCAGGCCCAGCTCCTCGGCCTTCGCCCTGCTCATGACGACGACGGCGGCGGCACCGTCGGAGATCTGCGAGGAGGAGCCCGCGGTGATCGTGCCGTCCTTGCTGAACGCGGGCCGCAGCTTGCCGAGCGACTCGGCGGTCGTCTCGGGGCGGATGCCCTCGTCCTTGCTGAAGATGACCGGCTCGCCCTTGCGCTGCGGGATCTCCACGGGGGTGATCTCGGCCTCGAACAGGCCGTTCTTCTGCGCGGCGGCGGCCCGCTGGTGGGACAGGGCGGCGATCTTGTCCTGCGCCTCGCGGGGGATGCCGAGGCGGGTGTTGTGCTTCTCGGTGGACTCCCCCATGGCGATGTTCTCGAAGGAGTCGGTGAGGCCGTCGTACGCCATCGCGTCGAGCATCTGCACGGCGCCGTACTTGAAGCCCTCGCGGGACCCCGGCAGCAGGTGGGGGGCGTTGGTCATGGACTCCTGGCCGCCGGCCACGATCACGTCGAACTCTCCGGCGCGGATGAGCTGGTCGGCGAGCGCGACGGCGTCGAGGCCGGACAGGCACACCTTGTTGATCGTGAGCGCCGGCACGCTCATGGGGATGCCGGCCTTGACCGCGGCCTGCCGCGCCGGGATCTGCCCCGCTCCCGCCTGCAGCACCTGGCCCATGATCACGTACTGCACCTGGTCGCCGCCGATGCCCGCACGGTCGAGGGCGGCCTTGATCGCGAAGCCGCCGAGATCGGCTCCGGAGAAGGACTTCAGGGAGCCCAGCAACCGTCCCATGGGCGTCCGCGCGCCCGCGACGATCACCGAGGTATTGCTGTTCGTTCGGGTCATGAGCTGCGATCCCCTTACCGGCTGCACTGCCGAGGAGTGAGTGGGAGTGAACGAGGGTTCACTTCCAAGGTACTGAGTGGCACTCCGTGCCGTCATCGTCCTTACGGTGTGATCGCGCGCACGTTGCGTAACCGTCGCCGTAGCGCTGCACTGACACCATGCTGACGCGAATCGACCACATCGGGATCGCCTGTCACGACCTCGACGCGACCGTCGAGTTCTACCGGGCCACGTACGGCTTCGAGGTGTTCCACACCGAGGTCAACGAGGAACAGGGGGTCCGCGAGGCCATGCTGCGGATCAACGGCACCGACGACGGCGGCGCCTCCTACCTGCAACTGCTCGAACCCGTCCGCGAGGATTCCACCGTCGCCAAGTGGCTGGCCAAAAATGGCGAGGGGGTGCACCACATCGCTTTCGGCACGGCGGACGTCGACGCCGAGGCGGCGGACATCCGGGACAAGGGCGTCCGCGTCCTGTACGAGGAGCCACGGCGCGGCTCCATGGGGTCGCGGATCACCTTCCTGCACCCGAAGGACTGTCATGGCGTACTGACAGAACTGGTCACTTCGGCGGCTGTTGAGTCGGCGGAGCACTGACCGACGTACATAAGGGCCGGTAGGGTTGGGGGCGGTCGTGCCTCCCGTGTGTCTGCGGGAGCGCGTGGCCACTTGCCGGGGTCCGGGTTTCGGGGGACGAGCGTCGGGGCAGCAGCCCGTGCTCCGCCGTTGAATCTGACACCATTCCCCGGGGGCCCCGTTCGGCGGATGGACGGTGCTCGGTTGATCAAGCTTGCGACCAGGGGACGGATGGGACCGCGCAGTGCGGGGCTACGAACGCCAGGAGCGAGAGCCGGCGGCTGACGTCGACCACCTCTCTCGGTTCGAGGCCGAGATGGAACGGCTGAAGACCGAGCGGGAAAAGGCGATCCAGCACGCCGAGGACCTCGGCTACCAGGTCGAGGTGCTGCGCGCCAAGCTGCACGAGGCGCGCCGCACGCTCATGTCCCGGCCCGCCTACGACGGGACGGACCTCGGCTATCAGGCCGAGCAGATGCTCCGCAACGCCCAGGCGCAGGCCGACCAGCTGCGCAGCGAGGCGGAGCGGGAGCTGAGTCAGGCCCGCGCGCAGACCCAGCGCATCCTGCAGGAACACGCCGAGCAGGCCGCGCGGCTCCAGGCGGAGCTGCACCAGGAGGCGGTCAACCGCCGCCAGCAGCTCGACCAGGAGCTGGCCGAGCGCCGGCAGACCGTCGAGTCGCACGTCAACGAGAACGTGGCGTGGGCCGAGCAGCTGCGGGCCCGCACCGAGTCGCAGGCCCGGCGGCTGCTGGACGAGTCGCGGGCCGAGGCCGAGCAGTCGCTGGCCACCGCCCGCGCCGAGGCCGAGCGGATCGCCGCCGAGGCCCGCCAGCGGCTCCAGGGTGATGCCGAGGCGGCCCGTGCGGAGGCCGACCAGATCCTGCGGCGGGCCCGCGCCGAGGCCGAGCGGCTGCTGAACGCCGCCTCCACCCAGGCGCAGGAGGCCACCGACCACGCCGAGCAGCTCCGCTCCAGCACCGCGTCGGAGTCGGACGCCGCGCGCCGCCAGGCCGCCGAGCTGAGCCGGGGCGCCGAGCAGCGGATGAGCGAGGCCGAGGCGGCGCTGCGCGAGGCGCGCGCCGAGGCCGACAAGGTCGTCGCGGAGGCCAAGGAGGCCGCCGCGAAGGCGCTGTCGAGCGCGGAGTCGGCCAACGAGCAGCGCACCCGCACGGCGAAGGAGCAGGTCGCCCGGCTGGTCAGCGAGGCCACCAAGGAGGCGGAGTCCACCAGGACGGAGGCCGAGCAGGTCGTCGCGGACGCTCGCGCCGAGGCGGAGAAGATCGTCGCGGAGGCCGCGGAGAAGGCCCGCAGCATCACCGCCGAGGAGACCGCCTCCCAGCTCGCCAAGACCGCCCGTACGGCGGAGGACGTGCTGAACAAGGCGTCGGAGGACGCCAAAGCGACCACCAGGGCCGCCGCCGAGGAGGCCGAACGGATCCGCCGCGAGGCGGAGGCCGAGGCGGACCGACTGCGTGCCGAGGCGCACGACATCGCCGAGGAGCTCAAGGGCGCGGCGAAGGACGACACCAAGGAGTACCGGGCCAAGACGGTCGAGCTGCAGGAGGAGGCCCGCCGGCTGCGCGGCGAGGCCGAGCAGCTGCGGGCCGACGCGGTCGCCGAGGGCGAGAAGATCCGCGCCGAGGCACGGCGGGAGGCCGTCCAGCAGATCGAGGAGGCGGCCAAGACCGCCGAGGAGCTGCTGGCCAAGGCCAAGGCGGACGCGGACGAGCTGCGGGCCACGGCGGCCACGGACAGCGAGAAGGTGCGCACCGAGGCCATCGAGCGGGCCTCCACCCTGCGCCGGCAGGCCGAGGAGACCCTGGAGCGCACCCGCAAGGAGGCCGAGCGGCAGCGCGCCGAGGCCACCGAGCAGGCGGAGGCGCTCAAGGAGGACGCCGAGCGGGCCGCGCGCGAGCTGCGCGAGGAGACCGAGCGGGGCGTCGAGGCCCGTCGCGAGGAGGCCGCCGAGGAGCTGACACGGCTCAAGGAGGAGGCCGAGCAGCGGGTCACCGCCGCCGAGCAGGCGCTGAGCGACGCCCACCAGGAGGCCGAACGGCTGCGCCGCGAGGCCGTCGAGGAGACCGAGCGGCTGCGCACGGAGGCCGCCGAGCGGATCCGTACGCTCCAGGCGCAGGCCGAGGCGGAGGCCGAGCGGCTGCGCGACGAGGCCGTGGCCGACGCGTCCGCCTCCCGCGCCGAGGGCGAGGCCATCGCCGTACGGCTGCGTTCGGAGGCGGCGGCGGAGGCCGAGCGGCTCAAGACGGAGGCGCAGGACACCGCCGACCGGGTGCGGGCCGAGGCGCAGGCCGCGGCCGAGCGGCTCAACAAGGAGGCCACCGAGACGCTGGCGGCCGCGCAGGAGGAGGCCGCCCGTCGTCGCCGCGAGGCCGAGGAACTGCTCGGCGCCGCGCGCCGGGACGCCGACCAGGAGCGGGAGCGGGCCGGCGAGCAGAGCGAGGAGCTCCTCGCGGTGGCCAGGGCCCGCGTCGAGGAGGCGCAGGCCGAGGCCGAGCGGCTGGTGGAGGAGGCGGACCGGCGGGCCACCGAGATGGTCACCGCCGCCGAGCAGACCGCCCAGCAGGTACGCGACGCGGTGGCGGGTCTGCACGAGCAGGCGCAGGAGGAGATCGCCGGACTGCGCAGCGCCGCCGAGCACGCGGCGGAGCGTACGCGCCGGGAGGCCGAGGAGGAGTCCGACCGGGTCCGCGCCGACGCCTACGCCGAGCGGGAGCGGGCCGCGGAGGACGCGAGCCGGCTGCGCCGGGAGGCGGCCGAGGAGCGGGAGACGGCGGCCTCGCTGGCGGAGCGCACGCTCGCCGAGGCGGCCGCCGAGTCGGAGCGGGTGCGCGCGGACGCCGCGGACCACGCCCAGCGGGTGCGCACCGAGGCCTCGGACGCCATCGCCCACGCGGAGCAGGACGCCGCGCGGACCCGCGCGGAGGCGCGCGAGGACGCCAACCGCATGCGGTCGGACGCGGCGACGCAGGCGGACACCCTCATCACCGAGGCGCGGTCGGAGGCCGAGCGGCTCACCACGGAGACCAACGCCGAGGCCGAGCGGGTCCTGACCGAGACGAACGCCGAGGCGGAGCGGGTGCGGGCGGAGTCCGTGGCCCGGGCCGAGCGGCTGGTCGGGGACGCCTCCGAGGAGGCGGAGCGGCTGCGCGCCGAGGCCGCCGAGACGGTCGGCTCGGCCCAGCAGCACGCGGAGCGGATGCGGGCGGAGGCCGAGCGGGTCACCGCCCAGGCCCGCGAGGAGGCCGAGCGGACGCTGGACGAGGCCCGCAAGGAGGCCAACAAGCGGCGTTCGGAGGCGGCCGAGCAGGTCGACACCCTCATCACGGAGACGGCGGCGGAGGCCGACAAGCTCCTCGCGGACGCCCAGCAGAACGCGCAGCGGACGACGGCGGACGCCGAGACCCAGGCCGACAGCATGGTGGGCGCCGCCCGCACGGAGGCCGACCGGCTGGTCTCGGAGGCGACCATCGAGGGCAACGGCCTGGTGGAGCGGGCCCGCGCGGACGCCGACGAGCTGCTGGTGGGCGCGCGCCGGGACGCGACGGCCATAAGGGAGCGGGCGGAGGAGCTGCGCGACCGCATCACCACCGAGATCGAGGAGCTGCACGAGCGGGCGCGGCGCGAGTCGGCCGAGGCGATGAAGTCGGCGGGCGAGCGGTGCGACGCGCTGGTGAAGGCGGCCGAGGAGCAGCTCGCCGAGGCCCGGGACAAGGCCGAGGAGCTGATGTCGGAGGCCAACTCGGAGGCGAGCAAGGTGCGCATCGCCGCCGTGCGGAAGGCCGAGGGGCTGCTCAAGGAGGCCGAGCAGAAGAAGACCTCGCTGGTCGCCGAGGCGGAGGAGATCAAGGCCGAGGCGATCCGCGAGGCCCGGCAGGCGGTCGAGGAGGGCAAGCGGGAGCTGGAGATCCTGGTGCGCCGGCGACAGGACATCAACGCCGAGATCTCCCGGGTGCAGGACGTGCTGGAGGCCCTGGAGTCCTTCGAGGCACCGGGCGGCGGCAAGGACGGCGGAGCCAAGGCGGCGGCCGTCGTCGGTCCTCGTTCGGGTGGCAAGGCGTCAGAGGGGTAGCCAGGGCTGTACATTCCGTACTCGACGGGGCGTAACACACGGGTGTCGGCAAGGGTTCCGGCGGTCAGCCACCCGAAAGAGGTGTCATTCTCCAGATCAAACACGTATCCGCTCGATGACACACCGCTTCGGCCCCTAGGATTCCCTCTATCACCTCACCGGTCTCTTTCGACAGGAACCCCATGAGCGACACTTCCCCCTACGGCTTCGAGCTTGTGCGGCGTGGGTACGACCGCGCTCAGGTGGACGAACGCATCTCCAAGCTCGTCTCCGACCGTGACAGCGCACTGGCCCGCATCACCGCACTGGAAAAGCGCATCGAGGAGCTCCACCTCGAGACGCAGAACGCCCAGGCCCAGGTCACCGACGCCGAGCCGTCGTACGCCGGTCTCGGTGCGCGCGTCGAGAAGATCCTGCGTCTCGCCGAGGAAGAGGCGAAGGACCTGCGCGAGGAGGCCCGGCGCGCCGCCGAGCAGCACCGCGAGCTCGCCGAGTCGGCGGCCCAGCAGGTGCGCAACGACGCGGAGTCGTTCGCCGCCGAGCGCAAGTCCAAGGCCGAGGACGAGGGCGTCCGGATCGTCGAGAAGGCCAAGAGCGACGCCTCCCAGCTGCGCTCCGAGGCCCAGAAGGACGCGCAGTCCAAGCGCGAGGAGGCGGACGCCCTCTTCGAGGAGACGCGCGCCAAGGCCGCGCAGGCCGCCGCCGACTTCGAGACCAACCTCGCCAAGCGCCGCGAGCAGTCCGAGCGCGACCTGGCCTCGCGTCAGGCCAAGGCCGAGAAGCGTCTCGCGGAGATCGAGCACCGCGCGGAGCAGCTGCGCCTGGAGGCGGAGAAGCTGCGCACGGACGCCGAGCGCCGCGCCCGCCAGACGGTGGAGACGGCCCAGCGACAGGCCGAGGACATCGTGGCCGACGCCAACGCCAAGGCCGACCGCATCCGTTCGGAATCGGAGCGCGAGCTGGCCGCCCTCACCAACCGCCGCGACTCGATCAACGCGCAGCTCACCAACGTGCGCGAGATGCTGGCGACGCTCACGGGTGCCGCGGTGGCCGCCACCGGTTCCCCGTCCGAGGACGACTCCGTCTCCCGCGGGGTACCGGCCCAGCAGACCCGGTAGGGCTCCGCGGGGCTCCGGCGTCCGGGCTCGTACGCCCCGGCAGTCACAGGAGAGCGCGGGAGGCTGCCCCTTCCGCACGGTGTGGAAAGCCCTTCGCCATTTCGGGTGGCGGAGGGCTTCCCGCCGTTCTAGCGTGACACGCATGATCGAGCTCGAGGGCCTGACCAAGCGCTACGGCGGGAAGCTGGCGGTGGACCACCTTTCCTTCACGGTCCGCCCCGGTGTGGTCACCGGCTTCCTCGGCCCCAACGGCGCCGGCAAGTCCACCACCATGCGGATGATGCTCGGTCTGGACCGCCCCACCGCGGGCCGCGTCCGCATCGACGGCCGGCGCTACGAGGAGCTCGCGGACCCGCTGAAGTACATCGGTGCCCTCCTCGACGCCAAGGCGACGCACGGCGGCCGCAGCGCCTACAACCATCTGCTGTGCCTGGCGCAGAGCAACGGCATCCCCGCCTCCCGGGTCCACGAGGTCCTGGACACGGTCGGGCTGACGTCCGTCGCCCGCAAGAAGGCCAAGGGGTTCTCGCTGGGCATGGGTCAGCGCCTGGGCATCGCCGCCGCACTCCTCGGCGATCCGCGGATCCTGATGTTCGACGAGCCGGTCAACGGTCTCGACCCCGAGGGCATCCACTGGATCCGTACGCTCATGAAGTCCCTGGCCGCCCAGGGCCGTACGGTCTTCGTCTCCTCCCACCTGATGAGCGAGATGGCGCTCACCGCCGACCACCTCGTGGTCATCGGCCAGGGCCGGCTGCTCGCCGACACCACGATGGCGGACTTCATCGCCCGCAACTCCCGCGCCTTCGTACGGGTCCGCTCCCCCCAGCGCGAGCGGCTCCTCGACGCGCTGCACGACGCGGGGATCACCGTGATCGAGGCGGGCGGCGGGGCGCTGGAGATCGACGGCGACATGGCCGAGCGGATCGGCGAGCTGGCCGCGCGGCACGGACTCGTCCTGCACGAACTCAGCCCGCAGCAGGCGTCGTTGGAGGAGGCGTTCATGCAATTGACCGCCGAGTCCGTGGAGTACCACGCGCACTCCGGGCCCGCGCCGGACCGCGACCGGGGCGAGAACCGCGAGACCTGGAAGAAGGTGGGCTGACGATGGCGGCGAGCCAGGTCGTCCGCTCCGAGTGGACCAAGATCCGGTCGGTGGCGTCCACCGTGTGGACGCTCTCGCTGGCGGTGGTCGTCACCGTCGCGCTCGGCATGCTCATCTCGGCGCTGTCCCGGCACGAGTTCGGCGACATGAGCCGGAGCGACCGGGCCACCTTCGACCCGACGTTCGTCAGCTTCGCGGGGATGACGCTCGGGCAGCTCGCGATGATCGTGTTCGGGGTGCTGGTGGTGTCGAACGAGTACAGCACCGGCATGATCCGCACGTCGCTGGCGGCGGTGCCGCGGCGGGCGACGTTCCTGTTCAGCAAGATCGGGGTGGCGACCGTGCTCGCCCTGGTGGTCGGGATGGTGACGAGCTTCGTCGCGTTCTTCCTCGGCCAGGCGATGCTCGGACCGCACCGGACCTCGCTCGGCGAGCCGGGGGTGCTGCGGGCGGTGATCGGCGGCGGGCTCTACATGACGCTGATCGCGATGTTCTCGATGGGGGTGGCCGCGATGCTGCGCTCCCCGATGCTGTCGCTCGGCATCCTGATGCCCTTCTTCTTCCTGATCTCGAACATCCTGGGGAACGTCTCGGTGACGAAGAAGGTCGGCCAGTTCCTGCCCGACCAGGCGGGCAGCCGCATCATGCAGGTGGTGCCCCGCGTGGGCGACGACACCCCCTACGGTCCCTGGGGCGGCCTCGGCATCATGCTCCTGTGGGTGGTGGCGGCCCTCGTGGGCGGCTACGCGGTGCTCCGCCGCCGGGACGCGTGACGGAGACCTCGCGTCGCCCCCGGGGCGGGAGCGTTCCCGAACCGTAGTCACCGGGCGGGAACTGTCAGTGGCCCGTTATTCTCCTAACCCTTACGGGGGGCGTCCGGCCCCGACATACGTACGTCCTGATCCTGTCGATGGGTGCGGAGAATGATCGAGGCAGTCGGCCTGACCAAGCGCTACGGCGACAAGACGGCCGTGCACAACCTTTCCTTCCAGGTGCGGCCCGGCATGGTGACCGGCTTCCTCGGTCCGAACGGGTCCGGCAAGTCCACCACCATGCGCATGATCCTCGGCCTGGACAACCCCACCGCCGGTCATGTCACCATCGGCGGCCACCCCTACCGCAGGCTCCCGAACGCCGCCCGCCACGTCGGCGCCCTGCTGGACGCCAAGGCCGTGCACGGCGGGCGGAGCGCCCGCAACCACCTCCTCAGTCTCGCGCAGCTCTCCGGCATCCCGCCGCGCCGCGTCGACGAGGTGCTCGGCGTCGTCGGCCTGCAGGACGTCGCCAAACGCCGCTCCAAGGGCTTCTCGCTCGGCATGGGCCAGCGCCTCGGCATCGCGGCCGCCCTCCTCGGCGACCCCCAGGTGCTGCTCTTCGACGAGCCGGTCAACGGCCTCGACCCGGAGGGCATCCTCTGGGTGCGCAACCTGATGAGGTCCCTCGCGGCGGAGGGCCGCACGGTCTTCGTCTCCTCCCACCTGATGAGCGAGATGGCGCTCACCGCCGACCACCTCGTCGTCATCGGCCGCGGCCAACTCCTCTCCGACATGAGTGTGCGGGACTTCATCTCCGCCAACTCCGCCGACTTCGCCCGGGTCCGCACCCCCGAAGGTGATCAGCAGCAGCGCGAGAAGCTGAGCTCCGCGCTGACCGAGGCCGGCGGCCGCGTCCTGCCGGAGCAGGACGGCGCGCTGCGGGTGACCGGGCTGCCGCTGCCCCGGATCAGCGACCTCGCGCACTCCGCCGACGTGCGGCTGTGGGAGCTCTCCCCGCACCAGGCGTCGCTGGAGGAGGCGTACATGCGGATGACGCAGGGCGCCGTCGACTACCGCTCGACCACCGACCAGAAGGCCGGGTTCCAGCAGCCGCTGCCGCCCGGGGCGCTGCCGCCGGTACCGGTGCCGGTGCCGGGACAGGGGCAGCCGGGGTGGTACGCCCCGCCGCCGCCCCAGCAGTTCGGGCCGGGCGGGTCCGGAGCGGCCCCTTACGGCGCCCCGCCCAACCCGTACGCGCCGCAGGGCGCCCCGGGGCCGGCCGGCCCCGACCCGTACGCCGCGGCACCGGCTCCCCGGTCGATCGCCGCGCAGCCGCCGGCCGCCAGTGCCCCGGCCCCGGTGCCCGCCGCCGAGCCGGCCGGGCCCGCCGTGCACGCCGAGGCTTCCGGGTCCGCCCCGTCCGCCGACGCGGTCGCCGCCGCGTCGGGCCCCGCCGACCTCACCGAGCGCGACAGCGAGGACAACCGATGAGTACGCCCCAGCCCCCGATGCCGCAGCAGGCCGCGCCCGCTCCCTCCTGGCACCCGGCGCCCGGCGCCGCGTACACCTCGCCGATCCCCGTCGTGCGCACTCATCTCGGGCACGCCGTCGCCGCCGAGTGGACCAAGCTCCGCACGGTGCGGTCCACGGTGTGGACGATGGGGGTCTACCTGTTGCTGATGTTCGGCCTGGGCGTGCTGATCACGGTCGTCGTCGCCGCCTCGGACCAGGACCTGGACGGGGGGCCCGCGCTGGCTCTGGGCTTCCCCGGTGTGCTGACCGGTTCGATCTGTGTGATCACCCTCGGGGTGCTGACCACGGCCTCGGAGTACGGCACCGGTCTGATCCGCACCACCATGACCGCGTGCCCGGGCCGCGGCCGGGTGCTCGTGGCGAAGTCGATCGTGTTCTTCACCCTGGCGTTCGTGGTGACGCTGGTGGCCACCTCGGTCGTCGCCCTGTTCCAGGTGTCGGTCCTGGAGAACCACGGCGGCCGGGAGCCCACCGGCGCGGAGTGGCTGAAGGCGACCGTCGGCATGTCGTTCTACGTCGCGCTGCTCGGGCTGCTCTCGCTGCTGGTCGGCTCGGTGATCCGGCACTCGGCGGGTGCGATCACGCTGATGATCGGGGTGGTGCTGGCCCCGCTGGTGATCGCGCTGTTCCTGATCGCCAGCCCCCTGCGCAGCATCCAGAAGGCGATGGTCGAGTACTCGATCCCGAACCAGCTCAGCATCTTCTACGAGAACTCGCTGAGCCAGAGCGGCCCCGACGGCTGGGACCCGCTCTGGATCGTCCTCGGCATCACCGCCGTCGCCTTCGCCGGCGCGTACGCGCTGCTGGAGAAGCGGGACGTCTGACCGGCCCGCGAGAGCGGGACGTACGGCCGGCCCGCGCCGCCGGTCTCAGAATCTGGGCGCGTTACGGGACCGCTGCACCCGCGTGGTGCGGCGGTCCCGCGCGTTCCAGCACGCCTTGTGCCAGTGCCGGCGCTCGTCCACGCCCGAGTGGTCGGGCCAGGCCACCACGTGCGGCACGCCGGAGGGGATGAGCTGGTCGCAGCCGGGGCAGCGGTAGGTCTTGCCCTGGGCCGAGGCGCCCGCGACATGGCGCACGATCCACTCCTCGCCCTGCCAGCTCTCGGTCGAGTGCCAGCCGCCGTAACGGCCGGGCGCGTCCTCCTCGGCGCTCCGGCCGGACGAGCCGCCGCCCTTGGGTCGGTTGCGACGCGGGGACACAGCACACCTCACGGGTCCGGGTACGGGGTGCGCTCCAGGTTACGCGGCGCCGAGGGACCCCTTCGAGGAGCCGAGTGGGGCCGAGCGGCCCATTGAGAAGACAATCCGCAAAGTGCGCCGTCAAGCCGTGACTTCGGCACATGTCAGGCAGTTATGCCCTGCGGGGGAGCTCCACGTCGGAGCCAAGGAAGCAGGAAGCACCATGCATGTCGGAAGTTTTGTACTGGCGGCCCAGTTCCCGGGCCAGGGCCCCGGGGAGGCGTTGCACCGGGCCGTACGGTCGGCGGAGGTCGCCGAGGAGGCGGGACTGGACGAGGTCTGGCTGGCCGAGCACCACTTCGTGCCGTACGGCACCTGCCCGTCGGCCGTCACGCTGGCCGCGCTGCTGCTCGGCCGCACCCGGCGGCTCCGCGTCGGCACGGCGGTGAGCGTGCTGCCCACCGCGCACCCCGTGGCGCTCGGCGAACAGGCCGCGCTGCTCCACCTCACCTCGGGCGGCCGGTTCACCCTGGGGGTGGGCCGCGGCGGCCCCTGGGTGGACCTGGAGGTCTTCGGCGCCGGCCTGGAGGCGTACGAGAAGGGGTTCCCGGAATCACTCGATCTGCTGGTGCGCTGGCTGACGGAACCCGCCGTCGCCGCCTCGGGGGAACGATTCACCTTCCGTGAGGTGCCCGTCGTGCCCCGCCCCTCGGAGTCGCTCACGGAGGACCCGGGGCCGGAGGTCGTCGTCGCCTGCACCTCTCCCTCCAGTGTCCGGCTCGCCGCCGAGCGCGGGCTGCCGATGCTGCTCGGGATGCACTGCGGGGACGAGGAGAAGGCCTCGATGGTGTCCCTGTGGGAACACCACGCACAGGCCGCGGGCGTCGCCGGGGACGTGATCGCGGGCGCCGGCCATGTCTCGGCCGGGGTCTGCCAGGTCGCCGACCGCGACGGCGACGCGGTGGAGACGCTGACCAAGGCGATGCCCGGCTGGCTGCGGCAGGGCCTCGGCGCCCATGTCACGGTGGACGGCCGGGTGCGTGCCATGCGCGATCCGCTGGCGTACACGGAACTGCTGTGCGGGCTGCACCCGGTGGGCACGCCGCGGCGCTGCGCCGACCGCCTCGCCGCGACGTCGGAACGGACCGGCATCACCCGCTTCGCGCTGCTCGTGGAGGGTTCGGGCGACCTCGCGGCCACCGAGGAGAACGTGCGGCGGCTGGGCGCGGAGGTGCTTCCACGGCTGGGACGGCCGCCGCGGGCGCCGTCACCGGCCGCGCCGTAGGGGCCGGGTGCCCGCCGCTCCGTCGCGGAAGGAAGGGGGATCACTCCCCGCACGACGTTCGCTTATGTCCACGTACGTCGGTATACATCCGTGCACGTTCCTTCCGCACCGGAGCGGCGGGCCGTACCGCGTCACACGGCTCAGCAGTCCCGGAGTTCCGGGGACTGGTTGAGCAACTGGCTGCGGACCGAGGTGAAACGGGCCAGGCGTTCGTCCACCGAGGAGTCCAGCGGGAAGACCGCCACCCGGTGGCAGTTCTGGAAGGCCAGTCGCACTCCGAAGTGCCGCTGCAGCGCGCCACGTATCGCGTCACTGGCGAGCGCGCGCAGCAGTTGGCCGCGCGCGTGCTCGTCCGGCGGCGGCGTCTGGTTGTCGGCGAACTGGCCGCCGTCCACCTTCAGCTGGGCCACCAGGGAGCTGATCATCTCCCATGCGAAGGGCAGGGAGGTCCGGACGCAGTCGACGAATTCCGCTTCGTCGACCTCGCCTCGCTCGGCCTTCTCGAGTAGGGCCGGTGAGACGTCGAGCGACATGGGTTCTCCTCTCACACCCCCGGTGCGCGGGGGCCGACGGACAGGGCGGAGAGGCCGCGTCACCAACACGCTGCGTACATGGCCCGCGACCTCCAGTTTCTACGGTAGGCAACCAAACGGGGTCGCACCAGGAAAACGCGGATACGGCCGCCCCCCTGTGGGCACACAATCGGCCATCTGCGAACAGGCCCGGTCGAAAAGGGGATTGAAGACGGCAGCAACGCCGCCGACGTGCGCGAATAGTCCGCGGGCATGGGCGGATCGCGCGGGGGCGGGCGCGTCGAGTAGCGTTGCGCACCATGCGTCTCGTCATCGCCCGGTGCTCCGTCGACTACGCGGGCCGGCTCACCGCCCACCTTCCTCCGGCGCCCCGTCTGATCCTCGTGAAGGCCGACGGCAGTGTGTCGATCCATGCGGACGACCGGGCCTACAAGCCTCTGAACTGGATGTCTCCACCCTGCACCCTGAAGGAGGGCAGCGGCGACGAGGCCGGGGTGTGGACCGTCGTCAACAAGGCGGGCGAGAAGCTCATCATCACGATGGAGGAGATCCTCCACGACTCCTCGCACGAACTCGGGGTGGACCCCGGGCTGATCAAGGACGGCGTGGAAGCACACCTTCAGGAACTGCTCGCGGACCGCATCGAGACGCTCGGAGACGGTTACACGCTCATCCGGCGCGAGTACATGACGGCGATCGGTCCGGTCGACATCCTGTGCCGGGACTCCGACGGCGGGACCGTCGCCGTCGAGATCAAGCGGCGGGGCGAGATCGACGGCGTCGAGCAGTTGACGCGGTACCTGGATCTGCTGAACCGGGATCCGCATCTGGCGCCGGTGCAGGGGGTGTTCGCGGCGCAGGAGATCAAGCCGCAGGCACGGGTGCTGGCGACGGACCGTGGCATCCGCTGCCAGATCCTCGACTACAACGCGCTCCGCGGCATCGAGGACGACAAACTCCGCCTGTTCTGACCTCCGTTTTTTTCTCGCGCGGTTCCCCGTGCCCCTGATCAGGGGCACGGGGAACCGCGCGATCCTTTCGGGCTCCGGGGGCGGAGCCCCCGGGAACGGGAAGGGCAAGGGCAGGCGGGGGCGGAAAGAACCCGGGTCAGGCCACCGGCGTCCCGGTCCCCGCGCCGCTCTGCGACGCACTGTTCGTCACCGTCGTACTAGACGACGCCGACGCCGAGTTCGTCATGCCCGGATCCTCGGAGGCCGTCTCCGACGGCGACTCCGGCGAGCTCGGAGCCGTGCTCGACGGTGTCGGCGACCCCGCAGGCGTCGAGGACTTCGGAGGCTTCGAGGACGGCGTCGACCCCGACGACGTCTTCCCGCCCCCACCGTCCCCCTTGTCTCCCCCGCCGTGCCCCTTCCCCGTCGTCGACACCGACCGCGTCGCCGAAGGCGAGGACGACGCCGTCGGCGACGGATCGTCCGCCGTCCCGTACGTCCCGTCCGGCCCGGGATCCGACGGCGCCGCCGACTTGTGCCCGGCCGGCACCCCACCCCCGGCGTCGTCCTTCTTCGTCTTGTCCGCGCCCAGGCTGTCGTCCCCGCTGTCCTGGCCGATCGAGGGGTCGACCCCGACCCGCTCGGAGGGCGCGTTCTCGTTGTGGTTGTTGTCGGAGGTTGCGCCGAGCGTCACCACCGTGCCGAGCGCGGCCACGAGCAGCGCCCCCGCCCCCGCGGCCACGAGATTGCGCCGGGTGCCGCGCGCCGCTGAGCGCAACCCGCCCCGCCGGCGCCCGCCGGTACCGGCCGCGGCGCCGGCGGCGGCCCCCGCTCCCGACCCCGGCGGCAGTGCCGCGGCCGCCCGGTACGACACCAGGGTCGCGGTGTCGCCCACCGGGGGCCACGCCGCCGAACCCCCCGTGCCCGGTTCCCCGGCCGCCGGCCCGGCCGGCGACGCGGCGGAGACGACGTCGGACGCCAGGACCAGCGCCGTGCCCGATGCGGTGCCCGCCCGGTCGTCGACCAGCGCCAGGGCGCGCCGCCCCGCGACGGTCCCCCGCCGGTCGGCGACCGCGCCGCGCAGTCCTACGGACGTCTCCAGCTCGGCCCGGGCCCGGTCCAACTGGCCCTCGCAGAGCGCGAGGACGCCCAGCTCGTGGTGGAAGTACGCCTGGTCGGCCACCTCCCCCGCCAGCCGCGAGGCCTCCGCACCGGCCCGCAGCGCCCGCTCCCAGGCGCCCCAGCGCAGCCCTGCGGCGAACGCGGGCGCGGCCTGCCGGGCGAGCCGCACGGCGACGGGCCGCTCCGGCTCCTCCCCGGCCCTCCGGCTCCGCTGTGTCCTCGGCGGCCTCGGAGTTCTCGTCCACCGGCGTGGTGAGCGGCACCAGCGCGGTGAGCGCGGCCAGCACGGCGTCGGCCTCGGCCGCGACCCGCTCGGGGGTGACCGAGGGGTGTCCGGCCCACCAGGCGTAGTGCCGGGCGGCGGTCAGCAGGTGTTCCTCGGCGTCGGTGTCGTACCCGGCGGCCACGAGCTGCGCCAGGACCCCGGCGGCGAGCCGGTAGCGGGCGCCGACCGGGGTGACCAGCGCGCAGCCGGCCAGCTCGGCGAGGGCGGCGTCCGCGTGGGTGTCGTCGACGAGCGCGGGGAGGTGGGTGAGGTGCGGCACCTCGCCGTCGAGCGCGACGGCGAACCGCAGGGTCTCGCGGGCCGACCGGCTCAGCCGGGAGGCGAGCAGCGGCGCGGCCGCCGCGGCCTCGGCGAGCGGTGGCAGCGGCTCCTCGTCACCGGTCACGGACTCGGGCACGGTGTCGCGGACGGTGGCGGCCTCCGCCTTGGCGTCCTCGAAGACGCCGTACTCGTCGAAGGCCTCGGCCTCCAGGCGCAGCCGGTCCCGCTGCCGCAGCAGCGCCCCGGCCTGCTTGAACCGCAGCGGCAGGCCCTCGGACTCGAACAGGAGGTCGCCGGCCCAGTTGGACTCCTCCTCGGTGAGAACGCGTCCGACGGCCCGCTCCAGGAGTTCGACGCAGCCCGCGCGGTCGAGCCCGCCGAGCGCGACGTCCTCGAAGGCGGCCTCGGCCGAGGGGGCCGGCACGTCGGGGGTGACGGCGCACAGATAGGCGCACTCGGGGGTGGCGTCGAGGAGTTCGTCGAGGGCGGCACCGCCGAACTCGAGGTCGTCGAGGAGGACGACGGCGCCGATCTCGGCGAGGGCCTCGCGCAGCTCGTCGCGGCCCGGGCGGTACTCGGGGGCGTCGAACACGGCGTGATAGAGATCGCCCATCAGGTCGTCGACGGTGCGCCGGTGGCCGGAGAGGCGGACGACGCCGTCGGGGGCGAGATCGGCGCAGTCCACGGCGACCGCGTCCAGCAGGACGGTGCGGCCGGAGCCGGGGGCGCCGACGAGGCGGACGGAGCGGCCACGGGCCAGCAGCCCGACCAGCCGATCGCGTTCCTCGTCGCGCTGGAGCAGGCCGGAGTCGGGGAGTGCGGAGCCCGGCGGCACGGGCGGCCGGGCGGCGCGCTCGCTCTCCGAGCGACGGGCGGCGGTGTACTTGGCCGGCCGCCCGGGGTGCTCCTGGGGCGGCCGGTTCTCGATCTCGCTGCCGTCCACCGGGTTGACGGTGAGCAGGAACTCACCCGCCACGATCCGGGCGGTGCGCGCCGGCGCGGGCGCGTGCTGGCCGAAGTCGGCGGTGAGGGAATCCCGGGGCGAGCGCCGGCCGGCGGCGCGGGCCTGGGCGTCACGGCTGTCACGGCCCTGGTGGCCGTCACCGTCGTGGCCGTACTCCTCGGGTCCCGCGGTGTTCGGGTCCATCGGTTCTAGCCCCCAAAAGCGTCGTGTGCCGAAAACCCTCCCGGCCTTGCCGCACACCGCGACGCTGTCGCTTCTGGTCCGGTACCCGCCCGGGCTGACGGGCGGCGGGCAGCCGAACCCTAAACCTTCGCACAGTATCGCGGAACAGCCGGGGTACCGCGCGGTCCGCAACATCACGGCTTCATGGAGATTGAGCGCGTCGTACGGTTCGCGCCGAGTCGTGCGCTCCTGCCCGGTGCCGGGCGCCGGGCGCCGGGCGCCGGGGGGGGACGGTCAGACGCGGGGCAGGGACTCCACGCCGATGCCGCCCTCGATGGCGAGGATGCGGTGCAGCCGGGTGGCCACCAGCAGGCGCTGCATCTGGGGCGGGACGCCGCGCAGGACGAGCCGCCTGCCGCACCGTCCGGCCCGCCGGTGGGCTCCCATGATCACGCCGAGTCCGGTGGCGTCCCACGAGTCCAGTCCGGACAGGTCGAGAACCAGGTCGCCGGCTCCGTCGTCGACGGCCGAGTGCAGGACCGTACGGGCGTCCGCCGCGCTGCGGACGTCGAGGCGGCCCCCGACGACCAGCCCGGCGTGGTCGCCCCTGATGTACATATGCGCTCCCCGAGAGTGCGGTGTCGTGCTCCGTCATCGGCGGACGTTCGATCGGTGTTCGATATGCGGTGCCACGGTGGCGGAACTCCGGCACCGGTACGGCACCGGCCCGGCACCGGTACGACTCACCGTCCGCCGCACCTTCCGATGCACCGTTCGATGCGCTTGTGCGGCAAGTCGTTGATGTAAGACCTGATGCACGTTCCGATGCAACTTCTGACTGCCTGAGCGGCGGTCCGGTTGCTGGTTGTTGGCGAACCGATACCGAATTCACTCCTGCGGGTGATCCCCCCGGGGTGCGTACGGTGCCGGTGTACGCCGTTCGTGCGAGCCGTGCGCGGCCGGCGCCCGCCGAGGTCCCGGCGGGTGCGGACGGGGCGTCAGTACGTGTAGAAGCCCTGCCCGCTCTTGCGGCCGATGTCACCGGCGTCCACCATCCGGCGCATCAGCTCCGGCGGGGCGAACTTCTCGTCCTGGGACTCGGTGTAGATGTTGCCGGTGGCGTGCAACAGGATGTCGACGCCGGTGAGGTCGGCCGTCGCCAGCGGCCCCATCGCATGACCGAAGCCCAGTTTGCAGGCCAGGTCGATGTCCTCGGCGGTGGCGACGCCCGACTCGTACAGCTTGGTGGCCTCCACGACAAGCGCGGAGATGAGCCGGGTGGTCACGAAGCCCGCCACGTCCCGGTTGACGACGATGCAGATCTTGCCGACGGACTCGGCGAACCGCCGCGCGGTGGCGAGCGTTTCGTCGCTCGTCTTGTATCCGCGCACCAGCTCGACGAGCCGCATCATCGGCACCGGTGAGAAGAAGTGCACGCCGACGACCCGTTCGGGCCGGGCGGTGGCCGCCGCGATCTTGGTGATCGGGATGGCCGAGGTGTTGGACGCGAGCACGGCGTCCTCCCGCACGAGCGTGTCGAGCGTGCGGAAGAGGTCGTGCTTGACGTCGAGCTGCTCGAACACCGCCTCGACGACGAGGTCCGCGTCGGCGGCGGCGTCGAGGTCGGTGGTGGTGCCGATCCGCCCGAGGGCGGCCTCGGCGTCGGCCGCCTCCAGCGTCCCCTTGGCCACGAACTTCTCGTACGAGGCCTTGATCGCGTCCGTGCCGCGGGTGAGCGCCTCGTCGGTGACGTCCCGCAGGACGACGTCCCAGCCCGCGGTCGCGGCGACCTGGGCGATGCCGGACCCCATGAGCCCGGCTCCGATGACGGCGACCTTCCCTGCCACTGTGCGACCCCTTACGCGTCCTTGCGTTGTCCCGTGCTCCTTCGGCGGACCCTAGCGCCCGTCCGCCCGCCTGTGACCGCTAAGTAACGCGGGTCACGTCCCACTTGACGGACATCACACCGGGGCGGGTCATTCCGTGCCCCGGACGGCGTAGTTGCGCACCCGATCGCTCAACAGCTCCTCGATGCCGTCGAGGAGGACCGGCGCCTCCCGCGACACTTCCCACGGGTCGCGTCCGCCGGGCGTCTCCCGGCCGGTGGCGCCGAACACGCCCCGGTGGATCCAGCGGATCTGTCCGGCCATCAGGTCGGGCACCGGGTCGCCGGCGGGGAGCGGCGGCCTCCTCGCGCCGGGGCGCCTCGAGGTGGGCGTGGATCTCCTGCCGCATGCCCCACAGCCGGGAACGCGGCGGCGCCTCCTGGAGGCAACGCACGAAACGGTCGTAGTCCTCCATGAGTCAACCCCGGGGCGAGACGGCCTCCACCTCGGCGCGCGGTTCGCGCGGCACGGCCCGCGTGGCCGACTCCCCCGTGTCCCGGCCGCGCGCCCAGCTCGCCTTCGGCGTTCTCGCGCCGGCGGTCGGCACGCGGGCCTTCCGCGCCGCCGGGGGACGACCGGGAGGGCACGGACCGCGCCGTGACGGTGCGCACAGGTGCACCGCGCCGGGCGACGGCGTACATACCCTGGCCGCATGGTCAATCTGACACGCATCTACACGCGGACCGGCGACAAGGGCACCACCAACCTCGGTGACATGAGCCGCGTCCCCAAGACCGATCTTCGGATCTCGGCGTACGCGGACGCCAACGAGGCGAACGCGGTGATCGGGACGGCGATCGCGCTGGGCGGCCTGGACGAGGAGGTCGGCAAGGTGCTCGTCCGGGTCCAGAACGACCTGTTCGACGTCGGGGCCGACCTGTCGACTCCGGTGGTGGAGAACCCCGAGTTCCCGCCGCTGAGGGTGGAGCAGTTCTACGTCGACCGGCTCGAGGCGGACTGCGACCGGTTCAACGAGCGGCTGGAGAAGCTGCGTTCCTTCATCCTGCCCGGCGGCACCCCGGGCGCGGCCCTGCTGCACCAGGCGTGCACGGTGGTGCGGCGGGCCGAGCGGTCGACGTGGGCGGCGCTGGAGGCGCACGGCGAGGTCATGAACCCGCTGACCGCGACCTACCTCAACCGCCTCTCCGACCTCCTGTTCATCCTGGCCCGCGTGGCGAACCTGGGGACCGGCGACGTGCTGTGGGTGCCGGGGGGCGAGCGCTAGGGTCTTTCGTCTGGATCAGGCCGACTGGGAGGCGCGGTGCGTCCTCGACCGACCCGAGCGGGGTCCGGTGCGTGCGGCTGCCAAGGCGCGAGGGCGCCAGGGCGGAGCCCCGGCAACCGACGACAACGCCGCACAGGCGCGTACCGGACCCCGCGACGCCGGAATGATCCGAACGAGAGGCCCTAGTAGTGCTTCGTTACGTGGAGTGATCTCTGCTGATCGTGGGCAGCTTCCTGGAGTGAGGTTGGGGGAGGTGGAACGGCTCCGGGGCGAGTTGGCGGAGTTCGTTGCCGATGTGTTCGGGTCGTTTCCGCGGCGGGATCAGCGGCGGTGGGGCGAGTGCTATCTGCGAGGCTTGATGCTCGACGGCCGGCGCAAGTCCATCCAGCCGATGGCCGAGCGTCTGCCGGACGGGAACATGCAGGCCCTGCAGCAGTTCGTGAACCAGTCGCCGTGGGATCCGTTACCGGTCAGGCGGCGGATCGCCGAGTGGTTGTGCGAGGCCATCCGCCCTGAGGTGTGGGTGATCGACGACGTGTCGTTCCCCAAGTGCGGCAAGGCGTCGGTCGGGGTGGCCCGCCAGTACTGCGGAGCGGTCGGCAAGCGGGCGAACTGCCAGGTCGCGGTCAGTGTCCATGCCGCCACCGACACCGCCTCGTGCCCGTTGGAGTGGCAGTTGTATCTGCCGCGTGAGTGGACGGACGAGCCGGACCGGTGCCGCAGGGCAGGAGTCCCCGACGAGGTGGTGCACCGGGAGAAGTGGCGTCTGGCGCTCGGCCTGCTGGACACGCTCGCCCAGTGGCGGCTGAAGGCTCCGGTCGTGGTCGCCGACGCCGGCTACGGCGTCAGCACCCTGTTCCGGCTCGGCCTCCAGACGCGAGGGCTGTCCTATGTCCTGGCCCTGAACGGGAAGGAAGTCGCCCACCCCGAGGATGCCGAGCCGCACCAGCCTGCTTATGGCGGGCTCGGACCACCCACCCTTCCCCGTTACCGCACCCCACCACAAGCCGTCTGCGTCCTCGCCGCACAGGCGGGTGCGGAGCGGTTCACCGAGGTGACCTGGAGGCAGGGCAGCAAAGACGCGATGACCTCACGGTTCGCGGTCCTGACAGTACGGCCCGCGGGCAAGCAGTCCCTGGCCGCGGCTCAGGAGGCCGGCGGCGGCCGCAACCGGTGGGACGGCGTCCTGCCCGTCCAGACGCTCCTCATCGAGTGGCCGGACGGCCAGGACACCCCGACGGACTACTGGATATCGAACCTGCCCGCCACCACACCCGTCACCGACCTGGTGCGGTGGGCCAAGATGCGCCGGCGGATCGAGCACGACTACCGCGAGCTCAAGCACGGCCTGGGCCTGGACCACTTCGAGGGCCGCACCTGGCGCGGCTGGCACCACCACGTCACCCTCGTCACCGCCGCCCAGGCCTTCCTCACCCTCCGGCGGCTCGACCCAAAAGCCCACACACCGGCCTGACCCTCTACCAGGTCCTCGACGTTCTTCAGGACCTGCTGAGGTGCTGGACCGGTGTCTGCACCACCTGCGGCCGACCCCTGCCCAGCCCACGAACCCGCCGCAGACAGCCCAGAACCTAACGAAGCACTACTAGGGTCCGTCGTTCGGATCAGGTCGCAGCGGGCCGACGGCGCCGACGCGGTGGGGGCCCTGCCCAGGGGCCCCCGGGGTCCTGTCGGACGGGCGGCGGGAATCGCCGGACAGGCCCTGTTCGTCCGACGGAGGCGGCCATCCCGGTACTTGATCGCCGACATCGTGACCGGCGAAGTAGGCCGCCACTTCGGCGACCTCCTCCGCGTCGGGCTGGGTGTTGACGCACTCGGGCCCCGCCCATCCCCCCGACATCACTTTGGAACACGGGCTGCCCGGCCCGAGATCGGCGAGTGACAGGGTGTGCCCCAGTTCGTGAACGGCGACACGGGTGGGCGGGTAGACCTTCGCGTCTCCGGTCTCGAGATATACCCAGCCTCTCCCCGCTCCGTCGAGGAAGACGTGCGAACCGGTACCGGTCGCGGTCGTGTACTCCTTGACCCGCAGTGAGGCGGGGGTGCTCTGCTCCACGAACTTGATTCCCGGGACGGCCGTGTTCCAGATCCTCATCGCGTCACGGACGGGATCCGCGTAGGAACCGGCGAGTATCAGATCGATGGGAATGGTCTCGGGATCCGGTTCCGCGGCACCTGCCGGGGACCCCGCGCCTGTCACGGCGGCGCCCGCACAGACCAGGGCCGACATCAGGCTCAGTACTCGACGACGCACCTTCACGACCTCCATGGTCACGTCCGCTCTGCCGGTGACGTCAGGAACCCGGCCCTGGAGAGCCTTCCGGCCCGCGGGCCCGAAGCGCGCCCGCGGGAACCCGCGTTGCCGGCGCGGCGCGGCGGGCGCGGGTACTGGGCGCACGATACCCGTCAGGTATCGCGATTACTCGTGAACCACAGGGGAGTTGGGGATCCGAGCGGCACTCCTCGCGCACACCGCTCACTGGTCCAGACCTATTGACGGATGGTCCAGACCTTTCTACTCTCGCGGCAGCGTGCACAGTCATGGCCCCGACAAACCCCACACAAGGAGGCGCGGATGCGCTTCAGACACCGGGCTGCCGCAGGGTTCGCGACCCTGCTTCTCCCCCTCGCCGGGCTCGTCGGCCTCGCGGGCCCCGCCCACGCCGCCGACTCGGCCACCGCCACCTACGCCAAGTCCCAGGACTGGGGCACCGGCTTCGAAGGCAAGTGGACCGTCAAGAACACCGGGAGCAGCGGCATCAGCTCCTGGACGATCGAGTGGGACTTCCCCTCGGGGACGGCCGTGACCTCCGCCTGGGACGCGGACGTCACCCACTCCGGCAACCACTGGACCGCCAAGAACAAGTCCTACAACGGCACCCTCGCCCCCGGCGCCTCCGTCTCCTTCGGCTTCAACGGCTCCGGTTCCGGCTCCCCGACCGGCTGCACCCTGAACGGCGCGAGCTGCGACGGCGGCACCACGGTCCCCGGCGACAACCCGCCCTCCGCGCCGGGCACCCCCACCGCCTCCTTGGTCACCGACACCTCGGTCAAGCTCTCCTGGAGCGCGGCCAGTGACGACAAGGGCGTCAAGAACTACGACGTCCTGCGCGACGGTTCCAAGGTCGCCACCGTCACCTCCACCTCGTACACCGACTCGGGGCTGACCGCCGGCACCGACTACTCGTACACCGTCCAGGCCCGTGACACCGCCGACCAGACGGGCTCCCCCAGCAGCGCGGTCAAGGTGCACACCACCGGCGGCGGCACCACCGACCCCGGTGACGGGGACGACGGCGGCAACGCGGGCGGCAAGGTCAAGCTCGGCTACTTCACCGAGTGGGGCACCTACGGCCGCAACTACAACGTCAAGAACATCGTGACCTCCGGCTCCGCCGCGAAGATCACCCACATCAACTACGCCTTCGGCAACGTCACCGGCGGCAAGTGCGCCATCGGCGACTCCTACGCCGACTACGACAAGGCGTTCACCGCCGACCAGTCCGTCAGCGGCGTCGCCGACACCTGGGACCAGCCGCTGCGCGGCAACTTCAACCAGCTGCGCGAGCTGAAGGCCAAGTACCCGAACATCAAGGTCATCTGGTCCTTCGGCGGCTGGACATGGTCCGGCGGGTTCGGCGAGGCCGCGAAGAACCCGGCCGCGTTCGCCGACTCCTGCTACAACCTGGTCGAGGACCCGCGCTGGGCCGACGTCTTCGACGGCATCGACATCGACTGGGAGTACCCCAACGCCTGCGGCCTGTCCTGTGACACCAGCGGGGCCGCGGCCTACAAGAACCTGATGCAGGCGCTGCGCGCCAAGTTCGGTTCGCAGAACCTGGTCACCGCGGCCACCACGGCCGACGGCACCAACGGCGGCAAGATCGACGCCGCCGACTACGCGGGCGCCGCCCAGTACGTCGACTGGTACAACGTGATGACGTACGACTTCTTCGGCGCCTTCGACGCGGACGGCCCGACCGCTCCGCACTCCCCGCTCACCTCGTACAGCGGTATCCCGACCCCGGGCTTCACCACGGCCGACGCGATCGCCAAGTTCAAGGCGAAGGGCGTTCCCGCGAGCAAGCTGCTCATCGGCATCGGCTTCTACGGCCGCGGCTGGACGGGCGTCACCCAGGACGCCCCGGGCGGCTCGGCCACCGGCCCGGCGACGGGCACGTACGAGCCCGGCATCGAGGACTACAAGGTCCTGAAGACCTCCTGCCCCGTCACCGGCACCGTCGCGGGCACGGCGTACGCGCACTGCGGCAGCAACTGGTGGTCGTACGACACCCCGGCCACCATCGGCACCAAGATGTCGTGGGCCAAGGGCCAGAGCCTGGGAGGCGCGTTCTTCTGGGACTTCAGCGGCGACACCGGCAACGGTGAGCTGGTGAGCGCGATCAACAGCGGCCTGTCGTAACGACGACCGCGCACACACGTCGGCCCCCTTCCCGCTCGCTCACACGGGAAGGGGGCCGATGCGTGTCCGGGAACCCCCCGGCCTACGCCACGTTCACTCGTTGTCCTGGCGGCGCCGCCTCCAGCCAGGCCAGGAAGCCGGTCAGCGCGTCGTCGCTCATCGCCAGCTCCAGCCGCACCCCGCGGTGCACACAGGTCAGGATGACGGCGTCGGACAGCAGCGCCAGCTCCTCCTCGCCCTCGGGGGCCCGGCGGCCGGCCACCTCGATGGCCGAGCGCTCCAGGACACGGCGCGGGCGGGGCGCGTAGGAGAAGACGCGGAACCACTCGACGCGGTCGCCGTTGTAACGCGCGATGCCGTAACCCCAGCCCTTGCCACTGGTGTCGGTCTGCTCGCTGACGTCCCAGCGCAGGCTGCAGTCGAAGGTGCCGCCCGAGCGCTGGATCAGCCGCCGCCTGAGGCCGAAGACGAACAGCGCCACGGCCAGGAGCAGGATCACCGCCCCGCACACAGTCAGAGCGAGGACCATCGGCACCGACCTCCTCGTCTCCCGGCCATGTCCCAGGCCGTCGGATCAGGTAACGGAACGGAAAAAACATCCACATTCGCCTCAGCCGCGGTCGGCGCCGGATTGCTCCGGTGCCGACCGCGGCTGAGACGCGTCATGGCATGGGCGAGGCGGTCAGCGCGCCGCCACCGCACGCAGTCGGACGTCCGCGCGACGCTCCGCGGACGCGTCGCCCTCCGCCTTCGCGCGCTCGAGCTCCCGCTCCACGCGCTGGACGTCGATCTCGTCCGACAGCTCGGCGATCTCGGCCAGCAGCGACAGCTTGTCGTCCGCGAAGGAGAGGAAACCGCCGTGCACCGCGGCGACGACCGTCCCACCTTCACTCGTACGGATGGTCACCGGGCCCGATTCCAGCACACCGAGCAGCGGCTGGTGACCGGGCATGACGCCGATGTCGCCGGACGTGGTGCGCGCGACGACCAGGGTGGCCTCGCCGGACCAGACCTGGCGGTCGGCGGCGACCAGCTCGACGTGCAGCTCAGCAGCCAAGGGTGGCTCCTCGGGTCACCACCCGGCGGTGATGCCGGGTGTTGGTTACAAGTCTAATGGGCGAGGAGGAGGGGACGGAGACGACCCCCGTCCCCTCCTCCGCGAGCGCACGGCTCAGGAGACGCCCAGCTCCTTCGCGTTGTTCTTCAGGTCCTCGATACCGCCGCAGAGGAAGAACGCCTGCTCCGGGAAGTGGTCGTACTCGCCGTCGATGATCGCGTTGAACGCGGTGATCGACTCGTCCAGCGGCACGTCCGACCCGTCGACGCCGGTGAACTGCTTGGCGACGTGGGTGTTCTGGGACAGGAAGCGCTCCACCCGGCGGGCACGGTGGACGGTGAGCTTGTCCTCCTCGCCGAGCTCGTCGATACCGAGGATCGCGATGATGTCCTGGAGGTCCTTGTACTTCTGCAGGACCGTCTTGACGCGCATCGCGGTGTTGTAGTGGTCCGCCGCGATGTACCGCGGGTCCAGGATCCGGGACGTGGAGTCCAGCGGGTCCACGGCCGGGTAGATGCCCTTCTCCGAGATCGGACGGGAGAGCACCGTCGTCGCGTCGAGGTGGGCGAAGGTGGTGGCCGGGGCCGGGTCGGTCAGGTCGTCCGCGGGGACGTAGATCGCCTGCATCGAGGTGATCGAGTGACCGCGGGTCGAGGTGATGCGCTCCTGGAGGAGGCCCATCTCGTCGGCCAGGTTCGGCTGGTAGCCCACCGCGGAGGGCATGCGGCCGAGCAGGGTCGAGACCTCGGAACCGGCCTGCGTGAAGCGGAAGATGTTGTCGATGAAGAACAGCACGTCCTGCTTCTGCACATCGCGGAAGTACTCCGCCATGGTCAGACCCGCCAGCGCCACCCGCAGACGGGTGCCCGGGGGCTCGTCCATCTGACCGAAGACCAGGGCGGTCTTGTCGATGACGCCGGAGTCCGCCATCTCCTCGATGAGGTCGTTGCCCTCACGGGTGCGCTCGCCGACACCGGCGAACACGGAGACACCGTCGTGGTTGTTGGCGACGCGGTAGATCATCTCCTGGATGAGCACCGTCTTGCCGACGCCGGCACCGCCGAACAGACCGATCTTGCCGCCCTTGACGTACGGGGTCAGCAGGTCGATGACCTTGACGCCGGTCTCGAACATCTCGGTCTTCGACTCGAGCGCGTCGAAGTTCGGCGCCTTGCGGTGGATGGACCAGCGCTCGCCGTCGTACTTCTCGTCGACGTTCAGCACCTCGCCGAGGGTGTTGAACACCTTGCCCTTGGTGAAGTCGCCGACCGGGACGGTGATGCCCGTGCCCGTGTCGGTGACCGGGGCCTGGCGGACCAGACCGTCGGTGGGCTGCATCGAGATCGTGCGGACCAGGCCGTCACCCAGGTGCTGGGCGACCTCCAGGGTCAGCGTCTTCTTCGCGCCGGCCTCGGCCGGGTCGGAGATCTCGACGTGGAGCGCGTTGTAGATCTCCGGCATGGCGTCGACGGGGAACTCCACGTCGACGACCGGGCCGATGACCCGGGCGACGCGGCCCGTGGCAACGGCCGTCTCAACTGTCGTCGTCATTACCTGTCACTTCCCCGCGGTCGCGTCGGCCAGGGCTGCGGAGCCACCGACGATCTCGCTGATTTCCTGGGTGATTTCGGCCTGGCGGGCCGCGTTGGCAAGCCGGGACAGCGTCTCGATGAGCTCCCCGGCGTTGTCGGTGGCCGACTTCATCGCGCGCCGCGTCGCGGCGTGCTTGGAGGCGGCCGACTGGAGCAGCGCGTTGTAGATCCGGCTCTCGACGTAGCGCGGCAGCAGGGCGTCGAGGACGTCCTCCGCCGACGGCTCGAAGTCGTACAGCGGAAGGATCTCGTCCTTCGCCGGCGACTCCTTGGCCACCTCGTCGAGGCTGAGCGGCAGCAGCCGGTCCCCGAGCGCCGTCTGCGTCATCATCGACACGAACTCGGTGAACACGATGTGGAGCTCGTCCACACCGCCCTCCGCCGTGTCCTTCTCGATGGCCTCGATCAGCGGAGCCGCGACCTGCTTGGCGTCCGCGTACGTCGGCTCGTCGGTGAACCCGGTCCACGACTGGACGACCTGGCGCTCACGGAAGTTGTAGTGCGCGAGACCACGACGGCCGACGATGTACGTGTCGACCTCCTGGCCCTCGCGCTCCAGGCGCTCGGTGAGCTGCTCCGCGGCCTTGATGGCGTTGGAGTTGAAGGCGCCGGCCAGACCGCGGTCACTGGTCAGGAGCAGCACCGCGGACCGCGTGACCGTCTCGGCCTGCGTGGTCAGCGGGTGCTTCGTGTTCGAGCCGGTACCCACCGCCGTGACCGCGCGGGTGAGCTCGGTCGCGTACGGCGTGGAGGCCGCCACCTTGCGCTGCGCCTTGACGACACGCGAGGCGGCGATCATCTCCATCGCCTTGGTGATCTTCTTGGTCGCGGTGACGGATCGGATGCGACGCTTGTAGACCCGGAGCTGGGCTCCCATGAGTCAGGTCCCTTCCTTACGTCACTTGGCGGCGGACGGGGCGTCCTCGCCGAGCAGCTTGCCGTCCGACGTCTCGAACTGCTTCTTGAACTCCGCGATGGCGTCGCCGACGGCCTGGAGGGTGTCGTCGGACATCTTCGCGCCCTCCTTGATGGAGGTCATGAGGCCCTGCTCCTTGCGGTGCAGGTGCTCCAGGAGCTCCTTCTCGAAGCGGCGGATGTCGGCGACCGGCACGTCGTCCATCCTGCCGGTGGTGCCGGCCCACACGGAGACGACCTGGTCCTCGGTCGGCATCGGCTGGTACTGGGGCTGCTTGAGCAGCTCCACCAGCCGCTGACCGCGCTCGAGCTGCGACTTCGACGCGGCGTCCAGGTCGGAACCGAAGGCGGCGAACGCCTCCAGCTCGCGGTACTGGGCGAGGTCGAGACGGAGCCGGCCGGAGACCTGCCTCATCGCCTTGTGCTGTGCGGAACCGCCGACTCGGGAGACGGAGATACCGACGTTCAGCGCGGGGCGCTGACCGGCGTTGAACAGGTCCGACTCCAGGAAGCACTGGCCGTCGGTGATGGAGATGACGTTGGTCGGGATGAACGCCGAGACGTCGTTCGCCTTGGTCTCGACGATCGGCAGACCCGTCATCGAACCGGCGCCCAGGTCGTCGGAGAGCTTCGCGCAGCGCTCCAGCAGACGGGAGTGCAGGTAGAAGACGTCGCCCGGGTAGGCCTCGCGGCCCGGCGGGCGGCGCAGCAGCAGGGAGACGGCGCGGTAGGCGTCGGCCTGCTTCGACAGGTCGTCGAAGATGATGAGGACGTGCTTGCCCTCGTACATCCACTGCTGACCGATGGCGGAACCGGTGTACGGCGCCAGGTACTTGAAGCCGGCCGGGTCGGACGCCGGGGCGGCGACGATGGTCGTGTACTCCAGCGCGCCGGACTCCTCCAGGGCACTCCGCACGGAGGCGATGGTGGAGCCCTTCTGGCCGATGGCGACGTAGACGCAGCGGACCTGCTTCTTCGGGTCGCCCGAGCGCCAGTTGTCGCGCTGGTTGATGATCGTGTCGACGGCCAGGGCGGTCTTGCCGGTCTGACGGTCGCCGATGATCAGCTGACGCTGGCCGCGGCCGATCGGGGTCATGGCGTCGACGGCCTTGTAACCGGTCTCCATCGGCTCGTGCACCGACTTGCGGGCCATGACGCCCGGAGCCTGCAGCTCCAGCGCGCGGCGGCCGGACGTCTCGATCTCGCCGAGGCCGTCGATCGGGTTGCCGAGCGGGTCGACCACGCGGCCGAGGTAGCCCTCGCCCACGGCCACCGACAGGACCTCGCCGGTGCGGGTGACCGGCTGGCCCTCCTCGATGCCGCTGAACTCGCCGAGGACGACGCAGCCGATCTCGCGCTCCTCGAGGTTGAGGGCGAGACCGAGGGTGCCGTCCTCGAACTTCAGCAGTTCGTTGGCCATGGCCGAGGGCAGGCCCTCGACCTTCGCGATGCCGTCGCCGGCAAGGCTGACCGTACCGACCTCCTCGCGCGAGGCCGCGTCCGGCTGGTACGACTGGACGAAGTTCTCCAGCGCGTCCCGGATCTCCTCCGGCCGGATCGTGAGCTCCGCCATCTGGGTTCCCTGCTCTCCTTGTTGGGCCCGAAGTTTCACTTTGGGGGGATTCTCAAGACTCCGGACTCCCCCCATGAACGAGGTGAATCCTCTGCACGGCCCAACGCGGGCCGTATTACTACGTCGTGTGCGGTGCCGCCGGCTCGCCGGTCAGCTCGCCATACGCCGGGTGGCGTCCTCGAGCCGGTCCGCGATCGATCCGTTGATGACCTCGTCACCGACCTGCACCCGGATCCCGCCGACGACCTCGGGGTCGACGTCGAGGTTGAGGTGCATCGGGCGGCCGTAGAGCTTCGCGAGGGCGGCGCCCAGGCGCTGCTTCTGCGGGTCGCTCAGCGGTACCGCCGAGGTGACGATCGCGACCATCCGGTCCCGCCGCTCGGCGGCGAGCCTGGACAGGGACTCGAGTCCCGACTCCAGGCTACGTCCCCGGGGCGCGGTGACGAGTCGCGTCACCAGACGCTCGGTGACGGGCTTGGCCCGGCCGCCGAGCAGACGGTGCAGCAGCTCGCTCTTGGACGACGCCGGGGCGGCGCTGTCGGTGAGCGCGGACCGCAGCCCGGTACTGGAGACGACGATCCGGGCGAACCGGAACAGCTCGTCCTCCACCTCGTCCAGTGTGCCGTTGCGCTGGGCGGCGGTGAGGTCGGCGATGTTCGCCAGCTCCTCCAGCACGTCCACCAGGTCGCGCGAACGCGACCAGCGGGAGCGCACCGTGCCGGACACGAGGTCGAGCGCGGTGCCGCCGATCTGGCCGGCCAGCAGCCGGTGGGCGAGCTGGGCCTTGGCCTCGGCGGGCTGCGCCGGGTCGGTGAGGACCCGGCGCAGACCGGCCTCGCGGTCCAGCAGCACCGTGACGGCGGCCAGCTCGTCGGCGAGCGCGCCGGCGTCGGCGGACGTCGAGTCGGTCAGCGCGTCGAGGCGCTCGCGTGCGGCGGCCAGCGCCCCACGGCTCGCTCCGTGCGTGGTCATCGAGCCGCCTCGGCCTTCGACGGGGCGTCGGCCTTGTCCTCGAGGTCGTCGAGGAAGCGGTCGATCACTCGGCTCTGGCGGGCGTGGTCCTGAAGGGACTCACCCACGAGCTTGCCGGCGAGGTCGGTGGCGAGCCGTCCGACATCCTGCCGCAGCGTGTGCGCGGCGGCCTTGCGGTCCGCCTCGATCTGCGCGTGACCGGCGGCGATGATCTCCTCACGCTGCCGCTGGCCTTCCGCGCGCATCTCGGCGATGAGCGCGGCACCCTGCTCCTGCGCCTCCTGGCGCAGCCGCGCGGCTTCGTGCCGTGCCTCGGCGAGCTGGGCCTTGTACTGCTCGAGGACGCTCTGGGCCTCGGTCTGCGCGGCCTCGGCCTTCTCGATACCGCCCTCGATGGCTTCCCGTCGCTCTTCCAGAACCTTGTTGATGTTCGGGATGAGCTTCTTGAACAGGAAGCCGAAGACGATGACGAAGGCGATCAGGCCGATGACGAGCTCGGGGATCGGCGGGACGAGGGGGTTCTCCGTCTCCGCCGCGAGCTGAACCAGGGGGCTCACATCAGTGCCTTTCGTCTAGTCGGCTGGGCTGAATCAGCTGGTCACTTGCCGAAGACGAACGGCATGACCAGACCGATCAGCGCCAGGGCCTCACAGAAGGCGAAGCCGAGGATCTGGTTGGCGCGGATCAGACCGGCGGCCTCGGGCTGACGGGCCAGGGCCTGGGTGCCGTTGCCGAAGATGATGCCGATACCGACGCCGGGACCGATGGCAGCGAGGCCGTAACCGATGGAGCCGAGCGAGCCGGAAACAGCGGCAAGGGTCTGGGACATGCCAGTTCTTCCTTTTCTTTGCGGACCGGTGGGGGTTGGCCACCGGACGATGAGGGGCGGGAGCCGGGGTGCTCAGTGGTGCTCGGCGAGCGCACCCTGGACGTAGCTGCAGGCCAGGAGGACGAAGACGTACGCCTGGACGGCCTGGATGAAGAGCTCGAACACCGTCATCACCAGGACCATGACGAACGAGACGCCGGCGTAGGCGATCCCGATGCCGTTCAGCAGGTACCAGCTGGCGATCGTGAAGAGCAACAGGAGGGTGTGGCCCGCGAACATGTTCGCGAAGAGTCGCACGGCGTGCGTGAACGGCCGGATGAACAGGTTCGAGAAGAACTCGATGGTCATCGACAGCGGCAGCACGGGCCCGATGGAGGGGTCGTAGCCCGTGACGTTCTTGAAGAAGCCGACGAATCCCTGCCGCTTGAACGTCAGGGCGATCCACGTCACCCAGACGATCAGTGCGAGCACCAGCGGGTAGGAGATGATCGCCGTCACGGGGAAGGCCGCGAGCGGGACGATGGACCAGAGGTTCATCATCCAGACGAAGAAGAACAGCGAGACCATGAAGGGCACGTACTTCTCGCCCTCGCGCTTGCCGATGGTCTCGTAGACGATGCCGCGACGGACGAAGTCGTAGCCGGCCTCGGCGACCATCTGCAGCTTGCCCGGGACGACCTTCGGCCTGGCGAAGGCGGCCCAGAAGAAGCCGACGATGACGAGCGAGCCGATCAGCGCGAGCAGCATCGTCTTGTTGAAGTACAAGTTGCTGTCCCCGTCGCCCCACAGGGGCTCGAACAGGAACGAGTGCAGGCCCGGAGCGGGGAAGCCACAGCCGTCGAAGATGTGGCAGTCGGTCTCGAAGGCGAGCACCTGCGTCGGGTCAGCACTCACCGCGGGCTCCTTCAGCGTGGCGCATGGGTACGGCAACCTCGTTGTGTCGGCGCGGCAAGCGGCCGCGGGTCGGCACTGGACTGGTGTTTCGGATGTGGGGGCGGCCGGGGGGCATCGAGCCTCGCGATTGAGCAGGCGTCAGCTCTTGTGCCCGCGCCCGCGATGCCGCAGTTGGCACCGGACCATAGCAGGATCTCCTGGTCGGCTTTATCTCGGCCCTATCCCTCACGGCCTCGACCCTGTGGTCGTGGACCGGTCGCCGTGCCCCGAGTCGGGCTCGACGTAGAAGATCTTGGCCTTCATGTGGGCCCGGGCCTGCGCCGCCATCCACACGAGCGTGGAGACGACCAGACCCACGGCGAACGCCCGGGGGTTGAACAGGGTCGTGTCCTTGAAGAGCCCCATGAAGATGATCAGCAGCAGGAGTTGGGCGACATACAGCATCAACCCCATGGCCTGGAACAGGTGCGGAAGCGATTTTGCCGTCCACTGCAGGACGTACAGGCCGATTCCCATGAAGAGGATGGCGAGCACCGCACCGACCGCGGCGCCGAGCGCGCCCTTGCCGCCGGCGACCCCGGCACTGACCGCGACGGCGATCGCGCCGGCAGCCGCTGTGGGCACAGCGGTCTGCAACAGGTTCCGTGCGTCATTGGACGGCATGGCGGCTACTCCGCATTGCTGGTGGGGGCAGGTGTCGTCATGGACGAGCGTAGTCCCGGGAAGAGGTGGAACCTCTCGGCCGAGGGGCCGTCGATTGACGCCTCTTGGCTCTGTCCTGGGTTCTCGTGAACCGTATCACAAACTATTTGATGAGGTCTTTACCTGGTTGGTGTGCTAGCTGTCACACATGAGGGTGAACCTGCGCGTCTGCGCGAAAACGGGGCCCAGTTGTCTGGTATTGCCCCGCTACGCACCCCCACGTTTTGGCAACGCGTTAGTCAGATTCTTACCTTGGGAAGTTCACGGGGAGGTCTGGCGACGGCCCGGGAAAGGCCAGCGGAAGGTCACCTCCGCGCGCGAACTCCCAGCGCGCTGGCCCCATTTGCCCCGGCCACCGCAGGCGTCCGCCGCTCGGCGTCGGCGCCGGCTCCGGCGTCGGCGCCGTCCTCCGCCGCCGGCCCGCTCGCCTCCGCGCACTCGGCCGAGGCGGACAGGGCCACCCTCCGCCGCCGGTACCGGGGCGGCACGATCCGCTGTGCCCACCTCGGGGCCCGCGGCCGGAACCGGGGCAGCAACAGCAGGACGAGCCCCACCGCGCTCAACGCCGCGATGCCCAGCACGATCCACATGGACGCCGAGTTGACCGAGTACGCCAGCGTCCCGAACGCGATCAACGCCGACCAGAAGTACATGATCAGCACGGCCCTGCTGTGCGAGTGCCCGATCTCCAGCAGTCGGTGGTGCAGGTGCCCCCGGTCCGCCGCAAACGGCGACTGTCCGCGCCAGGTGCGCCGCACGATGGCAAGCACCAGGTCGGCCGCGGGCACCGCGATGATGGTGAGCGGCAGCAGCAGCGGGATGTAGACGGGCACCGTCTGGTGCACGGTCTCCCGCTCGGAACCGGAGAAGAGGTTCATCGCGTCGGGGTCGATCTGCCCGGTGATGGAGATGGCCCCCGCCGCCAGGACGAGGCCGATGAGCATCGACCCGGAGTCGCCCATGAAGATCCGCGCGGGATGGATGTTGTGCGGCAGGAAGCCGAGGCACATGCCCATCAGGATCGCCGCGAACAGGGTCGCCGGGGCCGCCGCCTCCAGCCCGTAGCCGTACCAGATGCGGTAGGCGTACATGAAGAACGCGGCGGAGGCGATGCACACCATGCCGGCCGCGAGGCCGTCGAGGCCGTCGACGAAGTTGACCGCGTTGATGGTGATGACGACGAGCGCGACCGTGAGCAGGGTGCCCTGCCACTGGGTGAGCGCGAAGGTGCCGACGCCCGGGACGGGCAGCCACAGGATGGTCAGACCCTGGACCACCATCACGCCCGCGGCGATCATCTGGCCGCCGAGCTTGATCAGCGCGTCGATCTCGAACTTGTCGTCGAGCACGCCGATCAGCCAGATCAGCGCGGCGCCGGAGAGCAGCGCGCGCGGCTCGTTGGAGTTGGAGAAGACCGCGTTCAGATTGGTCAGGTGGTCCGCGACCAGCAGCCCCGCGCACAGTCCGAAGAACATCGCGATGCCGCCGAGGCGCGGGGTGGGCTCTCTGTGCACGTCCCGGGCGCGGATCTCCGGCATGGCTCCGGCCACGATCGCGAACTTCCGTACCGGTCCTGTCAGCAGATACGTCACCGCGGCCGTGATGCAGAGCGTCAGGAGGTATTCACGCACGGGCTTCCCCACAGGTCTCGCTGGCCATCCTCAGCCCCACACCCTAGCCGTGTCGTGCATATGGGTGAGGACTTACGGGTAGCGACGATGGTTGCACGTGCGGCCGTGCACGGGGCGCGCCCACCCGGTACCCGCCGGATCACAGGGCAAATTGATCCGGATACGGCGGAAATCTCCCGGTGAGATCCGCGACCGCGTCGCGCACTTCGCGCGCCTCACCGCCCCGGCCGTCCTCGCCGGACCTCTTGAGCACGGTCCCGAGCAGCCGCCCGATCCGAACCATCTCGGCCTCCCCCATGCCCTGCGTGGTCACCGCGGCGGTGCCCAGCCGCAGGCCGCGGGCGTCGCCGTGCGGCAGGGCGCAGGTGTCCAGGACGAGCCCGGCGGCGGCCAGCCGGCCGCGGGCGGTGCGGGCGTCGACGCCGAGCGGGGCGGGGTCGACGGTGAGCAGGTGGGTGTCGGTGCCGCCGGTGGTGACCGACATCCCCTCGGCGGCCAGGGCGCCGGCGAGCGCGCGGGCGTTGACGACGACCTGGTGGGCGTAGGCCGCGAAGGCCGGCGTCGCCGCCTCGCCGAACGCGACGGCCTTCGCGGCGATCGCGTTCATCTGGGCCCCGGCCTGCGTGAACGGGAAGACGGCGCGGTCGATGCGGTCGGCCAGGTCCGCGCCGCACAGCAGCATGCCGCCGCGCGGGCCGCGCAGCACCTTGTGGGTGGTGGCGCAGACGACGTCGGCGTACGGGACGGGGCTGGGCGCCGCACCCCCGGCGACCAGGCCGATGGGGTGCGCGGCGTCGACGACGAGGTGTGCGCCCACCTCGTCGGCGATCGCGCGGAAGGCGGCGTAGTCGGGGTGGCGGGGGTAGGAGATCGAGCCGCAGACGATCGCCCTGGGCCGGTGGGCGCGAGCGAGGGCGCGGACCTGGGCGTAGTCGATCAGGCCGCTGTCGGCGTCGACGCCGTAGCCGACGAAGTCGAACCAGCGGCCGGAGAAGTTGGCGGGCGAGCCGTGGGTGAGGTGGCCGCCGAAGTGCAGGCCCATGGCGAGGACGGTGTCGCCGGGGCGCAGCAGGGCCGCGTAGGCGGCGAGGACGGCGGAGGAACCCGAGTGGGGCTGCACGTTGGCGTGGTCCGCGCCGAAGAGGGCCTTGGCGCGGTCGACGGCGAGGCGTTCGGCGGCGTCGACGATCTCGCAGCCGCCGTGGTACCGGGCGGCGGGGTAGCCCTCGGCGTACTTGTTGGCCAGGGCCGAGCCGAGGGCCGCCAGCACGGCGGGCGAGGTGAAGTTCTCCGCGGCGATGAGCTGGAGGGTGGTGGACTGCCTGGTCAGCTCGCCGAGGAGGAGGTCGGCGAGCTGCGGGTCCTGGTGGCGCAGGAGGTCGGCGGGTGGCGCGGGCGGGACGACCGTCATGGGGCGCTCCGGGGGGGTGACGGCGGCTTATCCCCCACGGTAGGCCCGAGGGCGCGCTCACGCCTGCGGGCGCCCCCGCGGCGGGGCCGGGTGCGGGGGCGCGGCCGCGCGTGCCCGGTGGGTCACGTGCGGGCCGGCACTCCGGTCAGGGCGGTGACGACCGGGTCGAGGGCCTCGTTTATCTCCTCGCCGATGGAGCGGAAGAAGGTCAGCGGCGCACCGTAGGGGTCGTAGACCTCGTCCGCCTCGGCCGTGGGCGCGAGGAGCCAGCCCCGCAGTGCGGCGGCCGCCCGCACGAGCGCGCGCGCACGCGCGATCACGCCGTCCTCGAGCGGCGGCAGTGTCGCCATGTCGATCGCGTTCACCAGCCGCGTGAACTCCTTGAGCGTGAAGGTCCGCAGCCCCGCCGAGTGCCCCATGGAGATCACCTGCGCCCGGTGGTCCCGCGTGGCGGTGAGCACCAGGTCGGCCTCGATGACGTGCTCGTCGAGCAGTTCCCGCCCCACGAACCCGGAGGCGTCCGCGCCGAAGTCGGCCAGCACGGTCTCCGCGTTGGCCTCCATGGGCGCGCCCTCGTGCCCCCAGGTCCCCGCGCTCTCGACGACGAGACCGCCCCACAGGGGGTCGCCGAGCCGGTCGGCCAGGGCGTGCCGGGTGAGCCGCTCGGTGATGGGCGAGCGGCACACGTTGCCGGTGCTGACGTGGAGGATGCGGAAGGTGTCGCCGGGAGCGCCGTACGCCGGGCTGCCCCACCCGCCCCCGTTGCCTATGCCACGCATGGGGGTCCCCCCTGCTCGAGCGCAGCCGAGAGCTCGGGGGATTCGGGGGCCGTCAATTCGCCACCTCGAGGTCGGGTACCACCTTGCGCAGCTCCTCCGCCGAGAGCGCGCCCTGGCGCAGCAGCACCGGGACCTTGCCGGTGACGTCGACGATGGAGGACGGCACGTTGCCGGGGGTGGGGCCGCCGTCGAGGTAGACGGAGACGGAGTCGCCGAGCATCTCCTGCGCGGCGTCGCAGTCCTCGGGCGCCGGGTGGCCGGTGAGGTTGGCGGAGGAGACGGCCATGGGGCCGACCTCGGTGAGCAGTTCGATGGCGACGGGGTGCAGCGGCATGCGCACGGCGACCGTGCCGCGGGTCTCGCCGAGGTCCCACTGCAGGGACGGCTGGTGCTTGGCGACGAGCGTGAGGGCGCCCGGCCAGAACGCGTCGACGAGTTCCCAGGCCATCTCGGAGAAGTCGGTGACGAGGCCGTGCAGGGTGTTCGGGGAGCCGATGAGGACGGGCGAGGGCATGGTGCGGCCGCGCCCCTTGGCCTGCAGCAGGTCGCCGACGGCCTCCGCGGAGAAGGCGTCGGCGCCGATGCCGTAGACGGTGTCGGTCGGAAGCACCACGAGTTCACCGCGGCGCACGGCGGAGGCCGCCTCGCGCAGCCCGGTCGCGCGGTCGGTGGCGTCGTTGGTGTCGTATCGCCGTGCCATCTGGGGGGCCTCCTCGTACGCGTGCTGCATCGTGGTCAGGGGCGCGGGCCGGTTCACGGCAGCGCCTTGCGGGCGGTCGCGAACCGCGGCCGGTTGTTGAGGTCGGGGTGGTCGGCCGCGTCGGCCCAGCCCTTCTCCTCGGCGAAGATCCACGGCACCTGGCCGCCCTGGGTGTCGGCGTGCTCGACGACGACGACCCCGCCGGGCCGCAGCAGCCGGTGCGCGGTGCGTTCCAGGCCGCGGATGAGTTCGAGGCCGTCCTCGCCGGAGAACAGGGCGAGTTCGGGGTCGTGGTCGCGGGCCTCGGGGGCGACGTACTCCCACTCGGTGAGCGGGATGTACGGCGGGTTGGAGACGACGAGGTCGACCTGGCCGTCGAGGTCGGGGAAGGCGGTCAGGGCGTTGCCCTGGCGCAGTTCGACCCTTGACCCCTCCATGTTCTTGCGGGCCCACTCGTGGGCGTCCTCGGACAGCTCCACGGCGTGGACACGCGAGCGCGGGACCTCCTGGGCGAGGGCGAGCGCGATGGCGCCGGAGCCGGTGCACAGATCGACGATGCACGGCTCGACGACGTCCATGGCCCGCACGGCGTCTATGGCCCAGCCGACGACGGACTCGGTCTCGGGGCGGGGCACGAAGACGCCGGGGCCGACCTGGAGCTCCAGGTAGCGGAAGAAGGCGCGCCCGGTGATGTGCTGGAGCGGTTCGCGGGCCTCTCGGCGGGCGACGACCTCCCAGTACCGGGCGTCGAAGTCGGAGTCCTTGACGGTGTGCAGCTGACCCCGCTTGACGCCGTGCACGAACGCGGCCAGCTCCTCGGCGTCGGTGCGCGGCGAGGGCACGCCGGCGTCGGCGAGCCGCTGGGTGGCCTGGGCCACCTCCGCGAGCAGCACGCTGCGGGGGCTGGGGGTCCGCCCCCCGGGATTAGGCTGCACCGCTCGTCCTCCGGTAACTGTGTTCGTCCGTCCCTGCCCCGCGGCCGCCCTACGCGGCGGCGAGCTTGGCCGCCGAGTCCGCGTCGACGCAGGCCTGGATGACCGCGCCGAGGTCGCCGTCCAGGACCTGGTCCAGGTTGTACGCCTTGAAGCCGACCCGGTGGTCGGAGATGCGGTTCTCCGGGAAGTTGTACGTACGGATCTTCTCGGAGCGGTCGACGGTGCGGACCTGGCTGCGGCGGGCGTCCGCGGCCTCCTTCTCCGCCTCCTCCTGGGCCGCCGCGAGGAGCCTGGAGCGCAGGATACGCAGCGCCTGCTCCTTGTTCTGCAGCTGGCTCTTCTCGTTCTGGCAGGAGGCGACGACACCGGTGGGCAGGTGCGTGATGCGGACGGCGGAGTCGGTGGTGTTGACCGACTGCCCTCCGGGCCCGGAGGAGCGGTAGACGTCGATGCGGAGGTCGTTCGGATTGATCTCGACGTCGACCTCCTCCGCCTCGGGCGTGACGAGGACACCGGCGGCGGAAGTGTGGATGCGGCCCTGGGACTCGGTCGCGGGCACGCGCTGCACGCGGTGCACGCCGCCCTCGTACTTCAGCCGCGCCCAGACGCCCTGGCCGGGCTCGGTGGCGCCCTGGCCGCCCTTGGTCTTCACGGCGACCTGGACGTCCTTGTAGCCGCCGAGCTCGGACTCGGTGGCGTCGATGATCTCGGTCTTCCAGCCGACGCGCTCGGCGTAGCGCAGATACATCCGCAGCAGGTCACCGGCGAACAGGGCGGACTCGTCGCCGCCGGCGCCGGCCTTGATCTCGAGGATGACGTCCTTGTCGTCGTTGGGGTCGCGCGGGACGAGCAGCAGCCGCAG
Organism: Streptomyces sp. B3I8; assembly: GCF_030816915.1. NCBI lineage: Bacteria > Bacillati > Actinomycetota > Actinomycetes > Kitasatosporales > Streptomycetaceae > Streptomyces > Streptomyces sp. B3I8. Next base: position 4,837,641 of record NZ_JAUSYN010000002.1, on the reverse strand, counting down.
CTTCTCGGTGAGCTCCTCGCGCTGCTGCTCCAGCTCCTTGACCTCCGCGACGAAGTCGGGGTCGTCGGCCGCGAACTCGCGGGCGGTGCCGATGTCGTCGCCGACCCGCTTCCAGGTCCGGTACGCCGCGACGATCGGGGTCAGCTCGGCGTACCGCTTGTTGAGCCTGCGCGCGTTGGCCTGGTCGGCGTGCACGGCAGGGTCGGCGAGCTTCTTCTCCAGGTCGGCGTGCTCACCGACGAGTTCCTCGACCGCCTCGAACATCTCCGGCTCCCATGTGAAATGACGAACAGTGGCTGCACCGCAAAGCGCCGGCCCCGGCGCCCCCGCCATGACGGCGGGGACCCGGGGACCGGCGCTGAGGGTCGCTACTTCTTGGCAGCGGCAGCCTTGCCGAAGCGGGCCTCGAAGCGGGCCACGCGGCCACCGGTGTCGAGGATCTTCTGCTTGCCCGTGTAGAACGGGTGGCACTCGGAGCAGACCTCGGCACGGATGGTGCCGGACTGAATGGTGCTGCGAGTGGTGAACGACGCGCCGCAGGTGCAGCTGACCTGGGTCTCGACGTACTCGGGGTGGATGTCGCGCTTCAAGGTGTCTCCTAGGTTCGGGAGGGCGCCGGGTCGCAACCACGGGATGCGGGAACGTGAACCGGAGCCGACGTGCCAGTCTGCCAGCAACTGACCGCATCCCCCAAAACGGGGGGTTGGGGCCGGTTATTCCGGGGGGTGCGTGAAGGGCACGCGGCTGTGTCGATATGCGGCTCCGCCGCGTGGGCGCGATCTTTCGGGGGTCCGGGGGCGTAGCCACCCCCGGGGTCGGGACGGAAAGCGGCGGCGGGGGCGGGAGAAACCGCTCAGGACCCCGACACGACCCCGCTCGCCTCACCCGCCGCGGTCCCCTCCGTCGCGCTCGCGGGAACCGCCCGGTCCCCCTTCAGCGCCGCCCACACCTGCGCCGCCTTGGCCTCGTCCACCAGCACCCGGTTCCCGTTCGCCGGGTCGTACCGCACCGGCATGGTGACCATGTGCATCTTCTGAGCGCTGACACCCTTGAGTCCCCCCGCGAAGGACACCAGGTCCTTCACCGACCCGAGCCCGGAGTCGGTGGTCACCGCCCTCGTCGCCGTGTCCGCGAGGTCGTACAGCTTCTTCGGACTGGTCAGCACCCCGATCTGCTTCACCCGGGTGACCAGCGCCTTGATGAACGCCTGCTGGAGCTGGATCCGGCCGAGGTCGGAGCCGTCGCCCACGCCGTGCCGCGTGCGGACGAGACCGAGCGCCTGCCCGCCGTCGAGGGTGTGGGTGCCGGCCGGCAGGTCGAGATGGCTGTCGGGGTCGTCGATGGCCTTCGCCGTCGTCACCTTCACACCGCCGAGCTCGTCGACGAGCTTCTCGAAGCCCGCGAAGTCCACCTCCAGGAAGTGGTCCATCCGGATGCCGGTCATGGTCTCCACGGTCTTGACGGCGCACGGGACGCCCCCGGTGGAGTACGCGGAGTTGAACATGACGCCGGGTGCGGCGGGATGCTCCGCGCCGTCGGCTCCGGTGCACGCGGGGCGGTCGACGAGGGTGTCGCGCGGCACGGAGACGACGCTCGCCCGCTTATGGCCGTCGTACACGTGCACGATCATCGCCGTGTCGGAGCGTGCCGTGCCGTCGTCCGTGCCGCCGCCCAGTTTCCGGTTGCCGCCGGAGCGGGTGTCGGAGCCCAGTACCAGGATGTCCTCGGAGCCGTTGTCGACGTCGGTCGGGCGGTGGCCGCCCAGCGCCTGGTCGAGGTCGATGCTGCGGATGTTGCCGTTGAGCTTGAGGTACAGGTAGCCGACGCCGGCTCCGCCGAGCAGGAGGATGCCGAAGGCGATCCAGGACGTGAGGCGCAGGGCCCTGCGCCGCGCGCCGAGCGGCGTGCGGCGGCGGCCTCCGCCGCCCGCATCCCGTCCGGAGCCCTCAGGGCTCCTGGGGCCCGCGGGACCGGGGTCCGGGGTCACGGCGTCCGGTGTGCTGTCGGCGGGCATGTGCTCCTCGGTTCGCGTCGGGTCGTCCCCCCATGGTCACTCCGTTCGGGGAGACGGGCCAAAGCCGACATGTGGTTGTACTCCCTTTTGTGCCCCCTGTGTGCGCTTTGTCACCGATCGCCCGCCGACGCCGCGCGGGTGCGCCCGGACCCGGGTACGCGAAAGGGGTGCACGGCCGCCGAGCGGCAGTGCACCCCTTCCCCACTGCCGATGACGCGCTCAGTCGCTGTTGCCCGGCGCCGGCGTCGTCTTCTGGATCTGCATCAGGAACTCGGCGTTCGACTTGGTCTGCTTCATCTTGTCGAGGAGCAGTTCGATCGCCTGCTGCGAGTCGAGCGCGTGCAGCACCCGGCGCAGCTTCCACGTGATGGCCAGCTCGTCGCTGCCGAGGAGGATCTCCTCCTTGCGGGTGCCGGACGCGTCGACGTCCACCGCGGGGAAGATGCGCTTGTCGGCGAGCTTCCGGTCGAGCTTGAGCTCCATGTTGCCGGTGCCCTTGAACTCCTCGAAGATCACCTCGTCCATGCGGGACCCGGTGTCCACCAGGGCGGTGGCGAGGATGGTCAGCGAGCCACCGTCCTCGATGTTGCGGGCCGCACCGAAGAAGCGCTTCGGCGGGTACAGGGCGGTCGAGTCGACACCACCGGAGAGGATGCGGCCGGAGGCCGGGGCGGCGAGGTTGTACGCGCGGCCCAGACGGGTGATCGAGTCGAGCAGCACGACGACGTCGTGACCCAGCTCCACCAGGCGCTTGGCGCGCTCGATGGCGAGCTCGGCGACCGTGGTGTGGTCCTCGGCCGGGCGGTCGAAGGTCGAGGAGATGACCTCGCCCTTGACCGACCGCTGCATGTCGGTGACCTCTTCCGGACGCTCGTCGACCAGGACGACCATCAGGTGGCACTCGGGGTTGTTGTGGGTGATCGCGTTGGCGACCGCCTGCATGATCATGGTCTTGCCGGTCTTCGGCGGGGCCACGATCAGACCGCGCTGGCCCTTGCCGATGGGCGAGACCAGGTCGATGATCCGGGTCGTCAGCACGCCCGGGTCGGTCTCCAGACGGAGCCGGTCCTGCGGGTAGAGGGGGGTGAGCTTGTTGAACTCCGGGCGGCCGCGGCCGTGTTCGGGGGCCATGCCGTTGACGGAGTCCAGGCGCACCAGCGCGTTGAACTTCTCGCGGCGCTCGCCCTCCTTGGGCTGGCGGACCGCGCCGGTGACGTGGTCGCCCTTGCGCAGGCCGTTCTTGCGGACCTGGGCGAGGGAGACGTACACGTCGTTCGGGCCGGGCAGGTAGCCGGAGGTCCGGATGAACGCGTAGTTGTCGAGGATGTCCAGGATGCCCGCGACGGGGATCAGGACGTCGTCCTCGTTGATCTGCGGCTCCTGCACGTCGTCGCGCCCGCGCCGGCCCCTGCGGTCGCGGTACCGGCCGCGCCGGCCGCGGCGGCCGGTACCGTCGTCGTCGTAGCCGTCGTCCTGCGGGCCGCCGCCACCGCGCTGCTGGTTGTTCTGCTGGCCGCGCTGCTGGTTGTTCTGGTCGTCGCCCTTGCCGCGGCGGTCCCGGTCGGCACGGTCGCCACGGTCACCGCGGTCCCGGTCGGCACGATCACGGTCACCGCGGTCGCGGTCCCGGTCGCCGCGGTCACGGCCGCGCTCGCGGCGGCTCTGCCGGCCCTGCCGGCCGTCGCCGCCCTGGTCGCCGTCCCGGCCCTCGCCGCCCTGGCCCTGCTGTGCGGCGGAGGTCTCGGTCCTGGCCTCGGCGGTGACCGTCTCGGGGCTGCCGGCCTCGGCGGTCGCGCGGCGCCGACGCCGCTCGACGGGGGCCTCGCCACCGGAGGTGCCTCCCTGCTCGGCCGGGGCCGAGACCTTCGGGGAGGGCTGGCCGGGGATGTCGATCTGCTGCTGGGAGGCGGCCTGCTCGGCCGGCTGCTCGGCCGGCTCGGCGGCGGCCGCGGCCTCGTCGCCGGTGCGCGTGCGGGAGGTGGCCCGGCGCTTCGGCTTGCTCTCGCCCGCGGTGTCCGCGGTGGCCTTGGCGGGGGCTCCCCCGCCGGCCTGTGCCTCCTTGATGACCTCGATCAGCTGGCTCTTGCGCATCCGCGCGGTGCCCCTGATCCCGAGGCCCGAGGCGACCTGCTGCAGCTCGGCCAGCACCATGCCTTCGAGGCCGGTGCCACGGCGACGCCGGGAGCCGGCACCGGTGGCAGGCGCGGAGGCGTCCGTGGCGGGCGCGGCAGCGGTGTCCTCGACACGTGCGCCCATCAGATCGGTGGTGTCGCTCACGAAGGGTCCTTCCCTGGAGCGGACGTCGGCCTGTCTGGCTCGGCGACCGGTTGTGCTGTCCGGCTTCGGTCCGAGGGTGTCGGATCGCGCCGGGGCGGTGGTCCGCCAACGCGGCGGAGGAGATTTCTGGTGATGACGCTTGCCTGAGCGGTGGCACTTGGTGTCGGTGTCACGCGGCTGGCTCACGCCGGTCCCGGAGCGTGCCCGGCAAACAGCTCAGCGCTGCCGTGCGACGTACTGCCCGCATACGTCGTACGGAACACGGTGCGGCTTGGGAGGCTCCCGGAAGAATGTCTGTCCCGAACGGGGACACGAAGCACCTCGCCATGGCGGGGTCGGGTGCAGACTTGAGGTTAACACTACCGGATCCAACAAACATTCCCCCTCTCGAAATCCGGCAACCGGACGCTGTGGGTGGTTATCGCCCGGCACCGGCCCCGTCGCCGGAATCCGCGCCGGCCCCCTTCGCCGCCCCTGTCCCGACCCCGGACGACGCTCCCGTCCCGGCCCCGGTGCCGGCCCCCGCTCCGGTTCCCGCCCCGGGGGCGGCGAGCGGCAGCACGCTCGCCCCGGTGCCGTCGAGTTCCAGCCGGTTGGCGGCCCAGCCGGGGCCCGCCAGATGGGCCACCTTGTCGGCGCTCGCCTCGTCCGCGAGGGCCAGGACGGTGGGTCCGGCACCGGAGATGACCGCCGGGACGCCGTCCCCGCGCAGCCGCTCCACCAGCGCGGCGCTCTCCGGCATGGCGGGCGCGCGGTACTCCTGGTGGAGACGGTCCTCGGTGGCGGGCAGCAGCAGTTCCGGGCGCCGGGTGAGCGCCTCGACGAGCAGGGCGGCGCGGCCCGCGTTGGCTGCGGCGTCGACGTGCGGGACGGTGCGTGGGAGCAGTCCGCGCGCGGTCTCGGTGAGGACCGGCTTCCCGGGCACGAAAACCACCGGAACGATGGAATCGGCGGGCTCGGTCCTGATGGCCCGGGCGGCGCCGGCGTCCATCCAGGAGAGCGTGAAACCGCCGAGCAGACAGGCGGCGACGTTGTCGGGGTGGCCCTCGATCTCGGTGGCCAGTTCGAGGAGCGCGGTGTCGTCGAGCCTGGCCTCGCCGCCTATGGTCACCGCCCGCGCGGCGACGATGCCGGCGCAGATGGCGGCGGAGGAGGAGCCGAGGCCGCGGCCGTGCGGGATGCGGTTGGCGCAGACGATCTCCAGGCCGCGGGGCTGTCCGCCCAGGACGTCGAAGGCGGTGCGCAGGGCGCGGACGAGGAGGTGGCTCTCGTCGCGGGGCAGGGTCTCGCTGCCCTCGCCCGCGATGTCGATGTGCAGCCCGGAGTCGGCCACCCGGACGACGACGTCGTCGTAGAGACCCAGCGCGAGGCCGAGGGCGTCGAAGCCCGGACCGAGATTGGCGCTGGTGGCGGGGACACGCACCCGGACGGCGGCGGCGCGGAACGCTGGACCGGCCATCGCTCGATGACTCTCCTTGAGCTGCGGGACTGCCGGACGGCGTTCGACGCGGGGGAGGCGCGCGCCCGCTTCCGGTTTCGGGACACTACTGAACTGATGGGACTCGGGACTCGGGAATTCGGTGACTTCTGTGAGAAGCAGCGACTTCTGTACGGCTGCGTGACTTCTGTCCGGCTCGACGACTTCTGTGTGACTCGGTGATTTCTGTACGGCTCGGCGGCTTCTGCGGGTTTCCCGGTACGTACGGGCAATACGCACGGGACCCTCCGGCCGCGTACGGCCGCGGAACGACCCGGCAGGCGCCTGGCGGGCACCGGAACCGGCCGCGTGGGGTCGCGCGAAGGGCGCGGCACCGCGGGCATATGCGGCGGGCGGGTTCAGTACAGCCTATCGAAGGTGGGTTCAGTGGCGACATAGGGCGCACGGGAGGCGCACGATGCGTGTCGCCTCCCCCGCCGTGCACCCCCCACACCGCCGCGACCACGGCGGGAGGGGGTACGGGCGGCAGGGGTACGGGCACCCCCGTTACGCGAGCCCGAGCCGCTCCGCCGCCGTCGCCGCGTCGACCGGCACGGTGACCGGCTGCGGCGCCCCGGCGACCGCCCAGTCCGGGTCCTTGAGGCCGTTGCCGGTGACCGTGCAGACGATGGTCTGCCCCGGGTCGACCTTGCCCTGCTCGGCCGCCTTCAGCAGACCGGCGACCGACGCGGCCGACGCCGGCTCCACGAACACGCCCTCCTGTGCCGCCAACAGCCGGTAGGCGCGCAGGATCTCACGGTCCGTCACCTCGTCGATGGCACCGCCGGACTCGTCCCGCGCGGCCAGCGCGAACTGCCAGGAGGCCGGGTTGCCGATGCGGATGGCGGTGGCGATGGTCGACGGGTCCTTGACGACCTCGCCGCGCACGATCGGCGCCGAACCGGAGGCCTGGAAGCCCCACATGCGGGGCTTGCGGGAGGACACGCCGTCGGCGGCGTACTCGGTGTAGCCCTTCCAGTAGGCCGTGATGTTGCCCGCGTTGCCCACCGGCAGGACGTGGATGTCGGGGGCGTCGCCCAGCATGTCCACGATCTCGAAGGCACCGGTCTTCTGGCCCTCGATACGCACCGGGTTGACCGAATTGACCAGCGACACCGGGTAGTTGTCGGCCAGGGAGCGGGCGAGCGTGAGGCAGTCGTCGAAGTTGCCGTCGACCTGGAGGATCTTGGCGCCGTGGACGAGGGCCTGGCCCATCTTGCCGAGCGCGATCTTGCCCTGCGGCACGAGCACCGCGCAGACCATCCCGGCGCGCACGGCGTAGGCGGCGGCGGAGGCCGAGGTGTTGCCCGTGGAGGCACAGATGACCGCCTTGGCGCCCTCCTCCTTGGCCCGTGTGATGGCCATCGTCATGCCGCGGTCCTTGAAGGAACCGGTGGGGTTGGCGCCCTCCACCTTCAGGTGGACCTCGCAGCCCGTGCGCTCGGAGAGCACCTGCGCGGGCACGAGCGGCGTGCCGCCCTCGCGGAGTGTCACGACCTCGGTGGTGTCGGAGACCGGCAGCCGGTCCCGGTACTCCTCGATGATTCCGCGCCACTGGTGGGTCATTGCTGGTTACTCTCCTTCAACCCGCATGATGCTGGCGACGCCCCGTACGGTGTCGAGGCTGCGCAACGCCTCGACGACGCCGGTCAGGGCGGCGTCGGACGCACGATGGGTGACGACGACGAGGGAGGCCTCGCCGTCTCCGTCCGGTCGGCTCTGCTGGCGGACCGTGTCGATCGAGACGCCGTGCTCGGCGAAGACGGTGGCGACCTGGGCGAGGACGCCCGGTTTGTCGGCGACGTCCAGGCTGATGTGGTACCGCGTGACCACCTCGCCCATCGACGAGACCGGCAGCCGGGTGTACGCGGACTCACCGGGCCCGGTGGTGCCGTGCAGCCGGTTGCGGCAGACGGCGACGAGGTCGCCGAGGACCGCGGAGGCGGTGGGCGCGCCGCCCGCGCCGGGGCCGTAGAACATCAACTGCCCGGCGGCCTCGGACTCGACGAACACGGCGTTGTAGGCGCCGCGCACGGAGGCCAGCGGGTGGCTGAGCGGGATCATCGCGGGGTGCACGCGCGCGGTGACCGAGCCGCCGTCCGCCGCCCGCTCGCAGATGGCGAGCAGTTTGATGGTGCAGCCCATCTGCCGGGCGGAGGCGAAGTCGGCGGCGGTGACCTCGGTCATGCCCTCGCGGTAGACGTCGTCGAGGCGCACGCGGGTGTGGAAGGCGATCCCGGCGAGGATGGCGGCCTTGGCGGCGGCGTCGAACCCCTCGACGTCGGCGGTCGGGTCGGCCTCGGCGTACCCGAGCGCGGTGGCCTCGTCGAGGGCCTCCTGGTAGCCGGCGCCGGTGGAGTCCATCTTGTCGAGGATGAAGTTGGTGGTGCCGTTGACGATGCCGAGCACGCGGTCGACCTTGTCGCCGGCGAGGGACTCGCGCAGCGGCCGGATCAGCGGGATGGCCCCGGCGACAGCGGCCTCGTAGTAGAGGTCCCGGCCGTGCTCGCCGGCGGCGGCGTGCAGCGCGGCGCCGTCCTGGGCGAGGAGCGCCTTGTTGGCGGAGACGACGGAGGCGCCGTGTTCGAAGGCGGTGGTGATGAGGGTGCGGGCGGGCTCGATGCCGCCGATGACCTCGACGACGACGTCGATGTCCCCGCGTTTGACGAGGGCGGTGGCGTCGGTGGTGACCAGGGCGGGGTCGATGCCCTCGCGGACCCGGGCGGGCCGGCGGACGGCCACCCCGGCGAGTTCGAGGGGGGCGCCGATCCGGGCGGCAAGGTCCTCCGCGTGCGTCGTCATGATGCGCGCCACCTCTGAGCCGACTACCCCACAGCCCAGCAGCGCCACTTTCAGCGGACGCGTACGCATCATCCGACCTCGTTTCCTCATACCGTCCAGGTCCCACCAGTCTCACGCACCGGACCGGAATTCCTGCCCTTGGTCCGGATTGTGAGACATCTATTTCATTGTCATGGCGGCGGAAGAAAGAAGATCTTCCGCGATCTTTCCCGATCTTCCGCCGCGTTCCTCATTGCCGCTTCACGCCCCGTGAAGTCATCCGACGTCGAGCCGCAGCAGATCCTCCTCGCTCTCGCGGCGCACGATGACCCGCGCCTCGCCGTCGCGCACGGCGACGACCGGCGGCCGCAGCGCGTGGTTGTAGTTGCTGGCCATGGAGCGGCAGTAGGCGCCGGTGGCCGGCACCGCGATGAGGTCACCGGGTGCCAGGTCGGCCGGCAGGAACGCGTCCTTGACCACGATGTCGCCGCTCTCGCAGTGCTTGCCGACGACGCGGACGAGCATCGGCTCGGCGTCGCTCGTACGGGAGGCGAGGGCCACGCTGTACTCGGCGTCGTACAGCGCCGTACGGATGTTGTCGGACATGCCGCCGTCGACGGAGACGTACGTCCGCAGCCCCTCCAGCGCCTTGACGGTGCCGACCTCGTACAGCGTGAAGGTGGTGGGGCCGACGATGGCGCGCCCCGGCTCGACGGAGATGCGCGGCGTGCGCAGCTTCGCGGACTCGCACTCGCGGGTGACGATCTCGGTGAGCGCCTTGGCGATCTCGTGCGGCTCGCGGGGGTCGTCGCCACTGGTGTACGCGATGCCGAGCCCGCCCCCGAGATCGATCTCGGGCAGTTCGACCCCGTGCTCGTCCCGGACGTCCTTGAGCAGCCCGACGACGCGGTGGGCGGCGACCTCGAACCCGGACATGTCGAAGATCTGCGACCCGATGTGGGAGTGGATGCCGATCAGTTCCAGCGAGTCGAGCTGCAACGCCCGCCGCACGGCCTCGGCGGCCTGCCCGTCGGCCAGCGGGATGCCGAACTTCTGGTCCTCGTGGGCAGTGGCGATGAACTCGTGGGTGTGCGCCTCGACCCCCACGGTCACCCGGATCTGCACCCGCTGCCGCCTGCCCAGCTCACGGGCGAGGTGCGCGACCCGCACGATCTCCTGGAAGGAGTCGAGCACGATCCGCCCGACGCCCGCCTCGACGGCCCGCCGGATCTCCGCCGGGGTCTTGTTGTTCCCGTGGAAGGCGATGCGGTCCGCGGCCAGCCCGGCGGAGAGCGCGGTGGCGAGCTCGCCGCCGGAGCAGACGTCGAGGTTCAGCCCCTCCTCGTCCAGCCAGCGCACGACGGCCCGCGAGAGGAAGGCCTTGCCGGCGTAGAAGACGTCGGCGTCGTGCCCGAACGCGGTGCGCCAGGCGCGCGCGCGGGCGCGGAAGTCCTCCTCGTCGAGGACGTACGCCGGCGTACCGACCTGCGCGGCGAGCGCGTTGACGTCGACACCGCCGACGGTGACGACGCCGTCCGCGTCACGGTCGACGGTCTGCGCCCACACCTTGGGGTCGAGGGCGTTGAGATCGACGGGCGGAGCGGCGTAATGACCCTCGGGCAGGACGTCGGCGTGCCGGGGACCGGCGGGATGTGCGGAACGACTCATGACGGCGAGCTTTCTCCTCTGTTACTGAGCCTGTGGCTTCTTCTGCTGAGCCGGTGGCCTCAGAGATAGGCGGGTGCGCTGATGCCGAGCAGGGACAGGCCGCCGGCCAGCACCGTCCCGGCGGCTTCGGCGAGGGCGAGCCGGGCGCGGTGGGCGGCCGAGGGTTTCTCGTCGCCCAGCGGCAGCACGGTGTGCTGGACGGCGAGGAAGGCGTCGGCGGTGACGACGAGGTGCCGGGCGAGCCGGTCGGGCGCGCGGTGGTGCGCGGCGCGGCCGAGGGCGTGCGGATACTCGGCGAGCGCGCGCAGCAGGGGCTGCGACCCCGTTTCGGCCGTGTCCCCCGGCTCGGGCGTGAGGTGCAGCCGCGCGGCCCCGCGCACGAGGGCGCACGTGCGGGCGTACGCGTAACGCACCCGGAACAACGGATTGCTCTCGCGCTGCACGAGGTGGTCCGCGGTGATACGGGGCCGGTCGTGCCCGGCGGGATACAGCAGCGCCCACCGCGAGGCGTCACCGCCGAGCGGCGTCGGGTCCTCCCCGGCGGGCACGGGCCGCAACGTGACCGGCTCCCCGTGCTCGACCTCGACCCGCCCACCCTGACTGCCGACGATCCGCACGAGCGCGTCGGCGACGACTTCGGCGCGGATGTCGTAGGGGATGCGGAGCGCTACGGGCTCTTCCCCGGCGAGTTCGTCGGAGTACCCGTACCGCTCCCCGTCCGCGCGGATCCGCCGCACGAGGGCGGAGGTGGCGAGATCCTCGGCGAGGCGGACGTTGAGAAACCCCGGTCCGCTGACGACGACGTCGGCGACACCGTCGGCCCGGCAGAGCCGGGACCGCAGTGTCTCGGCGACGTCCAGGGGCGGCCGCCCCGCCTCCCGAGCAAGCTGGAGGGCGATGTTGGTGGCGTAGTGCCCCGACCCCCCGGGCCCCGGAGGCGTGACGACGGCACGTGCGGGCACGGCCACGTCGAGCTCCCCGTCCTCGACAGCGGACCGCACCGCGCACAGCACGGTACGGGAGAGCTCGACGGGGGTCACGGGACAAGCGTAGGCGAGGAGGGGGGTGCGAAGGCGAGCCGAGGGGGCGGGGATATCGGGATGTGGACGGGGGCCACGCCCATGTGTGGGAGAGCTCAGGAACTGGGCCACACTTCGGCCCGCCCGGCCTGCCCGGTCGGCCCTGACTGCCCGACCTCGGAGCCGGCCCCCTCGGCGACACTCCCCCGCCGCCGCTCCAACAACTCCCGCACGACCCTCACGAGGTCGGCCGGATCGAACGGCTTGGCAAGAAAGGCATCGACCCCGACGTCGAGCCCACTCTCCACCTCGTACTGCGAACAGGCACTGATGACGGCGAGCGGAAGATCACGCGTACGTGGGTCGGCACGCAGCCGGGCCGCGGTCCGCAGCCCGTCCAGTCTGGGCATGACGACATCGAGGGTCACGACGTCGGGCCGCACCCGATGCACGACATCCAGACACTCGACACCATCGGCCGCGGTCACGACCTCGATGCCCTCCAGCTCGAGGTTGACCCTGATCAGCTGCCGGATGACCTTGTTGTCGTCCACAACAAGAACCCGGCCGGACGCGCCTGGCACAACTCGAGAGTAGGTCGAGACGCGCCGCGCCGTCCGGGTTTTCCCGACTTCTGCCCCGGGAGGGGGGCGGGAGGCCCCGGGAGGGGGTAGGAGGCAGAGTCGACAGACGTCCTCCCGCACGGCGGACGCCTTCTCGCACGGCGGACGCCTTCTCACGCAGCGGACGCCTTCTCGCACGGCGGATGTCCTCTCGCACGGCGGACGCCGTCTCGCACTGGGGCCGACCGGTCGCATCGGGAGGGCGAACCCTCCCCTCCGACGGCCACCGCTGCCCCGACGCGAGGGGACCTCGGCCTCGACACATCAACATCAAAACCCGTTCATGACCACCGCGGAGGAGCTGGTAGTGTTCTACCCGTCGCCGCGAGCAACACCGAACGCGACCGACACGCCCCCGTAGCTCAGGGGATAGAGCAACGGCCTCCGGAGCCGTGTGCGCAGGTTCGAATCCTGCCGGGGGCACCTTTGATTAGGTGCCTAAAGACCCCGCCATCAGCGAGTTCGCTGAGTGCGGGGTCTTGTCGTATGTGCAGGGGAGTGCCGCCAGAAGCAGCCGTTTGCCAGTGATCACGTTGTAATAGCGTGTTGATCTTGGGAGGCTTCGCGGCAGGTCAGCGGGCGTTTCGCCGACCCCTGAGTGTAGTCCTGCGGACAGGCCGAAGCCCCGGACGTTTCGCAGTCCGGGGCTTCCGTCGGTTCGTCATGGTCGGGTGTCAGTTGGTGGGGCCCACCTCCCCCAGCCCTCGCATGATCCGGTCGTTCATCTCGTTCTCCTGGCCGTCGATGCACTTGGCGTAGATCTTCAACAGGACGTCCACCGAGTGCCCCGCGCGAGCGGCGACCTCCGGGGCGGGTACGCCGGAGTTGAGCCACTGGGAGACGCCCGCGTGACGGAGGTCGTACGGCCGGAAGGCCAGGACCGAGGTCACTTGGTGCGGGAGGAGGGCCAGTTCCCGAGCCTGCTTCCAGGCCCGGGAGTACGACGAGGCCGCGATCACGTTGCCCCGCTCGCTGGAGAACAGTCGGCCGTCCTCCGCTGTACCGAACTCCACCAGGTGCTCGCGGAGCAGCCGGACCAGCGGAGGCGGGATCGGCACGACGCGCACTTCCCCGTGGGCCCGCTGCTTCAGGCCCCGCCGGTCGTGTGCTTCCCCGGAGTCCGTCCATGCCTTCCCAGCAGTGGGACGGGTCTCCGCCAGTTCGATACGGCCCCAGCCGGAATCCGGAAGCACGCAGTCGAATCGGCGAAGCCCCAGTGCTTCCCCCGGCCTCATGGCCGCGTAGTACAGGCACCCGAAGAACGCCCGCAGCCGTCGGCCACTGGCCCGGTCGTAGCCGCCCACGTACGTGAGCGCGGTCAGCAACTCCCGTGCCTGCCGAGGATTCACGACCACCCGGCGGTCGACTTCCTGCACCGCCCTCTTGCCGCGCTTGCGCCGGACCCGGCTCAGCGGGTTGGAGGGCAGATGTTCCAGCTCCACGGCGTATTCGAGTGCGTTGAAGACCACCGCGCGGCGCCGCCGGTACGTCTGCGTCGCTGCCGGTTTGCCGTCGAGGCGCCGGCTCAGCGCGTCGATCACCTCATGTGCACGGGCGATCTCTTGCAGCTCCGCCACGGGCAGGGACGCCTTTTCAATCCAGCGCACCGCCGCCGCGATTTCCTCCGGCCGTTCCCGCTCCCGACGGGGAACCGGCAGGACGTATGACCGCAGCGCCCGCCGCAGCATCTCCGGGGCAGGCCGCCCCCGCCCTGGTTTGACCAGAACGGGGACCACCGTCGCCAGCGCATCGGTCATGCTGTCCCGCTGCTTGGCCGACGCCTCAGCCCACCGGGCATCCACGTACTTCACCGCCAGGTCCAGGAACGACAGAGCAGCTTTGCCGCCGCGCAGCGAGTCGGGCAGACCCGTGACCGTGTCGAACGGCTCACCCTTGTCGAGCGCCCGCACCAGCTTGGCGCGGAACCGGTCGGCCAGTGTCTTGGTCTTGTACGACTCGCTGAACGTCTGCCCGTCGACCACCCAGCGCACGAGGTAGGTCGGTTTCTTGGTGCTCTTGTTGAGGGACAGCTTCCAGACGGAAGCCTTGTAGGACTTCACGACGCCCCCTCCGCCCGTTCTTCCAACCAGTCGTTGAGCACGTCCCGCCGGACCCTCAGCTCCCCGTTCGGCAGCCGGATGCAGGCCGGGGCACGGCGCAGTTCCCGCCAGCGGTAGAAGGTGCGCCGGGAGATGCCACCCAGTTCGTCGAGGACCTGCCGCACGGTGAGCAGTTCGGCCGACCGCGTACGAGCGTCACGCGCCATGGAGAGCACCTCCCGCCCGCACGGAGGCAGCCAGGAGCGCCGCTTCCGGCGAGTAGCCGCGCCCCGCGTAGCGCCACTGCCCGATCGTGACCGTCGAGCGGTCGGCCAGGCCGAAGGAGGCCCGCTGTTGCTCCGCACGGTGGTCGGCACGGGCCTGCCGCAGTGCGGTCAACGTGGTCGAGTACCGGCGTGACTTGCTGGAGAAGTGGCCGCCGTACCCGAGCATGTGCGCCCACCGACGCAGCCCGAGCGGCGCGAACTCCGGCAGCCCGCCGAGCCACCAACACGTGCCGATCATGCGCAGCACGTGCGCCCGCACGGGCAACATGACCATCTCCCGCGCATCGTGAATGCGCCCGTCCACCGCACCGGCGCTCTCAGCCCCCTTGGTGGCGTACTTGGCGATGTATCCCGCCACTGCCGCCGCGGAGCCAGGACGCCGCTCCCCCGCTTCCCTCTCATTCGAGGTGACCGGACGCACGTCAACCTGCGAGCCGAAGCGCAGCACCCGCGGGCCGACCACGTCCACCCCCGGGGCGGTCAGCCGCACCCGACCGACCACCGACCGCACCGCATCCACCAGCAGCGGCACAGTCGCCCAGCCGGGCGGAGTCGAGTCGGGCCCGTCCGGTCCGTCGAGGCGGATCACGGCGTGGAAGTGGACCAGGCCCCGCCGCTGGTACTCGGCGACCTTCGCGTACGAGAGTCGGGCGACCTCCCCGAACTCCGTACGCGGCACCCCGGCTCGCCGGGCGACCTCCCGGCGCAGTTCCAACCCGAACCGGTGCCAGAGCCGACCGGCGAACGCATGCCACAGCACAGCCCCCGCGTAGTCGTAGCAGCGCGGGCAGAGCGGTTCGCCGAGGCGGAGATCATCCGCCGGGTGACGCTCGCGGCATCCGGCCGGCCGCCCGTGAGGGCAGCACTCCCCCGCCCGCCGGGGGCGACAGGCCCGTACGCGCCCGTCCTCCCGTTCCCGGCGGGTATGGACCGGGCCCGAACCCGGGAGCGGTCAGCGTGGCGAACACCCGCGGGTGACCTCCCACCGCTTCCGGTACTTCTTTGCCGCCGACCAGCCCGGCCCGTACGAGTTGATAGGTATCCGCCCGGTACAGGCCCGAGCAGGCCGGGCACACCGTCGCCCGCCGGTTACCGCAAGCGGTGAGCAGGCGACCGCCGTAGACGTCCGACCCGTACGAGAGCAGGGCCGCGCCGGTCGTCGTGTCGTAGACGGTGGCCGCGCCGACCAGGTGAATCGGATTGGTGCAGCCGCCGAGGCGGACGATGTTCCGCCGCCAGGCCGTGAACTCCGGCGCCGACGCCCTGGCGACGAGAGCAGCAGCGCTTTTCGGAAGGGCGGTGGTCATCGGCGACCACCCCCGCCCCCGAACGCCTGCCCCATCACGGCCGAGATGCCCTCCGGCCGGGTCTTGGCGCTGAAGCGGAGCGTCGGGTCCGTGAGCCAGAGGGCGGCGGCGTGCGCGGGGCACAGCCGCTGCTCGGCTCCGTCGAGGCCGACGAGGACGATCTGTTCCCGTCCGTCGCAGGTAGAGACCTGCGCGTCGCGCTGCCGGAGATCGCAGTCCGGCAGCGGGGATTTGCGCGAATGAGGCGCGGTGGACAAAGTGTGAGTGCTCCTTTCACTGCTCATGTGGCGGATGGAGTGGGTTCCTGACGGGGTCGGGTTTGGCGACTTCGCGCCCCGTCGGGAACCCGTCGTACGGGCGATCACTGCCGCTCCTCGGGCGGCACTCCGACCGCGCCGTACGAGATCGGTCCGAAGTCGCGGCGCGCGTCGAAGTAGCCCAAGCCGATGTCCTCCGCCGGCACACCGAGCGGAGCGGCGACGGACTCCACCCCGGCCCGGCGAGCGGCGGAGTCGGAGGCGTTCACCAGGACGATGACGGAGGCATGACGCGGTACGACGACGGCCGGGTTGGCGGTCAGGAAGTCGACCAGCTCCCGCAGGCCGGCCAGGAAAGCGGCGCGGTCACCGGAGCGGATGACGTAGTCGGACACAGGAAGTCCCCTTCTCGGGTCAGTGAGCGCGTTCGGTGTGTTCAGTGCGCTCGGTTCGTTCAGAAGCGGAGTTGGCCGAGGAAGCCGTTCACGCCGTCGAGGAGCGTTTGGACGAACGGCGCAGCCACGGTTCGGGAGAGCAGGAAGCCGAAGGTTCCGCAGATCAGCGCGTCGGCCCACCGCAGGTAGCGGATGCGCAGGAGGAACCAGATCAGCAGTCCGAGCAGCAGCACGGCGGACATGGACACCAGCACGGCAGGCCCCTCTCACGGCGCTTCGACGTGCAGTTCGGACAGGACGGGAGTCAGGTGCGCGTACTCGGCGGCGACGGTTTCCGCTTCCGCCTCCGTGATCAGGTGGGACCGGGCGCGTTCCCAGCCGTCGCCGAAGGCGAGGACGGCCGTACCGGCCTGTTCCGGGGTGATGGCCTGCGCCGCTTTCAGTGCGTCGGGGTTGAGGTCGCCGAGCGCCATTTCGGCCGTACCGGGGTCGGCCACCCGGTGGCACACCCGGCCGCCGAGCTGTGCGCGCAGCGCGGTGACACCGGGCCCAAGGTCGGAGCCGACGCGTTGGCCGGCGACGACGAGGAACACCCCGAGTGCCGCACCGAGCTGGGCGAGCCGGATCAGCGCCGTACCGGCCGCATGCGCTTCGTCCTTCTCGCTCCGGCTCGCGACGAGGAACAGTTCCGCGATCTCGTCGACGATCACGACGACGGGGACCGGGCGTTCCTTCTTCGGCAGGCCCCAGATGTTGCGGACCCGAGCCGCGCGGCAGACGGTCATGCGGTCGAGGGTCAGGTCGACGAGTGCGGCCAGCAGCCGGACCGCTTGCTCCCGGTTGGTCGCCAGGGCGGACAACCGCGGTTCGTAGAGGGACAGTTCCATGCCGCCCTTGCAGTCGATGCCGACCAGCGCGACGGGTTGCGGGGCGAGACCGGCAACGAGTGCGTTGATGAGCGTCGACTTGCCGGACCGGGTGGCCCCGACGATGAGCCAGTGCGGTACGCGCCGCAGGTCGAGCACCCACGCGGCCCCGGTTTCCAGCACACCCACGCTCACCCGGAGCAGATGGCCGGGCCCCCGCTGCTTCGGCACCCGAGGAGCAGCCAACGGATCGGACGCCGAGGCGACGACGCGCACCACCCCCGGCTTCCACGAGGTCACCCGCACCGCGTGCACCTGCCAGCTCTCCGCCATGGCAGGCGCGGACATGACGAATTCCTCCGGCACTTGGCCCGGAAGCAGCCGTACCAGCAGGATGAAGCCGCCGGGAGTCGGACGTATGAAACCGCGACGCGGTACGCGCGGCTGCGGCGGAGGCGCCCCGTTACCGACGAGCCCGGACACGACCGTCAGCGCCGGCCGACGGCTCACGGCAAGCCCGCACCCGGCCATCAGGGGCCGCCAGGTCTGCACGACCCGTAAGGCCACGACCGGAAAGCCGAGTAGCAGCCACCAGGCCACGGGGGAGCGGCGGCGCAGGGCCGGGCCCGCCAGAAGCAGACCCGACACCAGCACTGCGGCCACCACCAGAACCCAACTCGTCCCGCTCGCAGCGGCCGAGGTGGCGAAGGCAGCCAGATTCCTCACTGCCCGGCCCCCTTACCCGCCGAGGCGGGAGCGCTCAGGGGTCGGATCTCCGCCGCACGGAACGCGATCCCGTGCCGCCCCTCGTTCTCCCACGGGGTGGCGACCAGGTCCCGCACGGCCACCGGCATACCGAGCTGCACACCGGCCGGCTCCCCGGCCACGCTCACGTTCACGACGTCTGCGGACGATCCCGCCATCAGGCAAAGGCCGACTTGATACACGGTCTTGCCGGTGTCCCGGTCAACGCGAAGCTGACCGGTCTCACGGTTGGCGACCCGCGGAGCCGGGGGAACGGCACAGATGATCCCCGTGAACTTCGCGGTGTCGATCGGAAGGCTTGCCACTGTTCGATCTCCTCGTCTCTGGCACCCGAAGGCCGACCCTTCGGGTTGCTTTACCACCCGTAGTACGGGTGACGGAGACAAGAGTGACCACCCGTAGTACGGGTTGTCAACCGCCTAGTGATGAGCGAAGCTGTCCACGAACGTGGGCAGGGTGCCCGAGTTCTTGGACAGCCGCACAAGCCACGGCCACCGGAGGGCCCCGCATGCCGCCGAAGAACACGCAGCCGAAGTACCGGCAGATCGCCGACTACCTGCGCGAAGGCATCCTGAACGGCACCTTCCCGGCCGGCCAACCGCTCCCCTCCGAGGAGGCGTTGGCGAAGCAGTTCGGAGTGACGCGCCCCACAGTGCGTCAGGGACTCACGGAGCTACGGGCATCCGGTCTCGTCGAGGCCATCATGGGCCGGGGCACCTTCGCCCGCTCCCCCCACAGCCGCCCCAGCCACACGCGCCCGCGCGGCGTACGCCGCACCACGGACGGCCGTTACGTCGAGGCCGACGGCATCCGCTGGACAGACGCCGAGCTGCCGGTAGCCACCCGCACCGATGCCCCCCTAGCCCTGGCGGACCTACTCCGCATCCCACCGGGCGAGCCGATGTTCACGTACGACGCGCTACAAACGGCCGACCAAGGCCACCTGCGCCAACTCCACCGCACCTACGTCCCGTTCTCGGTCCTCCTCGACACCAAGTACGAGGAAGAGGCACCACCCCCGGCACCGGAGCTCTACACCGCGCTCGCCGAACTGGGCCACGAACTCCACTTCACGGAGTACATCCGCACCCGCATGCCCCTACCGGACCAGGCCCAGGCCCTCCGACTCACCGACGGAGTCCCCCTCCTGCACGTCCTCCGCGTGACACTCACGGAGGCAGACAAACCCCTGGCACTGGAGGAGTTCCATCTACCTGGCGACGCGCTGGAACTCTCGTTTCAGCTGTAGCCGAATCCCTGCTTGGCTCAGACTTTCTCTACGTCATCAAGGCGGCTCGCTCCGCTCCCCGCGCGCGGCCCGGCCCCCGGCCGGGCCTGCGCTCCTAATGGTGCCGTAAGCGGGTGGGCATGTGGTGATCCGTAGTCGCTCCTGAGGCCTGACCTCTCAAGACAGAGTCGGCCCCACATGCCTTCCCGCTCTGTGAAGCGGCGCCGGGGGTGGCGGGGCCGGTCCGCGCTCCTGCCTTCGTCCCGCGCGGACCGGCCCCGCCACCCCCGCTCGCACACAAACAGCGGCATCGTTGGCTCTCGTGGTCCAAGCCGCCGCCAGGGAACACCTCTCACCGCTCGGCGAACACCCCAGTTCCGCAGCTGACCGAGACCCCTGGCGACCGCTGGGATTGCGAACGGCTAATCGGATGACGGGCCCATGAGCCCTGCCATTAGGGAGACGCGCAACCCCGCCACGGCGACCACTCCACCACAGGCACCCACCCAAGGACACCCGCCATGACCAGCGTGTTCTGCGGCATCGACTGGGCCACCGACCACCACGACATCGCACTGCTCGACGAGGCCGGCACTCTCCTGGACAAGCTCCGCATCGACGACACCCCTACCGGCCTCAGCCAGCTCCTGGACCTGCTCGCCCAGCACGGCGACAGCCCGGACAACCCGATCCCGGTCGCCATCGAGACCTCTCACGGACTCCTGGTCGCCTGCTTACGCGCCACCAGCCGACCCATCTACGTGATCAACCCGCTCACCGCCGCCCGCTACCGCGACCGCTACGCACTCAGCCGCAAGAAGTCCGACCACCTCGACGCCAAGGTCCTGGCCAACATCCTGCGCACCGACCCCGCCGAACACCGGCCTCTGCCCGCGGACAGCCACCTCGCCCAGGCCATCACTGTCCTGGCCCGAGCCCACCAGGACGCCGTCTGGGACCGCGTCCAAACCGGCAACCGCCTGCGCTCCCACCTGCGCGAGTACTTCCCCGGCTTCCTCACCGTCTTCCGCCACTTCCGCGAAGGCCTCGCCTCACCCGTCACCCGCACCCTGCTCGCCGCGGCGCCCACACCCACCCAGGCCGCCCAGCTCACCCGCCCCGCAACTGCGAGCGATCCTCAAGAAGGCCGGACGCCAACGGGAGATCACCGGTGAAGTCGAACGACTCCACACCCTGCTCCGCGAACCGCAAATGCACCAACCACCGATGATCGAGCAGGCCATGGGCACCAAAACCCTCGCTCTGCTGCGGCAATTCGACGCGGCCTGCGCCAGCGCCGACGACCTCGAAGCAGCCGCCACCACCGCCTTCGCCACCCACCAGGACGCCGAAATCATCACCAGCTTCCCCGGCCTCGGCGCTCTCACCGGAGCCCGCGTCCTGGCCGAACTCGGCGACGACCACACCCGCTTCACCAGCCCCCGCGCCCTGAAGGCCTACGCCGGATCCGCCCCCATCACCAGATCCTCCGGACGCAAGACCACCGTCCTGGCCAGACACATCAAGAACCAGCGCCTCGCCTCAGCCGGCTACATCTGGGCCTTCGCCGCCCTCACCGCATCCCCCGGAGCACGAGCCCACTACGACCGCCGCCGCACAGCCGAAGACCGACACGTCGCAGCCCAACGCAACCTCTTCAACCGCCTACTGGGCTGTCTGCACCACTGCCTCACCCACCACATCCCCTACGACGAGCAGACCGCCTTCCCCACACCGCTTGACTGATCAACCGCATCGGATGTCTGTCTCCGCCCCGCTCCAGCCCGGCCGGGGGCCGGGCCGCGCTCTCAGCAAACAGTCGCCAAGCGCAAAGAGGATGTCCGACGTGGATGAAGCGGCTCACTCAATGGCTCTGATCCAGCGCTCCTCGAACGGGATGAGTACCAGCTCTCCGCCTCGCTCAATCTTCGACGCGAGCAGCGTTCACCCGCAACGGTTCCTCTCAGTACGGCAGACTAGTGAAGCCCTGTGTAAGTTCAGACGAGGTGGTGCCCTGCCCATGAGTGCGCTTGGAAGCGACGGCTTCGAGGAAACAGCAGAAGAGTTGGAAGGCGGAGGCCTCAACGATGACGCCAAAAGCGCACTGCGTCGTCGATGGGAATCGCACCAATTGGATCTCCTCTCACATACGATGGATTTTAGTGTTTCTTACTTTGCATCACTTGTAGAAAGAGAGGAGCTCGACCTAAATCCCGAATTTGAACGCCGAGACCGATGGGACAGAGGACGTCAATCACGCCTCATCGAGTCCCTCCTGCTGAACATCCCCGTACCGCCAGTGTTTCTCGGCGAGGGAGATTATGGGCGCTACTTCGTCATTGACGGCAGACACAGAATCAGCGCACTGGTCGACTTCATAAATGACACTTACAAGCTGACCGATCTCGAAATCCTATACGAAGCGAACGGTAAGCAGTTTCGAGATCTAGATACAGCAATGCAACGCTCACTCCTTTCCAGGAGCACTCTGCGCGCAATCATCCTCGACCGCCTTTCCGACCCGGAAATGACGTACGAAGTTTTCGCTCGCCTCAACACCGGAGGCGTGCCTCTAAATGCCCAGGAATTGCGCAATGCCGTATACCCCGGCCCCTTCAATCGACTGACTGTCGAACTCGCCGAAAGTCCAATCTTTAGAGAAGCACTGGGACAGGGAAGGAGTAGCGCGTACAGCAAGATCTGGCGCGAAATGCGGGACGTTGAGCTTGTACTTCGATACTTTACCCTCACTGAAGATTTGCACGCCTATCACGGCTCCATGTCCCACGCTCTGTCCCAAACGCTACTGCGCAAGAATCAGTCACCTGAAGATGAGTTGCAACGAGATCGGGAAGATTTCATCGCAACTGTCGAAAAATGCCATTCCGCTTTCGGAGAACTAACTTTTCGTCGCTGGCGCCCGGAAGCCAACAGCCCATCCCAGCAAATCACAGTTGCTCTATATGACGCCGAAATGGTCGCGGTTCGTGATTTCGACCTTGCTGCGATTTCTCAGAAATCCGACGAAATTCAGGACGCCCTCAAGCAACTGTTCCTGGACGACGTATTCCTTGAGTCTCTACGATTCGGCTCATCAGTACCCCACAGCTCTTATATCCGAATCGACTTCTTGCGGCACCTGCTTGAGAGCATTTTGGGGTAGGCGTGCCGAAGAACAAGTTCGTCGCACAGTTGGATGACGTCACGAACCTCATCGACCTTGCAGAGTCAATGAGCATTTTCAGTACGGCCACCGATCGGGTGACGGAGTGGTGTGAGGTTGGGGTGCGCAACGGACAGGGCTCCCGTGCCGTTGAGGGAGGTGTTCGACGTCTCAACTCAGCAGCACAGGAGCCCTGTTGGTTCCGTATCCTGCCGTACTCGACCTGCCTCACGCCGTGGTCGAGTCGGTCACGATGCTCATCGTCACCCGTGAGGGTGACCGGCGGTGCAAACTCCCGCCGCACCGCCGTGCGCTGGTCGCACTCGTGTACCTGCGTCGCCACGACACCCTCGCCCGTATCGCCGGAGCCTTCGGTATATCCGTCGGTACCGCCCACGCCTACGTCACCGCGGTCACGGGTCTGCTCGCCGAGCAGGCACCGGGCCTGCTGAAGACGCTGCGCGCGCACGACCCGGACTTCGTCCTCCTGGACGGCACGCTCGCCGAGTGCGACCGCGTCGGCGACGGCAGGGCCGATTACTCCTCGAAACACAAGCGGCACGGGGTGAACGTGCAGGTCGTCACGGACCCGGCCGGCGAGATTCTGTGGCTCTCGCCGGCGCTGCCGGGCCGGACCCACGACCTGACGGCCGCCCGCACCCACCAGATCCTCCGGATCTGTGCGCGCCAGGGCGTCCCGATCCTTGCTGACATGGCCTACATCGGTGCGGGCGACTGGGTCACCACCGCCAAGCGCCGCCCGCCGGGCGGTGAACTCACCCTCACCGAGCGGACCAGCAACCGGGCCCTGTCTGCGGCCAGGGCACCTGTTGAACGTGGCATGGCACGGCTGAAGTCCTGGCAGATCTTCCGCAGATCCCGCATCAGTCCCAACCGCATGAGCGTCATCACCAAGGCCGTCCTCACCCTGGAGAAGCAACGCTGAAAATGCTCAATAACCTATCGCCACCCTGCACTGAGCTACCTGTCTAATCGCCCAGTGCCGAGCCCGTTGCTGGCGGGAGCGGTCGTTCTACTGTGCGCCAGGTTTGAGGAGTTCCTCAAAGACGTGGTGTCCTATGCGCTAGAGCGTCACGGATATTCGCAGCCTCCACTGACTCTATGGGACCTTCCGGAGAAGCTGCAGATTCAGCTCATATCAAAAAATATGGCCGCCGCCTTGCAAGGAAATCGCCATGGGTCCATTAGGCCTCCGGTGGAGAGGATTACCGAGGGCGTCGCTGCAGCTAAGCGTTTCGTGAATGGCGTCATCAGCGCTGAGCATGCCATCGACACGGGAGGCAACCCAGGGCCGGAGACCGTAGCCGGATTGCTGAAATTGGTTGGAGTGGACGCACCGTGGAAAAAGGTCGCCGACCACCTTCAGACCAATTACGTAGCCCCGACAGGGCACGGATTGGGGCTTATCTCGATGGGGCACCCCGAAGAGCGTCTCCGTCAAATCATCAATCTCCGCAACATCGTAGCCCACAGCGGAGCAAGCATTCCGGCTTCTCCCGACGAAATTCGATTCAACGTCGACTTCCTGAGTCAACTATCCAATTCGATCTATGCAGTGCTGAAGGAGCAAGTAGGAGACTTCGCAAGATCCCTGGGAAGAGTTCCAGCAAATTGGAACCCGTAGGTTGGCTTAGTGTGGACCACCAAATGCTCTGCCTGGTGACGTGGGGCGGACCGCTGCCAGTCGGCGCCAGACGCCGAGCCCGATGAACCAGTCTGCACAGCTTGCTGGTCGGGGCGGCAATACCGGCGGCGTGGCTAAGGCCGGTGGGGGTTAAGCGAGGCACACGCGCGCCTGATCAGTCGACGTACCCGCCGTCGTGGCTGACTGTCGTCGGCTGAGGTTCAGAAGGGGCCGCTTCGCCTATGCCCACCGTCGAACGCAAACCTGGAGTGATCACTGGTCAGGCGTCCATGGACCGGCCAGCTTCCCTTGCAGCCACTCAGCGATGACGGAAACTGGCAGCTGTCACGGACGTTACACGGTGC
This sequence comes from Streptomyces sp. B3I8, assembly GCF_030816915.1. NCBI lineage: Bacteria > Bacillati > Actinomycetota > Actinomycetes > Kitasatosporales > Streptomycetaceae > Streptomyces > Streptomyces sp. B3I8. The sequence continues at coordinate 4,813,465 of NZ_JAUSYN010000002.1, read as the reverse complement.
CATTCTCCGCACTCTGGGGTTGCACGAGGAACCATTTCTCGCTAACCGCCCTCGTCAGCACACGAGCTAGCTCGTTCATGAATTCCTCGCACTTTTTGAGATGCGCAGAAAAGAGCCCTCCTGGAATCTTCTCCTTGCGTCCGCCGTGAGCGATGTCATTCCGAACGTTTTTCACAAAATCAATGGCTGTGTACTGGTCACGCCTCACCTTGTCTACAGATATGCCCAAGGCAACGAGGCACTTCTTCAAAACGTCTGATCCGAGGTTCATTTCCATCGAAACAGCTACCTCTGCGGCGATGGAAATTGGCCCTTCATTCAGCTCTTGGAGACGCTGAACGAAGGCAACCTGGTGGCGGGCGCGGGTGGTCATCTTTCCCTCATCCGCGCCCGTAGGTGTCCCACGCCGCAAGGTGTCAAACTCCCCGGCAAGCGCAGCCGCAAGGAGCTCCGGCCTTAACGATTTAGCTGGCAATCCCTGGCTGTTGATCGCATCAATATACAGAGAAAGCGCAGTCCGCGTGAAACCCTCCAGGTGCGCATACTGCATCACCAGAATGGCACGAAGAGAATAGACGGATGCTTTATCTGGCTCTTCCCCCTGTAGAAGTAAGTTGCGAAGATGCCGTATTTCGTCGAGGCGCCAGAGGATGTCGGTCTCTAGCTGTGCCCGCATGTCCGATACGTTCATGAGAGCGCTCGTGTAAAGCTGTCCCGGAAGAAGCCGATGCGATTTCGTAGGGAGATGCGGTCATTTTTACCTCCCCCGATTGACTTTGTGAATTCGGGGTTAGTTTTTCCATCCTTAACCACTTCGGCAAGCTTACGCATCTCCTCCCCATCTTCGAGGTTAATCCTATTTAGCACATCCTGCATCCCGAGTACGATTCCCTCAAAATGATGCACCGAGAATTGCCAGCGCGGCTCGCCATTTCGCCCTACCGTACCCGAGGACCCTCGGGCCCCATTCGAGAAGCCTGCCAATCTCTGTGACTACACGGAACGTTTTCTCGAAGACGTGCTTCTCATGGTCATAGTCGAACTGCGTGACGCCTGAGGGATCAGATACGTCCTCCATGTACTCGGTCATGAAATCGGCAATATCATGCTTGTACTGAGCGCCAGCATTCTTGAAGGCGAAGAATCTCAGAATGAGCTCTTGATCGAACCTTTCATTGCTCGCCTTCTCGGTAAGCGTCTCGACGCATACGCGGAAGTCTTCATTTTCCGAAAGATCGATAATGAACTGATTGAAGTCATTGGACAGGAGCCTAATTGTTGCGTTCCTGACCTCCTGATTAGAGAGTGCCAAGCCTCCAGTGTTCAACCGCTTGAACATGTAGTAGCGAAGGCGAGGATCGCTTTCCTTGCGCAGGATCTCTGCTCGGATGTAACTACGTTTGAGCTTGATCTCCAAGGCTTTCGGAAGAGAGGCATAGGTACAGCCATTGAGCTCTGGGACGATGTCGCAGTCAGAGAGAACCAGAGGTGGCACCAGGGTGCCACCAACCGTGAGCTCGCCGCGAAAGTGGAGGTAAGAGGAGATGCGTTGCAGACCATCAATCAACTCATACACCCGGTCCTCTCTTTCGATCAGGAAGATCGGAGGAACGGGGAGTTCGAGAAGCAACGACTCAACAAAACGTGACTGTGCGCCCTCTGACCACCGGAACATGCGCTGAAAGTCGGGGTCGATGACCAATTCCTCCGAGGCATACATGTCCGCCAGCTCATTGAAGGAGAAGTCGTTGGTCTTCGTTCGCACAGCGGTGATCTTCTGATCCACCGCTTCGATCAATTCTTCCGCGGTAAGGTGACTAGGCACCCTGTTACCCCCTAATGAAGGTAAGTACTGACTCGGCTACATCGCCCTTTTTGTAAAACTGAGCGGACTTGTTCAGCGACGTGAGGGTGCGACGCACTGGAAAGCGCTCCGGCTCGTTCTTCAACGCCCATCCACGCATCGCCGCTTCATCAATGCAGATGTCGGCCAACGGTACATGAATGTCCTTGTAAAAAGAATCCTGAACTACGAGGTGCACTGTCGCTGAATTTCGACATACGCGCGTAATTTCGTCAAGACCAGAGGCGAGATCAGATAGGTACTGTCGAGCTTGCCTCAGGTAGTATCCGGATGACGCTTTGCTGTCATGCTTCTGAATAAGGGACAGTAGGCGGGATGCCGCCTCCCCAAAAGAGACAGAAGCTTCCGATTGTCGTCGAATTAGCGTGGTTCCCATGAGGCCTGAACGAAGCGATCGATCGCTTGAAATGTTGATACCAAGCAGCGCCAATTCTCGTGAGTAGGCCACAGCATAGTCAATGCGGGTTAGATACGGGGGAGAGGTCACAATGATGTCGACCGAGCTCGATGCGACTGGCATATTTCTGGAGTCGGCCGTCGCTACGCATACTTGCCGAGGTGATGACTGCGAACCGACGCGTGAGGAGACGAAGGCAATATGGCGTTCGACGATCTCGTCTAGCTCATCGCTAGCAAGGGAGACGGTTTCCGAGCCCTCTTTGGCGCGCTTTACCCATGTGGGATTACTCCCCTCGAATCGCTTCGTTACCTCGCGAATTGCCCGGAAGAGTGAAACAGTCAACAAATCCTGAGCAGCACTGCCGACATCCTCGCCTGCATTGAACCACTGTCGAATTCTGCGCACAGTAGGTCCGGCAAGCCAAGCTGCTAGCGGATCGTCGTCTACGGAGACGTCCCTGCCCGCAGAAGGACGTTTGATCTTCGCGACTTGCGAATAGTTCTGTGCTCGCAACTTAGCGATTACGTTCGCGACTGGGTTAAGGTCCAAGCCGATGGCATTCAAACCCAAGCTCTGGGCTGCAAGGGTCGTGGTTCCGCTGCCGTTCCAAGGGTCCAGAACAGTTCCACCGCTAAGCAACTCTGTCTCGTGCAGGGCTAGTTGATGGCACGCCCAATCGAAAGAAAAGCCAGCGTAGTACGGGAAAACATCCGCAAGTCCTGCGGTTTCCACTGCCGGACGTTTCGGTGACAACGCTCCTGCTTTGCGCACACCCGGCAACACAGCGCCCAAGGGCAGCGCCAAGGCCTCCTGCACGGGCACGGCTCCTGGGGTGTCCTGCGGGGTATGCACTGTCCCTCTTTCACGCTTCTCGGCAGCGGGTGTCGGGACAGTCTAAGGGACCATGCTTGCCTGAACCGATGCATCCTACCAGCGAGCGACGGCAAGCCCTACCCGCAAGCAGACCGTGACGGTCAGCGACATCCGGCCAGCCCAGACGGAGTCGGTGTGCTTGCCATCGGCCGAATCGGCTGAGGCGCGGGGTGCCAGGCCGCCTGGCTCACCAAGGCGCGGCAGGGGCTCCCTCCGCAGTCAGCCCGAATCGCCGGATCGCCTCCGCCTCGGTCCGCCGGCCACTTCGCTTCATGAGGCCGATGAGTTCACCGAGGGCGTGAGGGTGACCGGCGTCTACAGCGCGCCGGACCAGGCGCTCAAGACTCGTCGGATCGTCCGCTGCCCGCGCACTCAGGAGGTTGTCCAAGAGGTACGGCAGGTTGAAGCTGTGGATGGCAAGATCGTCGGCCTTCTCATGGGCACCAGAGTTTTCCAGGAGTCGAAGCAATTCCTCGAATCCCTCAGGTTCGCCCTGGCGGATGCCTTGGCGGGCTAGTTCAAGGGCATGGTTATGGGCCCCGTCCGCTTCAAAGTGACGGATCTCCTCTTGCAGGCGGGTGAGTTGAGGAGGCTCTGCCTCGGCGGACATGTTCTCAGCCCAGGTGAATCCCGTGGTCAATAGTTCACGGAAAGCGTGAAGTTCGCGAGCAACTTCGGGGTCACCGCTTCGCTGAGCCATAGCTGTCGCCTTCTCCGTGTGACCCAGCATCTCTAGGAGGTCGACGAGGCGCTGCCAGGCCTCCCCGTGGCCGGCTTTAGCAGCTTCTTCATACAGCGTGGCCGCGTGGCTGTAACGCCCGCGGAGCTCGGCCTCCCGGGCGATGGCAACCTGGTCTGCGGGAGTGTGGGGATGCGTGGCTACTGCGTCCCAGAAGCCGGTGGAGGGAAGGTCACGGTCTGGCACGTATAGCGCTAGGTGTTGAAGCACGTGGGCCAGACGGTAGGTCGGTGTGACTGCGCCGTTGGGCTGCTTCCGATAGGGAGTAACTGGACCTGGTACTCCGCGGCAGGGTTCCTCGGTGTACGTGAGAGCGGCCGCAAACCAGTCCTCGGGAATCATCGCCCTCTGGTCTTCTCCCAGGTAGCTGCCGGCTGCCGCCTCCAACAAGGAGCGGGGAAGGTCCTGTCCATGCCCATAGCGGTAGAGGTCGAATGCAGCTTCGATGACCGCTCGGGCTGCCTCAGGAGCTTGATCACATCGCTGGATCAGGAACGGGATGCCGCTGAGCACCTGAATGATCCGCCCACCTTCGGCATGTTTGTGGGCGAACCGGAGGTGTCGGTCTGCCTTGGCTGCCGTCCGCACTGCCCAAAGCTGCTGCGCGGTGAATGCTGGCGGCACAGTGATGAGGCTGGCTGCGCTGTCTGCGAGTAGTTCGGCCACCTGCGGATGCGGAATGAGGTCGCCGGTGGGCCCTGCACTGGTGAGCCTGTGGGCGTAGGCGCTCCACAGCGTCCCCAGCAGTAGAAGGGGACCTGGCTGGCGCAGCAGGCGGCGTAGCCGCGCGGCAACGTGTTCACTCTGTTTCTCGTCTCGTGGGTCGAGATAGAGATGGGCATCGTTCAACCACACCACGGTGTGGGGCTGAATCGTGTCGAGGCCCTCAATGAGCTCGATTGAGTCGATGGGGTGCCAGAGCCGCCACCTCGAAGGCAGTGCCTGGACGGACTCCCACAGGGCTCGCGTTTTGCCCGTGGAAACTTCGCCGACCAGTACGGCTAGGCGATTTTTGCCTCCCTCGGCTGCAGCGATGACGGCTCGCAGAGCTTCATCGTGCTCTCGGGGCACGTAAGTCGTCAGGCGTCGTTGGCCGTCGTTGACCGGAGCGGGCGAGAGCGAGACGGGTCTGCGTACACCCACTTTGAAGGGATCGATCTGGTTTATCGGTAGCCCGAGGGCTGCCGAACCTGATCGATCCTTCGGAGGCTGAGCGTCTTCCAAAAGCTTGAGCCAATACCGCGTATCGCAGTCCTCACCTGCCCATTTGCTCAGTACCTTGACCACTTCTACGACCTGATCGCTGCTGGTAGAGCGAGGCGGGGTGCCCTTCAACCATCTGCCGACGGCCTGGTCATGGATTGCGGTGCCAAGGGCTCTGCTGGCCTTCTCAGCGAGGTACCGGTCGGAGTGCCTCCTTCCTCGGAATCTCTGCTCGCTCACGGCGCGATCGTGGAGGGCCCGGAACTGGAGGTGGAACTGGTCGCTGATCGCTGTCACGCGGTTCCTCGCGAGGGTGCCCGGCGTGCCCTGTTGCCCGCCTCGGGCGCAGCGGGCAGGCCTGTGAGCAGGAGCGTAGAGAGATTCCGCCCTCCGTGCCCTGTACTTCTCACATCGAAGCCCCGGCGGCGGAAAGTCGTCCTCGGCGCCGGCCAGGGTGGTCGGAGCCGCTGACCGAGGGGACTCGTGATGGGCGACAAGATCAAGAAGATTTGGCTCCACAAGCTGGTGCGTCTCGTCGGGGGTGGCATTCTGCGGGGCCTGGCCGCAGCGATCGGGGCAGCACTTGTGCGCTGGCTTCTCGGCATCCTCTGATTTGATGCCTGCCGACCCCCCTAGCTATGGGGCCGGCAGGCGAGGGCCTTGCTGAAGAAGAATCCGGCCGCTCCGTTTTCATTGCAGTGCCTCACGGGGCTGCGGTCCTTGCCTGGCGAGTGAGGCAGAGGTCTGAGCCTGTCCTGGAGCTGCTCGCTCTGAGGACTCAACGGGCTGACTCAGTTGCTCATGGACTATGCGTGGACGAGCATTGGTTTGCGAGACCTGTCCGAGCCTGTGAGCTGCTAGAACACCCGAGACCCACGGGGCCTCCGGAGCCGTGTGCGCAGGTTCGAATCCTGCCGGGGGCACTTCGCCTCAACCAGCATGATGATGCGGTTGACCAGCGCAGATGCCTAACATAAAGAGCGGGACCCAGTCCCACTGGGTCCCGCTCTTTCTTGTTGTTGCGCACTGTTCGTGTGTGAGTGGCGTGTGGGTCAAGCTGCGGCGTTCTTGATCACTGTCCGAGCATGCCGGTAGAACCGCTCGCGACTGTCATCCAACCCGTCGGCGTCAGGCTGCGCGGTGCCATTCACGATGGCTGCTGTCATCTCGGCAGCCCAGAGCCCATGGATCTCGAACACCTTGTTGGCCCTCTGCCGAAGATCGAAGTCCGGCATGACTTCGATGACGGGTAGCGCTTCGTCATGGTGCTTACGCACGATTTTGTCGCACTCGTCGTACAAGTCCGCGGCTTGGACGTTCAGGGCATCAGCCGCCTCGCCGGCCTTCGCACGGAAGTCATGCAGCATCTTTGAGATGGCCGTCGCCGTGGCGATCACCTGCTCCCTTACTCGCTGTTCCTCAGCGAGTCGTGCTTCATGACGCCGCTTGGAGTCTTCCTGCTTCTCAGCGTGGGCTTGTCTCGTCTTCTCGGTACGGGCCGTGAAGTAGTGAGCCGTCCAAGCGGCCAAAGCGGAACTGATCAGGACGGCTCCGGCAGATATCAGTGCCGTTACCCACTGACTATCTTGCACAACGGTCGTCGTGACACCGCCAGCTTTCGTCGTCGTGCTCTTTGTGCCGCAACCGGCCACCAGTGCCAGGAGAATGAAGGGCGCTACATGCCTTCCGACCTTTCGCATGATCGGTGACTGTAGCGCCCGGCCAATGGATCACCGAACGTCGGCGTCCCACCCCATGGTTCTCTCGATCCTCTTGTTGTTCTCCTCTTCGCTGTCGTCGGTACAGCCCGCGTAGCGGCGGTGGATGACCTCCGGGGAGTTGCCAGCGCGCCGGGCCACCTCTGCTACCGGGAGGCCCGCACGGAGCCAGTTCGTGATGCATGTGGCTCGCAGGTGGTACGGCTTCCGGGCCAAGGGCGAGTCCAACTTGTCCGGCGGAAGCGCCAGCAGTCTGGCTTCCTGCCACACCCGCCAGTAGCTGGAGGTACCGAGCAGGTCCCCCCGCTCGTTGGGGAAAAGCCGCCCGTCCTTGGCAGTGCCGAGCTCCTTCAGGTGCGCTCGGAGCATCACCACCAGCACGGGCGGAATCGGTACCGGCCTGTCCGTGCCAGGCTCCCGTGACTTCAGCCCACGCTTATCGTGACGCTCACCGGAGCAGGGCGGTTGCAAGTTCCGGGGTCGTGCGGCTGGTCGGGTTGTGACCGGTTGGGACGCATAACAAGGCAGGCACGGGCTTCATGATCATTGTGGTGTCCAAGCCAGATGCTCATGAGGTGGCCCGTGGGGCCAGCGTGCCCCGAACACACTCCTGGCGGCGATCGGGATTCGCCGCCACCTGCTCAGATGGCGGCGCACTCCAGCGCCGGCCACGATCGGCCGGGAGCTGGGGACTGTTGACGGTGACGCCCTGGACCGGGCGGTCGGCGCGAAGACGAACGAAACCACACACTTCCGTCGACTGCTGGCACCGCTGGACCTGACCGGCACTGTCGTCACCTTCGACGCCCTGCACTCGGTCAAGGCGAACATCTCCTGGCTGGTCGAGACCAAGAAGGCCCAATACATCGCCGTGATCAAGACCAACCAGCCCACCACCCACGCCCAACTCGCCGCCCTGCCCTGGCAGTCCATCGCAGTCCAGCACACCGCCTCCGGGACCGGACACGGACGCCGCGAGTCCCGCTCAGTCAAGACCTGCGGGATCGCCGACGAACTCGGCGGAATCGCCTTTTCCCACGCCCGCCTGGCCATCCGCGTCCACCGCCGCCGCAAGCAGACCAGCACACGCGAGACCCGTGACAGTGTCTATGCCGTTACCAGCCTCGACGCCCACCAAGCCAGACCCGACGACCTGGCCGCCGCGATTCGCGGGCACTGGGGAGTGGAGAACTCCTCGCACCACATCAGGGATGTCACCTTCGCCGAAGACGCCTCCACCGTCCACGCCGGGACCGCACCACGGGCCATGGCGACCCTCCCAACCTCGCCATCGGCGCTGAAAACCCTCGGAGCCGACAACATCGCCAAGACCACCCGGGCGATCCGCGACGAGCCTCAACGAGCACTCCCCATCCTGGGCATCACCAACAATCCGGACGCCCACGGGACTTGATCAAGCCCTGGGCCGCTGGGCGGCACGCCACAGACCTCAGACACGAGCAAATGTCATGTCGCCATCGGCAGGACCTAACTCCAAGCCTGGCGATGACGAGCAACGCTGTACACCTGCTCGACCCGCTCAGCTGTCAGCACCCCTGAAAGCGGCGCCAACGCCGCCACCTCTCGCTCCCGATACACACGCACGCTGAGCTGCGTAGCCACCACCTTCAGATCGGTCACGCCGACGAAGACGAGCACTGGCTCTACCGGCACAGGAAAGCCGCAAAAGCGCTCAAGAACTCGGGCTACTCGCTTGGCCTCCGCCCGGCTCTTGCGCGCGTAGGGTGCCGGCTTTCCGTGATCGACCTTCACAGAGTCATCGCCAACCCATACAGCCCTCTTGCGGTGGTGCTTCGTATTGATGCTGAAGACACCACCGGGCCCGATCAGTAAGTGATCCACGTCCACCTTGTCGGCCAAGGGGATGGAATGCAGGACGCGCCAACCGTGCCGCTCCAAGCGGCGCAGCTCAGCTCCCACCCTCTGCTCCCCCGCCAGGCCTTTCCGCCAGGAGTCCCACTCGGCGGGGTGTCGCAGAAGCTGCAAGACGACTCGCTTGATCAGGCCCGGTCCGGATTTATCGAGCAGAGACTCACCGGGACGGTTGGCAGACAGGTCGTCGGCCGCCGTCAGAGGCGGCAGCAGCGGTGGCGACTCAGCCGTCGACGTCCTGGGCGTCCGCTTCGGCGGGACCGGTCCAGAGTTGTTGTGTAAGTGATCTGTCAGCACGGCCATCACGTCGTCGCGATACTCGGCCACCAGGACCGTGATGTCCCCCGTCTCCAGATCCGCCCAACCGACCGCCGTGCCATCAGGCAGGTTGGCGTACAGGCGATCATGTCCGTACCGCTTCCAGCGCGTGACCTTCAGCTCCATAAAGCCCCCTCCCCCGGTCCCGACTTGAAGCATCGCAGCAGGTGGGGTTCGGGACGAGGGAGGACCCGGACATGCTTTTCGAGGGCTCGATGGCTGGCGCCGGGCGGCGTGTGAGACTTGCGGGATGGACAGGGGGCGTGAGTCGCGGTGGGAGAAGGACGCGATGACGGTGGAGATCGTGTTCGCGCTGGTGACCGCCGCAGTGCCGGCCGCACTTGTCTATGCCGTCGCCTGGACCCTGGTTCGGGTCCTTGATCTCTCCGGTTCGGTGAGGGACGGCGTGTTGGTGGCGGGCGTGATTCTCGGGGCGGTGGCCGGGGTGTGGCGTCTGGTGCGGGTGTTGGTTCGGTTCGACGAGCAGCGTCGGACGGGGCGTTGACCGCGTCGCGTACCGCGCTGGTGAACGGGCTCGCGTGCGAGGTGGGGGCTGTCGATCGGGGGTGTGGCTACGACGGCGGTCTTGCCGCCGTCTGTTGGGCGGCTTGGAGGTCGGCGAGCAGTTCGGCCTGGCCGATCAGTACCCCGGACAGGATGGTGCGCGCGACTCGCAGCAGTTCGGCGATGTGCGGGCTGGTCAGCGAGTAGTACACGCTGGAGCCCTCCTTGCGGGTCACCACGAGGTTCGCCCGGCGCAGTACGGCCAGTTGCTGGGACAGGTGCGCGGCCTCGATGCCCACCTCGGGCAGCATCTCCGCCACCGCGTGCTCGCGCTCGCTCAGCAGTTCCAGGACCCGGATGCGGGCCGGGTGGCCGAGTGTCTTGAAGAACTCGGCCTTCAGCTGGTACAGCGGCGTGCTCATCCTGCCGTTCCCTTCCCGGCGGGGCAGCACGGCCGTCCCGACCGGTCGTCGGCGCACCGTGTTCCACCATTCGTCCCGCGCATGCTGCCCGTCCTCGCCCGCATCGGCAGTCGGCAGTCGTGCCGGGTCCGTGCGGCTGCCGGGCGCACCAATGCGGGCTGCCCCGCATCACGGTGGTGGCCTCGGCAGTTGCCGAGATTAGCAACTCCGTACGAGTGAGGGGGACCGTGCGAGCGCGGCGGCCAGTTCGTCGGCGGATTCATAGGGGGAGGGTGATCCAGATGCTCTTGCCGCCGCCGTCGGCATCCGGGCGGACGACGGCGCTGCCGCCCAGGCCGAGGACCAGTTCCATCACCGTGCCGATGCCTCCGGCGCCGGTTCCCGCGACGGCGCCGTACAGCGGGGGCCGGTAGGGGTGGCGGTCGTGGACGGCGAAGGCCAGACAGTCGTGGCCCGCCGCGTAGATCACCGTGACCTGCGGGGAGCGGGAGGCAGCGTGCCTCACGGTGTTGGTGACCAGCTCGCCGAGGATCAGCAGGGCGGGGCCCACCGTGGGGTGGTGAAGGTTTATGCCCCATTCCAGCAGCGCCTCCTCGGCTGTCTCGCGGGCCAGACGGACGGCGGACGGTGCGTTGGGCAGCGTGAGCACGTGCCGGTGAGGCAGCCCTTCGAGCTGCGTGGTCATCACGCCTCCTCACGGCCCGTACGGCACCGTGCCGTGTTCGTATCCAGAGACGGCCACCGGCTCCGCTCGCTCCGCGTGCACCGGAGGGGGATGCCTCCTCCCATGCGCTCGACGCGGTGGGGGTGAGGGATCACCTCTGCCGCTCCGGCCGGAACGGCCGGTTCGGAGAGCGTGAGCCTCCGTCCGGTGCCGGCCGGCGTGTGCATCACCGGGCGGCCGAGGTCCCTTGTCCGCCGGGCGGGCCGGTTGGGGGTCGGCTTCCGTCCCACGCGCATCGGCCGCCTCGGGCTGCCAGACCCCGGCAACCGTCGGGCCTGCGCACCGGAGGCCTCGGCCGTACGGACTGCGGCAAGGGCCGTACTCGTCACAGGGCTTCCTCGCGGGGAGCCCGAGGCGTCCGGGCGGCGACGGCGGGCAGTACCCCGGCGCTCTCCAGGTGGGCGCGGGCGGCCCGGATCGCCTCGGGGGTGTCGGCGTACTCCCGTCCCGCGTGCCGCAACGCTTCCAGCGCGCCGACGGAGTCCAGGACCTGGCGCTGGCCTGGGCGTATGCCGGAGGCGAGGACGAGGATGCCGCGCCGCTTCAGCTTCTCCACCGCGTCCTTCAGGACCAGGGCACCGGTGGCGTCCATGGTCGACACCCGCGACATGCGCAGGATCACCACGCGGACGTCGGCGACCTCGGTCAGCTCCAGCAGGAAGCGGTGCGCGGCGGCGAAGAACAGTGGTCCGTCGATGCGGTAGGCCACGATGTGTTCGGCGAGCAGGGCGTGTTCCTCGGCGCTGTGGTCGCCCGTCTCGAGCGGCACCCGGTCGATGCGGACCTGCTGGGCGACGGCGCGCAGGGCCAGGGCGCCCGCCACGACGAGGCCGATGATCACGGCGTAGACGAGGTCCAGGACCAGGGTCGCCGCCGCGGTCAGGACGAGGGTGAGCGCGTCCGAGCGGGTGGCCTTGGCCATCGCCCGCAGCGAGCCGACCTCGACCATGCGCACCGCGGTGGCCAGCAGCACGCCCGCCAACGCGGCCAGCGGGATCCTCGAGACGAGCGGTGCGGCCGCGAAGACGATCACGGCGAGGACGACGGCGTGGGTGAGGGCGGCGAGGCGGGAGCCGGCTCCGGTGCGGACGTTGACCGCGGTGCGGGCGATCGCGCCGGTCGCCGGTACTCCGCCGAACAGCGGGGCGGCGATGTTGGCCAGTCCCTGTCCGAACAGCTCCCGGTCCGGGTCGTGCCGCTTGCCCACGGTCATGCCGTCCGCGACCGACGCCGACAGCAACGACTCCAGGGCCGCCAGCGCGGCGACCGCCACGGCGGGAGCGAGCAGGGAGCCGAGGGAGCCGAGGTCGAGGAAGGACAGGGAGGGCGCGGGCAGGCCCGAGGGGAGGTCACCGATGGGCTTCGCCGCGTCCAGGTGGACCAGCCGTGCCACGATCGTCGCCGCGATCACGGCGACGATCGAGAACGGCACGGTCGGCCGCCACCGGGCGCCGATCAGCATGACCGCGGCCACCGCGACCGCCAAGCCGACCGCCGTCCAGTTCGGATGCTTCGCGAACTCTTCGAACGCGCGCCAGGTCACCATCAGCACGCGGTCGCCCTCGGGCTTGGGCACGCCGAGCGCGTTCGGGACCTGTTGCAGGCCGATCACGCAGGCGATGCCGAGGGTGAAGCCCTCGACGACCGGGGCGGGGACGTACCGCATGTACTTGCCGGCCCGCAGCACTGCCAGTCCGACGAGCATGACGCCCGCCATCAGGCCGACGGTGAGCACCCCGCCAGGGCCGTACCGGGCGACGATCGGCACCAGGACGACCGTCATGGCGCCGGTCGGGCCGGACACCTGGAGGCTGGAACCGCCGAACACCGCGGCGAGCGCGCCCGCGACCACCGCGGTCGCCAGGCCCGCCGCCGCGCCGAGCCCGGAGGAGACGCCGAAGCCCAGCGCGAGCGGGAGCGCCACGACCGCCACGGTGACGCCGGCCAGTAGGTCCCGGCGCGGGTCACGCGTCGCCTCGGCGACATCGCTGCGACCGGGCAGCAGCGACACGATCCGGGCCGGGACCCGGTGGAAACCCGTGGTCATCGCGCGACAGTCCCGTCTCTTTCCCGCGGTGCGGCCGACAGCCCGTCGCGCCCGGCCGGCATGTCGGTGAGGATTCGCCGCGCCGCCTCCGCCAGGTCCGCCACGTCCCCGCCGGCCGGCTCGTGGACCACCGTCGGGCCCACCCGGGTCGCGCCGGCGATGCCCGCGCGGCGCAGGGCCGCCCGTTGCCGGGACAGGCCCGGAGGCTCGCCCCCGATGGCGGCCGGCAGGCCCCGGACCGGCATCGGCCCGTCCTGGAGCAGCTCCGGCACCCGCATTCGTACGAGGTGACCGAGCATCCGGAAGGACGCGGTCTTGGCCTGGTGGAGCGGAACGGACACGGCCCCTCGACTTCCCCTTCGAGGCCCCGGCTACGGAGCCGACGCGAGAGCCTGCGCCCGCGGCTGCTTACGAGCACAGTGAACACAGCATCTAACCAATTGCGAAATTTTGCAATTCGACATCTGACTGACTCCGGGTGGAGGTGGCCTGCGGAGGACCGAGGGACTGCGGCGAAGGTACGACGAAGCCCCCTCCCGCTGTTCCATTGCTCAGCGGGAGGGAGCTTCGTCTCGGGACCACCACTGGCAGCCGCGTGCGATACGTCGGCCTGCGTGGTCGCCGCGGATCAGCCCGTCGGGGCCTCTGTCCTGGAGGACGCGCCACGGGATGTCGCACGGTTCAGATGGACCACCACGGTGGAGTGGAAGCGGTGCACCGCGTCGTCCACGCTTCGGATGAAGCCGGATTCGGCATTGCCGCGGCTGCTTCCCATGCTCTTGGTCAGGGACAGGCGGAAGCCGGTGATCTGCGAGCCGTTGTCCTTCGGGAGCATGTCGGCCGGCTCGGGGCGGAGCCGTTCCAGGGTGGCTCGCGGGCCACCCTGCTCCCCGTCGACAAGGGTTTCGATGTGGAGGGTGGCCAGGGCGCAACGCAGCGTGACGCGTCGCACACAAATAACTGTAGTTCCCATGGAGTAGGGGTGGGGGCAGACGGCGCATTCTGCACGTTCCACTGCAGATGCGGCGGAGCCGACTTCTGGGCGAAGGCTCCGACGGGTCAACCGCGCCGATGGAGGGACAGGCCCGCGATCACCGACGTGCCGCGGGTGGGGCGGGGGCGGACTGTCCAGGCCGTGGCGAGGTGGTCGACGAGGAGGAGGCCTCGGCCGCCTTCGGAGGTGGGGTCCGGGTGGGTGACGACGGGCTTGCCGGTGCCGGGGTCGGAGACGGCGAGCCAGTAGTGGCCGTCGGCCGGCCAGAGGACGAGCTCGATGAGGTTCTCGTTCTCCGGGCAGGTGCCGTGACGGACGGCGTTGGTGACCAGTTCGGAGGTCAGCAGGCGCAGGTCGTCCTCGAGGTGGGGGCGGAGGGCGTGCGGCAGGGACTCGGCGACGGCGCGGCGGGCGCGGTGCACGGAAGCCGGGTGTGCGGGGAAGTGCCAGTGGGCGGGGACGACGGGGATCTCGGGCATGGCGAACTCCGTTGCGGTACTTGAGGGTTCGGGCTCGCCGGTGGCTTGCCGCCCTGGTCGCGGACACACCCGCCCCAGGGCGGACGGGCATGCTCGCGCGGTGCGCTTCCGGCGTTGCGGTGTGTAGCGTGCGCGACACTCAGCGTAGGGGATCTGGGGGTACATGTGCTACCTAGTCTGGGAAGCCCGTTGGAATGGTGTGCGCTTCGCGAAAGACTGGGGCACACGCGACGAGAGGGAACACATGCCGCCGAGGAGTCATCCGACCGCGCGCCAGCAGCGGCTGGGCGCGGAGCTGCGCAAGCTGCGGGAGGAGGCGGGGCTGTCGACCGAGCAGGCCGCCGCGCTGCTGGAGACGAAGCGGACCGTCATCACCAGTACCGAGGCGGGGCGCCACGGTGTCAGCCCGGAGCGCGTCCGGCGCATCGCCTTCCGGTACGAGTGCACGGACCATGAACTGGTGGACGCACTCGTCTCCATGTGCGGTGACCGCACGACCGGTTGGTGGGAGGAGTACCGCGACCTCCTGCCCTCGACGTTCCTGGACATCGCCGAGTTGGAGTGGCACGCCAAGGTCCTGCGCGTGAGCACGATGACGCACATGCCGGGGCAGTTCCAGACGGACGCCTACGCCCGTGCACTCTTCGGGGCCGCCATTCCGCCGTTGCCCGCCGAGGAGTTCGAGGCCAGGGTCGCCCACCGCGTGCGCAGACACCAGGTCATCGACCGGAGCGATGCCCCGGACTACGCGTTGACCATCCATGAGGCCGCCCTGCGGATCGAGGTCGGCGGGCGAACGGTGCTGCGGGACCAGCTCCGCCATCTCATGGCAGCCGCGGAGCGCGACAACGTCACGATCCAGGCCATCCCCTTCTCCGCGGGGGCATTCCCCGGTTCGGGTCAGTCGATCCTGTACGCCCACGGGCAGGTACCCGCACTCGACACCGTGCAACTGGACCGCAGCACGGCGGGGGAATTCCTGCACTCAGGCGCCCACCTGTGCAAGTACCGCCTGCAACTGGACGAGATGCAGAGGATCGCCCTCAGCCCTGAGGCGACCCTCGACCTCATGCACACCATTTCCCGCGATCTTTAGGAGACTTCGCCATGTCCGACGTCAACTCCGGCATCAACTGGGAAGACCCCTTCTGCCAGGACGCGAGCAACTGCTTCCGCCTCGGTACGGACGCCGACGGCAACGCCTACATAGCCGTTGCCGGGCAGGAGGACCGTTACCTCACCGACTCCCTCGAAGCCCTTCGCACGCTCATCACCGACATCAAGGCGGGCAAGGCCGACCACCTGTTGTAAGACCTGTAGGACCTGTAGGACCTGTAGGACCTGTAGGACCTGTAGGACCCGTAGGACCCGTAGGACCCGTAGGACCGACCGCGCGCCCCGTTACTTGTGGGCGTGTTCGCCCACGTAGAAGAGCAGCCAGACGAAGCCGGCGAAGAGGTGGGTGCCGAAGATGTAGAAGCCGGCGCGGATCGCGATGCCTCGTTCCATGCGGCGTTCCGAGTTGTCGCCCGTTGCCTCGGGCTCGGCACGGGACTCCTCGTCGGGCCGGCCGGCCGCTTCGGTGTTCTGGCTCATGCGGGCGTCGTTCCTTCCCAGAGGGCTCGTCATGGCGTCGGCTCCGTCGTCCTCAGTTCCCGCAGGAGTCGCTGTTGTCCCGCGAGGAGGACCGAGAGGACCTGCCGGGCGACGGCCAGAAGGTCGGCCACCTCTTCTGCGGCCAGTTCGTAGACGACGGTGGAGCCGGTGCGGGTGGCGGTGACGATGCCGGAGCGGCGCAGCACCGCCAGCTGCTGTGACAGGTTGGAGGGCTCGACCTCGATGTCGGCGAGCAGCTCACGCACCGGCTTCGGGCCGTCCTGAAGGAGTTCCAGGACCCGGATGCGCACCGGGTGGCCGAGCATACGGAAGAACTCGGCCTTCGCCTCGTACAGCGGGACCGGCATCTCATCTACCTCTTGTCATCAATTGAAGAACTCTTCAAGTCTAGCCGCTCACCCTGGACGTCGCGCTGAAGGGTTGTTCAGGCTGCTGTACATACGTTCGGTCGTCGAGGGGGACCGGACCGCTCGGGCCGTCATCCGGGACGAGGCACTGCGGTTGTTCGCCGTGCGGGGGCCCGAAAGGGGTCACCGTGCGGCAGATCGCCGAGGCCGCGGGGGTCCGCGGGGCTCGTCGTGCATCACTTCGGGTCCAAGGACGGGTTGCGGCAGGAGGTCGACCAGTACGTCCTCGATGTGTTCGAGGGGATGCCGGGAGAGCCGGCCGGGGAGGACGGTGGCCCGGCTCGTCGATCCCGCGGCCTCTGGGCTCCTGAGTGAGGTGTTCGGGCGGCATCTGCCCAGCGGGTCGCCCTGCCCGGGTATCTGCGCCGGTTGCTGCTGGGCGGCTCCGAGGCCGGGCGGAAGCTTCTCCAGCGGTTGTTCGAGCTGAGCCGGGCGGCGCCGGCCGGGCTCGTGGCGGCCGGGGTCGCCACGCCCGGGGCGGGACGCGGACGTGTGTGCGGCCTTTCTGCTCGCCAATGACCTCGCCGTCTTCCCGCTCCGCGACCGGCTCGCGGACGCCCTCGGCAGCGATCCGTCGTCCGCCGACGGCATGGCCCGCCGGGGGGTCGAGATGCTCGGCGTGTACGCGGGTGGGCTCACCGCGTCGCCCCCCGGACCCGGAGGATGCGGTCGGACAGTCCCAGGAAACTTCGTATGCCCGCCGAAACAGCGTCCGCGCCCGTACTTCGGGCCCATGACGTGCACAAGTCCTACGGAAGGCGGTCCGTCCTGCGCGGTGCCGATCTCGCCGTCGCACCGGGGAGCTCGCGGCCGTCGTCGGGGAGAACGGGGCCGGGAAGTCCACCCTGCTGAAGATTCCGGCCGGCACCCTTTCCCTGGACCGCGGGGCGGTCGCCCTGTCGGGTGCGCTCGGACACCGCCCCCAGGATCCCGTGCCCAATCAACGGATTTCTCCACTGCACGCCAGGCTGCCCCCGCCCCACCCGGTCGCCTCCACCATCCGTTGGGCGCGACCCACCGCGGACCCGTACACGGAGGGGGTGTGGAGGGGGAGCGGTCGGATACGGCGACGGCCGGGATCGCCCGGGCGGGCCCGGATGGGCGCATACTGGTAGCGATGACAAAGCCAGCGGTTCCCAGACGCCATCTGCCCACGAGCCCCTTCAAGGCTCCGGTCCCCCCGCCGCCCAAGCACTTCGCCGTGGGCGACCGAGTCACGCACGACATGTACGGCCTCGGCCGGGTCGTCGGCATGGAGGAGGGGATCGCGGCCCTCGTCGACTTCGGTGCGACGCAGGCACGGATTCCCAGCCCGTACTCCAAGCTCAACAAGCTCTAGGCCCGCCGCGCGTTCAACGCGCGGCGGCACCAGTCGCCGCGGGCCGATTCCGCGCGTCGTCGCGGGTTCGTTCCGCGCGCTCTCCCGCTCCCTCCTCCGGTCACGAACGGAAGCCCTCTCATCGACTCGATCTCGCTGTTCTCCGCCCCCGAAGGGGCGCCCCGCGGTACTGCCGCGGCGTCGCCGCCGCCGGTCACGGACCCGTTTCGCGCCCCGGACTTCGGTGACGCCGCCGACATCGGGTTCGAGGAGACGGAGCCGGAGCCCTTCCCGCCGGACGCCGCACCGGAGCGGGGCGGTCACCACCGCAGGTACCGCCACTCGCGGTAGCACCGTCCGGTGAGCCCTCGATACGGTCACCGCCCCGGGCAGCGGTCCCACCAGTGCGGGTCCCGGCCCCGTACGTACTCGCCGCCGCCCGGCCTGTCGGCGAGTTGGGCGACGAGGTCGTCGGCGAGCGTGTCCAGCACCCGGTCCAGTTCGTGGCGGGGCGACGTGGCGCGGCGGGGAGGAATTGAGACCGGCGCGTACGCCGTCGAAGGTGCCGTGCAGTACAGCGGTACGGGGGCCGGAGCACCACAGCACGCAGGCGTCGGCGCAGTCGGGGTGGGTGAGCGCGCCTACCGCCGTGGCCGCCTCGGCCATCGCCGCCGCGTCGTCGAGGCGGGCGGGGGGCGACCGTGCCGGTGCCGTCTTCGCCGTCCGTCGCCGAAACGGTGATCGATTGCGTTCGTCGCCGTTCGGCCGGTGCTCGGCCGTGGCGGCGGCGTCCGGCGCGAGCGGGCCGGTAGGTTTCCGGCATGACCGTCGACAGCACTGACGAACTCGCCCCACAGCTCGCCAATTGCCGGGCTTACTGGCTCGGTTGGGGTGCGGCGGGCCGCAGCGACGACACGCTCACGCACTACCGCAGCGGTATCGCGCACCCTCAGCTCAACGCGGTGATCCGACTGCGCGACGGGGAGGGGGACAGGGACGGGAACGACGTGCGGCAGGCTGTCGCCCGCGCCAGAACAGAGCTGGCCGGCGTGCCCTGGATGTGGTGGGTGGCGCCGGACAGCGCGACCGGCACCGGCGACCGGCTGGCCGAGCAGGGGTTCGAACGGGTCGGTGCCATGCCCGTCATGACCGTCGCACTCGACCGGGTGGCCGGCGTGCCGACGCCGCCGGGGGTGGAGATCGAGGTGCTCTCGGGCGCGGACCCCGGGACCTGCGCCGAGTGGGTCCGGGCCTACGGCCCCTCCTTCGGTGTCGGACCGGAGCTGACGGACCCCGTGGTGGGCATCGAGCAGGACTGGGCGCGGGACCCTCGCGCCGTGCGGTTCGTCGCGCGTGAGGGCGGGCAGGCCGTGGGCACCGCCCTCCTGTTCGACGCCCACGGCGTGGCCGGCGTCTACCTCGTGGCGACGGCCGAGGAACACCGCCGCCGGGGCATCGGGGCGGCGCTCACCGCCGCCGCGCTGGAGGAGGGCCGACGGCGCGGACTGCGCGTCGGCACACTGCAGGCCAGCGGCCTGGGAGCCCCCGTGTACGCGCGGATGGGCTTCGAGACCGTGGCGGAGTACGAGCTGTACCGGCCGCCGGCGTCCTGGAGCTGAGCCACGCGCCCGGAACCGGGAGCCGGGCCGCCCCGCGGGTCAGGACAGTGCCTCGGCGTCCCACCCCTCGAAGTCGGAGAAGTCCATGTTGGAGATCGCCAGGTTGCAGTGCATCTCGTGCGGTGTGACCCGGGCGAGTATGCGGAACGGGGGCGTCTCCTCCTCGGGGTCGGTGCTCACCGCGAGCAGCGACGGCTTCCCGCGCTCCATGCCGGTGCGGTCGGCGAGGAAGACCACCGCCCAGCCGCACTCGGCCGGCTCCCCGCCCTCCTCCGACGCGGTGAGGGCGTCGAGGATCTCGGCGGGCTCCGCGTCCGCCCACGCGGGATCCTCGACGAAGAGGATCTCCTCCTTGACGCTGTCGTGCTCGTCGAGGACCCACGGCTGGTCCAGGGCGGCCCGCACATCCTGCCAGCCCTCGTCGTCCCGGTAGTCGGTGCGGATCACCAGCATGGGCGGGTAGTCCTCATCGGTCCTCGGCAGTGTGCGCACGGAGCGGCTCCTTGTCGACCTCAACCGGCGGCCCCAGCGGCCGCGTTGGCGTTGCCGCGACCATAGAGGGCGGGTCTGACAACGGGGGGCGAGGGCGGGGCGGCGACGAAGTCCGTACGGGCTCGGGCGGTGTGCGTCGACTCAGGTCGACACGGGCGCCGTTCATCGATACGGGCGCGGGTACGCCGGGCTTCGTCGACGCGGGCCGACCAAGGGGCCGGTACGCCGGGGCGGACGGGCCCGCACGTCCGCCGCGTCCCCGGGGTGGCCGGTGCGTCAGGGGCGGCCAGCACACGGGCGCACCGGCGCCGGGGACGGGGCGGACGACCGTCCGGGGTGGCAGGCGGGTGGCCCGGACGGTGACCGGCGAGAGAGCCCGCCCGTCCCGGCTCCCGCAGACGAGAAGACCGAGCCGGAACGGCCGGTGACCCCGGGAAGCGGACCTCGGACACGAGCCCCGTGACTCCTCCCCGGCCTGCGGTCTCCCTGCCGGTCACCGGCAATGCTCCTGGTTCTCCCCACCCCGGCACATGGGCCGAACGGCCCACCCGCTCCGGGCCGGACGCCCCTCACCCACCGTAGGGTTCCGGACTTCTCAGGGTGTACGTACCGGCCTCACCCCTCCGCCTCCGCCTCGGCCTCCGGCCGCACGAACCCGTGGCTCCGCTCCACCTTCGCCACGTGCAGCGTGTACCGCTCGTACCACTCGGCCCGCCCCCGCCGCCGCGCCGCCCGGTGCTCGGCATCGCTCCGCCACGCGGCGAGCGCGTCGGCGTCCCGGAAGTACCCGACGGTGATGCCCAGCCCGCCGGGGGTCTGCGCGTGATCCATCCCCAGGTACCCGGGGACGTCCTTCACCAACTCCTCCATCCGCGCGTTGGTCTCGCGGTACCCGTCCTGCTCGGCGCTGCGCACCGTACTGAACACAGCCACGTAGTAGGGCGGTTCGAACGCCCCCACGGGCATGGCGGGCTCAACGTCCTCGACGGCATCACCGGATGCAACGGACTCAACAGGCGCGACGGGGACAGCGGGGGCGACGGGTACTTCCGAGTGCTCGCTCATGGCGCCACGGTAGGGCGGCCCCGCCGGGCGGACCAGGGCATTGCTGCGAACGTACCGCACGTTTTCGCCCGTCCCCCCGTCGGGTTCTTTCTCCAGGGATTCGAAGGGCGACGGGCGGCACCGGGGCGCGGTTTTCCGCGATCCGGTGGTGGGGGGGTGCGGGCAACTCGTGTCGTGAACAGGTCGGTTGCCGTGCGGAGCACGCACTGCCGTCCGTCGCCCACGGCAGGCGTGGCGCTGCCTACGGGGGCGGCTGTGGGCGCGTCGGGGATCGTCGCGGGGGATGCGCGGGGTCGACGGTGGGGGCATGAACGAACGCCCCTCCCCCATCACGGCAGAGGCCGGAGCCCCAGCCACCGGCGCCGCCTGCCGTCCCGCCGAACCGGTCCCCGCAGGGCTCAAGTTCGCCATGCGGTTCACCTCCACTCCGCGTGGTGCGCGGCTCGCGCGGCGGCTCGTTTCGCATCGGCTCGACGCGTGGGGTTTCCCGTACGGCTCGGACGTCAACGAGACCGTCACGCTCGTCACCGCCGAGCTCGTTGCCAACGCCGTGCGGCACGGTCGTGTGCCGGGGCGGGACTTCGCCGTGCGGCTCGTGGCCGTCGGGCGGCTCGTGCGGGTCGAGGTGTCCGACGCGCGGGGCGAGCGGGTGCCGCTGCTGTCGCTGCGGCAGCCACCCGGCGACCAGGAGTCCGGACGCGGCCTCCTCCTCGTCGCGGCCCTGGCCGACCGCTGGGGCGCGGAACCGCGCGTCAACGGGCCGGGCAAGACGGTGTGGGCGGAGTGGGGCGCGTGAGCGCTCGGACCGGGCTTGGCCGAGCGCGGCCGGTCCGGACGACCGCGCTCCCTGCGTCAGCCGCGCGGGGAGACGGTGGAGCCGAAGGGGCCATCGGGGCCGTCGGGCCGTCCGCCGAGCGGGGAGACGGTGGAGCCGAAGGGGCCATCGGGGCCGTCGGGCCGTCCGCCGAGCGGGAGGACGGTGGAGCGGAAGGGGCCGTCGGGGCGCCGGCGCCGCTGTGGCGGGCGAGGGCCGCCCTATACCGGCGTCCGAGGGCATGGGACGACCCCTGGCGGGTGCCATGCCTGCCAGGGGTCGCGGGTGGGGGGCGTGCGTCAGCCGTCGGACTCCGCCGACGGGATGAACGCGCCGGGCACGCCGTTCGGGGCGAAGATCTTCTTCTCGCCGGGGTACGGACGGGCCCAGTTGTGCGTCTGGTACCAGGTGAGGTGGTTCATCTGGGCCGGGTTGGCGTAGTCGGGGACGGCGTGCGGGCCGGTCAGGCGCTGCTTTGACTTCCAGGTGTCCCACGCGGCGGCGAGGGACGCCTTGTCCGCCGGGACCTTCGCGGACGGTACGGCCGCCGCCTTCGGGTCCTGCGCGGCGGGGGTGTCCACTCCGCAGGACGGCGGGGTCTTCAGCCCGTCGGTCAGCGAGGTGCGGTTCGGCAGGGCGGTGAACGGCGTGTAGTCGGGCCGCTTGGAGAACGCGCCCTGCATGGGGGTGGCCGCGCTGTCCTTCTGGTTCATCGGGTGGATCCCGAGGATCTGCTCAATGGTGCGGATCATCGTGATCTGCGAGTAGTAGTGGCTGTCGACGGTGCCGTGCTGCGCCCAGGGGCTGATGATCTGGATCGGGGCGCGGTGGCCGTCGACGTGGTCGAGGCCGGCCTGGGAGTCGTCCTCGACGACGAAGATCGCCGAGTCCTTCCAGTACTTGCTGTGCGAGATCTTGTCGATGATCCTGCCGGTGGCGAGGTCGTTGTCGGCGACCTGGGCGGCCGGGCCGGCCGGGCCGCCGGTGTGGTCGCTGGAGAGCCAGAACATGTTCAGGTTCGCCGGACCGTTCCTCTCGAAGTCCTGCTTCCAGATTCCGTACCGGTACAGGTCCGGGACGCTGGTGTCGAACTTCGGGAAGCCGGGCACCGAGACGCTGTTGAGCGACGGGATCGGCGAGGAGGACTTCAACGGGTACGCGGTGGCCTGGCCGGTCGCGTCCATGTTCTTGGCGTCGCAGTACAGGTTCTGCCAGCTCGCGCCCGACGGCTTGGTCAGGAACTGCTGGAACTCGCCGAAGTCCCGCACGCTTCTGCCGGCCGCCTGCGCGCCCGTCCACAGGAAGCCGGTCTTCTGGTGGCCGAGGGCGTCGTCCTCGGTGTCGTAGCTGCGCTTGTACTCGCCGGCCGAGGACTCGGTGTACTCGGGGTTGTCGGCCTGCATGAGCCAGTTATGGCCCTCGGCGGAGTTGGTACCGATGTCGTAGGTGTTGTCGTACAGGCCGAACTGCTTCGCCAGCGCGTGCTGGTTCGGCGTCACGTTCTCGCCGAACTGGGTCAGCGAGGGGTCGCCGTTGCCCTCGGGGACGTCGCCGAGCACCTGGTCGTAGGTGCGGTTCTCCTTGACGATCAGGAAGACGTGCTTGATCGTCGACGGGTCGCCGAGCCGCTTCGGGACCGGCTGCGGCTTGGCCTTGCCGTGTCCCTTGGCCGACTGGACGGCGTGGCCGGTCCAGCCGTTCTGCTGGAAGACCTTGGCGGTCTGTGCCCGGACGGCGCGGTCGCTGGGCAGGGTGAACTGGGTCAGGCTGGAGGTCGTGTCGTGGGTGCCGCGGCCGGCGGCGGCGGGGCGGCGCGCGTCGATGCCGCGGGTGTGGGAGACGACGACCTTCTTGCCCACGGTGGTGATCTCGGCCGGGAAGTAGTCCGTCGGGAGGAGGCCGACGTAACCGACCGGCTCCTGCGGGGAGGTGTAGCGGTAGACGGCGACGGCGTTGGCACGGCCGAGCGTCACCAGCAGGCGGCCGTCGTCGGTGAGGGTCACCGCGTCGGGCTCGTAGCCGACGGAGGCCTCCGGCCACGGCTGGGTGGAGATGGTCTGGACGACCTTGTCCTTGGCGGTGTCGATGACCGACACGTTGTTGTCGGCGGTGTTGGTGACGAACACCGCGCCGTGCCGGGCGTACACGGCGGTCGGGTGCAGGCCGACGTCGATGGTGCGGACGGCGGCGGAGGGGGCGGCCAGGTCGATGACGCTGACCGTGCCGGTGGTGGTCGCGCCGGTCTTCGGGTCGGCCGGCACCTGCGTGCCGTAGGAGTTGAGCGTGGGATCCCCGGCCTTCGCGGGCCGGCCGCCCTCGTTGCTGACGTAGAGCTTGTCGCCGACGCGGGCCATGCCGCGCGGGGCGTTGCCCACCGTCCAGTTCTGCTTGACGGCGCCGGTCGCCGCGTCGATCGCGACCACCCGGTTCTGGCCGTTGACCGCGGCGTACATGGTGGAGCCGTCGGCGGAGAACACGGCAGCGGCGGCCAGGGCCTGCTTGCTGCCGTCGGCCGGGATCTTGACGGTCACCGGGTCGGCGAGGGTGCCGTCCTCGTTCACGGTGAACTTGGTGTAGCCGTCGAGCTGGCCCAGCCAGAGCTGCTTGCCGTCGGGCGAATAGGCGGGGCCTTCCTGACCGACGGCGTTGCTGCCGATGCGCAGGTCGTCGGCGGCGTTGGTGCCGACGCGCTGCTTGATCCGGCCGGTCGTGAGGTCCACGACGACCAGCGAGGCGTCGCCGTCGGTGACCGAGGCGGCGAGGTGGCTGCCGTCGGGGCTGACCGTCGACGACATGATCTTGCCGTCGTCGAGGACGAGGCGGTCGCCGTACGGGGCGACGTACTGGTCGGCGGAGACGACCTGGCCCCTGTCGGTGACCTGGCCGACCTGGTCGGTGCCGAACTGGCGGGTCTCGGCGACGGCTGCGCCGGTGGCCAGGGCGGCCGTGGTGATGCAGGCCGTGACCAGCGTGGCCCGGCGGCTGACGCGTCTGCCCAGCAGGTCGTAGGAGATCTTCCCGGCCTGCGTACGGCGGCGTGCTATCTGCATTTCAATCCTTCGGGGATCCGGAGAGTCGGGGGGTGGCCGGAAAGGGAGTTCAGGGGAGCGGGGAAGGAGCTCAGGGGAGCGGGGGAAAGAGTGCAGGGGGCGGGGAGGGAGATCAGGGGGTCGGTGCGTCGGTCGGCGCGTCCGGGGACTCGGAGAGCAGGTCGACGTCGCCGTCGAACTGCCACAGCGGGTTCGGTGCGTCTCCCGTCGACGTGCGCACCAGGAAGTACCCGTTGACCTCCTTCGGTCCGTCGCCGTCCGCGACGAACCGCCCGTCTGCCGTGATGTCGAGCTGGTAGACGGCCGACCCGGTGGCCGTGACACCCGGCAGGTGCCAGGAGACGACGCACCGCCAGTCGTTGCCCGGACCCCGGGCACCGTCCTGGACGCCCGCCTTGGCGCACGCCGCCGAGGTCCTCAACCGCGCCTCGGTGACGGCGGGTCGGTGGAGCTGCCCGGTCTGCATGCGGTACAGGTGGGCGAACTCGGTGGCGAGCGCGCGTTCCACCTTGGCCTGCTCGATCCCGGAGCCCGCGGCGGTGGTCGTCCCCGCCACGACCGCGACCGTCACGCCGAGCAGCGCGGCGAGCGGCAGTGCGGCCCTGGTGACCGCGCGGCGCGCCGAGCCGTCGTCGGCGGGGTTGGTGAAGTCGCGCCGCAGGAAGAGGACGTACGCCAGCGCCGTCGCCGTCACGGCCCACAGGAGACCGACAGCCATGCCGATGAGGAGCGGAGTGAGCTGCGCCGGTTCGGTGAACAGGCCCTTCCAGGTGAGGAACGCGTCGCCGGGCAGGGCCAGGCGCACGGCGACCGGCAACGGCAGCATCTGGGCGAGCTGCATCGTCAGCGCGACGAGCGCGGGCAGCAGCAGACCCATCGGGGAGCGCCCGAGGACCACCGACCCGAGGAACCCGATTCCGGCGAGGGCCAGGGTGGGGGCGAGCACGCAGGCCCAGGCGAGCAGGACCGTGCCGGCGGCGTCCCCCGGTGCGAGCAGGTGCCCGTCGAGGCCGGCCAGCGGTTGGCCGCCGACGGCGAGCAGGCCGCCGGCCGTGCTGGAGGCGGCCAGCCCGGCCACGAGCAGGAGGACGACGGTGAGGCCGGCCGACACCTTGGCCACGAAGATCCGCCGGGGCGAGCGGACGGCGACGAGCAGGTGGCGCCAGGTGCCGAGCCGGTCCTCCGAGGCGAACACGTCACCGGCGACGACGGAGGTGAGCAACGGCAGCGCCCAGGTGCCGGCGAAACCGAGCGTCACCAGCGGCCCGGCCCACCCGGTGGCGTGCATCCAGCGGCCGAACAGGGTGTCCGTGGGCAGCGTGCTCTGCGCGCTCACGCCGGCCACGAAACCCGCGGGCGCGATCCAGCAGGCGAGGAGCAGCAGGCGGATACGCCACTGGGAGAGGAGCTTGACGACTTCGAAGCGGTAGCTGCGGATGACCGTCACACGGCCTGATGCGGGGCTGTGCGCGGAAGGTCCGGCACCGGGGGCGGGGCTCACGGCCGAGGGACCGGCCGGGTACTCGGCCGGGCTCGCGGTGGCGGTCATCGGCCGGCCTCCTGCCGCTGGATGTCGGTCGTCCGGGGTGCGACCGCGTCAAGCCGCGGCGCGGGGCCGGACGTTGGCCGGACCTCGGTCCCGTCCAGCCTCGGGGTGTCGTCCTCACCGGGGTGCCGGGCGCCGGTCGACCTCGGGGTGCCGGTGGCGTCCCGGTGCCGCCCCTCGGCGTCGTCCCCGTGCCGCCCCTCGGCGTCGTCCCGGTGCCGCCCCTCGGCATCATCCCCGTGCCGCACATCGGCGTCGTCGTCGCGCTGCCCCTCGGCGTCGTCCCGCTGCGAGGCCGCCGTGTCGTCCCGGTGTTGCGGCCCGGTGAGCCGTTGTTCGGTCAGGGCCAGGAAGGCCGCCTCCAACGGAGAGATCACGGGGGCCAGTTCGCGCAGGGCGATGCCCTCGTGGATGAGCCGTACCACCAGGTCGTCGACGGCGGCCACCTGCGCGCGCAGCACCAGCGCCTCCCGTCCCCCGCGGCCCCCGGCGTCGTCGACCGGTCGGATCCCCGGCGTGCCGGCGGCCAGTGCGCGGGCGCGCTCCGGGTCGGACGTGAGGAGCCGGTAGTCGAGTTCGCGGTTCCCGGCGGCCAGGTCGCCGAGCGGTCCGGAGAAGACTGTCCGCCCGGTCGCGAGGATGGTGACCTCGGAGCACAGGGCCTCCAGGTCGTCCATGCGATGGCTGGAGAGCACCACGCTCGTCCCCTCCCGCGCGAGCCGGGTGAGGACGCCGTGGACGTGCTTCTTCCCGGCCGGGTCCAGCCCGTTGGCGGGTTCGTCCAGGACGAGCAGCCGCGGCTTCGCGAGCAACGCGGCGGCGAGGCCGAGCCGCTGGCGCATCCCCAGGGAGAAGCCACGAGTGCGGTCGTCGGCGACGTCCGTGAGACCGACCTGTTCGAGTGCGTCCTCGATCCCCGCCGACCGCGTGTCGTCGCCCCGCAGAGCGGCGAGCGCGGCCAGGTTCTGCCGGGCGGTCAGCGAGGGGTACAGCCCGGGCCCGTCCACGAACCCGGCGACGCCGCCCGGGGCTTCGAACGCCCGGCCCACCGGCGTGCCGAGGATCTCCAGGCGTCCGCCGTCGGCCACGGCCAGGCCGAGGAGAAGGCCGAGCAGCGTCGTCTTGCCGGCGCCGTTCGGACCGACCAGGCCGTGGATGCGGCCCCGCGCCACGTCGAGGTCGACGCCGTCGAGCGCCACGACGTCGCCGAAGCACTTGGTGATGCCGCGCGCCCGGACGGCGAGCTGTGAGTCCATGAGCCCCTTCTTTCGGAGAGCCTCATCGACCCTAGGAAGCACACAGGGCCCGGACAGGGGGCACCGGTTGAACGATCGGAGAACGGAGGAATCCCACATAAGTGAGGACGAGCCGGACGGAAGGCCGGTCGGTCACCCTCCGGCCGGTCACCGTCCTGTCGGCGGGATCCGCGCGGCCGTGGACGACGGCTCCCGGCCGGAACCGGGAAGCCGCGTCATCCCCCTCACCCGTGGTCCGCGCAGCACGGCGTGGGGTTCGGGACCTCGAAAGGGGTCAGGCGGCCTCCGGGGGCCGGGGTCAGGGCGAGGGTGAGGCGGCCCGCGTGCCAGGTGGGGCGTACGTGGGCGCGGGTCTCGATCTCCGTCGCGGGGGCGGGGAGTTCGCGGGTGCCCAGAACCGTCACCTTCTCGATCGCCGTGCGGGCCAGGAGCCGTTCCAGGGTGACCGTGCCGGCGAGGCGGTCCACGCCGGGAAAGACCACGGCCCGGCCGGATTCACGGTGGGCGTGTTCCGACGCCGCCCGGGCCGCGGCTGCCGCCGGCCCGGGAGGACCGTGCCGCAGATCGCCGTAGGCCGCCGCGGCCGACGGGGCGGTGTCCGCGAGACGGGGCACCAGGCGCCGCCACACCTCCCGCGCCGCGTCCTCGTCGGGCAGGGCGAAGGTCGCCGCGAGGTGGGGGCGCGGGCCGGTGCGGACGGGGTGGGTGCAGGCGACCGTCGTCGGCGGGAGGGCGAGACCGTCCACCAGGTCGTGGATCAGGTGGTCGGCCTCGCGCAGAGGGCCCGAACCGGCGTCCACACCGATCACGGGGCGGACGCCGGAGGGCGACGTGAGCGAGGTGGTCATGCGGGCAGGACCCACATCGGGTTGGAGTAGAACCACAGGTCCTTCCACGGGTCGGCGTCGCCGACGACGTCCATCGCCGGTCCCGCCGGGTCGACGGCCGCGCCCCGCAGGCCGACGGCCGACCGGTTGCCGTCCGTGCCGCGCAGCCTGACGTACACCGGACGGTCGACGCGGCCGAGGGTGTACGTCAGGCGGACGCCGCCGGTGGACTTGTTCACCTCGAAGGACTTGACCACCTTGGTGTCCGGCGTCGTGAAGACGTCCCGGTCGGACACGGCACCGGTGACCTCGCCCAGGATGACGTCCACGCGGGCCAGCTTCGGCACGAACTGCGCCCAGTTGGGGCCGCCCGCCAGGCTGATGTCGACGACCAGGTCGACCTTGCCGCCCTTGCGCACATGCAGCGAGCCGCCGAGCGTGGTCTCCCGGCCGCCGCCGCGCAGCCGGGCGTCGAGGCCGCTGAGGAGGGCGCCGTGGTCGACCCAGACGCGGCCGGCGCGGAGGCCGTCCATCACCGACTGGTAGGAGAAGGAGGCGGCACCGACGTGCGTACGGGAGTACTGGCCCGGCCAGAAGTCGGTGTCGGTGAGGTTGACGTCCCCGCCGTAGACCGGGTCGTCGTAGCGGCCGTTGGCGGCGAAGTCGCTGTTCGGGCCGCGTACGGAGAGGTCGGCCCAGACGTTGTGCGAGTCGGAGTTCGCGGTGATCCACCAGGCCTTGCCCTCGGCGAGGAGGCTGTCCCACAGGCCGCCGACCGTGGCGGTCATCCAGTCGAAGCCGCCCCAGGTGCGGTAGCTCTCCAGCGGGTAGTCCGCGAAGGAGTCGGCGCCGGGGCTGTTGTCGTAGAGGCCGCGCGCGGAGCCGGGGCCGTGCGGGGCGGGCAGGCCGCCGGCCTGGTGGCCGGGGGCGCCCTCCATGCCGACCGCGATGTGCGGCTGCGCGTCGCGCCAGCCGCGGATCTCGTGCGGGGAGTCGATGCCCTTGCGGGCGGGGTGGTTGGCGAGGAACAGCGCGTCCTTCACCTTGCGCCGGCGCACCTGCGCGGCGAGGAAGTCGATGCCCGCGATGGCGAGGGCCTCGTTGGCGGGCGTGTTCGCGCCCGCGTGGTTCAGGGAGCCGTCGTACGTCGCCTCGAACTGCTTGAGGACGGCCACCTCGTTGCGGCCGGGGTGCACGAAGACGGTGCCGTGCTCGGCGGCCGGGATGTTCCACTCCAGGCCCTGGAAGACGAGCGTGTCCTCGATCTCGTCCCGGGCGGCGACGATGTCGGGGTTGACCTTCTCGACCCCGATCTTGGCGTGCTGCTCGCTGGCGTGGTCGGTGACGACCATCCAGTCCAGGCCGTGCGCGTTGGCCTGGCGCACCTGGTCGACGACGCGGTACTTGGCGTCGGAGCTGTACCGGGTGTGGATGTGGTGGTCGCCGGCCAGCCACAGATAGCGGCCGGTGCGGGATTCCCGGCGGGACTGGTCCGAGGCGGGCACGGCCTGCGCGGCGGCCTGTCCGGCGCCGACGCCGCCGAGCACCCCGCCGGCGGCCAGACCGGCGCCGAGCAGACCGGCGCGTCGCACCATGGAGCGCCGGGAGAGCTGCCGGGGCGACAGCTCCTCGTCGGGGACGGTCAGGTCGAAGGCCGCCGGGAGGGCGTCGGACTCGCCGCCCTGGTGACCGTGGCCGGCGCTGTGGCTGTGGTGGTGCCCGTGTGCGTGGTGGTGTCCGTTGCCCATGTCAGCTCCCGCTGATCGATGGTGTACCCGTGACCTGCCGGGCTGTCCCGCCGAGAGTGATCGGCCGTGGTGAATACCGGGCGTGGGAACGGTGGCGCGGGCGAAAACGGTGACGGACGGTGTTCCGACCGTTGATCGACGGCACGAACGGCGCTTAGGTTGCGGACCATGCGAACCAGGACGACGGCGCGGAACGACATTCGGATCGGCGTGATGTACGACCGGGACTGGGCGCCCGAGGGGCTGCCCGCCTTCGCGCGGGAGGTCGAGGCTCTCGGCGCGGACGACGTGTGGGTCGTCGAGGACCTCGGCTGGAACGGGGGCGTGTCCGCGGCGGCCGTGGCACTGGGGGCGACCGAGCGGCTGCGGGTCGGCATCGGGATCACACCGGCGCCGCTGCGCAGCCCGGCGCTGCTCGCGATGGAACTGGCCACGCTGGCGCGGGTGTTCCCGGGCCGGCTGGTGGCCGGGGTCGGGCACGGGGTGCGGGAGTGGATGACGGCGGTCGGCGTCGCCCCGCGCTCCCCGCTCGCGCTGCTGGAGGAGACGATCACCTCCGTACGGGCGTTGCTGGGCGGGGAGCGGGTGGAGCTGGAGGGCCGGGAGGTGCGGCTGGACGGCATCCGGCTGGTGCATCCGCCGGCCGAGGTGCCGCCGGTGGTGGCGGGTGTGGTGCGGCCGCGCTCGCTGGAGCTGTCGGGGCGGGTCGCCGACGGCACGGTGATCGCGGAGGGGCACGGTCCCGCCGAGGTGACGGCGGCCCGGGAGCTGGTGGCCAAGGGCGGCGCCGACGCGGAGCACACCCTGACGGTGTTCGCCTTCGCGTGCGTGGACGACGACCCCGCCCGCGCCGCCGAGACGCTGCGCCCGCTCACGGAGGGGCAGGCCGCCTGGCTCGGCCGCCCGGCGGAGGAGGTCTTCACCGTCTCCGGCCGCGCGGAGGACGCCGCCGGCCGCGTACGGGAACTGGCGGCGGCCGGCGCGGACACGGTCGTCCTGCGAGTGGCGGGACCGGAACCGGTACGGCAGCTCGGGAGCGTGCTGGAGGCACTGGGGCGGTAGTCGGGGGCACAGGACCCGAACCCTCGTCCTGACCGGGGCGGCACGGGCGCGGCCCGCGGACGGACCGCCGACACGGTGCGCGACCCGCCGGCGGACCGCGACACCGTGCGCGACCCGCCGGCGGACCGCGACACCGTGCGCGATCCGCCGGCGGATCGCCGTCGGGTGCGCGGAGACTGGTGGGCATGCAGAAGATCTCACTCGACGCCCTTGTCCGCGAGCACCTCGGGCACGCCGTGGCCGCCTCGACCGGACGCAGTGCCACCACCGTGCACGGCGGGCACGAGACCGTGCTGCGGCAGACACCGCTCGCGCTGACCGCCGGTACCTCGCTGTCCGAGCACGAGAGCCCGGGCGAGGCCACGCTGCTCGTGCTGCGCGGGCGGGTGCGGCTGACCGGCGGGGACACCTCGTGGGAGGGCCGGAACGGGGATCTGTTCACCGTTCCGCGGGCGAGGCACGGGCTGGAGGCGGTCGAGGACTCGGCCGTACTGCTCACCATGACCGAGCGCGGCTGACGTGGCGGGCGGGCCCCGGGAGCCGCTGCTCACCTTCGGGCACGGCACCGCCGGCGAGGAGGAGCTTGCCGGACTGCTGGACGGTGCCCGGGTGGCCGCCGTGGTGGACGTCCGCACCGCCCCCGGCAGCCGCCGCAACCCGGACGCCGGACGCGACGCCCTCGCGCGGTGGCTGCCCCGCCGGGGGCTCGGCTACCGGTGGGAGCAGCGGCTCGGCGGCTTCCGGCGGGCGGCGCCGGACTCCCCCGACACCTTCTGGGAGAACACGTCCTTCCGCGGTTACGCCGGCTACACGCGGGATCCCGCGTTCGTCGCGGCGATGGACGACCTGCTGCGGGAGGCGGCGGCGACCCGCACCGCCGTGATGTGCGCGGAGGTGGTGTGGTGGCGCTGCCATCGGCGGATCGTCGCGGACTTCGCGGTCCTCGCCCGGGGCGTCGAGGTGTTCCACCTCATGCACGACGGCCGGCTCACCCCCCACCGCCCCACGGCCGGCGCCCGGCTGCGCGAGGACGGGCTGCTGGTCTACGACGTCCGGGACGACGAGGGCGACCGGGCCGACGAGGGCGCCGAGGGCGCCGAGGGCGCCGAGGGCGACGAGGGCGACCGGGCCGACGTGGACGGCGAGGGCGACGTGGACGGCGGCTGAACGCCGCGTCGAGGCCCGCGCACCCGACCGGCGCGGCGGATCAGGTGGTCGTCGCGAGGACCGTGCAGCCCAGCGCGAGCAGCGCCGCGACCTTCACCGTCTCCAGGCCCACGTAGTACAGGTGGGCACGGGAGCGGCCCTGCGCCGGGTCCTCCCCGGCGAGCACCGCGTCGGAGCGCCGGTTCAGCCGGGGCCGTACGACGAGGAGTTGCCCGGCCAGCACCACCGCGGCGACGGCGACGAGCGTGACGACCGCCGCCGGGGGGCCGCCCACGGCGACGGCGGCGAGCGCGACGACCGCCAGGACGGCCTCGGTGAGGTTGAGCGCGCGGAAGACCATGCGGCCGATGCCGAGTCCGATCGGGATCGTCACCCCGGGCGCCCGGAACTTCAGGGGCGCCTCGAGGAAGGAGATCGCCAGCACCATCCCGAGCCAGAGGAAGGTGACGGCGCCTGCTACGGCCGCGGAGGTCGGGTTCATCGTTCGCTGTCTTTCGTCGCTGGTGAAAGGGATCGAGTGGGGGGAGCAGGCGAGGGGATCAGGCACGGGGCCCGGCGGGGCCGGTCATGCCGCCCGGGCGGGGGCCAGGTGCGCCACGCACGTGTCCGGTTCCGCGAACGGTTCCAGGCGGTGGGCGGCCACCGGGGCGCCCAGTTCCGCGAACGCGCCCTGCATCAGGCCGAGGTGGAGCGGGCAGACGACCCTGCCGTACTCCTCGGCGAGTTCGAGGAAGGGGCAGTGCCGCAGCCGGATCGCGGCGGGGCCGTCGGCATCGCCGTCGCCGTCGAGCCGCGGGGCGAAGCCCAGGTCGTCGAGCATGGCGGCGACCCGCTCCACCGACTCCCGCGCCGTGGGGCGATGGGACGGGGGGAACCCTTCGACCAGGTCCCGGCCCCAGGCCCGGCCCGCGTCGGTGGCCTCGGCGGCCGCCTCGGCAGCCGGCCGGGTGGACGCCAGCCGGCTGACCAGCATCCGGGCGAGGAACCGGTAGTGGCGTGCGCCGCCGCGGTCCATGCCCTGCCGGACGGTGTGAACGGTGCGCGGGCGGCCCGGGCCCGACGGCTGTTCCACCGTCCGTTCCACGCGGCCCTGCGCCACCAGCGCGTCGAGGTGGAAGCGCACCGTGTTGGGATGCACACCGAGCCGCTCGGCCACCTCGGTGATGCCGGCCGGGGCGCCCGCGTCCCGTACGGCGTCGAGCACCGACAGGCGGCGCGGGGAGAGCGGTGCGCCCTCCTGAGGTGCGGACACGGCGACCACCCTTCCTTCCGTTTCTCCAAATCGTACATGTAATAATCCAGCGCAGCCGAAGCAGGCCGGAGGCCGCAAGCCGGAGATCGCAAGCCGGAAACGCACGTCGCAGGACGAGAGGAACGCCGATGTCCGAGGCACACCCCGACCCGGCCCCCGCCGCGGATCAGACACCGGCGGCACCGGCTCCCCCTCCCGCGCCGAGCCTGCTGTGCGACGTCCGGGCCCTCGCCGCGCAGCCGTCCGCGCCGGCCGGCGCGCTCTGGCGGCTCGCCGAGTCCGGGCGTCAGCTCGACGCCAACCTCGTGCACTTGCCGCCGGACCACGGCGTCGGCACCCACACCGAGCCGGACCTCGACGTACTCCTGCTCGTCGTCGCCGGCGACGGCAGGCTGGAGTCGCCGGAGGACACCGTCGTGCCGCTCGCCGAGGGCGCCCTGTGCTGGCTGCCGCACGGCTCGACCCGCCGCCTGACGGCGGGCCCCGAGGGCCTGTCCTACGTCACCGTCCACCGCCGTCGCCCGGGCATGCGGATCAAGTCCCGGCCCGCCGACACACGTTGACGGAGGTCGACAGGAGTGGGCGTTTCGTCAAGATCCCTTTTGTCCTAATTGTGAGATCTAGCACACCATTCTCGCCACCCGTGCGCGAACTTGGCCGGAAAGCACCGAAGTTGGACGTGTGGCGGCCACGTACCGAAGGCGGAGCGGTCCTGGCGGGCAGGCAGACTGCGAAGGAGGGTACCCGGCAGGGCGGTTCCCCCTGCCGGCCACCACCCACGCCACAGGAAGCAGCCT
Source organism: Streptomyces sp. B3I8 (assembly GCF_030816915.1). Lineage (NCBI taxonomy): Bacteria > Bacillati > Actinomycetota > Actinomycetes > Kitasatosporales > Streptomycetaceae > Streptomyces > Streptomyces sp. B3I8. The sequence goes on along the minus strand of NZ_JAUSYN010000002.1, from coordinate 4,779,250 downwards.
CCCCATGCACGACGCACCACGCCGTCCGTATCGCACCGCCGCCTCCGACACCTCCCCCACCGCAGAGACCTCTGGCACCTCCCCCGCCTCCGACAGCGCGTACGTCCCCCACGTCCCCTACTTCCGGCCGCACACCGTGACCGGTGCCGAGGTCGTCCCAGGGGATCTGCTCGCCCTGTCGGAGCGGGACGTGGGCGACGACCGCTGGTTCGTGGTGACGCACACCGTGCCGGAGTCGCCGGAGACGATCCGGGTCACCCTGCGCCCGCCGCTCGGCGGCACGGACCGCGAGGAACCGCTCGCCCGCTCCGGCGAGGTGACGGTCGCCTGCCGCCGCATGGACGTCAGCCGCATTCCCGTCGTCACCTCCAGCGACCTGAGCGCCGTCGAGTTCCGGGACGGCGACCGCGTCACCACCCTGCGGGTGGTGGACCCCCGCGCCGAGGAGGAGACCTACGTACGGCGCTGGGACCGCTGGTACCGGGACCTGGAGAACCGTTCCGGTCAGCCGTTGTCCGACGAGGAGTTGCGGGACCTGGCCGAGGCCGCCGCGCGCTCCGACCGCCTCGTACGGCACCACCCGCGCCCCCGGCGGTCGGCGGGCACGGTGGTGCCGCGCCGGGTCGTGGTCACCGGGCTCGGGGCGATCACACCGCTCGGCGTCGGAGTGGGCGAACTGTGGCGGGGCCTGCTCGACGGACGCTGCGGCATACGGGAGTTGGCGGGCGAGGAGTTCGCGGGGCTGCCGGTGCGGATCGCCGGGACCGTCCCCGTCGACCCGGCGGCCCTGCTGCCCCGCATCCGCGCCCGGCGGATGAACCGGGCCGCGCAGTTCGCGGTGCTCGCCGCCCGGGAGGCCTGGCGGGACGCCGGGTTCGACGACGCCGGCACCGTGGAGAGCGGGCTCGACCCGGAACGGGTCGGGGTGTCGGTCGGGGCGATCCTCGGCGACGCCTCCGTCCTCGTCGACAGCGACCGCGCGCTGCGGGAGAAGGGGCCGCGCGGGGTGTCGCCGCTGACCACACCGATGTGCGTGCCCTCGCAGGCCGCCTCCCAGGTGTCGCTCGATCTGCGGATCACCGGCGAGGCACGCACGGTGAGCAGCGCGTGCGCCTCCGGCACCGAGGCGATCGGGCAGGCCGTCGACCGCATCCGGTACGGGCATGTCGACGCGGTTCTCGCCGGGGGCGCGGAGGCGGTGGTGACGCCGGCGATCATGGCGTCGTTCGCGTCGATGCGGGCGCTGTCCACGCACGGCCTGGAGGAGGGGACCTCGCCGTCGCGGCCGTTCGCCAAGGACCGGAACGGGTTCGTGAACGGGGAGGGTGCCGGGTTCCTGCTCCTGGAGGCGGAGGAGCACGCGCGGGCCCGGGGCGCGCGGATCTACTGCGAGGCGGCCGGGTGGGGACTGTCGGCGGACGCCCACCACATCGCCGCGCCGGATCCCTCCGGCAGCGGGGTGGCGCTGGCGCTGCGGCGGGCCCTGCGGGACGCGGGGGCGCACGCGGTGGACGTCGTGCATGTCAACGCGCACGCGACGGGGACCGTGGAGGGCGACCTCGCCGAGGCCGGGGCGGTGCGGGCGGTACTGGGCGGGCCGGTGCCGGTGACCGCGGTCAAGGGGAACGTGGGGCACCTGCAGGGGGCCGCGGGGGGAGTGGAGGCGGTGGTGACGGCGCTGACCCTCTGGGAGGGGCTCGTTCCGCCGACCGTGGGGTGCGAGGTGGTGGACGCGGCGGTGGGGTTGGATGTGGTGCGGGGCGCTCCGCGGGAGGTCGGGGGGCCGGGAGACGTGGCGTTGAGCAACTCGTTCGGATTCGGTGGTCACAACGCGGTGCTGGCGTTGCGGAGGTGGGGCTGAGCGGGGGGGCGCCCGGGTTTTCCTCGCCCCCGCCGCCCCTTCCCTTCCCGACCCCGGGGCGGCTCCCCCGGACCCCCGAAAAGATTGCGCCCACGCGGCGGAGCCGCGTATCGACACGGCCCCGCACCCCTTGACGCCCTTGCCGTCGTCCGTCCGTTCACGCCGAGCGTTTGCGAGGGGTGGATTTCTTCGCTGCCGTCTTCTTGGCCGTCGTCTTGGCCGTCGTCTTGTCGGTCGTCGTCTTGTCGGTCGTCGTCTTGTCGGTCGTCGTCTTGTCGGTCGTCGTCTTGTCGGTCGTCGTCTTGTCGGTCGTCGTCTTGTCGGTCGTCGTCTTTTTGGCTGTGGTCCTCCGGTCGGCGGTCGCGGACGGTTTCTTCGGGCTTGTCGTCTTCTTCGCGGGGGTCTTCTTCTTCCGGAGGTCCCTGACCTCCGCGTGCGCGGCGTCCTCGGTGCCGTCGTCCGCCTCCTCCGCCGTGCCCGCGCGGGACTCCTGTGCCGCGCGCACGCTGCTCTCCAGCGCCGCCATCAGGTCCAGGACCTTGCCACTGCGGGCCGGGCCCGGTGTCTCCCGGGGTTCCTCACCGGAGGTCTTCGCGGCGATGAGTTCCTCGACCGCCTCGCGGTAGTCGTCGTGGAGGTCGTCCAGGTCGACCTCGCCCAGCGTGTCCATGAGGGCGTCCGCCAGGTCCAGTTCCTTGTCGCGGACGGTGACGTTCGCGTCCGGCGCCACACCCTCGGGGGCGCGGATCTCGTCCGGCCACAGCAGGCCGTGCATGGCGATCACGTCGTCCACCACGCGGAGCATCCCGAGCCGCTCGCGGCCCCGCAGGGCGTACTTCGCGATGGCCACCCTGTTGCTCCGCTTCAGCGCCTCGCGCAGCAAGGTGTACGGCTTCGCGGCCGGGACGCCGTTCGCGCCCAGGTAGTACGCGGCACCCAGCTGGAGCGGGTCGATCCGGTCGGTCGGCACGAAGGCGACGATCTCGATGGTGCGGGTGGTGGGGATCGGCAGCTGGGCCAGGTCCTCGTCGGTGATCGGGACGATCGTGCCGTCCGCGTCCTCGTACCCCTTGCCGATCTCGGACGACGTGACCTCGCGGTCCTCCAGTTCACAGACCTTGCGGTAGCGGATGCGGCCGCCGTCCTCCGTGTGGATCTGCCGGAAGGCGACCGAGTGGCTCTCGGTGGCGTTCACCAGCTTGATCGGGATACTGACCAGGCCGAACGAGATGGCGCCGTTCCATATGGATCTCACGTACAGCACCCTTCCGAGTCGAGTACGGCGACGACAGGTACCCGGTATGTACCGGTTTCGTGGGATTCTCATCGTATGACGCCGATGACAGAGGTGGAGGGGCGGCGGCTCGCGCTCAGCAATCTGGAGAAGGTGCTGCACCCGGCCACCGGCTTCACCAAGGGTGAGCTGCTGCACTACTACGCCACCGCCGCCGAGGCCCTGCTCCCCCATCTGCGCGACCGCCCGCTGTCCTTCCTCAGGTATCCGGACGGGCCGGACGGGCAGCTCTTCTTCGTCAAGAGCGTGCCGCCGGGCACGCCCGAGTGGGTCAGCACGGTCGAGGTGCCGCGCTCGGAGGGTCCGGCGCGGCAGGTCGTCGTACAGGATCTGCCGTCGCTGATGTGGGCGGCGAACCAGGTGACCGAGTTCCACACGCCGCAGTGGCGGGCCCGGACGCCCGGTGAGGCGGACCGGCTGGTCCTCGATCTGGACCCGGGGGCGCCGGCGACCGTCGTGGAGTGCTGCGAGGTGGCGCTCTGGCTGCGCGAGCGGCTGGCGGCGGACGGCATCGCGGCGTACGCGAAGACCTCCGGTTCCAAGGGGCTGCATCTGCTGGCGGCGATCACGACGGCGCCGTCCGAACGGGCGACGGAGTACGCCAAGCGGCTCGCGGTGGAGGCGGAGCAGGCGATGCCGGAACTGGTCGTGCACCGGATGACGCGCAGTCTGCGGCCGGGCAAGGTGTTCGTGGACTGGAGCCAGAACGCCGCGAAGAAGACCACGGCCGCCCCCTACACGCTGCGGGCGCGCGCGGAGCCGATGGTCTCCACGCCGGTGACGTGGGAGGAGGTCGCCGGCTGCCGGGCGCCGGAGGGGCTCGCCTTCCGTGCCGCGGACCTGGCGCCGCGGCTGCGGGACTTCGGCGATCTGATGGCGCCGCTGTGCGCTGCGGAGGGGGCCGGCGCGCTGCCGTGAACCGCGCCGCGGTCAGAGCCGGGTCCAGGTGTGGCGGTCGCGGGCCATGGCGTACAGGGACTCCGCGTCCGCCGGTTTGAGGACGCCGCCCAGGCGGGTGAGGGCGCCGGACAGGTCCGCGTCGCGCAGGACGCGGAGGCCGTCGCGGGGTGCGGCGGTGATCTCCAGTCGGGACGGGGCGACGACGGCGAGCAGCGGGGTGACCTCGGCCGTCAGGGCGTAGGAGGCGCGGTGCGCGTCGGCGCGCAGCCGGCGCAGCAGCGGTGCGGCCTCGCGGCGGCCGGTGGTGACCATGGGGTCGGCGACCAGGACGCGCTGCCCGTGGGCGTACAGCGCGTGGACGCAGAGGAGGCCGCCGGGGCCGATGGCCAGGTGGTGGATGCGGTCGCCGCCGGGCAGCGGGAGGGAGTGCAGGACGTGCCAGCCGGCGCCGGCCAGGGCGTCCAGGGTGTCGCCGACCGTCTGTTCGGCGGTGAGGGCGTGGCGGCGGGGGTCGGGGCGGAACCCGGTGGGGCGGAGGCGGGAGGGGCGGGCGGGGGCGCGGTCCAGGGCTACGAGGAGGGCCTCGCCGGGGCGGTTGGGGGCGAGGTCGTCGTCGGGGTGGAGGGCGAGGCGGGCGAGGTCCGCGGGGGTGGGCGCGGGGGGCGGTCCGACGGTGACGGGGCCGGTGAGGAAGGGGGTGAGCGAGTGCAGTACGGCCTCCCGCTGAGTGCTGTTCAGCAGGCTCACGTGCGCGGTGTCGCGGTCGTACCAGGCGAGGGTGGTGCCGTCGGGGCGGTGGACGTAGAGGCGGTCGTGGGTGTGGTGGCGGGTCGGTGTGACGCGGAGTCGGTCCATGTGGATGGTCACCCCCTTGTTCCATGGGAACAGGGGGTGAGCGGTGGGGGCAAGACGGAGGCGGTCGGTGGGGAGGGTTTACGCCCGGGGGCTCGCCCGGGATGGATTTCGCCCCACGCCGCCCCTGCCCTGCCCTGCCCTTCCCGTCCCTTCAGGGGCTTCGCCCCTGTGACCCCGGGGTGCGTGGTCGGCTGACCGCCGGTGGGGGCCGGTCGCGCCCGCGCGGCGGCAGCCGCACAGTGGCACAGCCCCGCGCCCCTCGCAGGGGCGCGGTTGCGCACCGTGCGTGATTCGTCCCGGTATGTTGCGGATATGAGGCGGACCGGGAGGCGTGGGGTCGAGGTCCTGCTCATGGGGCTCGCCGTGCTGTTGTCCGTGTGCGGGTACTGCGCGGTCGGACTCGCCCGGCACGGGGCCCTGCCGCAGGGGGCCGCCGGGTACGGGGCGGGGCTCGCCGTGCTGGCGCTGCTCGCGCACCTGGCCGTGCGGTTCCGGGCGCCGGGCGCCGATCCCGTGCTGCTGCCCATCGCCGTGCTGCTGAACGGGCTCGGGCTCGTGCTGATCTACCGGCTCGACCTGGAGACCCCCGGGGACGCCGCCGCGCCCACCCAGCTGAACTGGTCCACCCTCGGCGTCGCGCTGTTCGTCGCGGTGGTCGTGGTCCTCGACGACCACCGGGTGCTGCGGCGGTACGCGTACGTGTGCGTCGCCGGGGCGCTCGCCCTGCTCACCGTGCCGATCTTCTTCCCGGCGGTGAACGGTGCCCGGATCTGGGTGCGCGTCGCCGGGTTCTCGCTCCAGCCCGGCGAGTTCGCGAAGGTGCTGCTGGCCGTGTTCTTCGCCGGGTACCTCGCCGCCAACGGGCACGCGCTGGCCCACTCCGGGCGGCGGCTGTGGTGGCTGCGGTTGCCGACCGGACGGGTGCTCGGGCCGGTGGTGGCGATCTGGCTGCTCAGCGTGGGTGTCCTCGTGCTGGAGCGGGACCTCGGCACGTCGTTGCTGTTCTTCGGGCTGTTCGTGGTGCTGCTGTACGTCGCCACCGGGCGCACCGGCTGGGTCGCGGTCGGGCTGCTGCTCGCGGTGGCCGGCGCGCTGGCCGTGGGCCGGCTGGAGCCGCACGTGCACGGGCGGGTCGAGGACTGGCTGCACCCCTTCGCTTCCATCGACGCGGGCCGGGGCCCCAACCAGCTCGCCCAGTCGCTGTTCGCGTTCGCCGCCGGCGGGGTGCTCGGCACCGGGCTCGGCGAGGGCCACTCCGTCCTCATCGGCTTCGCCGCCAAGTCGGACTTCATCCTGGCCACGGCCGGGGAGGAGCTGGGGCTGGCCGGGCTGGTCGCGGTGTTCGGGCTGTACGCGCTGCTGGTGGAGCGCGGCTACCGGGCGGGCCTCGCGCTGCGGGATGCGTTCGGCCGGCTGCTGGCGGTGGGGCTCGCCTCGATCCTCGCGCTGCAGGTCTTCGTGATCGCGGGCGGGGTGACGGGGCTGATCCCGCTCACCGGGATGGCGATGCCGTTCCTGGCGCAGGGCGGCTCGTCGCTGGTCACCAACTGGGTCATCGTCGCGCTGCTCATCCGGCTCAGCGACCGTGCGCGCAAGGACGCGGCCGAGCGCGAGGACGACCTCGCCCGCCGCCCCGGCGGCGAGAAGGCGGCCGGGTCCGGCCCGGCGGCGTCCCCCTACGACGGAACGGCGGCCCCATGACCCGGTACATCCGCCGCGCCGCGCTGCTGTGCGCGCTGCTGCTGGTGGCGCTGCTCGTCAACGTGGTGCGCGTGCAGCTCGTGCGGTCCGACACCTACACCGGCAACCCCGCCAACCGCCGTACGGAGATCGCCCGTTGGGGGCAGCCACGCGGTGACATCCTGGCCGGCGGCAGCCCGGTGACCGGCTCGCGCGACACCGGCGGGATGTTCCGGTACACGCGGACGTACACCGACGGCCCGCTGTACGCGCCGGTGACGGGCTTCGCCTCGCAGGTGTACGGCACCACGCTGCTGGAGCACGCCCGGGACCGGCTGCTGGCCGGCACCGACCCGGGTCTCGCCGGGTTCCCTCTCCTGCACGACCTCACCCGTGCCCGCTCCACCGGCGGCACGGTGGTCACGACGATCGACCCGGAGGCCCAGCGGGCGGCCTACGAGGGGCTGGCCGGGCGGCACGGGGCGGTGGCGGCGCTCGACCCGGTGACGGGGCGGATCCTGGCGCTGGTGTCGCTGCCGTCGTTCGACCCGGGCGAGCTGTCGGGCACGGGCGAGGACGTGGCGCGGGCCTGGCGGCGGCTGGACGGCGACCCGGACCGGCCGATGCTGAACCGCGCCGTGGACCGGACCTATCCCCCGGGCTCCACGTTCAAGGTGGTCACGGCCGCCGCGGCGCTGGACGCGGGCGTGGTCGACGACCTGGACGCCCCGACGCGCTCCCCGGACCCGTACACGCTGCCCGGCACCCGGACCCGGCTGACCAACGAGGTGGACGGCTGTACGGACGCCTCCGTGCGGTACGCCTTGGAGTGGTCCTGCAACACGGTGTTCGCCGAGCTGGGCGTGGAGACGGGGGTGGCGGCGATGTCCCGCACGGCGGCCTCCTTCGGGTTCGACGACGCGGGGCTGCGGGTGCCGTTCGCGGTGGCGCGGTCCACGTTCGCGGCGAAGCAGGACCGGGCGCAGCTCGCCCTGTCGTCGATCGGGCAGTTCGACACCAGGGCCACCCCCCTGCAGATGGCGATGGTCGCCTCGGCGGTGGCGGGCGACGGCACGGTGCCGGTGCCGTATCTGGTGGAGCGGACCACCACCGCGGCCGGCACCACCTTGTCCGCGACCCGGCCGCGCACCCTGCACCGGGCGATGCGGCGGGAGACGGCCGAGCGGCTGCGGGAGCTGATGACGGGCGTGGTGGAGGAGGGCACCGGCACCAACGCGGCGATCCCCGGGGCGGTGGTGGGCGGCAAGACGGGCACCGCGCAGCACGGCGTGGGCAACGCGGGGACGCCGTACGCCTGGTTCATCTCCTGGGCGCGGGGCAAGGACGCGCCGGCCCCGGCGGTGGCCGTCGCGGTGGTGGTGGAGGACGCGCGGGCGCGGGGCGAGATCAGCGGGGGCGGGGACGCGGCACCGATCGCCCGGTCGGTCATGGAGGCCGTCCTCGGCGACGGGGCGGCGGACGCGCGCTGACGGTGCGCGGGCCGTGCGTGGGCCGTGCGTGGGCCGTGCGTGGGCCGGTGATCCTCGGGGGCGTACGAGTGCGCGGTAAGTCGGGCGCAGGGGATTGACGTTCTTGCTGACAAGCAGTCTCATAAGAGGCGGCCGCGGGTAACCACCGGTAACCCTTCTTTGGGTGCCCGCCGGCCGGCGACGCACGTACGCAGGCACGCAGGCACGCAGAGGTGGGACAGGAATGACGACCGTGGCGACCGTGACGGAGGCCGAGGTGCTGCGCGACGCGCTCGGCCTGCTCAAGGACCGCGAGCAGGTGGCGAAGCGGCTGCTCGACTCCTCCGCCAAGCACTCCTTCGACCCCGACAAGGAGCTGGACTGGGAGGCCCCCTTCGAGGAGGGCAAGTGGTTCTGGCCGCCGGAGCTGGTGTCCCTTTACGACACGCCGATGTGGAAGCGGATGAGCGAGGAGCAGCGCATCCTGCTCTCCCAGCACGAGGCGGCGGCGCTCGCCTCGCTCGGCATCTGGTTCGAGATCATCCTGATGCAGCTCCTGTGCCGGCACATCTACGACAAGGCGGCGACGAGCGCGCACGTGCGCTACGCCCTCACCGAGATCGAGGACGAGTGCCGGCACTCCAAGATGTTCGCCCGGCTGATCTCGCGCGGCGGCACCCCCTGGTACCCGGTGAGCCGGATCCACCAGAACCTGGGCCGGCTGTTCAAGACGGTCTCCACCACACCCGGTTCCTTCACCGCGACCCTGCTCGGCGAGGAGGTCCTCGACTGGATGCAGCGGCTGACCTTCCCCGACGAGCGGGTCCAGCCGCTGATCCGCGGGGTCACGCGGATCCACGTGGTGGAGGAGGCGCGGCACGTGCGGTACGCCCGCGAGGAGCTGCGCCGGCAGATGATGACCGCGCCCCGCTGGTCGCAGGAGTTCACCCGGGTCACCTCGGGCGAGTTCGCCCGGGTCTTCTCCGTGGCCTTCGTCAACCCCGAGGTGTACACCAACGTCGGCCTCGACCGGCGGGAGGCGCTGGCCCAGGTGAAGGCGAGCGGCCACCGCAGGGAGGTCATGCAGACGGGCTCCAAGCGGCTGACGGACTTCCTGGACGACATCGGCGTCCTGCGGGGCGTCGGCCGCCGGCTGTGGAAGTCGTCGGGGCTGCTGGCGTAGGCGCACGGAGCACGGGAGGTCCCCGGCCGCCCGGGGTTAGGCTCGGGGCCATGACCTCCGAGGCCGCCCCGACGACCCGTGCGCCGCGCGCGTACCGCCGGCTCAGTGTCGAGGAACGGCGCCGCCAGTTGCTGACCGCCGCGCTCTCGCTGTTCGCGCACCGGGTGCCCGAGGACGTCTCGCTGGACGACGTGGCCGAGGCGGCCGGTGTCTCGCGGCCGCTGGTCTACCGCTACTTCCCCGGCGGCAAGCAGCAGCTCTACGAGGCCGCGCTGCGCTCCGCCGCCGAGGAGCTGGAGCACTGCTTCGCCGAGCCGGCCGTGGGCGCGCTCACCGAACGCCTCGGCCGTGCCCTGGACCGCTACCTCGCCTTCGTGGACGGCCACGACGCCGGGTTCAGCGCGCTGCTCCAGGGCGGCAGCGTGGTCGAGACCTCGCGGACGACGGCGATCGTCGACGGGGTGCGCAGGGCCGCCGCCGAGCACATCCTGGACCACCTCGACGCCCCCGAGCCCAGTCCCCGGCTGCGGATGACGGTGCGGATGTGGATCACCTCGGTGGAGGCTGCCTCCCTCATCTGGCTCGACGAGGGCAAGCGGCCGGCGGCCGGGGAGCTGCGCGACTGGCTGGTCGAACAGTTCATGGCCTGCCTCGTCGCCGCGGCCGGGAGCGACGGGGCGGCCGCCGCGGTGGTGCGGCGGGCGCTGGCGATGGAGAGCGCCGAGGGACCGGTCGGGGTCATGGCCCGCCGGCTGCCGGCGGTCCTCGCCGACGCCGCCCACCTGCTGTGAGGCCCCGGAACCCGGTATCACCGTACGCCTCGGCACGGGTGAGACTGGTGGGGTGAAGAGCGCAGACACCCCCTTCGTGGGCGGCCCGCTGGACGGGCGCGTCCTGCCCGTCCTGCTCGGCCCGACCGGGCACCCGCCGAAGACCTACCGGGTGCCGGTGCCCGACGCCGCGGGCGGCGAGCCGACCGTGCTCGTCTACCGGCGGGTCCAGTACGGGCGCGGGGGTCCGCCATGGCTGAGCCAGGGGTGGCGGTACGAGTTCGACGCCGCCGGCGACACCGGAGGACGGGGGCCCCGGTGGCCGTGGTCCCGGCCGGCGCCCGCGGCGTCCCGTACACCGCCGGGCGCCGCCGCGCCGGACGCCACGCCCGAGGACGGCGGGGACCGCTCCGAAGGGTGACCCGGCTGCTCCGATGCGACCACCCGGGAGGCGCCCGGGTTGCGATCATCTGATCCTGCCGGTGCGCGGGCGGAGGGACCGTCCGCCTCCGGAGGTGATGACGTGTCAGGACGCCTGCTCCGTCTGGTCTGCACGGTGGCGGTGACCGCCTCGGTGGTGCTGGCGCCGACCCGCGCGGCGGCCGACCCCGCGCCCGACGAGCGGCCGCTGTCCGAGCTGCTGACCGACCTCTCGCAGCAGTACCGCGGCGCCGAGCGGGCCACCGAGGCCTACAACGCCACCGCCGGGAAACTCGCCCGGCAGCGCGCCGAGTGGGCGAGACTCGACGCCCGGCTCGCCACCGCCCGCCGCTCGCTCGACGACGGCCGCGGGACGGCGGGACGGCTCGCCCGGCAGCAGTACCAGGGCGTCTCCGGCATCTCCCCCTACGTACGGCTGCTGCTCGCCCGCGATCCGCAGACGATGCTCGACGAGGGCCACGTCATCGGCCGGCTGGCGCGCGAGCGGGCCGAGGCGGTGACCCGGTTGTCCGGCGGGGCGCGCCGCGCCGACGCCCTCGCCCACGCCGCGCGGCGCGCGCTCGACCGGCAGCGGTCCCTCACCGAGCAGCGGCGGAAGGACCGCGACACGGTACGCGCGAAACTCGCCGGTGTGGAGCGGCTGCTCGCCTCGCTGAGCCCCGAACGGCTCGCGGAGCTGACGCGGCTGGAGCAGGAGCGGACGGCCGCCGCCCAGAACGAGCTGCTGGCCTCCGGCACGATGGGCGACGACGACCGCCCGCCGTCGCCGGCGGCCGGCAGCGCGCTGCGGTACGCCGTCGACCAGATCGGCAAGCCGTACCGGTGGGGAGCGGCGGGCCCGGCGTCGTACGACTGCTCGGGGCTGACGTCGCGGGCCTGGCGGGCGGCGGGCCGGTCGATTCCCCGCACGAGCCAGGACCAGTGGGCCCGGCTCCCGCACGTCCCGCTGAACGCGCTGCGCCCGGGCGACCTGGTGCTGTACCACCCCGACGCGACGCACGTGGCGATGTACGCGGGCCACGGCATGGTGGTGCAGGCGCCGCGCCCCGGCGCGACGGTGACCCTGACGCCGCTGGCCACCGCCCCGGTCCTCGGCGCCGTCCGCCCCGACACCGCGGTGTGACCACGGGCGCCGGCGCACCGCTGCCCGGCCCCGGGGAGGGGGCCGGGCAGCGGCGTGGCGTTCGACCTGTGTCCGGCGATCAGGAACTCAGGAGCTCACGGGGTGAGCTGCCAGCGGGCGACGTATCCGACGTCCGCGGACGCCCGGTCCTGCACGCGGAGTTTCCACGTGCCCTCCAGCGGCTGCGCGGAGGCGTCGACCGTGAAGGTCTGGTCGACGTTGTCGGCGGAGCCGCCACTGCGGTTCAGCAGGGAGTAGGAGGTGCCGTTCGGTCCGACGAGGTCGACGGTGAGGTCACCGCGGTAGGTGTGGACGATGTTGACGTAGACGGAGGTGGTGGCGGAGGCGTTGCCGTCGCGGCCTGCGATGGTCACCGCCGACTCCACGGCGGCCCCGTTGTCCGGGATGTCCACCCGGGTGGTGCTGCCGTAGACGTAGGCGATGCGCCAGTCGAAGGTCTCCGAGGCGGACGCCCCGGTGCTGTCGGTCGCCGTGACGGTGACCTCGCTGGTGCCGAGGGTGGTCGGCGTGCCGGTGATCCGGCCCTCCGGGCTGATCGTGAGCCCGTCGGGCAGGCCGGTGGCCGTGTAGGTGAGGGTGGCGCCGGTGTTGGTGGTGAAGGCGTCGAGCCCGAGGTCGACCGCCTGGCCGATGCCGCTGATCTGGTCGCCGGTCGGGGCGAGGTTGACCCCCAGGGCGACCCGGTTGCCGACGTTGATCGCGGCCCAGGCGTCGGTGACGGCCAGGTAGGTCGGGCTGTAGGCGCCGAACAGGTCGGCGGCGGCCGACAGGGTGGCGGTGCGGGCGCCGGCGTAGTCGGTCGTCGAGGTCATGTACGTGGTCAGCGCGCGGTACCAGATGGCCGCGGCGTTCTCGATGCCGACGCCGGTGACGGGCCGGCCGTCGTAGGTCGGGCTGTCGTAGTCGACGCCGTTGACGGTCCGGGCGCCGCTGCCCTCGGAGAGCAGGTAGAAGAAGTGGTTCGCGGGGCCGGAGGAGTAGTGGACGTCGACGCCGCCGAGGGTGGGGCTCCAGTTGTCGCGCGAGGCGCCGTCCCGGGAGGGCTTGTCCATGTAGCGCAGCGGGGTGCCGTCGCCGTTGATGTCGATCTTCTCGCCGACGAAGTAGTCGCCGGGGTCGGCCGGGAGGTTCTCGTGGAACTCCACGGCGGCGGCGAAGATGTCGGAGGTCGCCTCGTTCAGGCCGCCTGACTCGCCCGAGTAGACGAGGCCCGCGGTGGAGGCGGTGACGCCGTGGCTCATCTCGTGCGCCGCCACGTCGAGCGCGGTCAGCGGGTGGTCGTCGCCCTCGCCGTCGCCGTACGTCATGCAGAAGCAGGAGTCCTGCCAGAACGCGTTGACGTAGTTGTGGCCGTAGTGGGCGCGGCTGTAGGCGGCGACGCCGTCGTTGCGGATGCCGTCGCGGCCGAAGACCTCCTTGTAGTAGTCCCAGGTGGCCGCGGCGCCGTAGGCCACGTCGACTCCGGCGGTCTGACGGTCGGACGGGGTGCCGTCGCCCCAGACATCGTTGTCATCGGTGAACAGTGTGCCCGTTCCCGAGGTGCCCTGATTGAGGTCGTACGTCTTGTGCCCGGCGCGGTCGGGGTCGACGAGCTGGTAGCCCGAGCCCGACGCGGTGGTGCCGACCGGGACCGTGCCGACGAACTGGCCGGTGCCGGTGCCGGTGTGCACCTGCTCCGCCGCGAGCAGCCGCTTGCCGGTGGTGGCGTCGACGACGACCCGCAGTTCGCTCGGCGTGCCGTCCTTCTGCACGCCCCGGACCTCGCTCTCCCAGGCCAGTACGGGCCTGGCGGTACCGGCGGCCCACACCACCAGGCGTGGCGTGTTCTCCGCTTCGGCGCCCTTGACGTCGCGGCCGCGCGAGACGGCCTCGGCCTTGTCGGCGGCGCCGGACGCGGTGAGCTTCGGGCTGAGCGAGGGCAGCGTCAGGCGTGCCGCGTGCGCCTTCGTGACGGTCGTACGGCCGCCCTTGTCGTGCACGACGAGGTCGCCGCCGAGCACGGGCAGGCCGGCGTAGGTGCGGTCGTAGCGGGTGTGGACGGTGCCGTCGGCGTCCTTGACGACGTCCTTGACGACGAGCTTCTCCTCGGCGCCGAGGCCGATGCGCCGCGCGGTGCCGGCCGCCGCGGACCGGGCGTCCTTCAGCAGGGCGGTGCGCCGGGCGGGTGAGAGGAAGGTCTGGGCGGCGCCGGCCCGTGGCACCGCGTGGTGCCCCGCGGGAGCCGGGCCCGCCGGGGCGGCGGTGGCGAGCTGGGGGGTGGTCACGGCGAGCAGGGATCCGAGGGCCACGAGGGCGAGTGCGGTGGCGCGTCTGCGCCGCGCGGGGGTGTGGTGTCGCTGGGGCAACGGACTCTCCTTCGGTACATCGGCCCGTGGTGGGGCCGCGATCGAAACGGACCGGCGGGGATGGGCCGGCCCGGCAGCACGGCGTGCGGGAAGGAGGTGAGGGGTAGTCGCTGCGGCGGCGCTACGGCGGCGTCGCATGGCGGGTCCGTGAAGGAACGGTGAATCCGCGCAGCAGAGTGACACCTCGCCGACCGTGATGTCATGGGCTCGTCAAGTTAACGGCTGAATCTGCCCGCCCAGGCCCGGCAAAGCGGACCGGACGACACCGGTTTTCGGCCGCGGGGGTGACGGCGAAACCGCCGCGAGGTGGCGGCGAACGTACCGCGGGGTGACGGCGAACATACCGCGGGGTGACGGACGAACCCGTCACCCTGCGTCCGGGCGGGCCGCGCTCCTGTGCGACATGACGTCAACTACGGGCGTGAACTGCGGAGTTGACGAGACCGGCGTGACCGCCGGCTCTCACGACCCCGCGACCGACGCCAGGTACGCGGCCGCGCGGTCGGGCTCGTAGAAGAAGTCCTCGAAGTCAGCGGGGTCGTCGAACCCGTTGGCGAACCGGTGCGCGACCGGCGGCATCTCCCCCGCCGCCCCGATCAGGTTCAGCACGTGCTCCGGCGGCGGGGTGAGCATCGCGTTGGTCCACTTGGTGACGTGCGACGCCGTCTCCCAGTACCGGTCGAAGGTGCGCCGCATCCACGCCTCGTCGAACTCCCCCTCGCCGTGCTCCAGGATCGAGGCGAGGTAGGCCGCCGCGCACTTGGACGCCGAGTTCGCGCCCTGCCCCGTGATCGGATCGTTGGCGACGACGACGTCGGCGACCCCCAGCACGAGCCCGCCGGACGGCAGCACCCCCACCGGGTTCCGCACGGTCGGCGCGTACCGCCCCGCCAACGTGCCGCCCGCGTCCGTCAGTTCGACCTTCGTCGCCCGGGCGTACTCCCACGGGACGTACCGCTCCATCAGCCCCAGCGTCAGCGACAGGTGCTCGGAGGGGTCCTTGACGCCCCGGAAGACATCCAGCGGGCCGCCGGGTACGCCCTCCCAGAAGAGGATGTCGGCGCGGCCGGACACCGTGTACGTCGGCATCACGAACAGCTCGCCCACCCCGGGGACGAGGTTGCAGCGGACGGCGTCGTGATCCGGGTGCTCCGGGCGCGGCCCGAGCCCGTGGACGTAGGCCACCGCGAGGGCGCGCTGCGGCTCGCGGTAAGGGGAGCGGGCGGCGTCGCGGCCGAACATCGACACCAGTTCGCCCTTGCCCGCCGCGACGAGGACGAGGTCGTAGGTGCGGGAGAAGTAGTCCAGGTCGCCGACGCTCGCCCCGTGGATGACGAGCTGGCCGCCGCGCTGCGCGAACGTCTCCATCCAGCCGGCCATCTTCACCCGCTGGTCGACGGACTGGGCGTACCCGTCGAGCCGGCCGACCCAGTCGATGGCGCGCTGCGCGGGCCCGCTCTCGAAGGAGCCCGGGGCCGCGACCGAGACGCCGAGTCCCTCGATGCGCGGGGCCCTGGACTCCCAGAAGTTGAGCTCCAGGTCACGCTCGTGCTGGAGCGCGGTGTGGAACATGCACTGCGTCGACATGACCCGTCCGGCGCGTATCTCGTCCGCGGTCCGGTTGGACATGAGGGTGACCTCGTATCCGTTCGACTGGAGGCCGAGGGCGAGCTGGAGCCCGGACTGGCCGGCTCCGACGACGAGTATCTTCCGCATGCGGCTGTTGTCTCCTACGGCTACGGCTCGGTGGGGATGTGGGAGGGCGGAGGTGACGGGACGCCGGACCCGCGCCCGGCTACTCGGGCGACATCTCCAGGGCGTGCCGCACGAGGCCCAGCAGCGTCTCGATCGCCGAGATCCGCTGCCGCGCGTCCATGATCATTACAGGGATGTGCGGCGGGATCGTCAACGCTTCGCGCACGTCCTCCGGTTCGTAGCGCTCGCTTCCGTCGAAGTGGTTGACCGCCACGATGTACGGCAGCCCGCAGCTCTCGAAGTAGTCGAGCGCGGGGAAGCAGTCCGCGAGCCGCCGGGTGTCGGCCAGCACGACCGCGCCGATCGCGCCCCGCACCAGGTCGTCCCACATGAACCAGAACCGCTGCTGGCCGGGGGTGCCGAAGACGTAGAGGACCAGGTCGTCGTCGAGCGTGAGACGGCCGTAGTCCATGGCCACGGTGGTGGTGAGCTTCTCCGGGGTGTCGGAGAGGTCGTCGGTCTCCGCGCTCGCCTCCGTCATCAGCGCCTCGGTCTGCAGCGGCGTGATCTCCGAGACGGCGGTGACGAGGGTGGTCTTGCCGACGCCGAAGCCGCCGGCGACGACGATCTTCGTGGCGACGGGGGCACGGGTGCGGTCCGACTGCCACGGTTGGAGCCGCTCCTCGTCCTCGAGGAGCGGGGCGACGCCCGGGGAGGCGGCGTCAGAGACGGCGGAGTCCACTCAGCACCCTTTCCAGCAGCGCGCGGTCCGGCTGTCCGGGGCCGTGACCGGTTCCGTACACACGGATCTTTCCCTGGTCCGCGAGGTCGCTCAGCAGCACCCGGACCACGCCGAGCGGCATTTTGAGCAGAGCCGCGATCTCGGCCACCGTCCGCATGCGGCGGCACAGTTCGACGATGGCCCGCATCTCGGGCATCACGCGGGAGGCAAGTGAACCATTGGTCAGTTCGCGGCGTTCCTCGGGGGGTTCCAGGGCGGCCACGAAGGTCTCGACGAGCAGGACGTGGCCGAAGCGGGTCCGTCCGCCGGTGAGCGAGTACGGGCGCACGCGGGCGGGTGCGCGGTCGGCACCGCGTACGGGGAGGTCGCGGGGCGCGTCGCCGGTCCGCCTGCGCCGGCCGGTGCCGGGCTGCGGGGACTGTTCCGCCTGCTCGGACTGCCCGGCGGCGGGGTGCTCGGGGGCGGGGGTGCCGGTGGCCGGGGCCGGTGCCTCGGGGGCGGGTTTCTCGGCGGCGTTCATCGCGCGGCCCCCCGCTGTCCGGGTCGCCCGGCGGGATCAGCCGGTTCGGCCTGATCGGCCTGATCGGCCTGATCGGTCTCCAGGGACTGGCGCAGTTCGCTGCGGAGTTCGGGGGTGAGGACGTGGCCGGCCCGGCCGACGAAGAGCGCCATGTGATACGCGACCACGCTCATGTCGCAGTCCGCGGAGCCGTGCACACCGAGCAGGGAACCGTCGCTGATCGACATGACGAAGAGGCTGCCCTCCTCCATCGCGATCATGGTGTGCTTGACCTCGCCGTACCCGACCAGCTTCGCGGCGCCGACGGTGAGGCTGCCGATGCCGGAGACGACGGTGGCGAGGTCGGCGGAGGAACCGCGGGGGCCGGCGGGGGCGTCACCGCCGACGGCACGGGCAGAGGCGACGGCTCCGGGATCGGACGAGAGCAGGAGCAGACCGTCGGAGGAGACCACCGCCACCGAGAGGATGCCGGGCACCTCCTCGACGAGGTTGGTCAGCAGCCACTGCAGGTTGCGGGCTTCGCTGCTCAGTCCGAAGGTGGTGGACGCGGTCAACTGGTTGCCTCCTCGACGGTGCCCCCCGATGTGTCCACGGCCGCCGTGTCCTGAGGCGTGCCGTGGTCTTCCGTGGCAGGTGCGGTGCCCTGATCGGTCCGCGCGGCCGGACCGGCCTTCCCGGGCCGGTGGGTTCCCCCGGGCCGGTGGGTTCCCTCGGACCGGTCGGTTTCCTCGGGACGGTCGGTTCCCTCGGGACGGTCTTCTTCGCCGGACCGCTCTGCGAGTTCCGCCTCCGCGGCCCGGGCGCCCTTCCGCGCCCCCTGGTGGAACCCGCCGAGCCGTCGCCGCAGTGCTTCGGCGTCCACCCCGCCGGACCGGGACGGAGGGGCCTCGACGGGTGCGGAGATGCGGGGGGTGCGCTTGGGCAGCCCCTTGGCCGTGAGCCGGGGCGCACGGCCCGGCGCGGGCGCGGGCGCCGCGCCCTCGTCGACGCTGCGCTCGTGACTGTCGGGGCCTATGGAGTACGGGTCGCCGGTGGGGGCGTCGGCCGGGGAAGCACCCGCGGCCGGCCCGGAGGGCCCCGGAACGGCAGAGGCCGGGGCCGGGGACTCGTGGCCGGCCGGCTCCGCGGGAACCGACGGGGCGAGCAGTTCCATGGTCGTCTCGGAGGTGACGGCCTCGCCCTGACGGCCGTGCTGCACGGGCACGTCGTCCCGGGCAGGCGCGTCCCCCTGGGCGGCTTCGGGTGCGGATTCGGCCTCGGCGGACGGGGCGGCCGCGGGCGCCGCGGCCTCGGTTGCCGCCTCGTGCGCGCGGATCGTCGCCTCCGCCGCGGCGATCAGCGGGTCCTCGTCGCCGTCGCCGGGCGGCGCGGGGCGGGAGCGGGCCGGGAGGACGTTGGAGTTGGCCTCCGCGCCGGCGCCCGGCATGCCCAGCGCCGCCGTGCCGGGCGCGGCCGGGGCGCCGGGCGCGGCCACCGCCGTCGCCTCCGCGCCGGCCAGCAGCGCCGTCGGCAGCACGGTGACGGCCGTGCTGCCGCCCTGCTTCTGCTCGCGCAACCGCACCCGCACGCCGTGCCGGTGGGCGAGGCGGGCGACGACGTACAGGCCGAGCCCGAGCCCTTCGCCGTCCTCGGTCCCGTGCGGCCGCTCGGGGTCGAACTCGGTGAGCCGGGCGTTGAGGCGGGTCAGCCGGTCGGCGGTGATGCCGATGCCCTCGTCCTGGACGGAGAGCATGACCTCGCCGTTCTCCAGCAGCCAGCCGGAGATCTCCACGGGCGCGTCCGGCGGCGAGAACGACGTGGCGTTCTCCAGCAGTTCGGCGAGGAGGTGCGAGAGGTCGTCGGCGGCGAACCCGGTGACATGGGCGTGCGGCGGCAGCGCGGCGATGCGGACGCGGTCGTACCGCTCGATCTCGCTGACGGCGGCCCGCACCACGTCGACCAGCGGCACGGGTCCGGCGTGCTGCTGCCCGTGCTCGGCGCCGGCGAGGACGAGGAGGTTCTCGCTGTGCCGGCGCATGACGGTGGCGAGGTGGTCCAGCTTGAACAGCGTGCCGAGCCGCTCGGGGTCCTGCTCGCGCTCCTCCAGCCCCTCGATGACGCCGAGTTGGCGCTCCACGAGGGCGAGGGTGCGCAGTGCGAGGTTGACGAACGTGCCGTGGATGCTGCCGCGGGCCTGCTCCAGTCGGCCGGTGGCCGCGTCGAGTTCCTCGCGCAGCCGCTGCCGCTCGTCGGCCATGCTCTGGCGCTTGTCGATGAGGTGCTTGCGGTCGGTCTCCAGGGTGTTGACGCGTTCCTGGAGGGCGGCGGCGTGCGCCTGCAGGGCGTTGACGGAGCGGACGACCTGCGCGAACTCGTCGTTGCGGCCGGTGAACTTCACCGGCTCCTCCCCGGCCGGGTCGCCGGCCACCCGCGCGGAGCCCTTGCGCAGCACACCGAGCGGGTGGGTGAGGCTGCGGGCGAGCGCGGTGGCGATCGCGACGGCGAGGAGGACGAGCGCCCCGAGGACGGCGATCCGGATCTCCAGCGCGGTGACGTCGTCGTCGCGGAGCTGTTCGAGGTCCTTGCCGCGGCGCTCGTAGAGGGAGGACTCGGCGCCGCGCATCGCGTCGATGCGGGCGGACAGGGCCGTCTCCAGCTTGGTGCTGCTGGTGTTGAGGTCGCTGTCGGAGAAGGTGGGCTGGTCGGTGAGGCGCGTCAGGTACTTCTCGGCGGTGGCGACCTCGGGCCCGGTCACCGTGGTGTCGTACGTGTTCTTCGCGGCGGTGTCGGCGGTGTCGCGGAAGCCGGCGACGGCCGCGTCGGAGCGGACGTCGGCCAGCTGGGCGGCGGCGGTGAGGGCGTCGCGCTGCTTGGCGTCGGCGGCCGTTCCGCTGCTGCTGGTGGTCGGCAGACCGGTGACGGGGTCGATGACGGTCCGGGTGCCGTGCGGGACGGCGAGCGCGGCCAGCAGCAGGCCGCGGGCGGCGCCGGCCTGCTGGACGGCGGTGTCCAGCGTGGCCAGGGCGTGGTCGCCGGAGCCGGCCCGGGGCGGCAGCTTGTCGGCGAGGTCCTCGGCCAGGGCGTGCAGTTCGCCGAGGACCTCGGTGTAGGCGCGGTGGGTGTCGAGGGCGCCGCTCCTGCCGGTGAGCGCGGACCGGCGGACGGCGGCGACGTCGTCCAGGGCGGTGCGCAGCGCCTCGGGCAGGTCGGGGTCGGCGCGCAGTTCCTCGATCTGCCGGTCGACGCGGGCGCTGCGCCGCTCGCCCGGCGCCTTGGACTTCGGGCGTCCGGCGGCGACGTAGACGGTGGCCTGGTCGCGCTCGTCGGCCAGGGAGTGGGCCAGGGAGAGCGCGTCACGGGTCTGCGCATTGAGCGTGACGAGGCCCTGGGAGTCGTTGAGGTCGCCCGAGGCGGCGACGATGCTCGGCGCGCCGGCACCGGCGACGGCGGCGGCCACCACGGCCACCGCGACGATCAGCCGGTTACGGACGTGCGTGGGCCGTCCCCTTCCCACGGACTCGGAGGAGGCGCCGTCCTGTGCGGGAGGCGTCTGCTTGCCTGGGCGCCGAGGCCGCGTTTTCTGCACCGGTGCTCGCATTCCTGACTCGTCTACCAAGGGCCCGGGGGACGTCCCGTCACTGGAGGGGGGCGTCCCGGGTACGGCTCCCGACCCTCCCAGTGGCGCTGGGCAGTGGCCCCACTTCGCCCGGCCCGCCACCCGAAGGAGTGAACCCTGGCGGGGAGTTGGCGGGCAAGTTCCTCCGGCGTGTGCCACGGTGCTCCGCGGCGGGCCGGTTGGACGTCGGCGCCGCGCTTTGGCAATATTCGCCGCCACGTTTCACCGGATGCCGTCATTGCGTGCCAAAACCGGCGGTGGGAGCGGGTGTCCGTGCCCGTCCGGCGACGAATGGCGGGCTTTTGCGGGCCCTGTGAAGGGCTCGTGCAGACTGGCCGGATGCGTACGGAACTCGTTTCGGAACCCGTCGGCCCGGACCGCCCCAACGAGGACTTCACCGCCCTCGCGCTGCCCGCCTCGGGACAGGGCGGCGCGTTGACGGTGCTCGACGGGGTGACGCCACCGGCGGCCGAACCCGGGTGTACTCACTCGGTGCCGTGGTACTGCGCACGGCTGGGCGGCGCCCTAACCGAACTGTCCGTTTCCCGCCGGGATCTGCCGCTGCCGGGGGTCCTCTCCGCGGCGATCTGCCGCACCGCGCGGGCACACGTCGCGACCTGTGACCTTTCTCACCCGCGTACGCCCCAGGCGACCGTGGCCGCGGCACGCTGGGACGACACGGTGGTGGAGTACCTGGTCCTGTGCGACGCGGTACTGCTGCTGGAGGCGCCGGACGGCACGGTCACGCCGGTCCTGGACGACCGTCTGTCCCGGCTCCCGCGCTCGGCGCTCACGTCGGCGGCGGTGGTGGACGCGACGCTGCGGAACAAGGAGGGCGGCTTCTTCACCGCGGCGGCGGATCCGGCGGTGGCGGAGCGGACGGTGAGCGGGGTGGTGCCGCGGGGGTCCGTGCGCGCGGTGGCCGCCCTGTCGGACGGGGCGGCCAGGTGGACGGAGACGTTCCGGGAGGGCGGCTGGCGGGAGTTGTTCGCCGTGCTGCGGGGAGAGGGCGCGGCGGCCCTGGTGGAGCGGGTGCGTGAGCTGGAGCGGGCCGACGCGCGGGCCCGCGCGCACCTCGGTCCGGCGAAGACGCACGACGACGCGACGGTGGTGTTCGTGGAACTGTGAGCGGCTGGCCCTCGCCGCCCCCGCCGGCACCTGACGCCGCCCGCCCTCCGGGGGGCACGGGACAGCCCTCGGGGCCTCTCGTTTGGATCATTCCGGCGTCGCGGGGTCCGGCACGGGTCGGTCGAAGACGCACCGCGCCTCCCAGCCGGCCTGATCCAAACGAAAGACCCTAGTCGGCGCTGTCGTCCTCCGGTCCCGTGATCCCCCGGTTCAGCTCCCGCAGCAGCCTCGCCAGCTCGGCCACCTCGCGCGCGTCCCAGTGGGCGAGCTTGCGCACGTAGCGCGCCCGCCGCGCCTCCCGCACGCTGGCGACCCGGCCCGCGCCCTCCTCCGTGAGGTGGACGAGCCATGCGCGGCCGTCCGCCGGGTCCGGCTCGCGGGCGACCAGTCCGAGATCCTCCAGCGCCCGGAGCTGGCGCGACATGGTCGCCTTGCCCACCCCGATGAACGCCGCGAGGTCCGTCGCCCGCTGCCGGCCGCACTCCTCCAGCCGTACGAGCAGCCCGTACGCGGCGGGCTCCAGGTCGGGGTGCACCTCGCGGGCCATCTCGCCCTGCTGGGACCGGGCGCGTCGCATGAGTACGGTCAACTCCCGCTCCAGGGCGAGGAATTCGGGCGGGGCCTGATCACCGCCGTCGGGGACCGGTGCCGCCCGGACTGCGCCGGGCGCGTCCTGTCTCGTTCCGTCCTCGTGCACGTCCGCACTCCCGAGCTGGTTCCGCTGGTTCCGCCGTACTGAAAGTTTCCGCCGCGCGTGGCCGTTGCCGCAGTTCCGCCAGTATTTCGCAGGCGTAGACCAACGGCGGCCTCCGGCCCCCCTTCCCGGCCCGGGTCTACGTGCGTAGCGTCACCACCGCCAGGACCCCCCCATGCACTTAATGACATGAGCACGCCAGGCCGATCACCGACCCCACTCGGAGGCAGTCATGCCCGTGCACAAGCAGCGATCCGGTCCGGGCGCTTCGCGCCCGCTCGCCGCGGCGATCGCCCTGACGGCACTTCTCCTGTTCGCCGTCCACCCCGCCGACGCCGCCGGCACCCCCGCCCGCGGCACCGCCCACATGGGCATGGGCGTCCTCGCCCACGACGGCGGGGGCGGCACCCCGGCGCCCACCCGCGGCCGCACGGACCGAGGGCGTGGACGTCTCCGGCCACCAGGGCAGCGTGGCCTGGCCGACCCTGTGGAACAGCGGCGTGCGGTGGGCCTACACCAAGGCGACGGAGGGGACGTACTACACCAACCCCTCCTTCGCCCAGCAGTACGACGGTTCGTACGACGTCGGCATGATCCGCGGCGCGTACCACTTCGCGACGCCCGACACGACGACCGGCGCCGCCCAGGCCGACTACTTCGTCGACCACGGCGGCGGCTGGTCGCGCGACGGCAGGACGCTGCCGGGCACGCTGGACATCGAATGGAACCCGTACGGCGCGGCCTGCTACGGCAAGTCGGCGAGCGGGATGGTGAGCTGGATCCGTGACTTCCTGAGCCGCTATCGGGCGCGCACCGGCCGCGACGCCGTCATCTACACGGCCACGAGCTGGTGGACCGACTGCACCGGCGACCACGCCGGCTTCGCCGCCACCAACCCCCTGTGGATAGCCCGCTACGCCTCCACGGTCGGCACCCTCCCGGCCGGCTGGTCCTTCCAGACCATGTGGCAGTACACGTCCTCGGGCCCCACGGTCGGCGACCACGACGTATTCAACGGCGCCCTCGACCGCGTCCAGGCCCTGGCCGACGGCTGAGCCCTGGCCAACGGCTGAGCCCTGGCCAACGGCTGAGCCCTGGCCAACGGCTGAGCCCTGGCCAACGGCTGAAGGCGCCCTCGTGGGGCGCCCCTTGAAGGGAGGGGAAGGGTGAGGACGGCGGGGGCGAACCCCGCCGTCACCCACACCCTCACGCAGCGACCGGCACCGCGTCCTCCGACGCGACATCCACCGCCGCCAGCGCCAGCTCCAGCACCTGCCGAACGTCCGTCACGGGACGCACGTCCAGCTTCTCCAGCACCTCCGCCGGCACATCGTCCAGATCCGCCTCGTTCCGCTTGGGAATGATCACCGTCGTGACCCCCGCCCGATGCGCCGCGAGCAACTTCTGCTTCACACCCCCGATCGGCAGCACCCGCCCCGTCAACGACACCTCCCCCGTCATCGCCACATCGGTCCGCACCAGCCGACCGCTCAGCAGCGACGCCAACGCCGTCGTCATCGTGACACCGGCACTCGGCCCGTCCTTCGGCACCGCCCCCGCCGGGAAGTGGATGTGCACACCCCGGTCCTTGAGGTCCCCCACCGGCAGCTCCAGCTCCGCCCCGTGCGACCGCAGGAAGCTCAGCGCGATCTGCGCCGACTCCTTCATCACGTCACCGAGCTGACCGGTCAGGGTCAGCCCCGCCGCCCCCGTCTCCGGGTCGGCCAGCGACGCCTCCACGTACAGCACGTCACCCCCCGCCCCGGTGACCGCGAGCCCGGTCGCGACACCCGGCACGGCGGTACGGCGCTCGGCCGGGTCCTGCGCGGACTCGGGCACGTGGTGCGGCCGCCCGATCAGGTCGCGCAGATCGTCCGCACCGACCGTGGACGGCAGTTCACGCTCGCCCAGTTCATGCTGGGCC
Source organism: Streptomyces sp. B3I8 (assembly GCF_030816915.1). Taxonomy (NCBI): domain Bacteria; kingdom Bacillati; phylum Actinomycetota; class Actinomycetes; order Kitasatosporales; family Streptomycetaceae; genus Streptomyces; species Streptomyces sp. B3I8. The sequence continues at coordinate 4,755,010 of NZ_JAUSYN010000002.1, read as the reverse complement.
GCGACCTTGCGCAGCAGCCGGGCGATCGACCGCTCCAGGGTGCGCACGCCCGCCTCGCGGGTGTACTCCCCGGCCAGCCGGCGCAGCGCGCCCTCGTCGATCGTGACCTCCTCGGCCGCCAGACCCGCCCGCTCCAGCTGGCGCGGGAGCAGGTGGTCGCGGGCGATGACGACCTTCTCGTCCTCGGTGTAGCCGTCGAGCCGGACCAGTTCCATCCGGTCGAGCAGCGCCTCCGGGATGGCCTCGAGCACGTTGGCGGTGGCCAGGAAGACGACGTCGCTCAGGTCGAGTTCGACCTCCAGGTAGTGGTCCCGGAAGGTGTGGTTCTGCGCCGGGTCGAGCACTTCGAGAAGGGCTGCGGCCGGGTCGCCCCGGAAGTCGGAGCCGACCTTGTCGATCTCGTCGAGGAGGACGACCGGGTTCATGGAACCCGCCTCCTTGATCGCGCGCACGATGCGGCCGGGCAGCGCGCCGACGTACGTACGCCGGTGGCCGCGGATCTCCGCCTCGTCGCGGACGCCGCCGAGCGCGACCCGGACGAACTCGCGCCCCATCGCGTGGGCGACGCTCTCGCCGAGCGAGGTCTTGCCGACGCCGGGCGGCCCGACCAGCGCGAGCACGGCACCGCCGCGCCGCCCGCCGATCACGCCGAGCCCCCGGTCGCTGCGGCGCTTGCGCACCGCGAGGTACTCGGTGATCCGCTCCTTGACGTCCCCGAGGCCGGAGTGCTCGGCGTCGAGCACCGCCTTGGCACCCTGGATGTCGTACGCGTCCTCGGTCCGCTTGTTCCACGGCAGTTCGAGGACGGTGTCCAGCCAGGTGCGGATCCAGGAGCCCTCGGGGGACTGGTCGCTGGACCGCTCCAGCTTGTCGACCTCCTTGAGCGCGGCCTCGCGGACCTTCTCGGGCAGGTCGGCGGCCTCGACACGGGCGCGGTAGTCGTCGGACTCCTCGCCGTCCTTCTCGCCGTTGATCTCGCGCAGTTCCTTGCGGACGGCTTCGAGCTGCCGGCGGAGCAGGAACTCGCGCTGCTGCTTGTCGACGCCCTCCTGGACGTCCTTGGCGATCGTCTCGGCGACGTCCTGCTCGGCGAGGTGGTCGCGCAGGTGCTGGGTGGCGAGCTTGAGGCGGGCGACCGGGTCGGCGGTCTCCAGCAGCTCGACCTTCTGCTCGGTGGTCAGGAAGGGCGAGTAACCGGAATTGTCGGCGAGCGCGGCGACGTCGTCGATGGCCTGCACCCGGTCGACGACCTGCCAGGCTCCGCGCTTCTTCAGCCAGGTGGTGGCGAGGGCCTTGTACTCCTTCATCAGCTCGGTGATCTGCCCGGGCAGGGGCTCGGGCACGTTCTCCTCGACGCGGGTGCCCTCCACCCACAGCGCGGCGCCCGGCCCGGTGGTGCCGGCGCCGATCCGCACCCGGCTCCGGGCGCGGACGAGGGCGCCGGGGTCGCCGTCCGCGAGCCGGCCCACCTGCTCGACGGTGCCGAGGACGCCGGTGGCGGCGTAGGTGCCGTCGATGCGCGGCACGAGCAGTACGCGGGGCTTGCCGGGGGTGCTGCCCGCGGCGGCCTGGGCGGCCTCCACGGCGGCGCGCACCTCGGCGTCGCTCAGGTCCAGCGGGACGACCATGCCCGGCAGCACGACCTCGTCGTCGAGCGGCAGGACGGGCAGAGCGAACGGCGCGGACGACGACGGAGACGACGGGGACGACGGGAACTCAGCAGCCATGATCTACCTCTCCACAACGAAGTTGAGCTACACGGACTCAATCCCCCTGAGCCTCCAAATGTTCCCCACCCCCCGTTCGCCCACAGCGATCACCCGAATCCGCCCCCATGAGGGGTGCGGGGAACCGCGCGACCAGCCCCCCGCCGGCCCGCAGTCGACAACGCGCCCCGGGGTCCAAAGGAGCAGCGCCCCTCGGAGGGACGGGAAGGGTAAGAGCGGCGGGGGCGGAAAAAATCCCCCGCGACACCCCCGTCGCCCCACAATGACCCCATGCCCCACCCCAACCTCACCCCCGACCCCAGCACCGCGCCCGCCCACATCGGCGAACCCCCCGTCACCCTCGACCACCGCACCGGCCCCCACGGCGAGGTCACCCTCCGCCGCCACGGCCCCCACCTCCAGATCATCGCCAACGGCTGCTTCCTCATGGACACCTCCGACGGCCGCTCCGAACGCCGCCTGGTCGACGCCGCCCTGGAAGCCCTGACCGAAAGCCGAAAGACCGCCCCGGCCGGAGGCCGAGAGGCCCCCGCCACCTACGAACCCCGGGCCGGAGGCCAGGAGGCCCCCGCCGTCCTCATCGGCGGCCTCGGCGTCGGCTTCTCCCTCACCCACGCCACCGCCGACCCCCGCTGGGGCCCCATCACGGTGGTCGAACGCGAACCCGCCGTCATCGACTGGCACCGCGCCGGCCCCCTCGCCCCCCTCACCGCCGACGCCCTCGCCGACCCCCGCACCCGTGTTCTCGAGGCCGACCTCGTCACTTACGTCAATGAGACATCGGACACATACGACGCCCTCTGCCTGGACATCGACAACGGCCCCGCCTGGACCGTGACCGAGGGCAACGAAACCCTCTACTCACCCTCCGGACTCGCCGCGTGCGCACGGGTGTTGAGGCCCGGCGGGGTGCTCGCCGTATGGTCCGCGCAGCCCTCTCCGGAATTTGAAGGAACCCTACGGAATGCCGGGTTCCAACGGGTGCGTACCGAAGAGATCCCGGTTGCCCGGGGCGTTCCCGACGTGGTCCACCTGGCGGTCCGCCCTGGATAGCCGATCGAGTGTTACTGCCCGTACGCTGCTCCCCTGACGCGGATCATTCAAGGAGCAACGACGCGTCACCGCAGACATGGGATCACCCCACGGATTCCGGAAAGCAACCCCAGGGGCGGGCGATGGAGCAGACACACACCTCCCACAACGGCACGGCGACGACGAACGGCGCTCAGCGCCGGGTCCTGGTGGTCGAGGACGACCAGACGATCGTCGACGCCATCGCGACCCGTCTGCGCGCCGAGGGATTTCTCGTGCAAACGGCGGGCGACGGCCCGTCCGCGGTGGACACCGCCGAGGCCTGGCAGCCCGACCTGCTCATCCTCGACATCATGCTGCCCGGCTTCGACGGGCTGGAGGTCTGCCGGCGCGTGCAGGCCCAGCGCCCGGTGCCGGTGCTGATGCTCACCGCACGGGACGACGAGACCGACATGCTGGTCGGGCTCGGCGTCGGCGCCGACGACTACATGACCAAACCGTTCTCCATGCGGGAACTGGCCGCCCGGGTGCACGTCCTGCTGCGCCGGGTGGAGCGGGCCGCGCTCGCCGCGACCACTCCGCGCTCGGGCATCCTCCGCCTGGGCGAACTGGAGATCGACCACGCACAGCGACGGGTCCGGGTGCGCAGCGACGACGTGCACCTGACGCCCACCGAGTTCGACCTGCTGGTGTGCCTGGCCAACACCCCCCGTGCCGTACTGTCGCGCGAGCAGCTGCTCGCCGAGGTGTGGGACTGGGCGGACGCGTCCGGGACGCGGACCGTGGACAGCCACATCAAGGCGCTGCGGCGGAAGATCGGTGCGGAGCGCATCCGTACGGTGCACGGGGTGGGCTACGCGCTGGAGACGCCCACGCCCTGAGGACCGAACCCACCCGGTTCCCGTGGGACCCGGCGGCGGCACCGTCGGGTCCCACGGGAGCCGGGCGACCGGGCGGACGGGCGACCGGACAGCCGCGCGGAAGGTCGGTAGGGCGACCGGACAGCCGAAGGGGGCTGGAAGCGATGAGCGGTGCCGGTGGCACGCGCCGGAGCGCGGTCTTCGCCCGTGTGACGGCGCGCAGGGCGGGCGGCGCGCGGAACCCGACGGCCGCGGGGCGCAGAACGCGCCCCGTGCGCGGCCCGAGGGCGGGCGGCACGGCCGGGTACGGCCCGCCCGGATACGGCGCGGACACCCGCCCCGACCGGGGCTACGGCTCCGGGCGCGGCCTGTGGCCCTTCTCCGTCAAGACCAAGCTCGGCACGCTGGTCGTCGTCTCCGTCTTCATCACCACCGGTCTGCTGATGATCGCCGTGCGGACCGAGACGGAGCTGCGCTTCATCACCGTCTTCTCGGTGATCGCCACCCTGCTGATCACCCAGTTCGTGGCGCACTCGCTGACCGCCCCGCTGGACGAGATGAACGCCGTGGCCCGCTCGATCTCGCACGGCGACTACACCCGCCGGGTGCGCGAGAACCGCCGTGACGAGCTGGGCGACCTGGCGCAGACGATCAACCGCATGGCCGACGAGCTGGAGGCGCAGGACAGCCGGCGCAAGGAGCTGGTGGCGAACGTCTCGCACGAGCTGCGCACGCCCATCGCGGGGCTGCGCGCGGTGCTGGAGAACATCGTGGACGGCGTCACCGAGGCCGACCCCGAGACGATGCGCACGGCGCTGCGGCAGACCGAGCGGCTCGGCCGGCTGGTGGAGACGCTGCTGGACCTCTCCCGCCTGGACAACGGCGTCGTCCCGCTGAAGAAGCGCCGCTTCGAGGTGTGGCCGTACCTGGCGGAGATGCTGAAGGAGGCCAACATGGTGGCCTCCGCGCGGGCCGGCATCGCGTCGGGGTCCGGCGGCCACACCCGCAAGGACGTCCATCTGCACCTCGACGTCCACCCGCCGGAACTGACCGCGCACGCGGACCCCGAGCGCATCCACCAGGTCATGGCAAACCTCATCGACAACGCGGTCAAGCACAGTCCGCCGCACGGCCGGGTGACGGTCAGGGCGCGGCACGGACAGCTCCCGGACTCGCTGGAGCTGGAGGTCCTGGACGAGGGTCCCGGCATCCCGCGCTCGGAGTGGCGCCACGTCTTCGAGCGGTTCAACCGGGGCGCCGTCCGCTCCCCGCACGGTCCCGGCAGCGACGGCGGCACGGGGCTGGGGCTGGCGATCGCCCGATGGGCGGTGGATCTGCACGGTGGCCGGATCGGCGTGGCCGAATCCGAGCGCGGCTGCCGCATCCAGGTCACCCTTCCAGGGCTTCCCTCTTCACCAAGTTGACGTAAAGTGCGCAGCGGAGTCGCATGATCCACGGACAGCGGGGCATCGGGTCTCCGGTACGCAGAGATGCGACCGGAGCCACGGGACCGCCGCCCACGACGGCGGACGAAGAGGCCCCGCGCGTCCGTCGCACGACCATCGGGAGGCCCCGGCGGCGTCACCGCGACCTCGGCGGGCCGACGCCCCCGCGCCGCTCCCTCGGGCTCCCGTACCCTTTTCGACCGTAACCGCGCTTGTTTCCCGCCAATTCCGGCGACGAAACACGCTTCTCGATGTGATGTACGTGACGATGAACCGGCCCGACCTCTCCTTACCGGTCATGGAGGCGTAGCCTTTATTCCCGCTGTCCATCACCTTGTGAAGCGGAAGAGGGCGGTTGCCGCCGTGTCGCCACAGTCCCCCAGTAACTCGAGCATCTCCACCGAGACCGATCAAGCCGGAAAGAACCCCGCGGCTTCGTTCGGGGCCAATGAGTGGCTCGTCGACGAGATCTATCAGCAGTACCTCCAGGACCCGAATTCGGTAGACCGCGCCTGGTGGGACTTCTTCGCGGACTACAAGCCCGGGGCGGCTGCCACCCCGGTCCCGGCGGGTGACGCGGCCGCGGGGGCCGCGCGGACCGACGCCGCTCCCACCACCCAGGCCGCTCCGGCCGCCCCTGTGCAGCCCGCGGCCCCGGCCCAGCGCGCCGCACAGCCGGCCGCCGCCGCGCCCGCGCAGCCCGCCGCGGCGCCCGCCGCCGCGGCGGCCAAGCAGGCCGCGAAGCCCGCTGCCGCCGCCCCGACGGCCGCGCCGGCCGCCAAGGCCGCCCCGGCCGCCAAGGCCGCCCCGGCCGCCAAGGCCGCCCCGGCGACCGAGGCCGCCCCGGGCCCGGAGTACGTGACGCTGCGCGGCCCGTCCGCGGCCGTCGCGAAGAACATGAACGCCTCCCTGGAGATGCCCACGGCCACGTCCGTGCGCGCCGTCCCGGTGAAGCTGCTGTTCGACAACCGCATTGTCATCAACAACCACCTCAAGCGGGCCCGGGGCGGGAAGATCTCCTTCACGCACCTGATCGGCTACGCGATGGTGCAGGCCATCAAGGCCATGCCGTCGATGAACTGGCACTACGCGGAGAAGGACGGCAAGCCGACCCTCGTCAAGCCGGAGCACATCACCTTCGGCCTGGCCATCGACCTGGTGAAGCCCAACGGCGACCGCCAGCTCGTCGTCGCCGGCATCAAGAAGGCCGAGACGCTGAACTTCTTCGAGTTCTGGCAGGCCTACGAGGACATCGTCCGCCGCGCCCGCGAGGGCAAGCTGACGATGGAGGACTTCACCGGCGTCACGGTCTCCCTGACCAACCCCGGTGGCCTCGGCACCGTCCACTCCGTGCCGCGCCTGATGCCCGGCCAGTCGGTCATCATGGGCGTCGGCTCCATGGACTACCCGGCCGAGTTCCAGGGCACCTCCCAGGACACCCTGAACAAGCTGGGCATCTCCAAGGTGATGACCCTCACCTCGACGTACGACCACCGGGTCATCCAGGGCGCCGCCTCCGGCGAGTTCCTGCGGATCGTCGCCAACCTGCTGCTCGGCGAGAACGAGTTCTACGACGAGATCTTCAAGGCGCTGCGCATCCCCTACGAGCCGGTCCGCTGGCTCAAGGACATCGACGCCAGCCATGACGACGACGTCACCAAGGCCGCCCGCGTCTTCGAGTTGATCCACTCCTACCGGGTCCGCGGCCACGTCATGGCCGACACCGACCCGCTGGAGTACCAGCAGCGCAAGCACCCCGACCTGGACATCACCGAGCACGGCCTCACCCTGTGGGACCTGGAGCGCGAGTTCGCCGTCGGCGGCTTCGCGGGCAAGTCCCTGATGAAGCTGCGCGACATCCTCGGCGTGCTGCGCGACTCGTACTGCCGTACGACCGGCATCGAGTTCATGCACATCCAGGACCCCAAGCAGCGCAAGTGGATCCAGGACCGCATCGAGCGCCCGCACAGCAAGCCCGAGCGCGAGGAGCAGCTGCGCATCCTGCGTCGGCTGAACGCGGCGGAGGCGTTCGAGACCTTCCTGCAGACCAAGTACGTCGGCCAGAAGCGGTTCTCCCTGGAGGGCGGCGAGTCCGTCATCCCGCTGCTCGACGCGGTGCTGGACTCGGCCGCCGAGTCGCGCCTGGACGAGGTCGTCATCGGCATGGCCCACCGCGGCCGGCTGAACGTGCTGGCGAACATCGTGGGCAAGTCGTACGCGCAGATCTTCCGCGAGTTCGAGGGCAACCTCGACCCGAAGTCGATGCACGGCTCCGGCGACGTGAAGTACCACCTGGGCGCCGAGGGCACCTTCACCGGCCTGGACGGTGAGCAGATCCGCGTCTCGCTGGCCGCCAACCCCTCCCACCTGGAGACGGTCGACCCGGTCATCGAGGGCATCGCCCGCGCCAAGCAGGACATCATCAACAAGGGCGGCACGGACTTCACGGTCATGCCGGTGGCGATCCACGGCGACGCGGCCTTCGCGGGCCAGGGCGTGGTGGCCGAGACCCTGAACATGTCGCAGCTGCGCGGCTACCGCACCGGCGGCACGGTCCACATCGTCATCAACAACCAGGTCGGCTTCACCGCCGCCCCGGAGTCCTCTCGCTCGTCCATGTACGCCACCGACGTGGCCCGCATGATCGAGGCCCCGATCTTCCACGTGAACGGCGACGACCCGGAGGCCGTCGTGCGCGTGGCGCGGCTCGCCTTCGAGTTCCGCCAGGCGTTCAACAAGGACGTGGTGATCGACCTCATCTGCTACCGCCGCCGCGGGCACAACGAGTCGGACAACCCGGCCTTCACCCAGCCGCTGATGTACGACCTGATCGACAAGAAGCGCTCGGTGCGCAAGCTCTACACCGAGTCCCTCATCGGTCGCGGCGACATCACCCTGGAAGAGGCCGAGCAGGCGCTGCAGGACTACCAGGGCCAGCTGGAGAAGGTCTTCACGGAGGTCCGCGAGGCCACCGCGCAGCCGGCCGCCCCGCACTCTCCGGACCCGCAGGCCGAGTTCCCGGTCGCCGTCAACACCGCGATCTCCACGGAGGTCGTCAAGCGGATCGCCGAGTCCCAGGTCAACATCCCCGACCACTTCACCGTCCACCCGCGGCTGCTCCCGCAGCTCCAGCGCCGGGCGTCGATGGTCGAGGACGGCACGATCGACTGGGGCATGGGCGAGACCCTCGCCATCGGCTCACTGCTCCTGGAGGGCACCCCGGTCCGGCTGTCCGGACAGGACTCCCGCCGCGGCACGTTCGGCCAGCGCCACGCGGTGCTGATCGACCGTGAGACCGGCGAGGACTACACCCCGCTGCTGTACCTGTCGCAGGAGCAGGCCCGCTACAACGTCTACGACTCGCTGCTCTCCGAGTACGCGGTCATGGGCTTCGAGTACGGCTACTCGCTGGCCCGCCCCGAGTCGCTGGTGATGTGGGAGGCGCAGTTCGGCGACTTCGTCAACGGCGCCCAGTCGGTGGTGGACGAGTACATCTCGGCCGCCGAGCAGAAGTGGGGCCAGACCTCCGGCGTCACGCTGCTGCTGCCGCACGGCTACGAGGGCCAGGGCCCGGACCACTCCTCGGCCCGCATCGAGCGGTTCCTGCAGCTGTGCGCGCAGAACAACATGACGGTCGCCCAGCCGACGCTGCCGTCGAACTACTTCCACCTCCTGCGGTGGCAGGTGCACAACCCGCACCACAAGCCGCTGGTCGTCTTCACCCCGAAGTCGATGCTGCGCCTGAAGGCCGCGGCCTCGAAGGCGGAGGAGTTCACCACCGGCCAGTTCCGTCCGGTCATCGGCGACGACTCGGTCGACCCGGCCGCCGTCAAGAAGGTCGTCTTCTGCGCGGGCAAGGTCTACTACGACCTCGCCGCCGAGCGGAAGAAGCGCGGCGCGACGGACACGGCCATCATCCGCATCGAGCGCCTGTACCCCCTGCCGGGTGCCGAGCTCCAGGCGGAGATCGCCAAGTACCCGAACGCCGAGAAGTACCTGTGGACGCAGGAGGAGCCGGCGAACCAGGGTGCCTGGCCGTTCATCGCGCTCAACCTGATCGACCACCTGGACCTGGCGGTCGGCGCGGACGTCCCGCACAGTGAGCGCCTGCGCCGCATCTCCCGGCCGCACTCCTCCTCCCCCGCCGTGGGCTCCGCGAAGCGGCACCAGGCGGAGCAGGAGCAGCTGGTCCGTGAGGTGTTCGAGGCGTGACCTCGTAGTCGGCGGACGTCGGTCCAGCGGCCGGGCCGCATCCCTTCACCGGGTTCTCCGGGGGGTGCGGCCCGGCCGCTTTTCCGCCATATCCTTGGCCCCATGTACTTCACCGACCGTGGGATCGAGGAACTGGAGAAGCGGCGCGGCGAGGAGGAGGTCACCTTCGGGTGGCTCGCCGAACAACTCCGCACGTTCGTCGACCTCAACCCCGACTTCGAGGTCCCCGTGGAACGCCTGGCCACCTGGCTGGCCCGCCTGGACGACGAGGACGACGAGGAGTAACCCCCTTTCTCCCTCCGGCTCCCCTGAGGGACGGGACACGGCACCATCCCCACCGACGGCTCCCACTGGGCCTCGGAGCGACGCGAGCCTGTATCAACGGGGGTTGCCCTGCAGGCGGCTCCGCCGCGCGAGCGCGAGCGACCACCACGTCTCGAAGGGGCGCGGAGCTGTACCGACACGCGGCCCCCACCGCGCCCCTCGAAAGACGCGACGCCGTTCCGACATGCGGCTCCCACCGCGCCCTGAAGCGGCGCGAGGCCGTATCAACATGCGGCTCGCTCACCGCGCCCTGAAGGGGCGCGGGGAACTGCGCGAGCCACCAAGAACCCACCCGAGCCCGCCAACGCACCCCACCCACCCGAGCTCTCCCGCGCCCCACCCCCTCCCTCCGACCCACCTCCGGCTCTCCCCTACCCTTCCCCCCTTCCCGTCCCTTCAGGGGCTTCGCCCCTGAAGGGACGGGAAGGGGGGAAGGGTAAGGGCGGCAGGGGCGAAAAAAATTCGGCCCCCTACCCCCACCACCCCCACCCTCCTGCCCGCACACCCCCCACCACCCCATCCACCACCAACAGCAACCCCGCCACCACCCACCCCCCACGCCGCCGCCGAACCCCCCACACCACCACCGGCACCCCCACCCCCACCTGCGCCAAGGCGACCACCCGCGCCCCCACCCCGGGCACGGCCATGCCACCCCCGCCCCCCTCCGCGCGCCCTCGCGCCGCCACCCCCGGCACCACCTCACGCACAACCTCCCGCACCCTCACCCCCTCCACCCCCTCCGCCCTCTCCCCCGGCACCACCCCCTCCGGCAACCGCACCCCCACTCCCTCCTCCAGCACCGTCAGCAGCCCCCGCAACCGCCCGCCCCCGTCCACGGAGGAGTCGGGCCGCGTGAGCGCGAGAAGCGCCCCGACGCCCCCCGTCGTGGCGCCGGACGCCACCCCCAGCCCTTCCCCCAACGTCCGCATCGCCTCGTCCTCCCCCACCGCCGTCCCATTGGCCAGCCACACGTACCCCACGGGCCGCCGGAACCCGGACGCCAGCACACACCCGCACCGGTCCGCGTCCCACCACACCGCGAGCACCGGCCAGGACACCCCCACCGCCAGCGCGTACGCCCACCCCGTGGCCACCCGCTCGACGGTCTCCCCGCTCCGCCACGGCGTCCCCTCCGGCACCAGCAGCGTCCACCCGTCCCCCGCCTCCGCGAGCCCCACCCGCTCACGCAGCACCGGCACCACGGGTGCGACAGCATCGGGCCGCGCCCAGCAGAGCAGCAACACACCACCGGCCGCACCGCACGAAGGAACCGCATCCGTCGACATGCCCACACGGTAGACAGATTCGCCCCGGTTCCTCCCCGCCTGATCACCCGCACGGGTGTCTTGACTTCACAGGCGCACGATATATCGTGTGTATTCAAGGACGCGATATGACGCGAGCCCCACAAGTCGCCACCCACGCACCCACAAATCGTGAACCCTGCCGCGCCTCGTACGATCCGGAGCCGGCCCACGCCGAGGAGGTCACCACCATGTCCGAGTGGTCCGTCGCAGAGCCGGGGAAGCTCACCTTCGACGAGCCCGTGACGTCCCTGCACGTCCGCATCGTCAACGGCACGGTGAACGTCATGGGTACGGAGGACAGCACCGCCCGGCTGGAGGTTTCCGGCATAGAGGGCCCCCCGCTCACGGTGACCCAGGAGCACGGCACCCTCACGGTGGCGTACGACGACCTGCCCTGGCGCGGTTTCCTGAAGTGGCTCGACCGCAGGGGCTGGCGCCGCTCCGCGGAGATCACCCTCGCGGTACCGGCCGGCACCTGCGTGGAGGTCGGCGTGGTCGGCGCCCACGCGATGGTGTCGGGCATCGAGAAGCGCACGGAGGTGAAGGGCGTCACGGGTGACGCGACACTGGTGGGCATCTCCGGCCCCCTGCGGGCGACGACCGTGTCGGGGAACGTGGAGACACAGGCAGTCACCGGGGAGCAGCGGCTCAACTCGGTCTCGGGCGACCTCACCGTCATCGAGGGCGCCTCGCCCGTCGTCAAGGCGGAGTCGGTGAGCGGCGCGATCATCCTGGACCTGGACCCCGCCGGCGGCCCCACGGACGCCCGGCTGACCAACGTCTCGGGCGAGATCGCCGTCCGCCTCGCCCAGCCGGCCGACGCGGAGGTGGAAGCGAACACGGCCGGCGGTGCCGTCTCCAACGCCTTCGACGACCTGCGGGTGACCGGCCAGTGGGGCGCGAAGAGGATCACGGGCCGGCTCGGCGGCGGCACCGGGCGGCTCAAGGCGACCACCGTCTCCGGCTCCATCGCCCTGCTGCGCCGCCCGAGCGACGACGAGCCGTGGGACACCCCGCCACCGCCCGCCGACGGCCACACTCCCCATACCCCCCATGACTCCCTCTCCGACGACCCGGCCGCGGACGGCCCGACCGACAAGAAGGTGCTCTGACATGGCCCCCGTCTTCGCCCACGGCCGGCTGCGGCTGTACCTCCTCAAGCTGCTGGACGAGGCCCCGCGCCACGGCTACGAAGTGATCCGGCTGCTGGAGGAGCGCTTCCAGGGGCTCTACGCGCCCTCGGCCGGCACCGTCTACCCCCGCCTCGCCAAGCTGGAGGCCGAGGGGCTCGTCACCCACACCACCGAGGGCGGCCGCAAGGTCTACTCGATCACCGACGCGGGCCGTGCGGAACTGGCCGGGCGCAGTGGCGAACTGGCCGACCTCGAGCTGGAGATCCGGGAGTCGGTGGCGGAACTGGCCGCCGAGATCCGCGCGGACGTCCGGGGCGCCGCGGGCGATCTGCGCCGGGAGATGCGGACCGCGGTCAGCCAGGCCCGGAGCGGCCGCACGAAGCCGGAGACGCCCTGGGACGCGCGCGAGTGGGTCGAGGACGGGGAGTCCTGGCGGGCCGCGAAGGAGGAGATGCGACGCGTCAAGCAGGAGTGGAAGGAGCAGGCCAGGCGGGCGAAGGACGAGAGCCGCCGGGCCCGCGAGGAGGCCCAGCGGGCCCGGCGCCAGGCCAAGGAGGCCCAGGAGCACGCGCGCACCCAGGCCCAGGAGGAGATGCAGCGGATCGCCAAGCGGGTCCAGGAACACGCCCAGGAGCATTTCGAGCGCGGTGACTGGCCCACCGGCGTCCGCGAGGGCCTGAGCGAACTGACCAAGGAGTTCGGCGAGTTCGGGCAGGTCTTCGGCAAGGAGTTCGGGAAGGACCTCGGCTTCGGGCGCCCGAAGCAGGGAAGCGAGGCTCCCTCCGGCCGGCCCGAGCCGGAGTACACGGTCACCCCCGAGGACTTTCCCGCCGCCTACGAGCCCTCCTGGGCGCACGAGTCCCCCACGGGGGAACCGGCGCGCGACCTCGACCGGCTCCTGGACCGCTTCCGTGACGACATCCGCGACGCGGCCCGGGACCACGGAATCACCGAGGACCAACTCCGCGACGCCCGCCGACACCTGTCCACGGCGGCGGCCCACATCGGCGCGATACTCCGGACGACGAAGGCCTAGGGCCTGTTGCGAAAGTCCCGTCGTCCGCACGGAGGGCGGGCCCTGCGGCGTCAGGTGCGTGCTCTGGGGGTCCCCCCTGCTCGAAGAGCTCGGGGGAATGCCGGGCCCAGGCCCTCGTACCGGATGTACTCGGGTCTGGGCCCGGTACGGCGAGAGGGGGTCCCCCTGCCCGAGCGAAGCCGGGAGCTTGGGGGAGCGTTCATTGCGTCGCGCGGCAGGCGGGACTCGCAACAGGCCCTGGACGGCGGTCCGGCACTGCCGCCGGAATCAGCCCGGGTCAGCCCACATCATCCCGAGTCAGCCGGCGTCGTCCCGGTTCGACCCGGGTCAGCTCGCGCGGGCCTCGCCGCCGGCGGGGCCATAGAGGACCCGGGACAGGGACTCGTGGGTCACCCCGTGGTCGGCCAGCACCTCGGCGGGTACCCCGGGGCGGGCGGTCAGGGCGAGCAGGAGGTGCTCGTCCCCGATGTGCCGGTCGCGCCGGGCGGTGGCGGCACGCAGGGCGCCCGCCAGCGTCTCCTTGGCCCCGCGGGCGAAGGGCCGACGTCCGGACCGGCGGCTGCCGGAGTTCTTCCCGGCCGCCGCGAGGACGCCCCGCCCGTGGATCTCCTCGACCCTGGTGACGATCTCGGTGAGGTCGATGCCGAGGCCGTCGAGAGCGTCCGCGTCGGCCCGGGTGAGGCCACCCCTGCGGCGGGCCTCGGCCAGGTCGCACACCACCGCCTCGCGCCGGCCGGGCAGTCCGAGGGCCGCCAGCGCGAACGCGCCGCGGCTGCCCTCCCGGTCGAGGAGGGCGAGCAGCAGGTGTGTCTCGTCGACGTGCCGTTCCCCGGACCGGGCGCAGTGCGCGACCGCGCCCACGACCACTTCCCGGGCGTCCTCGGTGAACCGTTCGAACATCATCGCCTCCCGTGTTTCTTGTGCACGGCCTGCCTGCTGACGCCGAGTTCCGCGGCGATCTCCTGCCACGACCAGCCCTGTTCGCGTGCGCTGCGCACCTGGACCGCCTCGAGCTGCTCGAGGAGGGTGCGCAGCGCGGTGACCGCCCGCAGTCCGACCCGCGGATCACGGTCACCGGCACGCTCGGCGAGATCCGTTGCGTCCGTCATGCTGTCAATGTAGGTTGACACCAGGACGATTGTCAACCGCAGTTGACGAGAGGAGGGAGGGCGAGGGAGAGGTCAGCCGTTGGTCAGCACGAGCTTGCCGAACTGATCACCGGCCTCCATGCGCGCGAAGGCGTCGCGCGCCCGGTCCAGCGGGAGCACCTCGTCGATGACCGGCCGCACGCCGGTGGCCGCGCAGAACGAGAGAAGGTCCTCCAGCTCGTCCTTGCTGCCCATGGTGGAGCCCACGACCTTGAGCTCCAGGAAGAAGATACGGGTGAGCTCGGCGTGCGAGGGCCGGTCGCCGCTGGTGGCACCGGAGATGACGACGGTCCCGCCGGGGCGCAGGGACTTCACGGAGTGGGACCAGGTCGCGGCGCCGACGGTCTCAAGGACGGCGTCGACACGCTGCGGCAGCCGGGCTCCGGTCTCCAGCGCCTCCACGGCGCCGAGTTCGAGGGCCCGCTTGCGCTTGGCCTCGTCCCGACTGGTGGCGAAGACCCGCAGTCCGGCCGCCTTGCCGAGCACGATCGCGGCGGTCGCCACCCCGCCGCCGGCGCCCTGCACGAGGACGGAGTCGCCGGGGCGTACGCCCGCGTTGGTGAAGAGCATGCGGTAGGCGGTCAGCCAGGCGGTGGGGAGGCAGGCGGCCTGCTCGAAGGAGAGCTCCTTCGGCTTGGGGAGGAGGTTCCAGGTGGGGACGGAGACCTGCTCCGCGAAGGTGCCCTGGTACCGCTCGGTGAGGATGGAACGGCGTTCGTCGTGACCGACGCCGTGACCGCTCTCCCCGATGACGGAGTGGACGACGACCTCGTTGCCGTCCTCGTCGACACCGGCGGCGTCGCAGCCGAGGATCATCGGCAGGGCGCCCTCGGGAAGGCCGACACCCCTGAGGGACCAGAGGTCGTGGTGGTTCAGGGAGGCGGCCCTGACGTTCACGGTGGTCCACCCGGGTTTGCGCTCGGGGGCCGGACGCTCCCCCGACTCAAGTCCCGACAACGGCTGGTCACGGTCGATTCGAGCAGCATAGGCAGCGAACATGCCCCCGACGATAGGCTTCGCCAACGCCCCGAGGAACCGGCCCGCGCTGTGACACGCGTCCCGCCGCCCCGGGGCCGGGCACCCCCGCACGGAGGGCACCCGGCAACGCCGATACGAACACCGCCGCACCCGGCGGGTGACCACGCGCCGGACGCGCGGCGGTGTCCACGCGGGGACACATCAACGCCGGACACGGCACCGGACATGCCGGACAGGTCAGCGTCGGGCGACGCCTTCCGCCCGGGCCGCCGCGGCCACGGCCGCCGTCACCGCGGGGGCGACCCGCTCGTCGAACGGCGAAGGGATCACGTAGTCCGCCGCGAGGTCGTCCCCGACGACCGCCACCAGCGCCTCCGCCGCCGCGATCTTCATTCCCTCCGTGATCCGCGAGGCCCGCACCTGCAGCGCCCCCGCGAAGATCCCGGGGAAGGCCAGCACGTTGTTGATCTGGTTGGGGAAGTCCGACCGCCCCGTGGCCACGACGGCCGCGTACTTGTGCGCGACCTCGGGGTGCACCTCGGGGTTCGGGTTGGCCATGGCGAACACGAACGCGCCGTCCGCCATCGAGGCCACCGCGGTCTCCGGCACCGTACCGCCGGAGACGCCGATGAAGACGTCGGCGCCGGCGAGGGCGGACTCCAGCGAG
This sequence comes from Streptomyces sp. B3I8, assembly GCF_030816915.1. Lineage (NCBI taxonomy): Bacteria > Bacillati > Actinomycetota > Actinomycetes > Kitasatosporales > Streptomycetaceae > Streptomyces > Streptomyces sp. B3I8. The sequence goes on along the minus strand of NZ_JAUSYN010000002.1, from coordinate 4,739,138 downwards.
CCGGACAGCCCGGCCTTGTTGCTGAGCGCGGCCAGCTCCCGCTTGACCGGCGTCAGGTCCTCGCGCTCGCGCGAGACGACGCCCTTGCGGTCGGCGACGGCGACGTCCCCGATGCCTGCCTCGATCAGCATCTTGGCGATGGCGATCCCGGCCGCCCCTGCGCCGGAGATCACCGCACGCAGCTGCCCCAGCGTGCGCCCGGTCAGCCGGGCGGCGTTGCGTAGCGCGGCCAGCGTCACGACCGCCGTGCCGTGCTGGTCGTCGTGGAAGACGGGGATGTCGAGGCGCTCCTGGAGCCGGCGCTCGATCTCGAAGCAGCGGGGCGCGGAGATGTCCTCCAGGTTGACCCCGCCGAAGGAGGGCGCGAGCCGGACGACGGTCTCGACGATCTCGTCGACCCCGGTGCAGTCGAGCGCGATCGGGACCGCGTCGACGCCACCGAACTGCTTGAACAGGATCGCCTTGCCCTCCATCACCGGGAGGGAGGCTTCGGGACCGATGTCCCCGAGGCCGAGGACGGCCGTGCCGTCGGTGACGACGGCGACGACGGAGGACTTCCACGTGTAGTCGTGGACGAGTTCCGGCTGCTCCGCGATGGCGCTGCACACCTTCGCGACGCCGGGGGTGTAGGCGAGGGACAGGTCGTCCTTGTCGCGGACCGGGACGGTGGCCTGGACGGCCATCTTGCCGCCGCGGTGCAGCGCGAACGCCGGGTCGAAGGCGTCGAAGGAATCGAGGGGCTCCGCCCCGCCGTCCTGCGCCGCACCGCTGTCGCTGCGAGGGTTGACGATCTCGGCTGCCACTTCTTGATACCCCTTAGGTCTTCTTGGATTGAGGGTGACCACTCCTGGTGAGGGGTGGGCGGGCACCGCGTGAGGCCCCGATGAGTGATACGCACGGGCACAGACGCGACGGGCGCGCCGCACACGCGCCCTGAGCCCCGGATGAGGGGTGTGGAGAACCTTCTTACCGGACGGAGACCGTCGGCGACGAGTCCGGACGAGCCCGTACAGCCAAGATCACATGCAAGCAAACATCACATGCCGGTGACGGAATCAATCCCCCATGACAGGACAAGTTCCACCAAAGCGCTGGTAAAGAGCCGAAGCGGCGTATAAGCGAGATAACGCGCAGCCACATCGTGAGATGGCCAGAAAATCCTGCGGCCGGAGGGGAGGAATACCGCAGATGGTCCGGCCGTGGCGTCCGGGCCCGCACGGTTCCAGGGTCACCCGTTATCCGATTTTGACATGGCGAGGCATCTGTCTGGTGAAGTCCGAATGGCAAGATGCCGTCAACATACGAGGTCGCGACACCCGATGGTGTGTGTTCTCGTCGACCCATCGGCAGCTCCACCCACCCCGCCGGAGGAACCCACCATGACCGCAGGCATCACCCGTCGTACGACCGCCGCGCGCTCCCGGACAGCCGCGGTCTGCGCCGTCGCGGTCGCGGGCACCCTGTTGCTTGCCGGCTGCGGCGACCAGACCGACAAGGACAGCGACAGCTCGTCGTCCTCCTCGTCCTCCGCCCCGCTCGCCGACAAGCTGCCCTCCGACATACGCAAGGCGGGTGTCATCAAGGTCGGCTCGGACATCGCCTACCCGCCGGTCGAGTTCATGAAGGACGGCAAGGCCACCGGCATCGACCCGGACATCGCCGAGGCCCTCGGCAAGCAGCTGGGCGTGAAGTTCCAGTTCCAGAACGGCAAGTTCGACCAGCTCGTCGTGGGTCTGCAGGCCGGCCGCACCCAGGTGATCATGTCGGCGATGAACGACACCAAGGACCGGCAGAACGGCATCGACTCGGACAGCGGCAAGAAGGCCGGCGACGGCGTCGACTTCGTCGACTACTTCACCGCCGGCACCTCGATCCTCGTCCAGAAGGGCAACCCCAAGGGCATCAAGTCCCTGGACGACCTGTGCGGCAAGGTCGTCGCCCTGCAGCGCGGCACCACCTCGGAGGGCGTGGCCAAGGCGCAGAACAAGAAGTGCGCCAAGGACGGCGGCAAGGCGATCAAGCTGCAGACCTTCGACACCGACCCCGAGGCGCTGCTCCGTCTGAAGCAGGGCGCGTCCGTCGCGGACCTCAACGACTTCCCGGTGGCGGCCTACAACGCGAAGACCTCCGGCGGCGGCAAGGACTTCGAGGTCATCGGCGAGCAGATCGAGGCCGGCCCCTACGGCATCGGCGTCGGCAAGAAGGACACCCAGCTGCGGGACGCGCTCCAGGCGGCCCTGAACGCCATCATCAAGAACGGCGAGTACAAGCAGATCCTCGAGAAGTGGAACGTCACGGACGGCGGCGTCACCGAGGCCAGGATCAACGGTGGCTCCTGAGCCTCGGCGGGGATACGACGAGAGCGAAGGGCAGTCACCGTGACCGACACAGTCGACAAGGTTCCGGCACCGGTGCCACCGGAACAGATCAAAGCCATCCCCGTACGTCACTACGGCCGCTGGGTGGCCGGCGCCGCGGTCGTCGCGGTCCTGGTGCTGATCGGGATCGCCTTCTCCAACGCGAAGATCCACTACAACGTCATCCCGGACTACCTGACCGACGGCACCATCCTGTCCGGCGTCTGGCACACGCTCTACATCTCGGTCCTGGCCATGCTCCTCGGCCTGGTCCTCGGCGTGATCCTCGCCGTGATGCGGATGTCGTCGAACCCGGTCACCAGCACGGTGTCGTGGTTCTACATCTGGTTCTTCCGCGGCACTCCGGTGCTGGTCCAGCTGCTCCTCTGGTACAACATCTCGCTCATCTTCCCCATCCTGAACCTGGGGTTCTACAAGGACGAGATGAACCAGGTGATGACGCCGTTCCTGGCGGCGCTGCTGGGTCTGGGCCTCAACGAGGCCGCGTACATGTCGGAGATCGTCCGGGCCGGCATCCAGTCGGTCGACCTGGGCCAGACGGAGGCCTCGCACGCGCTGGGCATGACGCAGGCCAAGACGCTGCGGCGCGTGGTGCTGCCGCAGGCGATGCGGGTGATCGTGCCGCCGACCGGCAACGAGTTCATCAACATGCTGAAGACCTCGTCGCTGGCGTACGCGGTGCAGTTCAACGAACTGATCAAGCGCTCCACGGACATCTCCAGCACCTCGCTGGCGGTGGTGGAGCTCTACTTCGTCGCCTCGATCTGGTACCTGATCCTCACCAGCGTCTTCAGCGTCGGCCAGTACTACCTGGAGCGGCGTTACGCCCGCGGCTCGTCCCGCAACCTGCCGCCGACCCCGCTGCAGCGGCTGCGGAAGAACCTGGCCCTGTTCGGTTCGTTCCGCCGCCCGGAGGTGTCCCGATGACCGGTCTGAGCAAGGACGTCGCCACGAGCGGCAGCGGCGGTCCGATGGTCCGGGCCGAGGGGGTGCACAAGTCCTTCGGGCTCGCGCACATCCTCAAGGGCATCGACCTGGAGGTGAACCCGCGCGAGGTGTTCTGCCTGATCGGCCCGTCCGGTTCCGGCAAGTCCACCTTCCTGCGGTGCATCAACCACCTGGAGAAGATCAGCGCCGGCCGGCTCTACGTCGACGGCAGCCTGGTCGGCTACCGGCAGAAGGGCGACAAGCTCTACGAGCTGAAGGAGTCGGAGGTCGCGGCGCAGCGGCGGGACATCGGCATGGTGTTCCAGCGCTTCAACCTCTTCCCGCACATGACGGCGCTGGAGAACGTCATGGAGGCGCCGGTCCAGGTCAAGCGCGAGACCCGGGCGGTGGCCCGCGAGCGCGCCCAGCGACTGCTGGACCGCGTCGGCCTCGGGGACCGTACCGGCCACTACCCGGCCCAGCTCTCCGGCGGTCAGCAGCAGCGTGTCGCCATCGCCCGCGCGCTGGCGATGGAGCCGAAGCTGATGCTGTTCGACGAGCCGACCTCGGCGCTCGACCCGGAGCTGGTCGGCGAGGTGCTCGACGTGATGCGGGACCTCGCGGAGGACGGCATGACGATGATCGTCGTCACCCACGAGATGGGCTTCGCCCGCGAGGTCGGCGACTCGCTGGTGTTCATGGACGACGGTGTGGTCGTCGAGGCCGGCCATCCGCGCGAGGTCCTGACCGACCCGCAGCACGAGCGCACGAAGTCGTTCCTGTCCAAGGTGCTCTGACCCGCGGACAGTGGGACACACACGGCGGGGGGCGGTACGGGGCATCCGTACCGCCCCCCGCCGTGTGTGCCGCGGGCCCCTATTTGAGGGCGAGCAGCAGCGTGTCCGAAGGGGAGCACCACACCGGGCGTGCCTCGGCGAACCCCTTCTCGCGCAGGACGCGGGCGTGCCACCGGGCGGAGGGCACGTCGCCGTCGGCGTGCTCGCCGTAGATCTCGAAGCGGCGGGCGGTGGGTCCGGCGAGCGCCGGGTCCTCGGCGGCCCGCCGCCACCAGTCGGCCCAGTCGACGGCGCCGGCCCGCCTGGCCTCGTCCATGAGGGCGTGGCGCCGGTCGCGCTCGGCCGCGTTGATACGGGGCGTGGTCTCGTCGATCATGTGGTCGGCGTTCATGAAGACGCCGCCGTCACGGACCAGCCCCGCGAGGCGTCCGTAGAGTTTCGCGAGGGGGTCCTTGTGCAGCCAGTGCAGGGCGGTGGCGGTCAGGACGGCGTCGTAGGAGTCGTGCGGCAGCAGGCCGGTCCAGTCGGGGTCCTTGAGGTCGGCCTCGACGAACGTCACCCGCCCGTCGCCCTCGAAGGTGCCGCGGGCGATGGTGAGCAGCGCGGGGTCGAGGTCGACACCGGTGCTGGTGGCGTCGGGGAAGCGGGTGAGCAGCCGGGCGGTGATGGTGCCGGTGCCGCAGGCCAGGTCGAGGACCCGGGGCGCGGTACCGACCAACGCCTCCACCATGTCCAGCATGATCCGGAAGCGGTCCTCCCGGTCCGGCATGTACCACTCCTGCTGCCGGTCCCAGCTCTCCTGCCATGCGTTCCAGCCGGTCGCCGCGGCCGTGTCGAGCGTCGTCATGATCCTTCGTGCCCTCCGTCCGATCCTGCCGCATCGCGCACCGCCCGGGGCCTGCGAGTAATACCCTGGGAGCACGATCGGCTATTACCCAACCGTACGCACGACCATAGAGTGCGCCCGTAAGGACTACAAGTGGAACTGGCCTATTACTCGGACTATGCCGTCCGGCTCGTCAACAGCGAGGAGCCGACCCGGGGCAAGGACTCGCTCACCTCGGTGGAGGCCGTGCGCGCCCTGTTCGGGGCCAACCAGTCGGCGGCCCGACGCACCACCGACGCCGACGTCACGCGGTTCCGCTCGGTCCGCGGCAGGCTGCGCGGGGTGTTCGAAGCGGCGAACGACGGGGACGAGACACTCGCCGTCGACCTGCTCAACTCCCTGCTGCTGGAGTTCCCGGTCAGCCCGCAGATCTCCGGGCACGACCACCGCGACGACGACGGCCGCCCGCTGTGGCACATGCACCTGGCCGACCATCCGTCGAACGCGACCGCCGGCTACGCGGCGATCGCCGCGATGGGGCTGGCGTTCCACCTCACCGAGTACGGCGTGGAACGCCTCGGCCTGTGCCAGGCCGCCCCGTGCCGCAACGCCTACCTGGACACCTCGACCAACCGATCCCGGCGCTACTGCTCCGACCGCTGCGCCACCCGGGCGAACGTGGCCGCCTACCGGGCCCGCAAGCGCGAGGAGGCCGACCGGTCGGCCGACACCGGCCGCACCGCCGTGAACGCCCAGCGCACCAGCGCCAGCGGCGAGCGCCCCGCGGGCAGCGGGCGGTAGCGCAGCCACACCCTGGCCAGCACGAGCTCCTGCGGCACGACCCCGTAGTCGGTGCTGTCCCCACCGGCGTAGGGGTTGTCACCGAGCACCCACCAGCCGCCCTCGCGCCGCTCGACGGCACGCTTGACGACCAGCAGGTCCTGCTGGAACGGATGCCGCAGGACCACGACGTCCCCGGGGCGGACCCGCGCCCCGTACTGGACGACGAGCCGGTCACCGTGGTGCAGCGTGGGCACCATCGACGGCCCCGACACCTCGGCCGCCCCGAACGGCAGTACGGCTCTGGTGCGCTCGGTCTCCTGCGACAGTTCCGGCATCACGGCCACCTCCCCGGTCTATGGTCCACCAGTCCCAGTCTGGCCCCGGACTTTTGTCGTAAGCCCATGGGGGCACTCGCGAAAACCGGTCCCCCACGGAGTAATCTCCCACGAGAGAAGACGATCACGAGGAAGGACAGCTCAATGCTCTCCCGCCTGTTTGCCCCCAAGGTCACGGTCAGCGCCCACTGCGACCTTCCGTGCGGTGTGTACGACCCTGCCCAGGCCCGGATCGAGGCGGAGTCGGTCAAGGCCGTGCAGGAGAAGATGGCCGGCAACGACGACCCGCACTACCAGACGCGCGCCACCATCATCAAGGAGCAGCGCGCCGAGCTGGCCAAGCACCACGTCTCGGTGCTGTGGAGCGACTACTTCAAGGCTCCGCACTTCGAGAAGTACCCGGAGCTGCACCAGCTGGTCAACGACACCCTGAAGGCTCTTTCGGCCGCCAAGGCGTCCACGGACCCGGCGACGGGCCAGAAGGCGCTGGACTACATCGCCCAGATCGACAAGATCTTCTGGGAGACCAAGAAGGCCTGACCTCTCACGGCCGGACCTGACCGCACCCGCCCCCACACCCGCCGCATCCGGCGCCCGAGGGGGCGGGTGCGGTTTTTCGCGCGGAGGGCACCGGTGCGGCGGTCGCCGCCTCCCCGGCGGGCCGGAGGCGTGCGATGCTGGCCGCGTGGACCTCGACGAGCTGAGGCGGTTGCGGCGTGCCCGGGACCGGATGGACCGGGAGTACGCCGAGCCGCTGGACATGGCGGAGCTCGCCCGGACGGCGCTGATGTCCGCCGGTCACTTCCAGCGCCGGTTCCGCGCCGCCTACGGGGAGACCCCCTACGGCCACCTCATGACCCGCCGCATCGAACGCGCCAAGGCCCTGCTGCGCCGCGGGGATCTGACGGTGACAGAGGTGTGCCTCGCGGTCGGCTGCACCTCGCTCGGGTCGTTCAGCTCCCGGTTCACCGAACTCGTCGGGGAGACGCCGAGCGCGTATCGGGCCCGCCGGCACACCGAGAGCGCGCCCATCCCGCCGTGCGTCGCCAAGAACCTGACCCGCCCCGCGCGCACCGGCGCACCGCCCCGTTTCACGGAGCCGTCCGGGGCCGCCGGCTGCGACGGCCCGCGCGATCCGCAGGCCGGGCACGGCGACGGTCACCCGCCGCGGACGGATCGCAGCGCTTAGCGTGAGCGCATGGATGTCAGACTCTCGCAGTGCTTCATCGCCGTCGACGACCACGACAAGGCACTCGCCTTCTACCGCGACGTCCTCGGCCTGGAGGTCCGCAACGACGTCGGGTTCGAGGGCATGCGCTGGGTGACCGTCGGCTCGCCCGCACAGCCCGGGGTGGAGATCGTGCTCGAACCGCCGGCCGCCAACCCGGACGCCTCCCCCGCCGACCGGCAGGCCATGGCCGAACTGCTCGCCAAGGGGCTGCTGCGCGGCGTCATCTTCTCCACCGACGACTGCGACGCCCTCTTCGCCCGCGTGCGGGCCTCCGGCGCCGAGGTGCTGCAGGAGCCCATGGACCAGCCGTACGGCGTCCGGGACTGCGCCTTCCGCGATCCGGCCGGCAACATGCTGCGCTTCAACCAGCCCCGCAACGGGGGCTGATACCGGCCCGCCCTCGTCGCCCCCCGGCCTCATCGGCCCCCCGTCCCGGGACCGGCCGTGGACGGGTACGGGTACGGGTACGGGTACGGGTACGGATCAGCCGCGCGGCTCGCGCCACATCGGCCACATGCGCGGGCCGTCCGGGAGGTCGAGGGTGCGGTCGGTGGCGGCGAACCCCAGCCGCTCGTACAGCGCGATGCTGCGCGGGCTGCTCGCCTCCAGATAGGCGGGCAGCCCCTCGCGGTCGCAGCGGTCCAGGGCGGGCCGGATCAGCGCGGTGCCCAGGCCCCGGCCCTGGTGCCCGGGTGCCACGCCGATCATCCACAGGTACTCGTGCGCACGGTCGGCTGGATGCGCCTCGGCCATCAGCCGGGCGATCAGCTCGACGCGCCCGTTGTCCGGGTCGACCTCCTCACGCAGCCGCACCGCTTCCTCCCCCGCCGCGTCGACGGCGTCGGCGGGCTCGACCGCCGGCATCGGCAGCCACAGCGCGCACGCCGTGCCGTCCTCGACAAGGTCGATGCGGCCCTCGGTGAGCACGGTGTCGACGAAGGCGGCCATCAGCCGGTGGTGGGTGGCACGGCGGTGTTCCTTTCCGGGGAAGACCCAGCCACTGACCGGATCGTCCTGGAACGCCTCGTCCAGCACCCGGACGACCAGCTCGCGGTCGTCCTGGTCCGCCCTGCGGATCGCCACGCCCATGTACTCCGCCCCTCCGCCGTCAACAACCGTTGTGCGTACGGGCGTTGACCTTAGCGGCACCGAGTGCCGACCCAAAGCGGTCGGTCCCGGACCGGCGGGGCAGTCCGCGGGCACACGGGGTCAGGACCGTGCGCCCGCGGGGCCTCTTCACTCCCCCCTTGTATCCCCCACTTCCCCGTTCCTCCCCCGGCACGTTCTCCCTTCTCGGCCGTCCCTTCCCCTCGGCCGTCCCTTCCCCTCGGCCGTCCCTTCCCCTCGGCCGCCCCTTCCCCTCGGGCCCCTCGGGCCGTCCGTTCCTTGTGCGGCACCGGCCCCGTCAGGCGCTGCGGCGGGTCACGAACTCGGCCAGGGCCAGGAGGCCGCCCGCCGACTCCGGGTCCGGGACCGCGCGGGACAGTTCGTCCACGGCCCGGGCCATGCGGTCGGCGGCCTGGGCCTGTGCCCAGTCACGGCCGCCCGCGCGCTCGACGGCCAGCACCGTTCGCTCCAGGTCCCCCTCCCGGAACGGGGCCGCGTACAGCTCGGCGAGTTCGGCCGCCGCCGGGGTGCCGGAGCCGAGGGCCGCGACGACCGGCAGCGACTTCTTGCGGGCGATCAGGTCCGCCCCGGCCGGCTTGCCGGTGCGGCCCGGGTCTCCCCAGATGCCGATGACGTCGTCGATGAGCTGGAAGGCCAGCCCGGCCTGCCGCCCGAAGGCGTCGAGTGCCTCCACCTCGTCGTGCGGCGCCCCCGCGTACAGCGCGCCCATGGCGCAGGCGCAGCCCAGCAGTGCCCCCGTCTTGGCCTCGGCCATGGCGAGCACCTCGTCGAGGGTGACGTCCTCGGGGCGGCGTTCCTCCAGTGCCGTGTCGGCGTGCTGGCCGGCGCACAGTTCGACGACACAGGAGGCGAGCCGGGCGGCGGACGCGGCGGACGCCGGGTGCGGGTCCTCCGCGAGCAGCCGATGGGCGAGCGCCTGCAGCGTGTCCCCGGCGAGGATCGCGTCACAGTCACCGAACACCGTCCAGGCGGTGGGGCGGTGACGGCGGGTGGTGTCCCGGTCCATCACGTCGTCGTGGAGCAGGGTGAAGTTGTGCACCAGCTCCACGGCGGCGGCGGCACGGACCGCCGCCTGGCGGTGGCCACCGAGCGCGGCGGCCGCGGTCAGCACCAGCGCGGGCCGTATGGCCTTGCCCGCGTTGCCAGCGGCCGGGCTGCCGTCCGCGTGCTGCCAGCCGAAGTGGTAGAGCCCGATCCGGCGCATGGACTCCGGCAGCGAGTCCACCGCCCGTCGCAGTTCCGGGTCGACCACGGCCCGGGTCCGGTCCAGGACGGCCGCGGCCTCCTGGCCGTCGGCCGGGCCCGGGCCGGCGGCCGGTCTCGCCCGGGGTGCCGTCGTGCTGCGGCCGGTGGCCTCCACCGAAGTCGCCGGGGCCGGCCGGTCCGCCGGCTCCGACGGGTCCCGTGCGGTGTCCGTCATGAACTCGCCCATGAGGCTCCCCCTCGCCGGAGCCGGCCCGCCCATGGGGTCTCCCCCCGGACGGCCCGACGGACGGTGACGCCCGGGGTGGTGCCGGGCGCGTACCTCCGGGGTGTACCCGCCCTGCCGGGCGGGGACACGGCGTACCGGTGTGCGGAGATCACCCCCACCGGCCGATCTCGACGTTCTCCAGGATGCCGAGCGCGTCCGGCACCATGACGGCCGCCGAGTAGTAGGCCGTCACCAGGTACTTGATGATGGCCTGTTCGTTGATGCCCATGAAGCGCACCGACAGGCTGGGCTCGATCTCGTCCGGGATGCCGGACTGCCGCAGCCCGATGACGCCCTGTTCCTCCTCCCCCGTACGCATGCAGATGATCGACGTGGTCCGGGTGTCGCTGACCGGGATCTTGTTGCACGGGAAGATGGGCACCCCCCGCCAGGTGGGGATGCGATTGCCCGCGACGTCGATGCTCTCCGGGACGAGTCCGCGCTTGTTGCACTCGCGGCCGAAGGCGGCGATGGCCTTGGGGTGGGCGAGGAACAGCTTGGATCCGCGGCGGCGGCTGAGGAGTTCGTCCATGTCGTCCGGGCCCGGCACGCCGTCGTGCGGCTGGAGCCGCTGGTCGTACTCGCAGTTGTGCAGCAGCCCGAAGTCCCGGTTGTTGACCAGCTCGTGTTCCTGGCGCTCCTTCAGCGCCTCGACCGTGAGCCGGAGCTGCTGCTCGGTCTGGTTCATGGGCTGGTTGTACAGGTCGGCCACACGCGTGTGGATGCGCAGCACCGTCTGCGCGATGCTGAGTTCGTACTCGCGCGGGGCGGCCTCGTAGTCGACGAACGTGTGCGGGATGTCCGCCTCGCCGGTGTGGCCCGCGGCGAGGGCCACCTCCTTCTCGCCGTACTTGTTGGTGCGCTGCGCCGGGATCGACCGGCGGCTGTCCAGGTGCCGGCGCAGCGAGTCGGCGCGCTCCGCGAGCTGCTCCACGTCCCGGCGCGGAAGGGTGAGCACGGTGCACGCGGTGGCCGCGCGGGCCGTGTACTCCCAGATGGCCTCGGGGTCCAAAAGCGTCTGGTCGCCGAAGTAGGCGCCGTCGGCGAGGACTCCGAGGACCACGTCGCCCCCGTAGGGACCGCTGCCGATCTTCTCGACCTTGCCGTGGGCGATGAGGAACACCTCGTCGACCTGGCTGCCGAAGGAGGCGATGATCTGGCCCGCCTCGATCTCGCGCTGCCTGCAGCGCCGGGCGAGTTCGCCGAGTACCTCCTCGTCGTCGTACGACCGCAGGGCCGGCAGTTCGCCGAGCTCCGCGGGGATGACACTGACCTGGTCCCCGGTCTTCACGAAGGTGACACGGCCGTCACCGACCGCGTAGCTGAGGCGGCGGTTCACCCGGTACGTGCCGCCCTGGAGATCCACCCACGGCAGCATCCGCAGCAGCCAGCGCGAGCTGATCTCCTGCATCTGGGGCACGGACTTGGTGGTCGTGGCCAGGTTTCGCGCGGCGGATGTGCCGAGGCTCTGCTGCGGACGGGTCTGCTCCGCGCGGACCTCTTCGCCTACCGACATGTACTTTCGCCCTCCCGATCATGCACTGAACTGCGGGGACAAGCCTTCCATCACGGACGGTCGCGGTGCTATTACACGAAAGAGGGGGAATGGATCATTGCGGGTGTGGGCAGGGCGGGGTGCCACTGCCGCGCCGGGGCATTCGGGTCACTGGCCGAAGTCGCTGGCCGAAATCCGTCGGACGCCGCCCGAACGGCGATTGAGGACCGTCCTCCTCGGTAAAAGGTCCGTGCCGGGCGGCACGAAAGGCGGCCGCCCCCAGCACACGAGGAGGCGGCATGGCGTCACCCATGTCCGCGACCGCGTTCCTGCACGCGCTCAGGGACGAGGGCGTCACCGTCGTCGAGGTCGGCGACTGGAAGCACCACAACCGCAACCACAAGGGCCCGTGGGGGCCGGTGAACGGCGTGATGATCCACCACACGGTCACCTCGGGCGCCGCCGCCACGGTGGAACTGTGCCGCAAGGGCTACGCGGACCTGCCGGGACCGCTGTGCCACGGGGTGATCACCAAGGACGGCGTGGTCCACCTCGTCGGCTACGGCCGCGCCAACCACGCGGGGCTCGGGGACGACGACGTGCTCCGCGCGGTCGTCGCGGAGAAGGCGCTGCCGCACGACAACGAGGCGAACACGGACGGCAACCGGCACTTCTACGGGTTCGAGTGCGAGAACCTGGGCGACGGTGAGGACCCGTGGCCCAAGGCGCAGTTGGAGGCCATAGAGCGGGTGTCGGCGGCGGTGTGCCGGCAGCACGGGTGGACGGAGAGGTCCGTGATCGGGCACCTGGAGTGGCAGCCGGGGAAGGTGGACCCGCGGGGGTTCACCATGGCATCGATGCGCGCGCGCATCCGGGACCGGCTGAAGTGACCCCGCCCGGCCGCTCCGCCGCGCTCACCCGGCCCGTCCGTGCGCCGGCCGGCCCCTCGGTCCCGCACCGGGGGCGAACGCGCGTGGGCGGCGCGTGGACGGTTCTCAGGATGCGCACGGACAATGTTCGAATGACCGGCTCCGACGTTCCCGAGACGCCCAGGACGCGCGAAACACCCGGGACCCGTGAGATGGCCAAGACTCCCGGGACCTGTGAGATGCCCGAGACGCTCGCGACCCGTGAGACGCCCGGCGCGGCCGGCGTGCCCGGCTCCCTCGGCGGCATCGCCCCGCGCCCCCGGCTGCCCTCGCCCCTCCAGGACGTGGTGGACGAGCGGTTCGGCCAGTACGGCGTGCGGCTCGTGCTGAAGCGGGACGACCTGATCCATCCGCGGCTGGTCGGCAACAAGTGGCGCAAGCTCGTGCCCAATCTCGCCGCGGCGGCCGGACGGCCCGTGGTCACCTTCGGGGGCGCCTACTCCAACCATCTGCGCGCCACCGCCGCCGCGGGCCGGCTGCTGGGGCTGGAGACCGTCGGGGTGGTGCGCGGGCAGGAGCTGGCCGAGCGGCCCCTCAACGCCTCCCTGGCGCGCTGCGCGGCCGACGGGATGCGGCTGCACTTCACCGACCGGGCGGCGTACCGCCGCAAGTCCGAGCCGGGGACGCTGGCCGCGCTGCTGCGGACGGCGGGCGCCGAGGACGCCTACGTGGTGCCCGAGGGCGGCAGCAACGCCCGTGCCGTGCGCGGCTGCCGGGCCCTCGGCGAGGAACTGCGCGGCCGTGCGGACGTCGTCGCGGTGCCCTGCGGCACCGGAGGCACGCTCGCCGGGCTGGCGGCCGGGCTGGGCCCGGGACAGCGCGCTCTCGGGATACCGGTGCTCAAGGGCGGTTTCCTGACCGGCGAGACGGCCGCCCTCCAGGAGCGGGCGTTCGGCGGTCGGCGCGGCGACTGGTGGCTGGAGGACGGCTTCCACTGCGGTGGCTACGGCCGTACGACGCCCATGCTGGAGGCGTTCGCACAGGACTTCGAGGAACGGCACGGGCTGCCCGTCGAACGGCTGTATGTGGCCAAAATGCTGTCCGCGCTCCTCACGCTGACGGAACGGGGCGCCTTCCCGCTCGGCACGACCCTCGCGGCGGTGATCACCGGCCGCCCGTTCCCCTGAACCGGCCGGCGGTCGGCGGCCGGTCGGGGAGGAACACGGCTCACGTGGTCTCCCGGAAGGCGGCCGCCTCCTCCAGATCGAGGCGGCGCAGCAGGGTACGGAGCATCTCGTCGTCGATGTAGCGGCCGTCGCGCAGACGTACGAACATCTCGCGTTCGGCGCCGATCATCTCCCGGGACAGTCGGCGGTAGGTGTCGTCGACGCTCTCCCCAGTGACCGGGTTGACCGAGCCGAGGCGCTCCCAGACGGCGTTGCGGCGCCGCTCCAGGACCTCGCGGAGCCGATCGGCGAGGGGCGGCGGCAGGGTGTTGCGCTCGTCGGCGAGGAGGTCCCGCAGACGCTGTTCGGCGACGCGGGAGGCCTGCGCCTGGGCGTTGGCCTCGGCCAGCGTCACGCTCTGCGGGTCGGGCCTGGGCAGCCTGAGCCGGCGGATCAGCGGGGGCAGGGTCAGGCCCTGCACCACGAGGGTGCAGATCACCGTGGTGAACGTCAGGAACAGGATCAGGTTCCGTTCGGGGAAAGGGGCGCCGCCGTGCACGGTGAGCGGCACGGAGAAGGCGACGGCGAGCGACACCACGCCCCGCATGCCGGCCCAGCCGATGATGAGCGGACTCTTCCAGGTGGGGTTCTCCTCGTTGCGCCGCACGCGGGCGGAGAGGATCCGGGGCAGGAAGGTGCTGGGGAACACCCAGAGGAAGCGGACCGCGACGACCACGAGGAAGAGGACGACCGCGTAGACCGCCGCGCGGGTGCCCTCGTTCTCGCCGAGGCCCCTGAGGACGACCGGAAGCTGCAGTCCGATGAGCGCGAACACCGCCGACTCCAGCAGGAACGCCACCATCTTCCACACCGCCTCCTCCTGGAGCCGGGTGGCGAAGTCGACCTCCCAGTTGTGGTGGCCCAGATAGAGGGCGACGACGACCACGGCGAGCACCCCGGAGGCGTGGAGCTGTTCGGCGACGCCGTAGGCGACGAACGGGATGAGCAGGGAGAGCGTGTTCTGCAGCAGCGCCTCCGTGAGGCGGGTGCGCAGCCAGTGCAGGGGCACCATCAGCAGCAGTCCGACGACGACCCCGCCGACCGAGGCCAGCAGGAACTCCTCCAGGCCGTCGGCCCAGGTGGCGCCCGCGCCGACGGCGGCGGCCAGCGCGACCTTGTAGGCGGTGATCGCGGTGGCGTCGTTCACCAGGGACTCGCCCTGAAGGATCGTCGTCAGCCGGGAGGGCAGTCCAAGCCTGCGGGCCACCGCGGTGGCCGCGACCGCGTCCGGGGGCGCCACCACCGCGCCCAGCACCAGGGCGGCCGGCAGCGGCAGCCCCGGGACGAGCAGGTAGGCCACCCAGCCGACGGCCAGGGTCGCGAAGAGCACGTAGCCGACCGACAGGAGCATGATCGGCCGGCGTTGGGCCCGCAGGTCGAGGTAGGAGCTGTCGGAGGCCGCCGTGTAGAGCAGGGGCGGCAGCAGCAGCGGCAGGACGATCTCCGGGTCGAGTTCGTACCCGGGCACCCCGGGGACGTAGGAGACCGCCAGACCCGCCGCGACCAGCAGCAGCGGCGCGGGGACGGGGGTGCGCCTGGCGACCCCGGCGACCGCGGCACTGCCCGCGACCAGCATCAGCAGTGGAAGTACATGCATCGTCCTGCGCCCGCCCTCTTTTTGCGCGCGGTCCCCCGCGGGCCCGTCGTAACCTGGCAATCATGAAACAGTGCACGCATACCGACGCGCTGCCGCACCCCGAACCCGCACCGTCGCACGAGACGTGCCAGGAGTGTCTGGCGGAGGGCACCCACCCGGTGCAGTTGCGGATGTGCCTGGGGTGCGGCCACGTGGCCTGTTGCGACTCCTCCCCCAACCGGCACGCCACCGCGCACTACAAGGAGAGCGGCCACCCCGTGATGCGGACGTTCGAACCCGGGGAGGACTGGCGCTGGTGCTTCGTCGATCACGTGCTCGTCTGAGCGGTGCTCGTCCGAACGGTCCGCTCCGGACGCCGGGTGTGCGACCCTGAGCCGGACGGTTCGGTGGTCTGACGTCTGGGTACGTCAATCCGGCGCGCGCTCTTCCCAATTGAGCCCGCCCACCCCCTAGCCACTGTGCGTGTTCGCGTGTTTACTATGAGTGACAGCAAGGGGCTGGGGTCCCGGGGACAACGAACGCCGAGCGCGGTAGCGTCACCGCTGCACCAGTGGTGCGCCACCCGAGGGGCGACCCTCGGCCCCCAGAATGCTTGTACCACCTTGGAG
Organism: Streptomyces sp. B3I8; assembly: GCF_030816915.1. Taxonomy (NCBI): domain Bacteria; kingdom Bacillati; phylum Actinomycetota; class Actinomycetes; order Kitasatosporales; family Streptomycetaceae; genus Streptomyces; species Streptomyces sp. B3I8. Next base: position 4,723,467 of record NZ_JAUSYN010000002.1, on the reverse strand, counting down.
GTGAGGGTGTCCCAGATCGCAGGCGATCCCGCGACCCAGGACTTCGTGGAAGTCCGGCTGCCGGCTGCCGGGGCCTACCTGTCGGTGCTGCGCACGGCCACCGCCGGTCTCGCGGCCCGGTTGGACTTCACCCTCGACGAGATCGAGGACCTGCGCATCGCAGTCGACGAGGCCTGCGCGATCCTGCTCCAGCAGGCCGTGCCCGGCTCGGTGCTCAGCTGCGTCTTCCGCCTGGTCGACGACTCTCTCGAGGTCACGGTGTCGGCCCCGACCACCGACGGCCACGCCCCGTCGCGCGACACGTTCGCCTGGACCGTGCTGTCGGCGCTCGCGGGCAAGGTCTCCTCGGCCGTCTCGGACGACAAGGTCGTGTCGATCAGCCTCTACAAACAGCGCGGCGCGGGACCCGGGCCGGCGTGACGAACGAGGACGGACCGGTGCGGGACGAAGAGCGCGGCACACGGAAACCGCCCGCTGTCGGTGACGGCGGGCCGTCGCGGACGGCGGAGGGCATCGACGGCATCCCCGAGCAGGCCCGGCCGCACCCGGAGGACGAGTCGCCCTCGGCCGGTCTTCCGGCCGGCGGCCAGCGGGGGCAGGAGGATGTCATGCGCGGCGCGCCCGCCCAAGCCTCGGTCGGGGTCTTCCCTGTTCCATCGGGACCGGGAGCTCGGGGAAGGGTGACGGGCCAGACGATGAGCGAGCACGAGCGGAACGCCGAGCAGGGTGTGCGCGAGACACCGCAGCACACGGAGCACGCCCCCCACGGGCAGCCGGCGCGGCACGACCCCACGGACCGCAGCGGCGCGCGGGCGATGTTCGTCGAGCTGCGTGGTCTGGCGGCGGGCAGCCCGGAGTACGCGGAGCTGCGCAACCGGCTGGTCCGCATGCATCTGCCGCTCGTGGAGCACCTCGCCCGCCGATTCCGCAACCGCGGCGAGCCGCTGGACGACCTCACGCAGGTCGCCACCATCGGGCTGATCAAGTCGGTCGACCGGTTCGATCCCGACCGGGGCGTGGAGTTCTCCACATACGCCACGCCCACGGTGGTCGGCGAGATCAAGCGGCACTTCCGCGACAAGGGCTGGGCGGTGCGCGTGCCGCGCCGGCTGCAGGAACTGCGCCTGGCGCTCACCACGGCCACGGCGGAACTCTCCCAGCTGCACGGCCGCTCCCCCACGGTGCACGAGCTGGCCGAGAAGCTGGCCATCTCCGAGGAGGAGGTGCTGGAGGGCCTGGAGTCCGCCAACGCGTACTCCACGCTGTCGCTGGATGTCCCCGACACCGACGACGAGTCCCCGGCGGTCGCCGACACGCTCGGCGCGGAGGACGAGGCGCTGGAGGGCGTCGAGTACCGGGAGTCGCTCAAACCGCTCCTCGAGGACCTCCCGCCGCGCGAGAAGCGGATCCTGTTGCTGCGGTTCTTCGCCAACATGACGCAGTCGCAGATCGCCCAGGAGGTGGGCATCTCCCAGATGCACGTCTCCCGGCTGCTGGCCCGCACCCTGGCCCAGCTCCGGGAGAAGCTGCTGGTGGAGGAGTAAAGAGGACAGGGGGATGAAGGGGAAGGGATCGGTGCGCCCCGTCGAGGGGCGCACGGAAACGTCCGCCTACTTCGGTTCGGCGCGGCCCGGGCCCTTGATGCCCAGCGCCTTCGTCGTCGCGGGGTTGACCAGCAGGACCAGTGCCGCGATCGCCACCACCGCGAGGACGATGCCCGCGGGGATCGCCAGGCTGTCGGCCTGGAGCAGGCTGTAGGCCACCGGCAGCGCCATGATCTGCGTGATCACGGCCGGGCCCCGGCTCCAGCCGCGCCGCATCAGCAGTCCGCGTGCCGCCAGCAGCGGCAGCAGTGCGAGGACGATCAGCGTGATGCCGCCGGTGACCCCCGTCTGCCGGTCGCCGGAGTCGCCGGTCGCCCCCACCACGAGCATCCACACCCCGCCGGCGGCCAGGGCGCACCCCTCCAGCGCGCACAGCGCCGCGGCGGCGGCCAGCCGGGCGGGGCGCGGTCCGACGGGCCCGTCTGTTCCCCCGGCGGCGGGGTCGGTGTCCGGGGCGGATTTCTGCTCAGCGCTCACCCTTGAAGGGTAGCCCTGACCGGACGGCCTGTTCGGGCCGCGTTCGAGCCGTGCGCGGGTGGCGTGCGGGCCGCGTTCGGGCCGTGCGCGGGTGGTGCGGGCCGCGCACGGGCCGTGCGCGGCCCGGAAGCGATCCGGCGCGAGCCCGTCCCCGGCCGGTTCTCCGACCCCGCCCCCGACCCTCGGGCTGGGCCCGAGTACCACTCGGTAGGTAACCTGCATCGCATGCGTGCACTTCTCGTGGTCAATCCGGCGGCAACCACCACAAGCGCACGTACGCGTGACGTCCTGATCCACGCACTGGCGAGCGAGATGAAGCTCGAGGCGGTCATGACCGAGTACCGCGGCCACGCACGGGACCTCGGCCGGCAGGCCGCGGACAGCGAGGACATAGACCTGATCGTCGCCCTCGGCGGCGACGGCACGGTCAACGAGGTCGTCAACGGCCTGCTCCACCGCGGTCCCGACCCCGACCGGCTGCCCGGTCTCGCCGTGGTCCCGGGCGGCTCCACCAATGTCTTCGCCCGCGCCCTCGGCCTGCCCAACGACGCCGTGGAGGCCACCGGCGCCCTGCTGGACGCGCTGCGCGAGGGCAGCGAACGCACGGTCGGTCTGGGACTCGCCGCGGGAGTTCCCGGTACCCAGGACGAGGCGGTGCCCTCCCGCTGGTTCACGTTCTGCGCCGGGCTCGGCTTCGACGCGGGGGTGGTCGGCCGGGTCGAACAACAGCGCGAGCGGGGCAGGCGCTCGACCCATGCGCTGTATCTGCGCCAGGTCATACGTCAGTTTTTGGACGAACCCCACCGCAGGCACGGAGCGATCACCCTGGAGCGGCCCGGCGAGGAGCCGGTCACGGATCTGGTGCTGTCGATCATCTGCAACACGTCGCCATGGACGTTTCTCGGCAATCGCCCGGTGTACGCGTCACCTAAGGCCTCGTTCGATACCGGGCTCGACATCCTCGGCCTCAACCGCATGTCCACGGCCTCGGTTGCCCGGTATGCGACCCAGTTGCTCACTTCGTCCCCCGAGCGCGGACCCCGCGGCAAGCACGCGGTCGCACTGCACGACCTGACGGACTTCACCTTGCATTCGAAGGTGCCGCTCCCCCTTCAGATGGACGGTGACCACCTCGGACTGCGTACCGACGTGGCGTTCACAGGCGTACGCCGTGCACTGCGTGTGATTGTGTGAGCAGAAGGGGCCAAAGTCCTTTCACTCGAACGTTTAGGCCAGGGTCCACCCCTTGGAAGTACGGCTGTGACCTAGTCGACACCAAGGAATCAAAAAAAACTTTCCGGAAGGGGTTGTATCCGCCGCTTAGGTTTGCGAGTCTCTACGTGGCGCTCGGGACGGCACGCAACACCGGCCCCCCTAAGAGCCCGAATCCCTCCTCAAAACCTGGACCGCCGCAGTGTGGCTGACGGTCGGCCCTTCACTTGTCGGGGGATTCGTGAAAGCGTTCACATTCACAAGCAACAGCACGTAATACCAAGGAGAGGTAGCAGCCATGGACTGGCGTCACAACGCCGTTTGCCGCGAGGAAGACCCCGAGCTGTTCTTCCCCATCGGCAACACCGGTCCTGCGCTGCTGCAGATCGAGGAAGCCAAGGCCGTTTGCCGGCGCTGCCCCGTGATGGATCAGTGTCTGCAGTGGGCGCTCGAGTCCGGCCAGGACTCCGGCGTCTGGGGTGGTCTCAGCGAGGACGAGCGCCGTGCCATGAAGCGCCGCGCCGCCCGCAACCGGGCCCGTCAGGCTTCCGCCTGACACACCCACCCCGTACGAGCCCGAGCCCGGCGGCGCGTGCAGCGAGCACGCATCTCCCGCCCCCGAGCCGCAGCGCGCAGTACCCCCGATGCGCTTGAAGCAAGCAGCAGTTCGAGCCCCGGACCTTCTGGTCCGGGGCTCGATGCGTTCGGTGCGGAAATGCGGTGCGGGGGTCCGGTTCGCTGAAGTGCGCGGCGGTGCGGAAGGCGGGCGGACGCCCCGGCCTCGCCGCCCGCCCGCCCCGTCGGGCTACTTCTGTGCCCGCACCGGAACGTCCAGGATGACGCGGGTGCCGCGGGCGGACGCCGGGACCATGTCGAAGGTGCCGCCCAACTCCCCCTCCACCAGGGTCCGTACGATCTGCAGGCCGAGGTTGCCCGAGCGGTGCGGGTCGAATCCCTCGGGCAGGCCCACCCCGTCGTCCTGCACGGTGACCAGGAGGCGGGCCTCCTTCGACGTGCCGGCCCGGATGGCCGAGACCTCGACCGTGCCGGTATCGCCCTGGACGAAGCCGTGCTCCAGCGCGTTCTGCAGGATTTCGGTGAGGACCATGGAGAGCGGGGTGGCGACCTCCGCGTCCAGGATGCCGAAGTGCCCGGTGCGCCGGCCGGTGACCTTGCCCGGGGAGATCTCGGCGACCATGGCGAGCACCCGGTCGGCGATCTCGTCGAACTCCACCCGCTCGTCCAGGTTCTGAGACAGCGTCTCATGGACGATGGCGATCGAGCCGACCCGGCGGACGGCCTCCTCCAACGCCTCCCGGCCCCGCTCGGACTCGATGCGGCGGGCCTGGAGGCGCAGCAGCGCGGCGACCGTCTGGAGGTTGTTCTTCACCCGGTGGTGGATCTCCCGGATGGTGGCGTCCTTGGTGATCAACTCGCGCTCGCGGCGGCGCAGTTCCGTGACGTCCCGGAGCAGGACCAGTGAACCGATGCGCGTGCCCTTGGGCTTGAGCGGGATGGCGCGGAACTGGATCACCCCGTCCCGCGCCTCGATCTCGAACTCGCGCGGCGCCCAGCCGCTGGCCACCTTGGCGAGCGCCTCGTCCACCGGGCCGCGACTGGGGGCGAGTTCGGCGGTGGTGCGGCCCAGGTGGTGGCCGACGAGGTCGGAGGCGAGGCCCATGCGGTGGAAGGCCGACAGGGCGTTGGGCGAGGCGTACTGGACGATGCCGTCCGCGTCCAGCCGGACCAGGCCGTCGCCGACGCGCGGGGCGGCGTCCATGTCGACCTGCTGGTCGGGAAAGGGGAAGGAGCCGGCCGCGATCATCTGCGCGAGGTCGGAAGCACTCTGCAGGTAGGTCAGCTCCAGGCGGCTGGGGGTCCGCACGGTGAGCAGGTTGGTGTTGCGGGCGATGACGCCGAGGACGCGTCCCTCGCGCCGTACGGGGATGGACTCGACGCGGACCGGGACCTCCTCGCGCCACTCGGGGTCGCCCTCGCGGACGATGCGGCCCTCGTCCAGGGCGGCGTCGAGCAGCGGGCGGCGGCCGCGCGGGACGAGGTGGCCGACCATGTCGTCCTGGTACGAGGTGGGGCCGGTGTTGGGGCGCATCTGGGCGACCGAGACGTACCGGGTGCCGTCGCTGGTGGGGACCCACAGGACGAGGTCGGCGAAGGACAGGTCGGAGAGCAGCTGCCACTCCGAGACCAGCAGATGGAGCCACTCGAGGTCGGAGTCGCCGAGGGCCGTGTGCTGGCGTACGAGTTCGTTCATGGAGGGCACGGTGCGAGCGTACCCGCGGGGCCGGAGAACACCCGCGGGCCGCGGCGCCTGGGAGGGACCCTCGACCCTCCCGGCACCGCAGCCCGGAGCAGCATCGGCCGTGGGTGTGCGGTCCCGTTCGGCCGAAGGTGAGGAGCCGGAGCAGTCAGGGCAGAGAGCGCCGGTCCCTCGGTCCGCCCTCCTGTGCGGGGAGGACGGAAGCACGCCGGCCGGTTCACGGTCCCTCCGCGCGTCCGCCCGAAAAGGGCGGGAGCGTGGACTAGACCACGTCTGGCCACGTTCATTGTGGTGGCCGCACGCGCGCGTGTCCATGCGTGGAGGGATGTTTCTTCTGTCCTTTCCCCGCGCGCCGCGTCGGGTGCACGCGAGGTCCGCCCGGGGTCCGCGCGAGCCCTGCCCCGGCGGGGGCCGCTCTGCTAGATTGGTCTAAACCACACAGCGATCCTCTCGGCAGATCGGCAGGCCAGCGTGGAAGTTGTCATCGTCCCCGACGCCGCGGCGGGCGGCGAGCTCGTCGCGAACGCCCTCGCCCGGCTGGTCGGGCACAAGCCCGACGCCCTGCTCGGCGTGGCGACCGGCTCGACCCCCCTGCCCGTCTACCAGGCCCTCGGCGCGAAGGTGCGCGCCGGCACGGTGGACACCTCCCGCGTGCGCATCGCCCAGCTCGACGAGTACGTCGGACTGCCGGCCGAGCACCCCGAGTCGTACCGGTCCGTGCTCGCGCGCGAGGTGCTCCAGCCGCTCGGCATCGGCATGGACGCCTTCATGGGGCCCGACGGGACCGCCGAGGACGTGCAGGCGGCGTGCGAGGCGTACGACGCGGCGCTGGCGGGGGCCGGCGGGGTGGATCTGCAACTGCTGGGGATCGGGACGGACGGGCACATCGGGTTCAACGAGCCCTGCTCGTCGCTGGCGTCGCGGACGCGGATCAAGACGTTGACGGAGCAGACGCGGGTGGACAACGCGCGGTTCTTCGACGGGGACATCGCGCAGGTGCCGCACCACGTGATCACGCAGGGGATCGGGACGATCCTGGAGGCGCGGCATCTGGTGCTGCTCGCCACGGGCGAGGGGAAGGCGGACGCGGTGGCGGCGACGGTGGAGGGGCCGGTGGCGGCGGTGTGTCCGGCGTCGGCGTTGCAGCTCCACGCGCATGCGACGGTGGTGGTGGACGAGGCGGCGGCCTCGAAGCTGAAGTTGGCGGACTACTTCCGCCATACGTTCGCCAACAAGCCCGCCTGGCAGGGCATTTAGACCGCCGGGCGCCCGGAAGGCCTTTCGCCCCCGCCGCCCCTACCCGTCCCGTCCCCTTCGAGGGGCTCCGCCCCGTGGACCCCGGGGGGAGTTGGGGTGCGTGGGCGGGTGCGGGTGCGTCGTGGCTTGTCGCGCGGTTCCCCGCGCCCCTGAAAAGCATGGGGCGGCGCCCCCCTTCTTCCAGGGTGCGGGGAACTGCGCGGCGTACCCCCACCGAGTCGCGGTCGGCGACACCCCCCAGGGGTTCGGGGGCGGAGGAAGCCCCGGGTGCCGCCCCCCTCCTCAGGCCGGCGGGGCCGTGACCGCTTCCGCCGCCGCGATGCCGCAGACCCTCGCCGCGCCATGCGTCGCCACGTGCAGCGTGGCCCGCGCGGCGGCCTGGGGAACTCCCATCTCCACGACCACCGTGTCCGGACGCGCCGCCAGCAGCACCCGCACCGCCTCCCCCATCCACGGGTACCGGTGCTCGTCGCGGACCACCGCGACCACGCGCCGCCCGCCGGCCGCCGAAAGCGCCTCCGCTCCCGCCGTCTCCCCCGTGAACGCCCCGGTCCCGGTGCCCGGCAGCAGCCGGGCCAGCTCCGCCGCGACACCCCACGGCGTCTCGTCGCCCACCGCGATGTTGGCGACCGGCGTGAACGCGGCGACGTACGGGGCCTCGGTCAGCGGGACGAAGTCGGGCGACCGGGTGACGGTGACCGCGCGCCGGGCGGCGACCAGGCCGATGTCCGGGCCGGCCCCGGAACCGGAGCCCTCCCCGACGGCGCCGGCCGCGGCACCCGCCGTCCACCCCGCCAGCTCCCGCACCCTGCGCGCCGCGTCCGCCAGCCGGGACTCGGCCAGCGTGCCGGTGCGCACCGCGTCCACCAGGGCGTCCCGCAGCCGCCGTACCGTCTCGTCGTCGGCGAGCCCTCCGCCCACGCAGATGGCGTCCGCGCCGGCCGCGATGGCGAGGGCGCTGCCCCGTTCGATGCCGTACGTGGCGGCGATCGCCCGCATCTCCATGCCGTCGGTGACGATCAGGCCCTGGTAGCCGAGCTCCTCGCGCAGCAGGCCGGTCAGGATGCCGTCGGAGAGGGTCGCCGGGCGCTGCGCGTCCAGGGCCGGGACCAGGATGTGGGCGCTCATCACGGCCTTCGTGCCGGCGCCGATCGCGGCCCGGAACGGGGCGAGTTCACGGGCGCGCAGGACTGCCGCGTCCGCGTCGATGCGCGGCAGCGCGAGGTGGGAGTCGACCGCGGTGTCGCCGTGCCCGGGGAAGTGCTTGGTGCAGGCGGCGACCCCGGCGGACTGCAGCCCGGTGACGTACGCGGCGGTGTGCCGGGCCACCAGGTCCGGGTCGGCGCCGAAGGAGCGGACGCCGATGACGGGGTTGGCGGGGTTGGAGTTGACGTCCGCGGAGGGCGCCCAGTTGAGGTTGACGCCGCAGGCGGTCAGGCGGCGGCCGAGTTCGCGCGCCACCTCGGTCGTCAGTTCGACGTCGTCGACGGCGCCGAGGGCGTGGTTGCCGGGGAAGGAGGAGCCGGTGCGGACCTCCAGGCGGGTGACGTCGCCGCCCTCCTCGTCGATCGCGACGAGGACGTCGTCGCGTTCGGCGCGCAGTTGCGCGGTGAGGGCTGCCAGTTGTTCCGGGGAGGCGATGTTGCGGCCGAAGAGACCGACCGAGGCGAGCCCCTCGCCGAGCCGGCGCAGCAGCCAGTCGGGGGCGGTCGTCCCGGTGAAGCCGGGCTGCAGGACCGTGAGGGCGTCGCGCGTGAGAGTGTCGGTGCCGCTGGCGAAAGTCGTCATCGGGTGGCGTTATCCCTTCACGGCGCCCGCGGTGAGACCCGCGGCCATCTTTCGCTGGACGAGGAGGAAGAGCACGACGATCGGAATGGCCATCATCGTGGCTCCGGCCATCATGGGGGCGTATTCGGTGCCGTGCTTGGTGGTGAAGTTGGCGAGCCAGACGGTCGCGGTCTGCTTCTGCTGGCTCATCAGCATCAGGGCGTAGAGGTACTCGTTCCACGCCTGGATGAACCCGTACACGGAGGTGGCGACCAGTCCGGGCGCGAGCAGCGGGAAGACCACACGGACGAAGGCGCCGGTGCGGGAGCAGCCGTCGACCATGGCCGCCTCCTCCAGTTCGCGCGGGATGTTGACGATGAAGCCGCGCAGGGTCCAGACCGTGAACGGGAGGATGAAGGTCAGATACGTGAGGATCAGACCGGACAGCTTGTCGTACTGGCCCAGGTCGTTGAGGAGCAGGAAGACCGGGATGATCATGGCGACCAGCGGGATCATCTGGACCGCCAGGATCGCGACGATGACCACCTTGCGGCCGCGGAAGGCGAACCGGGAGATGGCGAGCGCGGCGAGCATGCCGACGGCGATGCCGATGAGCACCACGGACAGGGACACGACGAGACTGCGGCCGACCGGTCCCCAGAAGTCGGCGATGTCCAGCGCCCGGCGGAAGTTGGACAGGGTCAGCCCGGTCGGCAGCAGGCTGGGGTCGGGGTCGATGGCGTCCTTGGCGGGTTTCACCGCCGTGTTGAGCATCCAGTAGACGGGGAAGCCCACGACGACGAAGACCAGCAGTCCCAGGACGTTCCAGCCGGCCCTGGTGCGCCGCTTGCGACGGGACCCGGCGGGGCGGGCGGCGGGACGGGTGGCGGGCCGTTCGGCGGCCTTCGACGGCACGGCGGTCGCGCTCATTCGACCTCTCCGATCTTCAGCATCTGGCGCATGTAGACGGCGACGACGCCGAGCAGCAGCACCACGGTGACCAGGGCGATGGCGGAGCCCTGGCCGTAGTCGTTGACCACGAACGCCTTGTCGTAGGAGTAGGTGGTGAGGACCTGGAACTCGGCCTCGGGGTGCCCGTTGCGCATGACGAACACCTGCGGGAAGACGCCCATGTCCCAGATGACGGAGAGGGTCGTCAGCATCACGATGATCGGCTTGAGGATCGGCAGCGTGACGTAGCGGAAGACGCCCCACGCGCCGGCGCCGTCCAGCCGTGCCGCCTCCTCCATCTCCTTGGGCACCTGGGTGAGTCCGGCGCCGAGGGTGATGACGACGAACGGCACCGCGCCCCACACCACGAGCAGCATGATGACGGCGAGGCCCTGCGGTCCGCTGGCGAACCAGTTGTGGCCGATCAGATCGACGCCGGGGAGCTTGCTGAGCAGGGCGTTGAAGACGCCGTAGTCGGAGTCGAACAGCCACTTGAAGACGGTGGTGGCCACGATGACGGGCATGCCCCAGCTCGCCACCAGGGCGATGTTGACCAGCGTCTTCACCCAGCCGGACACCCGCTGGAGCAGCAGGGCGATCAGCATGCCGACGACCATCGTGAAGATCACGCTGCCGGCCGCGAAGACGATGGTGCGGACGACGACCGCCCAGAACTCGTCGTCCCCCAGCACGGTGGCGAAGTTGTCGAAGCCGACGTTCTCGGCCGGCTGGAAGCCCCAGAGCTGCGACTGGCCGAACTTCTGGAAGGAGAGCGTGACCAGGCGGACCAGGGGATAGCCGAGGACGACGACGAGGACCAGCAGGCAGGGTGCCAGCAGGCCCCAGGGCACCGCGGCCCCGCCCGCGGCGCGCGGCTTGCGGGATCGGCCCGGTACGTCCGGTGGTGGGGGCGGCGCCTGCCTCGGGGGCGGCACCTTGGCGGGGGTGGTGGTGTTGGCGGCACTCATCGCGCGCTCCTCAGCGGTCCCTCAGGTCGTACGGGTCGTACGCGTCCTACGCGGTTGTGCGAGGTGTACGGGGGCGTACGCGGTCGTGCAGGACGTACGCCCCCGTACGGGTCGTACGCGCGTTCTTGCACCGGCGGACGGGCCCGGGGTCCGGAGGTGCGGGCGGGAGCCGGTGTGCGGCGCGCGGGCGAGAGCTCCCGCCCGCGCCGCGCGCCGCGGCCGTACGGACCCCCGTGCCGTACGGCCGTCCCCCGAAGTCTCCCGGCACCGCACCGACGGCCCCGCCGGAAGCACGACGGCGCCGGGGCCCCGTCGGCGGCGACAGGGCCCCGTACCGGGCTACTTGGTGTTGATGACCTTGTCGATCGCGGTGTCCGCGTCCTTGGCGGCGGCCTCGACGGACTTCTTGCCGGTGCCGATGTTCTGCAGCATCGTCTGCAGCACCTGCGCCTTCTCGACCTGGCCCCAGCCGGGCGCCATCGGTACGAACCAGTTGGACTCGGCCGCGGTGGCCGGGACCGCGGTGGCCGGGTCGCTCTTCAGGGTCGCGAGGTCGGTCTTGTTGTTGGGCAGGTTGCCCTTGGCGATCAGGCCCTTCTGGCCCTCCTTGCCGGTGAACGCGTTGATCCACTCGGCGGCGACGCCCTGCGCCTTGGACTTGACCGGGATCGCGAGGTCCGAACCGCCCAGGAAGACGGGCATGTTCTTGCCGGACGGACCCGGCATCACGAAGTTCTCCAGGTTGTCCTTGAGCTTGCCGGTCTTGTCGTTCTTCGGGTCGGCCGAGGTCGCGCCCTCCCACGCCGCGCCGAAGATCATCGCCGACTTGCCCTGGCCGTACACGATGTAACGGTCGGACTCGTCCTTGGTCTTGTCGCCGTGCATGTACTTGTCGACGACGTTCTTGAACTCGCCCAGGCCCTTGAGGGACTCGGGCGAGGAGAGGTTGGCCTTCCAGGTGCCGCCGTCGTCCGTGGCGATGGAGCCGCCGGCGTCGTAGACGAAGGACATGGCCGCGTACCAGTCACGGGTGGGCTGGTACCAGGCGCTGAACTTCGAGCCCTCCTTCTTCTGGACCTTGTCGAGGGCGGCGGTCAGCTCCTTGTACGTCTTGGGGGGCGTCTTCACGCCGACCGACGCGGCGACGTCCTTGCGCCAGTTGGCGACGCGGCCGCCGGCGTAGTACGGCACGCCGTAGGTCTTGCCGTCATAGGTGACGGAGGCCTTCAGGCCGTCCAGCCAGGCGTCGGCGTTGTCGAACTTCGCCGTGTCGACGGGGGCGAAGGCGCCCTTGACCATGTAGCCGAGCATCTCGGTGTTGCCCATCTCGACCACGTCCGGCGCCTTGTCGGTGGCGAGGACGGCGTCGAGCTTGGTGTTCTTGTCGGGCCAGCCGTAGTACTCGTGCTTGATCTTGATGCCGGGGTGCTTCTTCTGCACCGCCTTGTCGGCGGCCTTGACCAGTGCCGGCCAGTTGTTCTGCGCGTCCACCGTGAGCCAGACGGTCAGCTCCTTGGCGTCCGTGCCCCCGGCCGAGTCCCCGTCGTCATTGCCCCCGCACGCCGCGATGGAGATCATCATGCCCGCGATACCGATCGCGGCTGTCAGCTTGCGCTTCACGCCATCCTCCTCAGGGATGCCACGAACCCCCCTGTTCCCCTCGGCGTGCCGCGACGAGTGCGCTCAGGCGAAGTGCCGCGTACGTGCGTTGCCCGTGGGGCCGGGACTGGAACTGATCCAGTGGTGTAGACCAGTAGGGGGAGCTTGGCCCGGACCAATAGGAGTGTCAAGGGCGTGGGAGCCCGCGCGAGGCGTCCGTTACGGGACCTACATATGCAAGAACCTTTACGTAGGAAGGATGCGAAAAGACCAGGTCGGCAGCGGTGCCGGCGGGTGTACCACTGGGCGGGCCCCAGGGCGGACCACAGTGCGGACGGTGGACTAGACCACCCTGTGCCGGTGGCGGTATACAGAGGAGGTCCCCGGCACGCGTGCGCGGGATCCCCATACGGAACGTGCGGAGTCACCCGCGCGAAGCCGTGCCACGATGTGAGCCGTGACCGGCGGAAGCCGTCGGCCCAGTCGGCACCGAGCCGGGAAGGCGGAGCATGAGCACCGACGTCAGCAGTGCGGAGAGCGAGGGCGGCGCACCCGTCCGTACCGCGCGCGTGCCGAAGTACTACCGCCTGAAGAAGCACCTGCTCGACATGACCCGCACGCTGCCGCCCGGCACCCCGGTCCCGCCCGAGCGCACCCTCGCCTCGGAGTTCGACACCTCGCGCACGACCGTGCGGCAGGCACTGCAGGAACTGGTCGTCGAGGGACGCCTCGAACGCATCCAGGGCAAGGGAACGTTCGTCGCCAAGCCCAAGGTGTCACAGGCGCTGCAACTCACCTCCTACACCGAGGACATGCGCGCGCAGGGCCTGGAGCCCACCTCCCAACTGCTGGACATCGGCTACATCACCGCCGACGAGCGGCTCGCGGAACTCCTCGACATCACCTCCGGCGGGCGGGTACTGCGCATCGAGCGGCTGCGCATGGCCAACGCCGAGCCGATGGCCATAGAGACGACCCATCTGTCGGCGAAGCGCTTCCCGGCGCTGCGCCGTTCGCTGGTGAAGTACACCTCGCTCTACACCGCGCTGGCCGAGGTCTACGGGGTCCATCTCGCCGAGGCCGAGGAGACGATCGAGACGTCGCTGGCCACGCCGCGCGAGGCCGGACTGCTCGGCACGGACGTGGGTCTGCCGATGCTGATGCTCTCCCGCCACTCCCTGGACAAGGAGGGCCTGCCGGTGGAGTGGGTGCGGTCGGTGTACCGGGGGGACCGCTACAAGTTCGTGGCCAGGCTGAAGCGGCCGGTGGACTGAGCGCCGGACCGGCCGGCGGGCCGCATGCCGGACCGGCCCCTTGGACCGCACGTCGGTGGACGGGCATCGCGGCGGCCGGTGGACCGGACGCCCCGCAGCGGCCCGCGGAGTGAACGCCCGAGCGGCCGGTGGGTCGACGTACGAACAACCGTCACCCACCGTCACCATCCGTCCCCTTTTCGTTGCCATCCCCAACCGTTATGCGGACAAGGGTTCCGTTGCCTGGACACGGTGACCTAGATTTCCTCGCGCATTGCCCGGTTGACCAGCGAGGGGACGGAGCCGCACATGTCAGATGCCCCAGAAGTCGGCAGAGGGGTGGTGACACCCTTGCGGGTGGTCATCGGCCTCTGCCTCGTCGCGCCCTTCGTGGCGATGCTGTGGGTCGGTTCGTACGACAGGACCGACCCGGCGTTCATCGGCCTCCCGTTCTTCTACTGGTACCAGATGCTGTGGGTGCTGATCTCCACCGTGCTGACGGTGACCGCCTACAAGCTGTGGCAGTTCGACCAGCGCGGCCGGGCCTCCCGTGACGCGTCCGCGGCGTCCGCGGCCTCCTCCGGTCCCTCCGGCTCCTCGAAGGGAGGTGCGGCGGAATGAACGACGGTGTGAACGGCGTCGCACTCGGCGTCTTCATCTTCTTCTTCCTCGCGGTCACCGTCATCGGGTTCCTCGCGGCCCGCTGGCGCAAGGCCGAGAACGAGCACAGCCTCGACGAATGGGGCCTGGGCGGGCGGTCGTTCGGCACCTGGGTCACCTGGTTCCTGCTGGGCGGCGACCTCTACACGGCGTACACCTTCGTGGCCGTGCCCGCCGCGATCTACGCGGCCGGCGCCTCCGGGTTCTTCGCCGTGCCGTACACGATCCTGGTGTACCCGCTGGTCTTCACGTTCCTGCCGCGGCTGTGGTCCGTCAGCCACCGGCACGGGTACGTCACCACGTCCGACTTCGTGCGCGGGCGGTTCGGCTCCAAGGGGCTCTCGCTCGCGGTGGCCGTGACCGGCATCCTGGCGACGATGCCGTACATCGCGCTCCAGCTCGTCGGCATCCAGGCGGTGCTCGACGTGATGGGCGTGGGCGGCGGCGAGAACACCAACTGGTTCGTGAAGGACCTGCCGCTGCTGATCGCCTTCGGCGTCCTGGCCGCGTACACGTACTCCTCCGGACTGCGTGCCCCCGCGCTGATCGCGTTCGTCAAGGACGCGCTCATCTACATCGTCATCGCGGTCGCGATCATCTACATCCCGATCAAGCTCGGCGGCTTCGACGACATCTTCGCCTCGGCGAGCGAGAAGTTCGCCAAGGCCGGCGCGGGCGGCGTGATCCCGGCCGCGGGCGGCCAGTGGACGTACGCCACGCTCGCGCTCGGCTCGGCGCTGGCGCTGTTCATGTACCCGCACTCGATCACGGCGACGCTGTCCTCGCGCAGCCGTGAGGTGATCCGGCGCAACACCACGATCCTGCCGCTGTACTCGCTGATGCTGGGTCTGCTGGCGCTGCTGGGCTTCATGGCGATCGCGGACGGGATCACCGTGAAGAACGGCCAGCTGGCCATTCCGCAGCTCTTCGAGAACATGTTCCCGGACTGGTTCGCGGGCGTGGCCTTCGCGGCCATCGGGATCGGCGCGCTCGTCCCCGCGGCGATCATGTCGATCGCGGCGGCGAACCTCTTCACCCGCAACATCTACAGGGACTTCATCAAGCCGGACGCGACGCCGAAGCAGGAGGCCCAGGTCTCCAAGCTCGTCTCGCTGCTGGTGAAGGTGGGCGCGCTCGTCTTCGTCCTGACGATGGACAAGACGGTGGCGATCAACTTCCAGCTCCTCGGCGGCATCTGGATCCTGCAGACGTTCCCGGCGCTGGTGGGCGGCCTGTTCACCCGCTGGTTCCACCGGTGGGCGCTGCTGGCGGGCTGGGCGGTCGGCATGGTGTACGGCACGTTGGCCGCGTACGGGGTGGCCTCGCCGACGCAGGCGCACTTCGGCGGGTCCTCGGACGACATCCCCGGCATCGGGCAGATCGGCTACATCGGTCTCACCGCGTTCGTGCTGAACGCGGTGGTGACGGTGGTGCTGACGTTCGTCCTGCGGGCGGTGAAGGCGCCGGAGGGCGTCGACGAGACGACGGCGGACGACTACACGGTGGACGTCGGCGCCCCCGGCGTCGAGCCGGAGCTGCCGCCGGCGACGGCGGGGACGTCGCACTAGTCCGCCGAACACGTCGCTGAAGGCCGTGGCCGCCCGTAAGGGGCGGCCACGGCCTTCGCACGCGGGCCGCCTGAGGGAGTCGGCTTCGGTCGGCAGCACGCCCGACACAACATCTGGGCCCTCCCCCACCCCTCCGGCACAACATGTATGCTCAGCAGCGCTGCCGACGCAGGGGAATCCGGTGTGAATCCGGAGCTGTCCCGCAACGGTGTGGCCACGCGTTCGCGCGTAGGGGTCGAGTCCGAGGACCTGCCGGCAGCGCGCCCGGCCGTCCGGCCGGGTGCCTGACGTCCGGGCCTCGTGGAGTGGGCCGGGGACGCGACCCGGCGCACCCCGCGCGCCGGCATGTTGCTCCCTGTCCTCGTCATGGCCCGTGCCGAACGAGGGAGAGCACCCATGACCACCGCCCCGGCCCGACCGGCCCCGGCATCCCCCGCGACCGAGGAACCCGGTGGCCTCGACGGCTCGAACAGCCCCGACGGTCCGGACGGTCCCGGCGCCGCCCTCCTGCGGACCCTCACCGCGCTGACCGCCGACCTCCCCGACGCCGACCCCGGCCGGGTCGCCGCCGCGGCCCTGCGCGGCCGCTCCCGGCACGCCGACGAGGACGAGCTGCGCGAACTGGCGACCGAGGCGGCCGCCGGCCTCATCTCCGAGGACCCCGCCCACTCCCGGCTGGCCGCCCGCCTGCTGACGCTCGGCATCCGTACCGAGGCCGCCTCCCAGGGCGTCACGTCGTTCACCTCCTCCGTGGCCGTCGGCCACCGGGAGGGCCTCGTCGCCGACCGGACCGCCGCGTTCGTCCGCCGCCACGCCGCACGGCTGGACGCGCTCGTCGACCCCGACGCCGACGACCGCTTCGGCTACTTCGGCCTGCGCACCCTGTACACCCGCTATCTGCTGCGCCACCCCGTCACCCGCAAGGTGATCGAGACGCCCCAGCACTTCCTGCTGCGGGTGGCCGCGGGGCTCGCCGAGACCGAGGAGGGGGCCCGTCCCCGCGCGGACGGCACGGACCGTGCCGTCGACGAAGTGGCCGCGCTCCACGGCCTGATGAGCCGCCTGGAGTACCTGCCCTCCTCCCCCACCCTGTTCAACTCCGGGACCCGTCACCCCCAGATGTCCTCCTGCTTCCTCCTCGACTCCCCCGAGGACGAGCTGGACTCGATCTACGCCCGCTACCACCAGGTCGCCCGCCTCTCCAAGCACGCGGGCGGCATCGGCATCGCGTACTCGCGCATCCGTTCCCGCGGCGCCCTGATCCGCGGCACCAACGGGCACTCGGGCGGGATCGTGCCGTTCCTGAAGACCCTGGACGCCTCGGTCGCCGCCGTGAACCAGGGCGGCCGGCGCAAGGGCGCGGCCGCGGTCTACCTGGAGACCTGGCACGCGGACATCGAGGAGTTCCTCGAACTGCGCGACAACACCGGCGAGGACGCCCGCCGCACCCACAACCTCAACCTCGCGCACTGGATCCCGGACGAGTTCATGCGCCGGGTCGAGGCCGACGCGGACTGGTCACTGTTCTCCCCCGCCGACGTACCGGAACTGGTCGACCTGTGGGGCGAGGAGTTCGACGCGGCCTACCGCGGGGCGGAGGAGGCCGGGCTCGCCCGCAGGACGCTGCCCGCCCGCGAGCTGTACGGCCGCATGATGCGCACCCTGGCGGCGACCGGCACCGGTTGGATGACCTTCAAGGACACCGCCAACCGGACGGCGAACCAGACCGCGACCCCGGGCCACGTCGTGCACTCCTCCAATCTGTGCACGGAGATCCTCGAGGTCACGGACGACGGGGAGACGGCGGTCTGCAACCTGGGCTCGGTCAATCTCGGCGCCTTCGTCAACCGGGCGGGCGGCGACATGGACTGGGAGCGGCTGGACGCCGCCGTCCGCACCGCCGTCACCTTCCTCGACCGGGTCGTCGACATCAACTTCTACCCGACCGAGCAGGCCGGGCGCTCCAACGCCCGCTGGCGTCCGGTCGGCCTGGGCGTGATGGGCCTGCAGGACGTCTTCTTCCAACTGCGCCTGCCCTTCGACTCGCCCGCGGCGAAGGCCCTGTCCACCCGCGTCGCCGAGCGGATCATGCTCGCCGCGTACGAGACCTCCGCCGACCTCGCCGAGCGCAACGGGCCCGCGCCGGCCTGGGAGGAGACCCGTACGGCCCGGGGCGTGCTGCATCCCGACCACTACGGCGTGGAGTTCACCTGGCCGAAGCGCTGGGCGGCGCTGCGCGCGCGCATGGCCACGACCGGGCTGCGCAACTCCCTGCTCCTCGCGGTCGCGCCGACCGCGACCATCGCCTCGATCGCCGGTGTCTACGAATGCATCGAGCCGCAGGTGTCCAACCTGTTCAAGCGCGAGACGCTGTCCGGCGAGTTCCTCCAGGTCAACTCGTACCTGGTGGACGATCTCAAGCGGCTCGGCGTGTGGGACGCCCGCACCCGTGAGGCGCTGCGCGAGTCCAACGGCTCCGTGCGGGACCTCGCCCGGATCCCCGAGGACGTGCGGCGCCTGTACCGCACCGCCTGGGAGATCCCGCAGCGCGGCCTGATCGACATGGCCGCCGCCCGCACCCCCTACCTCGACCAGGCCCAGTCGCTGAACCTGTTCCTGGAGACGCCGACCATCGGGAAGCTCTCCTCGATGTACGCGTACGCCTGGAAGCAGGGGTTGAAGACCACCTACTACCTGCGTTCGCGTCCGGCGACGCGGATCGCGCGTGCGGCCGCCCGTGCCACCGTCCCCGTGCAGGCCGCCCCCGATCCCGAGGCGATCGCCTGCTCCCTGGAGAACCCCGAGTCCTGCGAGGCCTGCCAGTGACGAACGACCGCACGAAGAACCTGCTCGACCCGGGCTTCGAACTGACCCTGCGTCCCATGCGCTACCCGGACTTCTACGAGCGCTACCGGGACGCGATCAAGAACACCTGGCACGTGGAGGAGGTCGACCTCCACTCGGACGTCGCCGACCTCGCCCGGCTCAGCCCCGAGGAACAGCACCTCATCGGCCGGCTGGTGGCCTTCTTCGCCACCGGTGACTCGATCGTCGCGAACAACCTGGTGCTGACCCTCTACAAGCACATCAACTCCCCCGAGGCCCGGCTCTACCTGTCCCGCCAGCTCTTCGAGGAGGCCGTCCACGTCCAGTTCTATCTGACGCTCCTCGACACCTACCTGCCGGACCCCGACGACCGGGCCGCGGCCTTCGCGGCCGTGGAGAACATCCCCTCCATCCGGGAGAAGGCCGAGTTCTGCTTCCGGTGGATGGACTCGGTGGAGAGACTGGACCGGCTGGAGACGAGGGCCGACCGCCGGCGCTTCCTGCTGAACCTGATCTGCTTCGCCGCGTGCATCGAGGGTCTGTTCTTCTACGGCGCGTTCGCCTACGTCTACTGGTTCCGGGCCCGGGGGCTGCTGCACGGCCTGGCCACCGGCACCAACTGGGTCTTCCGGGACGAGACGATGCACATGTCGTTCGCGTTCGACGTGGTCGACACCGTCCGCAAGGAGGAGCCCGGCCTCTTCGACGAGGAGCTCCGCCTGCAGGTGACCGACATGCTGCGGGAGGCCGTCGAGGCCGAGCTGCAGTTCGCGCGCGACCTGTGCGGTGACGGCCTCCCGGGGATGAACACCGAGTCCATGCGGCAGTACCTGGAGTGCGTCGCCGACCAGCGGCTGGTGCGGCTCGGTTTCGCTCCCGTGTACGGCTCGGAGAACCCGTTCTCCTTCATGGAACTCCAGGGTGTTCAGGAGTTGACCAACTTCTTCGAGCGCCGGGCGTCGGCGTACCAGGTCGCGGTGGAGGGCTCGGTCGGCTTCGACGAGGACTTCTGACCGCTCTCCTCCCCCTCCCGCTGTTCCCGGGCCGCCCTGATCTGCCGGTCCACGCGCCGATCGTGGACGACGCCGATCAGGGCGGGCAGGGTGATCAGGGCGAGGAGGCCGAGGACGGCCAGCATTCCGACGAGTGCCTGTGCGTGTGTCGTGTCCATGTGTCCCACCTTCGCGCCGCGGGCTCCCCGGCGTCAGTGGCAGGACTGCCGCACACCCTCGATTTCCTGCCACCGCCGAGGCACACTGTTCCCATGCTGCGCAATGTCGCCGCCGTCATGCTGGACGGCGTCCACCCCTTCGAACTGGCCGTCGTGTGCGAGGTCTTCGGGATCGACCGGAGCGACGAGGGGCTGCCCGTGTACGACTTCGCGGTGGTCTCCGCCGAGGGCCCGAGGCTCGGCACCCATGTGCCGGGCCTGACCTTCTCCACGCCGTACGGTCTGGAGCGGCTGGCGGAGGCCGACCTGGTCGCCGTACCCGCGGGCGACGGCTTCGAGACCCGCGACTTCCCGCCCGAACTGCTCCGGGCGCTGCGCGAGGCCGCCGGGCGGGGCGCCCGGGTGCTCAGCGTGTGCTCCGGCGTCTTCGTACTGGGTGCCGCCGGGCTGCTCGACGGCCGGCGCTGCGCGGCGCACTGGCGGCACGCGGAGCACCTCGCCCGGCTTCACCCGCGGGCACGGGTCGAGCCGGACGTGCTCTACGTGGACGAGGACCCCGTGATCACCTCCGCCGGCACGGCCGCCGGGATCGACGCCTGTCTGCACCTGGTGCGCAAGGAGCAGGGCCAGGAGGTGGCGAACCGGATCGCCCGGCGGATGGTCGTGCCGCCGCACCGGGACGGCGGCCAGGCGCAGTTCATCGAGCGCCCGCTGCCCCGAAACCGGTGCGACACCGTCGGGGAGGTGCTGATCTGGATGGAGCGGCACCTCGACGAGGAGGTGACGGTCGAGCAGCTCGCCACCCGCGCCCACATGTCGCCGCGCACCTTCGCCCGCCGCTTCCAGCAGGAGACGGGCACCACCCCGTACCGCTGGATCCTGCGCCAGCGGGTGCTGCTGGCCCAGCGGCTGCTGGAGGGCACCGACGAGACGACAGACGCGATCGCGGGCCGCACCGGGTTCGGCAACGCGGCGGCCCTGCGCCACCAGTTCGTGCGCGCGCTGGGCACGACCCCGCAGGCGTACCGGCGCACGTTCCGGGGCCCGGCGGCCCGGATCACGGAGCCGGAGACGGAACCGGGGGCGGCCGCCTGAGAGAGGGCGGGTGCCCGGACCACAGGACACCCGCCCCCTCTTGGCCGGTGCCGGGCACCCGCCCCTTCTTGGCCGGTGCCGGACACCCGCCCCTTCTTGGCCGGCGGTCCGGGCATTCTCCCGGCACCCGCCCGGCCTCGTCGCGTCAACTCCGCGCCCGACGCGGCCTCACCTGGGGACGGGCCTGAGCAGCAGCCGGTGCGGGCGCAGGGTGATGCCCACCCGGGTCGCGTCGTTCGAACCCGCGACCTGTTCGAGCCGCCAGGTGCGCGCCACGGCGGCCGTGATCAGCGTGAGCTGGGCCATCGAGAAGTGGTCGCTGGGGCACTTGCGGTTGCCCGTGCTGAACGGGCTCATGGCGTGCTTGGGTACGTCCCTGGCGCGCTCCGGAAGCCATCGGTCGGGGTCGAACTCCAGGTTCCGGTCGTACGACCTCGGGTCGCGCTGGATCGCGTACGGGCTGTACACGATGTCGGCGCCGGCCGGAATGCGGAACCCGCCGAGTTCCGTCTCGGTCACCGCCCGGCGGGTGAGAATCCATACCGCGGGACGCAGCCGCATCGCCTCGACGACGACATTGTTGGTGTGCGTCAGACTGCGTACGTCCGCGAATGCGACGGGCCGGCCGCCGGTGACGGACTCGACCTCCGCTGCCACCTTTTCGGCCTGTTCGGGGTGGGCCGCGAGAACCTGAAGCAGCCACATGACCGTGGAGGCCACGGTCTCGCTTCCGGGCGTGAGTATCGCGACGACCTGGTCGTGGATCTCCTGTTCCCCGATGGGCTCGTCATTCTCGTCCTTCGCCGCCAGCAAAGCCGTCAGCAAATCGTCCGGCTTTTGACCGGATGCCCGGCGTTCGGCGACGATCTCGTCGACCAGGAGGTGCAGATCGGCCAGCGCCCGGTCGAATGCGCGGTTGCCCGGGAGCGGCAGCCGGTAGAGCGGTCCCGCGGGTATCACCATGCGCCGGTACATACCGCGGAAGACGGTGGCGAGGGCGACGCAGAGCCGCTCGGCGCGCTCGTCCATGTAGTCGCCGCGCAGCAGACAGCGGGCCGCGATGCGCACGGCGACACGGAAGGACTCGGAGGTGCAGTCGACGGTCTCGCCGGGGCGCCAGCGCTCGGTGAGGGCGTGCGCCTCCTCCTCCATGACCGGCCCGTACTCGGGGATGACGTCGAGCCGGAAGGCCGGCTGGATGGTGCGCCGCTGCCGTCGGTGGGTGGGCCCGTTGGCGGTGGCCACGCCCTCCTTGCCGAGCAGGCCCTCCAGGGACTCCCAGAGCGGCCCGCCGATCCTGTAGTCGGGGCTGAGGGCGACGGCGCCGGTGAGCTCGGGGGTGGTGACGGCGTACACGGTCTTCGGTCCCAGCGCGAGCCGTACGACGTCGCCGTGGGCGCGCAGCCGGGACAGGAAGCCGAGGGGGTCGCGCACCAGTTTCCACCCGTGTCCGAGGAGCGGGACGGCGCCGCCCGCCAGGGGCGGGTCGGGCAGCGGGGCGGCGGGGCGGGGCTCGGGGGCCGTCGGCTGGATGCTCGATTCCAGGGTCATTTCTCACCTTCCGTTTCGTTCGTGACGTACGGGGGTGTGGCGCTGTCCTCCCAGCTGTCGACGCGGTACCGGCCGGATTCGTGGTGGAACCAGTAGACGGTGCTGAACCAGTTCCGCATATTGATGACGCATGACTTCACGGCGATGCTGAGTTCCTTGCCGGGTACGGTGCCGTCGTCGAGCGTGTCGGCGAAACGCAGGGCATCCCGCTCGGCGATCAGGAATTCGTCGATGCAGTCCGAGATACGCCGCCGCAGTTCCGTGACGGCTTCCGGAAGTGTCATTTTACGATGCCGTACCAGACTGATACCGAGATTGTGGACCTCATTCCCCGCAATTTCCTTGGGCAGCGAGCACAGGTCGTTGTACCAGGCGGCGAATTCCTGGCTGAGCAGTGCCGCCCGCCGGTAAACGGGATGTTTTCGCACGGGGTCCGGTAACTCCCGTCCCGCGCTCGGTTCGAGCAGATCGGTCCAGATCCAGTGGGCGAAGGTGAGCCGGCGCAGTTCGAGGTACTCCTCGACCGTGGGGACCCGGCCGGCGAGGCGGTTGCGGAACTCCCTGTCGTAGGCCTCGATCACCGCGTGAAAGTGCCGGGCGAAGCGTGCGTTCCAGGTCCGCCCGCAGAACGCGAACAGGCGCAGCACACTGTCCGCGAACCCCGCGACCAACGGGTCCTCGTGGTGCAGGTGGGACGTGGGTGAGTCCAGGGCCGTGTGCAGTCGTGTCCGCAGCCGGCGCCAGGCGGCCGTCCTGCCGTGGACCACGTCACGGTCGTGCCGGTCGTCCCAGACGAAGAACCAGGCACTGTAGTCCGCTATCGCCTGGAGCACGTCGTCGGGGGCGCCGAGGTAGTAGCCGGCCATCAAGTCCGTGTAGCACAGACCGTCGGCATATTCGCGCACCTTCTCCGCCGGCATCAGCCGCCTTTCCAGCAACCAGGAACGGGTGTTCTCCTGGAGCCGGGGCCAATACGGGTGCAGTCGCCGGGGAAACGCGGCCTCGATCATCGGCAGCGAGAGCGCCGGTGGAACCGTGACCGCGGTGGTGGTGGGTGAAGTGCTGTGTGGGAAAGCTGACACGAACAAGCCCCTCTCAGCAGCCGGTCGGCGGCGCACCGCCCCCCGTGCCCGGGCGCGCGCCGTTGCGTATCCCCGCACTTTCCATTCAGCTACACAACTGACCGCTTTGGGAACGGATTTGCCATGTTGATCGCCTACGTGGCAACTGAACATACGTACAACGGCGCCCGTCCGGGGAGGGTTTCCCCGGACGGGCGCCGTGAGTGCCACTGCGATCAACCCGTCACAGATTTATTCAGCCTTCAATCAGTCCAGTTCCGATCACATTCGATCGCGTCCGATCGCACCCGGTCATAGTCAGTCTGCTTCGGTCGCGCGGTCTGCTTCGTCGCGCGGTCTGCTCGCTCGCGCTTCGTGTCAGTCGTTCGGCACGATCGGGTAGCGCGGCTCGTTCTCGGCCATCTGCCGCAGCGCGTCCTTGCGGTCGCGCTTGGAGAGCCGGTCGATGTAGAGGTACCCGTACAGGTGGTCCGTCTCGTGCTGGAGGCAGCGCGCGAAGTAGCCGGTGCCGCGGACCCTGATCGGGTTGCCCTTCTCGTCCTGCCCGGTCACCTCGGCGTAGTCGGGGCGGGCCAGCGCCACGTACGCGGTCGGCACGGACAGGCAGCCCTCGTTGTTGTCGTCCAACCGGCGCCGCTCGGTGGGCAGTTCGACGAGCTTGGGGTTGCAGACCACGCCGACGTGCCGCACGCCCTCGTCGTCCGGGCAGTCGTAGACGAAGACCTTCAGGTCGACGCCGACCTGGTTGGCGGCCAGGCCCACGCCCTCGGCGGTGCGCTGGCTGGCGAACATGTCGTCGACCAGCTTCGCCAGCTCGTCGTCGAACTCCGTGACGTCCCTGCACTCCTTGTGCAGCACCGGGTTGCCGACGACGGTGATCGGCCGGGAGGTGCCGCGCTCGCGGTAGGCGGCTTCGCGCGCCTCGCAGTCCTCCGTGTCGATGACGTACCCCTCGTCGTCGACGGGGAGCACGCCCGCCTGCTGCTGATCGGTGTCCTGCTGGGCCATGGCCGACGTACGCCTTCCTGCGCTGTGTCTTCTCGGGACTGAGCCTTCTCGGGGCGCCGAGTTGTCCCGCACAGCCTACGGGGAACGGCCGACCGGCCCGCGCGGAGCGCCTCGGCGACCTTGTCACGCGGACCTCGTCGCGCGGGCCCCGTCACACCGACCTCGTCACGCGCAACCGCGCGCTCAGCAGACCTCTTCCAGGTCCCGCCAGCCGCGCGAGTCCGGGGAGTCCGCCACCCAGCCGTCGAGCAGTCCGCGCACCAGCGCGGCGGGCGCCGCGAGGCCGCACTCGCGCTCGGGCACCCAGAGCTGGCCGTCCGTGCGGTGACCGAGCGGCCCGGGGTGTCCGGGCTCGCTGTGGTCGTGCGGGTCGAGGTGTTCGCCGTCGCCCTCGTCGGAGGGCATCCGGGACTCCGAGCACAGCCGGCACAGCAGCCGCACCGAGGACGACCAGTCCTCGGCGGCGTAACCGGCGTCGGCCGCGAGCCGCTCCAGTGCGTCGCGGTCCTCCTCGGCGGCCGCCTCCAGGAGCACCACCCACGTCGGCACCGGGGAGGGCGCCCACAACTCGATCTCGTCGAAGACGGGGAAGGCGTGCCCGGCGGCCGTGGTCCGCTCCCCGTGCGGCACCCCGTCGTGCAGGACGACCTCGCCCCAGCGGCGTCCGGAGGACGGCAGCGGAATGGACAGCACCTCCATCCGCGCGGGATCCAGCCGGCGCCCCCACACCACCTCGGCCTCACCCTCGGGCGAAAGCCGTACGGCCGCGCTGCCGAGGTCCATCCCGGCCGGCTCACCGGCGACGCTCGCGCCCCCTGGTACGTGCAACCCGTAGGCCTGCCAGGCACGGCGGGCCAACGGCCAGTCCTGGAGGGCGGTGGCCGCGATGCCCACGTTCCACCAGTCGGGAGCGCCCGCCTCGCGGTCCAGCAGCGCCACGGCCCGCAGTCCGGCCGCCCTCGCCTGCTCCCAGTCGTGCCGGAACTTGTGCAGCAGGGCGAGGTTGAACCAGGACTCCGACAGCCAGGGTTCCAGGTCCGCCGCGCGGGTCAGCAGCGCGCCCGCGTCCTCGTAGCGGCCGTCACCGATCAGCGTGAACGCGCGGTCGGTGGCCTGCCGCCAGGAGGCGGAGGGCCGGTGCCGTGCCTTGCCGAAGATCCTCACGATTCCCGCCTGCCAGTCCTTGCGCTTCCCGCCTGTCGCTTCTTCCCTGACGTCCGTGTGGCCACGGGGCCCTCGTCCCGCACGGTCTCGTACGGCCCTTGCACATGGCCCTGTTCGCATCCAACCACGTACCGCCGGACGGGCGCTCATTACCCATGGGTTACCCACCGACGGGCATGCTAAGGCCCTGATGGACGGGAGTGCCGCGCCGGACGGGGTGTGAGCGGTGCGAGGGAGTGCGCGCCGGGCGCCCGGCGGACCTTACGCGCGGTGAACCGGCCGCGCGGCGGCCCGGGCGGGGTGCGGCGGGGAGGAACCCTGTGCTGCCACGAGCCACGGGGCGCCCCACCACGGGCCCGGCGGGCAGCGGCCGGATCCCGGGACCCTGCCCGGACAGGGGCCGGGGCCCGGAACCGCGCGCTCCGCGAGCAGGCCCGGGGCCCAGGCTCAGGCCTCCTGGGGCCCCGAGGCCGCCGGCGAGCCCGTCGCCACGTCGTGCTCCGGTACTGCCTGGCCGGAACGGATCAGGTCGATCCGCCCCATGACCTTGGACCTCAGATCGGTCGGCACGTCGTCATGCCCGCAGCACCGCTTCACCAGCTTCTTCACGGCCTGTTCCAGACCGTACTTCTCCAGGCACGGCGAGCACTCCTCGAAGTGGTGCTCGAACTTGGTGCAGTCGGAATCGGGCATCTCTCGGTCGAGGAACTCGTAGAGATGGTCCAGGATTTCGCTGCAATCCGTCTCGTGCGGCTCTCCGCAGCTCATGAGCCCGAGCCTTTCGCTTCGTTCGACTCTCCGGCACCGGCCGGGACCAGTCCGCGCTCACGGGCGTAGTCCTCGAGCATGCCGCGCAGTTGACGGCGGCCCCGGTGCAGCCGGGACATCACCGTACCGATGGGTGTCCCCATGATGTCCGCGATCTCCTTGTAGGCAAAGCCCTCTACATCGGCGAGATAGACGGCGATGCGGAACTCCTCGGGGATCGCCTGGAGCGCCGACTTCACGTCCGAGTCGGGCAGGTGGTCGAGCGCCTGCGACTCCGCGGAACGCAGACCCGTCGACATGTGCGACTCGGCCCGGGCGAGCTGCCAGTCCTCGATCTCCTCGGCCGCACTGCGCTGGGGTTCACGCTGCTTCTTGCGGTACGAGTTGATGAACGTGTTGGTGAGGATCCGGTACAGCCAGGCCTTGAGGTTGGTGCCCTCGCGGAACTGGTGGAAGGACGCGTACGCCTTCGCGTAGGTCTCCTGCACCAGGTCCTCGGCGTCGGCCGGGTTGCGCGTCATGCGCAGCGCGGCCGAGTACATCTGGTCGAGGAACTCGAGCGCGTCGCGTTCGAAGCGCGCGCTGCGCTCCGTGGTCGACTCGGCGACCGGCGTCCCGGCCGGTCCCCCGCTCGTTCCTCGGCCCTCGGGCTGCTCCGCCTGGCCGTTTTCGGTCCCTGCGTCGGTACCGGCGACCGGACCCACCTCCTCGAGTGATTGTGCGGAACCGAGACCGGTCCCACTCGAATCGGAGGATAGACGACGATCCGGCCCGCCCGCCGCCCGAACAGGGGCGGTCTTCGTCGCGTGCAGAACCGTCCAATCCAGGTCGGCGCTGCTGCGGCGGCTCGGGCAGATGGTCGAACCCATGCGGCGGACTTCCTCTCCTCGGACGGTGGCACGGGACGCGCCGTGCCGCGTGGTGGCCCCTGCCGGTACCGGCGGCGGGTGACGTTTCCCACCTGCCGGCCGGGCACCGCAGGCGCCGTCCGATTCGCACAACGCGGGCCCCGCGCCCCGCATTCCCGGGCGTCACCCGAGTGACGCGGCCCACCGCACGACGGTTCCCACGAGGCGCGCGAGGGCCTCCTCCTGGCCGGGTTCCGCGCGCTTGGGCACGGCGAAACCGTGGTCGGCGTGCGGCACCTCGACGATCTCGTACGGGCCCTCGGGGAACTCCTCGGGCCTGCCGAAGGCGTCCCTGCCGCCCTGGACGACGAGGGTGGGGACGCCGGTGCCGAGCAGTTCGGGGGCGCGGGTCCGCTCGGGGCGGCCCGGGGGGTGCAGCGGGAAGCTCAGGGCGAGGACGGCGTGGGCGCCCAGCTCCCCGGCGGTACGGCAGGCGACGCGGGCACCGGCGCTGCGGCCCGCCGCGATCACCGGCAGGCCGGGGCGGGTGAGCGCGGGCCACAGGGCGCGCCAGGCGGCGTCCAGGGTCTTCGGCGCCGGTGCCACCTTCTTGCCGGCGACGCGCCAGGGCTGTTCGACCAGGGCCACGCTCACGCCGTGCCGGGGCAGTTCCGCGGCGAGCGCCCGCAGCTCCCGCGCCTCGATGCCGCCGCCGGCACCGTGGCCGGCGGCGAGGACGAGGCGGGGGGCGGGGGCGGGGTGCCAGGTGATGCGGGCGTCGCCGACCGGGGTCTCGACGGTGTCCGTGGTCCGCGTCGTGGGGGTCGTCATCCGGCCATGGTGCCGCCTCGGGCACGGGGACGGAGGGATTGCCGGAGTGAGCGACGGCGGGACGGCCCAGGGATCGACGGAGGGGCGGCCCAGGATCGACGGAGGGACGGCTCAGGGGTCAGAAGAGCGTGCCCTCCTCCGGGCCGGACAATTCCTCCAGCAGTTCGGGGCCGTTGTTGCGGACGTTGCTCACGGCGGTGCCCACCGGGTACGCCCGCATGAGCCCCTCCGGCGGCGGCGCCAGCAGCTCCCGCAGCTCCGTGGTGTCGGTGCGCCGGGGGTCGAGCCAGGCGTCCCACCGGTCCGGCGTCAGCATCAGCGGCATCCGGGGGTGGATGTCCGCGAGCGACGTCGGCCCCTCCTGCGGCGGGACGGCGAGCGGGGCCGTCTCGGCCTCCGTGGTGATCACGGAACACGTCACCCACCAGGAGCGGGGGTGGCCGTCGGGCAGCGTCGGATCGCGCCAGAACTCGTACAGGCCGGCCATCGCGAACACCGATCCGTCGGCAGGCGTCACGAAGTACGGCTGCTTGCGCGCCCGCTTCCGCCTGCCCTCGACCTCCAGCTCCCGTTCCTCCCGGCCGGTGTCCCACTCGTAGTAGCCGTCGGCGGGGAGGATGCAGCGACGGGTGGCGAAGGCCTGGCGGTAGGCGGGCTTCTCGTGCACGGTCTCGGCCCGCGCGTTGATCATCCGGGCGGCGCCCTCGGGCGATCTCGACCAGGCCGGTACGAGCCCCCACCGCAGCCGGCGGAGCTGGCGAACCGGACGCGGCGAGGCGGCGTCCTTCAAGGGGCGGTCGAGGACGACGAGGACCTCTTTGGTGGGGGCCACGTTGTAGTCGGGCACGAGGGGCCCGGTGGGTTGCTGGGACTCCTGGGAGCCCTGGGAGCCCTCGGCATCCCGGAACTCCCGGGAGCCTCGGTGCTCCTGAGACTCGTGGGGCTCCTGGGCGGAGGGCACCCCCACCTCCTCTATCCCGAAGATCCCCGCGAGATCCTCGGGTCCACGACTCGCCGCATACCGTCCGCACATACGTGCCACACTGCCAGGCCGACCCGCCGCCCCTCAACGACGACGGTGGGCGCCGTCCCCGCACGGCCCGACCTCCCGGAGTCAGCACCGATCATGAACCCCCTCGCCATCCCCTCACTGCCGGAGCTCTGGGACCGGCTGTTCGGCTCCCAGCCCGACCCGGACCTCTGGGTGGTGCTGGTCACGCTGGCCGCCGCGCTCGCGGCCGTCGTCCCGCACGGGATCTGGCGCGTGTCCCGCAACGCCGTCACCATCGCCCACGAGGGCGGCCACGGCCTGGTGGCGCTGCTCACCGGACGCACGCTGACGGGCATACGCCTGCACTCGGACACCAGCGGTCTCACCGTGAGCCGGGGCAAGCCGCACGGGCTCGGCATGATCCTCACCGCCGCCGCGGGCTACACCGCTCCTCCGCTGCTGGGGCTCGGCGGTGCGGCACTGCTCGCGGCCGGGCACATCACGGCACTGCTGTGGCTGGCGACGGCGCTGCTGCTGGTGATGCTCGTGATGATCCGCAACGCGTACGGCGTACTGACGGTGGTCGTCACCGGCGGTCTGTTCCTGGCGGTGTCCTGGCTGACCGGCGCGCAGGTGCAGGCGGCTTTCGCGTACGCGGTGGTGTGGTTCCTGCTGCTGGGCGGCGTACGCCCGGCCTTCGAGCTCCAGGCCAAGCGCAGGCACGGCAACGCCGGCGACTCCGACGCCGACCAGCTCTCCCGGCTGACGAACGTGCCCCCGGGGCTGTGGCTGTTCCTCTTCCACTCGGTCTCCCTGTGCTCCCTGATCGGCGGCACGCGCTGGCTCCTCCACCTGTGAGCGCGGAGCTCCCGCGGCCTGTGAGCGCGGAGCTCCCGCGGTCGACCGGCGGGCGAATC
This sequence comes from Streptomyces sp. B3I8, assembly GCF_030816915.1. Lineage (NCBI taxonomy): Bacteria > Bacillati > Actinomycetota > Actinomycetes > Kitasatosporales > Streptomycetaceae > Streptomyces > Streptomyces sp. B3I8. The sequence goes on along the minus strand of NZ_JAUSYN010000002.1, from coordinate 4,693,621 downwards.
GCCCCTCCGCGATCAAGATCCGCCCCCACCCCCAGCCACTAGAATGCGGGCCATGACCGCAACCCCCGCCCACACCGCCCTCTGGCCCGCTCCCCTCGCGCGCGGAGCCGTCGACGCGACGGTCCACGTACCGGGGTCCAAGTCGGTCACCAACCGCGCGCTCGTCCTCGCCGCCCTCGCCTCCGAGCCGGGCTGGCTGCGCCGCCCCCTCCGCTCCCGGGACACCCTTCTCATGGCCGGTGCCCTGCGCGCCATGGGCGTCGGGATCGAGGAGACGGTGTCGTCGAGCAGCTCCCCCGCGGGCGCGGGCACCCCCACCGGCCCCGGCGAGGCCTGGCGCGTCATTCCCTCCACCCTCCACGGCCCCGCCGCGGTGGACGTCGGCAACGCCGGTACGGTCATGCGTTTCCTGCCACCCGTCGCCACCCTGGCCGACGGCCCCGTCCGCTTCGACGGCGACCCCCGTTCGTACGAACGTCCGCTGCACGGCGTGATCGACGCCCTGCGCGCCCTGGGCGCCCGCATCGACGACGAGGGCCGGGGCGCGCTCCCGCTCACCGTGCACGGCGGCGGTGGTCTGGACGGCGGCCCGGTCGAGATCGACGCCTCCGCCTCGTCCCAGTTCGTCTCGGCGCTGCTGCTCTCCGCACCGCGCTTCAACCAGGGCGTCGAGGTCCGCCACACCGGCTCCTCGCTGCCGTCCCTGCCGCACATCCGGATGACGGTGGACATGCTGCGCGCGGTCGGCGCCCAGGTGGACACCCCGGAGTCGGGCGGCGAGCCGGGCGTCTGGCGGGTCACGCCCGGCGCACTGCTCGGCCGGGACCTGACCGTCGAGCCGGACCTGTCCAACGCGCAGCCCTTCCTCGCCGCCGCCCTGGTCACCGGCGGCACGGTCGTCGTCCCCGACTGGCCCGAGCACACCACCCAGCCCGGCGACCGGCTGCGGGAGATCTTCACCGAGATGGGCGGTTCCTGCGAACTGACCGAGAGGGGTCTGGAGTTCACCGGTTCGGGTGCCGTGCACGGCATCGAGGTGGACCTCGGCGAGGTCGGCGAGCTGACCCCCGGCATCGCGGCGGTCGCCGCCCTCGCCGACTCCCCGTCGACCCTGCGCAACGTCGCCCACCTGCGGCTGCACGAGACGGACCGGCTGGCGGCGCTCACCAAGGAGATCAACGAGCTGGGCGGGGACGTCACCGAGACCGCCGACGGGCTGCACATCCGCCCGCGCAAGCTGCACGGCGGCATCTTCCACACCTACGACGACCACCGCATGGCCACGGCCGGTGCGATCATCGGACTCACGGTGGACGGCGTGCAGATCGAGAATGTGGCGACCACGGCCAAGACACTGCCGGACTTCCCCGAACTGTGGACCGGAATGCTCGGGAACTGACGGGCGGACCGGGATCATGCGCCGTTACGGCAAGCACACCGACGAGGACGACATCCGCAGCCGGCCCAATCGCAAGGGCAACCGGCCGCGCACGCACATCCGGCCCAAGCACGAGGACGCGGCCGAGGGCCTGGTCCTCACCGTCGACCGCGGCCGGCTGACCTGCCTGGTCGAGGACCGGACCGTGATGGCGATGAAAGCCAGGGAACTGGGCCGCAAGGCCGCGGTCGTCGGCGACCGGGTGGCCCTGGTCGGGGACCTGTCCGGCGCCAAGGACACCCTCGCCCGCATCGTCCGCATCGCGGAGCGCACCTCCGTGCTGCGCCGCACGGCGGACGACGACGACCCCTACGAGCGCGTGGTCGTCGCCAACGCCGACCAGCTCGCCATCGTCACCGCCCTCGCCGACCCCGAGCCGCGCCCCCGCCTGATCGACCGCTGCCTGGTCGCCGCGTTCGACGGCGGCCTCACCCCGTTGCTCGTCCTCACCAAGTCCGACCTGGCATCGTCGGACGCACTGCTGGAGCTCTACGGCGACCTGGACATCCCCTACGTCGTCACCAGCCGCGAGGAACTGGAGAACGGTGACGCCGCAGAGCGCGTGCGGGCGGAGCTGGACGGCAAGGTGACGGCGTTCGTGGGGCACTCCGGGGTGGGCAAGACCACGCTGGTCAACGCGCTGGTGCCGGAGGCCCGGCGGCGCATCACGGGGCACGTCAACGCGGTGACGGGCCGGGGCCGGCACACCACCACCTCCGCGCTGGCACTCCCGCTGGAGGGCGGCCGGGGCTGGGTGGTCGACACCCCCGGCGTACGGTCGTTCGGGCTCGCGCACGTCGATCCCTCGCGCGTGATCCACGCCTTCCCCGACCTGGAGCGGGGCACGGAGGGCTGCCCGCGCGCGTGCAGCCACGACGAGCCGGACTGCGCGCTCGACGAGTGGGTGGCCGAGGGCCACGCCGATCCGGCACGGCTGTACTCCCTGCGCCGGCTGCTCGCGGCCCGGGAACGCACGGAGGGCGACTGATCCCCGCACAACCGTTTCTCCCCCGGCGTGCGCGGGCGCGTGACCACCTTCGCGTTTGCGCCGGTCCGAGGCAGGTAAATGCATAATCGCACCGGCCGGATGCGACCGGGTGGAGCGGACGAAGCAGTCACAGGGCGTGTGGCGCGAGGCGGGCGCAGTTGTCGGCGGCGTGGCGCGCGCGTCGTTCGCGACGTTACGGAGGGACAGTTCATGGCGTGGCTGCTGGTCATCGTGGCCGGGATCCTGGAGACCGGCTTCGCCGTGTGCCTCAAGCTGTCCCACGGTTTCACCCGGCTCTGGCCCACCATCGCCTTCTGCTGTTTCGCCCTCGGCAGCTTCGGCCTGCTGACCCTGTCCCTGCGACGGCTGGACGTGGGCCCGGCGTACGCGGTGTGGACGGGCATCGGCGCGGCGGGCACGGCGATCTACGGCATGGTGTTCCTGGACGACCTGGTGTCCACGCTCAAACTGGTGTCCATCGCCTTCGTCATCCTCGGCGTGATCGGCCTGCAGCTCTCCGGCTCGGCGCAGTGACGGCCCCGCCCCCGGGATGTGCCGAGCCCGGCCGTGTCCTCATCTCGACTGGCGCGGCAGCGCGGTGCGTACGAGGTCGGTGACCGAACCGTCCCCCGGAGGGGCGACGACGCAGGACAGAGACAGCCGCACCACGAGTTCGGCGGACCTGGCGAGGTCCACGAGCTCCGGTTTCGTGGTGCCGATCCCGGACAGCGCGGCCACGGCACGGTCCCGGACCAGTGTCACGAAGTCGGAGGGCGAGGGCAGCGGCCCGTCGGCCCGCCGCTGCGCGGGCACCGCGGAGGACGACGGCACCGCCGACAACGTCGGCGCGGGAAGCCGCTCGCTCCAGCAGCCGGTCAGCATGGCGCGCACGAGGGGGTTGCCGCGGGTGGCGGCCAGGGTCCACTCGGCGATCGCGGCGAGCCGTTCGCGGCCGTCGGCGGGCGAGGCGAGGACGCGTTCGACGCCGGTGAGGTAGCCGTCGGCCTCGCGCCGCACCAGGGCGCGGGAGAGCCCCTCCTTGCTGCCGAACTCGTTGTACAGCGTCTGCCGGGAGACCCCCGCGGCGGCGGCCACGTCGACCATGCGCACGGCGGTCCACGGCCGGCTCGTCAACGCCGCGAAGGCTGCGTCGAGCAGGGACTCCCGCGCTGCAGGCATCGTCGCCTCCCGGATACGGCCACTCCTGTCGCCCACAGTTGACGCCCCCACACGGACTGTCAAGGCCCCGGGACGCAAGCGAGCAACCGGGACGGGGTCGCAGCGGCCGAGCGCCGGATCCGGTCCGGGGCGCACCCCGGGCCCGGGCCCGCTTCGGCCCTCCGGCGCCCCCGCCGGCCTCGCCGGGGCCGACGGCTTCGCTGGCCCCGGCGCGATGCGGGAAGATACCGTGCAGCCATGGCCGACTATCTCGATGACCTGCGTCTCGCCCACGTCCTCGCGGATGCCGCCGACGCCGCGACGATGGCCCGGTTCAAGGCGCTCGACCTCAAGGTCGAGACCAAACCGGACATGACGCCGGTGAGCGAGGCCGACAAGTCGGCCGAGGAGCTGATCCGCGGTCAGCTCCAGCGGGCCCGGCCGCGGGACGCCGTCCTGGGCGAGGAGTACGGCGTCGAGGGCACCGGTCCCCGCCGCTGGGTCGTCGACCCGATCGACGGCACCAAGAACTACGTGCGCGGGGTACCGGTCTGGGCAACGCTCATCGCCCTGACGGAGGCGGACGAGGGCACCTTCCAGCCGGTCGTCGGCCTGGTCTCCGCCCCCGCGCTCGGCCGCCGTTGGTGGGCGGCGAAGGGGCACGGCGCGTTCACCGGCCGCAGCCTGTCGCAGGCGTCACGGCTGCGGGTCTCCGGGGTCTCCCGGCTGTCCGACGCCTCCTTCGCGTACTCCTCGCTCGGCGGCTGGGAGGAGCGCGGCCGGCTGAACGGATTCCTGGACCTGACCCGCAAAGTGTGGCGCACGCGCGCGTACGGCGACTTCTGGCCGTACATGATGGTCGCCGAGGGCTCGGTCGACCTGTGCGCGGAGCCCGAGTTGTCGCTGTGGGACATGGCGGCGACCGCGATCGTCGTGACGGAGGCGGGCGGCACCTTCACCGGGCTCGACGGCCGTCCGGGCCCGCACAGCGGCAACGCCGCCGCGTCGAACGGCCTGCTCCACGACGAGCTGCTTGATCACCTGAACGAGCGATACTGAAGCGCGGCGGTACGGCGAGCTCCCCCGAAAACGCCGCACGCGCCCCCTTGTTGACCCGCCTTGTGCCTGCGACTCTGAGAATCCCCCCATTTGTGAACTTGTGAATCACTTCACGGGCGCACGCCGCCGTCCCCCGGCGCAGGGGTGGACCGACCCGGATCTCGTAGGAGGTGGCTCACGCCATGCTCGTCCGCGACGCCATGAGTACGGTCGTCCTCACCATCGGCCCCGCACACACCCTGCGGCAGGCAGCCGCACTGATGTCCGCCCGGCGCATCGGCGCGGCCGTCGTCCTCGACCCCGATGCCGGCGGCCTCGGCATCCTCACCGAAAGGGACATCCTCAACGCCGTCGGCCGGGGCCTCAGCCCCGACGCCGAACCGGCCCACGCCCACACCACCACCGACGTCGTCTTCGCCGCACCTTCCTGGACCTTGCAGGAGGCGGCCCGCGCCATGACCCACGGCGGCTTCCGGCACCTGATCGTCATGGACCGCGACGAGCCCGCGGGCATCGTCTCGGTCCGCGACATCCTGCGCTGCTGGGCCCCGGCCCCCGCCTCGCGGTCGGTGCCGGTCCCGGTGCTCTGACACGCGTCGGTGCCTGTGCGGGCGAACCCCGCACGGGCACCGTGCACCAGACTTTCCCGGGGCCAGGTCCGCACTCGACCCTAAATTGGACTTCATCCAAGTCAAGTCGAGGTCCAGAATCACACCCGTTCAGGATCGGGACTCCTTGCTGTTAGTCTGGGAACCATGAGTGACCTACTGGAACGTCTGCGTGGACGCGGATGGCGCATGACCGCGCAGCGGCGTGTGGTGGCCGAGGTCCTCGACGGCGAGCACGTCCACCTGACGGCCGACGAGGTGCACGCGCGTGCCACGGCGAAGCTTCCGGAGATCTCCCGGGCCACGGTCTACAACACGCTCGGCGAGCTGGTCTCGCTCGGCGAGGTGCTCGAGGTCGCCACGGACAAGCGCGCCAAGCGGTACGACCCGAACGCGCACCGCCCTCACCATCACCTGGTGTGCGCGAGCTGCGGCTCGATCCGCGACGTCCACCCGTCCGGCAACCCGCTGGCCGACCTCCCGGACTCGGAGCGGTTCGGCTTCACGGTGTCGGACGTCGAGGTCACGTACCGGGGCCTGTGCCCGAACTGCGCGGCGAAGGCCTGATCGGCCGGGCCGGCCTCGCAGGGCGCAGTGACCAGGTCAGGTCGCAGTAGGTCGTAGTGGCGCACAGCAGGTCGCCGTAGGTCGCAAACGAAAAGCCCCGGCAGCGGACTGCCGGGGCTTTCTCTCGCGCGTCCCCGTACGGATACCTCCGCACAGCCCGTACGACACATGCCGGAGGCCGGAACCCTTGCGGGTTCCGGCCTCCGGTTTCAGTAGCGGGGACAGGATTTGAACCTGCGACCTCTGGGTTATGAGCCCAGCGAGCTACCGAGCTGCTCCACCCCGCGTCGACATCCGCAACACTACGTCAAGACGAGAAGCAGAAGCAAATCGCTTACTCACGCCGTCGATGTCACGCCGACAGCTCCTCCCGCAGCGCATCCCGCAACCGCGCCGCCCGCTCGGCGACCTCTCCCGGTCCCAGGTCCACCGCCCGGTCCGCCCACCGCTGCCCCTCCGCCAGCTCCCCGCGCCGGGCGTACACCAGCGCGAGCCGCAGCGCCGCCCGCCCGTGCCCCGCGTCGGCCGCCCGCGCCCACCACAGGGCCGCCTCCGGCTCGCTCCCCTCCCGGGCCAGCAGCAGGCCCAGGTTGAACGCCCCGTTGCGTGAGCCCGCCTCCGCCGCGAGCCGGTACCAGCGCGCCGCCTCCACGACCTCGCCCCGCCCGGCCGCCAGCATCCCGACCCGGACCTGCGCCCGCCGGTGGCCCTGGGACGCGGCCCGCTCGTACCACTCCTCGCACTCGGTCTTCTCCCGCGCCGGCTCCCCCAGCTCGTGCGCGGGCGCGGGCGGACGCCGCGCGTCGAGCACCGTGGCGAGCCGGTACGCCGCCTCCGCGCTGCCGCCCCCCGCGGCGCAGCGCAGATGCCGCTCGGCCTCCTGCTCCTCCCCGTCCCGCAGCCGCGCGATCCCGACCTGAAGCGCCGCCTCGGTGTGCCCGGCTGCGGCGGCCCGCTCGTAACAGGCGAGCGCGGTCCGCTGCCGGCCGCGCCCCGCGTACAGAATGCCCAGGTTGAACGCGGCGTCCACGCTTCCCGCCTCCGCCGCCTTGGAGAACCACGGCTCGGCCCCGGCCGCGTCGCCGCCCTGGAGCAGCAGCACGGCGAGCGCGTTCGCCGCCTCCCGGTGCCCGGCGTACGCGGCCCGCCGGTACCACTGCTCGGCCGGCCCGGTCCGCCCCTGCTCGGCACAGAGCAGCCCGAGGTTGTACGCGCCGTTGACGTCACCGGCGTCCATGGCGGCCCGGTACCAGCGCTCGGCGGTCTGCGTCTCCCCGCGCTCGGCGTGCAGCGCGCCCAGCGCGTTGGCCGCGTTGCCGTCCCCTTCCTGGGCGGCCCGCAGCCACCACACGGCGGCGCTCTCGGTGTCCCCGGCGTCGCGCAGCAGGAAGCCGAGCGCGCAGGCGGCACGCGTCTCGCCGTCCTTCGCGGACGTCAGGTACCAGCGGCCCGCCTCCTTGAGCTCACCGCGCTTCTCCAGGATCGCGCCGAGGTGCAGCGCGGCCCGCCGGTGTCCGCGCGCGGCGGCCTGCCGGTACCACTGTTCGGCCTCGTCCAGGGGGGCGGTTCCGGCGCCGCCGGCACCCTTGCCCCGCGCCCGGCGCACGTCGGTGCCGCGGGTACCCGGTGGTGCGCCTCTCGCTCCCCCTCTGCCCCCGGCGTTCGGCTCGGTGCCCGTGCCGTCCACGCCGTCCGCGTCGCGGTCCAGGGTCCGGGCCAGCCGGTAGGCGGCCTCCCGGTGCCCCCGTTCGGCGGCGACCCGCATCCAGTGCTCGCTGCCCGCGTCGCCGCGGTGTTCCAGCAGGTCGGCGAGCGCGTAGGCGCCGAGTACGTGCCCCTGTTCGGCGGCCTGGCGCAGCCAGTACTCGGCCGCCGGCTCGTCACCGCGCTCGCGGTGGTGCCGGCCGAGCGCGTGCGCGGCCGCGGTCGAACCGGCGACGGCGGCGACGCGCCACCATCCGGCGGCCTCGTCGGGGTAGCCCCGCTGGTGCAGCAGGACTCCGAGGTTGTTGGCCGCGGCCCGGTCACCCGCGGCGGTGGCGGCACGCAGATGGGGCTCGGCTCCGTCGAGATCACCGCGGCGCAGCAGCATGCTGCCGAGGACACTCATCGCCTCGACGTCGCCGGCCTCCGCGGCCGCGCGCCGGCGTGCCTCCTCGGCCAACTCCTCGGCGACCTCCGTGGTTTCGTCCTGTCCGGAAACGTCACAAACATCTGGAACGTCAGAAACACCAGAAACCACAGAAGCCCCGAAAGCCTCGGAAGGCCGCCCAAACCGCCCCGTCTCGAACAGAGTTGCCTTGTCCCCCATAACGTCCATCGTCGCACCACCTGCAACCTGGGTACACCTGGTATACCGCAGCCAGTGAGGTCACTACAGCGTTTTGTCGACATGCCCACAGAGAGACAAGTCAAACACGGGGTGACCAACTGCCCGACGCGGCACGGCCGGACACAGGCCGGTACATGCGTTCGCAGGTGTCAGAGGAGGGAAAGCACACTCACCGGAAGGTGGCATTCCGAGGGTCAGGAAGAGCGCCTGCGGCCGATGCGTCGGAGACCGTGCTCCACATACACGCACACACACGAAGGCCCGGATCCTTGAGGATCCGGGCCTTCGGTTTCAGTAGCGGGGACAGGATTTGAACCTGCGACCTCTGGGTTATGAGCCCAGCGAGCTACCGAGCTGCTCCACCCCGCGCCGTTGTGTATTCACCGTACCACGGCGCGGAGGGGCATCGGATCAGCCGTCGGCCGAGCCGGCGCTCTTGTCGCCCTTCTTGCCGTCGCTGCTCTTGCCGTCGCTGCTCTTGCTGTCGCCGGAGTTGCTCTTGCCGGCCGCGGCCTGCGCGTCCTCCGCCCGCTTCAGCGCGTCCTGGAGGTCCTTCTGCGCCTTGCCGTACGCCTCCCAGTCACCCTTCTTGAGGGCTTCCTGCCCGGCGGCGAAGGCTGTCTGGGCGTCGCCGAGCGCTTCCTTCACCGTCGGATTGCTCGTCGGCGGCGGAGTGGTGGTGTCCTGGTCGGACTCCGGTGGCGGCGTCGTCGAACTCCCTGTGGGGAAGAGCTTGTTCAGCGCCTCGTCCAGCGTGTTCTCGAACGCCGTCCTGCCGCCGTAGGTCATCAGCACCTTGCGCAGCAGTGGCAGCTTCAGTCCGCCACCGCGTACGTAGACCGGCTCCACGTAGAGCAGTCCTTCGTCCAGCGGGACCGTGAGGAGGTTGCCGTACTCGATCTCAGAGTCACCGTTCCTCACCTGTCTGATGAACTCGGTGATGTTCTCCTGGGAGTTCGAGTTGAACTGGCTCTGCACCTGTTTGGGACCGTCGGCCGTCGAACTGGTCAGTTGCAGGATTCTGATGCGGCCGTAGTCCTTCGTCCCGGCCTCGGAGTCGACCGCCATGAAGGCGCTGAGGTTGTCCCGGCCGTTGGGCGTGAACGTCGTCGTCAACGAAAACGCCTGCGACTGCTGGTCGGGCATTTTCATGCTCAGGTAGTACGGCGGCACCGCGTCGCCCGCCTTGTTGGTCGGGTCGTCCGGCACCTGCCACACCTCGCTGCCGCTGAGGAACGTCTGCGCGTCCTTCACGTGGTAGCGGGTGAGCAGTTCTCGTTGCACCTTGAACAGGTCCTGCGGGTACCGCAGATGGGCCATCAGGTCCGAGGAGATCTTCGTCTTCGGCTGGACCGTGTGCGGGAAGGCCTTCATCCAGGTCTTCAGGACGGGATCCTTCGTGTCCCACTGGTAGAGCTTGACCTCGCCGCTGTACGCGTCGACCGTCGCCTTGACCGAGTTGCGGATGTAGTTGACCCGGTTCTGCTGGGCGACCACCGCCCGCTGGTTGTTGGCCGCGGTGAGCGAGTCCGCCGTCGTGTCGCCCAGAGTGGTGCGCGAGGCGTACGGATAGCCGTTGGTGGTCGTGTAGGCGTCGACGATCCACTGGATCTTGCCGTCGACCACCGCCGGGTAGGCGTCGCCGTCGATCGTCAGCCAGGGGGCGACCGCCTCGACGCGCTCCTTGGGCGTGCGGTTGTACATGATGCGCGAGCCGTCGCCGATGGCCCCGGAGTACAGCATCTGCGGTTCGTTGAACGCCACCGCGTACGCGGCCCGGTTGATCGGACTGGAAAGGCTGACGCCACTGTCGCCCGTGTAGGTGTAGGTCTTCTCGCCCTCGTCGTCGGAGTAGTCGATCTCCTTCTGGGGACCGCCGACGATCGAGTACGTGGTGGTCTTCTCCCCGTAGTAGACCCGCGGCTGGTACGTCGGCAGGTCACCGGTGGGCGGCAGGCCGGACTCGGTGTACACCGGCTGGCCGTTGGTGTTGGCCGTGGTGCCCTTGGCGGCGACCACGCCGTAGCCGTGGGTGTAGCGGAAGTGGTCGTTGATCCAGTTGTTCTTCGGGACACCGTCGAGGTTCAGCTCCCGCAGACCGATGACCGTGTCCTGTTCCTTGCCGCCCTTGTCGGTGTAGCGGTCGACGTCCAGGTTGGTCGGGAAGGCGTAGTAGTTCTTCACCTGCTCCTTCTGCTGGAACGTCGGCGAGACGATGTTGGGGTCGAGCACCCTGAGGCTCGCCGCGGCGTCCGCGTCCTTGCGGAGCTGGGCGGCGTCGGTCTTCTTGCCCTTGCCCGCGTACTCGGAGACCTCGGCGTCGTCGATGCCGTACGCCTCGCGGGTCGCCTTGATGTTCTTGGCGACGTAGGGCGCTTCCTTGGCCTGCTCGTTCGGCTGGACCTGGAACTTCTGCACGATCGCCGGGTACAGACCGCCGATGAGGATGGCGGAGAGCACCATCAGACCGAAGCCGATGACGGGGAGCTGCCAGGTGCGCCGCCACAGGGTGGCGAAGAACAGCAACGCGCAGATGACGGCGATGCAGAACAGGATCGTCTTGGCCGGCAGATAGGCGTTGGCGTCGACGTAACGCAGACCCGTCCAGTTGCCGGTGGCCTTGAAGTCGCTGGACTTCACCGCCAGTCCGTACCGGTCGAGCCAGTAGGCGACCGCCTTGAGGGCCACGAAGACGCCGAGCAGGACCGACAGGTGTCCGGTCGCGGCGGCCGTGGCGTGCGCGCCGGGGCTGGTGACCCGCAGTCCGCCGTACAGGTAGTGGGTGAGCGCGGCGGCGATCAGGGAGAGCACGGCGGCGGCGAAGCCGAAGCCGAGCAGGAAGCGGTACCAGGGCAGGTCGAAGGCGTAGAAGGAGACGTCCAGATGGAACTGGGGGTCCTTCTGGTGGAACGGCACGCCGTTCACCCACAGCAGCCAGGTCCGCCACTGGCCGGCCGCGGAGGCGCCGGCGATCAGCCCGACCAGGGCGGCGATGCCGAGCAGCAGCCATTTCTTGTACGGGGCGATGCTCATGCGGTAGCGGTCCAGGCTCTGCTGTTCCGCGGACATCGCGCTCAGCGGCGGGCGGAGCCGGTGGGCGAGCCAGATGTTGACCCCGACCGCGATCGCCATCAGCAGGCCGAAGACGAGGAACAGGCCGATCTTGGTCCACAGGGTGGTGGTGAACACGGAGGAGTAGTTCACCGACCGGTACCACAGCCAGTCCGTCCAGAAGCCGGCGAACATGGTGAACGCCATGCCGAGGACGGCCAGGACGCCGAGCGTCATCAGCAGGGTCCGGACACGCCGGGACGGGCGGCCCACTCTGATCCGTGGCCCCGTCGGGCCTCCGCCGCGGTCCGGCATCTGGAAAGCCAAGGTGTGCACCTCGAAGTCGCTGTTGGTCGGCCCCCGCAGCTGTCGTGCAGTGCACGCGGGCCCTCGTCGGCCGGCCCCGCCGTCTCCCGAGATCGCGGGGCCTCACCTATGCAACTTACTCATGCTTTAACCGGTTCCCGGATCCGGGGATTAACGAGAGAGGATTGTGACCATGTCCAACACTCCCATGGCAGCGAACCCGCTCACCCGGGCCGTACTCGAGATCGACGAGTACGTCTCGGGCCTCGGCTGGGACCAGCCCGCTCGCCTTTTCGCCCTCGTCGACACCGCCCGGCTGCGGGCCCAGGAACCCTCCCTCGCGGCCCAGCTCGGCCTGGACGACGCACCGGAGACCACCGGTCTCACCCCCATCGAACAGGAGGAGATCGCCGCCGACCGGCCGCTGGACGAGTTCCTCGGCACCATCGCCTGGCCCGACTCGGTGGTCGGCTGCGCGCTCACGGTGGAGCGTCTGATGCTTCCGCCGTCCGCGGAGACCGCGGTCCCCGACGACCTGGACGGGGCCCGGCTGAATCAGTGGGTCGCCGAGCATCCGGCCCGGCAGGAGGTGCGCATGACCGTCGCCGTGCTGCGGGACGGAACCCGTGAGTCGGCGCTGCGGCTGCGTGAGAAGGACGCGCCCTCGGAGGTGCTCACCGGGGCGGACCTGGTGCCGGGGCTGGCGGAGGCGCTGGCGGCGACGTTCGAGGACTGACCCCACGCCCACGGCCGGCACGTCCGTGCCGGCCGTTCGTCCTCCGGGGCCGGCCGGCATCCTCCGGTGGCGGCCGTCGCTCTCCGGTGGCGACTACCCCTTCGAGGTGCACTTCGGCAGGGCGTCGGTGTGGCCGCCCTGGATGTCCTTGAGGGCGCCGAGGGCGTCGCCGATGGTGTTCACCCTGACGAGCGTGAGCCCGTCGGGGGTGTCCTTCGCGGCGGCGGCGCAGTTGTCCTTCGGCGTCAGGAAGTAGCGGGCGCCCTTGTCGCGCGCCCCGACGGTCTTCATCTCCACGCCGCCGATGGGGCCCACCTTGCCCGCGTCGTCGATGGTCCCGGTGCCCGCCACGAAGGTGCCGCCGGTCAGGCTGCCGGGGGTGAGCTTGTCGTAGATGCCGAGGGCGAACATCAGTCCGGCGCTCGGTCCGCCGACGTCGGCGAGCTTGATGTCGATGGAGAACGGGAACGTGTGATCGGTTCCGGCGGAGATCCCGACGATGGCGCGCGCGGTGCCCGTGTCGTCGGAGGTGGCGGTGGTGATCGTCACTTTCTGCGTCGTCGTCACCTTGCGGTGTTCCTTCTCGGCGGCGGCGTGCACCTTGGCCGGGACGACGGTGAAGGTGACCTTCTCGCCCGGCTTGTGCTTGGTGACCAGGTCGGCGACATCGTCGGGAGCCTTCACCGCGGTGCCGTCGACGGCCTTGATCACGTCACCGGCGTGCAGCCTGCCCTCGGCCGGGGAGTCCTTGAGGACGGTGGAGACGATCACCCAGGAGTCGACGGGGATTCCGAGTTCCTTGAGGGCGGCCACCTTCGCACTCTCCTGGGACTGGCTGAACTCCTCCGCGTTCTCCTGGGTGGACTGCTCCTCCGTCTTGCCGTCCGGGTAGAGCGTGTTGTGCGGCACGACCTTGTCGTCGTGCGCGAGCCACCCGTAGACGGCCTCCACGAGGTTCATCCTGTAGTCGGCACTGGTGACCCGGACGGTCGTCATGTTCAGATGACCGCTCGTCCCGTAGGTCTTGCGCCCGGAGATCTGCAGCACCGGCTCGCCGTCGTGGTCGCCGAGCGTGTTCACCGTGGGCCCCGGGGACATCTCCGAGTACGGCACTTTGATGAACACTCCCGCACACAGGAGCGCGATCAGCATCAAGGTGGAGGCGAGCATCGTCGCGGTGCGGCGTGGCATGGAACGACAGTACGGGACAGACCTGTAGGCGCACCGTCGGGGCTGTCCGTCCGTGGCCCGGGCCCGGCGGTGCCCCGGAAGGCACTGTCGGGCCCGGCCTTTTCCCGAAGGAGCCTCAGACTTCGGTGCGGGGCTTCTCCATGGCCTCGCGGAAGCGGGCGTATCCGGCGAGTTCGGAACCGTCACCGATGGTCTTGCGGTTCCGGCCGGCCCAACCGCCCCACAGTCCGGCACCGATCGCGGCGACCAACGGAATCAGCAACCAGGCGAGCGCCGCCATGCCGACCTCCCAACCCCTAGAGCGTCCGCGACTGACTGATCAACAGATTAATCATCCGCATGCTAACGCGCACGCCAGGGGGCGGGTCACGCGGCCGGGAGGGACGGCGGCGCGTGTCGCGCGAACGGGCCCTTACGCGTGTCGCGCGAGGCTCGGTGGTGTGTGTGCGGGGGGACGGTGGCCGGTGTAGCGGGAGGTACGGGCACACGCGCCGGAACGGGCGGAACCAGCGGGCGCCTCAGCAGGCGTCGGCGCCCACCCACTCCTCCGTTCCGTCCGAGAACCGCTGGTGCTTCCATATGGGGACCTCGTGCTTCAGGTCGTCGATCAGCCGGCGGCACGCCTCGAAGGCCTCGCCCCGGTGCGGACAGGCCACGGCGACGACGACGGCGAGGTCACCGATGTTCAGGTCTCCCACACGGTGGACCGCGGCCAGCGCGCGCACCGGGTAGTCGGCGACGACCTTCTCGGCGACGCGCCGCAGCTCGGCCTCTGCGGACGGGTGGCACGAGTACGACAGGGCGTCCACATCGGCCCCTCCGTCGTGGTCACGCACGGTGCCCACGAACAGCGCGGTCCCGCCGGCCGCGTCGTCCCCCACGGCCCGGAACACCTCGTCGACGGAGAGCGGTGTGTCACGGATGCCGAGCAACTTGATGGGATCCCCGGCCGCGCGCTCACCGGGGTGCTCCTGGATACCAGCCATGCCCCCATCGTGCCGCACAGCACTGACAACCGAAGAACCGCGTCCAGGGCCTGTCTCTCGATCCCGTCTGCCGGACGCCGCCATACACGCTCCCCCAAGCTCTCGGCTTCGCTCGAGCAGGGGGACCCAGAGCACGCACCTGACGCCGCCCGGCCCGCCCTCCGGGCGAAAGACCGGAGTCGAGAAACAAGCTCTAGCGCCGTCGCGCCTTGCGGGCCCGCCGGACCACCGCCGCCGCGCCCAGCAGCGCCACCGTGGCTCCCGCCGCGCCCGCCGCCGTCGCGTCCTTGCGGCCCAGCCGGCGTCCGGCCACCGTGTGCCGCCCGGAGACCTCCTCAAGGAGCGCCGCGAGGACCTCCTCGTTGGTCCAGCGCGGCCGCCAGCCCGCGTCGTGCAGCCGGCTCCCGCTCACCACCCAGGGGTACATCGTGTACGCGAGGTCACCCGCGGGCGACGGGGTGAGCCCGATGCGGTGCAGCCGCGCCGCCGCGCCCAGTGCCACGGCCGACGGCAGCTCCATCCGCCGGATCCCGCTGAGCTCCTCGACCTCCTCCTGCTCCAGCCAGCCGTCGCACCCGACAGCGAGTTCCCCGTCGGCCTTCTCCAGGACGGCGTACTCCAGCGCCCCGCACAGGTCCTCGACGTGGCAGAACTGCCAGGCGGGCCGCGACCCGGCGACGACGAGCAGCCGGGGCGACTCGAAGTACCGGGTCAGCGCGGTGTCCGTGCCGCCGACCAGCACGGCGGGCCGGACGACGGTCACATTGAGGCCGGGGTGGGCGCGCGGGGCCCGCCGGGCGAGACGTTCGATCTCCAGCAGGTCGCCCACCCCGGTCGCCTCGGCGGTGGCCCGCAGCTCCGCGTCCTCGGACAGCGGCAGTTCGTTGTCCGGCAGCGCCCCGTAGACCATCGCGGAGGTGCACAGCACCGCCCGGTGCACCCCGGCCGCCGCGGCGGCGGTCAGCACGGTCTGCGTCCCCCGGACGTTGTAGGCCGTACGGGCGGCCGCGTCGGTCTCGAGGTCCAGGTCGAGCGCCAGGTGGACGACGACGTCCGCGCCGCGCAGTTTCTCCGCGACGGCCGGGTCGCGGATGTCGAGGACGTGCCACTCGGCGGCGGCGCACTCCCCCCGCCGCTCGTCGAGCGCGATCACCCGTCCGATCTCGTCCGAGGCGGCGAGCCGCTCGGTGAGCAGGGCACCGACGCCGGTCGCGGCACCGGTGACCGCGACGACGGGGCCGCGGCCCGCGGGGCCGGTTGTGTGGTTTCGCGCTGCGCGAACCTGCGGATCTGGGGAACTCACCGGGCGTCTCCAGCGGTTGTCTTCAGTACGAGCGCGACGGTACGCACGCGGTGGACGCGTGCGCACCGGGTGGCATCCATCCTGCCGCAGCCCAGGAGTCGGCGACGCACTGAGGCCCGAACCGGTCCAGGTGTCTACGCTGGGTGGTGTTGTCGGGCAGCCAGCCGCCGGAGTGAGAGCCGGTGGCCCAACCAGCCGAGGAATCCCGTGAGTGACACCCCATTCGGATTCGGCCTTCCGCCGGAGGAGCCGGACGACGGCGACGAGGGCAAGAAGAAGGACCAGCAGAGCGGTGGTGGTCAGGGACCGGCCCATCCGTTCGGTTTCGGGTCGCCCGGAGCCGGCGGCGCCGGCGCCGACAACCCGTTCGCAGCAATGTTCGGTTCCCTGAACCCCAGCGATCTGGGAGCCGCCTTCCAGCAGCTCGGCCAGATGCTCTCCTACGAGGGCGGGCCGGTGAACTGGGACATGGCCCAGCAGATCGCCCGCCAGACGGTCGCCCAGGGCACACCGAACGGCACCAAGGACGCGAGCGTGGGCCCCGCCGAGCGCGCGGCGGTCCAGGAGGCCGTCCGGCTGGCCGACCTGTGGCTCGACGACGCGACGTCCCTGCCGTCCGGTGCGGGCACCGCCGTGGCCTGGAGCCGCGCGGAGTGGGTCGAGGCGACCCTGCCGGTGTGGAAGGACCTGGTGGACCCGGTCGCCGAGCGCGTCGGCGCGGCCATGGGCGATGTCCTGCCGGAGGAGATGCAGGCCATGGCCGGCCCCCTCATCGGCATGATGCGCTCCATGGGCGGCGCCATGTTCGGCACCCAGATCGGACAGGCCGTGGGCGTCCTCGCGGGCGAGGTCGTCGGC
Source organism: Streptomyces sp. B3I8 (assembly GCF_030816915.1). NCBI lineage: Bacteria > Bacillati > Actinomycetota > Actinomycetes > Kitasatosporales > Streptomycetaceae > Streptomyces > Streptomyces sp. B3I8. The sequence continues at coordinate 4,677,040 of NZ_JAUSYN010000002.1, read as the reverse complement.
TCGACCGACATCGGTCTGCCGCTCGGCCCGGCCGGCAGGGCCGCGCTGCTGCCGCTGAACATCGAGGCGTTCGGCAAGGACCTGGGCGTGCCCATGGAGGAGGTACGGCTGTACCTGGCGCTGCGCGAGGCCGCCCACCAGCGGCTGTTCGCCCATGTGCCGTGGCTGCGCTCGCACCTGTTCGGCGCCGTCGAGGGATACGCACGCGGGATCAAGGTCGACACCGCGAAGCTGGAGGACGTGGTCGGCCAGTTCGACCCGCAGAACCCCGAGGAGCTGCAGCAGGCCCTTCAGCAGGGCATGTTCCAGCCGGAGGACACCCCGGAGCAGAAGGCCGCCCTGGCCCGCCTGGAGACGGCGCTGGCGCTCGTCGAGGGCTGGGTGGACGCGGTGGTGCACGCGGCGGCCAAGCCGCGCCTGTCCTCGGCGGACGCGCTGCGCGAGACGCTGCGCCGGCGCCGCGCCTCGGGCGGCCCGGCCGAGCAGACGTTCGCCACGCTGATCGGTCTGGAGCTGCGCCCGCGCCGGCTGCGGGACGCCTCCCGGCTGTGGGCGTCGCTGACCGACGCGCGCGGGGTGGACGGCCGGGACGCGCTGTGGGCGCACCCGGACATGCTGCCGACCGCCTCCGACCTGGACGACCCGGACGGCTTCGTGCACCGCGAGCAGATGGACTTCTCCGAGCTCGACAAGATGCTCGGTGAGGCGGCGCACAAGCCCGACCTGAGCAAGGGCGAGGGCGGCAAGGACGAGGGCGGCAGGGACGACGCCGCGGACGGGGACGACGGCAAGGGCGACGGCGCCGAGTGAGCCTTCACGACGACGCGGTCCTGGTCCTCAAGGAGTACGAGCGCCAGGACCCGGAGCAGGGCGCGCTGCGCCGAACGTATCTGGACCACCTCGCCGCCCATCCGGACGGCATGTGGAAGGCGTGCCGGGACGGGCACATCACGGCGAGTGCCATGGTGATCGACCCCTCGGGCGGGCGTGTGCTGCTGACCCTGCACCGCAAGCTGCGCATCTGGCTGCAGATGGGCGGCCACTGCGAGCCCGAGGACGCCTCCCTGGCGGCGTCGGCACTGCGCGAGGCGACGGAGGAATCCGGCATCGCGGGGCTCACCCTGCTGCCGGGCGGGCCGGTGCGCCTGGACCGGCACCGGACTCCGTGCGCGTGGCACCTCGACGTCCAGTACGCGGCACTCGCCCCCGCGGGAGCGGTCGAAGCGATCAGCGAGGAGTCGCTCGACCTGCGCTGGTTCCCCTACGACGCGGTGGCGGACGTGGCGGACGACTCGGTCGTACGGCTGCTGGCGGGCACACGCGCCAGGCTGTGACAGACCGCAAGGTGTAAGGGGCGTCCGCCAGAGCGGGCGCCCCTTACCGATGCGTGCTGGAGGACCGATGCGTGCCGGGGGGCCGATGCGTGCCGGAGGTCATGCCCGGCCCGGACGCCCCTCAGCTCCAGACGTTGCCCTGGTTCTGGCCGCGGGCGCCCTGTTGGCCCATGCCGAACTGGGCGGCGAGGCCCTGGCCGATCGCCGCGTTCTGGGGCGGCAGCAGTTCGCTGGGCTGGACGAGCGCGTAACCGCTGCCCATGAAGCTGAGCTCCCAGCCCTCACCCGTGTTGCCGCGGCGGCGCCACACCCCCGAGGAGTGCGTCTGGGCCTGCATCTGCACGCGCAGCCCGGTGGACCAGGCGACGATCGCGTCGGCATCGCAGTTGACGTACTTGTCGGGCGTGACCTGCATCATCAGGGGGGCGCCGGAGGTCATCAGGGCGACCTTGCCGCCTCCGGTGATGTTGAGCTGGTACTTGCCGGAGCCGGAGATGCCGTACTGGCTGTCGACGGCGACGACCTCGTGGTGCAGCGAGGAGTCCATGGCGAGGACGTAGGCGCTGTCGACGGTGAGGCCGTCCTGCTCGACGTCCACCAGGTGCACGTGCTGGGCCAGGTTGGCGAGGTAGACGGTGCCCTGGCCGTGGCAGCGCATCAGGTTCAGGCCCTCGCCGGTGTGCGCACGCGCGCGCCGCTGCCCGCCGTGCTGGTACTCGGCGTCGAACTCGACCAGTCCCTGGTAGGCGACCATGGTGCCCTTGCGGGCGAGGACGTCGTCGTGCCCTTCCAGGACGACGCGCAGCAGCTGCGGGTTCTGCAGGCTGTAGCGCTCCTGGGTCTGCTGGTCGTTGTGGGCGAAAAGAGAACTCTGCATGGTGTGGGTCGCTCCCTCTCAGCCCCGGATCCGGAGGCGGTCGGTGCTGTCCTCGCTGGGCTGCACCACGACGATGCCCTGCCCGGAGAACGCCATCTGATAGGCCTCGCCGCTGCCCCGCCCGATGAGCGAGGACGCCTTGAAACTGCGCTTCCCCTTCACCTTGAGGTTCGGGGACCAGGCGACGAGCGCGTCGGGGTCGACGTACGTCTCGTCCTCGCCGCCGCCGCAGTCGACGACGATCGGGGTGCCCCGGGAGGTCAGCGCGACCCACCCCTGCCCTGAGATCTTCGTGTTCCACAGGCCCTGACCGGCGAACTTGGCGAGCCCCTTGACGCGTTCGACGCCCCAGGAAAGGTGCGCGTCGAAGGCGAGCAGATTGGTGGCGTTGACGGAGATCGCGTCACCGTTGAGGTTGATGACGACGACGTCCGCCCCGTAGTCGGCGAGGTAGAGCAGGCCGTCCCCGGAGCACTTCATCAGGGGCGCGCCCTCGCCGGTTGCCCAGTCACGGGCGATCTGCCGCACCGCCGGCGGGTTGGGCTCGTACTGGACGAAGCCCTCGTAGGCGACCATCGAGCCGACACGCGCGAGGAGGTCGCTTCCGCTCTGCATGGCGACCTTGAGCATGTGGCTGCCGTGGTTCTCCATACGGGCGGTGGCGGGTGCGGGAGCGTAGCCCGCGAGCTGCTGGTTCATGACGGGCTCCCCTAGACCTCGTACGGCTGGACGACGATGAAGTTGCCGGGCGCGCCGCGGAACTGCAGGTTGACGCTCTCCCCGGTGTCTCCGGGGTAGGCGTTGCGCCGCATCCGCACCTGGCTGGAGACGATCACCTGGGAGGCGGCGGACCAGGCGACGACCGCGTTGCAGTCGGCGAACGTGGTCGGTGTCACCGGGAGCACCACCGGCGTGCCGTGCGTCTTGACGACGAGTGTGCCGGTGCCCTGGAACTGCATGGTGAACAGCGCGCCGCCGGGGATGCCGTGGCCCTCGATGCGGCGGACCTCGTACTGGAGGGACTCGTCGAAGGCGAGGACGTTCTCCGCGGAGACGCAGATCGCGTCGCCTTGGAGTTCGACGGGGTGCAGATGGGCGGCACCCTCGGCGAGGAACACCTGGCCCTGGCCGGTGCAGCGCATGAGCTGCATCTCCTGGCCGGTGGCGTTGCCGACGATGCGGCCGGCGAAGCCCGCGCCCTTGTAGCCGAAGTCGACCTTGCCCTGGTAGAGCACCATGCTGCCCTGGCGGGCCAGCACGGGCTGGCCGCCGACGCCGAGGTCGACGCGGACGAGCTTCTGGTTCTGCGGCGTCCAGCGGAGGCCGGTGGGGGCCTCGCGGTAGGCCTGGAGCGCCGCGGTGACACCCGCTCCGCCCTGCGGGGCGCCCTGGGGCACGCCGTAGGGGGAAGGCGCACCGGGGGCGCCGGGGGCTCCTGGAACCTGCCCGTAGCCGGTCGGTGCCTGCGGGGGCTGCTGTCCGTAGCCGGGGGGCGCGGGCGGGCCCTGCTGGCCGTAGCCGGACGGCATCGGGGCCGACGGGGCGGGGGGCGGCTGTCCGTAGCCGGGCGGCGGTCCGGGCGGGCCGGGCGGCTGCGCGTACGGGGCGGGAGCGGGGGGCGGCACGGTGCCGGTGGGCGGGGTGTTCAGCGGCGCGACGATGGTCGGCGCGGCGTGCACCGAGGGTGCGGGCGCCGGGGCGGACGGTGGTGTGCCCGGGCCCTGGGGCGGTGCGAAGCCCTGTGCGGCGGGCTGCGGCACGGGCGCCGGGGGCTGTGGGGGCACCGGGGCGGCGGGGGCGCCGAAGGCCGGGGGCGCGGTGGTCTGGGGCGGCGGGGCGAAACCGGGAGCGGCGCCGGCCTGTGGCGGCTGGGACTGCTGCGGTGCCGGTGCCTCCTCCTCGGCCACCTCGCCACCGAAGTTCTTCAGCAGCGCGTCGAGACCGCCGTCGAAGCCCTGGCCCACGGCCGCGAACCGCCAGACGTCCTTCAGGTAGAAGTCGCCGAGCATGACGGCCCGCTCGGTGCTGAACTCGGAGCCGCTGAACGGGTAGCGGGCGACTTCCTCGCCGCCCGCGACGATGCGCAGATAGCCGGGGCCGATCTGGGACATCTGGCCGGCGCCGTCGAGCGTCGCGGTGAACGACAGCTTCTGGATGTGGGGCGGTATCCGGTCCAGCGTCACCCGGAAGGACTCGGTGTCACCCGCCTGTGCGCCGAGCAGCTGAATGGACTCCTCGGGCGTGTTCGGCTGGTTGAAGAAGACGAAGTACCGATCGTCCGAGAGCCGCTCGTCGGCGTCGAGCCCGAAGCAACTGATGTCGAACGTCAGTCCGGGGCCGGCGATCTGCACACCCACGTACAGATCGGTTCCCGCGGTGAGGTCACTGATCCGGGCCTTGTGGCCGCGTTGGAATTCCCTGGCCATGCGTAACGACCGTCCCCCATCCCGAGTGCGAGTGCGTCGCGTCAGGCTAACGGCAAAGTCCGACATCGGAGGAAGCCGGTACACACCCGGTACACAACCGCGCCCGGGCCCGGAAGTGCCCGGCGGGCCGCGCGGGGCGGTTCAAGCGTCGCCGCGGACCTGCTCGCCCGGCGGTTCGGGCTGGTGCGGCAGCCGCCCTGCGGCGACCACGCCCTCGAGGTAACCGCGGGCCCGCTCCGTGCGCGGATAGGCCTCCAGGAGCCGCCAGAAGCGGGGGCCGTGCCCGGGGACCAGCAGATGCGCGAGCTCGTGCAGCAGGACGTAGTCGACGACGTACTCGGGCATGTCCCGCAGGCGGTGCGAGAGCCGGATGCTGCCCTCCGCGGGGGTGCATGAGCCCCAGCGGGTGTTCTGGTTGGTGACCCAGCGGACAGTGGCGGGCCGGGCCCGCCCCTCGAAGTACTGCGCCGACAGCCGCGCGGCGCGCTCCGTCAGTTCGGCGTCGCCCAATCGGCGTCTGTTCTCCTGGGCGGCCAGTTTCTCCAGCATGACGGTGACCCAGCGCTGCTCCTCCGCCTCGGACATCCGGGCGGGGATGAGCACGACGGTGCGATCACCCTCGCGGTACGCGGAGACCGTTCTGCGCCGTCGCGCGCTCCGGCGGACCTCGATCGCGCTCAGCGCCCGGTCGCCCTGCGGCGGGCTCGTCGTGGTGCGCTGTGCTTCGGCTGCGCGGTGCGGTGGATCGGCGGGCACGCCCAGACGTTACCCGCTGCACACGGAGGAAGTCCCCCTTCCGGGCACGGTTGCCGGGCGTCGGCCACCACACATCACGCGATTCGCCCGCGACCTGTGGTTTGTATGACGAACGACTCCCTCTGTGGATAACTCAGGGCACGCTTCGTCGTCCGCCCGGCATGCTGGCATCCACACTCGTCGACGGACCACTCCTCGACGGAGAGGTGCGACGACACGGCTACGGGGGTCTGTGATGCATCCGATGGTGAAGCCCGCGCTGCGGCGCGGCTGGCGGGATCTGAACACCGTGCAGTTCGGGATGGCTCCCGCGCACGCCATGGTGGTGGGACCGGTCGACACGGCGACGGGCAGTCTGCTGAGTCTGCTCGACGGCACCAGGAGCCTGCCCCTGCTGCGGGACGAGAGCCGGCGGATGGGGCTGCCGGACGGCCATGTGGACACGCTGGTGTCACGGCTGTCCGCGTCGGGTCTGCTGGACGACGCGACGGGCGGCGGTCCAAAGGCCGCCGAGCTCCGGGAGAAGAAGGAAGTCCTGGACCGACTCCGTCCCGACCTCGCCTCCCTGTCGCTCGTCGCCCGTGAGCCGGGCGCCGGACTCAGCCGGCTCGCCGCCCGCCGCGCCCTGCGGGTGCAGGTCAGAGGCGCCGGTCGGGTCGGCGTCGTGCTGGCCTCGTTGCTCGCCGGCGCGGGGGTGGGTGAGGTCGATGTGCGGGACATCGGCCGGGTCGAGCCGTGGGACGTGGCGCCGGGCGGGCTCCCGGCGGAGTCGGTCGGCGAACGCCGTGACGAGGCGGCCCGCAGGGCGGTGCGCCGGGCCGCTCCCGAGCCTCCGGGCCGCCGGGCGGCCGGCTCACGGACCGACGGCGCGACCGACCCCGGTCTGAGCCTGGTGGTGCTCACTCCGCGCGACGGTCTCGCCGTCCACGCCCCCGATCCGGCCGCCACCGAGCCGCTGCTCGCCTCCGGGACGCCCCATCTGTACGCCGGGGTTGTCGAGGGCACGGGGGTGGTCGGGCCGCTCGTACTCCCCGGGGAGACCGCCTGCGCGGGCTGCCTGGACCGACACCGCTCCGACCGTGACGAGACCTGGCCGCGGCTGGTCGCCCAATGGCGCTCGGGGCGCCCCCGTCAAGGACAGGCCTGCGATCTCGCGCTGGCCTCAGCCGTCGCGTCGCTCGCCGCCGGACACGCGCTCGCATTCCTCGACGGTCAGTCCCCGGCGAGCGCCGGCGCCCGCTGGGAGGCCTCGGTGCCCCGGCTCGACTGGCACGCGCGTCCGGTGTGGGCCCATCCCGGATGCCTCTGCGGCGCGGCGCGGCGCGACGACGCGGAAAAGGTGGAGAAAGGTAACAGGGATCAGAACGCAGAGGACGGCGGGTCACGCGCGACAATGGCGGTGCGGCAGTCGTCGCCGGAGGTGTCCCGCAAGGCCCCGGCGACACGGCTGTCCAGGACTTGGAGGGCGCATGTCTGATCTTCCCCGCAAGGCGGTCACCCGGACCGCCAAGCTCGCCGCGCTCCCGCTCGGCTTCGCCGGACGGGCGACCTGGGGACTCGGCAAACGGATCGTCGGCGAGTCGGCGGAGCTCGTGGGCCGTGAACTCCAGCAGCGCACCGCGGACCAGTTGTTCAAGGTCCTCGGCGAGCTCAAGGGCGGTGCCATGAAGTTCGGGCAGGCTCTGTCCGTCTTCGAGTCGGCGCTGCCCGAGGAGGTCGCCGGGCCCTACCGCGCCGCGCTCACGAAGCTCCAGGAGGCGGCTCCTCCGATGCCGACCCGAACCGTCCACGCCGTACTGGCGAAACGGCTTGGCGAGGACTGGCTGGAGCTGTTCCGGGAGTTCGAGGACAAGCCGTCCGCGGCCGCGTCGATCGGCCAGGTGCACCGGGCGGTGTGGCACGACGGCCGCGAGGTGGCGGTCAAGGTGCAGTACCCGGGCGCGGGCGACGCGCTGCTCTCCGACCTCAACCAGCTCAGCCGGTTCGCCCGGCTGCTCGGTCCGCTGGTCCCGGGCATGGACATCAAGCCGCTGATCAACGAGCTGCGCGACCGGGTCTCCGAGGAACTGGACTACGACCTGGAGGCGCAGGCCCAGCAGGCACACGCGGAGGAGTTCGCGGACGACCCGGACGTGGTGGTCCCGGCGGTGGTGCACCAGCGCGAGCAGGTGCTGGTCACCGAGTGGATGGACGGGACACCCCTGTCCGAGATCATCTCCGACGGCACCAAGGAGCAGCGCGACCGCGCCGGCCAGCTGCTGGCCCGTTTCCTCTTCTCCGGGCCGGCCCGCACCGGTCTGCTGCACGCCGATCCGCACCCGGGCAATTTCCGGCTGCTGCCCGGCGGGCCGGAGGGCGAGGACGACTGGAGGCTCGGCGTCCTGGACTTCGGCACGGTCGACCGACTCCCCGGCGGTCTGCCGGCGCCGATCGGCCACTCGCTGCGGATGACGCTCGAAGGCGACGCCGACTTCGTCTACACGCATCTGCGCGAGGAGGGATTCGTCAGGGAGTCCATCGACCTGGAGCCGGACGCGGTCCTGGACTACCTCCTGCCGATCATCGAGCCCGCCAGGGTCGAGGAGTTCACGTTCACCCGCGGCTGGATGCGCAGCCAGGCCGCCCGGGTGGCCGACCCCCGCTCCCCCGCCTACCAACTGGGCAAGAAGCTCAACCTGCCCCCGTCGTACCTGCTGATCCACCGGGTCACCCTCAGCACGATCGGTGTGCTGTGCCAGCTGGGCGCGACGGTGCGGCTGCGCGAGGAACTGGAGCAGTGGCTCCCCGGCTTCGTGCAGGTGGAGGACGCGGACGGCCCGGTCGGGACAGAGGCCGTGGACGGCGGGGACGAGACGGACGACATGGTGGGAGTCGAGGAAGCCGAGGAGATCAGGCTCCCCGGGCAGCAGAAAGCCGAGGCGGAATCCGCCCGGGAACCCGAAGAAGAGCCCGAGGACCAGGCCGAGGACGATCCTGGTCACGAATTCGGTGACGGCTCCGGGGAACGGTCGGCAGCACAAGCCTGAGCCGGTATTCCGGCAACCCGGTGCCCGGATAGTCCCTCCCGGGGACGCGACCGGGGGCCGGTCCTGGTGGACCGGCCCCCGGGTGGAGTCATCGTCGATGACCGCGGTGTGTCACTGCATGACGGCCATGGCCAGCGCGCGGCGGGCGCGCAGCGACGCGCGCTCGGCCCGGCGCTGCATCCGGCGGGCGACCACCAGGCGCACGGCCCTGCGTTCCCGCTCGGCCTCTCGCAGTCGGTCGTGCATATGCGCACGAGCCAGGGCTTCTGGAATGAGTTGCATCTCTCGGGTCCTGTTCTGGCGTGAGTCGTTCGCGCCGGTGGTGGTGACGTCTTCGATCACGGAGCCGGTCGGCTCGTTGGTGGACGGCTTCATCGGGGCCTGCTTCGTGGGGTCGAGCGTGAGGGGACGGTTGATCGTGCCGGGGGTGTTCATGCGGTGACCGGGTTCTTGCGCGGGCGGCCACGCGGCCGCTTCCGGGCGACGACGACGCCCTGGACGAACAGTTCGCCACCCCAGACGCCCCAGGGCTCACGCCGCTCCTTGGCGCCGGCGAGGCAGGCGTCGACGAGCGGGCAGGTGCGGCAGAGCGACTTGGCGTACTCGACGTCCGCCGGCGACTCGGCGAAGAAGACCTCCGGGTCGTACGAGCGGCAGGGGACGGAGACACCGAGGTTCTCGATGGCGTCGTCGAGCGCGGTGAGCGTGGTGAGCGGAGTCAAGGTGGAGTCCTCCGGGAGGCCGGGCTTGGGGATCGTGTCGGAAGGCGGTACGGACGGGACGTGCGCTTCGAGTTGCACGGTTCGTCTTCCTCGTCTGGTCGGTCCGGCCCTGTGGGGCCGGGCATCGGCTGGTACCGGGTCTTTTCTTGTCCCGAGGTCCTTCGTCTGTCGGTCCCGGTGCGGGACAAACAGAAGGGCCGCGGATCCCGGTTGGGTTCCGCGGCCCTGAAGGCGCCTGCCTGATCGGCGATCAGGCTGGATCACTCCAGGGTTCAGGCCCGCGGAAGGCCCACATCAGGTGGTGCTGCGTCGTCTGCTTCCGGAATCCGGCACCGGCCGCCGCAAAGGCATAGGCATGGGCCTGTGCCACTACCGCTTCCAGTGCCTTGGTCGGTCGCTCATCGCGCTCACGGACAGGAAGGCCCGAGAGAGGCAGGGAGGAGACCGGACGGTCGGCACGAATGCCGGACACACCGGTGCCCAGGTTCGAGACGCCCTGCGAGCACGCGGAGACGACCGAGTGATCGGTCAGTTTGGCGGTGCTGACGAAGCTGCTGTTGATGGTGATCACTGGGCTCGCCTCCCTTCGGCGTCTCTAGGACCGGTGGTGAGCCGATCCGTTCGGATGTGCAAGTACAGCACGGAATCAGGGCCTCCGAGAAGGCCGCCGTCCCCGTGGCTTAGAACCTATGGGGATTCCCGGGGCATGCGCAAACTATTTTTGCGACGAGTTGGCCTCAACCTTTCGCCTCGTCCTCCCCGACCTCCTGGCCTGCGCAGATGGCCAACACATCGGCTCCGTACCGCCTGTACTTCCGCATGCCGACACCGGGAATCCGCGCCAGCCCCTCCGGCTCCTCGGGAACCGTCTCGGCGATGGCCATCAGCGTCCGGTCGGTGAAGACGCAGAAGGCGGGCTGTCCGCTGCGCCCCGCCTGGACGGCCCGCCATTCCCGCAGCCGCTCGTACAGTCCCTCGTCCATGTCGGAGGGACAGTCCTCGCAGCGCATCAGTTTCATCTCGCCGGCGTCCGTCAGGGTGCGGCCGCAGACCTTGCAGCGGGCCACGGTCCGCTGGGTGCGGCGGGCGACGGGCACGGCACCCGCCGCACCGCCACGGCCGGCCGAACCGAAACCGCGCTCGACACCACCGGCGCCCCCCGGGCCGCCGTTCCTGCCCCCTGTCGCGGTCGAACCGGGGCGCAGCCCGTCGAGGAAGCGGCTGGGGCGGCGGCTGGGACGGCCGCCGGGCGAGCGGGAGAGCGCCCAGGAGACGAAGAGGCGTTCCCTCGCGCGGGTGACGCCGACGTACAGGAGTCGGCGCTCCTCCTCGATCTGCTCGTCCGTCCTGGCGTAGCTGATCGGCATCATGCCCTCGGCGACACCGACCAGGAAGACGACGTCCCACTCCAGTCCCTTGGCGGAGTGCAGGGAAGCGAGGGTGACGCCCTGCACCGTGGGCGCGTGCTGGGCGCCCGCCCGTTCGTCCAGTTCGGCGACCAGGTCGGTGAGGGTGACGTCCGGTCCGACGGTGGCGAAGTCCTGGGCGAGGTGGACCAGGGCGGCCAGCGACTCCCAGCGTTCCCTGACCGCGCCGGAGCCGGCCGGCGGTTCCCCGGTCCAGCCCTCGCCGGAGAGCACGGCCCGTACCTGGGAGGGCAGGTCGACCACGTCGTCGAGCCGGGAGTCGTTGGCACCGAAGCGGGCGGCGGCGCGCAGGGCGTGGATCGCCCTGCGCACCTCGGGCCGGTCGAAGAAGCGCTCCGCGCCGCGCAGCTGATAAGGGATCCCGGCGTCGGCCAGTGCCTGCTCGTACGTCTCGGACTGGGAGTTGGTGCGGAACAGGACAGCGATCTCCGCCGCGGGTACGCCGGAGTCCAGAAGTGCGCGGATGTGGCGGGCGGCGCCCTCGGCCTCGGAGGGCTCGTCGGCGTAGTCGGCGTAGATGGGCTCGGGCCCCGGGGGGCGTTGCGACACGAGTTCCAGTCGGTGGTCGGCGGCGCGGCCGCGGGCCTGGGAGAGCAGCCCGTTGGCGAGGTGGACCACCTGAGGGGTGGAGCGGTAGTCGCGGACGAGTTTGACGACGGTCGCCCCGGGGTGGCGGACCCGGAAGTCGAGAAGATGGTCGGGGGTCGCGCCGGTGAAGGAGTAGATGGTCTGGCTGGCGTCACCGACGACGCACAGGTCGTCGCGGTCGCCGAGCCACAGCTCCAGCAGGCGCTGCTGGAGGGGGCTGACGTCCTGGTACTCGTCGACCACGAAGTGCTGGTACTGGGCGCGAACCTGCTCGGCGACGTCCCGCCGGTCCTGGAGGATACCGACCGTGAGCAGCAGCACGTCCTCGAAGTCGATGACGACGCGGTCGCGTTTGATCTCCTCGTAGGCCTCGTACAGCTTGGCGATCTCGGCGGGGTCGCGGGGGGTGTCGCGGGCGGCCCTGGCTGCCGCCGCGGCGTAGTCGCCGGGAACGGTCTGGGTGACCTTGGCCCATTCGATCTCGGCGGTGACGTCCCGCAGTTCGTTGCGGTCGAGGCGGACACGGGAGGCGGCGGCCGCGTCGGCGACGAGTTGGACCTTGCGCTCGACGATGCGGGGCAGGGAGCCGCCGACCGCCTTCGGCCAGAAGTACTGGAGCTGGCGCAGCGCCGCCGAGTGGAATGTGCGGGCCTGGACGCCGACGGCGCCGAGCTGCCTGAGCCGGCCGCGCATCTCGCCCGCGGCGCGGTTGGTGAAGGTGACGGCGAGCACGCTGGACGGCTGGAGGATGCCCGCGCGCACCCCGTAGGCGATGCGGTGGGTGATCGCCCGGGTCTTGCCCGTCCCGGCTCCGGCCAGTACGCACACCGGTCCGTGCAGGGCCGTGGCCACGGCGCGCTGTTCGGGGTCGAGCCCGTCGAGCACGGCGTCCGCGGAGTCCGGTACCCGTGGGAAGAGGGTGGAATGCGTTGCTGCTGTCACCCCGCCATGCTGCCAGGTCGAGCGGGACGGATGCGGCGGGTTGTCCACAGGGAGGCGCCTGTAGTCGTATTAACACTGACCGCTGTCGTGCCGGCCGTGCGAGCGCCCCGCCCGGGAATGCCGGGGCGCGCGCATGCGTTCAGGACGTCAGCAATGACGCATCCCGCTCATTGGCGAGGGAAGGGGTACGGACCGACATGTCGGGCACTGTGACGATGTACAGCACCACGTGGTGCGGCTACTGCCGTCGGTTGAAGAGCCAGATGGACCGTGAGGGCATCTCCTACAACGAGATCAACATCGAGCAGGACCCGCAGTCCGCGGCGTTCGTGGAGAAGGTGAACGAGGGCAATCAGACGGTTCCGACCGTTCTGGTCGTCTCGCCCTCCGGCTCCGAGACGGTGATGACCAACCCGTCCCTTGCCCAGGTCAAGCAGGCGCTGGCCGCCTGACGGCCGGTCCCGTGGTTCCCTGCGGAGGCCCCCGCAGCAGCGGGGGCTTTCGCACGTCGTCATGCGTACGGTCTCAGACCGCCCTGGTCGGGAGCGGCTTGCCGTACCACAGTTCGATCAGACGGGCCGCGATGGAGATGCCGTAGGGCGGGAGGACCTCGCCGGACTCGAAGCCGGCCCGCAGGTCCTCGCGGGAGAACCAGCGCGCCTCGTGGATCTCGTCACCGTCGACGTCGATGTCGGTGTCGGTGGCCTGGGCCATGAAGCCGAGCATGAGGCTGGAGGGGAAGGGCCAGGGCTGGCTGGCGACGTACTGGACGTCGCCGACGGTGATGCCGGCCTCCTCGAAGACCTCCCGGCGCACGGACTGCTCGATGGACTCCCCCGGTTCGACGAAGCCCGCGAGTGTGGAGAAGCGGCCCTCGGGCCAGTGCACCTGGCGGCCGAGCAGGATGCGGTCCTGGTCGTCGGTGACGGCCATGATGACGGCGGGGTCGGTGCGTGGGTAGTGCTCGGCGCCGCAGGCGGGGCAGCGGCGGATGTGGCCGGCCGCCGCGATCACCGTGCGTTCGCCGCAGCGGGAGCAGTAGCGGTGCAGGCGCTGCCAGTTCTCCAGGGCGACCGCGTGCACCATCAGGCCCGCGTCCCGCGGCGACAGCAGCAACCCCGCTTCGCGCAGCCCGGCAGGGCGTGCGGACTGGTCGATGCGGCCCGGCAGCGCGTCCTTCTGGAGGGCGAAGTAGCTCACCCCGTCGTCGTCCGTACCGAGGAAGTAGCGGTGCGCCTCGGTCAGCGGGGCCTCGAAGGACGGCGTCATGACCAGTTCGGTGCGGCCGTCCTCCGTCTCGTCGATGAGGACCTGGCCGCCGGAGACCACGAAGCAGCGCGTCGAGGGGTGGCTCCAGGCCGCCGCGAGCCATGCCTCGTCGAGCCGGTGGTGGGCGGCCCGGTCGACCCCGCTCGGGGCGGTGAGCGAGACGGGCCGGTCGCGGTCGGCGGTGTGGTCGGTCCAGGTGGTCACAGGTGCTTCCAACTCCCCCAGTGCGGCGGTGGATCGGTGGGTGGTTCAGCGGGACGTACGGCGGGAGGCGAGCGGGTCCGGCGGAATGCGGGCGTCCGGAGCGGCTTCTCCAGTGTGCCGTGCCCGGAGCGGGGCGCGGCGGCCGGTCCGTCCCGCGGGACGGTCACCGCTCATGGCGCCAGTTCTCCCCGAGATCGCTCCACAGGTGTGCGCCGGTCTCGGCGCCCTTGAGCAGCAGGTCCAGGTCGACCTTCTCGTTCGGCGCGTGCCAGCCGTCGGAGGGCACGGAGATGCCCAGGAACAGTACCGGGGCGCCCAGCACCTCCTGAAGGTCGGCGGCGGGACCGGAGCCACCCTCCCGGGTGAACCGGATCGGCTGCCCGAAGGCCCGGCCCATCGCCCGCACGAGCGAGCGCAGCGCCGGATGGTCCAGCGGGGTCAGGCACGGGCGGGTTGCGGGGCCGAAGGTGATCTCGCACCGGATGCCGGCGGGCACCTGCTCGGCGGCCCAGGCGCGCACCGCCTTCTCGATGTGCTCGGGTTCCTGTCCGTCGACGAGCCGGAAGGACAGCTTGACGCGCGCCGAGGACGGGACGACGGTCTTGCTGCCGGGGCCCTGATAACCCCCGCCGATGCCGTTGACCTCGGCGGTGGGGCGGGCCCAGACGCGCTCCAGGGTGGTGTATCCGGCTTCGCCGTGGGTGGCCGTGGACCGCGCGTCGCGCAGCCAGCGCTCCTCGTCGAAGGGCAGTTCGGCGAAGAGGGCGCGTTCACGGTCGGTGAGTTCGGCCACGCCGTCGTAGAAGCCGGGTACCGCCACTCGCGCGTGCTCGTCGTGCAGCGCGGCCACCAGCCGGGCGACGGCGGTGGCCGGATTGGGCACCGCGCCGCCGAACGAGCCGGAGTGGATGTCCTGCTCCGGGCCGTGCATGACGATCTCGCACTCGGCCAGCCCGCGCATGCCCGTGCACACGGTGGGGGTGTCCTCGGACCACATGCCGGTGTCGGAGACGATCACGGCGTCGGCGGCGAGCCGGCCGGCGTTCTCCTCGACGAGGGCGCGGAAGTGCGGGGAGCCCGACTCCTCCTCGCCCTCGATCAGCAGCTTCAGATGGACAGCGGGGGCATCACGTCCGGTCGCCGCGAGGTGCGCGCGCACGCCCAGCGTGTGGAAGAACACCTGCCCCTTGTCGTCGGCGGCCCCGCGCGCGTACAGGCGGCCGTCACGGATCTCCGGTTCGAAGGGGTCACCGTCCCAGCCGTCCTCGCGTGCGGCGGGCTGCACGTCGTGGTGGCCGTAGACCAGCACGGTGGGCGCCTCCGGGTCGTCGCAGGGCCACTCGGCGAAGACGGCGGGGGCGCCCGGGGTGGGCCACACCTCGACGGTCGGGAAGCCGGTCCCGGCCAGCCGGGCGGCGAGCCACTCGGCGCTGCGCCGTACGTCCGGGACGTGCTCGGGCTGCGCGGACACCGACGGGATGCGCAGCCACTCCATGAGGTCGTCGAGGAAGGCGGCGCGGTGACGGTCGACGTACGTGCGGACGGCGCTGTCCGGGGTCGTGCTCATACCCACGAGCCTAACGGCCTGGGCCGACATCCCCTCCCGGCGGTTCACCGGTGGGCGGCTGCACACCGTCGGTGAGCGTTTCGGGTTCGCCGGTGATCGTTTCGGTGCCGCCGCCGTACGGCCCGTCGCCGCGGTCCGGCGACGTGGATGTCCCGGTGGCCGGCGCCGGGTTCTCCTCGGCGGCCGGCACGGGGTTCTCGCCGGCGCCGAGCAGCCGTTCCAGTTCGGCGCGGCCGGGCAGGTCCGGCGGCCGTACGACCTCGCCGCCGCGCACGTACACGAACGCGGCCGTGACCCGCTCCAGGGGCACGCCCTGCTGCTCGGCCCAGGCCAGCCGGTACACGGCCAGCTGCAGCGGATCGGCGGTGTGCGCCCGGTTGGTCTTCCAGTCGACGATCTCGTACGTCGCCGCGTCTCCCTCGCCGTCGCGGTAGACCGCGTCGATGCGGCCGCGCACGACACGTCCGGCGATGCCGAGTTGGAAGGGAGCCTCCACGCGGTACGGGGCCCGGTGGGCGTACGGCGTGCGTGCGAAGGCCTCCTTGAGGGTCTCCAGGTCGCGTTCGTCGGCGATCTCCGCCTCGGTGCCCGGCAGCTCGTCGGGTTCGAGCATCGGCAGCCGCAGGGCCTCGAACCGGGTTTCGACCCAGGCGTGGAACCGGGTGCCCCGCCGGGCGGCGGGCTGCGGGGGACGGGGCATCGGGCGGGCCAGCTCCTGCGCCAGCCCGTCCGGGTCCGCGGCCAGCCTCATCAGCTGCGACGCGGTCAGCGAGGCCGGGAGGACGACCTCGGTGACGCTCGCGCGGGCCCGCAGCAGCTCCCCGGTGAGCGCGTCGAGGTCGCGGTCCCAGGAGGCGAGCGTGCGGGCCTCCTCCGGGGTGAGCCGAGCGCCGCCCGGCACGTCCGCACGGCGGGACCGCGGCACCCGCTCCGGGCCGGCCGGCACTTCGGGAGGCGACGCCTGGTGCGGCACGACGGGGCGGTCGGCGGACCAGGAGTCCCAGTCGGGGGCCCCGGCGTCGGAGGCCCCGGCGTCGGGACCCTCGGCGTAGGGGTCCTCGTCAGGGAACGGCTCGTCGTAAGGGGGCTCGAAGGCTGGCTCGTCGTAGGGGGGCTCGTCGTTCGGGGGCCCGAGGGAAGGCTCCTCGTCAGGGAACTCAGAAGGCGGTTCCTCGTCCGACGAGTCGTGGGGCGGCTCGTCGTCCGGTGGCGGCCAGTCCGGGTCCTCGTGGGCGGACGGGTCGTGGGCGGACGGGTCGGGCGCGGTCCCCGGGCGCGCGGCGACCAGAGCCGGGGGCGTGAGCGAGGCGGTGCGCTCCAGGTGTGCCAGGACGGTCTCGGCGGCGGCCCTGCGGCGGGCCAGCGCGGCCTCGTCCAGCGGGAGCGGCCAGGCCCGGTCGGCGGCCGCCGCCAGCAGGGCGGGGTTCTCCTCGTCCTCGGCCGGCGGCTCCGCCCAGGCCTCGATCTCGCCGTGCCCGGCCGCGCAGTGCTCGTACAGGGCCGTGAGGAAGCCGGAGGGGCCGCGGGGCTTCTTCTGTGACGGTCCCCACCAGTGGCCGGAGCCGAGCAGCAGCGACCGGGGGCGGGTGAAGGTGACGTAGCCGAGGCGCAGTTCCTCGGTGAGCTGATGTTCCTTCATCGCCTCGTGAAAGGCGCGCAGCCCCCGTGAGTCCCACGATTCCACCTCGGGGAGCGTGTCGGCGTCGCCGCGCAGCGGATGCGGCAGCACCTTGCCCTGGGCGGTCCACTTCTCGCGGCCCTGGGTGCTCGGAAAGGTGCCGGTGACCAGTCCGGGCACGGCGACGACGTCCCACTCCAAACCCTTGGACTTGTGCGCGGTGAGCACCTTGACCGTGTTCTCACCACCGGGCAGCGCGTTGTCCAGGCCCTTCTCGTACTGGGCGGCGGTGCGCAGGAACCCCAGGAAGGCCAGCAGGCTCGCCTCGGGCTCGTTGGCCGCGAAGGAGGCGGCGACGTCCAGGAAGTTGGCCAGGGTCTCGCGGCGGCGGGCGGCCAGGGCGTGCGGGGAGGCGGACAGCTCGACCTCCAGGCCGGTGACGGCGAGCACGCGGTGCAGTACGTCCATCAGCGGGTCGGCGAGCGAGCGGCGCAGGTCGCGCAGTTCGGCGGCGAGCCGCGCGAACCGGACGCGCGCGTCGGAGGAGAAGGGCAGTCCGTCGTCCGCGCGCTCCGCCTCCAGGGGCAGTTCGAGGAACGTGTCGAGGGCGTCGGCGAGGGAGACGACCTCCGTCGGATCGACGCCCTCGACGGCCGCGGCGAGGCGCACGTCGAGGTCGTCGTCGTCCACGCGGGTGTGCGACACGAGCAGCCGTGCGCGGCGTCCCAGCAGGGCCAGGTCGCGCGGGCCGATGCGCCAGCGCGGGCCGGTGAGCAGGCGGACCAGGGAGGCATTGGCGCCGGGGTCCTGGAGCACCTCGCAGACGGCGACGAGGTCGGCGACCTCGGGCAGGTGCAGCAACCCGGACAGGCCGACGACCTCCACGGGCACGTCACGGGCGACGAGGGCGCCCTGGATCTCGGCGAAGTCACCGGCGGTGCGGCACAGGACCGCGATCTCGCCGGGTTCCTTGCCGGTGCGCACCAGGTGGGCGATGGCGTCGGCGATCCAGTCGATCTCCTCGGTGTGGGTGCGCAGCAGGGCGCAGCGCACCTGCCCGTCGCGTTCGGCGCCCGGGGCCGGGCGCAGCGCCTCCACCCCCGCGTGCATCGCGCGCAGGGGCGCGGCGAGGCCGTTGGCGAGGTCGAGGAGGCGGCCGCCGCTGCGCCGGTTCTCGCTGAGCGCCTGGCGGGTGGCGGGGCGGCCGTCGGCACGCGGGAAGTGTTCGGGGAAGTCGTCCAGGTTGGCGACGGAGGCACCGCGCCAGCCGTAGATGGCCTGGCAGGGGTCGCCCACCGCGGTGACGGGGTGCCCGCTGCCGCCCCCGAAGAGGCCGGAGAGCAGCACGCGCTGGGCGACCGAGGTGTCCTGGTACTCGTCGAGGAGGACCACGCGGAACTCGTCCCGCAGGATGCGGCCGACCTCGGGCAGGCCGGCCAGGGCGGCGGAGAGGGCGATCTGGTCGCCGAAGTCGAGCAGGTCCCGTTCGCGTTTGGCGGCGCGGTAGCGGCCCACCAGCCCGGCCAGGGAGCGGCGGGCGGCGGCCGCCTCGGGGACCTTGCGCAGGTCGGCGTTGCCGAGCCGGACGCCGTCCAGGGTGTCCAGCAGCTCGGTGTCGTACGCCTGTACGTCCTCGGGCCGGATCAGGTGCTCGGCGAGTTCGGAGTCCAGCGCCAGGAGGTCGCTGACCAGGTCGGGGAAGGATCGGGTGAGCGCGGGATAGGGGCCGGGTGCCTCACGGAGCACGCGGGCGGCGAGCTGGTAGCGGGTGGCGTCGGCGAGCAGGCGGGAGGTGGGTTCCAGGCCGATGCGCAGCCCGTGGTCGGCGAGCAGGCGGCCGGCGAAGGCGTGGTACGTGGAGATCAGCGGTTCGCCGGGCGGGTTGTCGGGGTCGATCGCGTCGGGGTCGGTGACGCCGGCCCTGACCAGGGCCTTGCGGACGCGCTCGGTGAGTTCGCCGGCGGCCTTGTTGGTGAAGGTCAGCCCGAGCACCTGTTCGGGGGCGACCTGGCCGGTGCCGACCAGCCACACCACACGCGCGGCCATCACCGTGGTCTTGCCCGAACCGGCTCCGGCCACGATCACCTGCGGGGCGGGCGGCGCGATGATGCAGGCCGTCTGCTCCGGGGTGAACGGGATGCCGAGGAGCTCCTTGAGCTGCTCGGGATCGGTGATACGGGCGGGCATGGAGAGAGGCTAACGGCGGCCACTGACAATGCGGGCCCCAGTCGGCCCATGCAACGGAAGAAGCGCAGGTCGGCACGGGTGGTGCCGTATGTCACGCGGGCCTGTGCCCGCCACGTGCGATCCCTACTCCACCACGTGCCGTCCCTCCGGGCGGGCGCTGCACGAGGCCCGGAACGCGCAGTGCGCGCAGTGCTGACCCGCCGTCGGCGAGAACCGTTCATCGAGGACCTTGCCCGCGGCGGTGGCCAGGAGCTCGCCGACCCACTGTCCCTCCAGGGGCTCCTGGGACTGCACCTTGGGCAGTTCCTCGCCGCCGTCCTTCCTGGCGGCGCCCTGTCGCAGGTGGACGAGTTCGGCGCCGCCGGGCTCGGGGCGGGTGCCGTCGAACACGTCGTCGACCGCGCCCTCGCGGACGGCGAGCTGGTAGACGGCGAGCTGCGGGTGGCGGGCGACGTCGGCGGCGCTGGGCGCCTGCTTGCCCGTCTTGAAGTCGACGACATAGGCGCGGCCCTCGCCGTCCCTCTCGACGCGGTCCATGCTGCCGCGGATGCGCACCTCGTAGTCACCGGCCTCCAGGGTGACGTCGAAGTCCTGCTCGCTGGCGACCGGCGTCCGGCCGGCTCGTTGTCCGCCCGTGTCGACGTGCCACTTGAGGAAGCGTTCGAGCGCCACGCGCGCGTGGGCCTTCTCCTGCGCCGATTTCCAGGGGGCGTCGAAGGCGAGCGCGTTCCACACCGAGTCCAGCCGCTCCATGAGCACCTCCAGGTCGGCGGGGGTGCGGCCGGAGGCGACCTCGTCGGCGAGGACGTGCACCACGTTGCCGAAGCCCTGGGCGGTGGTGGCGGGCGCGTCGGCCTTCACCTCACGGCCCAGGAACCACTGCAGGGCGCAGGTGCGGGCGAGCTGGTCCAGGGCGCTTCCGGAGAGCGCGACGGGCTTGTCGCGGTCGCGCAGCGGCACCTTGCTCTCGGTCGGCTCGAACATGCCCCACCAGCGGTAGGGGTGCGCGGAGGGGGCCAGGGGGCGGCCGTCGTCGTCGGCGAGCGCGGCGAGGCGGGCCAGGCGCTGTGCGGCGGCCTCCCGCAGCGGCGGGGAGGCCTCGGGGTCGACGGTGGTGGCCCGCAGTTCGGCGACGAGCGCGGAGACCGACAGCGGGCGGCGGGGACGGCCGGTGACGTCCTTGGGTTCGACGCCGAGCTCGGTGAGGAAGCGGGAGGGCTGGTCGCCGTCGTCGGCGGGCGCCTTGACGGCGGTGATGACCAGGCGCTCCTTGGCGCGCGTGGCGGCCACGTAGAACAGCCGTCGTTCCTCGGCGAGGAGCGCGCCCTGGCTGAGCGGTTCGGCGAGTCCGTCGCGGCCGATGCGGTCGGCCTCCAGCAGGGAGCCGCGGCGACGCAGGTCGGGCCACAGCCCCTCCTGGACGCCGGCGACGACCACGAGACGCCATTCCAGGCCCTTGGAGCGGTGCGCGGTCATCAAGCGGACGGCATCGGCGCGGACGGCCCTGCGGGTGAGCGTGTCGGCGGCGATGTCCTGGGCCTCGATCTCCTCCAGGAAGTTCAGGGCACCACGTCCGCCGACGCGCTCTTCCGCGCGCGCGGCGGTCGCGAA
The DNA here is from genome assembly GCF_030816915.1 of Streptomyces sp. B3I8. Lineage (NCBI taxonomy): Bacteria > Bacillati > Actinomycetota > Actinomycetes > Kitasatosporales > Streptomycetaceae > Streptomyces > Streptomyces sp. B3I8. Next base: position 4,656,486 of record NZ_JAUSYN010000002.1, on the reverse strand, counting down.
CAGGGCACAGACGGCGTCCAGGTCACGGTCGGCGTTGCGGCCGGCGGCGCCGCCGCGCCGCGAGGACCGTTCCAGCCGCGCCGGCCATGGAGTGCCGTTCCACAGCTCCCAGAGGGCCTCCTCGGCGGTTCCGCCGCCCGCGAGGCACTCCCGGGTCCGCCGGAGCAGTGCGCCCAGGCGCTGCGCGCCGCGCGCGTACGCCGGGTCGTGCGCCACCAGGCGTTCCGGCTCGGCCAGCGCCCGCGTGAGCAGCTCGTCGGACGGCGGCGGCACGGGGCGGCCGGCGGCGCGCTCCTCCTCGCGCAGCGCGCGGCCGAGGCGGCGCAGGTCGGCGGCGTCCATGCCGGCCAGAGGGGAGGCGAGCAGCGCGAGCGCGGTCTCGGTGTCGAGCCAGCAGCCGGCCGCGGGCTCCTGTGTGGCGTCGGCGCCCGTGTCCGTATCGGCGTCCGAGTCCGCGTCCGAGTCCGCGCCGGTGCCCGTGTCCGTGTCCGTGCCGGTGCCCGTGTCCGTGTCCGTGCCGGTGCCCGTGTCCGTGTCCGTGCCGGTGCCGGTGCCGGTGTCCGTGTCCGTGCCCGCCGGGATGTCTCCGCCGTCCGGCTCCTCTGCGGCGTCGGCGCGCCTGTCGGCCGCGTCGCCCTCGCCGTCCGCCGCCTCCGCGCGGGCGACCGCTCTGAGGGCCGTCAGCAGAGGGGCCACCGCGGGTTCGTGGCGCAGGGGGAGGTCGTCGCCGTCGATGTCCAAAGGGACCCCGGCCGCGGTGAGGGCGCGGCGGACGCCCGGGACACTGCGGGCGCCGGCCCGGACCAGGACGGCCATCTCGCCCCACGGAACGCCGTCCTCCAGGTGGGCGCGGCGCAGGATGTCGGCGATGTTGTCCAGTTCCGTGCCGGCCGTGGGGTAGGTGCGGACCTCGACGCGGCCGCCCTCGCGCGCCGCCGTCAGCTCCCGGTGGGCGCGCACCTTCTCGGCCGGGAGGCGGGTCAGCGGCATCCGCCGGGTGAGCAGGCGGGTGGCGGCGAGCAGGGCGGCACCGGAGCGGCGGGACGTCGTCAGGACCCGGACCGGGGCCGGGCTGCCGTCCGCGCGCGCGAAGGCGTCGGGGAACTCCAGGATGCCGCCGACGTCGGCGCCCCGGAAGGCGTAGATCGACTGGTCCGGGTCGCCGAACGCCACCAAGGTGCGGCCACCGCCGGCGAGCGCGTGCAGCAGCCGTGCCTGGGCCGGGTCGGTGTCCTGGTACTCGTCCACGTAGACGGCGTCGTACTGGGCGGCGAGCCGCGCGGCGACCTCGGGGCGGTGGGCGAGGAGCACCGCGCGGTGGACGAGTTCGGCGTAGTCGACGACGCCCTGGAGGTCGAGGACGTCCAGGTACTCGGCGAGGAAGGCGGAGGCGGCCAGCCAGTCGGGGCGGCCGATGCGGCGGGCGAACGCCTCCAGGGCGGCGGGGCCGAGGCCGAGCTCGCGACTGCGGGCCAGGACCGCGCGGACTTCGTCGGCGAAGCCCCGGGTGGTCAGGCAGGCGCGCAGGTCGTCGGGCCAGCGCACATGGGCGAGACCCAGGCGCTCCAGCCCGGGCTGGCCGGCCAGCAGCTCACGCACGGTCACGTCCTGCTCGGGGCCGGACAGCAGCCGCAGCGGCTCCACGAACAGGCTGCTGTCCTGGTGGGCCCGTACCAGCGCGTAACCGAAGGAGTGGAAGGTGGTGGCCCGGGGTGCCCGCTCCGCCCCGATCCGCAGCGCCATGCGGTCACGCAGCTCGACGGCCGCCTTGCGGCTGAACGTCAGCACCAGGATGCGTTCCGGGTCCGCGCCGCGGGCGATCCTGGCGGCCACGGACTCGACCAGAGTGGTCGTCTTGCCGGTGCCGGGGCCCGCGAGGACGAGGAGGGGGCCGGTGCCGTGGTCAACCACCGCACGCTGGCCCGCGTCCAGGCGAGGGGGGACCGGGCGGGCCGGCGGGGTACGTACCAGTCGGTAAGCGCCACGGTTCCCCTGCCGCACCGGAGGGTGCGGCAGACGCCTGGTGGTGGAAGAGGAGCTCACGTGGTTCGCCGGTCCTGGTGCTGGTACGGGTGGGGCGGGGCGCCGCGCGAGGCGGACGGGGGCCGTGGGGTGAGGGCGACGCGTGCCGTGGACGCTACGCCGGTGGTGCCGTCGGAAGAATGCCTTCCGGGTGCTGCCGACCACCCCCGCGGGCACAGGGGGCATATGCGTTCCTCACCGCACGAACGTACGGCATGTCCTGGAAACGCCCTCTGTCCCCCGAACGGGGCACACGGGACGCCGGACGCCCGCCGGGGGACGTCTGGCCGGGCGGCATCCGGCCGGAAGGCGCCGGGCCGATGGCCATCAGTCCCGCCTCGGGGCTTGTTCGGCGCCGTCCCAGCGCGCGCGTGCCATGTCGAGGCGGGGTATGTGCCCCGCCGCGGAGCGGCCCGCCTCCTTGAGGGGCGTGCCCTCCTCCCGGTAGTGGCCGAGGGCTCTCGACTCGTGCCCCGGCAGCAGCACGCCGTCCGCGCGCACCACCCGCCACCACGGGACCGCGCCCCCGTACAGGGCCATCACCCGGCCCACCTGCCGCGGCCCGCCCTCCTCGAGCCACTCGGCGACGTCCCCGTACGTCATCACGCGACCCGGCGGGATCAGCTCGGCGACCCCGAGGACCCGCTCCGCGTACTCCGGGTGTTCCGGCACCGCATCCGCCGGACGGCTCTCCTCGCTCATCCGCCCCATCCTGCACGATGCCACCGACAATGGGAGGCGAGGGCGGCGAGGGCGGCCGGGGTCGTCCCTCGCACCCGAGGGAAGCGTCGGGCAGACTGTGCGGTCCCGCGAGTGCACCCTGATGACCCCGTATGTCGGACGGGCATGCCACCATCGTGCGGGCGGTGACAGGTGATACGAGACCAAGAAGAGACGATGAGACATCAGGGTGTGCATCCCGAGAACGCGGAGGGCACCTCTGAGGCGTCGTCGCGCCCGGACACCGCCGCGCCGGACGAGGGCGAGGACGCCGCGGAGGCGTCCGGCGGTGGCCAGGACCCGGCCGAGGAGATCTACAACGACGAGGTGGAGGGCGACGAACCGCTCCTCCCCGCGCGCGTGCACCGTCCCTCGGACCTGATGCGGCTGGGGGTGGGGCTTCTCGCGGTCGTCGTGCTGCTGATGGTCGCGGCCTTCGCGCACGGCACCACCTCGGGGCTCGAACAGGACATCAACAAGGGCACCGGACAGGCCCCCGATCTGCTGATCAAGCTCGCCGGACTGGCATCGAGCATCGCGATCCTGCTGGTCCCGGTGGCCTTCGCGATCGAACGGCTGATCAAACGCGACGGACTGCGTATCGCCGACGGCGTACTGGCGGCCGTCCTCGCGCACGGAGTGACGCTCGCCACCGACCTGTGGGTCGCCCAGGCCGCCCCGCACTCCGTCCGGGAGGCGCTCACCCAGCCCTCCCCCGGTGACACGCACGCCCTGACCGACCCGGTGCACGGCTATCTCGCCCCGGTCATCGCCTATATGACGGCGGTCGGCATGTCCCGCAGGCCCCGGTGGCGGGCCGTGCTGTGGGTGGTGCTGCTGCTGGACGCGTTCTCGATGCTCGTCACGGGCTACACGACACCCTTCTCGATCATCCTGACGGTGCTGATCGGCTGGAGTGTCGCCTACGGCACCCTTTACGCGGTCGGCTCCCCCAACGTACGTCCTACCGGCCGGACGCTGATGGCGGGACTGCGCACGGTCGGCTTCCGCCCGCTGACGGCGGCTCGCGAGGAGTTCCCGGACAGCCCGGAGAACAGCGACCGGGGCCGGCGCTACTTCGTCACCCTGGAGGACGGCCCACCGCTGGACGTGACGGTGGTGGACCGGGAGCAGCAGGCGCAGGGGTTCTTCTACCGGGCCTGGCGGCGACTGACGCTGCGCGGCATCACCACCCGGAGCAGTCTGCAGTCGCTGCGCCAGGCACTGGAGCAGGAAGCCCTGCTGGCCTATGCGGCGATCGCGGCCGGAGCCAACGCGCCCAAGCTGATCGCCACCTCCGAGCTGGGCCCCGACGCGGTGATGCTGGTGTACGAGCACACCGGCGGTCGCACCCTGGACTCGCTGGACGACGCGCAGATCACCGACGAACTGATGCACGACGCCTGGCAGCAGGTGCGCTTCCTGCAGTCACGCCGCATCGCGCACCGCAGGCTGGCCGGCGACGCCGTCCTGGTCGACCGTTCGGGCACGGTCATCCTGACCGACCTGCGTGGTGGCGAGATCGCCGCAGGGGACCTGGTGCTGCGGATGGACATCGCCCAGCTGCTGACCACGTTCGGACTGCGGGTGGGCGCCGAGCGCGCGGTCGCCGCGGCCGTGGGGGTCCTCGGGCCCGACGTGGTCGCCGACTGTCTGCCGATGCTCCAGCCGATCGCGCTGACCCGCGTCACGCGCGCGACGCTGCGCAGACTCGGCCGGGAACGGGCGGAACGTGAGCGCGAGGCGGTCCTGGAGGCGTACCGGCAGTCCAGACCCGCCCGGGACGAGGAGCCCGAGGCGCAGCCGGGAGAGGACACGGCCGACCGCGCCGGCAGCACCACCGTGAGGATGGACAAGGCCGACCGGTCCGGGAGCACGGCCGTAGGACTGGACAAGGCCGACCGGTCCGGCAAGAAGGTCGTGCGGGCCGAGCAACGGGCGCAGAAGCGGGCGATCGACGACGCGCTGGAGGAGGCACGCGAGGAGGACCTGCTCAGCCAGATCCGCCACCAGGTGCTGCTGATCCGTCCGCAGGCCCCGGTGGAGCCGGTCCGCCTCGAACGGGTACGCCCCCGCACGCTCATCAGCTTCATCGCCGGCGCCATAGGCGCGTACTTCCTGCTCACCCAGCTCACCCACATCGAGTTCGACACGCTGTTCGAGAACGCGCAGTGGGGCTGGGTCGCCGCGGCGGTGGGCTTCTCGGCGCTCAGCTACGTCGCCGCGGCCATGAGTCTGCTGGGCTTCGTGCCGGAGCGGGTGCCCTTCCCGCGGACCGTGGCCGCGCAGGTGGCGGGCTCCTTCGTCAAGATCGTCGCCCCGGCCGCGGTCGGCGGGGTCGCCCTGAACACGCGGTTCCTGCAGCGGGCCGGCGTACGGCCGGGGCTGGCGGTGGCCAGTGTGGGCGCCTCACAGCTTTTCGGGCTGGGTTGCCACATCCTGATGCTGCTGTCGTTCGGATACCTCACCGGCACCGAGAAGACGCCGTCCCTCTCGCCCTCCCGGACCGTCATCGCGGGCCTGCTGACGGTCGCGGTACTGGTGCTGGTGGTCACGTCGGTGCCGTTCCTGCGGAAGTTCGTGGCAACCCGGGTGCGGTCGCTGTTCGCGGGCGTGGTGCCACGCATGCTGGACGTGCTCCAGCGGCCGCAGAAGCTGATGACCGGCATCGGGGGCATGCTGCTGCTGACGGCCTGCTTCGTGATGTGCCTGGACGCGTCGATCCGCGCGTTCGGCGACGGTTCGACCTCGCTCAGCATCGCCAGCGTCGCGGTCGTCTTCCTCGCCGGCAACGCGCTGGGCTCCGCCGCGCCGACCCCGGGCGGGGTGGGCGCCGTGGAGGCGACCTTGACGGTCGGCCTGATCGCCGTCGGACTGCCGAAGGAGGTCGCGGCCCCCGCGGTGCTGCTCTATCGGCTGCTGACGCTGTGGCTGCCGGTGCTGCCGGGCTGGCTGTTCTTCAACCACCTCACCCGCCGGGGAGCGTTGTAAGGAGCAGCGCCCCCTCCCGGTCCCAGCGGCCCGGTCCCCACAGCTCGCACCCGCACCCACACCCGCACGACAGACTCAAATCCGCAGGTCAGAGAGTTATCCACAGGCTCGGACGGCGTCGGCGTGGTCCGCCTACTATGGCCTGACCGCGGTCCGTGCAACCGATGCGGACGGCTCATGAGGGGGAAGGCACATGGCGCGTTACGCACGGTGGGCGGCTCTGGGGACCGCCGCCGCACTGCTGGTGGGGGGCTGCAGCGCGGATTCGTCGGGCGCCGGCCAGGAAGATCCGGGGGACACGCGGTCCGGCGACTCGTCGTCCTCAGGGCTACCCGCCTCGTTGACCGGGCAGAAGCCGGACTGGGGCCGCTGCAAGGCAACCTCCGACTCCCCCGCACCGGGCGACGAATGGCAGTGCGCGACGATCAAGGCGCCACTGGACTACGCGAAACCGGACGGCGGGACGGTGAACCTCGCGCTGATCCGCTCGCGGGCCACCGGCGACAAGGGCAAGCACCTCGGCTCACTGCTGTTCAACTTCGGCGGGCCCGGCGGCTCCGGGGTGTCCACGCTGCCGTGGTACGCAAGCAGGGTCGACCAGCTCCACGAACGCTATGACCTGGTCAGTTGGGATCCACGCGGCACGGGCGCCAGCGAGGGCGTCCGCTGCCGCGACGACAAGGACATCCAGGCGGCCGAGAAGGTCGACGCCACCCCGGACGACGCGGCCGAGGAGAAGGCGTTCCTCGCGGACGCGACCGACTTCGGCAAGGATTGCGAGAAGTCCACCGGTTCTCTGCTGTCCCACGTGTCCACCACCGACACCGCGCGCGACATGGACCTGATGCGCCAGGTGCTCGGCGACGACTCGATGCACTACTTCGGCATCTCGTACGGCACCGAGCTGGGCGGGGTGTACGCACACCTCTTCGCCAAGAACGTGGGACGCGTGGTGCTGGACGCGGTCGTGGACCCGACCGCGGACACCTTCGGACACGCGCTCAACCAGGCACAGGGCTTCCAGCGCGCGTTGGACGACTACCTGAAGTCGACCGGGCAGGACCCGCGGAAGGGGACGCGGAAGATCGCCGACCTGCTGGACCGGCTCGACTCGAAGCCTCTGTCCACCTCGTCCGGCCGTGAACTGACCGAGACGCTCGCACTGACCGGCATCGTGCTCCCTCTGTACAGCAAGGACAGTTGGCCGGGGCTCACCTCCGCCCTGGAGTCCGCCGAGGGCGGCGACGGGTCGGCGCTTCTGGCCCTGGCCGACGGCTACAACGAGCGGGACGCCTCGGGGCACTACGGCACGTCGAGCCACGCACAACGGGCCATATCGTGTCTGGACGACAGGCAGCGGCCCACGCTCGCCGAGACGAGGAAGCGGCTCGCCCGGTTCGAGAAGATCTCACCCGTGTTCGGCGACTACCTGGGGTGGGACGCGGCCGGCTGGTGCCACGACTGGCCGGTGGCCGGCCAGTTCGACACCCCGGAGGTCAGCGCGCCGGGAGCCGACCCGATCCTGCTGGTGGGCAATACCGGGGACCCTGCCACTCCCTACGAGGGCGCCCGGCGGATGGCGGACGAGCTGGGCAAGGGCGTCGGGGTGGAGCTCACCTGGAAGGGCGAGGGCCATGGGGCCTACGGCAGCGGCAGCGACTGCGTGGACGCGACGGTGGACTCCTACCTGCTGAGCGGGACGGTGCCGAAGGACGGCAAGGTCTGTTCCTGACGGCGGCGGGGGTGCCGCACACCAGTGGTGTCCGGCACCCCCGCCGCCCGGAAGGTCACACGGCCCGAGCGGACCGTGGCAGGAGATCGTGTCGTCGCGGTCTAGTAGATCGGCTTGTCGGGCTCGATCTGGTTGACCCAGCCCACGACCCCGCCGCCGACATGCACGGCGTCGGAGAAGCCGGCCGACTTCAGGATCGCGAGGACTTCCGCACTGCGGACACCCGTCTTGCAGTTCAAGACGATCTTCTTGTCCTGCGGCAGGTTCTCCAGGGCGTTGCCCATGATGAACTCGTTCTTGGGGATCAGCCGGGCGCCCGGGATGGAGACGATCTCGAACTCGTTCGGCTCGCGCACGTCGATGAGTTCGAGATTCTCGCCGTCGTCGATCCACTCCTTGAGCTGCTTCGGAGTGATCGTGGAGTCGGCGGCCGCCGCCTGGGCCTCCTCGGACACGACGCCGCAGAAGGCCTCGTAGTCGATGAGCTCGGTGACGGTGGGGTTGTCGCCGCAGACCGCGCAGTCGGGGTCCTTGCGGACCTTGACCTGGCGGTACTGCATCTCCAGGGCGTCGTAGATCATCAGACGCCCGACCAGCGGCTCACCGATGCCCGCGAGGAGCTTGATGGCCTCGTTGGCCTGGATGGAGCCGATGGACGCGCAGAGCACGCCCAGGACGCCGCCCTCGGCGCAGGAAGGGACCATGCCGGGGGGCGGCGGCTCCGGGTAGAGGCAGCGGTAGCAGGGGCCGTGCTCGGACCAGAAGACCGAGGCCTGCCCGTCGAACCGGTAGATCGAGCCCCACACGTACGGCTTGTTCAGCAGCACACAGGCGTCGTTGACCAGGTAGCGGGTCGCGAAGTTGTCCGTGCCGTCGACGATCAGGTCGTACTGGCTGAACAGGTCCATCACGTTGTCGGCCTCGAGCCGCTCCTGATGCAGGACCACGTTCACGAACGGGTTGATGCCCTTGATGCTGTCCCGGGCGGACTCGGCCTTGGGGCGGCCGATGTCGGCCTGGCTGTGGATGACCTGACGCTGCAGGTTCGACTCGTCGACCTCGTCGAACTCCACGATGCCGAGCGTGCCCACGCCCGCGGCCGCCAGGTACATCAGTCCCGGCGAACCCAGGCCACCGGCGCCCACAAAGAGCACCTTGGCGTTCTTCAACCGCTTCTGCCCGTCCATCCCGACGTCCGGGATGATCAGGTGGCGGGAGTACCTGCGAACCTCGTCTACGGTGAGCTCGTCGGCCGGCTCGACCAGGGGTGGCAGCGACACGGGGACTCCGTTGGTCGGTCAATCACTACGGTTGTTCTCCATGCAACACTGCCACGCCCTTCTTCATTCCGAGACACCCGTTCCGAGGCGCGAGACGATCTCGTCCCAGTAGCCGGGCATCGCCTCCCAGGGGTCCACTCTGCCGCCGCGGTCCGTGCGGTCGGTGAGGTAGACCGTGGCCGCGCCGTGCCAGCGGGCGATGCGCAGAGCTTCGTCGAGGTGGCCGCGGGGCAGTCCGTGGACGAAGTGGCAGAAGCGCTCCGGCGGATGCTCGGCGGTCCACTCGGCCACCTGCGACCAGCGGTAGTCGTTCCAGGGGCCGCTGAAGGTGACCAGTTGGTCCGCGAGGTCGGCGTAGCCGGGGTACGGGTGGGTGCCGTGGCCCAGGACGAGATGGCTCTCGTCACGGAGGGCACGGAGCGCGGCGGTGGTGCGCCGGACCGCGGGGAGCGCCTCGCGGTGTGTGGGGCAGCGACGCAGCAGGAAGCCGTCGACGCGGTACCAGTCGAGGTAGTGCCCGGCGTCGGACATCAGCTCGGCGGAGGGGCGTCTGCCATACGCGGCGTCGAGCCGGCCGAGGACGCGGACGCCCGCGTTGCGGAGCTGACCGACCGCTTCCAGGCAGCGTGGATCGGGGCAGCTCCCGGGACCGTCGTGCACGTTGAGGACGGCCCAGTGGACGGGCGTGCCGGGGCGGGCGAGGGCGTTCCACTGGTCGGGGGCGAGGAGCGGGTGCGCGTAGCCCGGAACACCGACGCCGGGGCCCGCGTGGGTGCGTCTGGTGTCGGTGGTGGTGGAGGTCAGATACGGCACGCCGCCTCCATCCAGATGTCGGCGAGGGACTCCTCGAGGTTGATGCGGGGGCGCCAGCCGAGCCGGTCGCGGGCGGTGCGCACATCGGCCTGCTGCCAACTGCCGCAGCCGTCCGGGTACGGCAGGGTTGCCGGGGCGGCGTGGTCCGACTCGCCGCGGGGGTGGCCGATGAAGGCACGAACGGGGCCGGGTGCGGTGTCGATCTCGTGCAGTGTGCCGCCGAAGCCGGCCACGCGGGCGAGGACGGCGGCAGCGTCACGCAGCCGGACGGCACGGCCGGAACCGATGTTGATCACTCCCTGGGCGGCAGAGAGGGAGGCCGCGTGGACGGCGCGGGCCACGTCGCGGATGTCGATGAAGTCGCGTTGGATGCCGAGCCCGGCGAGTTTGAGTTCGCCGTCGCCGGACTGCATGGCGCGGCGCATGGCCTCGGCGAGCCGGCCGAGCGGTGACCCGGCGGGGGTGCCCGGTCCGGCCGGGGAGAAGACGCGCAGAACGACGGCGTCGAGCCCGGAGCCGAGCACGAGTTCGGTGGCGGCGAGTTTGCTGACGCCGTACGGGCCACCGGGACGGGGCACCGAGTCCTCGGCGGTGGAGGAGCCGGGCTGGCTCGGACCGTACTCGGCACCGCAGCCGATCTGTACGAGCCGGGCGCCGCAGCCGCTGCGGCGCAGGGCCTCGCAGACGGTGGCGACGGCGACGGTGTTGTGGCGGGTGAGGTCCCGGGCGCCGCCGCGGGTGGCGCCGGCGCAGTTGATGACGACTCCGGGGTGGACGGCATCCAGGAACCGGGTGAGTGCGCCGGGGCTGCCGGTGGCGAGGTCGAACCGTACGTCGGCGTCGTCGCCGCGGCCGAGCGCGGTGAGCTGCACGGCGGGGTCGGCGAGCAGACGGTCGGCGACGAAGCGGCCGAGGTATCCGTTGGCTCCGATCAGCAGGACCCTCATCGGGCGCCTCCCGTGACGGACTCACCGGGTGTTCCGGATCGGGAGGTGATCATCTGGGTCTCTCCTTCAAGGGGGTTGTGCGGGTGCGAGGGGTGCCGGCGCGGTACGCCGGTCCGGCCGCGGGTGGGGTGGGGGGTGACGTCAGCGGGGTTCATCCGGCACGGCGTGGGCCGAGGCCCGGGTCAGCGTGCGCGTGGCATGCACCAGCAGGGCGGTGGCGGTGGTGCCGCAGGCGAGGGCGGGGATGCTGCCCGGTCCCCAGGCGTCGGTGAGGGTCTGGACCGGAACGGAGAGGAGGGAGCAGCCGGGAAGGCGCGCGGTGAAGACGGTGGCCAGGGACAGGCCCTCGGCGACACCGGCGGTGGCGAGTGCGACCGCCGGGGCGTGCGGGAAACCGTGCGCGATGAGCAGCCGGGCGAGCAGGAGGAGCACGCCGAGGGCGCCCGCGTCGGCGAAGGCGGGCTGTTCGTCGAGGAGCGCGCCGCACAGTGCGAGGAGACCGAGGAGGGCGCCCAGGAAGAGGGCGAGGACGCCGAGGAGGAGAGGGCGGACGGAGGCGGCGAAGTCGTCCAGGGCACGGCTGGTGGCGAGGCGGCGTCCGGCCAGCGTGGTGAACAGACCGGCGCACCACACTGCCGGGGCGCAGGCGAGGGTGAGGGCGAGGAGGGGGGCCGTGGTCGGGGACCAGGGGCCGTCGGGGCCGCCGGTCAGGCCCTCGCCGAGGAGCCCGTCGCCGAGGAAGGCGTACGCCAGCAGCCAGACGGTCCAACCGCGCGTGCCAGAGGGGGCGCGGTACGGGCCGGCCAGGGGACCCCGGCGCAGAAGGGTGCGCAGTGCCAGTGCCACCAGCAGGACACCCACGAGGGGGACGGCGAGGTGGGGCCGGCCGTCGGTGAAGCGCGTCCCCACGACGGTCGCCGCGCACAGCAGGCCCGGCAGGGTGGCGAGCAGAGCCGGGGCGGGACGCGCGGCGGCGGGGCGGGAACCCGTGGTGGGGCGAGGGGGCGTGGCGTCGGGGTCTCGGGGGAAGCGGGCGTACATCTCCTCGGCGAGCGAGAAGACGTCACGGTGACGGAAGCGGGCGGCGGTCCGGTCGGTCACGCCGTACGCCTCGAGACCGGCGGCGATCTCGAGGTGGTCGACGGCCCGGGCGCAGAGGTCGCGGTGCCGGTTCATCAGGGTCTTGACCGGGTCCGCGGTGCCGGGGTTGGTGTCGGGGCCCGGGCTGGTGTCGGTGCCGAGGGTCTCGGACGTGCTCGCGGGGGCTTCGTGCTTCGTTCCGGTCGCCTGGCGCACGGTCCCGGTCGCTCCGGAGTCGGTCCCGGCCGCTCCGGAGTCGGTCCCGGCCGCCCTGGAGTCGGTCCCGGCCGCCCTGGAGTCGGTCCCGGCCGCCTCGGAGTCGGTCCCGGCCGCCTCGGAGTCGGTCCCGGCCGCCTCGGAGTCGGTCCCGGCCGCCTCGGAGTCGGTCCCGGCCGCCTCGGAGTCGGTCCCGGCCGCCTCGGAGTCGGTCCCGGCCGCCTCGGAGTCGGTTCCGGTCGCCTCGGAGTCGGTGCGTGGGTCGGTCATCGGGCGGCGCCCTCTCCCACCGGTTCCGGCTGCTGTCCGAAGGCTGCGGGCGGGGCGGTGGTGTCCGGGGCCCAGAGGGGGTCGCGTCGGAGCGGGCGGCGGGGGCCGGTCCAGTTGCCGGGGAGGTGGGCCTCTGCAGGGGTACCGAAGGGCAGCGGCGCTCCCCTGTCGTCGAGGAGCACCCGGCGGCGCGGGGAGTGGGAGACGACGTCGAGGTACATGCTGTCAAATGCCATGACGTTCTGCTCCACGGTGAACAGTTCGACGGCGCGTGCGCGGGCGGCCTCGCCCAGGCGTCGGCGCCGTTCGGGGTCGCGCAGCAACGCCACACACGCCCGTGCGAGCGCCGCCGGTTCACGGGGCGGTACGACCAGACCCGTGCCGCCGATGGCCTCCACCACGGCGCCCACGTCGGTGGAGACCGTGGCCCGTCCGCAGAACATGGCTTCGACCAGGCTGACGGGGAAGCCCTCGACGACGCTGGAGAGGACGACGACCGCTCCCGCGGCGTACACCGCCGCGAGGTCGGGCGCCTCGGGTGCGCCCGCGTCCTCGAAGGACACCGGACGGTCACCGGACGTGCGGGCGGCGCCTTCGGGGCCGTCGTCGGGGCCGTCGTCCGGGAAGAGCCGGGCGGCCAGGGCCTCGCAGTGGTCGAGGTAGGCCCGGCCCTCGACGCCCGCGGCGCCGACGATACGCAGGCGGGCCGTCGGCACGTGCGTGCGGACCTCGGCGAAGGCGTGGAGAAGGGAGACGAGGTCCTTGGCGGGCTCGACACGCCCCACCCAGACGAGCGTGTCCGCCTCACCACCGCCGTCCTCGCCGCTACCGTCCCCGCCACCGCCGTCCCCGCCGCTGCCGTCCCCGCCGCCCTGACCGGCGCCGCGCCGACCGGCGTTGTTCTCGGCGCCCCCGTGCTTGTCGGCCGTCGGCGCCTCGGCCACCTCGGCGAAGCGGGACGCCTCCATGCCGGGGTAGACCGTGCGCAGCTTGGCCCGGTCGGCGCCGCAGTGTTCCTGCCAGCGGCGGACATGGGCGTTGCCGGGGGTGATGCGGGCGGCCCGCCGGTACACCTCGGCGGCGAGTCGGCGGTGGAAGGAGGCGAGCAGCGCGCGCACGGCGGGGGGCGCGTCGGCGGTGGTGAGGTAGTGCGCCCGGAGGGGGACGCCGTACTCGGTGACCAGCAGGGGCACCCCGGAGAAGTGCCGGGCGAGCAGTGCGGGGAGGGCGGCGGCGCCGCCCGCCGTGGCGTGACACAGGTCGACAGCACCGAGCCCGGCGTCCTCGTACCAGTCCAGGGAGAGGGGACGGAGGGCGCGCTCGACGTGGCGGGCCGCGGTGAGGAGTTCGGCGACCCGCGCCCCGTGCGCCGTGCGCACGGCTCCGGGCGCCCGGCAGGCGCGCTCCCAGACGCGCAGCGCGCCCTCCGAACGCAGAGCGCTCCCCAGTCCGCCCTCTTCACGGGCGAGGTCGGCGAGGGCGTACAGCGCGCTGCCGAAACGGTCCGCCTGCCGGTTGTCCCCGTAGTCGCCCAGGCAACCGTCCACACAGCCACCCATGCAGCCGTTCGCACAACCCTCCGCGCAGCCGTCCATGCAACCGCCCGTGCCGTCGCTCGGGAGGCGGCCCGCGTGGTCGTCCGTGCGACCGCCTTCGCAGACCGCGCGGGCGAGTTCCGCGTACGCCTCGAGGAAGCGCCGTCGAGCCCGGCGCCCGTGCAGGTCACGGCCGTGTGTGGTGCCGTCGTCGACGGCGGTCCACAGTGGGGCGGTGCGCACGCGGGTCACCTGGGGCGGCAGCGGCACCAACCCCTCGTCCTCCTGCCGCCGGCTGCGGCTGAGCGCGTAGACGTGGAACTCGTGCCGTGCGAGCCCACGCACGAGCCGGTCGCACCAGAGCCTGGCGTCACCGCTCACGTACGGATAGCCACCCTCCGTCAGCAGTCCGATGCGCACGAGTGCATCCCCGATCTCCCGTATGGGGAGCCGCCGTTGTCCGGCGGCCCACAGCGGGAAGAACGTATGCGGACATGCCGGTGGCGCGACGGACGGTTGTCCATCACGCCACCAAAAGGGGTGAACCGTCGTAACTTTCCCGGACGGTCCGCGTTTAGCCGCGCTAAGGGATCACGGCACCCTGGGGTTCGTCATACGACCGCCGATGCCGCCGGGTCGCTGGGTTCGCCCGTTCCACCGGGCCCGGCCGCCGCGTCGATCGCCTCCGAATCCCGACGTTTGGAACCCCGACGTTCCGCCCGCCGGCGTGCCGCGACCGCCGGGTCGAGCGCGGGGACGGCGGCCAGCAGCTGCCTGGTGTAGGGATGCTCGGGGGTGTCGTACACCTGGTCCGCCGCGCCGTACTCGACGAGCCGGCCGCGGCGCATCACCGCCACCCGGTCGCTGACCTGCCGTACGACGGCCAGGTCGTGCGCGACGAAGACGAGTGCGAGCCCCAGCTCGCGCTGCAGCTCGCCGAGCAGGGCGATCACCTGGGCCTGTGTGGTGACGTCCAGTGCGGAGACCGGCTCGTCGCAGACGATGACCCGGGGGTCGGCGGCCAACGCACGGGCGATGCCGACGCGTTGCCGCTGTCCGCCGCTGAACTCGTGCGGATAGCGGTCGTAGTGTGCCGGGTCGAGCCCCACGCGCTCCAGCAGTGCGCGCACGCGCCCCTGAATGCGCGCCTCCCGCTCGTCACGGGTCTCCCGCGCACTCCGGCCGCGGGCCGCGTGCGCCCGGAGCGGGTCCGCGATCGATTCGCCCACGCTGCGACGGGGGTTGAGGGAGGACACGGGGTCCTGGAACACCATCTGTACGGCGGGCCGCACGCCCGTGTGCGGTCGGCCCCGGTAGCGCACCTCGCCGGCCGTCGGCTCCAGCAGTCCGACCAGCATCCTGCCGAGCGTCGTCTTTCCGCTGCCGCTCTCCCCCACCACGCCGAGGGTCTCGCCCCGGCGCACCGTCAGCGACACGTCGTCCACGGCGACGACCGCGCGCTTGCCGCGCCCGAACTCCCGCCGCAGCGCGACCGCCTCCAGCACGACCTCACCGACGCCGGCACCTTCGACAACTTCGACACCTTCGGCACCATCAGCACCGGTGTCCTCGCCGACACCAGTGATGTCATCACCACCACCGGCCCCGTCAACGCCTCTCACCCTCGACACGTCCACCTTCGACGCATCCACCCTCAGCGCATCCACCCGCGGCACCGCCGCCAGCAGTTCCCGGGTGTACGCCTCCGTGGGCTCCGCCAGCACCTCGGCGGCCGGCCCGTGCTCGACCGCCCGCCCGTGCCGCATCACCAGCACGTCGTCGACGCTCTCGGCGGCGACCCCCACGTCATGCGTGACAAGCAGCAGCCCCATCCCCGTCTCCTGCCGCAGCACGTGCAGCAGGTCGAGGATCTGGGCCTGGACGGTGACGTCGAGCGCGGTCGTCGGCTCGTCGGCGATCAGCAGTCGCGGCTCGCAGGCCAGCGCCATCGCGATCAGCGCCCGTTGCCGCATGCCGCCGCTGAACTCGTGCGGCCGGGCCCGGGAGCGCCGTACGGCGTCGGGGATACCGACCCGGTCCAGCACCTCGACGGCACGCGCGCGTGCCGCACGCCGGGAGGCGCGGGTGTGGACCCGGTAGACCTCGGCGATCTGGTCGCCGATCGCGTAGTACGGGTCGAGGGAGGACAGCGGGTCCTGGAAGACCATGGCCGCCGTCCCGCCCCTCAGCCGTCGCAGTTCCTCCTCGGGAGCCAGAGCGGGCTCGACGCCGGCCACGCGCACCGAACCGCCGACGACGGCGCCGGTGCCCCGGTGCAGTCCCAGCAGCGCGGAGGCGACCGTGGACTTGCCGGAACCGGATTCGCCGACCAGGCCGAGGGCGGCGCCCTGGGCCAGTGAGAAGGAGAGCCCGTCGACGGCCCGCAGCCCGCCGAAGTCGACGGTCAGCCCGTCCACGACCACAAGTTCCACCGGACCCTCGTCCACCGGACCCTCGTCCACCGGACCCTCGTCCACCGAACCCGTGCCCACCGGACCCTCGTCCACCGGCCCCGCGCCCGGACTCACGTCCACCGGACTCATGACAGCACCACCCGTCGGTCGGCCACCGCGTACAGCACGTCCGCGACGGCGTTGGCCAGCACCACGAAGAAGCCGATGACCAGCACCATGCCGACCACGACCGGCAGGTCGACGACGTCCACGGCGTGCACCAGTTCCTGTCCGATGCCGGGCAGCCCGAACAGGGTTTCGACCAGTACGGCGCCGCCGACGGCCGAGCCGAAGTCATTGGCGTTGAGCGCGATCACGGGCGCGAGCGCCCCGCGCAGCGCGTGCCGCGCGACGATCGCCCGCTCGCCGACGCCGTAGGCGCGGAACGTGCGGATGTGATCCTCCGCGAGGGTCTCCAGCACGGCCGACCGGGTCATCCGGGCGAAGAAGGCCGCCTCGCCGAGGGCGAGGGTCAGCCAGGGCAGCAGCAGGTTCCACGCCCACTGCTCGGGATCGTCGGCGAAGGCGACGTACTGCGGGAACGGCAGCAGCTCCCACTGCCCGCAGATGACGATCATCAGCACGAGGCCGATGACGAAGACGGGCGTGGCCATCCCGGCCAGGGTGACGCCGGTCAGCACGCGCTCGGTGACCCGGCCGCGCCGCCACGCGGAGAGCACGCCGGTGCCGACCCCGAGCAGCAGCCAGAGCACCATGGCCCCGGCCACCAGCGAGAGGCTGACGGGCAGCTTTGCCAGGATGATCTGCGTGACCTGCTGGTCACTGCGGTACGACAGTCCGAGGCACGGCGCCGAGCAGTGCTCGACGGAGGTGCCGGTGGAGTAGTCCTGGCCCACGACGATGCCCTGAAGGAAGTGCCAGTAACGCAGGAGGAGCGGGTCGTCGAGGCGGAGTTGCTCGGCGACCTGGTGCACCTGCGCGGGCGAGCAGCGCGGGCCGCAGGTGATCTGGGCGACGTCGCCGGGGGTGGCGTAGAAGATGACGTAGACGAGCGCCGAGATGGCGATCAGCGTGACAAGGGCCCCGGTGACGCGCCGCAACGCGAACCCGGTGAACCCGGAGAACACGGAGAACACGGAGAACACGGAGAAGCCCGTGAACCCACTGGAGCCGGTGAACCCGCTCACGTGGCGTCCTCCTTCTTCCGGGAGTCGCTGACGGTCCCAGCCGCTCCGCCGGCTTCCCCGGCCGCTCCGGCGGCGCCCCCTGCCCGGGACTCCCTGGCCGCCCGCTTCTCCCGCCGGCGCCCCGTCCCCACCCGCAGGCGGGACGCCGCGCGCGGGTCGAGGGCCGTGCGGACGCCGTCGCCGAAAACAGTGAGCGCCAGCACCGTCACGAACAGCACGCCCGCGGGGAGCAGCAGGTACTGCGGTGCCGCCGCGTACCAGACGTCGGCCGAGGTCAGCATCTCGCCCCAGGAAGGCGTCGGCGGCCGTACGCCGACGCCGAGGAAGGACAGCGCGGCCTCGATGGTGATGTTGTTCGGCACCATGAGCGCGGCGTAGGTGAGGACGGGCGCGGCCAGCCCCGGCAGCAGTTCGCGGCGGGCGACGCGCCAGGTGCCCCAGCCGCTCAGCCGGGCCGCCGCGACATGGTCGAGCTGTTTCAGGGTGAGTGTCTGGACACGGGCGATCTTGGCGATGCTGCCCCAGGCCACGAACCCGATGACCAGCGCGACCAGCACGGGACGCGGGAAGCCGTCGGGCACGACCGCCAGCAGCGCCAGGGCCATGATCATCAACGGCATGGCGATGATGATGTCGGTGGCCCGGCTCAGCACCTGGTCGAGCCACCGGTTGCCGAGCCCCGCGGCGACGCCGATCAGCACGCCGAGGGAGACCTGTACGACGGTCGCGGCCAGGGCGACGCCGAGGGAGACCCGGGCGCCGTGGACGAGCCGGGCGAACAGGTCCCGCCCGGTCTGCGGTTCGACGCCGAGCCAGTGGTCGCCGCTGATGCCGCCGAGCGGCCCGAGGGGGACACCGCCGCGCGCGGAGTCCACCAGCGAGGGGTGGTAGGTGGTCGGGTCCTGGCCCTCCAGCGCGGTGAGCAGGGGGGCGGCGAGCGCGACCAGGACGAGCAGGGCGACGACGCCGCCCGCGACGAGGGTGGCGCGCTGCGTGCGCAGCCGCCGCCAGAACTGGCGGGCCCCCGAGGCCGCCGGGAGGACGGGCGCGTGCCGCGCCGACCCGGTCCCGGCGGTCCCGGCGATCCCGGAAGCGCCGGCGGTCCCGACGATTCCGGCGGCGCCGGCAGCCTCGGCGGCCTCGGAGACAAGTGGTGCCTCGTTCACGACGTCACTTCACCGCGACCTGGGAGATGTCCAGGACTCCGGTCCAGTCACTGATCACGACGTTCTTGATGTCCTCGCCGTAGAGCCGCTTGTAGACGGGGTGGAACAGCGGCACGACGACCGCCCGCTCGGCGATCTTCTCGTCCAGCGCGCCCCATCGCTTCGCGGCCGCGTCGAGGTCGGTGAGCTTGTTGATGGCGTCGATCTCGGTGTTGACGGCGGTGTCGTCCAGGAAGCCGGAGTTGAAGTTGGCGCCGTCCTTCACGATCTGCCGTCCGTCGAAGATCGGGGCGAGGAAGGGGCCGCCGGAGGGCCAGTCGGCGCCCCAGTGGGAGAGGAAGAGGCCGGGCTCGGTCCTGGTGTCGCGGGTCCGGTCCTTGTAGTCGTTGTCCTCCAGGCCCTGCAGCCGGACGGTGAACCCGGCCTTCTTCAAAGCGTCCTGGATCGCGGTGGCGATCTCCGGGCTGGTCTCGAAGTCCTTGGCGTTGGAGTGGGTGAGCGTGATCGTCAGCCCGTTCGGGTGGCCCGCCTCCTTCAGCAGTTCCTTCGCCTTGGCCGCGTTGCCCGACCTCCCCGCCGGGAAGAGGTCGTACGACGTGTGGCCGAAGGACTTCTGGTCGGGCAGGAAGGTGGTGGCGGGCTCGGCGAGCGCGGAGCCGCCGGCCGCGTTGACGACCGACGAGCGGTCGACGGCGTACGCGACGGCCTGGCGCACCTTGGGGTCGTCGAACGGCTTCACCTTCGGGTTGAACGCCAGGTAGTCGGTGTAACCGAAGTGCCCGGTGCCGACCCGTGCGGCGAGCTTCTTGTCGCCGCTGACCTTGGCGAGCTCGGCCGGGCCGAGGTTGGTGTCCGTCGTCACGGCCGCCGCGTCCGCCCCTTGGGACGCCGACAGCCGCTGGTTGATCACGGAGGAGTCGAGCCCGGACCGTACGTCGATCCGGTCCGGATACGCCTTGCGCTCGGCGTCGGTGGCGGCGGACCAGTGCGTATTGCGCTCCAGGACCAGCGTCTCGCCGTCGTTCTCGTTCTTCACGACCCGGTACGGGCCGGACGAGACCGGGTGCGCCTCGTACTTGGTCCCGGTGTCCTCGGCCTTCGGGACGGGCGCGAACTGGGTCTGTGTGGCGAGGTAGGGGAACTCGCCCTCGGGCTTGTTCAGGTGGAAGACGAGGGTCCGCTCGTCCGGCGTCTCGATCGCGTCGAGGCCGCCCTTGCCCTTGTCCTTGTACGGCCCCTGGTAGTCGGCCGCACCGACCAGCCAGTCCCGCAGGTAGGGGGCGCCGCCGGAGAGCTCGGGGGCGAAGGAGCGTTCGATGCCGTACTTGACGTCGGCGGCGGTGATGGCCGTGCCGTCCTCGTACTCGAGGCCCTTCTTCAGGGTGTATGTCCACACGGTCGCGTCCTTGTTGGGGCGGCCGGTGTCGGTGGCGAGGTCGGGGACGACCTTCGCTCCGGCGGCGCCGTCCTCGCGGTTGCGGGTGGTGAGGGTGCGGAAGACCAGGGACGGCACGTTGCCGCCGCCGGAGGTGTAGAGCCGGGCCGGGTCGAAGTCGGTCTGCGGCTGGCTGTTGAGGACGGTCAGGGTGCCGCCCTTGTGGGGCGTGGAGTCGCCTCCGGCGCTCTTGGCATCGTTGTCCTCCGGACCGCAGGCGGCGACACCCGCTGCCACGACCAGGCCGAGGGACGCCACTGCCAGGCGGCGTGGAGTGCGGGTGCGGGACGGTTGACGCATCGGAATGACGACCTCTCAGGGGAGTTCCCGTGCGCCGTCCCGGATCGCGAGACGGTCGCACGAGGAGTGAGACGAAAAGGAGCAGACGTCTGCCCGGCGGAGAGTCGTCGCACGTCACGGAGAGGCCGTCGAGAAGACCGTGCCGACGGGCGTGACCGGAACGGGACGGGTCACGGCGGCGGAAACGGACGGAGACGGCGGAAGGGAGTGCCGACGCGCGCCGGGGCGGGTGTCAGCGACAGTGAATGTCGGCCACGCACAGTGCGGTCACACCGATGAGCGCCAGTTCGATGGCGACGCGGGAGGCGGGACGGCGGGACGACATGCGCCGAAATTAGAACGGGCGACCAGCTCATGTCAATCTGACATCAGCCGGTCACCCGCTCACCGCGCCGCACCCGCCCCCGCTCACCGCGCCGTACTCGCCCCGTGGGCCGGCTCAACCCTTCGGATAGGGCCAGGGGTTGGCCAGGCAGTGGATGCCGTCGTGATCGAGGAACTTGGTCTGCTGCTGCATGACCGGCGCGAGGTCGCCGTCTTTCTGGCAGTTGACGTGTCCGCGGCCGAGCCGGTGACCGACCTCGTGGTTGAGCAGCATCTGCCGGTAGGCATAGATCTGGTCGTCGCCGTACGTCTTCGAGCCCTGGGCCCACCGGTAGGCGTTGATCATCACGCGTTCGGTGGCGGCCGAATCGCAGGAGACGTTGTCCTCGGTGGTGTCGAGGCCCGACTTGGCGCACCACTTGGCCGTGGTGCCCGAACTGGCCAGCGTGAGCACGAAGTCGGGTTTGCCGGAGGAGACGCGCTCGAAGGCGATGTTCCCGCCGTGGGCCCAACTGCGGTCGTCGTTGAGCGTCTTCTGCGCGGCCTCGGCGAACAGGGCGGCCTCCAGGCCGAGGCCCTTCTCCACGTCCACCCGGTAGGTGTACGTCCGCCCGTGACCGGGCGCCTTGTCGGTGCCGGGGACGGCGGCGAACGCACCGGAGCCCGTGGCGTCGGCCGAGAGCGGATAGATCTTGGCCATCTTCTGCGCGTACGTCAGCGGTTTCGCGCTCGGGGCGGCGGAGGGCGACGCGGCCCCCACGCCGGCGGCGCCCCGGATGTCCCGGGCCCGGTCGGTGGCGGACCCGGCACGCGCGGAAGCGCCACCGTGCCCGTCGCCGACCTGGCCCGCGACGACGACGGCCAGCACGGTGGTGACCGCGGCGGCCGCGGCACCGGCGAACGTGCGGCCCTTGCCACCGGGCCGGCGTCCGGACCCGCGTACGTCTTCGGGAGCACCGGGCGCGGCGGACGAACGGGAGCGGATGGGAGCGTTGTCGTCGGGGGCGCGGCGGCCCTCGCCGTTCTGGCGACCCTCGCCGTTCTCGCCGAAGGCGTCCAGGTACTCCTGCCGCGGACCCCGCGAGCGCCGCGCCGCCGGGGCCGGGGCGGCGTCGGCCGCGTTCCCGGCCGCCGGGGCCCCGCCCCGGGCGGACACCGCACCGACCCGCCCCCAGCCGCCTCCGGCCTCCCGCTGCTCGGGATGCCCGCCGCGCACCTGGGGCACACCGTGCGCAGGGGTGCCGTCGGGGAACCGCGGACCGCCCTGCGGCGGGGCGCCGCCCGGGCCACGCGGAACACCGTGGGCGGGCATGCCGCCCGGAACACGCGGGACACCGTGCGCGGGTGTCCCGTCCGCGAACCGGGGCACCCCACCGGCGGGGGTGCCGTCGGGCAGCCTCGGAAAGCCCTGCGCGGGCGTGCCGTCCCCGTACCGGGGCGCCCCGCCCGCTCCTCCGGGGACTCCCGGACCGCCCGGCCCTCCCGGCACCCGGGTCGGACCGCCCGGCGCGCGGGCCGGTCCGGACACTCCGGCGCCCTCGCCTGCGGGAGGCCGGCGCGGCAGCCCGGCCGACGGCACCACCGGCTCCGAAGGCCCTCCCCGCCCCGGTTGTCCACCCGGCCCCGACTGTCCTCCCGGCCCGGACGGTCCGGCCGCCGCTGCCGGGCCGACCGCCTCGCCGGCGTCCTTCCCGTCGCCCTTACGGACGCTTCTGTCGCTCCCTCGCCTGCGGCTGTGTCGTCCCACGCCGCGCCTCAGCTCCCCGCATCGGTCGTATCAGTCACACCGGGCACCGCGTCCACGTCCGCATACACGGACTCGGAAGCGGAAGCGGAAACGGATGCGGACGCGGGCGCCTGCGTCTGCGCCTTCACGTCCCTCAACAGATCACGGAACGTGTCCGCCACCCGCTCGGGGTACTCCATCATCGCCACGTGTCCCGCCTCCGGCAGGGTCAACATACGGGAGTCGCGGAAGGCACGTGCCGCACGCGAGGCCATGCGGAAGCCGACCAACTGGTCCCGGCCGCCGTAGACGAGGAGTGTCGGCGCGAGCACCCGTTCGGCCTGCCGCCACAGTCCGTGCTGTCCCCCCAGCGTGTAGGCGTTCACCAGACCACGTGTCGAGCGGGCCATCGCGTCCCACATGTACGGCAGCCGTATCCGCCGTTCCATTTCCTCGACCGCGTGTCGGAACCCCTCCTCCGTGACCCGGCCGGGGTCGCCGTAGCACAGGGCCATGATGCCGCGGACCCGCTGCTCGGCCGTCCATTGCCGGGTGTAGCGGGTGAACAGGGCCGCGACGCCGGGCACCGCGAGCAGCCCGGTAGGGACCGCGCTGCGCTGCACCCGCAGTTCGGGCAGCGCGGGCGAGACGAGCGTGAGGGTACGGACCAGGTCGGGTCGGGCGGCGGCCACGCGGGTGGCGATCGCGCCGCCCATCGAGTTGCCGAACAGGTGCACGGGCCCGCGCCCGGAGGCGTCGAGGTACCGGATGACCGCGCGGGCGTGCGCGGTGATCGAGTAGTTGCCGTCGTCCGGCGGCGGGGAGTCCCCGAAGCCCGGCAGGTCGACCGCCTCGCTGTCGACGACGTCGTCGAGCAGCGGCATCAGTGCCGACCAGTTCTGCGAGGAGCCGCCCAGCCCGTGCACGTAGAGGGCGGGCGGCAGCCCTTCGCGGGCGGACTTTCTCGACCGCACCGTCAGGGTGATCCCGGGCAGTGAAACCGACCTGAGCTCCTCGCCCTCCGCGGCCCTGACGGGCGTTACCTTGGGCAGGACGGTGGTCGTGGCCGGTGCGGCGGCCGGCAGCTCGGTCGAAGACATGCGGCAATGTTACGAGACGATCACGTGCGGGCTCATGTGTTCGCCCTCATAGGTACGGGTACCTGGCGACGGACACGGACCGCGCCACGTTCCGTCGCCCTGACGCGCCACGTCCCGTCGCTCTGAAAGGGAGCCCGTCATGACCGTCGACCCCACCGATCCCGACACCTTCGAGAGCGAGAACAACGACACCGATTCCGCGCGCGCCGCCGAGATCGCCGTGGAGGCGCCGGAGGGCGACACCGCCGAGCAGCTCGCGGACATCGCCCCGCGACGGGACGACCGGCCGAGCGGGGAGGACACGGACCGAGCCAGCGAGGGCGACCTCGCGGAACAGGCCCGCGTCGTGGAACTCGACGAGGACGACTACCGGTAGACCGCTTCGCGCCGACAGACCGCTTCATGCCGGTGGGCCGCTTCATGCCGGTGGGCCGCTTCCTGCCGGTGGGCCGCTTCCTGCTGGTGGGCCGCCCCACTCCCGGTAGACCACTCCCCTTCCCGCGAGCCCTTCCCGCCGTCTCCGGGAAGGGGGCCGGACACCCGCCGGGGGGGCCCGCGTCCGCCGGTGCGCGAAGGGGGCGGACCGGCACCGCGACGGGCGCCGGTTCGCCCCCGTACGCCCCGCACCGGGCGGATCCGCGCCAGTGCCGCGCCGTCCGGTCCGTGAAATTCTGCGCTCGCACCGCGCACACGACGGTTACCCAAAAGTACGATGGCGGCGCGGTGCACACCGCACGTGGACGAAAGTGGGAGGCGGCGTGACAGCCACCGAGCAGACAGAGGCGGCACGCCCGCGGGGTACGCGGCTGCCGCGCCGTGCCCGACGGAACCAGCTGCTGGGTGCCGCCCAGGAAGTCTTCGTGGCGCAGGGCTACCACTCGGCCGCGATGGACGACATCGCCGAGCGCGCCGGCGTCAGCAAGCCTGTCCTCTACCAGCACTTCCCGGGCAAGCTGGACCTGTACCTCGCACTGCTGGACCAGCACTGCGAGTCCCTCATCCAGTCCGTGCGCCACGCGCTAGCCTCGACGACGGACAACAAGCAGCGCGTCAGGGCGACGATGGACGCGTACTTCGCGTACGTCGAGGACGACGGCGGCGCCTTCCGGCTGGTCTTCGAGTCGGACCTGACGAACGAGCCCGCCGTGCGCGAGCGCGTCGACAAGGTCACCAACGAGTGCGCGGAGGCGATCTGCGACGTCATCGCCGAGGACACCGGGCTCTCCCGGGCCGAGTCGATGCTGCTCGCCTCGGGCCTGGGCGGGCTCGCCCAGGTGGTGGCCCGCTCCTGGCTCCACAGCGACCGCAGCGTGCCGCGCGACCAGGCGGTGCAGCTCCTGGCCTCGCTGGCCTGGCGCGGCATCGCCGGCTTCCCCCTGCACGGGACCGAGCCGGGACACGAACACGGGCACGAGCAGTCCCACTGAGCGGTACGGCGGCGACCGGGCGTTTGTTCCCGTCCGCTGTTCGCTCCTGGCGTTGCCCGGCGGAGCGTGTCCGTCCCCTCACCGGGCTAATGTGTGCGGGGTACGGCGCGGGAGATCGCGCACTTCACTGACCGTCGGAGGGTTGAAGCCGTGGAGGTCAAGATCGGCGTGCAGCACGCGCCCCGCGAGATCGTTCTGGAGAGCGGTCAGAGTGCCGAGGAGGTCGAGCGCGCCGTGGCCGAAGCACTGGCCGGGAAGTCGCAACTGCTGAGCCTCGTGGACGAGCACGGCCGCAAGGTCCTCATCCCGGCCGACCGCCTCGCGTACGTGGAGATCGGCGAGCCGACCGCCCGCCGGGTGGGGTTCAGCGCGCTGTAGGGCGTGCCGCAGGACGCGTGGGAGGGGCCCGGAACGCACGCCGTTCCGGGCCCCTTCCGCATGCGCGCCGTTTGGCGCACCGCTTAGGAAACCGCGCGTGAACTGCGCGTGAACCGTGCGGGAGGGTGCGGGAGGGTGCGGCCCGACCTCACAGGGAGGGCACATCTTCCTCACGGGGGAGGGTTGCGTTCCGCGGCTCGGGGGTAGACCGGCTACGACCGATTTGCACCCGGCCGTGCGGGAGGAACCCGATCATGTTCTTGGAAGCGCTCGGCTCCGCGTTGCTCGGTTTCGCCCTCGCCTGGGCCGCCGCGTACCGTCTGCCGCACCGGCTCCCGGGGCGCCGTCTCGTGCTGTCGACGGGGGCGGTCGGAGGGCTTTTCGGCGCCTTCCTCGCACAGAGTGCGGTGGGGACGGGGCACGTGGTGGTGAGCCTGCTCGGCGCGGCGGCCGTCGCCGCGGCGTCCGTGTCCCTGCTGCTCCGCCCGGAGAAGCGATTCCGCCGCCGCCACTCGGCCACGGTCTGACCGCCCTCGGCCCCGGGTTCGCACGTGCGCGGCCCGCGGGAAGGGGGGAGCCCCCTCCCGCGGGCCGCGGCCGTCAGGCGGCGAGGCCCAGCGCGGCCATCCGCTTGGTGTGCGCCTCCGTGATCCGGGAGAACATCCGCCCCACCTCGGCGAGGTCGAACCCGTCCGCGACGCCGCCCACCAGCATCGTCGACAGCGCGTCCCGGTCCGCGACCACCCGCTGCGACTGCGACAGCGCCTCCCCCATCAGCCGCCGCGCCCACAGCGCGAGCCGTCCGCCCACGCGCGGCTCGGCGTCGATCGCGGCGCGTACCTTCTCCACCGCGAAGTCGGCGTGTCCCGTGTCGTCGAGGACGGTCAGCACCAGCTCACGGGTGTCCTTGTCGAGCCGTGCCGCGACCTCCCGGTAGAAGTCGCTGGCGATCGAGTCGCCGACGTACGCCTTGACCAGCCCCTCCAGCCAGTCCGAGGGTGCCGTCTGCCGGTGGAAGCCGTCGAGCGCGGCGACGAACGGTTCCATCGCCTCCGTCGGCTCCACGCCGATCTCGCCGAGCCGGTCCCGCAACTGCTCGAAGTGGTGGAACTCCGCCGACGCCATCTTGGCCAGCGCCGCCTTGTCGGCGAGGGTGGGCGCCAGCTTCGCGTCCTCCGCCAGCCGCTCGAACGCCGCCAGCTCCCCGTACGCCAGCGCTCCCAGCAGGTCCGCCACCGCGGCCCGGTACTGGGGGTCCGCGGAGGCCCCGGCCCAGTCCCGGGCGGCGATGCCGGTGGGGCCGGGGGTGCCTTCGGCGGCGGGTCCTGCGGTGTCGGAGGCGTTGTCAGAGGTCGTCATGGAGCGCAGAATAGTCCGCTCACCGCCTCGGGGAGGCCCTGGTCAGTCAGTGTGACGACGACTACGTGAGCGAACCGGCCCTGGCGCGTGCGGGAATCCGGGGTATGGTGGTAAAGGCCCGCCAAGTATGCGACGGGCCGCTTGAATGAGGATGCCCGGTCGGTGGCCCGATCGGCTCCGACCAGACAGCCCTTCTCAGCCGTACGGCACTGTGTGTACGGCATACCGGGAGGGTCCCTCAGCGGAACGAGCGCTGGGTCTGCCGGACAGACCCGAGAGCGTCGGCTGTGGTCCCGTCCCGTGCCACCCGGCCCGGCCCCCGAGGTCGGCCGTCGTCCCCGGCACGGTCGGACGACACGACCCCCATGCTCGCCTCGCGCCGCGCACACAGAAGAGGCAGCACCCTGACTACGACTTTCCGAGAGCTCGGAATCCTTCCCGAGACGGCCGAGGCCCTTGAGGCCGTCGGCATCCTCAACCCCTTCCCCATCCAGGAGATGACGCTCCCCGTCGCCCTCTCCGGCAGCGACGTCATCGGCCAGGCCAAGACCGGCACCGGCAAGACGCTGGGCTTCGGCCTTCCGCTCCTCGAGCGCGTCAGCGTCCCCGCCGACGTGGAGGCGGGCCGGGCCCGCCCCGAGGACGTCACCAACACCCCGCAGGCCCTCGTCGTGGTGCCCACCCGCGAGCTGTGCGTCCAGGTCACCAACGACCTGCTGACCGCCGGCAAGGTGCGCAACGTGCGCGTCACCGCCATCTACGGCGGACGTGCCTACGAGCCGCAGGTAGAGGCCCTCAAGAAGGGCGTCGACGTGGTCGTCGGCACCCCCGGCCGGCTGCTCGACCTGGCCGGGCAGAAGAAGCTGGACCTTTCGCACGTGCGGTGCCTCGTCCTCGACGAGGCCGACGAGATGCTCGACCTCGGCTTCCTCCCCGACGTCGAGAAGATCATCGGCATGCTTCCGGAGCGCCGGCAGACCATGCTCTTCTCCGCGACCATGCCCGGTGCGGTCATCGGACTGGCCCGCCGCTACATGTCGCAGCCCACGCACATCCGCGCCACGTCGCCGGAGGGCGAGGGCGTGACGCTGGCCAACATCAAGCAGTTCGTCTACCGCGCGCACTCCATGGACAAGCCGGAGATGATCGCGCGGATACTGCAGTCCGACGGCCGCGGACTCGCGATGATCTTCTGCCGCACCAAGCGGACGGCCGCCGACATCGCCGAGCAGCTCCAGACGCGCGGGTTCGCCTCCGGCGCGGTCCACGGCGACCTCGGCCAGGGCGCGCGCGAGCAGGCGCTGCGCGCGTTCCGCAACGGCAAGGTGGACGTGCTGGTCTGCACGGACGTCGCCGCGCGCGGCATCGACGTCGAGGGCGTCACGCACGTCATCAACTACCAGTCCCCCGAGGACGAGAAGACCTACCTGCACCGCACCGGCCGTACGGGCCGCGCGGGCGCGTCCGGTACGGCGATCACATTCGTCGACTGGGACGACATCCCGCGCTGGCAGCTCATCAACAAGGCGCTGGGACTGGACTACCACGAGCCGGTGGAGACGTACTCCACGTCGCCGCACTTCTTCGAGGACCTCTCCATCCCGGCGGGCACGAAGGGTGTGCTGCCCCGCTCGGAGCGCACGCGTGCCGGGCTGGGTGCCGAGGAGATCGAGGACCTCGGCGAGACCGGTGGCCGCGGGGCGCGCAGCGCCCGGGGCGGTCGCGGTGAGCGCGACGATCGCGGTGGACGCGGCGATCGCGGTGGACGCAATGAACGCGGTGGAAGCGACACGGTGGAGCGGGACCGCGAGCGTTCGGCGCGGACGCCCCGTCGGCGCCGGCGTACGCGCGGTGGAGCGCCGCTCGACGCGGAGGCTTCGGTGACGGCGTCGGAGCGGGTGGCGGCCCCGCCCGTGGACGGCGCGGGGAGCGCGGACGGCACGGCGGGCACGGAGTCCGGCGGTGCCGGTCGTGCTCCGCGCCGGCGTCGGCGCACCCGGTCCGGCGCCCAGGCGGAGGCGGCGACTCGGGAGACGGTGTCCGCGGAGACGGTGACCGAGACGGCCGCCGTGGCCGAGGCACCCGCCGTTTCCGAGGCGCTCGCGCCGTCCGGGGCGGTCGAGGCGGAGGCTGCCACGACGCCGCGGCGTCGGCGGACGCGGAGGACGGCTGACGTGGCCGCGGCCGAAGCGGCCGAGTCCGCGGAGACGGCCGAGGCGGCCGTCGACACGGCGGAGACCATCGAGGCAAAGCCGCGCCGGCGGACGACGCCGCGCAAGAAGGCGGAGGCCGCGGAGACGGCGGTCGACACGGCCGAAGCCGTCGAGACCGAGCCGCGCCGGCGGACGACGCGGAAGTCCGCGGCGAAGGCGCAGACGGCGGTCGAGACCGCCGATGCCGCCGTGATCCCCGCGCAGTCGTCGGAGGAGCCCGAGTCGGATTCGCAGCCGGCGCAGAAGCCGCGCCGCACGCGGAAGAAGGCGGCCGCCGCGACGGAGCCGTCGGAGACCGTCGAGGCGCCGAAGGCGCGGCGTACGCGCAAGGCGACGGCGACGGCGGCCTCGACTGCGACAGTCCTGGACGACGACGGTGCGGAGGCCGGTGAGGTCAAGCCCCGCCGAACCCGTAAGAAGGCCGTCGCGGCGTCCGCCGAGGCCGCGGCCGAGCCCGAGGCCGGAGAGCCCAAGCCGCGGAGGCGTACGACGCGCAAGGCCGCCGCCGCACCGGAGATCCCGGCCCAGGCGTCCGACGAACCGGCGAAGCCGCGCCGCACGCGGAAGAAGGCGGCCGCCGCGACGGAGCC
Organism: Streptomyces sp. B3I8; assembly: GCF_030816915.1. Lineage (NCBI taxonomy): Bacteria > Bacillati > Actinomycetota > Actinomycetes > Kitasatosporales > Streptomycetaceae > Streptomyces > Streptomyces sp. B3I8. The sequence continues at coordinate 4,627,261 of NZ_JAUSYN010000002.1, read as the reverse complement.
GTCGGAGGGCTGAGCCCCCTCGGCACACGCAGCAGGAACGAAGCCGGCCCGGCCCACGACCACGTGGACCGGGCCGGCTTCGTGTTGCCGACGTGGACGGTCCGGGCCGGCGGAGCACACCGGGGTCACGGTCCCTCGGGAGGATGGGAGGGGCACGGCCGGTAGCCTCGGCGGCATGAGCCGTCCGTCGACCTTCTCCCCGCCCCCCGGCACCCGCTCCCGCACCCTCGCCACCCCCCGCGGTCCCTTCGCCGCCCTCGACGCCGGCACCGCCACCCACGGCACGGCCCTCCTCCTCCCGGGTTTCACCGGCAGCAAGGAGGACTTCATCGACCTCCTCCCCCACCTCGGCGCCGCCGGCTACCGCGCCGTCGCCGTCGACGGCCGGGGCCAGTACGGCACTCCCGGCCCCCAGGACGACGAAGCCCCTTACGCACAGACCGAGTTGGCCCGCGACGTGCTGGCTCAGGTCGCCGCTCTGGACGCCGACGGTCCCGTCCACCTCCTCGGCCATTCCCTCGGCGGCCAGATCGCCCGCGCCACCGTGCTGCTCGACCCCGCCCCGTTCCGCTCGCTCACCCTCATGTCCTCCGGCCCCGCGCAGATCTCGAAGTCCCAGCAGCAGCGGGTCAGACTGCTGCGCGACGCACTCGCGGTGATGGACATGACCCAGGTGTGGAACGCCATCCAGCTGATGGAGACCCCCGAGGACACGGAGACCGGCGCCCTCGACGCCGGTCCCGGCGACCGCGACGACCTCCGCCGCCGCTGGCTCGCGGGCAGTCCCGCCCAGCTTCTCGCCACCGGGCGGCAACTGTGCACCGAGCCGGACCGGGTCGCCGAACTCGCCGCCGTGCCGCTGCCCAAACACGTCGTCTCCGGCGACCACGACGACGCCTGGCCCGTCCCGTTGCTGGACGAGATGGCCATCCGGCTCGACGCCCGTCGCACGATCGTCGCCGGCGCCGACCACTCCCCCAACACCGACCGCCCGCTTGAGACCGCCCGCGCCCTCGTCGCCTTCTGGAACAGCGTGCACTCCGTTGACGGCGAGAACGGCAGGAACGGCAGGAACGGCAGGAACGGCGTGGACGACGCCGGCGGCGTGACCCGTTGAGGAACGGGGTTCGGCGCCGGTCAGTACTGCGTCTGCAAGTGCTCCCAGAAGCCGTCCCGCAGGGACCGGCGCAGATCCGCCTGGCCGCGCAGCGAGTACTGGAGCAGCCCTTCCGCCTCCACCAGCAGGTCCTGGTCGACCGATCCGGGCAGGTAGGGGTGCCCCGGGAGCAGCTCCCGCAGTGAGTCACGGCCTCGCGCCGCCAGCCACTTCGCCGCGATCTGCGCCCCCACGAACCGCACGTCCTCCCGCGTGGGCCGGACCGCCGCCGACGCCTCGTACGTCGCCGCGGTCCGCCGGGACACGTACGGCTTGAAGAAGTCCAGGTCGAGGGTGCGCTGGCTGTCGACCTCCCAGAGCAGGGGCTCGGCCTGGTTGCGGCCCTCCGGTGCCTCGATGCCCCACAGATGGACCCGGGCGCCGTATCCCTGTGCGGCCTCGACCGCCGAGACCAGGTCCTCGTCACCGCCGAGCAGGGCCGCGTCGCTGATGGCGCGGTGCCGGGCGAGGGACTCCAGGTCGGACCTGATGAGGGAGTCGACGCCCTTCTGCTGGTTGTTGGCGTTGAGGTTGCCCAGTCGCACCTTCACGTCGGGCAGTTCGGCGATGGACTGCTGCTCGGCTGTGTGGATGCGGCGCCGGGCGCCGTCGTACCAGTAGACCCGCAGCAGCCGGCTGTCGGCGAAGATCGTGCGAGCCTTGTCGATGAGCGCCTCGAGCAGTCCCTCGGCGTCGACGTCGAACGCCCGCCGGTCCTCGGTGCCGGCCACCAGCCGCCCCGCGGCCGCGTAGAGGTAGCCGGCGTCGACGAAGATCGCGTGGGTCGAGGGCGTCTTCGCCACCTCGGCGAGCATGCGCTGCAGCAGCTCGTTCGTCTGGTCGATGCGGGCGCCGAGCGCCGTGAGGTCGTCGTCGTTCATCGCGTCCATTGTCCCGGCCGTCACACAGCGAACACAACCGGTCCCGAGGAGTCGTCCGGAGAAATGATCGGAAGATACGCACCCAGGGGCAGCTCCCACGCTTTCCCCCGTCAGTAGTTAGACGGCTGAAAAATTTCTTTAGCGTAGGGAATGTTTGCTGGAAGCATGCCGTTACATCTGTACGTGGACGGGGACGCACAGTCGCCCCGCCTCCCACTCTCACTCTCGACCAGTAGTTCTCCACAGGAGGATGACCAGACGAAGGGAGAAGCCCCTTGCGCTTCGAAATCATGCGCCTCGACGACGTCGACGGCACGCCCGTGGACACCACCGTCGTGGACGCCGCCTCCGTCAATCAGATCGTGCAACAGGCCGCCGCCATAGGGCAGCGCCTGTGGATCCGCCCGGCAGACACACCCGCCTCATGACGACGTACCGACGCGTGACGATGTACTGACGCAACACATGCAGCCCCTGTCCGGCACCGTGCCGTACAGGGGCTTTGTCGTGCGCCCGCGCGGGGAGATCGGCTTCGGCCCCCTGGGTCACCTCGGATCGGGCCGTCCCGGATCACCCCGGGATCAGGCGCCCGGGATGACCGCGGGATCAGGCGCCCCGGATCACCTGTGTGACGCCGTTGATGATCTGCTGGACGGCGATCGCGGAGAGCATCATCCCGGCCAGCCGTGTCACCAGGACGACGCCACCGTCCTTGATCAGCCGGATGATCAGCAGCGAGTGGCGCATCACGAACCACAGCACGACATGGATCGCGAGGATCGCCGCCCACACCGAGACCTGTGCGCTCACGCCGTCGGCCCGCTGCACGGCGAGGATCACGGACACGATCGCGCCGGGTCCGGCGAGCAGCGGCATTCCGAGCGGGACGAGGGCGACGTTGACGTCCTTGGTCTGTTTCGGCTCGTCGTTCTTGCCGGTGAGGAGGTCGAGCGCGATGAGGAGGAGCAGCAGCCCCCCGGAGATCATGAGGGCGGGGATCGTGACGTGCAGGTAGTCGAGGATGTGGTTGCCCAGCACGCCGAACACGGCGATGACACCACCGGCCACGCACACGGCCTGCAACGCCATCCGGCGCTGCACCTTGGCGGGGCGGCCCGCGGTCAGGGCGAGGAAGATCGGGGTGATCCCCGGGGGATCCATGATGACGAAGAGGGTCAGGAAGAGGGAGCCGAAGACGGCGAGGTCGAACATGTGGAGGCGGCCTTGTGACAGGGTGCCGCCGAGGCGGCACGTGTGTGTGCAGTCGAGTGGAGGAGCAGTGGGTCACTCCGGGCCTGCCGGAGTGACCTGGGGGCGAAGGCCGGGGCCGGCCCTCGCGCAGGGGTGAGTGAGTGGAGTGCAGTGGGCTCGGGCGGCGGCGGGCGAACGATCACGGTGGAACGCCGACCGACCGAACCGGGGCCGGTACTGTGCGCGGCCCCGCGCCCGACACCCAGCGCTCGGCGCCCGACAGCAAGCACCCGGCACCCGGCACCCGGCACCCGGCACCCGGCACCCGGCACCCGGCACCCGCTGACAAGCAGGTCACTGTTCCCGCCGGTCAAGCAGGTCGCGGTGCGCGCGTAGAGCCCGCCCGGCCCGTCGTGGCACGGAGCCCCGGGTCCGGTCGGACAGGCCCCAGCGGTCAGGCTCCGCCCGCGCCCGGGACCGGGAACGCTCCTGTGGCGCGGCGGGTGATCTCGCCGTAGACCTCGGGATCCGTCGCGTACTCGCCGAGGGCGACGGTCTTGCGGGTGCCGTGGTAGTCGCTGGACCCGGTGGTCAGGAGGCCCAGCTCCTTGGCCAGTCCGCGCAGCCGGGCCCTGGTGTCGGAGTCGTGGTCCATGTGGTCGACCTCGATGCCGTCCAGTCCCGCCGCGGCCATGTCCGCGATCGCGGACTCCGGGACGGTGCGGCCACGCTTGCTCGCGGCGGGGTGTGCGAAGACGGTGACACCGCCGGCCGCCTTCACCAGGCGGATCGCCTCGAAGGGGTCGGTCTCGTGCTTCTCCACGTGCGCACGGCCCCCGTCGGCCAGCCACTTCGGCGTGAACGCCTCGTCGACGGTCGGGACGACGCCGAGCTCCACGAGTGCGGAGGCGACATGGGGGCGGCCGACGGAACCGTCACCGGCGATACGGGCGACCTGGTCCCAGGTGACGGGGACGCCGAGGTCGTTGAGCTTGGCGACCATGGCCCTGGCGCGGGGGACACGGTCGTCGCGCACCAGTTCGCGTTCGGCGAGGAGCGCGGGCTCCTCGGGGTCGAAGAGGTAGGCCAGCATGTGCATGCTGACGCCGTCGAGGCGGCAGGAGAGCTCGGCGCCGGTCACGAGGGTCAGGCCGCCCGGCAGCGCGGCAAGCGCCTCGGCGTGGCCGCGAGTGGTGTCGTGGTCGGTGAGGGCGACGACGTCCAGTCCGGCGGCGGCCGCGTTGCGGACGAGTGCGGCGGGGGTGTCCGTGCCGTCGGAGGCGGTGGAGTGGGTGTGCAGGTCGATGCGCACGACGTGACGCTCCGGACGGACGGGACGGACGGGGACGCTCAAGGATAACGGGGACGCCGCACCCGACTCCGCCGCAGGCGGATCACGACCTGTAGGCGGAGGACACCGCGCCACCCGCGAACCCCATCGCCCCCCCAAAAAAACCATCGCCCCTTGCGCCTACGGCTCCAGCAGTCGTGGCGACAGCGCGCCGCACGGCAGGAGGTCGACCTCCGCGCCCGCGTCGCGCAGGTCCGTCAACACCAGCTCGTCGTACATGAGCAGGCCCGTCTGTTCGGGCCAGACGACCGCCCAGAGCCACAGGCCCCGCGCCTCGCCCGCGAAGACGGCGCGGTCGTCGGGGGTGCCGGTGACGTGCCAGAGGGGGGTGGGGCGGCCCGCCGCCAGGACCTTGGCCTGCGGCGGTTTCTCCACGTTCAGGTACGGACCGGGGTCGGGGCCGTCGATGCCCGCGTACCGTGCGCCGAGGCCGACGCCCAGTTCCTCGGCGACCAGGATCATCTCGCCGACGCCGCCCAGCGGGCCGGGGCCGGAGCACGCCACCGCCGTGGCGCGGCCGCCGCTGCGGTCGTCACCGGCGCAGGCTGCACCCGTGAACAGCCAGCCGACCGGCAGGGGCCACGGCATCCACACCGGGACCCGGGTCCGGTGCACCACGACACCGAGCGCCTCGACGCTGGGCGGTATCACGGGTTGCAGCGGGTGCACCGTCCCGTGCACGTCGCACTGCCAGGAGTCGGCGAAGAGTCCGGGAGCCCTGACCCGGCCACCGCACTTCGGGCAACTGGGTTCGCCCCTCATAAAGACCAACGGTCCTCCCCGCACCGCTCCGCGTCAAGGACGATCACCCGTCCGGGCGGTGCCCGACGCCCGCTGTCGGCGAGAGCAACTAGGTGCATGTTGCATCAATTAGCTGAGCTAACTTATTGTGTGCATAAGCCAACCATCCGGGCCGATCATCACCGGGGTCCCCGCCCCGGGCGTCGTCCCTGTCGGGAAGGAGCGCGCGCATGCGCAGCAGTACCGGAGGTCCCGCCGAGGCGGACCCGTTCGACACGGGTGCCGGCGGCCTCCTTCGGCAGCCGAAGGCCGTCTGGGCGACCGCCGGGGCGTCCGTGGTCGCCTTCATGGGCATCGGGCTCGTCGATCCGATCCTGCCGTCCATCGCCAAGGGACTGGACGCCACCCCGAGCCAGGTCTCGCTCCTGTTCACCTCGTACTTCCTGATCACCGCGGTGGCGATGCTGGTGACCGGCTTCGTCTCCAGCCGGATCGGCGGACGCAGGACGCTGCTCGCCGGACTGGCCCTCGTGGTCGTCTTCGCGGGGCTCGCCGGCACCTCGGGGTCGGTCGGTGAGCTGGTCGGGTTCCGGGCCGGATGGGGGCTCGGCAACGCCCTGTTCGTGTCCACCGCGCTCGCCGTCATCGTCGGCGCGGCGGCGGGCGGCAGCGCGGCCGCGATCCTGCTCTACGAGTCCGCCCTGGGCCTCGGCATGGCCTGCGGCCCGCTCCTGGGCGCGCTGCTCGGCGACGCGAGCTGGCGCTATCCCTTCTTCGGCACCGCCGTCCTGATGGCGATCGGCTTCCTGTGCATCACGGCGTTCCTGAAGGAGCAGCCCAAGCCGGCCCGCAGGATCTCACTGCTCGACCCGCTCAAGGCGCTCGGGCACGGCGGTTTGGCCTCCGCGGCCGTCTCGGCGTTCTTCTACAACTACACGTTCTTCACCGTGCTCGCCTTCACGCCGTTCGTACTGAACATGACGCCGTACAAGTCCGGTGCGGTCTTCTTCGCCTGGGGGGTGCTGCTCGCCGTCTTCTCGGTCATCGTGGCGCCACGGACGCAGAAACGGTTCGGCTCGCTGACCGTGCTCGGCGGTTCGCTGGTGCTGCTCGCCGCCGACGTCCTGATCCTGGGATACGGCGACCACACGACGGCCGTCGTATGCACGATCCTGTCCGGCGCCTTCATCGGCGTGAACAACACCGTCTACACCGAGCTCGCGCTGGGCGTCTCCGACGCGCCGCGCCCGGTGGCGAGCGCCGGCTACAACTTCGTGCGCTGGTTCGCGGCGGCGGCCGCGCCCTACTTCGCGCCGAAGATCGAGGAGTGGACCGACGTCCACGTCCCGTTCGTGGTCGCCGCCGTCACGGCGGTGGTGGGCGCGCTGGTCGTCGTCGTACGCCGCCGGGCCCTCACGCACGAGACGGAGGAACTCCAGCCGCGGCACGCCGCCGAGGACGCGGTCGCCGTCTTCGCCGACTGAGGTTTCGGCCGACTGCGGTTTCGGCCAACTGAGCCGTGCGGCGCGAGGGTTGGTGAGATCGGTCACGTGAGCGGGACGGACCCGCGGGCGGGGTCCCGCAGGTCCGTCCCGTGCGTCAGCCAGCGCTCCTGGAGGGCGCCCGCGCCGTGCACCCTCTTCCACGCGGCCTCGTTCGGCGTCATCGGCAGCAGCGGCAGGAACCGCACGGGGTCCATCGGCGCGTCGAGCTCCAGGTCCTCCACCAGTCCGCCCGGCTCCGCGACCAGTACGGAGGTGAAGGCCGCGCCCGGCCACAGCGGCTCGCCCACGTCGAGGGAGGCTCCGGGGGCCACCACCACACCCTCCACCTGCGGGGACGCGGCCAGCACGGCGAGCGGACGGAGCACCTTGTCGGTGTCGGCACGCCCGCCGCGCACGGAGAGGACCAGCTCGGCACGCGGGCCCTGGACCGGATCGGCGAGGACCGCGGCCGGGTCGCTCATCGGCTGGGCGGACATGCCGAGCGTGGCGTAACGGACGACGTCCCCGTCCGTGAAACGCAGCACCTCGAAACGGTCCGTACCGAGGAAGGTGACCGCCGCGCGCGCGTCCGGCTCGCCCAGCGCGGTGAGCAACCGGGCCTCGACCAGAGGAAGAACATCTGCCATGCGGCGAGCATAGAACTCGCCAGTACAGGGCAAAGCAGCGCCTTGACGTGCCGGTCGGCTGATACGCTGAGCCGGTCGCTCGGGGCAGCACGCAGAAGCGTGGCGCTCAGGCCCCGACGCCCATGAAACTCCCCTACACGGGGCACCCTTAAACAAGGGAAGTGGATCGTCCCTCACGGGGGACCGGCCGGAGGAGGTGGGGCTGGCATGGACCGAAGTCGACCGTGCAGTACCACCCGCTCTTCCCGCCGCTGACGCGGACCTCCCGGTCATCCTTTCCGACCGGCCGTCGCCTCACGCCTACGCGCACCGCGAAGAGCTCGTGTGTTTCGCCCTGCCTGATCCGCATGATCCGTCCGACCGGCCTGATCCTCCTGACCGCCTGATCGCCCGCTCCTGATCCACACCCGGTTCCACCCGATCCGTGCGATCCGTCTGATCATCCGATCCGTCCGGCCGGCCCGGTAGAAGCGATCTGCCCGATCGAAGCGATCCGTCCGATCGCATTGATCTGTCCGATCGTGCCCGACCTGTAGCAGCAGCGAAGCCCGCCACCGCGACGGCGCGGTGCTCCCCGCTTTGTGGACGTGCCGAATCCCACACGTCAGAACGTCCTCATTCCGGGCAGTTCCACCCCTCGTAGCGGCTTTTCGTTGCTCTCCCCGCGAAGGAGCCTGCCATGTCGATGATCCGTGACCTGCGTGCCGTGGTCCGCCCGTCCCGCCCGGCAACCCGCAAGGACAACGGCACGTACGACGCCACGCGCGACCCCGCCACGCCGTCCGCCGTCGTCGACTGCGCCGTCTACCGCGACGGCGCCCGCGTCGAGACGTCGGGCCGGCTGAGCCCGCAGGAGGCGATGCGCCTCGTGCGACGCGACGGCGGCTTCGCCTGGATCGGGCTGCACGAGCCGACCGGCGCCGAATTCGCCGCGCTCGCGGGCGAGTTCGGGCTTCACCCGCTCGCCGTGGAGGACGCGGTCACCGCCCACCAGCGGCCCAAGCTGGAGCGGTACGACGACACCCTGTTCACCGTCTTCAAGACCATCCACTACGTGGAGCACGACCGGCTCACCGCGACCAGCGAGGTCGTGGAGACCGGCGAGGTCATGTGCTTCACCGGCCGGGACTTCTTCATCACCGTCCGGCACGGCGGGCAGGGCTCGCTGCGCGCGCTGCGCACCCGGCTCGAGCGCGACCCCGAGCTGCTCGCCAAGGGCCCCTCGTCGGTGCTGCACTCGATCGCCGACCACGTCGTCGACGGCTACATCGCGGTCGCCGACGCCATGCAGGACGACATCGACGAGGTGGAGACCGAAGTGTTCTCGCCCGGGCGCAAGGGCAGCCCCCGGGGCACCGACGCCGGACAGATCTACCAGCTCAAGCGCGAGGTGCTGGAGTTCAAGCGGGCGGTCTCGCCGCTGCTGCGGCCGATGCAGCTGCTCAGCGAGCGGCCGATGCGGCTGATCGACCCGGACATCCAGAAGTACTTCCGCGACGTCGCCGACCACCTCGCCCGAGTGCAGGAACAGGTCGTCGGCTTCGACGAGTTGCTGAACTCCATCCTCCAGGCCAACCTCGCGCAGGCGTCCGTCGCGCAGAACGAGGACATGCGCAAGATCACCTCGTGGGCGGCGATCATCGCCGTGCCGACGATGGTGTGCGGGGTGTACGGCATGAACTTCGAGCACATGCCGGAACTGCACTGGCGCTACGGCTATCCCGTCGTCATGTGTGTCACGGTCGCCCTGTGTCTGACCATCCACCGCACGCTGAAGCGCAACGGGTGGCTGTGAACGGCCGCTATACCCTGAGCGCATGACGACTGAGCTGCTCGCGCGGGCCCTCGTAGAGGAGGCCACGAAGAAGTCCGGGCTGATCTGGGTGCGCGCCGGGGCTCTCGCGGCGGACGGCGGCGACGAGGCGGCGCCGGGTCCCGCGCGCGTGCTGTGGCACGTCTGGCACGAGGGCGCGGCCTGCGTCGTCGGCGACGGGCCCGGGGAGCAGCCGCTGCCGGGGCTGGTCGACGGGGGCGACGCCGTGGTGACGGTGCGCAGCAAGGACAAGGGCGGGCGGCTCGCGAGCTGGCCCGCGAAGGTGGTGGAGCTCGCGCCGGGGTCGGCCGCCTGGCAGGCCGCGGTGGGAGAGCTCAAGGGGAAGCGGCTGAACGCGGCGGACGGCGAGGCGATGCCGGGGCGCTGGGAACGGGAGTGCCGGGTGCTGCGGCTGGAGCCGGTGGGCACGTCCGCGGAGCTGCCCTCGTCCTCACTGGCGACGGCGCCGGTGGAGGCGCCCGTGACGACGCGGGAGCCGGTACCGGCGGCACTCCCCCGGCTCCTGTGGCGCCGGCGACGCCAGGGACGCCGACGGTAGGCGGCGCGGCCGAGCGGTGGCATCGGGCGGCACGGCCGGGCGGAAAGCCCGGGCAGAGGGCTTGGGCGCAGGCTCCGCTTCCGCGCGGCACTCCCCCACCTACGCTCCCGGCCGCCCCCGGCGGTGCCTCAGCCGGTGGGGAGGTTCCTGCCGTAGTCGAGGGTGTCCTCCGCGGGGGGCGCCTCCGGGGTGAAGGGTTTGTCCCAGTCGGTGAGGGTGAGCGCGCCCGCGTTGCCCGCGCGCGAGAGCCGCAGCGGGTACGGCTTGCCCTCCAGGGAGACGTCCAGGGCGCCGCCGGACCCGTCACTCCCGGCGACCCGCACCGTACGGACGCCGTCCACCTCGTGCCGCCCGTCGGTCGACACCGTGCCGTGCAGTGTGAGCAGTCCCGTGAGCAGCGTGTCCTTGTCGGTGAACCCGCTGAACCGCTTGTACGCCGGGTCCTCCTCCGGGACCTTCACGTACTTGTCGCCCAGCTTCTCCGCCGCCGATCCCGCCGCTCCTGCCGTCCTCCTGCCGCCAGAATGCCGCGCCGGCCTTGAGGTAGAGCCGCTCGCCGACCCGCAGGAGCTGGAACGTGGTGTCCTTGGACGTCACCGCGCCCGAGGCGCCCTCGTCCGACAGCTTTATGTCGAGCTTGTACGTCGTCTTCCCGCTGACGACGCTGCCGGACAGCCGGACCGTGGCCGCCGCACTCGCCGCCGTGAGCGCCCGTCGCTGGATCTGCGCCGCCGGCAGCTTGCCCACTCCGTTCGTGCCCGCGTCGGGGTCGTCGCTGCATCCCGTCAGCCCCGTCCCCGTCACCACCAGTCCGGCACACAGCGCACCCGCGAGTGCGGTCCTGCGGGTTCGGCCAAGGGGAGTCGCAGTCACAGGTGAGGTGCCTCTCGTGTGGTCCGCCATCGGCGTACCGCAGCGTACCGGTGCGCCGGGCCCCCTCCGGAGCCAGTCCGTCCGGACCCCTCACCAGGGCGTTCCGTACCGGGACCGGCTAGCCTGAACCCGGTCTTGGGGGGCAGTCGGGAACAGGACAGGCACACGCACCCACAGTGCGCACGGAGCGTCAGGACCCACCAGGACGTTCCGGGACACATGAAGACGCATCCGGTTCCACCAGGACGCATCGGTATCAGGACCACGACACGACAGGAGGCGCGTGGATGGCGGCAAGCGCCCCCCGGATCTTCGTCTCGCACCTCTCCGGCGTAGCCGTCTTCGATCCGACCGGTGACCAGGTGGGCCGCGTCCGCGATCTGGTCGTCATGTTCCGGATGGACCGGCTGCCCCCGCGACTGCTCGGGCTGGTCGTCGAGCTGTCGACCCGGCGCCGTATCTTCCTGCCCATGACCCGTGTGACGAGCATCGAGTCCGGTCAGGTCATCTCCACCGGCGTGCTCAACGTGCGCCGGTTCGAGCAGCGCCCCACCGAGCGGCTGGTCTTCGGCGAGCTGCTGGACCGCCGGGTCACGCTGGTCGACGGCGGCGAGGAGGTCACCGTCCTGGATCTGTCGGTGCAGCAGCTCCCGGCCCGCCGGGACTGGGAGATCGACCGCGTCTTCGTCCGCAGGCGCGGCCGGGGCGGGGCCTTCCGGCGCAGCCGCGGCGAGACCCTCACCGTCGAGTGGAACGCCGTCACCGGGTTCTCCCTGGAGGAGCACGGCCAGGGGGCCGAGAGCCTGCTCGCCACCTTCGAGCAGCTGCGCCCCGCCGACCTCGCCAACGTGCTGCACCACCTCTCCGCCAAGCGCCGCGCCGAGGTCGCCGCCGCCCTGGACGACGACCGGCTCGCCGATGTCCTGGAGGAGCTGCCCGAGGACGACCAGATCGAGGTCCTCGGCAAGCTGAAGGAGGAGCGCGCCGCGGACGTCCTGGAGGCGATGGACCCCGACGACGCCGCCGACCTGCTCGCCGAGCTGCCCGAGGACGACCAGGAGCGGCTGCTGAGTCTGATGGCACCCGCCGACGCCGCCGACATGCGCCGGCTGATGGCGTACGAGGAGGACACGGCGGGCGGTCTGATGACGACCGAGCCGATCATCCTGCGGCCCGACGACACCGTCGCCGACGCGCTCGCCCGGGTCCGCAACCGGGACCTGTCCCCCGCTCTCGCCGCCCAGGTGTACGTGTGCCGGCCGCCGGACGACACGCCGACCGGCAAGTACCTCGGCACGGTGCACTTCCAGCGGCTGCTGCGCGACCCCCCGTACACGCTGGTCAGCTCGATCATCGACGACGATCTGCAGTCGCTCGCCCCGGACGACGCGCTGCCCGTGGTCGCCGGGTTCTTCGCCGCGTACGACATGGTGGCCGCGCCGGTCGTCGACGAGTCCGGCTCGCTGCTGGGCGCGGTGACGGTGGACGACGTACTGGACCACATGCTGCCCGAGGACTGGCGCGAGACGGAGTTCCACCTCGGGGAGGGGGCGCCCGATGACTCCTGACCGCGAATCGCGCGAGCGCGCTCCCGTGGGTGCCACCGCGAGCTCCCGCACGCGCGCCCGGCTGGACCAGCCGCGCGCGCCGCGCCGCCGGCTGCTGCCGGAGTACGACCCGGAGGCGTTCGGACGGCTGTCCGAACGCATCGCGCGTTTCCTGGGCACCGGACGGTTCATCGTCTGGATGACGATCGTCATCATCCTGTGGGTGGTGTGGAACGTGGCCGCGCCCGAGCACCTGCGCTTCGACCAGTACCCGTTCATCTTCCTGACGCTGATGCTGTCGCTACAGGCCTCGTACGCCGCCCCGCTGATCCTGCTGGCGCAGAACAGGCAGGACGACCGCGACCGGGTCAACCTCGAACAGGACCGCAAGCAGAACGAGCGGTCGATCGCCGACACCGAGTTCCTGACGCGCGAGATCGCCGCGCTGCGCATGGGGCTCGGCGAGGTGGCGACCCGCGACTGGATCCGCTCCGAACTCCAGGACCTCGTCAAGGAACTGGAGGACCGCCACGACGGCCGCCCGGCCGGCCACGCCGAGGGCCGCGCGCTCGGACACCGGGACGTTCCGCCGGATCCGGGACGGCGACCGACGGGGCCGGGGCGGCTTCCACCAGGCCCTGGGCGGCTTCCACCGGGTTCCGGTCGGCTCCCGCCCGGGTCCGGGCGCGGACGTGACGCAGAAGACCGCTGACGGGCTGCCCTGCGGCCCGGTACGGCGCCGTACCATCGGGGACATGGTTACGGAAGACGCGGTGCGCGAGGCACTGGCGACGGTGAACGACCCGGAGATCCATCGGCCCATCACCGAACTGGGGATGGTCAAATCGGTGGAGATCGGCGCGGACGGCGCGGTCGCCGTGACCGTGTACCTGACGGTCTCCGGCTGTCCGATGCGCGACACGATCACCCAGGGCGTGACCGAGGCGGTCTCCCGCGTGGAGGGCGTCACCCGGGTCGACGTCACGCTGGACGTGATGAGCGACGAGCAGCGCAAGGAACTGGCGTCCGCCCTGCGCGGCGGCCAGGCCGAGCGCGAGATCCCGTTCGCCAGGCCCGGCTCGCTCACCCGCGTCTACGCGGTGGCCTCCGGCAAGGGCGGCGTCGGCAAGTCCTCCGTCACGGTCAACCTGGCGGCGGCCATGGCGGCCGACGGGTTGAAGGTGGGCGTCGTCGACGCCGACATCTACGGCCACAGCGTGCCGCGCATGCTGGGCGCGGACGGCCGTCCCACCCAGGTCGAGAACATGATCATGCCGCCGTCCGCCAACGGCGTGAAGGTCATCTCCATCGGCATGTTCACCCCGGGCAACGCCCCGGTCGTCTGGCGCGGCCCGATGCTGCACCGCGCGCTGCAGCAGTTCCTGGCGGACGTGTACTGGGGCGACCTGGACGTCCTCCTGCTCGACCTCCCGCCGGGCACGGGCGACATCGCCATCTCCGTGGCCCAGCTCGTGCCGAACGCCGAGATCCTCGTCGTGACGACTCCCCAGCAGGCGGCGGCCGAGGTCGCCGAGCGGGCCGGTTCCATCGCCGTGCAGACGCACCAGAAGATCGTCGGCGTGGTCGAGAACATGGCGGGTCTGCCGTGCCCGCACTGCGGCGAGATGGTCGACGTGTTCGGCACGGGCGGCGGCCAGACGGTCGCCGACGGCCTGACCCGCACCACCGGCGCCACGGTCCCGGTCCTCGGCTCCATCCCGATCGACGTCCGGCTGCGCGAGGGCGGCGACGAGGGCAAGCCGGTCGTCCTGAGCGACCCCGACTCCCCCGCCGGCTCCGCGCTCCGCGCCATCGCCGGCAAGCTGGGCGGCCGCCAACGCGGCCTGGCTGGCATGACGCTGGGCATCACCCCGAAGAACAAGTTCTGAGGGGTCACAGGGTGCGGGCCCCCGGCGAACCCTTCAAGGCCCCCGCCGGGGGCAGCGCCCCCTGAGGGGCGCGGGGCTGTGACATTGTGCGGCTCCGCGGCGTGGGCGCGACCAGCCACGACCCGCCCGCGGTCGCGCCGCAACCGGCCCTAGGCGTACGCGCCGATCTCCGCGACGGCGAAGCCAAGACCGTACGCGCTCATTCCGCGCCCGTACGCCCCCACGTGCACCCCTTGCTCGGTGGAACCGGCGAGGACCCAGCCGAACTCGGACTCCCGGTAGTGGAACGGCGTCGGCACGCCGTCCACCGGCAGCGACAGCGAGGACCACTCCGGTCCGTCCAGGTCGTCGGCGAGGATCCACGCCGTCTCGGTCTGCTGGGCCAGCCAGTCGTCCCGCAGCGTGTGGTCGAGCTGTCCGGGCCAGGTGCAGGTCAGCAGCCCCGCACCCGCCAGCCAGGCCGCGGAGGACACCGAGGTGGCCTCCAGCTGCCCCGTGCCGTCCGGGCTGCGCCGGCCCGGATGCGCCGCGACCGTCACCACGACCGCGAACCGTTCCTTCTCGTCCTCCGTCGTCTCGTGACGGATGGACGGCTCGTCGCCGTGCCCGAGCGAACCGTGCTCCACCGCACCGTCGGCGGCGGCGCCCACCTGCATCAGCCAGCGCGGCCCCGTGAACGCCTCGTCGAGGCCGTACCAAGGGAAGGGCGCGCGCAGGTAGCCGTCGGCCGTGCGCCGGGCGGAGGGGACCTGTTGGCCGTCCTCCGCGACCGGCGCCTGCGCGCCCACCCGACTCGTCGTCTCCATGTACCCGGACGCCTCCTCAGTTCCTGGCGGGACCCGAGCGGCCCGCCCCCCACGGGCGTCCTCGCTCTTTTCTGGTCCGCGCAACAACTGGGCAGCATAGCCACCGCGTCACGGGTGACCGGGAAACACCCGGCGCGTACGGCCTCGTACGCGTCGTACGAGCGCCGGTCGGGTGTCCGACACGCGGGTCCGGGGCGCACGCCGGGGGCACGCGGGGCGCAGGGGGTGCGCGGGCCGCAGGAGGCCGTGCGCAGGCCGGGGGGAAGCTCAGGTGGCGTCCGCGTCGAAGGGCGGGCGCTCCTGCGGCGTCTCCTTCTTGGTGAGCTCCGGCTGCTTGCGCATGTCGACGGCAGCGCCGGAGGCCCTCGTCGTCTCGGCCTCGCCGCTGTGGACCGCCTCCGCGACCTCGGCCATCTCCTTCTTCAGGTCGAAGCCGTTGCGGATCTCCTTCAGCCCCAGTTCGTCGTTCTCCATCTGCTTGCGGATGAACGTCTTGGGGTTGAGGTCCTCGAACTCGAAGTCCTTGAACTCCGGGCCGAGCTCGTCGCGGATGTCCTGCTTGGCGCTCTCCGAGAACTCGCGGATCTTGCGGATCGTCCGCATGGTGTCCTGAATGACCTTCGGGAGCTTGTCCGGGCCGAAGACGAGCACGGCAAGGACGATGATCGTCACCAGCTCGAACGGTCCTATGTCGTTGAACACCTGACGCTCCTCGCGATGTCCGCGGCCCTCGGCCCTCGCTCTTCTGGGCAGGTCTTCCGTGGTGCGGGCCGGGTCCACGGTACCCGCCGACACCCGGGGACCGGTACCGTCCGGGCCGTCGTACCCCCTGTACACGCCGCGTTCTCCCTGCCGTGCCCCGCGTGGGAGGGGGTGTTCGCCCCGGTTCGGGCGTTCAACCGGTGCCCCCGGCGCGGTCCTCGGCGATCAACTGGTCGGCGACCCGCCGGGCGTGGTTGACGGGGATGGCGAAGCCGAGCCCTATCGAGCCCGCCGTGCCCTCCGCCGCGTCCGCGTCGGCGTCGGCGGCGCGGATGGCGGAGTTGATGCCGACGACGCGGGCGCGCCCGTCGAGGAGGGGCCCGCCGGAGTTGCCGGGGTTGATCGGGGCGTCGGTCTGCAGCGCGTCGGTGTACGACACGTCGTCGCCCTCGCCCTTCTCGCCGTTCGCGGTGACGGACCGCCTGGTGGCGCTGACGATGCCGGCGGTGACGGTGCCCGGCAGGTCGAAGGGGGCGCCGATCGCCACGACCGGGTCGCCGACGCGGACGTCGTCGGAGTTGCCGAGGGGGAGCGGGGTGAGGTGCCCGGCGTGCGCGGCCTCGACGACGGCCAGGTCGGAGTGGGCGTCCCGGCCGACGAGGGTGGCGCGGGAGGTCGTGCCGTCGGCGAAGGTCACGGATATCTCGCCGTCGTCGGAGTCGCCGGGGGCGACGACGTGGTTGTTGGTCAGGATGCGGCCGTGGGTGTCGAAGACGAAGCCGGTGCCGGTGTCCTGCCGGCCGACGCCCCGGACGTGGAGGGTGACGACGCCGGGAAGGGCGTCGGCGGCGATGTCGGGGACGCTGCGGGCGGGGCGGTCCGGGAGGTCGTGCCCGGTCTCGGGGAGCGTTGACCGGAGGTTCTCGTGCTCCAGATAGGCGCCCATGGCGAGGCCCGCGGCGCCGGAGGCGAAGAAGACCGCGAGGGCGGCGGCGAGGACGGTGCGGCGAGGTGTGCGGGGGCGCCGGGGCGCGGGGGCGGGGACGTCCTGGAAGGGGGTGGGTGACCACGGGTCGTACCGGTGCCAGGGAGGCGTGGCGGGGGCGGTGGTGACGGGCGGGTGGGAGAGGCCCGGCTCGATGTCGCCGTCCTGGGTCATGGTTCCTCCGTGGGAGCGCGCCTCCCCGGATTCAACCAGGTCCGGACCTCTTTTTCCTCGCCTGCGTCCCCGCCCGCACTGGCCGTCCCCGAGGACGGGTCCTCGGGGACGGCCAGTGCGGGCGGAGCTGCCCGGAAGCGGCGGTCACGGCAGCGTCGGCGGGAGGGGCGGGGGTGTCAGGCCGGGGGGCGCGGGCCAGGCGCCGAGCCGGAGGGGGCTCACCGTCGTGAGGGCACGGATCAGCGGGGATCCGACGACCGCCCCGGCCGCCACCGGTGCCGTCAGGGACTGCGCCATGTCCCGCGCCTGCGCTCCTCCCGACTCCGGTGTCCCCGGCAGCAGGGGTGCGCCGACGCCCACGGACACCGCCGCGTCCTCCTGTATCCGCCGCGTCTGCGCCGGCAGGGGGCCGGCGGCACGGCGCCTGCGGTTCTCCGTCGTCGCCGCCGTCGTGGCCGCCGCCTGTGCCGGGCCGACGTTGCTGCCGGCCCCCGCGCCCCGCGCCTGTGACGCCGGGTCCGCGGGGCTCCCCGCGGTCACCCCGCCGAGCGCGATGGCGGCCAGCGACACGGCTCCGGCCGCGACGAACGCGAACCGCAGCCCGCGCGAGGCCGCGCGCTCCTCGGGACGGCCCACGTGGGCGATGCGGAAGCCGCGGTCGCCGCCGGGGTCGCCGGAGAGCGCGTGGTCCTCGGACGGGGACAGCGCAGTCGCGTGGGCGCCCGAGGGGACGTAGCGGAAGGGATCGGCCAGGACACCGAACAGCCCGGATTCCGGGGCCGCCCGCCCCGGACGGCCGCCGCGCGCGAACCCGGACGGCGGCGGGCCGGCGTCGTCGTCGGAGTCACCCCCGGCGGGCAGGCACTGCAGCCTGGCCAGGAAGCTCGCGGACGGCGGCGGCGGCGCGGCCTTGGCGAAGACACTCTTCAACTGCCGCTGGGCGTCCGCCTCGGCCTTGCACTTCGCGCAGGTGGCGAGGTGTGCCAGGACGCGCTCACGCGACTCGTGGCCGAGCTCTCCGTCCACCAGGGCGGAGAGCCGGTCTCCCAGGTGCTGCTCGGCCGGTGTGGGACGACGTGATCCAGTCACGCGGTCGCGCCCCCTCCTCCCAGCGCGGGCACTCCCGGAAACGCGAAACCGCGTCGCTTCTCGGCTCGCGCCTCGGGGGACCGGTGGGCGAGTGCCTTGCGGAGCTGGGAGCGGCCCCGGTGGATGCGGGAGCGGACCGTGCCGAGCTTGACGCCGAGGGTGGCGGCGATCTCCTCGTAGGAAAGGCCCTCGATGTCGCAGAGGACGACGGCCGCGCGGAACTCGGGCGCGAGCGTGTCGAGCGCCTGCTGCACGTCCGCGTCGAAGTGCGCGTCGTTGAAGATCTGCTGGGGGGTGGGCTCGCGGCTGGGCAGCCGCTCGGCCGCGTCGTCCCCCAGGGCGTCGAAGCGGATGCGCTGCTTGCGGCGGACCATGTCGAGGAACAGGTTGGTGGTGATGCGGTGCAGCCAGCCCTCGAAGGTGCCGGGCGTGTACGTCGACAGGGAGCGGAAGACGCGGACGAAGACCTCCTGGGTGAGGTCCTCGGCGTCGTGCTGGTTGCCCGTCAGACGGTAGGCGAGGCGGTAGACGCGGCCACTGTGCGTGCTGACGATCTCCTCCCAGGTGGGCGGAGTCCACGCCTGCGAGTCCGCTTCAGTGGAGAAGGTCGCTGTCTGAGCGGAGTCGGCAGCCTGGATGCTGTCAGCGGTGTCGGTCACGGATTTAGGCCTGCCCGCCGAGCCGAGAAGTCGTCGAAACACTCCTCCCCGTTCCTCGCGCGCGGCCGCACCTCCCCTGTCGGCTCTGGTGGTGTCCAGTGGAGCCCCTACCATAGCCACCCCGCCCGTTAGCTCCGGATAAGCGGTTTTACGAGAATTTGATACGCGCTGATCCGGCTCATACGGCTGCGTCAGCACTTGCTCGACGCACTTCGTCATCTCCCGCCCCCGCTCACTCCCCCGTCGGCTTCGTCGTCCCTTTTAACGCCCGGTCCCATCTGCGGGTTCCCGACGCCAACGGATACAGTCACGCCGAGGCAACAACGGGGACAGGAGAGGGTCATTACCGCCAACCGGCAGACGAGCTGGGCGTTCGCCGACGCCTTTGTCGCCGAGGACGACGCGCTGCACTGGGCCCGGGAGCGGGCCCGGGAGGCAGGGCTGCGCTCGGTGTCGCCCGGCGCGGGTGCGGCCCTGCGGTTGCTCGCGGCCACCGTCGACGCCAAGGCCGTGGCGGAGATCGGCACCGGCACCGGCGTGTCGGGCATCCACCTGCTGCACGGCATGCGCCCGGACGGCGTGCTGACCACGGTCGACCCCGAGCCGGAACGTCAGCAGTTCGCCCGGCAGGCCTTCCGCGCGGCCGGTTTCGCCAGCAACCGGGCCCGGTTCATCCCCGGCCGGGCTCTGGACGTACTGCCCCGGCTCGCCGACGCCGGCTACGACCTGATGTTCTGCGACGGCGACCGCATGGAATGCCTCGACTATCTCGCTGAATCGTTGCGTCTTCTGCGGCCGGGTGGGCTGGTCGTCTTCGAGGGCGTCTTCGCCGACGGACGCACCATCGACTCCGGACCGCAGCCCGCCGAGGTGGTGCGGCTGCGTGAACTGCTGCGAGCGGTGCGGGAGAGCCAGGACCTGGTGCCGTCGCTGCTGCCGGTGGGCGACGGCCTGCTGTGCGCGGTCAAGCGCTGAGCCGTCCGGTGCCCGGCGTCGGACGGCCGAGCCCCGAGCCCGGGACGGCTGTGGAGAAGCGAGCGGCCCAGGCATCATCGTCGCGATGCCTGGGCCGTTGAAGGGGGTAAGGGCCGCTTGCGCCTCAGCCGACGACCTTCTTGAGGGCGTCGCCGAGCGCGTCGGCCTCGTCCGGGGTCAGCTCGACGACGAGTCGGCCCCCGCCTTCGAGCGGAACGCGCATGACGATGCCCCGCCCCTCCTTGGTCACCTCGAGCGGGCCATCACCCGTCCGCGGCTTCATGGCCGCCATGCTCGTTCCCCTTCCTGAAACCAGGTCATCGTCAGCCGACGGCCCCCGCGAAAAGGGCACGCGGTCCCTCGATGGACACACGACACCGGCATCGAACACATTGCTTCCCTGCCATTATCCCGCATCCCCGGACCCGATGACCAACATCAGTCGGCATCGCTTGGGCAACGCGCGCGAGCAAAACCACTCAATTCGGGGATGCTGCTGCGATACTTCGCCGCCCCGCGGGCCATTTCGGTGCCGGATCCGGGCCGCGGTTCTTTGACGCAGGTCACACGCGCCCGCCGGTCGGCCGCCCGGGAACTCCGCCATGCTGTCCTTCGGACGGTACGCATGGGCTCGACATACCGGTGGGTACGTCGAGTCATGGCAGCACCGCACCACGGACCGCGCCACGAACCGCGCACTACGACCTGCTTCGAGGGGACCCCATGGCCGACACCGTGCTGTACGAGGTGAACGACGGGCTCGCGACGATCGTGCTGAACCGTCCGGAGGCGATGAACGCGCTGAACGTCGTCACCAAGGAGGCTCTGCGGGACGCGGCGCGATCGGCCGCCGGGGACTCGGCCGTACGGGCGATCCTGCTCACCGCGGCCGGCGAGCGGGCGTTCTGCGTGGGCCAGGACCTCAAGGAGCACGTCGGGCTGCTGGCGGCGGACCGGGAGGACGGCTCCGGGCGGACGATGTCCACCGTGCGGGAGCACTACAACCCGATCGTGCGGGCGCTGGCGGAGGCGCCGAAGCCGGTGGTGGCGGCGGTGAACGGGGTCGCGGCGGGCGCGGGCTTCGGGTTCGCGCTCGCGGCGGACTACCGGATCGTGGCGGACACGGCGTCGTTCAACACGTCGTTCGCGGGGGTCGCGCTGAGCGCGGACTCCGGGCTCTCGTGGACGCTGCCGCGGGTGGTCGGGCCGGGACGGGCGATGGACCTGCTGATGTTCCCGCGGAAGGTACTGGCGCAGGAGGCGCGGGAGCTGGGGATCGCCGACCGCGTGGTACCGGGGGCGGAGTTGCGGGCGGAGGCGGAGGCGGTGGCGCGGGGGCTGGCCGAGGGGCCGACGCTGGCGTACGCGGCGCTCAAGGAGTCGGTGGCGTACGGGTTGTCGCGGTCGCTGGGGGAGGCGCTGGAGAAGGAGGACGAGCTGCAGACGCGGGCGGGGGCGTCCGAGGACCACGCGGCGGCGGTCCAGGCGTTCGTCGAGAAGCGCGCGGTGAGGTTCACGGGACGGTGAGGTTCACGGGGCGGTGAGGGGATGCGGGTGCGAGTGCGGGTTCACCCGGGCTTTTCCGCCCCGCCGCCCCTTCCCGTCCCGCCTCCGGGGGCTTCGCCACCGGAGACCCGAAAAGATCGCGTCCACGCGGCGGAGCCGCATGTCGACACAACCCCGCGCCCCTTTTCAGGGGCGCGGGGAATTCACCCGCGGGACACGCAGTCGGCGAGGTGGTCGTCGACCAGGCCGCACGCCTGCATGAGGGCGTACGCCGTCGTGGGCCCCACGAACCGCAGCCCCCGCTTCTTCAACGCCTTCGACAGCGCCGTCGACTCCGGTGTCACCGCCGGCACATCGGCCGACGTCCGGGGCACCGGCCGCCCCTCCGCCTCCGGGGCGTAGGACCAGATCAGCCCGTCCAGCTCCCCCGGCGCCCACTGGGCCAGTACCCGCGCGTTGGCGAGCGTCGCCTCGATCTTCAGCCGGTTGCGGATGATCCCCGCGTCCCCCAGCAGCCGCTCCGCGTCCGTCTCCGTGAACTCGGCCACCGCCGCGATCTTGAAGTCGGCGAACGCGGTCCGGAACCCCTCGCGGCGGCGCAGGATCGTGAGCCAGGACAGCCCGGACTGGAACGCCTCCAGACTGAGCCGCTCGTACAGCGCGTCGTCGCCGTGGACGGGCCGGCCCCACTCCTCGTCGTGGTACTTCACGTAGTCCTCGGTGGACAGCGCCCACGGGCAGCGCGGCAGGCCGTCCGCGCCCGCCAGGGCCACGCCGGCGGTCACTGGTCGCCCCCGTCGTTCGGCTCGCCCCGCTGGTCCGGCTTGTGCAGCGGCACCGGGCCGGGCGCACGGGCGCCGGCCAGCGCGGACTCCAGGTGGGCGATGCGGGCGTCGCGCTCGGCGAGCTCGGCCCCCAGCCGGCCGAGGGCGTCGTCGACGTCGGCCATCCGGTAGCCGCGGGCGGCGAGCGGGAAGCGCAGGCCCTCCACGTCCGCCCTGCTCACCGGGCGGTCCGGGGGCAGCGGATCCCTCAGCCGCTCCGGTGCCACCTCGGGCAGGGGCGCGTTCTCGCCGCCGCCCACCACGGCCAGGGTCACCGCGGCGACCACGACGGCGAGCGCGACGACCAGGAACAGAAACATCAACATCGCCGGGGTCCACGCTCTCGGTTCTGAAGGGTCGGGGAAGTGCTCGGCTCCGATCGTGCCATGCGGGTCCGACAGTTAGGGTCGCAGGCGGTCAACAAAGCGGACGCAGGGGAAGAGGTCACAGGGGATGCTCAGGCTGGGCGGGCGCGAATTCGGCGAGCACGAGCCGGTGATCATGGCGATCGTGAACCGGACCCCGGACTCCTTCTACGACCGGGGAGCGACGTTCCGCGACGAGCCTGCCCTCGCACGCGTGGAGCAGGCGGTGTCCGAGGGCGCCGCCGTCATCGACATCGGCGGGGTCAAGGCCGGGCCGGGCGAGGAGGTGACCGCCGAGGAGGAGGCGCGGCGGACGGTCGGCTTCGTGGCGGAGGTGCGGCGGCGCTTCCCCGACGTGATCATCAGCGTCGACACCTGGCGGGCCGAGGTCGGCGAGGCGGCCTGCGAGGCGGGGGCGGACCTGCTCAACGACGCGTGGGGCGGCGTCGATCCGGGGCTGGCGGAGGTCGCGGCGCGGTACGGGGTGGGGCTCGTGTGCACGCACGCGGGCGGCGCGGAGCCGCGCACGCGGCCGCACCGGGTGACGTACGACGACGTCATGGCGGACATCCTGCGGGTGACGCTGGGGCTGGCCGAGCGGGCGGTGTCGCTGGGGGTGCCGAGGGAGTCGGTGCTGATCGATCCCGGGCACGACTTCGGGAAGAACACGCGGCACAGCCTGGAGGCGACGCGGCGGCTGGGCGAGATGGTCGCGACGGGGTGGCCGGTGCTGGTGTCGCTGTCCAACAAGGACTTCGTGGGCGAGACGTTGGACCGGCCGGTGAAGGAGCGGGTGGTGGGGACGTTGGCGACGACGGCGGTGTCGGCGTGGCTGGGGGCGCGGGTGTATCGGGTGCATGAGGTGGCAGAGACGCGGCAGGTGCTGGACATGGTGTCCGCGATCGGGGGGTGGGCGGGTCCGGCGGTCGCGAGGCGAGGGCTGGCGTAGGGGGGGCCGCCGGGGGCGGGGGGTGTTTTCTCGCCCCGCCGCCCCTGTCCTTCCCGCGCCCCCGACCGCTACCTCCCCGCCTCCTTCGAGACCAGGGCCACCGCTTCCTCCACGTCGTCCGTGACGTGGAAGAGGGTCAGGTCGGACCGGGCGGCCTTGCCCTGGGCGATCAGGGTGTTCTGCAGCCAGTCGACGAGGCCGCCCCAGTACGCGCTGCCGAACAGGACGATCGGGAAGCGGGTGACCTTCTTGGTCTGGACGAGGGTGAGGGCCTCGAACAGTTCGTCGAGGGTGCCGAGGCCACCGGGGAGGACCACGAAGCCCTGGGCGTACTTGACGAACATCATCTTGCGCACGAAGAAGTAGCGGAAGTTGAGGCCGACGTCGACGTACTGGTTGAGGCCCTGCTCGAAGGGCAGCTCGATGCCGAGGCCGACCGAGACGCCCCCCGCCTCACAGGCGCCCTTGTTGGCCGCCTCCATCGCCCCGGGCCCGCCGCCCGTGATCACCGCGAAGCCGGCCTCCACCAGGCCCCGCCCGAGCCGTACGCCCGCGTCGTACTCGGGTGAGTCCACCGGGGTCCGCGCGGAACCGAACACGCTGATGGCGGGCGGCAGTTCGGCCAGGGTGCCGAAGCCCTCGATGAACTCCGACTGGATCCGCAGGACCCGCCAGGGGTCGGTGTGGACCCAGTCGGTGGGTGCGCGCTCGTCCAGCAGCCGCTGGTCCGTCGTGCTCTCCTGCACCTGGCCCCGCCTGCGGAGCACGGGTCCCTCACGCGTCTCGTCCGGTGGCATCTTCTTGCCCTCGGGGTTGCCTGTGGGCATACGCGCTCCCTCTGTTCGACCGGTCGTACCGCTTCAGCCTAGATCCACCCGGGTTACCCGCGGAGGACCCACGCATGTACGGTCATGCCGCCCCGGATGTCGGGGGCGTCACGACGTCAGCCAGGCGCGCAGCCGCTCCTCGGCGGCGAGGATCTTCGCCGTGTCGACGCGTTCGTCGCGCTTGTGGGCCAAGTGCGGGTTGCCCGGGCCGTAGTTGACCGCGGGGACGCCCAGCGCGCTGAAGCGGGAGACGTCCGTCCAGCCGTACTTGGGCCGCGGGACGCCGCCCACCGCCTCGATGAAGGCGGCCGCGGCCGGGTGGGAGAGGCCGGGCAGTGCGCCGGGGCTGTGGTCGTCGACCACGAACTCCTCGACCCCGCAGTCCGCGAAGACCTCGCGCACGTGCGCGAGCGCCTCCTCCTCGCTGCGGTCGGGCGCGTAGCGGAAGTTGACGGTGACCACGCACGCGTCGGGGATGACGTTGCCGGCGACCCCGCCGGAGATGCCGACCGCGTTGAGGCCCTCGCGGTACTCCAGCCCGTCGATCACCGGGTGGCGCGGCTCGTAGGCGGCCAGTCTGTCCAGGATCGGGGCGGCGGCGTGGATGGCGTTGGAGCCCATCCAGCCGCGCGCCGAGTGCGCGCGCTCGCCGGATGTCTTCAGCAGCACCCGCAGGGTGCCCTGGCAGCCGCCCTCGACCTCGCCGTCGGAGGGCTCCAGGAGGACGGCGAAGTCGCCGCGCAGCCAGTCGGGGTGCGCCTCGGCCACGTGCCGCAGGCCGTTGAGGTGGGCGGCGACCTCCTCGTTGTCGTAGAAGACGAAGGTCAGATCGCGGTTGGGGGCCGGGACCGTCGCGGCGATGCGGAGCTGGACCGCCACGCCCGACTTCATGTCGCAGGTGCCGCAGCCCCACAGCACGCCGTCCTCGTCCAGCCGGGAGGGGACGTTGTCGGCGATGGGTACGGTGTCGATGTGGCCCGCGAGGACGACACGCTCGGAGCGGCCCAGTTCCGTCCGCGCGACGACGTTGTTGCCGTGGCGGTCGACGGTGAGGTGCGGCAGGGCGCGCAGCGCGGCCTCGACGGCGTCGGCGAGCGGCTTCTCGGTGCCGCTCTCGGAGCGGAAGTCGACGAGTCGCGCGGTGAGCCGCGCGGCGTCCAGCGTGAGGTCAAGCGGGGTGTCGGCCATGGTCCGACCCTAACGCGGCGGGCGGGGCGGGCTGTTGCCGCAGCCGACGGAATCACTCGTTCCGGAAGTTGTCCACAGGCTCGCCCGCAGTTGCGTACCGTCCAGTACCTTGTACGCCGTGTCAACACCGTCCCACTTCCCGGCCCGCTCCCCCGCCCCCGTCCACTCCCCGGCCCCCGGCGTCTCCCGGCGTGGCCGCCTCGCGCGCTGGGGGGCGGCGTTCGCCGTCCTGACCGCGCTGGCGGGCTATCTGACCGTGCAGTACCTCATCGGGGGTGGAGGCGCGCCCCGTTGCCGGGTCGCGGCAGGGCACGCCGGCACGTCGTACGAGTTCACGCCGGAGCAGGCGGCGAACGCGGCGACGATCTCCGCCGTGGGCACCTCCCGGGGGCTGCCGGAACAGGCGGTGACCATCGCGCTGGCGACGGCACTGCAGGAGTCGGGCCTGCACAACATCGGGCACGGGGACCGGGATTCGCTCGGCCTGTTCCAGCAGCGCCCCTCGCAGGGCTGGGGGACGAAGAGACAGATCATGGACCCGGTGTACGCGGCGGGCGCGTTCTACGACCGCCTGGTCGAGGTGCCGGGGTACACGAGGCTGCCGCTCACCGTGGCCGCGCAGCGGGTGCAGCGCAGCGGCTTTCCCCGGGCCTACGCCCGGCACGAACCGGACGCCAGGCTGCTCGCCACCGCGCTGACCGGCCGCTCGGCGGCCACGCTCACCTGCGAGGGGCGCCCGGCGCCGACCCCGGACGGCGGCCCGGACGCGGTACGCGCGGCGCTCGAACGGGACTTCGGGCGGCACGTCCTCCCCCCGGCGGAGGCGGGTGCGGGGACGGGGGCGGGGGTGCGGGCCTCCGTCACGGCGGCACCCGCCTCCGCCGGCCGGCACCACCGGGACACGCACGCCTCGGTCACCGTGCCGGTGCCGCACGGGACCCCGGCCGGTGTGCGCACCCGGCGGACGGGCTGGGAGCTGGCGCACTGGGCGGTGGCCAACTCCTCCGCGCTGCACATCGCGCGGGTGTCCTACGCGGGCCGGGAGTGGTCGCGCGGCGACCGTGCCGACGAATGGCGCACGGTCGGACGAAGACCTCGGCCGGGCACGGGGGCCGGGACCGGGGACGACGGGAAGAGCCGGGGCGCCGGAACGGGACCGGCCGCGGCGGATGTCGTCCGGATCGCCACCGGGGACTGAACGCGCTCGCTCACGACCCCGGACGGCCCCTCGGGCGGCCGCTCGGGCAGCGCCTCGGGCGGCCCCTCGGGCGGCCCCTCGGGCAGTCGTACGGGTCGTCATCCGTGGGGGCGACGGGGCCCGCTCGCATCCGGGGGTCGGAACGGGCCGCCGGGCCGGGTGGGACGGGTCGTGCACGCGCCGGTGAAATTCCTTGCGGGAAAAGGGATGCGAGGATTCCGCCCGTGTTTCCGCGCGGACCTTTTGCCCGTATTTCCGCCCGCCCGATAATGCGATGCATTGCCAACTCTTTACCGTGTTCCGCCGCAACCTTCAGGGCCCTGGAGCGGTAGTCACTGCGTCCGACCCCGGGGCGATCAACTGCCGAATCGCACCGGACACCCAGCGATTTCTTCCGTCCGAAGGAGCAACATGTCCCTCCCCCTGACCCGTCGGATCGCCCGTGCCGCGCTGATCATCGCGGCGGGAGCGGCGCCCGTGGTCGGTGCGGCCGGTTCCGCCGACGCGGCGACGACGGCCCTGCCCGCCACGCCCGACCTCGGTGGTGTGACCGCGCTGGACGGTGCGCACGTCGCCCACCACGTCGACACCACCACCCAGCACGTCACCGGTGTGGCGGGTGACACGGGCGGCAAGACGGTCAAGAAGGCGGTGCCGGCCGCGGGCAAGGCCGGTGGCAAGGTCGTCAAGACGGCGGTGCCGGTGGCACAGAAGGCCACGGGCGAGGCCGCGGGCAAGGCCGGCGGGGCGCTGGGTGACGTGGCGTCGTCCGCGACGAAGTCGGCCCCCTCGGGCGGCCTCCCCGTGAACGGCCTGCCGCTGCACTGACGCGTCCTCGCGAGGAGAAACCCCCGGGTCCGGGAACCCGGGGGTTTCTCCTCGCGCCCGGCACACGCCCGGCGGCTCCCGGCTAGGGCCTGTTGCGAAGGCGGGCGGCCGCGGCGTCGATCCTGTCGTCCGTGGCGGTCAGAGCCACGCGGACGAAGCGGGCGCCTGCCGGGCCGTAGAAGTCGCCGGGGGCGACGAGGATGCCCCGGTCCGCCAGGTGCGCGACCGTTTCCCAGCAGGACTCGTCGCGCGTCGCCCACAGGTACAGGCTCGCCTCGCTGTGCTCGATCCGGAAGCCGTGCGCGAGGAGCGCCTCGCGCAGCGTCGCCCGGCGCGCCGCGTACCGCTCCCGCTGCTCCCGCACGTGCGCGTCGTCGGAGAGCGCGGCGACCACCGCGGCCTGCGTCGGCGCGGACGTCATCATCCCGCCGTGCTTGCGGATCTCCAGCAGCGGCCCGAGGACCGCCGGGTCGCCGACGAGGAACGCCGCGCGATAACCGGCCAGGTTGGACCGCTTGGACAGGGAATGGACGGCGACGACGCCGTCGTAGGAGCCGCCGTTGACGTCCGGGTGCAGGACGGAGACCGGGTCGGCCTCCCAGCCGAGCTCCAGGTAGCACTCGTCGGAGACGACGAGCACGCCGTGCTCGCGTGCCCAGGCCACGATCCGGGCCAGTTCCTCCCCGGCCAGCACCCGCCCCGTCGGGTTCGACGGCGAGTTGAGCCACAGCAGCTTCAGACCGGCCGGGTCCAGCTGTGTCGGATCGTCGTAGGCCACGTACCGTGCGCGGGCCAGACGTGCGCCCACCTCGTACGTCGGGTACGCGAGGCGCGGGTACGCGACCGTGTCGTCGGGGCCGAGGCCGAGCTGGGTCGGCAGCCAGGCGACCAGTTCCTTGGAGCCGACGATCGGCAGCACGTGCCGGTGCGTGAGATCGCGGCCTCCGAGCCGGCGTTCCGCCCAGCCGGTGATCGCGTCGCGCAGCGCGGGCGTGCCCCAGACCGTCGGGTAGCCCGGCGAGTCGGCCGCGGCGACCAGTGCCTTCTGGATCAGGTCGGGCACCGGGTCCACCGGGGTACCGACGGACAGATCGACGATCCCGTCCGGGTGCCCCGCGGCCGTCGCCTTGTACGGCTCGAGCTTGTCCCAGGGGAAGACGGGAAGGCGGTCGGAGACTGCGGACACGGGAATCGGCTCTCTTTCTTCTCTCCGGCGCCCCCGGCCGCACGGCTTGCGGCACGGGCGGGGCGGGTCGGCTCGGGCCCGAACGCCTCGGTCCCGCACGGCGCGGTGAGCGCCGTACGGGACCGGGGCGGCACGCGCGCACACGGACGTATGTGCGTGCCCTGCGTGCGTGCCGTCGAGCGTCGTCCGGGGCGACGACTACTGGTTCATCGGGGGCAGCGCCGCGACGAACGGGTGGTCGCGCTCGATGAGACCCAGCTTGCTGGCCCCGCCGGGCGAGCCGAGCTCGTCGAAGAACTCGACGTTCGCCTTGTAGTAGTCCTTCCACTCCTCCGGAGTGTCGTCCTCGTAGAAGATCGCCTCGACCGGGCAGACCGGTTCACAGGCACCACAGTCGACGCATTCGTCCGGGTGGATGTACAAGGACCGCTGGCCCTCGTAGATGCAGTCGACCGGGCACTCCTCGATGCACGCCTTGTCCTTGACGTCGACACAAGGCTCTGCGATGACGTAGGTCACGCTGTCGTTCCTCCTCGATAGGGCGCTGGCGGGCCTCCTCAGGCTCCGCCGCCTGGCGCGCGGGAGCGCGGCGTCGTCGATGCCCGCACCTAGTATCTCCGTTCCGGGGCATGATCCGAACAGGAGGGGTGGACCGACCTGTGGAAATCTCTGAGGGCGGACGGCTCGAGGTCCGCCTCACCGCCGCTGACGTGGGCAAACGCGTTTCGGTGCGACGCCGGACCGAACATGCCACCAGGGGTGAGAAGTTCACTGACACCGTCGGCGTTCTCACATCATGGGACGACGGTGTGCTGCTGATCACACGACGGGACGGCGAGATCGTCCGGATCGCGGAAAATGTGCTGGTGGCGGGCAAGGTGGTGCCGACCGCCCGGGCGCGTCGCCGGGGCCCCGCCGCGTCGTACGCGGAACTGGCGCGGGTCGCGGCCAGGGCCTGGCAGCCGGTGGAGCGGGAGCGGCTCGGCGAGTGGGAACTGCGGGCGGCGTCCGGGTTCACCCGCCGCGCCAACTCGGCGCTGCCGCTGGGCGATCCCGGTGTGCCGCTCGACGACGCGCTCGCGGCCGTACGGCGCTGGTACGCGGCCCGCGGGCTGCCCGCGTACGTGCAGGCGGCGACGGGCGGCGAGGGCACGGAGGAGGCGCTGTGCGCCGAGCTGACGAGGCGCGGCTGGCGGCGTGAGGTGACGGCCGAACTGTGGACCGGCGCGCTCGCCCCGCTCGTGGACCGGGCGCCGGGCCCGACGGCACCGGAGGACGTCCTGCTGACCCGCACGGCCGACGAGCGGTGGCTGCGGCGCTACCAGCGCAAGGGGGTGAGCGAGGTGGCGCTGCGGGTGCTCGGGAGCGGGCCGTCGGTGTGGTTCGCGACCGTTCCCGCCGACGGGGACGGTCGCGATGGCGGTGCCGCCCCCGCCGCGATCGGGCGGCTCGTCGTGGACGGGCGGTGGGCCGGGTTCGCGGCGGTCGAGGTCGACCCCGGCCTGCGCCGGCGCGGGCTCGCCACGGCGGTGATGGCCGCGCTGGCCGGGCGTGCGCTTCAGGAGGGAGCCTCGGCGGGCTGGCTCCAGGTGGAGTCGGACAACGCGGGGGCGCGTGCGCTGTATGCGCGGCTCGGGTTCACCGCGCACCACGCGTACCACCACTTCCGGGAGCCGGACGCCGACGGCGGCCCCGGCCGGGACGACTGAGGCATGGCCGGGGTGTGGCCACCGGCACGACCGGTTCCGCCGGGGCGGGAGCGGGGCGAGGAGGTACGGCGGCGGTTCGCGGAGGAGGCCAGGGCGAAGCGGCCCGACCTCGCCACGCTCTGCCTGCTCGTGGGCGCGGCGGCGGACGGCACGCTGGACGACGCCGGGACGGACGCGGTCGACGTCCGGCTGGACGAGCTGGCCGGGCAGCTGCCGTTCCGGCCCGGCGGGCCGCGTTCCTGGGCGAGGGCCCTGGCCGAACTCCTCGGCGGGCGCCTCGGGTTCGCGGGGACGCCGGCCGACTACCAGCGGCTGGAGTCGTCCCTGCTGCACGAGGTGCTGCGACGCCGGCGCGGGCTGCCGATCCTGCTGTCGGTGCTGTGGATGGAGGTGGCCCGGCGGGCCGGGGCGCCGGTGTACGGGGTGGCACTGCCGGGACACTTCGTGGTGGGGTTCGGCTCCGTCGAAGAGCTCGGCGCGGGTGGCGGGTTCGGTTCGGGGGGCGAGCAGGTCCTGGCGGATCCGTTCGCCGGGGGCCGGGTGCTGACCGGGGACGACGCGGAGCTGCTGGTCGCCGGGACGACGGGGGCGGCGCTGGATCCGGCGATGCTGACACCGGCGGATCCGCTGGAGATCGTGCTCCGCGTCCTGAACAACGTCCGTGCGTGGGCCGCCGCCCGGCCCGAGCGGTCGGACGTCGCCCTGTGGGCGCTGGAGCTGTCGCTGCGTCTGCCGGCGCACCCGGCACGACTGCGGTACGAGTACGCGCGCACGCTGGTGCTCCGGGGGGAGTTCCTGGCGGGGGCCGAGCAGCTGGAGGCGTACGCGGAGGTGGTGGGGGCGCTGGACGAGGCGGCGGCGGACACGGTCCGTGCGGAGGCGCGGGGGGCGCGCGCCCGCCTGAACTGACGGGGGCGCGGGGTCGCTGCGGGGCCTCCACGGTCGGTGCGGGGGCCCACGCGGGGCGCGGTGTCGGCACCCACGCAAGCGATACCCGGGTCCACACGGAGCGGCGTCGGGTCCCGCGCGGGGCGACGTCGGCGCGTAGTACCGCGGTACGACCCGACCGGCGTGGATCAGTCCCCGGTACCACCGATCCGGGGCGTTCCGGGTCCTAGCGTGGCCGGTGAGGCGCCGGAGGATCGGACGGGCGCCACTGTTTCGGCAGAAGGGGACCCGCATGATCGACGCACGGCAGCTCACCAAGAGGTACGGCGACAAGACGGCCGTCGACGGACTGGACTTCACCGTCGAGCCGGGCATGGTGACCGGCTTCCTCGGCCCCAACGGCGCGGGGAAGTCCACGACCATGCGCATGATCGTCGGGCTCGACGCCCCGACGAGCGGCTCCGTCACGGTCAACGGCCTGCACTACGCCCGGCATCACGCACCGCTCCAGGAGATCGGCGCCCTGCTGGAGGCGAGGTCGATCCACCCGGGGCGTACGGCCTACCACCACCTCAAGGCGCTCGCGCTGACGCACGGGATCCCCCGCAGCCGGGTCGACGAGGTCATCGAGCTCGCCGGGCTCGGCGCGGTGGCGAACAAGCGCGCCGGGGCCTTCTCCCTCGGCATGGGACAGCGGCTCGGCATCGCGGCGGCGCTGCTCGGCGATCCGCAGACGCTGATGCTGGACGAGCCGGTCAACGGGCTCGACCCGGAAGGCGTCCTCTGGATCCGCAACCTGCTCAAGGGCCTCGCCGACCAGGGCCGCACCGTGTTCGTGTCCTCCCACCTGATGAGCGAGATGGCCCTGGTGGCGGACCACCTCATCGTCGTGGGGCGGGGCCGGCTGCTGGCCGACACCACCGTGGCCGACCTCGTCCGCGAGGCGGGCGGCGGCACGGTGAGGGTGGCCACGCAGGATCCGGCACGGCTGCGCGAGGTGCTGGCCGGCCCCGGGGTCGACATCACCGGGCGCGCCGGTTCCGAGGAGCTCCAGGTGACCGGGGTCGGCGCCCGCGAGATCGGCCTGAAGGCGGCGGAGCACGGGATCGCGCTGTTCGAACTGAGCGCGCGGACCGTGTCGCTGGAGGAGGCGTTCATGGAACTGACCAAGGACGCCGTGGAGTACCACGGCACCACCACCGTCGAGCCCAACGGACCCAACGGGCCGAACGGACCCAACGGACTCACCAGTCCCACCGGACCCACCACGGCCGACGAGGCCGCCGAGACCTTCGAGACCGCCGGGAGGCCCGCGTGAGCACCCTGACCACGACCGCCGAGGCCCCCGCGGCCGCTCCCGCCCGCCCCGTCCACCGGGTGACCGGACGGCGCGTGCTGTCCTCCGAGTGGGCCAAGCTGTGGTCGCTGCGTTCGACCTGGATCACTCTCGGGCTCGGCCTGCTCTTCGTCGTCGCCTTCGGGCTGATCGCCGCCTACCGCTACAAGTCCGGGTTCGACTCCGGCCATCTGGACGAGGACTTCGCCGACGCCACGGCCGTGAGTCTGTCCCTCTTCGGCACCACCTTCGCCCAGCTCGCCCTCGGCGTGCTCGGCGTGCTGGTCACCGCCGGGGAGTACTCCACCGGGATGATCCGCTCGACGCTCGCCGCCGTACCGCGCCGCCTGCCCGTGCTGTGGTCCAAGGCGGCCGTGTTCGGGCTGGTCGCGCTGATCGTCGGCACCGTGGGCGCGTTCGTCACCTTCGGGTTCGGCAGCGGCATCGTCTCCGACACCCCGGCCGCGATGGGCCTGACGGACGCGGGAGTCCTGCGGAGCCTGCTGGGCGCCGGTCTCTACCTCGGCCTGATCGGCGTGCTCGGCACCGCCCTGGGCGCACTGCTGCGGTCGGTGGCCGGCGGCATCTCGGTGCTGGTCGCCGTCCTGATGCTGATCCCCGGGCTGATCTCGCTGCTGCCCAGCTCGTGGCAGGACGACATCAGCCCCTACCTGCCGAGCACCGCGGGCCAGTCGATGTTCGCACTGACCCATGACAGCACCACCCTGTCGCCGACCGCCGGTCTGCTGGTCTTCGTCGGCTGGACGGCGCTCGCGCTGGCCGGCGCGGCGTACCGGCTGCGGCGCAGTGACGTCTGAGCGGCGCGGTGACGTCCGACCACCCGCATCATGGGCGGGTGAGCACCTCGACGACGACCGCGTCCGCCGACGAGACCGGCGGGATGGGACCGCTGGTCGCCCGGCTCCTGAGGGGCGGCCAGCGGCTGCGGCAGGCGGACCGGTCCCGTCCGTGGGTGCTGGACACCGCGGTGGTGGTGCTGGTCTTCGCCATGTTCTGCCTGCCGGATCTGGTGCACGGGGGGATCCGCGACGACGACGGCGACGGCCCGGACGGACTCCGGCTGGCCTTCCGCACGCTGCCCACGGCGGCCGTCCTGCTCTTCCAGGTCGGGCTGGTACTGCCCCTGCTGTGGCGGCGGCGCCGGCCCATGGCCGCGTTCGGCGCGGTCGCGGCGGTGTTCGGCCTCCAGTGGTCACTGCACGTCGCGCTGCGCGCGGACATCGCCCTGTTCATCGCCCTCTACAGCCTCGCCCTGCACGGGCGGCTGCGGCAGTTGTCGTGGGCGTGCGTGGTCATGGTGGCGGGGGCGGTCCTCGTCGCGGTGCGCGTCTCGTCGGTCGTCAGTGTCTGGGACGCGCTGTTCTTCCTGCTGAGCACCACGACCGCGGCCGTGGCGCTCGGCATGATGATCCGGACCCGGCGGGCCCAGCTCGCGGGGCTGCGCGAACGGGCGGCACGTCTGGAGATCGAACGCGACCAGCGCAGCAGGCTCGCGGCGGCCACCGAACGGGCCCGGGTGGCGCGCGAGATGCACGACATCGTCGGTCATCATCTGGCCGTCCTGGTCACCCTCGCCGACGCCGGGCTGTACGCCACCGACACCGCTCCCGAACGCGGCAAGGAGGCCCTGCGGCTCATCGGCGACACCGGTCGCACGGCCCTCGGCGAGCTGCGGCGCGTGCTCGGTGTGCTGCGGGAGGCCTCGCAGGTGCCGGCGGCGGCGCCCGAACTCAGCCCACAGCCACGGCTGTCGGACATCGAGGCGCTGTGCGACGGGGTGCGCACCGCCGGCCTGGACGTCGTGTACCGCACCGTGGGCGACGTGGACGTCCTGGATTCCGGAATGCAGTTGACGGTCTACCGCATCGTCCAGGAAGCCCTCACGAACGCGCTGAAGCACGCCGGCGCCGGCACCCGGGTCCGGCTGGCGGTGGTCGTCGAGGACGTACGGCTGGTCATCCGCGTCCGGGACAACGGCCGGGCCGGACGCCACGCACCTTGGAACGAGGAAGGACACGGACTGGTGGGTATGCGAGAGAGAGCGGCGCTCTACGGCGGCACGGTCACCGCCGGGCCCGCGAACGGCGGCGGATGGCTGGTGGAGGCCACCCTGGACGTGACACCGCAGGCAGGCACCCAGGCAGGCACGCAGGCGGGCCCCCGGTGACCACGGTGCTCATCGTCGACGACCAGCCGCTGCAGCGCTACGGCTTCCGGGTGCTGCTCGACTCCATCCTCGAGACGGACGTGGTCGGCGAGGCGGCCAATGGTGCCGAGGCCGTCCGCAGGACCGCCGAACTGCGCCCCGACGTCGTCCTGATGGACGTGCGCATGCCCGGCATGGACGGCATCGAGGCCACCCGCCGGATCACCGCGGCCGGGGGCCGCTCCCGTGTCCTCGTGCTGACCACCTTCGACCTCGACGAGTACGTCCATGCCGCCCTGCGCGCCGGGGCCAGCGGCTTCCTCCTCAAGGACGCGCGCCCGGAGGAACTCCTCGCCGGCATCCGCGCCGTCGCCGTCGGCGACGCCGTCATCGCGCCCGCGCTCACCCGCCGCCTCCTGGACGAGTACACGCAGCACGTGCCCGCCGCCAGGCGTGACCCGGGCACGGATCCGCGACTGCGGTCTCTCACCGAGCGTGAGCACGAGATCTTCGTCGCCATCGGCAAGGGCTGGACCAACGGGGAGATCGCCGCCCGGCTCGTCGTCTCCGAGTCCACGGTGAAGACGCACGTCGGCCGCGTCCTCGCCAAGATCGGCGCTCGCGACCGCATTCAGGCCGTCATCCTCGCGTACGACCTCGGACTCGCCGGCCCGGGCTCCGACGCGGGCGCCGGGTGACCGGACGAGCGGACGACCGGACGAGCGGACGAGCGGACGAGCGGACGAGCGGACGAGCGGGCGTGATCCCCCGCTACAGCCAGCCCTTCTCGCGGGCTATCCGCACCGCTTCCGTCCTGTTGCGGGCAGTCAGTTTCTGGATGGCCGTGGAGAGGTAGTTGCGGACGGTGCCCTGGGACAGGTGCAGCGTCGCCGCCAGTTCCGCGTTGGTCGCACCGCCCGCCGCCGCCCGCAGCACCTCGCGTTCGCGGTCGGTCAGCGGGTTGGCTCCCCCGGCGAGGGCCGCCGCGGCGAGCGTGGGGTCGATCACCCGCTCCCCCGCCAGTACTTTCCGCACCGCTTCGGCCAGCTGGGCCGCCGGCGCGTCCTTCACCAGGAACGCGTCCGCGCCCGCCTCCATCGCCGCCCGCAGATAGCCCGGCCGCCCGAACGTCGTGAGGACGACCAGCTTCACCCGGGGCATCTCCCGGTGCACCCGGGCCGCCGCCTCGATCCCGGTGGCGCCCGGCATCTCGATGTCCAGCAGCGCAACGTCCACGGCGTGCTCCCGCACCGCGTCCAGCACCTCGTCGCCGCGCGCCACCTGGGCGACGACCTCGATGTCCTCCTCCAGTCCCAGCAGCGCGGCCAGCGCCTCGCGGACCATGGACTGGTCCTCCGCCAGCAGGACCTTGATCGTGCGGCTCATGTCCCGGATCCTACGGCGTCCCCGGCCGCGCCCATTCCCCCGGCCGTCTCCTCCGGGACCCCCGCCGGTACCCGGGCCGCCAACCGATATCCGCCGCCGGCCGACCCGGCCCCCCTCGCCGTCCTGCCCACCCGCCCCGCGTCCAGCGAACCGCCCACCTTCTGGAGCCGTTCGGCCAGCCCGGTCAACCCGTTGCCGGGCCCGCGGACGACGCCGGCGGCTGCCGCCCCGGCCGCACCGGAGACGCCTCCCGTGCCGTCGTCCTCGACGGACAGCTCCAGCACCGGCCCGTC
Source organism: Streptomyces sp. B3I8 (assembly GCF_030816915.1). NCBI lineage: Bacteria > Bacillati > Actinomycetota > Actinomycetes > Kitasatosporales > Streptomycetaceae > Streptomyces > Streptomyces sp. B3I8. The sequence continues at coordinate 4,591,089 of NZ_JAUSYN010000002.1, read as the reverse complement.
CAGCGTCTGCCGCCGCACCAGGGACACCACGCACCGCCGGGCCCCGCTGTGCCGTACGACATTGGTGACCGCCTCGCGCAGCGCCCAGGCGAGCGCCGACTCGCTCTCCTCCGGCACCCCGTCGAGCGCGGGCTCGGCGGGCAGGTCCGCGGTGACGCCCGCCGCCGTCAGCGCGACCTGCGCACCGGCGAGTTCCTCCGCCAGCCGGGGGCGCCGGTACCCGCTGACGGCCTGGCGCACGTCGACCAGCGCCTGCCGGCTGACGCTCTCGATGTCGGCGACCTGCTGGGCCGCCTTGTCGGGGTGGGCCGGCAGCATCCGGCCCGCCAGCTCGCTCTTGAGGGTGATCAGGGACAGCGAGTGCCCGAGCAGGTCGTGCAGGTCCCGGGCGAGCCGCAGCCGTTCCTCGTTGGCGGCGAGCCGGGCGACCGTGGCACGGGCCCGGCGCAACTCGACCGTGGTGCGCACCAACTGGCTGACACTGGTCATCGCGAAGCCGATGAGCAGCGTCAGCAGGGCCAGGCCGCTGACCTCGTCGATGTCCACCCACGCCCCGACGGCCGCCATCAGCGCGGTGGTCGCCGGGATCGCCCAGTACGCCGCCCGCAGTGGGAGGGCCAGCCCGCAGGAGACCGAGACGTAGACGAACAGGCCGAGCCAGTGCGTACCGAGAGTGAGCCCGAGGACCACCGCGAGGACGCCGAGGGCGGCGATGATGCCGTTGACCAGCCACGGCGGGAACTGCTTGGCCCCCATGTTCCGGGCGACGAGGGTGAGGTAGAGGCCGACGAACACGGCGAGCCCGAGCCAGCCGCCGACGGTCCCGGCCGTGCTGTGGCCGCCGGAGAGCAGGTCGGCGCACGGGGAGTTGAGGAAGACCAGCCAGATGCCGATCCACAACGCCTTGCGCAGGAACTCACGCCCGTTGCGGGGCGACTGCCCCATGCGGACCAGCCGGTCCACCTCGTCATCGCCCCGCCGCGGGTCTTCCGTCATCGTGCTCACGCCTTCAGCGTGTCCTTCCGGTACAGCCAGGCCGCACCGCCGGTGAACAGCGCGAAGAAGACGGCGAGGACGACGATGTCCCTGGCGTGCGGGGCCTGGCTCTGCTCGATCGCCTGTCCCAGGGCAGCGTACGCGTGGGTGGGCACCCACTTGGCGATGTCCTGCAGCCACTGGGGGAACGTGGTGGTCGGCATCCACAGGCCGCCGAGTATGGACAGGCCGAAGTAGACGATCATCGTGATCGGGCGGACCGCGTCCCCGCTCGCGAGGTATCCGAGGGCGACGCCGAGCGCGGCGAAGACGAGGCTGCCGGCCCAGATCGCGCCGGTGAGCGCGAGCCACTGCCAGGCGTCCAGCCGCACGTTCTTGACGGCGGCGGCGACGGCGAAGACGACGACGATGGACGGCAGGCTGACGACGGCCGCGCCGGCGGTCTTGGCCAGGACGTAGCCCCGGCCGGGCAGGGTGGTCAGCCGCAGTTGCCGCACCCAGCCGTTCTCCCGCTCCTTGGCGATGCGTTCGCTGTTGCCCATCAGGACGGCGGTGAGCGCGCCGAACGACGCCATGGAGACCATCATGTACGTCGGCAGGGTCAGGTTCGTGCCGTCGACCTTGGTGGTGTCGTCGGCGCTGCCCGCGATGAGCAGGAACAGCACGGACGGGTAGACGACCGAGAAAAACAGGAACTTGCGGTTGCGCAGGGCGCGGGTGAGTTCCAGCCTGATGAGACTGTTCACGACTGCTTGGCCTCCTCGGCGGTGGTGAGGGCGACGAAGGCCTGCTCGAGTCCGAGTCCGGCGACTTCGAGGTTGCGGGGGTAGAGACCGAGCCCGTACGCGGCGTGCACGGTGGCGTCGGCGTCGGTGGACTGCATGCGGACGGTCTGTCCCGACACGCTGAGATCGGTGAGGAACGGCAGTGCGCGCAGCGCCGGTTCGTCGATCGCGCCCTGGAGGTCGAAGGAGATCCGGCGGGCGCCCGCCTTGGCCTTGATCTCGGCGGCGGTGCCGTCGGCGAGGAGCCGGCCGCGGTGCAGGACGAGGACGCGGTCCGCTGTCGCGTCGGCCTCCTCCAGGTAGTGGGTGGCGAACAGGACCGTGCGGCCCTGGTCCGCCTGGTCGCGCATGGTGGCCCAGAAGGCCTGGCGGGCGGTGACGTCCATGCCGGTGGTCGGCTCGTCGAGGACGATGAGGTCGCTGTCGCCGGCGGTGGCGAGCGCGAAGCGGACGCGTTGTTCCTGCCCGCCGGAGAGCTTGTTGACCTTGCGGTCGGCGATCTGGGTCACGCCGGCGCGGGCGAGCACGTCGGAGACCGGGTGGGGCCTCGGGTGCAGCGCGCAGGCCAGCGTGACGAGTTCGGCGACGGTGACCTCGTCCATCAGGCCGCCGCTCTGCAGCATCGCGCCGACGCGGCCGGCGACGATCGCCTCGCGGGGACCGGTGCCGAAGACCCGGACGGTGCCGGAGTCGGGGTGCTTGAGGCCGAGGAGGAGGTCGAGGGTGGTGGACTTGCCGGCGCCGTTCGGGCCGAGCAGGGCCACGGTCTCGCCCGGGTGCAGGGTGAAGGTCAGCCGGTCGACGGCGTGTACGTCGCCGTACGTCTTGCTGACGCGGTCGAACCCGACCGCGACCGGCTGCTGGGCCGACGCCCCCGTTGTCATCGTCATGGCATCCATGCTGCCGGGCGGGCCGCGCCGGGAGCAGTGCCGCTCATCCCGACTATGCGATGACAGATGTCATGTCGTGCCGTGGGTCACGTCATGCCGTGCGGGCGGGGTGGGGAAAAGGCGGGGCGGCGGGGTCCCGGAGGACACCGCCGCCCCACCGACCGCGCTCCGCTCCGCTCAGTTCGGCGTCGTGTCGATGACCGCGACCCGGTTCGTCCTGCTCAGCAGTGCCGGGCGCAGGGTGTTGATGACGTCCTCCACCGTCACCGCCGTCTTCTGGCCCGAACCGCGCGTGATCAGCACGGTGTCGAACGCCTCGCCGTACAGCTTCTTCAGGGCCGGCCGGTCGTAGTAGTCCACCAGCTTGCCGTCGACGGCCTTGACCCGGAGGAACTTCCACAGGGAGTTCTGCGGGCTGAAGGACACCTGGTGCACGCCGTCCGCCGTCTTGACGGTCACCAGCCCCGACATCGCCGGCTCCGCGAACGCCTTCATCTCGCGGTCCACCTCGGCCTTGGAGACCGTCGGCTCCTTGGCCGTCGTCGGCACCTTCACCGTGGCGGCCGTACCGGTCTCCACCTGGTTCCGGTACGCCTCCTGGACGGCCTCGGTGGACTTGGCGACGTCGATGCCCTGACCGCTCCTGCCGTAGACGGGGACCGCCTTGCCCGGCTTGAACCGGATCGTGCCGTCGTTGGCGCCGGCGGTGCCCGCGGCCTGTTCCAGCGCCGCCCGCAGCTTCTCCTCGTCGACCGGCATGACGGGTTCCACGACCCGCTTCTGCCCGAAGAGCGAACCGACCACCGACACCGGGTTGTAGTCGCTGTGCGCGGCGTCGGCCACGGTGGCCTTGCTGTCGAACTGGAGGCCCGCCTGGTCGGGCTTGAGGCTGACGGTGTCGCCGTCGACGGCCAGCTTCATCGCCTTGTTCGTACGGTCGCCGAGCGCCGCGTCCAGCTTCTGGACGGCCTCGTCGCGGGTGCCGCCGCCGATGTCGACGCCGAGCACGGTGGTGCCCTTGGGCACGTCGGAGCGGTTCATCAGCAGGCCGGCGCCGTACGCGACACCGCCGGCGAAGACCAGCACGCCGATGAGCAGCGGGAGCTTGCGGCGGCCCTTCTTCTTGGCGGGCTTGGCGGCGCTCTTGGCCGGCTTGCCGGCACTCTGCGCGGAGGGGCCCGGCTGCGGCGCGTCCGGGAGCTTCGGCGGCGTGTGCGGGCCGGAGGGCTCGCCGCCGCCCGGACCGAACGGGGCACCGCCCCGGCCGTCGGCCGGGACGACCGGGATGCCGCTGGTCAGGGTGTGCCCGGAGACGTTGTCACCGGCGCCGTGGCCCGGTCCGCCGGGCATGGGGTGCTGCGGGGTGAGCACCGCGGTGTCGTCGCTGAGCCCGCCGCCGGGCAGCGCGCCCTGGCCGGGCCGGCCATCCTGGCTGTTCCGGCCGGGCAGGCCGCCCTGGCTGTTCTGGCCGCCCTGGGCCGCCGGGGTGCCGGGCGCGCGCCGGACGGGCAGTCCGGCGAGCGGGGTGTCGCCCGTGACCGGTCCGGTGGTGGGACCGGCCGGGCCGCCGCCCTGGGAGAAGTACGGGAGGTCGTCCGGGTGCGGTCCGCCGCCGTCAAGGGCGCCGGGCGCCGGGAAGGACCCGGTGTCCTCGGGCGAGCCGGTCGCGTACGGGTCACCGAAGGGCTCGCCCCCGTACGGTTCACCGCCGTACGGTTCGCCCCGGTACGGTTCGCCGCCGCCGATGGCGGCGTACGAGCCGGTGTCCTCGGGCGAGGAGGGGTACGCCTCGCCGTCGGGCCCGTAGGCGCCCGTGGCCGGGCCGTCGGCGTCGGCGTCGGCGCGGGGGGCGGCGGCCGCGGCGAGGGCGGCGGAGACGTCGAAGGAGCCGGTGCCGCCGCCGTGGCCCGGGGCGACCGGCCCGGCGCCGGTGGCACCGGGCAGCCCCGCGGCCTTCCCACCGCCGGAACCGGCCCGGCCCACACCACCGGACGCGGTGGACCCGGCGGAACCGGTGGGTCCGGCCTGACCGGCCGCCTGTTGCCCCTTGCTGTTCCCGCCCGTCCCGGCGTTACCGGAGGCGCCGGAGCCGCCGGCGGCAGTGGGAGTCGCGGCGGCCTTGCGCGGCGCGAACCAGTCGCTCGCCTTCTCCTTCTTCTCCTCGGCCGGAGCCGGCGCCTGACCCGGCGCGGAGCCCAGGGCCGGGAACTCGGCCGTGCCCGTACCGCCGGAGGCGCCGCCCCCGTCGAACGCGCCGATCGCCCGCATCGTCCCGGTGGCCCCCGGGTCGGCGGCCCCGCCGTCCTCGGGTGCGGGCCCCTGGCCCGCGTCCTCGGCGCCGTCCGCCGCGGCGGACGCGTCGTTGCTCACGGGTGTACGCATGACGACCGGCGGAATGGGCCGCGATCCGGGGATGTTGATGCGGATGCGCGTGGTCAGCGTGGTCTCGGTCTTGCGTTCGTCCGGCCGCGCGGCACCGCGTCCCTTCTCGGCGCCCTCCTCGGAAGCCATGGGGGTGCCGTACGGCGGCGTCCCCGACGGGTACGCGGCACCACCGCGTCCGGTGCGCCCGTTGCGCCCGGCGGACGAACTGTCAGTTTCACGACTCAAGGCAGGTTCTCCCGGTTGGCTTCACCGCCGGCCGCGACCTCACAGTGGGAGTCCCTCACTGCCCGCACGGGAGCGAGCGCCCGGGGCAGGCGCGGCGGCGCGCACCACGATACTGGCCGCTTCCGGTCCCCCGAGCGCGTCCACCGGGGAAACTCCCACGGGACCCGCACGGAGGTGAACCGGCGAAGTGGTACGTCACTTGGCAAGTCGGGCACCGGGCCCGCCGGGTTGCCTTTCCCGGGGAAGCGTGGCGCACATCACAGCGACGGCGATGCCGCCGAGCAGGAACAGGTAGGACCCGATTCCCGCGCCGAAGAGGAAGTCGCCCTCGGGGCGGCTCACGGTGAGCAGGATGACGGCGATCATCCAGCCGGCGGCGGGCGCGGCGGCCCCGCCGCGCCCGCCCAGGGCGCGCGCCCCGCCGAGGAAGAGCCCGGCGGCTCCCGCGAGCGCGAGCAGCAACCCGCCGGGGAACCAGCCCGGTTGCACCAGCGCACCGGCGGCGCCGACGACCGCGCCCAGGAGCAGCAGCCCCAGGTACGCGGCGGCCCGTCCGGCCGACGGCATGGTCATCGGCTGCGCCAGCCCGCCGCCCGGGCCCGGACCCGCGCCCCGTCCGCCGCGTGTGCTCGTGCTCATGCCCCGCTCACTCCTTCGAACAGGTCGCGTTCCCTCTCGGCGCTTCGCCCGGTACCCCGCTCGCCGCGCACCAACTCGTAGAACTCGGTGGTGAACAGCGGCTGCGCGAGGTGGTTGGAGAGCGCGAACCAGGGTTCGAAGACGTCGATCTGGGTGGCGTGGGCGCGCATCGCGGCGGCCTTCGCGACGGCGAACGCGGTGCCGTCGATCTCGGCGGTGACGCGCTCGTCCGCCACCACGCCGGGTACGTCGTCGATGCTCCCCGCCGAGTCGAACGGCAGCTCGGGCAGCGCCCGCGCGAGCCGCGCGAAGGCGTCCTCGGCGTATGCCCGGGGCATCCGGTTCCAGTACACCTTGGCGACCTCCCACGGCTCCCCCGCTCCCGCGCCCGCGTTCGCGTCGGGGAAGGCGGTGGCGTCGGCGGCGAGTTCGACGGCGCGCATCGCGATGCGGTGGGCCTGGATGTGGTCGGGGTGGCCGTAGCCGCCGTTGTCGTCGTAGGTGACGAGGACCTGGGGCCGTACCTCGCGGATCACCTCGACGAGGTGTCCGGCGGCCTCGTCGAGGTCCGCCTGCCACAGACAGTCGGGGTCCTCGTTGTCGGGCAGCCCCATCATCCCGGAGTCCCGGTAGCGGCCGGGGCCGCCGAGCAGCCGTACGTCCGTCACGCCCAGGGTGCCCATCGCGGCGGCGAGTTCGCGCAGCCGGTGCGCGCCGAGCCGCTCGGGGTCGTCGAGGAGGTGGGCGAGTTCCCCAGGGATCACCTCGCCGCGTTCACCGCGGGTACAGGTGACGAGGGTGACATGGGCGCCCTCGGCCGCGTACCGGGCCATGGTCGCGCCGTTGTTGATCGACTCGTCGTCCGGATGCGCGTGCACGAGAAGAAGACGCCGGTCGGGCAGATCGGTCATGCCCCCACCCTACGAGGCACGCGCCTCCGGAAGGGGCGCGGGGAACTGCGCGAGCGACCACCCACCCACCCGCACATCGGGGTCCAAGGGGCGGAGCCCCTTCAGGACGGGAAGGGCAAAGGCGGCGGGGGCGGAAGAACGCACCCCCGCCCCGCCGTGCCTACGCGGCCGCCGCGCGCTCGCCCACCCCCCGCCGCCGCGCCCCCGCCCGCACCAGAGCCGCCGGCCGATACCCCATCTGAATGGCCCCCACGTCCTCGCCCGGCGGCACGACCTCGTCGATCCGGTCGAGCACGTCGTCGCCCAGCTCGACCCCCACCCCCGCGAGCAGGTCGTCGAGCTGCTCCTCCGTGCGCGGCCCGAGCAGCGCCGCCGTCACCCCCGGGTGCGCGAGCACGAACGCGACCGCCATGTGGGTCAGCGGGATCCCCGCCTCCTCCGCGACCGGCACCAGCCGCTCGACCGCGTCGATGCGCCGCTCGTCCCCGAGGTGCGCGAACCACGGCCCGCCGCGGCTCAACGCCGACGCCTGCCCCCTGCGCACGCGCCCGGTCAGCAGCCCCTGCGCCAGCGGGCTCCACACGAGGGTGCCCATGCCGAGCCGCTGGGTGACGGGGAGCACGTCGCGTTCGATGCCCCGGTTGAGGATCGAGTAGTACGGCTGCTCGCTGCGGAAGCGGGCCAGCCCCTGCCGCTCGGAGATCCAGTGCGCCTCGACGAGCCCCGCGGCGGGCTGCTTGGACGTGCCGATGGCCCGCACCTTGCCCGCGCGGACGAGGTCGGTGAGCGCGGAGAGCGTCTCCTCCAGATCGGTCTCGTCGTCGGGGTAGTGGTACTGGTACAGGTCGATGTGGTCGGTCTCCAGCCGCCGCAGCGAGTCCTCGACGGCGGTCATGAGGTAGCGGCGCGAGCCGCCCCGGCGGTTCGGCCCCTCCCCCATGGGGTTGGAGAACTTGGTGGCGAGGACGACGTCGTCACGGCGGCCCTTGATCGCCTTCCCGACGATCCGCTCCGACTCGCCGTGGGAGTAGTTGTCGGCCGTGTCGATCAGGTTGATGCCGGCGTCGAGCGCCTTGTGGATGATGCGGACGGTTTCTTCGTGGTCGGCGTTGGCGAGGGCGCCGAAGTTCATGGTGCCGAGCGCGTAGGGGCTGACCTGGATGCCTGAGCGGCCGAGGGTGCGGTAGCGCATGGGACGATCTCCCGGGAGCTGACGGATGACAGCAAACGGAGAGCATCTCCACTTGCCGACGACGACTATATGGAGAAACCCTCCGCTTGGACAACGCCAAGCGGAGATTCCGTCCGCTTGAGTCACTGTTGCCACATCCGCACCCGTAGCCACATCCCGCCCCCGCGAAGGAGGCCCCGATGGACGACGCCCCACCGCAGCCCCAGCCCGAGTCGCACCCGCACCCACGCCCCATGCGGGCCGACGCGCGCCGCAACTACGAGCACATCGTCGCGACCGCGCGCACGGCCTTCGCCGAACTGGGCCCGGAGGCACCGCTGGACGTCGTCGCCCGCCGGGCCGGGGTCGGCCCCGGCACGCTGTACCGGCACTTCCCGACCCGCGAGGTCCTGATCGCGGCGGTCTACGGCCCCGACATCGCCGCCCTCGCCGCCCACGCCGCCGGGCTCGCCGAACGGGAGGCGCCGGGCGCGGCACTGGAGCGCTGGGTGCGTGAACACCTCGTCGACGCACTGGGTCAGCACGGCATCGCCACGACGTTGAGGACGGCCCTCGCCCGGGCTCCCGAGATCCTCCAGCCCCACAAGGACCGGTTCATGGACGCGACGGAGACGCTGGTGGGCGCGGCCCAGGAGGCGGGCACGGTCCGGCGGGACATCGAGACCCGCGACATCCTGCGCCTGGTCCACGGCGTCGCCGCGGCCTCCGCCGACTCCCCGTCCGCCCGCACCCGCATGCTCCGCGTCCTCTTCGACGGCCTGCGCCCGGCCTGACCCGGCGGTGCCGTTCCCACGGCGGACGGCAGCGCCCGGCCGGGCCCGGAACCGGTTCCGACCTCCCCCGCCCGCACCCTCCGCGACTTCTATACACTGCGCGTATACGCGATGTGTATAGTGCCGCCCGTGACGGACTCCTACCTGTTGCCCGTGCGGACGGCCGCCCTGATCTTTCCGGGGCTCGCCCTGCTGCTGCTCGTGCCGATGGCCGTCGTCGTCTACCGGCGGCACGGGGTGATGACGCGCTGGCGCACGCTCTCCCTGTTCGGGGGCGTGTACTACGCGCTCACCGCCTTCTGCCTGACGATCGTGCCGCTGCCGTCCCGGGCCGTCGACGTGTGCGCCAAGTACCCCTCGTTCGCGCACCCGCAGTGGACACCCGGGAGTTTCGTCGGCGACATCTGGAAGGAGGCGCACCATCGCGTCACCTTCCATGACCTGGTGCTCGGCAACCCGGCGGTCTGGCAGACGGTGTTCAACCTCTTCCTGCTGCTCCCGCTGGGTGTCTTCGTACGGGTGCACGCGCGCCGGGGGCCGACGGCGGCCACCCTGGCGGGGTTCGCCGGATCGCTCTTCTTCGAGGTCACGCAGTACACGGGGCTGTACGGGCTCTACGCGTGCCCCTACCGTCTCTTCGCCGTGGACGACCTCCTCGCCAACACGGCGGGCGCGGCGCTCGGCTGGGCGCTCGCCGGCCCCCTGGCCCGCGCGCTGCCGGACCTGAGCACCCTGGACGCACGCGCCCTCGACCCGCTGAAGGTCCCCTTCGGCCGGCGTCTGGTCGCCCTGCTGCTCGATGTGACGGGTGTCGTCCTGCTGTCCGGGTCCGCCGCCGTGCTCGTCTACCTCGCCCTGGGGCCGGACCCCGTGCCGTGGGTCCCGCTCCTCGTCTGGGTGCTGTGGTTCGTGGTGGTGCCGCGCTGGACCGGTGCGACCCCCGGCAAGCACGCCCTGCTGTTGAAGCTCGTCACGGGGAGCGGCGGCAGACCGGGGCTCGGCGCGCTGTCGCTGCGCGCGACGGCGCTCGGCCTCCCCTTCGCCCTGGTGTGGTTCGTCGCGGGCGCCGCCCTGCCCGGCGTCGCCCTGCGGGCCGCCTCCGCCGGGACGGATGCCGTGGAGGGGATCGGTTACCGGGACGTGGTGTACGCGATGGCGTCCGATCCGGCAGGCGCGCCGGCCGGCTTCCTCGTCCCGTGCCTCTGTCTCGCCGTCGTCGTCTGGTGGGTACGAGTGGTCCGCAGGCACCCCGAGGGGCTGGGCCCGCACGAGGTGCTGTCCGGCATACGCAACCGGGCCCTCCCGCACGCCACCGCACGGCGGAGCGAGCGCCCGCAGCCCGCGCACGCGGTTCCGGGCGACGGCTCCTGAACCGGGGGACGCCCCTCCTGCGGCGGCCGTCGGCGCCTACGGATCACCGGATCACCGGATGCCTGAGCCACCGAGTCATCGGGTGACCGAGTCATCGGGTGACCCGGTCAGCATCCGGTGAGCGAGCTCCAGTCGAGCCTCCGCGCGGACCTCCGGCTGACGTCCGCTGATCCGGAGGGCGGCCAGGCCGTGCACCGTCGCCCAGGCGACCTCCGCCCTGGTGTCATCGGGCCCCGGGAAGGCCGCACCGATCGCCGCGAAGGCGCGACGGAGCGGTTCGGGGCCGTCACCGGCTCCGAACTCCAAGGTCGAGGGCATCGCGAACATCGCCTCGTAGACGCGGGGCTGCGCGACGGCGAACTCCAGGTAGGCGCGCATACGCGCCATGGGCTCGGCGTCGACCGCTTCGAGCGCCGCGGCGATCGCGGTGAACCCGTCGAGCGCCACCGCGTCGACGAGCGCCTGCCGGCCGGTGAAGACCGAGTACAGCACCGGTTGGGTGACGCCGAGTTCGGAGGCGAGCCGGCGCATCGTCACGGAGGCCCAGCCTTCGGACTCGGCGAGGTCGCGTGCGACGCGGATGATCTGCTCTCGCCTCAGAGCGAGGTCCGGGGCCGGTCTGGGAGACATGAGCGAATAATAGCGCAGTTATGTAACAGCGCTAGAGATCGGCGACCGACCCTCGGATCACGGCGGCAGCACGGGGCCCACGTATGCTAACGTCGTTAGAGAACGGTGTTATACAACGTCGTTAGACAACCTCGGGAAGGGCCTGCCCATGATGATCACCGCTCTCGTCGTCGCACTTCTCGGCTGTGTTCTGATCATGGTCATCGGCGGCCGCTTCCTGCTGGCCCCGCGTGTCGCCATGGCTGGATTCGGGGTTCCCGAAGACAGCCTGCGCGCCCTGACCAACATCAAGGGCGTCCGCGACATCACCTCCGGCGTGGTGCCTCTCGTGGTCCTCGGCGTCGCCGGTTCCCACGCCTTCGGCTGGGCCCTGGTCGCAGCGGCCCTCACCCCCGTGGGAGACGCCGTCATCGTCCGGACGAACGGCGGCAGGCTCGCCCACGCGCTGGGCATCCACGCGGCCACCGCCCTGGTCCTCGTCGCCGCGGGCCTGGTCCTCGCGCTGGTGTAGCGAGCACCCGGGCCACGACAGCGAACTTGAACTGGCCCTCCCCCCTCACCCAGAACAGGGAATCCTCCTCATGAGCACCGAGAACCAGACCGTCGCGTCCGCCGCCTCCGACTTTGAGGTCCGTTCGGACGCGGGCATCCTCGACGTCGTCCGCGCCTTCTACGAGCCGTTCCGCACCGGCGACACCTCGGTCTACGGCGAGATCCTCGCCGACGACTGGGTCGACATCCCGCTCGCACCCGGCCAGGAGCAGGGACGGGCGGGAATGGCCGCGCAGATCGCGGTGTTCCGCCGGGCCATGCCCGACTACCACGTCGAGCACGAGGACCTCGTCGTGGGGCGCGACCGGGTCGCGGTCAGGAACACGGTCAGCGGCACGCACCAGGGCGCCTTCATGGGACACGAGCCCACCGGCCGGCGGATCGAGATGCGCACGATGGACATCCACCAGGTCCGCGACAACCGGATCGTCGTCACATGGCACCTCGAAGACTTCGCGGGCCTGATGGCGCAGCTCAACGCCCCGGCCGGAACTCCCGTCCGAGCCGCCTGGAGCTGAGGGCTGTCCCGTAATCCCCGGAGGGCGGGCCCTGCGGCACTTTCTCAACAGGCCCTAGCGGCCTCGTTCGGTTCCACGCCGTCTGCGGCCGCTCCGGGGGCTGGACGAGGGGCGGCCGCAGACGGTACGGCGCAGTCGCGGCAGCGGTCGCCGGGGTCCGGGGACCGGAAGGCTCGGTCGCAGCCGTCGCAGTTGCGGAGCGGCTGCGGGGCCAAGGGCGGGGCGCCCGGCCTGCGGTACGGGGGCAGGGGCGGGAGCCCGGTGGTGAGGCGGTGGGCCAGCAGGGCGGCCGGGCGGTGCAGCGGCTCGGGTGGAAGGTCGGCGGTCAGGGCTTCGCGGATCAGTTCCGGGTTCACCTCGCGCTCCAGCCAGGCCGCTGCGCCGGGGGCCAGGTGCGCGGCGTCGCAGGCGGAGAGCAGCAGGCGGGGGTCGCGGCGGTGCAGGCCCGCGAGGAGGTCCGTGGCCTGCTGGAGGAGTGCGGGGGCGGGGTACGCGGGGCGCGGGACGGCGGGGAGGGGTTTGCGCGGGGCGGCTGCTCGCTTCCCGCGCGGACGGGACGACGCCCCGGTTCGCTCCTCGTGCGGTCGGTGGGGGCGGCGGGTGGCGCCCGGCTGGTTGCAGGAGACCGTGCGGGTCACGATGCGGCCGTCGGGCACGCGTTCGCGCGTGCGGCGCAGGTAGCCGTGGGTCTCCAGCTCGCGCAGGGCGGCCGCGATCCGGGTCGCGCCCTCCGGGAAGCGGGCGGCGAGCGTCTTGATGTCGACGCGGGCGCCCTTCGGCAGCGACTGGATGTACACGGCGAGCCCGATCGCCAGCAGCGACAACTGGCGGTGCTGGGCGAGGTGGTTGCCGATCACCGTGAAGCGGGCGGTGTGACGGGTGTTGTCGTGGAGCAGGCCGCCTGAGTGGTTCGACCGGTCCTGGTCACCCTCACCGTCTCGACACCGGTCCTGGTTCGGGTGGTTGCCGTCCGTCGTGCGGGACGGGGCGTGCGGGGGCACGCTAGGGTTTTGGGTATCCATCGGGAAGCCTGGTTTCTTCCTTGGTGGTCAGGCCCCCGCATTGGGATCGCTAGTCCCGGCGGGGGCCGACGTATGTCCTGTGACGTGTGTCGTGCTGTGCCGAGCGTGGACCGTCGACGTTCGCAAAATCCAGCCGAGCCGGGGATGTTCACCCACCCGAGTGACCAGCGCCTTCGCCGCTCACGGGCGGGAGGGGTGGGGCTCGGTACGGGTGCTTTCCCGAGGTCTTTTGTCTTTCAGGCGCCGGGGTCACCGAAGCCCGCGAATCCGTGCTCCGGTACCTGAACGGACACTTCCGCCCACACCGTTCTGCGCGGGAACCGTTCCTCGGTGACTCCCCAGCGGTCGGCCGGCGCCTCGACGAGCAGCAGGCCGCGGCCCGACTCCGCGTCGGGGGCGGGCGCCTGGGGCTCGGGGAGTCGTTCGCCACGCGCGTCGGTCACCTCGATCCGCAACGCGCCGGCCGTCGTCGCCACGGTGGGGCGGCAGTTGCGGTTGCGGAGGGAGGCGTGCGGGATGCGTGCCGCCGACTTCGCGGTAGCGGTGGGGTACGGGGAAGACCTCGTCCACAAGGTCGAGGGCGGCAGGCGGGCCCCGCGCCCGGAGTACCTGGACACGGCGGATGCGCTGCTCTAGGACCCAGTCGACATCCACGGCCTTCTGCAAACGTCGGCATACGCGCAGACGCGGTTCCGCAGCGGGGCGGAGACCGACTCCTGCGTGGAAGTGGCCGGAGCCTGGTTCAAGAGCAGCTACAGCAGTCGCAGCGAGGGTGACTCCTGCGTCGAGATCGCCACCGCACCCGGCACCGTCCACGTGCGCGACTCCAAGAACGTCGAAGGCCCGCGTCTGGCCTTCGCCCCCTTCACCTGGGCGGGCTTCGTGCCGTTCGCGTCGGAGGCGTGAGAAAGCCGGGAGGCGACGCGTACCCGCACGGCCGGGCCACGGTCACCACGCCGATGTCCGGTCCGGCCCAGCAGTCCGGACCGGACATCGGCGAATGGAGGAGGGGCAGTCGGGTCACGCCTCCGCGACTTGGAGCAGCCAGCTGACGGGGATGTCGTCCTCGGTATCGCTCGCACTCTTCTTGACGCGGCCGATGGAGATCTTCTGCGTACTCGTCGGGAGCTTCGCGCCGTTGTGGACCCGGCCGCCTGCCGCCGTGACGTCCAGGTCCACGGCGGCGCTCCAGTTGGAGCCGTCGTGCCAGTTCACCTTGATCCGTGCATCCGCCCAGGCGGAGGCGAAGCTGATCCACATATCGCCTGACCAGCCGGCCTGGTTGGCTGCCGGGACGGCCAGGACGATGCCGTACTTGTAGTGGATGAGCCCGCCGCTCTCGGTGAACGCGAAGCCGGGGGGAACCTCGCCGGTCTGGAAGTTCGCCATCAGCGCTCCTTGTCTCTCGCTGCTGCGGTGCCGAGGTAAGACACCGTGCCGCAGGCCACGGCGCGGCTCACGCTAGGGGCGCTGTCGCACCTCTTCGCCACCTTCCGGGACAAACCATCAATACGGGGACAGCGGCAGCTCGGCCGGTCTGTCCGCTCCGCTCCAGCACCCCCGGGGCGCCCCCTGCTGTGGCCCGAGGGTTTCGATGACACAGGACAGCCGGCACGCTCACCGAACGTGACGAGCCGAGCTGTCACGCACCCCGGCCGCGCTGCCACACCCGCCGGCCGCGCTGCCACGCCCGCCGGCCGGAGTGTGACAGCAGCCGCGAGAATGCCCGCCGATGTCCGTTTCTTGACGCAGGATCAGTGACCTGCGGCAGCGGACCTTGAGCGATCGACACCGAAGTGCGACCGGAGTCGAAGCGCCTGGCGATGGAGCCGGGCGGTCACCGCGGCGCGGTCAAGTGTCCAGCGCGATGCCTGGTGAGCGTCTGGCGTCGGACACGCCGGGCCCACCGACGTCTTCCGGTCCTGTCGCCTCTGTCGCCTGCACAGGCCGGGGTCTCATGTCCATCCCCCAGAGGCGGGACTGCGTTTTCGGTCGCCCGGCTCGCCGCCAAGCTCCTCGCCGCCCGCCGCACCTCACGCGAGCCGGGATGAAACGTTGATTTACGGACTCTTTTTCTTATTAGTACAGGTATGGACCCGTTTGGCTTACTCATCCGCTGCCGAGGATGCGGGCAGATACGCAACGAAAGAAGGCGGTTTCAGCATGGCGGATTGGGTGAAGATCGCGGGCAGTCTCACCGCGATCTCGGCGGGGTCCAGGACGACGGTGTGGGGGGTGAACGCGGCCGACGCCATCTACCGGTACACCAACCACGACGCCAACCCCTGGATCAACATCCCCGGAGGACTCGGCGACATCGGCGCGGCGGCGGACGGCACCGTGTGGGGCGTCAACAGCGGCAACCACGTCTTCCGGTACACCGGGGACCAGGACAGTGCGAACCCGTGGAAGAACGTCAACGGCAGCCTGAGACGGATCGCGGTGGGCTCCCGGACCAACGTGTGGGGCGTCGACCCGGCCGGCGCCATCTACCGGTACACCAACAACGACGCCGGCGGCGGCAACCCCTGGGTCAGGATCCCCGGCGCCGCCACGGACATCGCCGCGGGTGCCGACGGCACCGTGTGGCACGTCAACAGCGGCGGCGAGATCTACCGGTACGTCGGCGACCAGCCGAGCTGACCCCTGCCCGCACCACCCGCGCGCAGTCTGCGGCCGGGTGACCCCGCCCCCCTGCCGGACCTGCCCAGCAGCCACCGGACGCGAGCGTCGGTGTCCTCTTCACTCCGGACTGCGTGGCGCCGATCCGGTCCGGTCCGGTCCGGCGCCACGTGACGAGGTCACCAGATGAATACTTCGTTCAAGTGGGCACTGGCACCGAACGTCAGGGTATGGTCCTGCCACTTTTCCAGGGTGAGGGCGTTCGCGTAGCCCGACCCTTCTATGGTGTAGAAGAAGGTGACCTTATTGTTGCCCGAATGGAATTGCGAGACATTGACAATACTCACCGCCATCCCGCCAGCATTGGCGAAACACGTGGGCAAACCGCGTGATTCCACTCGTGCGTACTCGTCGATCACCGCAGGGAAATGACAATCGACGCGGCTGACGGCAGCGGCGGGAGTCGCCGGAATCGCAACCGCCAGTCCCGCAGTGGCTGCCGCCACGACAGCACTCCTCTTGAGCAATCCCTGGGACCTGAACAGGCTATTTTTCTTCACGCCGGGCATGCTACTTGACTCCTCCGGGGGATCCAAATATTCCCCATTCGAGATCGGGGATTTTGCCCGAATTCTCGAGAATTGATCCGGCGGCGGCCCGGCGAGTCATCGAATCGCACCGGATTCGACAGCAGGGCGGTCGCACGCTCCGGTGACGTGCGGTTGGACGGGAAGTGACCCCTTGGGGTGCGGCGTTCCACAACTGGGCCGCTCAAACGGAGGGAGCACTGCGCAGCGGGTGAGTCTGGTCGGAGAACCGACCCCCGGCCGCCTTCGGCCTTCTTCGGCCTTCTTCGGCCTTCTTCGGCCTTCTTCGGTTCGAGACCGGTTCCCACCCGGCCTCCGAAGCGTTCACGGGAAGAGGTACCTTTCGGCACGAATTCGCCGCCTTGCGCCCATGTCCTGCTCGCTGACGTACGGCTGGAGCTCCGGTTCCGATTTCACCGAGTCCGGCGGAATCCGACCGCTGGATACCCAATTGAACGACGTGGGGGGCTGCTCGCCGCACGCGGGTGAGTCCGTCGGCCGACGATGAATTCTCCGAACTGCGTCATCCCGCCACGCTGTGATCCGGAGCCCCGTCACCCCGTCGAAGGCGTCCGTCCAGTCGGCGCCTTATTGGACCGCGGTGCGGATCGCCTCGGCCCCGCATCGGCCGCCGGATGCCGGGCGGCATAAGCGCCGCTTCAGGGCGGCATTCTTCACTGCGTCCCGGCGACCCCACGGCGCCCGCGCTGTCGGAGATTTCGCCGGTGGGAATTTCGCCGGTGGGAATTTCCCCGTCGGTTTCGGCAGCCTCCTGGCGACGTCACCACGTTGTCGTCGCCCGTGGTGGCCGCCATGCCGAGCCTGCCGTCCGGCGTGAGGTTCGCGGCGATGCCCGCACGCCGGCGCTCGCACAAACCCGTGCCCGAGAGCAACCCGGCGGGGACGCTCCTGCGGCGGTCCGTGGTGCGCGTGCCGAGCTCCCCGTGCGCCGAGTGTCCGCGGGGGACTCCTCGGATCGCCCTCCGCGTGACGTCCAGGTCACCCTTCTGTCAGCGAGCCGTCCGGGAAACCCGGTACGGCTCAGGGCCGGACCACGGCGACGGAGCGTCTGCACGAGCAGGCCGACAGCCCCGGCACCGATGCGGCCGCCTGCCCGGAGGCTCCGCCCATCGCGCCGCGTCCACGCGGACACCCGCGGTTCGTTCTCCCGCGAGCCGCCACCGTGCCGAGGCGGCCGGTCCTCGGCCTCCCGGATTCACCGCGCTTACGAAGCCGGATGCGGGGCAACCGGACCCTGGGAAGGTCACCGCACGGGCTTCGGACCTTGTGTCCGGAGCCCGTGCCCCGCCCCGTTCCGTGGGTCCCCGGGGCGCCAAGAGCGCGCGGGACCCACGCCTCAGAATTTGATGCTGCCGATCATCCCCGCGATGTTCGTCGTCAGGTCGTTGATCGTCGGGGCGATCGTCGAGGAGGCGAGGTAGAAACCGAGGAGCACGCAGACCACCGCGTGTCCGCCCTTCAGGCCTGACTTCCTGATCAGCAGAACGACGATGATCGCCAGCAGCACCACCGCCGAAATCGAGAGTGCCACGGCGGTTCACCTCCAAAGATCCCAGGGACGCGGGGGGTCGGACTATGGGGGCAGATAGATCCGTACAACAGCCAGCGGGTTCATACCCACTATGCGCTTGTGATCATAACTATCCGGACGCGCGCATCGTCCCGCGCACGGCCGCACAAGGGGGCGCATGGCCAATATGGTCGGGGCATGACGACCGAGCCACTTTCCTTCCCCCGTCGGCACGCGCGCACCCAACGCTTCACCCTCGGCGCGCCCCGCGCGTTCACGGTCGCGCCGGACGGTTCGCGGGTCGTGTTCCTGCGGTCCGCGTCCGGGACCGACCGGGTGCAGCAACTGTGGGTTCTCGACCCGGAGGAGAGCACCGAGCGCCTCGCGGCGGACCCCGCGGCCCTGCTCTCCGGGGCCGGCGAGGAGCTGCCACCGGAGGAGCGCGCACGACGGGAACGCAGCCGCGAAGGGGGCGCGGGCATCGTCGGATACGCCACCGACGCCGCCGTCGAGTGGGCGTCTTTCGCCTTGTCGGGGCGGCTTTTCACGGCCGAGCTGCGGGCCGGTACGGCGCGGGAGCTGCCCGCCGCGGGGCCGGTGATCGACCCCCGCCCCTCCCCCGACGGCAGGCATGTCGCCTATGTCGCCCGGGGTGCGCTGCGGGTCGTGGGCTCGGAGGGCGAGGACGACCGGGCGCTGATCGAACCGGAGTCGGAGGGCGTTTCGTACGGTCTCGCGGAGTTCGTCGCGGCCGAGGAAATGTCCCGTTCTCGCGGGTTCTGGTGGGCGCCGGAGTCGGACCGGTTGCTGGTCGCGCGGGTGGACGACACCCCCGTGCAGCGGTGGTGGATCGCCGATCCGGCACACCCGGGCCGGGCGCCGCAGCCCGTGGCGTACCCGGCGGCGGGGACGGACAACGCGGACGTACGCCTGTTCGTCCTGGGCCTGGACGGGGCGCGCACGGAGGTGGTGTGGGACCGCGCCGCCTACCCCTATCTGGCGCGAGTGCACTGGTCAGCGGCGGGAGTCCCGCTGATCTTGGTGCAGGCCCGCGACCAGCGCAGTCAGCTCATTCTGGCGGTGGATCCGAACGCCGGAGCGACCCGGATGGTGCACGCCGACGAAGATCCAATTTGGCTGGATCTTTTCCCCGGCGTGCCGTGCTGGAGCCCCTCCGGACAGCTCGTGCGGATCGCCGACGAGGGCGGCGCGCGGGTCCTCGCGGTCGGCGAACGGCCGCTGACCGGACCGCAGTTGCATGTGCGGGCGGTACTTGACGTCACCGCCGACGACGTTCTTGTCACCGCGTCGGCCGGGGCGCGCGCGGCCGAGCCGGAGATCGGCGAGGTGCACGTCTACCGGGTGAACGAGCTCGGGGTGGAGCGCGTTTCGCAAGGGCCCGGCGTGCACTCGGCGGTGCGCGCCGGGGGCGTGACCGTGCTGGTCAGCGCGGTACTGGACCGGCCGGGCGCCCGTGCGCAGGTGCTTCGCGACGGCAAGCCGGCGGCGACCGTGGCCTCGTACGCGGAAAGTCCGAATTTCTCCCCGCGCGTGAGCCTCGTAGAGGGGGGCGCACGGAAAATCCCATGCGCCGTGCTTATGCCTACGGACTACCCCAGTGAGACCGACGGTCCCCGTTTGCCCGTCCTCGTGGACCCCTACGGCGGCCCGCACGGCCAACGGGTGCTCGCCGCGCACAACCCGCACCTCACCTCGCAGTGGTTCGCGGACCAGGGCTTCGCGGTGGTCGTCGCCGACGGGCGGGGCACTCCGGGCCGCTCCCCCGCGTGGGAGAAGGCCGTACGGGACGACCTCGCGGAGGTGGTCCTCCAGGACCAGGTCGACGCGCTGCACGCGCTCGCCGAGCAGTTCCCGCTCGACCTGGACCGGGTCGCGATCCGGGGCTGGTCCTTCGGCGGCTATCTGGCCGCGCTCGGCGCGCTGCGCCGCCCCGACGTCTTCCACGCGGCGGTGGTCGGGGCCCCGGTCACCGATCTGCGGCTGTACGACACCCACTACCAGGAGCGGTACCTGGGCCTGCCCGGCGAGCAGCCGGAGGTCTACCGGCGCAACTCGCTGATCGACGACGCGGGGCTGGTGGACGCGGCGGAGGGCCCGCACCGGCCGATGATGATCATTCACGGGCTCGCGGACGACAACGTGGTCGTCGCGCACTCGCTGCGGCTGTCGTCGGCCCTGCTGGCCGCCGGACGGCCGCACGAGGTGCTGCCGCTGTCGGGCGTCACACACATGACCCCGCAGGAGACCGTCGCGGAGAATCTGCTGCGGCTGCAACTGGACTTCCTGCGGCGTTCGTTGCGGCTGACCTGACGAGCCGCGCACGACGACGGGCCGGACGGTGTGCGGCCGGGCCACGACGGGCCGGAGCACCTCGGCGCTCCGGCCCGTCCACGGCACCCGCACGGCCGTACGCCGTCCAGCGTGACGGAGACGTGTGGCAGGACCGGGTCGGCGGTGTTGCGGAGGTGTGAACCGGGCTCGCGCGCCCAGGCGCGCTACCCGCGCAGTACCTTCGTCGCGATCTCCAGGAAGTCCAGCAGGCGTTCGTCCCGGCTGTCCTCCGGGGCCGCCAGGCATGTCTCGTAGGGCTCGGCGTCCGTGACCGGCACGGGGACGAGGTCGGGGCGGTGGTAGGCGCGCGCCACGCTCAGCGGGCCGAGTCCGATGCCGTAGCCGGCGGCGATGAGTTCGAACTTCTCCTCGAGGGAGGCCGCGCGGCGCTGCTGGGCATTGAGCAACTTCTCGCCCTCCAGGTCCACCGAGGTCAGCGAGGGGCGGGTGGCCAGGGGGTGGGCCGCGGGCAGGATGGCGGCCCTGGACTCCAGGCCGACGGGGATCGTGCGCAGCCCCGTGTCGTCGAAGGGCCGGCGCAGGAAGCCGACGTGCGCGCGGCCGTCCCGCAGTGGGGTGTGCTGGTCGTACCAGCGCAGCGGGACGAGATCGATCTCGACGCCGGGATGGACCGCCGTGAAGGCACGCACCGCCTCCGAGACGTGCAGCCCGGGGGCGAAGGCGACGGCGAGGCGCGCGACGCCCCGGTCGGCCTCGTGCACCCGGCGGACCGCGCCGTCGACGGTCGCGAGGACCCGGCGCGCCTCCTCGTGGAGCCGCTCCCCGGCCGCCGTCAGCTCCACGCTGCGGGTGGTGCGGGTGAGCAGGGCACAGCCCAGCTCACGCTCGAAGGCCCGGATCTGCCGGCTGAGGACGGGCTGTGCGATGTACAGCTGCTCGGCCGCGCGGCCGAAGTGCCGGTGCTCGGCGACCGCGACGAAATAGCGCAACTTACGCAGATCGAGGTCCATACCTCAAGGGTATCAATGACGCCCGCAGCGAGCGGCGGCAAACCGGTCCGAGCCGGCTTCCAGGTCCGGCGGAGCTGTTCGGAGTCGGTGACCGGACAACCGAAAAGGCCGATGCGTCCCGCCGCCGAGTCCGCCGTCCGGGCCTCTCGTCCCCTGCTGTCGGGCATGCACGATTGTGGTCAGGAGGTGCGGTGCTGCTGCCACGTGCCGCTTTCGTGGTCCCAGTCGCCGGTGACGGTGCCGTCCAGGAGCGGGTCGAGGAACTCCTTGGCCGCTCGGGCGGCTTCGGGGAAGGTACGGCAGCCCCGCAGGCCGAGTACCAGGGCAGCGGCGCCGGGATATTTGTCGTGCCAGTCGGGGCCCGGGGCTTCGAAGGACCGGGGCATGGTGACGTCGGTGCCGCGCCGGCGGCGCTGGTCTGCTTCGTGGTGGATGGCCCGGTGGGCGGCGGGACCGTCGATCCTCTCCTGTTGGCTGATCAGGAGGAGGTCGGCCAGGTCGCGGTAGCGGCTCGAAACCTCCGCGCCGTGACGCTCGTAGAGGGCGCAGACCTTGTCGGCGATGTGGTCGACGAGCGGGTAGAGCCGTACGGTGGGCCAGTCGACGGGCCAGGGAAGGTCGACGGCGGAGGCCAGGGGGCTGGTTTCCGGGGTGCCCGTGAGCGTGCGCCGGACGGCGATGTCCACCTTGACGCCGTCGACGCGGGTGGGACCGAGGAAGACCTGGAAGTACTGGGAGCCACCGCGGTCGGGATCGGCGGAGAGGGTGTACTTGCCGGGGGCGAAACGCAGGAAGTCGCCCAGATCGTGGGCCGCGGCCCGCAGGACGCGGGCGCGTGCTTCCTCGGGGGTCAGACCCGGCTGCGCGGTCTGCAGGTCTATGTCGCCGCTGAGGCGGGCGGCGCCGCGGTAGCGGACCAGGAGAGCCTGGCCGCCCTTGATGAGCCAGCCGTCGGGGTCCAGGGTGAAGACCCGGGCGGCGAGCCGGTTGAAGTAGAAGATCCGCATCAGGTCGGAGACGTTCATGCCCGTCTCCTTGGACATCTTCTTCGCGGAGAGGTTAAGAGCGGTTCTGAACGCCCTCGGAGTCGCGTACGTCTTGCCCATGGATCGCCCCCTGGCGTGCCGGCTCGAATCTGCGGACTGTCACGCCCGAGTTGATCACCCTCGGGCTCCGGTTCGGTGGGTCAGCCGGTCTCCTCCGCCGCCGGCCGGCTGTCGTCCCGACCGCTGCCCGTGCCGCTGTTGCGCGGGGCCGGAGGCGGAACGGGCTGCTGCTGGAACTTCGCGACGGCTTCCATGGCCTTGCGGGTGCTCGGCGACAAGGCGTCGGCGTTGGTGTGGCGGAGGACTTGCAGGACGGCCTGATTCGGTTGCGTGAACTTCGCCAACGCCGCCCTCATCGCAGGGTCGGAATCCAGCACCCTCCGCATCGCCGCGGCCGCCGCAGCATTGTGCCCCAGGTTCCCCAGGGCTCGGCCGATGTCGTTCATGCCGCCACTGCGCGCGAGATACGACGCGACGGCTGGATGACCGGCGAAGAGACGGACCGCGGCATCGAAGCCCTCTTGGCCGGCCCGGTCGACTTCCTGGCGGCGCAGGCTCTCGCCGGCCTGGGCGACGAGGTGGTCGATCAGATCGCGTCCGGTGGCGGTGGCTTTGAGTCCGTACTTGCGGGCGTAGGGCCACACGCGCTCGGCAAGGTCGTCCACCGTGATCAGCCCACGGCGTTCGGCCTCGGCGATGACCCCGCCGATGTGTCCGCCGTCGGCCTTGGCCTGCAGCAGGTCGATGACAGTGCGGGCGGCGGTGGTGACAGGCAGGCCGTCGGCCACCGTGATGTCGGCGGGCTCCAGCGACGCGGTGCGCAGACGGACGAACGGCTCGTTCGTCGTCCGCCTGCGGGGCACAGTGATCTCCACGTCGGGGGCGGGGATGTCTCCCAGCTCATGAAGCCGGCAGGCGGAGGCGTGGGAGACGACACCGGAGTCGGGGTGACCGAGAGGGCGGTTCCAGGCGAACTCTCGCGGCTGCAGGCGCAACCATGCGGCCTTGATGTCCACGTGCTGGGGCATGGCGCCGGTGGCGAGGAAGTAGACCCCCCGGCTGACGTTCTCCAGCAACCCGGCCTCGGTCAGGCGCAGCAGCTGCACGGCGTTCAGGCCGAGCTCCTTGGCCTGCGCGGTGGTGACCAGGCCCCACTGGTCGGCCGCGGCCCCGGAGAGCACGACAAGCTGGTCAGCGCGATCCATGCAGATATGGTTACACATTTCCACAGAGATAGTTACGACTACATGTAACCATCTCTGCGTTAATCGATCGGAGATGTAATTTACCCTGCATCTCCGAGGGAAAGAAATTGATACCCATCGGACATCAATCAGGGCTGAAGAGTATTGGACGCGCGCGTCGGGACGCGCGAAGACTTGACCGCATGATCCTCATCACCACGCCCACAGGCACCATCGGCAGCCAGGTGCTGCGCAATCTGCTCGACGAGGCCCCCGCGCGGGGCGAGGAGCTGCGGGTGGTCGTGCGCGACCCCGCGAAGCTCTCGGACGAGGTCCGCGACCGGGTCGACGTCGTCGTCGGCTCGCACGGTGACGCGGCGGTCGTCGACCGCGCGCTCGACGGCGTCGACGCCGTCTTCTGGGTCGTGCCGCCGAACCCGCTCGCGGCCGACCTGGAGGAGGCGTACTCCGGCTTCACGCAGGCCGCCGCGAAGGCGTTCACCGCGCACGGGGTCCAGCGGGTGGTCGCCGTCTCCTCGGTCGGGCGGGGCACACCGGTCGCCGACCGCGCCGGACTCGTCACCGCCTCGCTGGCCATGGACGACCTGATCGCCGGCTCGGGGGTCGCCTACCGGGCGCTCGCCTGCGCCACGTTCATCGACAACCTGCTGCGGCAGGCGGGCCCGATCCGCGACCGGGGCGTCTTCACCGACACGGTCCCCGCCGACCGCCCCGAACCGCCGGTCGCCACGGCCGACATCGCGGCGGCGGCCGTACGGCTGCTGCTCGACCGGTCGTGGACGGGCACGGGCGAGGTGCCGGTGCTCGGCCCCGAGGACCTTTCGGCGGCCGACCGCGCGCGGATCGTCTCCGGGGTGCTCGGCCGGTCCGTGGAGTACCAGCAGGTGTCCCTGGACGACTACGCGGCGGTCTTCGCCTCCCGCGGGGTGCCCGAGGCGTTCACCGCGGGGATGGTGGACATGATGCGGGCGCGGAACGAGGGGCTCGACGAGGCTGTCTCCCGCGCGGACGCGAACACCGTCGTCGGGACCACGACGTTCCGCACCTGGTGCGAGGAGGTCCTGCGGCCGGCGGTCCTGGGCGGCTGAGCCCGACGGCCCGGGGGCCGGTCGTGCGCCGGGGGCGGGCCCGCGGCGCGGCAGGCAGGGGCCGGTCGTTCGGCAGGGACAGGCCCGTCGTGCGACATGCGCGGGCCGGTCGCGGCCGGTCGGCGGTCGGTCATCGGCACTGACACGGACACGGACACGGGGCACGGGCA
The DNA here is from genome assembly GCF_030816915.1 of Streptomyces sp. B3I8. Taxonomy (NCBI): domain Bacteria; kingdom Bacillati; phylum Actinomycetota; class Actinomycetes; order Kitasatosporales; family Streptomycetaceae; genus Streptomyces; species Streptomyces sp. B3I8. The sequence continues at coordinate 4,566,628 of NZ_JAUSYN010000002.1, read as the reverse complement.
CGGACACCGGCGCGGACGCGGACGAGCGGTGGAACGCGGGGCCCGCGTTCCACCGCCGGTCACGTCGGTCAGCCCGTCCCGCCGACCCAGAGCAGGTACTGGCCACCGCTCAGCGGGTCACAGCGCCAGGAGAGCCAACGGCCCTGGGGAACGCCGGCGTAGCCCGCGTCCATACAGGCCTGGTACGACGGGTAGACGCCGGCGGCCGTGTCCGGGAAGTCGCCGGCGAAGGCCGTACCGGCGCCGAGGCCTATGCCGGCCACGGCGGTGGCGGTGAGTGCCGCCGACACGAAGAGCTTCTTGAGCAAGGGAACGCTCCTGAACGCACGTCACGCCAGCACCGAACCGGCGTGACTGGGGAGTTGGTTGCCCGGCCGATACTAGTCAGGCGCGAGGCTCCGCGAGCAGTGCGGGAGATCTTGGGCCGGATGTCTCGCACACTTGGCCCGGATCCCGGGGGTGACGTGCAGCGGAGGTGAACGGCAGTCGACCGCGGGCCACTTGACGGTCGAACACCGCGTTGCCGAACCGGCGCCCTACGGCACGCCCACCGTGCGCTCCCCCGCGAAGTGACAGGCCGAGGGGTGGGGGGACGGGATGTCGCCGTGGATCTCCAGGCGGGGGGACTCCCGGGCGCAGCGGTCCTCCGCCTTGAAGCACCGGGTGCGGAAGCGGCAGCCCGTGGGGATGTTCGCCGGGGAGGGGACGTCGCCCGTGAGGATGATGCGGTCGCGGCGGGCGCGGGCCGTCGGGTCGGGCACCGGGACCGCGGAGAGCAGGGCCTGGGTGTAGGGGTGCGTGGGGTGCTCGTAGATCTGCTCGTCGGTGCCGGTCTCCACGATGCGGCCCAGGTACATCACCCCGACCCGGTCCGAGATGTGCCGTACCACCGACAGGTCGTGCGCGATGAAGACGTAGGCCAGACCGAACTCCCGTTGCAGGCGGGCCAGGAGGTTGATCACCTGGGCCTGCACCGAGACGTCCAGCGCGGAGACGGGTTCGTCGGCGACGACGATCTCCGGGCGCAGCGCGAGTGCCCGCGCGATCCCGATGCGCTGGCGCTGGCCGCCGGAGAACTGGTGCGGGTAGCGGTTGATGTGTTCGGGGTTGAGGCCGACGACGTCCAGCAACTCCCTCACCTTGCGGCGCCGTTCGCCCTTCGGGGCCGCCTCCGGATGGATCTCGAACGGCTCTCCGACGATGTCGCCCACCGTCATGCGCGGGTTGAGCGAGGTGTACGGGTCCTGGAACACCATTTGGACGTTGCGGCGCACCGCCTTCAGCGCGCGGCCGGACAGGCCGGTGACGTCCTCGCCGCGGTACCGGATGCGGCCGGCGGTGGGGCGCTCCAGGTGGACGAGGAGCCGGGCGAGCGTGGACTTGCCGCAGCCGGACTCGCCGACGATGCCCAGGGTCTCGCCCGCGCGGAGGGTGAGGTCGACGCCGTCGACGGCCCGTGCCGCGCCGGCCGCCCGGCGCCGCAGGACGCCCCGGGTGAGCGGGTAGTGCTTGGCCAGTCCGGTCACCTCGAGGATCGGTTCACGGTCACGGTCACGATCGCGGGAGGCTTCAGGCTGTGGCGTCATGCAGGCACTCCCTCCAGAAGTGGCAGGCGCTGCCCCGGTCCTCGCCCGCCGCGTACAGCGGCGGCACGTCGGTGAGGCACTCGTCCCGGGCCCGCGGGCAGCGCGGGTGGAACGCGCAGCCCGGCGGGATGTCGGTGAGGCTCGGCGGCAGGCCCCGGATGGCGTCGAGCGCGGACCCCTTGCGGTCCAGGCGGGGGATGGAGTCGAGCAGGCCCCTGGTGTACGGGTGGGCGGGGGCCTTGTAGAGGTCGTGGACCGGCGCCTCCTCGACGATCCGGCCCGCGTACATCACGGCGATCCGGTCGGCCACGTCGGCGACGACGCCGAGGTCGTGGGTGATGAGGACGAGCCCCATCGCGTACTCCCGCCGCAGCTCGGCGAGCAGGTCCATGACCTGCGCCTGCACGGTGACGTCGAGCGCGGTGGTCGGTTCGTCCGCGATGATCAGCGCGGGTTCCAGCGCGAGCGCCATCGCGATCATGACGCGTTGGCGCATGCCGCCGGAGAACTGGTGCGGATAGTCCCGTACGCGCTGGGCGGCGGCCGGGATGCGCACCCTGTCCATGAGTTCGACGGCCCGCGCACGGGCGTCCCGCCGGGACATGCCGCGGTGGACGGTGAACATCTCGGCGAGCTGGTCGCCCACGGTGAGGACGGGGTTGAGGGCGGAGAGCGCGTCCTGGAAGATCATCGCCATCTCGGCCCCGCGCAGCCGGCGGCGCCGCTCCTCGGGGAGGGTCAGCAGATCGCGGCCCCGGAAGCGGACCTCGCCGCCGGTGATGCGGCCGGGCGGGGTGTCGAGGATGCCCATGACCGCCTGCGCGGTGACGGACTTGCCGGAGCCGGACTCGCCGAGCACGGCGAGCGTCTCCCCCGCCGCCACGCGCAGATCGACACCGTTGACGGCGCGGGCGACGCCGTCGCGGGTGCGGAACTCGACGTGCAGATCGCGCACGTCGAGCAACGGGGCGGCCTCGTCCGCCGTCCCTGGCGCGGACGTCGGGCCACGTCGCACCGTCGGATCCGTCGGATCACGTCGCGCCGTCGGTTCACGTCGCACGGGCGGTTCACGTCGCACGGGCGGCTCACCTCAGCTTCGGGTCGAGGGCGTCGCGCACCGCGTCGCCGAGCATGATGAACGCCAGCACGGTGAGCGCCAGCGCTCCGGCGGGCCACAGCAGCATGTGCGGGGCCTGGCGGATGTACGGGGAGGCGGCCGAGATGTCGATGCCCCAGCTCACCGTGGGCGGACGCAGCCCGACGCCGACGTAGGACAGGGTCGCCTCCAGCGCGATGTACGTGCCGAGCGCGATGGTGGCCACGACGATCACGGGGGCGACGGCGTTGGGCGCGATGTGCCGCAGCAGCAGCCGGGGGTGGGAGGCGCCGAGCGCGCGGGCGGCCTGGATGTAGTCCTGCCGCCCCACCGCGAGGACGGAACCCCGGGCGATGCGGGAGATCTGCGGCCAGCCGAGCAGCACGATGAAGCCGACGACGGGCCAGATGGTGTCGCTGGTGACGACGGAGAGCAGGACGAGTCCGCCGAGGACGACGGGGATCGCGAAGAAGACGTCGGTGAGGCGGGACAGGACCGCGTCCCCCGCCCCGCCGAAGTACCCGGCGAGCCCGCCGAGCACCGAGCCGAGCAGCGCGACCCCGGCCGTGGCGAGCACCCCGACGCCGATGGAGACGCGGGTGCCGTACACGGTGCGGGTGTAGACGTCGCAGCCCTGGCCGTCGAAGCCGAAGGGGTGGCCCGGGCGGGAGCCTTCCTGGGCGTGGGCGAGGTCGCAGGAGAGGGGGTCGCCGGAGGCGATGAGCGAGGGGCGCACGGAGACGACGAGGAGGAAGAGGATGACGAGCGCGGAGAGCAGGAAGACGGGGTTGCGCCGCAGGTCGTGCCAGGCGTCGGACCACAGGGAACGGGGCTTCGCCGCTCCGTGCCGGCCGTCCTCGGCCGGCGCCTCGGGACCGGTGCCGGGGGCCGGCGGGCGCCGCAGCGTCGTCGCCTCGCCCGCCGCGAGGTCCATCGTGCCGCCGGTGCCGGTGGGGGCGACGGCGCCGTCCGCCGGGGCCGGCTCGAAGGCCTCGTACGGCTGCTCGTACGGCTCGTAAGGTCGCTCAGGCATAGCGGATCCTCGGGTCGAGTACGGCGTACAGCAGGTCCACGAGCAGGTTGGCGGCGAGGAAGACCAGCACCAGGACCGTCACGAAGCCGACGACGGTCTGCGTGTTCTGGCGCAGGATGCCCTGGTAGAGCTGGAAGCCGACGCCGTGGATGTTGAAGATCCGCTCGGTGACGATCGCCCCGCCCATCAGCGCCCCGATGTCGGAGCCGATGAAGGTGACCACGGGGATCAGTGAGGTCCGCAGCAGGTGCCGGACGATCACCCGGCGGCGCGGCAGCCCCTTGGCGACGGCGGTGCGGACGTGGTCGGCCCGCAGGTTCTCCGCGATCGAGGTGCGGGTGAGGCGGGTGACGTAGGCGAGGGAGACGGAGGCGAGGACGAGACCGGGCACGATCAGCTCGTCGTAGCTCGCCGCCAGGGAGACGGACGGGGTGATCCAGTGCCACCGGACTCCGAACAGCAGTTGCAGCAGCAGTCCGGTGACGAAGGTGGGCACGGAGATCACGACCAGGCTGAGCATGAGCACCCCGGTGTCGACGGGCCGGCCGCGCCGCAGTCCGGTGAGGACGCCCAGGGTGACGCCGAGGACGACCTCGAAGACGATCGCCACGAGCGTGAGCCGCGCGGTGACCGGGAAGGACGCCGCCATCAGCGCGGTGACCTCCTGTCCGTTGAACGCGGTGCCGAAGTCGCCGGTGAAGACGTTGCCCATGTAGGTCAGGTACTGCTGCCACACGGGGCGGTCGAGGCCGAACTCCGCCTTGAGCCGGGCGGCGGTGGCGGCGTCGCACGCCTTGTCGCCGCAGAGTCCGGCGACGGGGTCCCCCATGACGTTGACCATGAGGAAGATCAGCAGGGTGGCGCCGGCGAAGACGGGGATCATCTGCAGCAGGCGCCGCATCACGTACTGGCCCATGTCCGCTCACGCCACCTTGATCCGGTCGTACACCGGCACGCTGAAGGGATTGAGCTCCACGCCGGAGAGTCGTTTCGAGTAGCCCGCGCTCCCGTTCTGGTACCAGAGCGGGATGGCCGCCATCTGGTCCCGGACGACCTCCTCGGCCCGCTGGAACAGCTTCACCGAGGCGGCCCGGTCGGTGGCGGCGTTGGCCCGGTCGACGAGGCCGTCGAACTCCTGGCTGGACCACCTGCCGTCGTTGGAGGAGGCGTCGGTGTAGTAGAGCGGCTGGAGGAAGTTCTGGATGAGCGGGTAGTCCATCTGCCAGCCCGCCCGGAACGGCCCGGCGATCTTCTTCTGGCTGATCTGGTTCCGGTAGTCGGCGAAGGTGCCGACCGGGTCGGCGACGCAGGCCCGGTCGTCGTCCAGCGCGTTGTTGATGGAGTGGCAGACGGCGTCGACCCACGCCTTGTGGGAGCCGGTGTCCGCGTTGTACGTCAGTCTCAGCCTCCCGCCGGGCAGTCCGCCGCCCTCCTCGACCAGCGCCTTCGCCCGCTTCGGGTCGTAGCGGCAGGCGTCGCCGCACAGCCCCGCGCGGTAGCCGCCCGCCGCGCCGAGCACGGGGGAGGTCCAGTCGGTGGCGGGGGTGCGGGTGCCGCGGAAGATGGTGCGGGAGATCTGGTCGCGGTCGATCGCCATGGACAGGCCGGTGCGGACCTTCTCCATGCCGGGCTTGTCCCACTTGCCGTCGTAGAAGGGGAAGGCGAGGGTCTGCAGGATGCCGGCCGGGACGTTGATGTACCGGCCCTCCAGATCGCTGCGGACGTTCGTCAGCTGCCCGGCGGGGATGTCGTCGGCGAGATCGAGGTTGCCGGACATCAGGTCGGTGTAGGCGGTGTTGCTGTCGGTGTACACCTTGAGGTCGACGCCGCGGTTGCGGGCCTTGTCGGGGCCGGGGTAGGCGTCCCAGGTGCGCAGGGACATCTGCGCACCCCTGACGTACGACGTCACGCGGTACGGGCCGTTGCCGACGGGCTTCTTCAGCCAGGCGGCGTGGTCGGTGAAGAACGCGCGGGGCAGCGGGGCGAAGGCGGCGTAGCCGAGGGTGTCGGGGAAGCCGGAGAAGCTCTGGTCGAGGCGGACGGTGAAGGTACGCGGGCCGGTCACCCGCAGCCCGGAGAGGGTGTCGGCGGTCTGCTCACCGGACTCGGGGTGGACCTGGTCGTAGCCGTCGATGTAACCGAAGAAGTACGCGCACTTCTGGTTGTTGCGCAGGCTCGCGCCGTAGTTCCAGGCGTCCACGAAGGAGCGGGCGGTGACCTTCTCGCCGTTGCTGAAGGTCCAGCCGTCCTTGACGGTGACGGCGTAGGTGCGGGAGTCCTCCGTCTCGATCCGCTCCGCGAGCATGTCCTTCGCGGCGCCGGTCCTCGGGTCGTACCGCTTCAGCCCCCGGAAGACCATGTCGAGGACCTTGCCGCCCTGCACCTCGTTGGTGTTCGCCGGCTCCAGCGGGTTCTGCGGGTCGCCCCAGGAGGAGCTGAGCACCCCGGGGCCGCCGTCGGCCGCGGCGCCGGAACCGCAGCCGGTCGCGGTGAGCGCGAGAAGGGAGGCAACGGCGAGCGCGGCGGTCCGGCGGGGGGGTGCGGCTCCTCGCATGGTGCCTCCTCGGGTACGCGCCGTGCGCCGACGCCGGTGTGCGGCGCTTCCTCCGCCACCTTTTCCCCATATCGGAAAAAGCGCACATTCAGCCCACCTGAGCGAGCGACATGTCCCCCGTCCGGCCCTCTGCGCGGCCGGGCGGGTGGCACGGGAACGGCCGCGGCAAGACACCTCGCGCACCACCCGTCACGGCTTCACCAGGGACACTTCACCGGTCTGCACCAATGACCGCGGCGATAACGTCAACTCCCCGTTTCCGCAGGCCACATGGGGCATCCACGCACCGTTGACGGGCGCCGAGCGGCGCTGATAGACACACACATCGCCCCAGCCGCCGCCACCCTCCCGACGGAGCCCGATCACCGTTCCCACCAGCCGTCCCTGTGCGAGTGATGACATGAGGTCACAACCATGAGCGCGAGAGTCCGACTCGGCCGACGGCACCCGGAACCACCGGGCAGACAGGATGGGCGCACCGGACGGGACCGTCGCAGCGCCCGGTCGTCGGTGCTGCGGCTCGCCGCCCTCACCGGCGCGAGCGCCCTGGCCCTCTCCGCCACGCTCGCCACCCCCCTGAACCCGACGCCCCAGCAGGCCGAGGCGAAGGAGGGCAAGAAGGTCCTCACGGTCGCGGTGGCGCAGAGCGTCGACTCGCTGAGCCCGTTCCTGGCGATCCGCCTGTCCAGCACCGGCGTCAACCGGCTGATGTACGAATACCTGACCGACTACGACCCGGGGGACAACCACGCGATCCCGGGCCTCGCCACCAAGTGGAAGCCGTCCGCCGACAAGCTGACCTGGACGTACACCATCCGCTCCGGGGCCACGTGGTCGGACGGGCGACGCGTCACCGCGAAGGACGCGGCCTGGACGTTCAACAAGATGATGACCGACGAGGCGGCGGCCACCGCGAACGGCAGCTTCGTCGCCAACTTCCGCGAGGTGACGGCGCCGAGCCCCACCGAACTCGTCATCGAGCTGAAGAAGCCGCAGGCCACGATGGCCGCGCTGGACGTGCCGATCGTGCCGGAGCACGTCTGGTCCAAGGTGAAGGACCTCGGCAAGTTCAACAACGACAAGAAGTTCCCGGTCGTGGGCGACGGCCCCTACGTCCTGACCGACTACAAGCCCGACAGCTATGTGCGCATGGAGGCCAACAAGACCTTCTGGCGCGGCGCCCCCCGGTTCGACGAGCTGGTCTTCAAGTACTACAAGGACGGTGACGCGGCCGTCGCGGCGCTGCGCAAGGGCGAGGTGTCGTTCGTCAGCGGGCTGACCCCCGCGCAGTCCGCCTCCCTCGGGCACCAGTCGGACATCAAGGTCAACGACGCGCCGGGGCGCCGCTTCTACGCCCTCGCCGTCAACCCGGGCGCACGGACCAGGAACGGCACCCCCATGGGTGACGGGGACCCCTCACTGCGCGACCCCCGGGTGCGGGAGGCGCTGTTCCGGGCGGTCGACCGCAAGGCGCTCATCGACAAGGTGTTCCAGGGCCACGCGGTCGAGGGAGCGGGGTACATACCGCCGCGCTTCTCCACGTACTTCTGGAAGCCGTCGGCGGACCAGGCGCGCGGGTACGACCCGGCGCGGGCGGCCCGGCTCCTCGACGAGGCCGGCTACAAGAAGAACGGAGCGGGCAAGCGGCTCGGCAAGGACGGCAAACCGCTCGACTACCGGCTCCTGTGCCACGCCACCGACCCGAACGACAAGGCGGCCGGGCAGTACCTCAAGGAGTGGTGGGGCAAGCTCGGCATCGGCGTGACGCTCGACTGCCTCGACAACGTGTCCGACCCGTGGCTGGCCGGCACGTACGACCTCGCCTTCGACGGCTGGTCCGTCAACCCCGACCCGGACTACGTCCTGTCCATCCACACCTGCGCCGCCCTGCCCGCCACCCCCAAGGAGACGGCCTCGACCGACAACTTCATCTGCGACAAGCAGTACGACGAGCTCTACGCCCGCCAGCTCGCCGAGTACGACCCCGCGCGCCGGGCCGGCCTCGTCAAGCGGATGGAGTCGCGGCTGTACGACCTCGGGTACATGAACGTCATGGCGTACCCGAACGCCGTGGAGGCCTACCGGACCGACCAGATCGCGAAGATCCGGACGATGCCGGCGAAGGCGGGCAACATCTACGGCCAGGACGGCTACTGGAGCTGGTGGTCGGCGAAGCCGGCGGCGTCCGACGGTTCGTCGGACGGATCCGGTTCGACGGGGGTCGTCATCGGCGTCGTCGCCGGAGTCGTGGTCCTGGCAGCCCTCGGCACGGTCCTCGCCCTACGCCGCAGGGCCACGGCGGGGGACCGTGAGTAACCCGATGACCGTGGCCACGAGGGGTTGTGCGGCACGCGCGGGTGCGTCGTGGTCGCCCGCGGGGGGTCCGGGGGCGGGAAGGGCAAGGGCGGCGGGGGCGAGGAAAGCCGGAGCGGCACACGCACAGGCCCCCCGCCCCACAACCCCCGGGAGACGACCGTGAGCACCGGCACGGACCCCGTACCGCTCCGCGAGACGCTCCCCGCCCCCGCGGCGAAGGACACGACGAAGGAGACGCGGGCGCACACCACCACCGCCTACCTCCGCTACGTCGCCGGCAAGCTCGCCGGCGCCGCCGTCTCCCTCCTCGCCGTCCTCGTCACCGGTTTCTTCCTCTTCCGCCTCATCCCCGGCGACCCGGTACGGACGATGACCGGCGGCCGCCCGGTGTCGGCACGGCAACTGGCCGCCTACCGCCGCGAGTTCGGCCTCGACCTTCCCCTCTGGCACCAGTTCACGGACTACTGCGGCAAGGCACTCACCGGCGACCTCGGCACCTCCTACCAGTTCCGCACCCCGGTGCTCGACAAGATCACCGAGGCACTGCCGAACACCCTCCTCCTCACCGGCACCGCGTTCGTCCTCTACACCGCCCTCGGCATCACCCTCGGCACCCGCTCGGCCTGGCGCCACGGCCGCCTCGGCGACCGGCTGAACACCGGCCTGGCGCTCACCCTGTACTCGGTGCCGTCGTTCTGGCTGGGGCTGCTGCTCATCATCGTGTTCTCCGTCGGCGCGGGCCCCGTCCCGGGGCTGTTCCCGACCGGCGGCATGGAGTCGGCCGGCACGTCGGGCTTCGCCCACGTCACGGACGTCGCCCATCACCTTGTCCTGCCGGTCCTCACCCTGGTCGCCGTCGAGTACGGGCAGACCCTGCTGGTCACCCGCTCGGCGCTGCTCGACGAGATGGGCAGCGACTATCTGACCACCGCGCGCGCCAAGGGGCTGCGGGACGACCAGGTGCGGCGCCGGCACGCGGTGCCGAACGCCCTGCTGCCGACCGTGACCCTGGTCTTCGTCAACCTCGGGCGGACGGTCGCGGGGGTCATCCTCGTCGAGACGGTGTTCTCCTGGCCGGGGCTCGGCGGCCTCTTCTACCAGGCACTCAGCGTGCCCGACCTGCCGCTGGTCCAGGGCCTGTTCCTCTTCTTCGCCTCGGCGGTGATCGTCATGAACACGCTGGCCGACCTGGTGTATCCGCTCCTCGATCCCCGGGTGGGCCGATGAGAGCCGAAGCCACTCCCCCGGCCGCCGGACGCGGGTCCGAGCCCGAGCCGGCCGCCGAGCCCGGCACCGGTCCCGCCACCGAACCCCCGGGTCCCGCCACCGAACCCCCGGGTCCCGCCACCGAACCCCCGGGTCCCGCCACCGAACCCCTGGGTCCCGGCACCGATGCCGCCCCCGTCCCCGGCCCCCGCGCGCTCGCCCGGCAGCGCCGGCGCCGGGCCGCCGCTCGGTTCTGGCGCGCCTACCGCGCCCACCGCTCCGGACTCGTGGGCCTCGCCGTGCTCGTGCTGTTCGCGCTGGTCGCCCTCACCGCGCCGCTGACGGTCGGCTCCGGCGTGTCGAGCGTGACCGACGCCCCGGGCCGCCCCCTCCAGGGACCCAGCGGCGCCTTCCCGCTGGGCGCCGACCGGTACGGGCGCAACCTGCTCGGCCTGGTCGTGTGGGGGTCGCGTGTCTCGCTGCTCGTGGGGCTGCTCGCCGCCGTGCTGTCGGTGGCGATCGGCGCCCTGGTGGGGATCACCGCCGGACACTTCCGCGGAGCCTGGGCGACCGTACTGATGCGCGTCACCGACTGGTTCCTGGTGATGCCCACCCTGGTGCTGGCCATCGCGCTCGCCACCGTCCTGTCCCGCTCGCTCGGCACGGTGGTGCTCGCCATCGGCGTCACGTCGTGGCCGACGACGGCACGGCTGGTCCGCGCCCAGACCCTGGCGGTGGAGTCGCGGCCGTACATCGAGCGTGCCAGGGCGCTCGGCGGCGGGCACTGGCACGTCATGTCCCGGCACGTGCTGCCCAACGTGATGCCCCTGGTGCTCGCCCAGACCACCCTGATGGTGTCCACCTCCATCCTCTCCGAGGCGACGCTGGCCTTCCTCGGGCTCGGCGACCCCTCGGTGGTGTCCTGGGGCGGGCTCCTCCAGGACGCGCGCGAGGCGGGCGCGGTCAGTTCCGGCGACTGGTGGTACCTGGTGCCGCCGGGCGTCGCCGTCGCCGTGGTGGCGCTGGCCTTCACCCTGTGCGGGCGCGCGGTGGAGTCCGTCCTCAACCCCAGGCTGGGAGTGACGAGTTGACGCTGCTGGACGTGCGGGATCTGCGGGTGACGTATCCGGGCGGGGCCGCCGCGGTGCGGGGCGTCGACCTGGCTCTGGAGGCCGGGCAGAAGCTCGGTGTCGCCGGTGAGTCGGGCTCCGGGAAGTCCACGCTGGCGCTCGCCCTGCTGCGGCTGCTCCCTGCCGGGACCCGCGTCACCGGGGAGGTCCTGCTGGACGGCGAGGACGTGCTGACGATGCGGTGGGGGCGGGTGCGGGCGGTGCGCTGGGCCGGTGCCTCGATCGTCTTCCAGGGGGCGATGCACTCCCTCAATCCCGTGCACCGCATCGGCGACCAGATCGCCGAACCGATCCTGCTGCACCGCAAGGAGAGCGGGGCCGCGGCCCGCCGCCGGACCGGCGAGCTGCTCGAACACGTGGGGCTGCCGGCCGCGCGGGCGGCGGCCTACCCGCACGAACTGTCCGGCGGGCAGCGGCAACGCGTGATGATCGCCATGGCGCTGGCCTGCGATCCGCGGCTGATCGTCGCGGACGAGCCGACCACCGCGCTGGACGTGATGATCCAGGCGCAGGTGCTGCGGCTGATCGAACGGCTGGTCGCCGAGCAGGACGTGGGTCTGATCATGATCAGCCACGATCTGTCGGTGCTCGCCGACACCTGCGACCGGCTGGCGGTGATGTACGCGGGCCGGGTGGTCGAGGAGGGGCCCGCACGGACCGTCCACGAGCATGCCCGGCACCCGTACGGCCAGGCGCTGTCGGCGGCCTTCCCGCGCATCGGCGACCCTGCCTCCCGGTACGCCCCGCGCGGCCTGCCCGGTGACCCGCCCGACCCTGCCGCGCTGCCCGGCGGGTGCGCGTTCCACCCGCGCTGCCCGGTGGCGCTGGCGGGGTGCGCCGAGGAGGACCCGGCGCACCGGGAGGCGGCGCCCGGGCACCGGGCCGCGTGCGTCCATGTACGGCCGGCGGAGGCGCCGGGACCGGCGGCACCGGCCGCCGGGGACACGAGGAGCGGCACATGACGACCACGGCCCCCACCTCACCCGCCGCCCCCGCCGCCCCGCCCCTGCTCGCCGCGCGGGACCTGCGCGTGGCCTTCCCCGGCCGGCGCGGCGCCGATCCGGCCCGCGCGGTCGACGGCGTCCAACTGGACATCGGGGCCGGGGAGATCGTCGCTCTCGTCGGCGAGTCCGGCTGCGGCAAGACGACGCTGGCGCGCGCGCTGCTCGGACTGGTCCGGCCGACGTCCGGGCAGGTCACGTTCGCCGGGACACCGCTCACGTACTCCTCACGGGCGCTGAAGGCGTACCGCAGGCGGGTCCAGCTCGTGCTCCAGGACCCCGCCGGCTCCCTCAACCCGCGGCACACGGTGTACGACGCGGTCGCCGAGGGGCTGCGCATCCACGGGTACGCCGGGGACGAGCGGGCTGCGGTCACCGGGGCGCTGTCCCGGGCGGGGCTGCGGCCGCCCGAGCGGTTCCTGCTGCGGCATCCGCACGAGCTGTCCGGGGGGCAGCGGCAGCGGGTGGTGATCGCCGGCGCGCTGGTCCTCGAGCCCGAACTGCTCGTCGCCGACGAGCCGGTGGCCTCGCTGGACGCGTCGGTGCGCGGGGAGATCCTCGCGCTGCTGCTGCGGCTGCGCTCCGAACTGGGGCTGTCCGCGCTGGTGGTGACGCACGATCTGGGGCTGGCGTGGAACATCGCGGACCGGGTGGCGGTGATGTATCTGGGGCGGATCGTGGAGACGGGGGAGGTGGAGCAGGTGCTGTCCGCGCCTCGGCATCCGTACACGCGGGCGTTGCTGTCGGTGCTGCCGGATGCACCGGGCGAGCCCGTGGTTCTTTCCGGGGAGCCCCCGGACCCCTCGCAGATCCCGGGCGGGTGCCGGTTCCACGCACGGTGTCCGGTGTTGGCGAGTGGGGAGGCGGGGCGGGTGGGGGTGGAGGACGCGTGCCGGACGCGGGATCCGGGGGTGTTGGGGGGTGGCCGCGAGGCGGAGGCGGCGTGTCATTGGGCGCGGGCGCGCGCGGAGGTGTGACACGGGGTGCGCCCCACGCGCCCGGCGCCGGGCGCCCGGGAGCTCGGGGGCTCGGGTCGTGGGGCGCGTGCGGCGGCGTCGTGGCCGGTCGCGCGGTTCCCCGCGCCCCTTGGGTGGGCGCGGGGAACCGGGAGTTGCACGCGAGACGTCAGGCCGCGCCCACTACGTCCTTTTCCTCGGCGAAGTGGCAGGCGGACTCGTGGTTGGCCGGGGTGGCCGTGCCCTTGAAGCGTTCGGGGACGGCCAGCAGGGGTTCCTGCTCGGCGCACTTGTCCTGGGCCTTCCAGCAGCGGGTGCGGAAGCGGCAGCCCGAGGGCGGGTTGGCCGGGGAGGGCACGTCGCCGGAGAGGATGATGCGCTCGCGGTGGTCCCTGGCGTCGGGGTCCGGTACCGGGACCGCGGACAGCAGCGCCTGGGTGTAGGGGTGCGTCGGGTGCTCGTAGATCTGCTCGTCCGTGCCGATCTCGGCCATCCGGCCGAGGTACATCACGCCCACCCGGTCCGAGATGTGCCGGACGATCGACAGGTCGTGCGCGATGAAGATGTAGGACAGGTTGAACTCGTCCTGCAGCGCCTCCATCAGGTTGATGACCTGCGCCTGGACGGACACGTCGAGCGCGGAGACCGGCTCGTCGCAGATGATGATCTCCGGGTTGAGCGCGAGGCCGCGGGCGATGCCGATGCGCTGGCGCTGGCCGCCGGAGAACTGGTGCGGGTAGCGGTTGATGTACTCCGGGTTGAGGCCGACGACGTCGAGGAGCTCGCGCACCCGGCGGCGCCGGTCGCCCTTGGGCGCCGACTCCGGGTGGATGTCGAAGGGCTCGCCGATGATGTCGCCCACCGTCATACGGGGGTTGAGCGAGGTGTACGGGTCCTGGAACACCATCTGGATGTTGCGGCGCACGGCGGTCAGCGCGCGCCCCGACAGCTTGGTGATGTCCTGGCCCTTGTAGAAGACCTCGCCGGCCGTCGCCCGCTCCAGGTTCATCAGGAGCTTGGCGACCGTGGACTTGCCGCAGCCGGACTCGCCCACGATGCCCAGCGTCTCGCCCTGGTAGAGGTCGAAGGAGATGCCGTCGACGGCCTTGACCGCGCCGACCTGCCGCTTGAACAGGACGCCCTGGGTCAGCGGGAAGTGCTTCTTCAGGTCCCGCACCTGAAGGATCGGCTCTCCGCGTCCGACGGGCGCTTCGACGGCCGCGACCGCCTCCGCCTCGGTGTGCGCCTCCGCGTGCTCGACCTCGGAGACGTTCGGGGTGGCCTCCGCCCGCGCGTCGTTCTTGCTGAGCTCAGCCATGGATCGTCTCCTTCCAGAAGTGGCACGCCGAGGCGCGGCCCGGGAGCCCGGTGCCGTCCTGCTCGGTGACCGGGAACAGGCGCGGGACCTCGGTGGTGCAGATGTCCTGTGCCTTGGGGCAGCGCGGGTTGAAGGCGCAGCCGGTCGGGACGTGCAGCAGGTTGGGCGGCAGTCCCTTGATCGCGTAGAGCTCCTGGCCCTTCTGGTCCAGGCGCGGGATGGAGTCCAGCAGACCGCGGGTGTACGGGTGCGCCGGGCGCTTGTACAGCTCGTGCACGGGCGCCTGCTCCACGATCCGGCCCGCGTACATCACCGCGATCTTGTCCGCGACGTCGGCGACGACGCCGAGGTCGTGGGTGATCAGGATGAGGCCCATGTGGAACTCGCGCTGGAGCTCCGCGAGCAGGTCCATGACCTGGGCCTGGACCGTCACGTCGAGGGCCGTGGTCGGCTCGTCGGCGATGATCAGTTCGGGCTCCAGGGCGAGCGCCATGGCGATCATGATGCGCTGGCGCATGCCGCCGGAGAACTGGTGCGGGTAGTCGTTGACCCGGGCCGCGGCGGCCGGGATCTTCACCCGGTCCATCAGCTCGATCGCCTTGGCCTTGGCGTCCTTCTTGGACATGCCCTGGTGGACGCGGAACATCTCGCCGAGCTGGTAGCCGACGGTCAGTACCGGGTTGAGCGAGGACAGCGCGTCCTGGAAGATCATCGCGATCCGGCTGCCGCGGATCTTGCGGCGCTCCTCGGCGGACATGGTCAGCATGTCCTGCCCGCGGAAGCGGATCTCGCCCTGGGGAATCTTCCCGGGCGGCATGTCCAGGATGCCCATGATGGCCTGCGCGGTCACGGACTTGCCGGAACCGGACTCACCCAGCACGGCCAGGGTCTCGCCCGCGGCCACGCTGTAGTTCACCCCGTTGACGGCCTTGACGACGCCCTCACGGGTGTGGAACTCGACGTGCAGGTCGCGCACGTCGAGCAACGGCCCGCCGTCCGCCCCGGCGTCGCGGGGCGACGGCACGGGCGTGGTTTCCTCGATGGTGGTCACGTACGCCTCCCTCAGCGTGTCTTCGGGTCGAGGGCGTTGCGTACGGCCTCACCGAGCATGATGAACGCCAGCACCGTGATGCTGAGCATGATCGACGGGTAGAGCATGATGAACTGCGCCACCCGGATCGAGTTGCCGCCGTCGGAGATGTCGTTGCCCCACGAGACACCGTTCAGGCCGAGGCCCAGGAACGACAGCGTGGCCTCGGCGCCGATGTAGATGCCGAGCGAGATCGTGGCGACGACGATGACCGGCGCCACCGCGTTGGGCAGCACATGGCGGAAGAGGATGCGTCTGGTCCCCGCGCCGAGCGCCTTCGCGGCCTGCACGTAGTCCGTCGACTTGACGGTGATGACGGAACCGCGCATGACGCGGGCCGTCTGTGTCCAGCCGAGGAAGGCCAGGGCGCCGATGACGACCGGGATGGAGCGCTCCGTGAAGGAGTTCAGCGCCACCATCGCGCCGAGCAGGAACGGGATGCCCATGAACATGTCCGTCACGCGGGACAGCACGGCGTCGATCCAGCCGCCGAAGTACCCGGCGAGCATGCCGACCAGTCCGCCGAAGAGGACCACCACCACGGTGGTGCCGGCGCCGACGAGCAGCGAGGCACGGGTGCCGTAGATGGCGCGGGCGTACACGCTGCGGCCCTGGGCGTCGTAGCCGAGCCAGTCGGCCTTGAACACGTGGCCGTAGTCCGGGTGTTGGAGGTAGTGGTTGGCCAGGTCCTTGTCGTTCGGGTCGGCGCCCGTGAACAGGCCGGGCCAGGCCGCCATCACCAGCAGCAGCAGGATGAGCACCGCGGAGAGGACGAAGACCCAGTTGGTCCGCAGATCCTGCCAGGCGTCTCCCCACAGACTGCGGGTCTTCTCCGGCTTGGGTTCGGGCAGTCGGGCGCCGGCGGCGGCCCCCGCCGCGGCCTTGGTGGCCTGGTCGGCGGATGTGGTGAGCTCAGGCATAACGGATCCTCGGGTCCAGAACCGCGTAGAGGAGGTCGACGATCAGGCTGCAGAAGAGGTACACGAGGACCAGGATGGTGACCAGCCCGACCAGCGTGGTGCCCTCACGGCGGATGATCGCCTGGTAGATCGTGCCTCCGACGCCGTGGATGTTGAAGATGCCCTCGGTCACGATCGCGCCGCCCATCAGGGCGCCGAGGTCGGTGCCGAGGAAGGTGACGACCGGGATGAGCGAGTTGCGCATCAGGTGCACCCCGACCACCCGGCGGCGCGGCAGCCCCTTGGCGACGGCCGTGCGCATGTAGTCGGCCCGCATGTTCTCCGCCACCGAGGTGCGGGTCAGCCGGGCGACATAGGCGAGCGAGACGCTCGCCAGCACGATGGCGGGCATCAGGAGTTGGCTGTAGTCGGTGGCATCACTCACCGAGGGATCCAGCAGGTTCAGCTTGAAGGCGAACACCGTCTGGAAGATGTAGCCGAGCACGAAGATCGGGATCGAGATCAGCAGCAGGGTCACGACGAGGATGACGGTGTCGACCGCCTTGCCCGCGCGCAGGCCGGAGACGACACCCAGCGCGATGCCCAGGACCGCCTCGAAGGCGAAGGCCATGCCGGCCAGCCGCAGCGTCACCGGGAAGGCCTCGCCGAGGATGTCGGTGACCGGGCGGCCACTGGCGACCTGCGTCCCGAAGTCGAGATGCAGGATCATGCCCTTCATGTAGTCGTAGTACTGGACCAGGACGGGCTTGTCGAGGCCGTACTCGTGCCGCAGCGATCTGAGCACCGCAGGGCTCGCGCCCTTGTCACCGAAGAGCCCGCGCACGGGGTCGCCGGGGAGGGCGTAGACCATCAGGAAGATCAGCAGGGTCGTCCCGATGAACACCGGGATCATCTGGAGCAGTCGCCTCGCGACGTAGCGCCCCATGGTTCCTCCATGTCAGTTACAGCGGCAGGCCCCTTTCGCCCCATACGGACGGCTTCCCCTACGGATTCCGTTCGTACGCGGCGAAAAGGGCCCCCCGGCCTTCCGGCCGACGCCGTGCCGCACCCCGCGCGGGTGCGGCACGGCTCACACTGTCGTCGTCAGCGGTTACTTCTTGACCTGCACGCCGGTCAGGATCGGGTCGCCGTCCTGCGCGTACTTCACGCCGGAGACCTTCTCCGAGAAGCCCGCGTTGACCTTGTAGTACCAGAGCGGGATGCTCGGCATGTAGTTGACCAGCTCCTTCTCGGTCTGCTGGTACAGCTTCTCCGACTCGTCCAGCGTCTTGGCGGCGTCCGCGTCGGCGATCAGCTGGTCGACCTTCTTGTTGGAGAAGCCGCCCTGGTTGCCGTCGGACTTGGAGCCGAACAGGTCACGGATGAAGTTCGAGATGAAGGGGTAGTCGAGCACCCAGCCGGAGCGGTACAGCGACTTGACCTGCTTGTTGTCACGGGCGTTCAGGTCCGACTGGAAGTCGGGCTTGGAGTCGCCGTCGCACTTCACGCCGGTGGCCTTGGTGATGGAGCCGCAGACGGCCTCCACCCACTCCTTGTGACCGCCGTCCGCGTTGAACTGGATGGAGATCTTGTTGCCCGGGACGCCGCCGCCGTCCTTGATGAGCTGCTTCGCCTTGGCGGGGTCGAACTTGGTGACGTCGCCGGCGGCGTTCGGCTGGTAGCCGAGGACGCCCTTGGCGACCCAGCCGGTGGCGGGCTCACGCGTGCCCTGGAGGACGGTCTTGGTGATGGTGTCGCGGTCGATCGCCATCGACAGGCCCTGCAGGACCTTGGGGTCGATGTCCTTCCACTGCTTGGTGTAGAAGGCGACGCCCAGCGTCTGGATCGCCGAGTACGACTGGTCCACGGCGCGGTCGCCGAGGTCCTGCTTGTACACGGGCAGGTCACGCGGGGCGACCTGGCGCATCACGTCGAGGTTGCCGGACTTGAGGTCCTGGTAGGCCGTCTCGAGCTTGGAGTAGTTCTTGAAGGTCACCCCGCCGTTCTTCGCGGCGTTCGGGCCCTTGTAGTCGGCGTACTTGGTGACTTCGATCTGCTTGTTGTGCTGCCAGCTGACGAACTTGTACGGGCCGTTGCCGACCGGGTGCTGGCCCGCGGCCTTCGGGTCCTTGTAGAAGGACTCCGGCAGCGGGTCGAAGACCTCGTAGCCGAGCTTGTACACGAAGTACGGGATCGGCTTGCTCAGCTTGATGGTGAAGGTGTTGTCGTCGACGACCTTCAGACCGGACATCTCGGTCGCCGAGGGCTTCCCCTTCTCGGGGGCGACCTTGTCGTAGCCCTCGATGTCGGAGAACCAGAAGCTGTTGGTCTGCTTGTTGTCCGGGTTGGCGGCCCAGTTCCACGCCTTGACGTAGGACGTGGCGGTCACCGGGGTGCCGTCGTGGAACTTCCAGCCGGGCTTCAGCTTGACCGTGAAGGTCTTGTTGTCGCTGGTGTCGATCGACTGCGCGTTGACATTGACGATCTTGCCGCTGCTGTCGTAGTCGACGAGCCCGGAGAAGAGCGACTTGATAACGATGCTGCCGTTGGACTCCATGGTGTTCGCGGGCTGCAGGGGGTTCTGCGGCTCCCCCACCTCGACCGAGAACTTGCCGTTCGGGTCGGCCGCGGCCTTGCTGTCGCCGTCGTCGTCGTTGCCACCGCCACAGGCAGTGGCACCCAGTGCCACTACCGCGGCTATCGCGACCCACTTGGCGCTCTTGGCACCGCGCATGGGTTCCTCCTCATGAGTCCAATGGTTCACCGCATGGTGGGGCACAGGCCATGGCACCGTCACCGGTGCCTGCAATGGTCAGGTGCCCCCACCGCTCGCGAGTCGCCGCCGGCCTACCGACGAGTGACCCTTCGCTCCGAGCGTCTACGCGCCTAACTATCTGCCATCGGCCGGAACCGAACCACACCTCAAAGGTCTCGGTTCGATCACACCTACTACCCAGTTCTTCCGAAATTCGGACAAAGGGTTTGGTGAAAGATCACCCCGAAACAGACTTGTTACACATCTATCGGCGCAGAGTGTCCGTATTCCGGACAGCCGGAAGGAAATCAGGGGCGAAAATAGGTTGCGGCGCCCTTACCCACTGTGCTGGGCCGCCACTCACGGAAACCCTCGCCGCGTTCAGGCCACGGCCTCGCCGCGACACGCGCCGGACGGACCCGCCGGGCAGACACCGGAAAGGCTACGGGCGAACGGGGCGCCCCGGTCCGCCCCGGGCACCTCACAGAGGGTTTTCCCTATGTTCCCCTCGTCTCACACCAGGGTGGACCGACCGCGCCCCCGGGCACCGGCTCGGCCGTCCCGCGGCCGCCCCCGGCGTCCCGGGCCGCGGAAACGGAACGCCGGGCACTCCGTGTCGCGGAGTGCCCGGCGTCGCCGGTGAGGGGCGGATATCAGCCGTGCTTGGCCCGGCTCGCCGCCCGCGCGCGGTTGCGCTGGTCCAGCACGACCTTGCGGATGCGGACCGACTCCGGGGTGACCTCGACGCACTCGTCGTCGCGGCAGAACTCCAGGGACTGCTCGAGCGACAGCTTGCGCGGCGGCACGATCGCCTCGAACGAGTCGGCCGAGGACGACCGCATGTTGGTGAGCTTCTTCTCCTTGGTGATGTTGACGTCCATGTCGTCGGAGCGCGAGTTCTCCCCGACGATCATGCCCTCGTACACCTCGGTGCCCGGGTCCACGAACAGCACGCCGCGCTCCTGGAGGTTCGTCATCGCGAACGCCGTGACGGCACCGGCGCGGTCGGCGACCAGCGAGCCGTTGTTGCGCGTGGTGAGCGTGCCGAACCAGGGCTCGTGGCCCTCGTGGATGGAGTGGCCGATGCCCGTGCCGCGGGTCTGCGTCAGGAACTCGGTGCGGAAGCCGATCAGACCACGGGAGGGCACCACGAACTCCATGCGCACCCAGCCGGAGCCGTGGTTGGACATGTTGTCCATGCGGCCCTTGCGGACGCCCATGAGCTGGGTGACCGCGCCCATGTGCTCCTCGGGCACGTCGATCGTCATGCGCTCGACCGGCTCGTGCACCTTGCCGTCGATCTCCTTGGTGACGACCTGGGGCTTGCCGACGGTCAGCTCGTAGCCCTCGCGGCGCATCTGCTCGACCAGGATGGCCAGCGCCAGCTCGCCGCGGCCCTGCACCTCCCAGGTGTCCGGCCGCTCGGTGTCCAGCACCCGGAGCGAGACGTTGCCGACGAGCTCGCGGTCGAGACGGTCCTTGACCTGGCGGGCGGTGACCTTGCGGTCCTTGACGGCGGCCTTCGCCTCGGCGCCCTTGCCGGTGCCGCCGCGGCCGACCAGCGGCGAGGTGTTGGTACCGATGGTCATGGAGATGGCCGGCTCGTCGACCGTGATCAGCGGCAGCGCGATCGGATTCTCGGGGTCGGCCAGGGTCTCGCCGATCATGATGTCCGGGATGCCGGCGACGGCGCAGATGTCACCCGGGCCGGCCTTCTCGGCGGGCTTGCGGGTGAGCGCCTCGGTCATCATCAGCTCGCTGATGCGGACGTTGGACACGGTGCCGTCGCGCTTGATCCAGGCGACCGTCTGCCCCTTGCGCAGCTCGCCCTGCTCGACGCGGAGCAGCGCGATACGGCCGAGGAAGTTGTCGGCGTCCAGGTTGGTGACGTGGGCCTGCAGCGGCAGGCTCTCGTCGTACGTGGGGGCCGGGACGTGCGAGAGCAGCGTGGTGAAGAACGGCTCCAGGCTGTCGCTGTCCTGCGGGACCGTGCCGTCCTCGGGCTTGGTGAGGGAGGCGACGCCGTCGCGGGCGCAGGCGTAGACGATCGGGAACTCGATCTGCTCCTCGTCGGCGTCCAGGTCGAGGAAGAGGTCGTACGCCTCGTTCACGACCTCGTCGATGCGCGAGTCGGGGCGGTCCGTCTTGTTGATGCAGAGGATGACGGGCAGCCGGGCCTGGAGGGCCTTGCGCAGCACGAACCGGGTCTGCGGCAGGGGGCCCTCGGAGGCGTCGACGAGAAGGACGACCGCGTCCACCATCGACAGACCGCGCTCGACCTCGCCACCGAAGTCGGCGTGGCCGGGGGTGTCGATGATGTTGATGGTGATGGGATCCCCGCCGGCCTTCGGGTGATACTTCACCGCGGTGTTCTTGGCGAGGATCGTGATGCCCTTCTCACGCTCCAGGTCGTTCGAGTCCATCATGCGGTCGTCGAGCGACTCGGCGGCGTGCGCGGCGAAGGCGCCCGCCTGCTTCAGCATGGCGTCGACGAGGGTGGTCTTGCCGTGGTCGACGTGGGCGACGATGGCAACGTTGCGGATGTCGTGACGCGTAGCAGTCACAGCCATGGTGAGGCGCTTCTCCCGGGATTGAGGACGGCCAGCGCGTTCCTTCGATGTCGCGCGGGCCATGCCGGGCATTGCACGCCTCGGCCGTACACCATGGTACGTGCCGCAGCGGGCCCGGGCTGTCCGGGCCCGGGGTGCCCGGTGCCCTCCGGGCGGGGGGGGGCTCCGTGGCGGGGTGTCCTTCGGGCGGGGCGCGTGAGAGTTCGGGGGCCCGGATCGTGGACGTCTGCGGGCCGCCGTGGCCCGCCGCGCAGTTCCCCCGCGCCGCTGGAAGCAGGGGCGCCCCCTGTTGCCGAGGGGCGCGAACGGCCGTGCCCCGAAAGGAGCGGCTTCGCCGCTCTTCAGGGGAGCGGGGAACCGCGCGAACGGCCCCCCACCGACCCGCGCTCCCGAACGCACCTCGTCCCCGCCCGGGTTCCGGGATCGGAGGGGCGGAACCCCTTGAAGGGAGGGGACGGGCAGGGGCGGCGGGGGCGAAGACCCCCCGCTACGCGCACCCCCGGGGCGCGATCACCCGCCCGATCAGCGTCTCCCACGCATCCCCCAGGAACGCCCTCACCTCCACGTCCTCCTCCGACTCGGACTCCGGCTGCGACAGATACAACAGCAACGGCGCCTCCAACGCCGCCGTCAACTGAATCGCCACTCCGTTCAGATTCGGCATCGACGGCACCGCCTTCCGCAACAGCACCCCGACATGCAACTGAGTCATCGACGGATCCCCCATCAGCACGGGCCGGCTGCGCTCGAACGAGGCCCGCGCGATGGCGTGATGGTCCATGAGGAAGTCGATACGCGCCCGCCCGTACGCGACAAGCCGCTCGACGGGCCCGGCCCCCGGCCCGAGCGGCGGCGGACCGCTCAACGCGGCCTCCTGAAAGGCCCGCTCGTCCGCGTCGAGCAACGCGCGGAAGATCCCCGCCCGCGTCCCGAAGCGGCGGAACACGGTGCCCTTGCCCAGGCAGGCCCGCTCGGCGAGGCCGTCCATCGTGACCTTGTCCACGCCCTGCTCCGCGATCATCCGGCGCACGGTGTTCAGCAGGTGCTCACGATTGCGCACCGCGTCGGCGCGCTCGGCCCGCGGTTTGCCGAAGTGCACTACAGAGCCTTCCACGGCGTCCAACTTACGGCAGGAATAGAAAACGGGGTGAAGTCCGCTTATGCTGCGTGAGGCGGAACGGAACCGGACCACGGTCCGGCTTTCTTCCTCCGTCATGCCCGCCACCGGCGGCCACCGCCCGTGGGCTCACCTTCCCGAGAGGACGTATCCCCATGAACCTGTTCCGGCTGGACGCCAGCATCATGCCCGGCAACTCCGCCAGCGCGGAGATCGCCGACCTCGCCGAGGCCGAGTGGCTCGCCGCCCACCCCGGCGCCCAGGTGACCCGCCGCCACCTCGGCACCGAACCCCTGCCCGCCGACGCCTGGGTGCTCGCCACCACCGCCGGCTTCACCCCCGAGGCGGACCGCACCCCGGCCCAGCAGGAGGCGCTCGCCCTCGGCGCGGCCCTGGCCGAGGAGGTGCAGGGCGCGGACGCCGCGATCGTGGCCGTGCCGTTGTACAACTGGGGCGTCTCCCAGCACTTCAAGTCCTGGGTGGACCTCGTCATCGCCGCCGCCGGTCCCACCACTCCCCTGCTGAAGGGCACCCCCACCGTGCTGGCCACCACCCTGGGCGGCGGCTACGCCCCCGGCACCCCGCGCGAGGGCTGGGACCACTCCACCCCGTACCTGGAGCGGATCCTCGGTGACCTGTGGGAGGGCGAGCTGACCGTCGTCAGGCGGGAGCTGACCCTCGCCGCCACCACCCCCGGCATGGAGGGCCTGCGCGACCTCGCGGAGCAGCAGCACAAGGAGGCGCTCGCCACCGCCCGCGAGGCCGGCCGGGCACTCGCCGGGAACTGACCGCTACCGAAGCCGTCCCCTTCCCCGTCTTCCCCGTCTTCCCTGTCTTCCCCGTCCCCCCTGTCAGGACGACGTGGGGGACGGAGCAGGGGTCTTCGCCGCGTACCCCATGTCCTCGTACACCGGGGTCCGGAACCCGAAGGCTCCCACGTTGACCAGGCGGGGGCGCGCGGCGGTGAGCTGGGGGCGCTGGTAGAGGGGGATGGAGGCCGCACCGGCCCAGATGCGGGAGTCCGCCTTGCGCATGAGCTCCCGCCTCTTCCCGTCGTCCAGCGTCACCAGCGCCTCGTCGAAGAGCTGGTCGATCTGGTCCGTCCCCACCCGCGTGTAGTTCTGCTCGACCTTCAGCTCCCCGTCCGCCCCCGGTACCGGCTTCGCGTAGACCGGCCGCGCGTCGGTCGCCGGAAAGGCCGTCGCGGGCCACGAGTACAGCGCGAGGTCGTACTCGCCGGACGCGATGTGGTCCTCGAAGTAGCTGCCGTCCGACACCTTGGTGATCGTCGTGCGGATGCCGATCTTCCGCAGCATCCGCGCGATGCGGTCGCCCACCGCCCGGAGCGAGGCCGACCCCGGCCCTGCCGGCAGGACGAACCGCAGCGACAGCGCCTTGCCGTCCTTCGCCCTCACCGTGTCCGCCGCGCGGGCCGGGGCAGCGGTGCCCTTCGGGGCGTACGCGCCCGGGGCCCCGCCGTGCCGTGCCGTGCCGGGTTCGCCCAGATACTGCTTGCCGTCCGCGGACCGGGCCGCGCGCTCGTCGGAGCGCCGGGAGTTCTCGCCGTCCCCGGAGCCCTCCGCCTCGCCGGGCTTGTCGTCCTCGCCGACGACGTACGTGCCGTCGTCGCCCTCACCGGACTTCTCGCCCTTGGCCCCGGCCGTGTCCACCCCGTCGGCCTCCTCCTTCTCCTTCTTCTTGGCCTTCGCGCTCTCCTCCTTGTTCTCCTTCTCGACCGGGCCGCCCAGTACCCAGCCCGCGTCGGCGAGCAGGGCCCGGGCCCCCTTGGTGTCCTGACCGCCGATCGCGCCGCTGTTGTCCTCGTACGCCGGCTGCCCGGCCAGAGCGAGATGGCTGCCGACGGGCACGGCGGGCAGCCCCAGCGGCTTCAGCACCAGCTCCGCCAGCTCCGTACGGTCCAGGGCGCGGGCCACGGCCCGGCGGACCCGTTCGTCGGCGAGGGGGCCGTCGGAACCGTTGAGGGCGAGCTGGGTGTACGTGGGTTCGAGCGAGCTGCGGACGACGTAGCGGCGCAGCGCCTTCCGCCGTGCGGCGCCCTCGTCGGTGGCCTTGTCCCCCTTCTCCCCGTCCTTGTCGTCCTTCTGCTTGTCCTTCTTTTCCTTCTGCTCCGCCTTCGCCCCTGCTGCCGCCGCCCGTGAGGGTGCCGTGTTCCTCGTGCCGTGGGCGGCGGCGATCTTCGCGGCGTCGTCGGGGTCCACCTCCGCGAGGTCGACCTTGTCCTCGGCGAGGGCGTCGAGGCGCTCGTCGCGCGGGACCGCGCGCAGCACGATCCTGTCGAGCTTGGCCGGGGCACCCCACCAGCGCGTATTGCGGACGAGGGTGACCTCGTCGTCCTCGCGGTCGACCTTCTTCAGCGTGAACGGTCCCGCCGTCACCTTCAGCCTGCTGCGGGCGCTGTCGTTGAAGCTGTCCGGCGTGCCCATGACCTCTTTCGGGTACAGCGGCGTGAACAGCGACTTCCAGTCGGCATAGGGGCGGGCGAAGGTGACCTTCACCTCGAGGTCGTCGTGCCCGCGCTCGATCTTCGCGATCCGGTCGTAGCCGGCGTTGCGGGCGGTCCAGTAGGCGTTGTCCTTGCCGGACAGGGCACGCCACTGGGCGGCGAAGTCGGCGGCGCCGATCTCTCGGCCGTCGCTCCAGACGGCCTGCTGGTCGAGCCGGTACAGAACCACCTGCCTCGGCTCGGTGTCGACCACCTTCGCCGACTCCAGGTAGGCGGGGTTCGGCTGCGGACGGCCCCGCGCGTCGAGCCGGAACAGTGACGGCAGGACGGCGCCGGCGACCCGGCTCGTGGCGGCGTCGGCGTCGGCCTGGAAGGCGTTGAGGGTGGCCGGCACGGCGTCGACCGCCCAGCGCAGGGTGCCGCCGTCGGCGACGAGGGCGCGGCCGGCGGGGGCGATGTCCTGGCCGGCGAGCGGCCGGTTCGCCTTCTCGTCGGAGCTGCAGGCGGAGAGCGCGGACACCGTGAGGGCGCCCGCGAGGAGGAACGCGGCCGCGCGCCGTGGCACGCCAGGGCCGCCGTCGTGGGACATCACTGCCACCTCCGGTGGTCCGTCGAAGTCATCACTTTCATCACTCTTGTCGTTCTTGTCGGTTCCTCCGATCAGATGGCCGGGGCCGCGCCCGCGGAAGCGACACGGCGACCACCCCGTCGAACCCCACCCGTTCGGCCCACCCCGCTCCCCGCCCCGTACGCGCGCCCCACCTCCGCACGCCCCCCTCCTCCGCCCCGCGCGCCATGCACCCCCGCACGCGCCGTCAATCCGTGCACACGGGTTCCCAGGGCGCACTGTGACGCGCGACACTCGCAGGCGCGTGTACGTACCGCCTCCAGGCCCAGCCCCCTCACGGCCCGCGGAAATGAGGTCACGCCCATGTCCGTACAGGACGAATTAACGACCGTTCAGCGCTGTGTCGACGACCTGGTCAGGTCGCTGCGACGGCTGGAACAGCAGCTCGGTGGCTCCGGCGGCCTCGAGATGCGCCGGGTCCGGGCCGACGCCGAGCATCTGCGCGAGAGCGTCGCCCTGCTGCGCGAGTCCGCCCCCGGACCCGAACGGCCGCGCCGTACACCGCTGTTGTCGATCCCCGACACCCCGTACGACACCACCCTGTGGACGGACTCCGACGACGAGGGGCTCAGGTGACCACCGGCACCGAGGAACCCCCCGCCACCGAACCCCGTCCCAGCGGCGGCGGCGTACGCGGCGGTACGCGTGCCGCGATCGGCGCCCGCCATCTGCGCACCGACCGCTGGTGGCTGGCGCCCGCCGGCACCGCCGCCGGACTGCTGGCCTTCATCGTCTACTCGACCTGGCGGGCCTTCGCCGACACGGACTACTACGCCGCCCCGTACGTCTCGCCGTTCTACTCGCCGTGCCTGGCCGAGCGGTGCCGCCCAATGCACGCGGGGCCCAACTGGGAGTTGTTCGGGAGCTGGTGGGCCCTCTCCCCCGCGATCATCATCCTGATCTTCCCGCTGGGCTTCCGGCTGACCTGCTACTACTACCGCAAGGCCTACTACCGCGGCTTCTGGGCCTCCCCGCCCGCCTGCGCCGTCGCCGAGCCGCACGCCGCGTACACCGGTGAGACCCGCTTCCCGCTGATCCTGCAGAACCTCCACCGGTACTTCTTCTACGCGGCGCTCCTCGTCGCGGGCATCCTCACCTACGACACGGTCCTCGCCTTCCGCGACGAGCACTACGCGTGGGGCCACATGGGGCTCGGCACCCTCGTCCATCTGGCCAACATCGCGCTGATCTGGGCGTACACCCTGTCCTGCCACTCCTGCCGGCACATCGTCGGCGGCAAGCTGCGGCACTTCTCGAAGCATCCGGTGCGCTACCGGGCGTGGCGGCTGGTCGGACGGCTCAACGCCCGGCACATGCAGCTCGCCTGGGCGTCCCTGGTGAGCGTGGCGCTCGCGGACTTCTACGTGTACCTCGTGGCGTCGGGCGTGTTCGACGACCCACGCTTCTTCTGAGACTTCCGGGCTCACTTCCAGGCCCCTTCCGGGCCCGTTTCCGAGCTCCCGGCGACTGAACAGGACCTTTTATGACGGTGGTGGAGCGGCAGCAGTGGGACGTCGTGGTCGTCGGTGCCGGGGGCGCCGGGCTGCGCGCCGCGATCGAGGCGCGCGAGCGGGGCGCGCGGACGGCGGTGATCTGCAAGTCCCTGTTCGGCAAGGCGCACACGGTGATGGCCGAGGGCGGCATCGCCGCCGCGATGGGCAACGTCAACTCCGGCGACAACTGGCAGGTGCACTTCCGCGACACCATGCGCGGCGGCAAGTTCCTCAACCAGTGGCGGATGGCCGAGCTGCACGCCCGCGAGGCCCCGGACCGGGTGTGGGAACTGGAGACCTGGGGCGCGCTGTTCGACCGCACGCGGGACGGCCGGATCTCGCAGCGCAACTTCGGCGGGCACGAGTACCCACGCCTGGCGCACGTCGGCGACCGCACGGGCCTGGAACTGATCCGCACGCTCCAGCAGAAGGTGGTCTCGCTCCAGCAGGAGGACAAGAAGGAGACCGGCGGCTACGAGACCCGGCTGAAGGTCTTCCAGGAGTGCACGGTCACCCGCGTCCTCAAGGACGAGCAGGGCAGGGTGGCCGGCGTCTTCGCCTACGAACGCGAGTCGGGCCGCTTCTTCGTGCTCGAGGCCCCGGCCGTCGTCCTCGCCACGGGCGGCATCGGCAAATCCTTCAAGGTGACGTCCAACTCGTGGGAGTACACGGGCGACGGGCACGCGCTGGCGCTGCTGGCCGGGGCGCCGCTGGTCAACATGGAGTTCGTGCAGTTCCACCCGACGGGCATGGTCTGGCCGCCGTCGGTCAAGGGCATCCTCGTCACCGAGTCGGTGCGCGGTGACGGCGGGGTGCTGCGCAACTCCGAGGGCAAGCGGTTCATGTTCGACTACGTGCCCGACGTCTTCAAGGAGAAGTACGCCGAGTCGGAGGCGGAGGGCGACCGCTGGTACGACGACCCGGACCACAACCGGCGGCCCCCCGAACTCCTCCCGCGCGACGAGGTGGCGCGGGCCATCAACGCCGAGGTGAAGGCGGGGCGCGGCTCCCCGCACGGCGGGGTCTTCCTCGACGTGTCGACGCGGATGCCGGCCGAGGTGATCCGGCGGCGGCTGCCGTCGATGTACCACCAGTTCAAGGAGCTGGCGGACGTGGACATCACGGCCGAGCCGATGGAGGTCGGGCCCACCTGCCACTACGTGATGGGCGGCGTCGCGGTCGACTCCGACACGGCGGCGGCGCGCGGGGTGCCGGGGCTGTTCGCGGCCGGTGAGGTGGCCGGCGGCATGCACGGCTCCAACCGGCTCGGCGGCAACTCACTGTCCGACCTGCTGGTCTTCGGGCGTCGGGCCGGATGGCACGCCGCCGAGCACGCGGCCGCGCTCGCCGGCGCGCGCCCCGTGGCGGACGACGCCCAGCTCGACGCGGCCGCGGCGGAGGCGCTGCGGCCGTTCTCGGCGGAGGGGCCGGCCCCCGGAAGCGGGGAGGGCCCGATCCCCGGGAGCGGGGAGGGCCCGATCCCCGGGAGCGGGGAGGGCCCGATCCCCGGGAGCGGGGAGGCGACCGGGCAGGCCGCGGCCGGCCGGCCGCCGGAGAACCCGTACGGCGTCCACCAGGAGTTGCAGCAGACCATGAACGACCTGGTGGGGATCATCCGACGCGAGCCCGAGATGGAGCGCGCCCTGGAGAAGCTGGCCGAGCTGCGGGTACGGGCCCGGCGGGCCGGTGTCGAGGGGCACCGGCAGTTCAACCCGGGCTGGCACCTCGCCCTGGACCTGCGGAACATGCTGCTGGTCAGCGAGTGCGTGGCACGCGCGGCCCTGGAGCGCACCGAGTCGCGCGGCGGCCACACCCGCGAGGACCACCCGTCGATGGACAACGCCTGGCGCCCGGTCAACCTGCTGTGCCGGCCCGCCGACCCCACCGACGGGCTCGCGGCCACCGACCCGGTGCGCGGCCAGATCGAGCTCGTACGGGAGACCACCCCACCCATCCGTCCGGACCTGCTTGCCCTGTTCGAGAAGGAAGAGCTGGTCAAGTACCTGGCCGAGGAGGAGCTGTACGAATGAGCGGCTACGAGGCCCGGTTCCGGGTGTGGCGGGGCGACGTGCGCGGAGGCGGTCTCGCCGACTTCACGGTGGAGGTGAACGACGGCGAGGTGGTCCTCGACATCATCCACCGCATCCAGGCCACCCAGGCGCCCGACCTGGCGGTGCGGTGGAACTGCAAGGCGGGCAAGTGCGGTTCGTGCTCGGCGGAGATCAACGGGCGGCCCCGGCTGATGTGCATGACCCGCATGTCGGTCTTCGACCGCGCCGAGACGATCACCGTGACGCCGCTGCGCGCCTTCCCCGTGGTACGGGACCTGGTGACGGACGTCGGCTTCAACTACGCCAAGGCGCGGGAGGTCCCGGCGTTCGTGCCGCCTGCGGGGCCGGCTCCGGGCGAGTACCGGATGATGCAGGAGGACGTGGACCGCCCGCAGGAGTTCCGCAAGTGCATCGAGTGCTTCCTGTGCCAGGACACGTGCCACGTCGTCCGCGACCACGAGGAGAACAAGCCCGCGTTCGCCGGCCCGCGTTTCCTGATGCGGGTCGCGGAGCTGGACATGCACCCGCTGGACGCCGCCGAGGAGACCGGCCTGGACCGCAAGCGCACCGCGCAGGACGAGCACGGCCTGGGCTACTGCAACATCACCAAGTGCTGCACGGAGGTGTGCCCGGAGGGCATCCACATCACGGACAACGCGCTCATCCCGCTGAAGGAGCGGGCGGCGGACCGCAAGTACGACCCACTGGTGTGGCTGGGGTCGAAGATCCGCCGCCGGACGTCAGGAACCTGAGGCCCGGTGACGGGCTCCCGCCACCCAGTCCTTCTCGTACGCCGTCCAGTCCGCCTCCGTCGCCGCGAAATCGACGTACAGGGCGACGCCGAAGTGCGCGCGGTCGGCGTCGGTGCGCGACAGCCCGAGGCGGACGCCCCGGACGGCGGCCGGGACGGTCTCGGCGTGCGCCCAGTGGCCGAACCGGTTCTCGTGGTAGAAGGGCAGGCCCATCAGCAGGTCGGTGCCGGGCGGGGTGACCTCCAGGGCGAGCGAGGTCTGCTGGGCGACGTAACCGCCGTACGTGCTCTCCAACGGCTGCATGGTGTCGTACGACATCACGGCGATCTGGTCGACCCGGCGTGCGACCTGCCCGAAGTAGCCTTGCGACCACCACTTGGGGTGCCCGGCGACCGTGCCCCAGAAGGAGTGGAAGCCGGGGAGCGGGTCGATCTGGTGGGCGGCGACGGAGAGCAGGGCGTCGTGGGCGGCGGTGACGCGGTGCAGCCGGTCGAGGAGGTGCAGGTAGTCCTGGTCGCCGGAGTGCAGGGGTTCCAGGTCGAAGTGGGCGCCCTGGAAGCCGGCGTCGAGGACCTGGCGGGCGGACGTGACGACATGGTCGCGGGTGGCGGCGTCGGTCAGCCGCATCCCGGTCGGCCCCTCGGTGGCGAGCACGTCGCCGAGCCAGGCCTGCACCCGGACCTGCGGCAGCTCGCGGTGCACCGTCCTGACCAGCCAACCGGCGCGCGGGTACAGCGACTCGGGCAGGGTGCCGTCATGCCGCAACGGCCCGGTGTGGACGTACAGATCGCGGACGCCGGTGTCCTTGAGGCGGTCGGCGAGCGCGGCGACGTCGGCGTCGGTCCTCCGCCCGTCCACCCAGGCGTGGCCGAGCCAGAGGGCGTCGCGGTCTCGGGTGTACGTCCCGTCGGCGGTGTCACCCGCGTAGTTGACGCGGAGTGTGACCTGCGTGGCGAGGAGCGGGAGGAGGAGCAGGAGCGCGAGGGCGAGAAGCGTGCGCCGGGTCCAGCGGACCCAGGGTCTGCGGCGGGGTCTCTTGCCGGGGCCGTCGATGTCCGGGGTGCCGGGCACGCCGGCGACCTCCGGGCGCCGCTCCGCACTCTCCGCCTGCTCCGCCTGTCCCGCACTTGCCGCCTGCTCCGCACTTGCCGCCTGCTCCGACTGCTCCGCCTGGCCCACGCGAACCGCCCCTTCCTACCGTCCCGACCAGGGGATTTTCGTGGCCGGCGTTGCGAGGGAGGACGACGGGCGGCGGTGTTCCGGTTGCGCCGGCCGGAGGCGGCCACCGTCGGCCGCATGGTCCCGGACGCCAAGTCCCGCGCTCATCAAGAGATTTGTGGCACATCGGTGACAACCCTGAGGCACCATCCGCACGTCTTAGTAGAATGATCTGAACTTGACGCGAGTTTGTCCGGCGGGTGGACCACGGACACACGGGGGTGAAAACGCGTGATCAAGCCCGAGCAGATTCCGCAGTACACGGGTGACCTGGCCGCACTGGAGCTGGCCGAACAAGGGTTGAAGACGGATGCGGGCAGTATCCGGACGACCGGTAGTGATGTGCATGCGCAGTTCCAGGGGCTGTCGGCGTACTACAAGGCTCCGGAGGCGGAGCAGTTGTTCGCGTCGACGAAGCCGGTGAAGGACCGTGCGGACGATTTCGCGACGGATCTGGAGACGGTGTCCTCGGCCCTGTCGTCCTACGCCACGGAGATCCGCCCGCTGGTGACCAAGCTGGCGGAGCTGAAGACGAAGGCGACGACGTTCGTCAACTCGGTCAAGGACGACGACGACTGGGAGTACGACGGGGACAAGGTCGAGGAGCACAACGGGATCCGGGACGACATCACGGCGACGGTCGCGGCGTTCTGGGCGGCGGAGCGCACCTGCCACAACAAGATCACGGCGGTCTTCGGCGGCACGCAGATGGTCGCGGGGGACGGCTCCGACCGCAAGGACCAGTACGGGTACAACGCGGAGGACCTGAAGAACGCGAAGCTGCCGTGGGGCGACCCGGTGGAGGAGAAGCACCACTGGTACGAGGTGGGCCACTGGGTGAAGTCGTTCGTGTGGGACGGCCTGATCGTGGACGGTGTGTGGGGCACGATCAAGGGCCTGGGCACGCTGGTCGGCTTCGGCGGCTGGGACGCGATGGGCCAGGCGTGGAAGGGCCTCGCGCAGCTCGCCACCGGCCTGGTCATCGCCTCGATCCCCGGTGTGGGCACCGCGTTCTGGTTGCTGCCCGACGACAAACTGCCCTCCTGGATCCGCGATTCGCGTACGGCGATGAAGGAGACGGGCAAGGCGCTGGTCGCGTGGGACGAGTGGGGCAAGAACCCCGCGCGTGCGGCCGGCGCGGTCACGTTCAACGTGCTGACCACCGTCTTCACGGGCGGCGCGGGCACGGCCGCCTCGGGCGCGGGCAAGGCCGGCGCGGTCGCCAAGGCCCTGTCCGTGGCCGGCAAGGCGGGCAAGATCATCGACCCGATGACGTACGTCATGAAGGGCGCGGGCGCGGGCCTGTCCAAGATCGGCGACATCAGCAAGGCGCTCAAGGGCGTCGGCAACATCGAGATCCCCAAGCTCCCGGACAACGCCTTCACCCTGCCCGAGGGCGCGACGAAACTCCCCGACGGCAGCTTCCACCTGCCCGAGGGCACGGTGGTCCCCGAGGGCACGGTCAAACTCCCCGACGGCAGCTACCAGCTCCCCGAGCACACGGTCGCCCTGCCCGAGGGCACGACCAAGCTGCCGACGGAGGCGGGCGCCCCGGCGCAGTACCTGGACCCGCACGGCAACGTGCTGGACGGCCAGGGCAACGTCGTCCACGCGGCGGACGACGCCCCGACCGACATCGTCGACAAGCCCGGCCCGGGCGAGAACGGCCCGGCGTCCGGCGCGGGCACCCCGCACACCCCGACCCCGGTCAAGCAACCCGCCCTCGTCGGCGCCGGCGCCCACACCGCGGAACACGCCGGGGAGCACATCAAGCTGGGCAGCGGCCTGGACGACAACCTCGGCGACGTCGGCCGCGTCGGCGACGACGCCACGCACACACCCGTGATCCACGCCGGCGGCGACCACCCGGTCGTCCACGCCGGTGGCGACCTCCCGGGCACCAAGGTCGGCGACCACCTGCCGGGCGGCAAGGTCGGCGACCATCTCCCCACCAACGAGCTGGACAACCCCGTCCACACCGGCCACGGCGACACCACCACCCCGGGCACCCACCACCCGGACACCCCGGGCCACGCCGACGACGTCACGACCCCGCACCACGACGGCCCGGGCGACACGACCACGCCCCACCACGGGGGCGAACCGCCGGTGGGCGGGCACGGGTTGGACGACGCGGGGAACGCGGCGGACGACGCGGCAGCCGGGTCCGGAGGCAACGGTCCCCACGTCCCGGACGCGGAGACACCTGCCCGGCCGGAGTTCATGCGCGACGGGGACAACCCCTACGGTCCCGAGGGCTCGCTCACGCCGGAGCAGATCCACGAGATCCAGGTCTACCGCGCCAACCACGAGCCCGGGTACTTCGAGCAGTTCTACAAGTCCAACGGCAACCGGAAGAACCTCGACTTCATCGACGAGAGCGGGAAGACGCCGCCCCAGTTGACGAGGCAATCGCCGAGCGACCCGTGGACAACGGTGGACAAGGCGCCGGAACCTCTGAAGCCGAACTACCTCGACGACTGGGTGAAGCAGGGCCCGGACACCGCGAGTCCGGAGGCCCTGTCCCACCTCAACGAGGCCGCCGAGACGCGCCACTACGCCATCCATCACGACAAGGCGATGGAGCACTGGAAGCACGAGGCCAACAAGGCGCACGAGGACCAGCCGACGTGGGAGACGGACGCCGATCGGGTCGAGGCGCAGGGAGCCTACCGGGAGTCGCACGTCCACATGCGGGACTCCTCCGAGGCATACGGCGAGGCCGTGGCGGAGCACCATGTCATTCCGGAGAGGTATCCCGGTGCCACCAGGGAGCCGCTGGACGGCCCCGCCAACGGCAACGACCAGTTCGACCAGGTCTACAAGCGCACGGACGGCGGCTATGTCGTCGTCGAAGCGAAGAGCAGTGTCGACACGGAGCTCGGCGCGCGTAACCTGCCGAGTGGAAAGCGGGTGTCGCAGGGAACGCGGGAATACTTCCTCGACATCATCGAGCAGATGGAAAAGCGAGGTAAGAAGAATCCCGCCGAAGCGGATCTCGCACAGAACCTGAGAGACGCCCTGGATGAGGGCAAGTTGGACTACATAGTCGTCAAGGGAGAACGTAACGCCGGCGAGTACGCTGGCTATCGGACGAGGCAGTTCGACATCACTGACAGGAGCGCTCCGTGACCACCACCATCCAACGCCACAGTTCACCAGGGCCCGACGATGAGGGTTACGCGGAGCGGCTGGGCCGGAACATGGCAAGGAACACGGCGAAGCTGGAGCGCTCACCCGCCTCGATCGACTCCATGCTCGGCACGGCCGTCCTGCACATGCAGGCCAGGTCCGCCGTCGATCCCCGCGGGGCCAGGATCGAGACGTGGGAAGCGGTCGTCACCGCGATGCAGGTCTATTCCGCACTGTTCGCGGTGACGGGTGCGGCAGAGGGGACCGTCCAATGCCGTATCGACCACGAGGTGCGCACGATTCCCGCCATCGGCCCGCGTCCCTACGCGGATGCGGGGAATTGGCTTACCGCCTTCTGGCTCGCAGTCGTCTGCCGCGATCAGAAAAGGCTGACGCAATTGTGCCAGATCCCGCTCGATCGACTGCGGTCCGAAGAAGGCGCTTATGACGAGTACGTCTACCACTGGGTCGCCGCATTGCAGGCGTACTGGCTGCAGGGCCCTGCCCTGGTGGAAGAACTGACGGCCACGATGCAGGGGTCGCATCCAGAGGTCGCGACGGGCGCCCCGCGTGATCTGCTGCAGAACATCCTGTATCCGCCGATCAACCTCTTCTACCGCTTCCTGCGCCAGGACGGCCCCGGCTTCAATCAGGCACTCGTCGAGGCCCTGGAGCTGCACAAGGCGTACTGGACCGCCGACGAGGACCGGACGGACGACCCTTCGGGCATGCTGGCCCTCGCTCCTCTCGCCGTCGCCTGCCTCGCCCACGACGGCGGCATCCCCATCGAGGTCGAGTCGGACTACCTGCCCAAGCACCTGTTGGAGCGCGGCTGGCTCGGCGAGTTCGAGATCTGAGCCGCCCCTCCTCACGGAAGGACCGCACCGTCGACCGCATCGCACGCCATGAGATCCGCCCCGGCGAGGACGCGACGGACCTCATGGCGCCCGTCATCAGAAGCGCCGAGGACGTCCTCACCCACATCGAGACTTCGGAGGACGACCGCTACGACGCTCTGCCGACCGCTCTCGCCGTCGCGAAGTGGCGCTCCGCGACGGATCCCAGGGCCGCCGAGTTCCCGAGCTGGGAGGCGTGGGTCACGGCGACGCAGGTCGGCAGCGCGCTGTTCGCCGCGGGGACGGCGGACGAAGGTCCCGTCTCGTGCCGGATCGGCAGCAGCGGCGAGGTCAAGCAGCTCCCCGTGACCGGCCCGCAGGACTATCTCCACGCCGGGAACTGGCTGACTTCCTTCTACCTGGCGGTGATCTGCCGGGAGAACGACCGGGTCAACCGGCTCGCACAGGTACCGGTCGCCTTCCTGCGTGCGTCCGGCGCCGAGTTCGACGAGTACATCTATCCCTGGGTGGAGACACTCCAGCATCTGTGGTTCGGTCGGCAGGCGGTCTGGGACACCCTCGTCACCGCCGTCGACGGCACGGACCCGCAGCGCGCCCCGATCGCCGGCCCCGAACTCATGCTGAAGATCCTCTACCCGGCCCTCGACCTCTTCCAGCGCTATCTGCGCCGCGAGCCCGAGCAGTTCAACGCGTCCCTCGTCGAGGCGCTCACCTGGCACAAGGAGTACTGGACGGCGAACGAGGCCCGCTCCCGAAGT
The DNA here is from genome assembly GCF_030816915.1 of Streptomyces sp. B3I8. Taxonomy (NCBI): domain Bacteria; kingdom Bacillati; phylum Actinomycetota; class Actinomycetes; order Kitasatosporales; family Streptomycetaceae; genus Streptomyces; species Streptomyces sp. B3I8. The sequence goes on along the minus strand of NZ_JAUSYN010000002.1, from coordinate 4,530,648 downwards.
GCTGAAGGCCTCGTCGCCCTGGGACCGCTCGCCATCGCGTGCATGGCGTACGACGCCGACATGCCGATCGACGTCGAGTCGGAGTACCTGCCGAAGGCGCTTCTGAAGCGGTCTTGGGTGGGCGAGTACGACACGTGAGGCGGCCCCCTCGGTGCCACGTCGGTGGCAGCGTGCCGACCGTGTACCCCCTCGAGATGTCGCCGCTCCCGGACGGGCCAACGAGCAAGGAAGGTGCCCGTGGCCACCACCGTCGAACGCCACGGTTCCCGTGCCTCGATGACGAGGGGTACGGACAAGAGTGTGGCGGGTGACGTACGGCGTCTCCCGACGTCCGAGCGTCTACGCGGCACCCAACTCGCACCACACGACCTTCCCCCGATTGCCCTCCGCCGACAGCGGCTGCCAGCCCCACAGGTCGGCGCAGGCCATGACCAGCGCCAGCCCGCGCCCGTCCTCCTCCAGTTCAGCCACCCGCTCCAGCGGCACGGGCGGCTCGGGCGGCGCCGGGTCGGCGTCCCACGCGCCGATCCGCAGCACCCCCTCCGAGAAGCGCAGTCGCAGCGCGGCAGGCCCCTTCGTGTGCCGTACGGCGTTGGAGATCAGCTCGGTGGCGAGGAGTTCGGCCACGTCGACGAGACGGATGAGGCCGTGCATCGTGAGGATCAGGCGGAGGGTACGGCGGCTGACGGTCACGGCACGGGGGTCGTTGGGCACGTACAGGCAGTACTCCCAGGGCTCGGGGTCCGTGCGAGGGTCGGTTTCGGGCATGCGTCGGCTCCTGTCTGCGTGGTGAAGCGGTGGAGGGGGTGTGGTCGTCGGACGGCGGTGGCCTGCCGCAGCCGTCATGGCAGGACGGTGCGGTGCGCTTCCTACGTCCCGGAATACCGTGGGTGTCCGTCGCGTCACCGACGGTAAATCTAAATGTATAGATGCGGCAAGCCACTCCCGTAACCTGTCCCCCGAAGGAGTCGCGCCTGTCGGCGCGTTGAGCCCAGGAGCGGACGAAGACATTGAGGCGCGAACCAACGGCACGCCAGTTGCGCCTGGCGACTGAGCTGCGCAGACTCCGCGAAGCCGCAGGACTGACCGCGCGGGAGGCGGCGGCACTGCTCGGGGTGAGCCCCGCCCAGATCACCCACATCGAGTCGGGACTCGCGGGTGTGAGCGAGAAGCGGCTCCGCCGCCTCGCCTCCCACTACGCCTGCACGGACGAGGAGTTCATCAGCGCCCTGGCCACGATGGCCACCGACCGGACTCACGGCTGGTGGGAGGAGTACCGCGGACTGCTACCCACGCCGTTCCTGGACCTGTCGGAGCTGGAACACCACAGCACGTTCCTGCGCGAGGTGTCCGTCGTCTTCGTTCCGGGGCTACTGCAGACCGAGGTTTACGCCCGTGCCCTCTTCTCGTCCCGGGTACCGGAACTGACCGCCGAGGAGATGGAGATGCGCGTACGGCACCGGATGGCTCGGCAGAGGTCCACCATCCCGTACACGGCTCTGATTCACGAGGCGGCACTGCGCATCAGGGTCAGCGACCGTGCGGCCTGGCGTGCCCAACTGCGCCATCTCCTGGAGCTGTCCCAGACGGAGCACATCACCCTGGGTGTCATTCCCTTCGACCTGGACGGCTTCTCCAGAGCCTCAACCACCATGACGTACGCCGGAGGCCCCGTGCCCAAGCTCGACACAGTGGTACGGGACGCGCCCCACGGCTCCGTGTTCATCGATTCGGAAGCTCAGTTGAGCGCCTACCAAACACGCTTCCGTAAGGTGGAGGCCGTATCGCTGGACCCCGTTCGCTCGAACGACTTCATCCACAAGCTGACCAAGGAGCTGTGAGGCATCCATGTCCACTCCCGGCAACTGGCGGAAGTCCTCCTACTCCGGCGAGGGAGACGGCAACGCCTGCCTCGAGATTTCGGGCTCCCCCGCCCGCACAGCCGTCCGTGACTCCAAGGCCCCGGCTCGCGCCATCCTCACGTTCCCCACTGCCGCCTTCACCGCCTTCGTCGACGCACTCAAGGGCACCGGTCAGGGTCTCGCTCGGGTGTCGGGCGAGGGCTGAGCGGTTGTGGGAGCAATCGGGGGACGCCGAGGCGTCGTTGTCGCGCTGTGGTGCGGGCTCGCCGCGCTGTTGCTCGGGGCGTGCGGGACGCAGCGGGCGGGGGGTTCGGTGGCGTCGCCGTCGGCGGAGCCGATTCCGTGGACGACGATGCAGCCCTCCGGCGTCACCGGGGTCCGTCTCGGTACCGATGGGCGCACGCTGCTCGTGGACACGCGGGTGCCCAGCGGTGCGGACGCGTGCGTGCGGGGGCTGAAGGCCGTGCTCACCGATCCGATGACGGATCTCGCACGGGTGCAGCTCACGTTCGTCTCCCCGTCCGGGGACCGGGCCTCCGGGTGCACGAAGGAGCGTGAGGCGACGGCGAAGGTCAAGCTGCCCGAGCCACTGGGCGACCGGGACGTCGTCGTCGACAACTACACCCGCTTCACTCTCGACGGCGCCCGTCCGCCCGCCCTGCGGCTGTGCGGCGAGCTGGGCTGCACGCCGCCGGCGACCGGCTGTACCGCCGCCTCCTACGAGCAGGCGCTGCGGGCGGTCGACGCGCCCGAGCACACGTACCGGGACTCCGAGCAGTGCGACGGCAAGTGGCTGGTGCTGGACTTCTCCTGGCGCACGGGACCGGCCTGTGCCGGTTCGACGGAGCCGGGCTGCTCCTCCCGGCTGGGCGACCGCTGGTTCTACCGCGCGAAGAAGTCGGGCTGGGATCCCTTCTTCCGGACCGCGTCCGGAGGCTGCCGGGCCGTGCGGCGCGCGGAGCCGGATTTCCCGGCCCGGCTGTGCGCGTCGCTCGCTCCCCTGCCCTCCCGGTGAGCGCAGGGGTCAGCCGGCCGGCGCTTCGGACCGCGCCGGGCGCAGGACGACGTCGTAGGTGAGGGAGCGGTAGGGGCGGTCGAGGCCGTGGGCGCGGTAGTCGTCGGGGGCGTCGTGGACGACCGTCGTCCTGACGGTGGAGGCGGGGACGGGACCTTCGAGGGTGCCCTCGGCGAGCGGGTCGCCGTCGAAGTAGATCTGCGTGGTCAGCGGCAGGCAGCCCTCGGCGGTGACGATCGCGTGGATGTGCACGGGGCGCACGCCGGGCAGTCGCAGGGCCTCCGCCAGTTCGGTCAGCGGGCTGTCCGGCGCGAAGCCGAAGGTCTCGACACCGGGCATCACGGTGCGGAACTCGTAGTGTCCGCCCGCGTCGGTGACCACCCTGGCCCGGAGGTTGTGGGCGGGGATGCCGGAAGAATCGTTGGGGATGTTCAGTGGAAGGAAGTCGCGGGTGTCGACCCCCGAATAGAGGTTGTCCGCGTCGATCTGCCAGACGTCGAGGACCGCGCCGGACAGCGGGGCGCCGGTGGTGGTGCGGACGGTGCCGGAGACGAGGAGGGGTTCGCCCGGTTCGTCGGGGCGCATGGGAAGCACGGCGGGGCTGGGCAGTTCGGGGGAGCCGGGGAGGTGGGCGGGGCCCTCCATCTCCCAGGGGCTCGCGCCGTCCGTCTCCGGGTGGGCGTAGCCGGCGCCCTCGGTGGCCTGGAGGGCGCTCTTGAGGAACAGGACGCTGGTGAAGGGCAGTTCACCGGCGTCGGCGACGCGCCGCAGCCAGTCGACGGCGGCGAACAGTTCCTCGGGGGTGACCCGGTGCCGCAGGATGACGTCGTCGACGGCGCGGCGCAGGTCGGCGAGGACGACCTGTAAGCGGCTCTCGGGGGGCTTGTTCATGTGCGGGCACTCCTTCGCTTCGGACTTCGGCGGATACGGCGGTCCCGGAGCGGCACGCGCTTCGGCGGGCCGTCAGCGGCGGATGCCGGCGACGAGTTCCTCCCAGTTGCGGAAGGCGATGCGCTCCCGGTCGGCGTCGCTCACCGGCGCGGTGTCGAGGAAGCGCCGGGCGGAGCCGTCGCGCTCCCGGTTGAACGGGTAGTCGGTGGCGTACATGATCCGTTCGGCGCCCACCGTCTCCAGGCTCCAGCGCAGGTACCGGTGGCTGGAGATGCCGCCGGGTGTGATGAAGACGTTGGTGCGGAAGTACTCGGCGACCGGCCGCTGGAGATGCGCGACCTGGTCCAGGACGGCGATGCGGTCGAGGTAGAACAGGACGACCTCGCCCCAGTGTCCGAGGATGACCTGGAGGTCGGGGAAGCGGTCGAACAGCCCGGAGACGATCATCCGCAGGAGCGTCAGTCCGGCGTCGTAGTGCCAGCCCACCGCCCCGGTCGCCAGCAGGCTGTCCACGGGCTCGGTGAACCCGCTGTAGTAGGCCTGTTCGACGGCGGGGAGCGGGGCCCGGGGGTGGAGGTAGAGGGGGGCGCGCAGCTCCGCGGCCGCCTCGTACACGTCCCAGAACTCGGTCGCGTCGACGCCCCGGTCGCCCGAGCGGGCGTTGACCATGGCGCCGTCGAAGCCGAGTCCGGTCACCGCGCGGCGCAGTTCGGCGGCGGCGGCCGCGGGGGCGGGGGTGGCGAGCGTCGCGAAGGCCGCGAAGCGCCCGGGGTGGCGGGCCACGGCGGCCGCGAGGGCGTCGTTGGTGGGGCCCTGCAGGGCGACGGCCTCGGCGGCGGGCAGGTTCTGCAGACCCGGCGTCGTCATGGACAGGACGGCGGTGTCGATGCCGGCGTCGTCCATGGCGGCCAGCCGGCCGTCGTCGAGGTCGAGCAGCGCCGGCGTGATGCCGCCGGACACGGCCCATTTCATCATCGGTTCCGCGAGCCGCGGATCCTGCCGCCGCCATGCCTCGATCACGGCGGCGGTGGCCATGTGCTCTTCCAGTGCGTAGACCCTCATCGACGGGGTTTCCTCGGCTGTGGGGGGCGTGACGGGGCAGGCCCCGCGGGAGTGGGCCGCCGGCGGCCGGGCGGGTACGCGCGGGCTCCGGCGGTCCACCGGGGTGGTGGGCGGGGCCGCGTCAGTTCCGGACGGTCTTCAGGGCGCCGGCCCAGGACTCCAGCTGCTCGAACATGACCTCGGCCACGCCGTCGTGGTGCGCGGCCGGGGTGAACACGGAGTAGTTCTCGAAGTCGGTGAGCAGCGAGAACGACAGCTGCTGGCGCACGTGGGCGAGCTGCACCTCGCTCGCGATGCCCCGCAGGTGCTCGATCGCCCGCGCCCCGCCGAGCCCGCCGTAGGCGACGAAGGCGGCGGCCTTGTTGTTCCACTCGCCGTACAGGTAGTCGATCGCGTTCTTCAGCACGCCCGTGATGGAGTGGTTGTACTCGGGGGTGATGAAGACGTACCCGTCGAAGCGGTCGATCAGGGCCGCCCAGGCCTTGGTGTGCTCGCCCGCGTAGGCGCCCCGGGCCGCGGGGATCGCCTCGTCGAGGTGGGGCAGCGGGTGGTCGGCCAGGTCGATCAGTTCGTACTCGGCGCCCTTGCGCTCCTTCGCCTTGGCCATCACCCAGTCCGCGACGGCCTTGCCGTTACGGCCGGGGCGGGTGCTGCCCAGGATGACGCCGATCTTCAAGTCACTGCTCATGGGTGCTTCCTCCGGCATTGCCTCATCGAATCACTTGAATTTTCATGTGTGACCCTAGCCCCTTCTCGCGTGAATATTCAAGTGCTTCTGGCGGGTGCTTGACCCTAGACTGTGCGCATGCCTGCTGCAGGGGAGGACGAAAAAGCCGAAACCCGGTGGCTCACCACCGACCAGCTCGCGGCGTGGCGTGCGTTCATGCACATGGCCCAGCAGCTCCCCACCGCTCTCGAGTGCCGGCTCCAGCGGGACTCACGGCTCAGTTTCCTCGAGTACTACGTCCTGGCGATCCTGTCCGAGCAGCCCGCGCACCGGATGCGCATGAGCGCGCTCGCATCCCAGGCCAACGCGGAGCTCTCCCGGCTGTCGCACCTGGTCAGCCGGCTCGAGAAGCGCGGCATTCTGCGCCGCGCGCCCGATCCGGACGACGGGCGCTACACGCATGTCGTCCTCACCGACGCCGGTCACGAGCACCTGGTCGCGGCGGCACCAGGGCATGTGGCCTGGGTGCGCGAGCTGTTCGTCGAGGCGCTGGACCCGGAGGAACTGCGGGTGTTGCGCCGGTGCGCCGAGAAGGTCGTCGCCCGGATCGGGGACGCCCCGGAGCCGGGCGGGAAGGCCGCCGGCGGGAGGACCGTCGCGGACCGGTGCTGACCCCGGTCGGGGCAGTCGGCCAGGACGGCTCGGCGCGGCCGCCGGTCGGGGCAGGCGAGCGGGGGACCGCTCGGAACAGCGGTTCAGGGCAGGTGGCCGTAGACGGCCCGGACGTACGCGGTGCCGCGTCGGAGCCGAGGACGCCGGGGGCCGACATCCGGTTCAACAGGCTCGACGGCACCTAGAACAGGCTCAGCAGTGCCTCCGCCGGGTCGGTGAGGGTCGCGTCACCGCCGGGGAGCGGGAGTTCGAACCAGACGGTCTTGCCGCGGGGGGTGCGGCGGGAGCCCCAGGCCGCGCTGAGCAGGCCGACCAGTTGCAGGCCACGGCCGCCCTCGTCCGTGTCGCGGGCGCGGCGACGGCGCGGCTGGACCAGGCCCGCGTCCCAGACCTCGCAGACCATCGTGCGGTCGAGCAGCAGGCGCAGGCGGATCTCGCCCTCGCCGTAGCGCAGCGCGTTGGTGACCAACTCGCTGACGAGCAGTTCGGCGGTGTCCACCAGCGGTTCCAGGCCCCAGGACTGGAGCTGGGCACGGGCGTACTCGCGGGCGCGGCCGACGCTGCGCGGTTCGCGCGGCAGCGTCCAGTCGCCGACGGAGTCCGCCGGCAGACCTTGCACACGCGCCATCAGCAGCGCGATGTCGTCCTCGCCGTGGTGGGTGTCCAGGGTGCTGAGGACGTGGTCGCAGACGTCCTCCAGCGGCTGCGAGGGGTCGGTGAGGGCGCCGACGAACGCCTGCAGGCCCTCGTCCAGGGGATGGTCGCGGGATTCGACGAGGCCGTCCGTGTAGAGGGCGAGGAGGGAGCCCTCGGGCAGTTCGACCTCCACCTCCTCGAACGGCTCGCCGCCCACGCCGAGCGGCATGCCCGGCGGCACGTCGAGCATCAGCGCGCTCTCACCGGGCTCCACGAGGACGGGCGGGAGGTGGCCGGCGTTGGCGAAGGTGCAGCGCCGGGTCACCGAGTCGTAGACGGCGTACACGCACGTCGCCAGGTACACCTCGGACAGGTCGGCGTCGCGCGGCTTGCGGGCGGCGGTGCGGGTGGCCTGCGTGACACCGCCGGGCGCGCCGAGGCCGCGGGCGATCTCGTCCAGCTGGCTGAGCACCTCGGCCGGTTCGATGTCGAGCTGGGCCAGCGTGCGGACCGCGGTACGGAGTTCGCCCATCGCGACGGCGGCGCGCAGTCCGCGACCCATGACGTCACCGACGACCAACGCGGTGCGGTGGCCCGGAAGTTCGATGACGTCGAACCAGTCGCCGCCCACCTCGGTGGCCGCGTTGCCCGGCAGGTAGCGGCAGGCGATGTCCAGGCCGGAGGCCTCCGGGTCGCCCGGGGGCAGCAGCGAGCGCTGGAGGATCAGGGCGCGTTCGTGCTCGCGGCGGTAGAGGCGGGCGTTGTCGATACAGACGGCGGCGCGCGCGGCGAGTTCGACGGCGAGCGCGCTGTCGCGTTCGCCGAACGGCTCGCTGCCCTTCGTACGGGAGAACTGGGCGAGCCCCACGACGGTGTCGTGCGCGACCATCGGCACGGCGAGCGTGGACTGTATCGGGCTGCCCTCCTGCGGGGCCACGCTCTTGGGGCGGCCGGTGCGCAGGGCGTCGGCGCAGGGCGAGTTGAACGGGTAGTGGTGGACGCCGCCGACGGCGACGGGGGCCGGACCGCCGGTGAACGGGGCGCCGGCGACCGCGCTGGCGGAGGCGACGCGGCGCAGTTCGGCACTGCCGTCGGCGAGGCCGGGCGGGGTCTCGTCGCCGGCGAGCAGCCCCTGGTAGAGGTCGACGACGGCGAGGTCGCAGAAGCCGGGGACCACCACGTCGAGCAGTTCGCGCGCGGTGGTCTCCAGGTCCAGGGAGTTGCCGATGCGGGCGCCCGCCTCGTTCAGCAGGGCGAGGTTGCGGCGGGCGGCGGCGGCCTCGCGGGCGGCGGCGCGGCGGGCGGTGATGTCGAGGGCCAGCCAGGCGACGCCGATGGGACGGCCGCTGCCGCTGTGCACGCGGTAGAGGTTGACGGACCAGTGCCGGCGCTGGTCGGAGCCGGGGACGTAGCCGGTGATGTGCATGTCCGTGATGGACTCGCCGGTGTCCAGCACGCGGCGCAGCGTCGCCCGGACCCGGTCGGCCTCCGGGCCGAGCAGGTAGTCGTGGACCGTACGGCCGCGGTGGTCCTCGGTGGTGCCGCCGAACGTGGAGGCGAACCGCTTGTTGGCGCGGCGGATCCGCAGGTCGGGGTCGATCAGCAGGAAACCGAAGGGGGATTGGCCGAAAATCGACTGCGAGGCGGCGAGGTCGGTCTCGATGCTGCGCAGGGTGTGGACGTCCACGACGATGCAGACGGCGGCCCGGCGGCCGTTCTCCGTCGTGGTGGGCATCACATAGACCTCGGCCAGGCCGTCGGCGACGTCTTCGGTGCGCTCCGGACCGCCCTGGCGGCCGGTGCCTTCGGTGGCGCGGGTGGTGCCGTCGGGGTGCTCGGCGCGTTCGGTGGCTGCTGCGCTTGCGGTGTTTCCGGTGCGCCCGGTGCTCCTGGCGCGGAAGGGGATGAGCCCCGTCCACTCCCGCCCGTCGAGGATTTCGGCCATCTTGCGACGGCCGCGCTCGCGCAGATCGGGGTCGACGAAGGCCTCGATGGGGTCCATGCCGATGGCCCGCTCGGCGGGGATTCCGAAGATCTGCTCGGCACGCAGACTCCACTGCTCCACGAGCCCGTCGGGGCCGACGGAGAAGGACGCGACCTTGATGTAGTCGTAGAGGGACCCGGGCGGATTGCTCTGCCAGTGCCCGGGATCGGTGGGAGCCACGGCGAGCGCGCGCCGGTCCAGGGGGGCGTCGGTGCGGCGGTCGTCGCGGGGGACCCCGGTACGGCGGTCGCCCCGGGAGGCCCCGGCGCGGGGGTGGTCGTCGCGGGAGGCCCCGGCGCGGGGGTGGTCGTCGCGGGAGGCCCCGGCACGGCGGTCGTCGCGGGAGGCCCCGGCACGGCGGTCGTCGCGAGGGGCGTCGGAGTCACCGCCGGGGCGCGGCGCACCGGCGTCGCGCGCGTGACGCTCGTCACGGTCGTCGCGCTCGTTCCAGGCGCCCCGGGCGTCACGCTCGCTCCGGGCGTCCCCGGAGTTCCCGTGACCGCTCGTCGCCTCGCGCGTCGTGCGGGCGTCCTCGGCGGGAGCCGCGGCGGCGCGCCGGGACGCGTCGGCCGCGACCCGCGCCCACGCCCGCGCGTCGTCCGACGGGCCCTCGGGGCCCGTGGCCCTCGCTGGTATCTCGCTCACGCGAACCGTCCCCTCCAGCTCACCGCGTCCGGCACCGGTCACCGGGGGCGGCTGCCCGCAGTATCCAGCACTACGGCGCCGCACAACACGGTGTTCACGATCACAGCACGGTCCCGATGGTTTTTGGACCGGCCGCGACATACTCCCAGTCTTCTAACCAGGTGGCGCCCCGTCGAACCCCGTAGTTCCTGTGCGCCGACGGACATGAACCGGCCGTGACCCGTGCGCCCCGGAGCCGCCCCCCGGGTGGAACGCGTCCCGGCCGGGGGCGTCGGCCGGGCGCACACCGCGATACGAGCCGGCCTGCGCGCCGGTCCTTCGGCCGGGATGTGCGTCGGCACGGCGGCCGGGACGCACGCCGATATCCCTTCAGGGAATCGCGAGTTCGAACCAGACGGTCTTGCCCGAGACCCCCGGGCGGGTGCCCCAGCGCCGGGCGGAGGAGGCGACCAGTCGGAGGCCGCGGCCGCTCTCCTCGTCGAGTCCCGCAGTGCGCTCCCGGGGCAGGTCGGGCAGCGGGTCCGAGACCTCGACCAGGAGCCCGGGGGCCGTCCCGGAGGACCGTACGAGCCGTACGCCGATGGGTCCGCTGGCGTGCCGCAGGGAATTGGTGACCAGTTCGCTCACGAGGAGCGCGGCGACGTCGACGAGATCGTCGAGACCCCAGGCGCGCAACTGCCCCCGCACGACGGCACGGGCATCGCGGACCGAGCCGGGGTCCGCGGGGAACGTCCACTCGGCGCAGTCGCCTCCGGTCTCGAGCACGCCGATCACTTCCCAGGCCAGGAGCCCACCCATGTCCGGTTTCGTGGGGTTACTGGGCACATACCCGATATCAGGGAGGCCGTACCGCGCACGCGGGCGCACTGTGGCACGAACGGCGTACCCGGCGCCGGCCTCTGACGCCCCCCGATTCCCACGCGCCTCCGGTGACACGTACGCCCGGCCACGCCACGCGCGCGCCCACCGGTGCGCCGGGCGAGGGCCCCCGCCCGTCCGCTCATTCCCCCCGGACGGGCGCCTTGTTGACGTCGTCCCGCGCGGGGCGGGCGGCATGCACGGCCGGGACGTCCTGGTCGAGCCAGTGGACGTCCCAGATCTCGTCGGGACCGAGCCAGCGCAGCCGGTCGTGATCCTCCAGCGGTTCGGGGGTGCCGGACACGAGACGGGCGGTCCACACGCGCAGGACGTAACCGGGCTTCAGCGGCCACTCCCCCGGCACGCGCGACACCGGTTCGGCGTCGACGCCGAGTTCCTCGCGGAGTTCACGGACGAGGGCGCGCTCGGGCGACTCACCCGGTTCGACCTTGCCGCCGGGGAGTTCCCAGCGACCGGCGAGATCGGGGGGTGCGCTGCGGCGGGCGGCGAGGAGGCGACCGGCGTCGTCCACGAGGGCGGCCGCGACCACGAGGATGGGTGGGGTCATGGGCCGGAGCCTACGGTCGGCGCACGTGAGCGCACCACGACCGGCCGGGACCACCCGGGGTCGACGCGGTCAGGACGTGTTGGCGGCGTCCTCGTCCAGGCATTCGACCCAGTAGAGCTGCTCGTGACCGGGGCTGCCGAGGCTGTCGGCGATCTTCTGGGCCTCGGCCCGGGTCGCATAGCGGCCGACGCCGTAGCGATTGCCGTTGTCGTCCCGGCGCACGACGAGCCAGGGGAGCGTCACCGTGCTCTCGTTCATCCCGCCCCCTCCCGACGAAACCGCACTCCGCATATGCCCGAGCGTACGCCCAACCTTTACTCAGCGAATACGGTTTCTCACGACGAGGCAGGCCGGGACCCGTGCCAATTGGCCATGACGAAGCCATGGCGGAGGGGACGAGGGAGGCTGAATGCGCCGTTGAGTGCGCCCCCAGCAGCACGAAGCGAGCGGGAGCGCTCCGTGCGAGAACGTCCGGTTTCTTGTGCCCGTACGGGCGCGCCGCCCCGGCGCGCCCGTACGTCGTGGCCCGTCCGTCGTGGCCCGTCCGTCGTGGCCCGTCCGTCGTGGCCCGCACGGCGCACCCGTCCGGTGCCCGTGCGCGGCACCGCCACCGCGGGGGGCGGCTGCGGACTGCGGGCCGCAGGCTCCGGGCCGCAGGCCGACGGCCGCGGGTTGGCGGGCTGCGGGCTGCGGGCTGCGGGCTGCGGGCCAACAGCCGCGGGCTTCGACCCAACGGCCGCGGGTTGCGGGCCGACGGCCGCGGGCGCACATGGTGGCGCGGCGCGTCAGGGACTCGCGGGTGCCGTGCCGGGGCCGGCTACCGCACCGGCAGGTGGTACGACGCCCGGTAGCGGTCCGCGGGGATGATCAAATCGGCCGTCTCCACCGGCCGGCCCGACGCGTAGAACGTGCGCTGGATGACCAGCACCACATGCCCCGGCACTCCCCCCAGCGCCTGCAGTTCCTCGGCCTGCCCCGGGCGTGCCCCCACTTCCTCCGTGACGTTGTCCACGACGACGTCGATCGCGGCCATCCGCTCCACGACCCCCATCCCACCGAGCGGCCCCTCCTCCGGCAGCATCACCGGCGTACGCCCGGTCAGTTCGAGCGGCTCCCAGGACGTGGAGAGCATCATCGCCTCGCCCGCCTCCCGGAACACGTACGCCGTACGCATCACCCGGTCCCCCGTCCGCAGGCCGAGCCGCTCGGCGATCGCCGCGCCCGCCTCCGCCTGCTCGCTGCGCGACTCCCAGGTGCCGTGCGCCGCCGCGTCGGCCTGTTCCTGGCGGAAGGGCGTGGCCCCGTCCCCCGGGCGGTAGCCGGAGCGCGCGACGCGGCGCGGGACCGGCCGCTCCCGTACGTAGGTGCCGGACCCGGAGCGGCCCTCGACCAGCCCCTCGGCCATGAGCACCTTGCGCGCCTCCAGCGCGACCGTGTCCGAGACCCGGTACTCCTCGCGGATGCGGGCCTGGGAGGGGAGGCGGGTGTGCGGTGGCAGCGAGCCGTCGACGATCTTCTTGCGGAGATCACCCGCAACGCGCAGATACGCGGGCTGCTCACCGAATGTCACTGGCCACTCCCCTCAGGTTGTACAGACAGCGACAGAGTGGCAACCGCGAGTTGCGCCGCGCAAGTAAAGGCCAAAGAATCACTCGATGTGATGACTTATCCCTTACGGGGCCTTTACCCAGGTACTCCCTCCCCGTTATAAGCAGCGCCGACACCGCTCGAACTGTTACTACGGCGCCGCATGACCAGGCCGTTCATCCGGGGGTCCGGCCGGCTCGAATCAACTCGGGCACATGGTCGAATTTTCGACATCCACTCGGATCCACCGTGCCACCTGCCGCCCCGGCCGAGCAGTGACGATCGCGTTCACCATGGCCACCGGCACCGAGTACGACCTGGTGCGGTTCAACCGTGAGCGCGCCTGGCTGCCGCTGCGCGGCCCACCCCGGAGGCCTTCGCGTACGGGGTGCCGGTGGCCAGTACGACGATCGGCGCGGAGGGCCTCGACGTCGTCGCAGGGAGGCACCTCGCCCTCGCCGACGGCGCGGAGGAGCCGGCGCGGGCCTGCGCGGAACTGCTCACCGACCGGTCCCGCCGCACGGCGCTCGCGACCACCGGCGGCCGGCTGCACGCCGAGCGCCATCTGCCCGAGCGCCATCTGCCCGAGCACGCGGCGGCCCGGGTCCGGGAGGCGGCGCGACGGGCGGTCGCGAGGTAGACACCGCGACCGCCGCCCCCCGCGGCGCGGCGGGGGCGTCTCCCGGGGAACGTACGCCCCACGACATCACTCTTCGTGGGTAAGTAGCATGTTCGAACTCACAGCGCGCACAAATGACCGACTTATGCACAGGTATCTGTGCACTCCTGCCAACAGGCGCTCCAAATCCCCACTTTCCCCCGTTCCCGGACAAACAGGTCAACCACGTGAACCGCATATCAATACGAATAGGTCGGCGAAGAAGCGACGCCCCGTCGTCGGCCGACCGGCACAGGCTACGAGTGATCCTGTGGACCGTGGCGGGAGCGGGGACCCTGGGCTTTCTCGTCGCGCTGGAATGCGCCGCGCGCCACTACGGCTTCCGGGGGCCGCTCACGAACCAGAGCCGCGAGCTGATCTTCGCGCCGCGGTCGGGACCGCTGCTGTACGCCGGTCTCGCGCTGACGATGGTGGTGCTCACCTGGCGCCAACGGCTTATCGCGGTGAGCTGTGCGGTCGGCATCGACGTCGTCTTCTTCCTGGTGCGGTTGATGACCGGCGGCGACCTGCAGTTCGGCAACGGAGCGCTGTGGGTGATGCTGGGCTGCGCGGCCGTCGGTCTCGTCCGCCGCACCGGCCGGGAGCGCGCGCTGCTGCTGAAGGGGACCGGACTCGGTCTGCTGCTGGTGAACGGACACCTCACGGGCGACACCTGGCTGCTCATCACCTCCAAGACCCGTCCGACGGTCCTCGACCCGTACGTGGCGACCGCCGACCACGCGCTGGGCAACCCCTCCTGGGTGGTCGGCCGCGTCGTCGACGCCAGCGGACCGGTGGGCGAGCTGCTGCTGCACCTCGTCTACGGCCAACTCCCGCTGGCCGCCGCGCTCATGGCGCTGTACCAGTTGCGGAACGTGGCGGTCGAGCGTCGGTTTCCGCGCCACCACCTGGTGCCCACCTTCCTGGTCATCGGCCTGCTCGGACCGGCCGTGTACATGCTCTTTCCGGTCGTCGGCCCGGTCTTCGCCTACGGGACCGACGGCGGGGCGTGGGCGACGGCCCACCTGTGGCCGCACACCGCGCCGCCCCTCGGCACGCCGCATCCCATCCCGTTCGACGGGATCACCCCGCGCAACTGCATGCCCAGCCTGCACACCGCGTGGGCGACCACGCTCTTCGTGCACACCCGCGAGGGCTCCCGGCTCATGCGGTCCGTCGGCGCCTTCTGGCTGGTCGCCACCCTCACGGCGACCCTGGGCTTCGGCTACCACTACGGCGCGGACCTCGTCGCCGGTGTCGTCTTCGCGCTCACCATCGAGGCGGGGATGCGCGCGCTCGGCCGCGGCTGGGACCGCTCCGCCACCCTGCTCGTCACCCACGGCGCGGTGGTCTTCGCGGCGCTCCTGACGGCGTACCGCTACCTCCCGACTCAGCTCGCGGGGCACCCGTGGCTGGGCGGCCCCCTGCTGCTCCTCGCCATGGCCTCGGTCGTGCACCACTACGTGCGGACGGCCAAGGGGTGGAAGGCGACCCCGCCCACCGCGCGGACGCGGATCGCGGCCCGCGAAGCCCCCGGGGACGCGGAGCCGCGCCTGCCGGGCCCACGTTCCGGCGAACCCCAGACCGAGCCCGCGTGAGCGGCACCGGGAGGGGCGCCCGTGGTGGTCCCCCTCCCGGAATCCGCGCCCACACTCGCACCCGCGCCCGCGCTCACCCCGGTGTCGCGGGACTCGCGTCGGCGAAGCCCAGGCGGGCCTGCTCCTCCTCGACGATCCGCCGGGTCGGCTCCGTGTCGGACACGTCGACCGCGTCCGGCGTGGCCTCGGCCATGGCACTGCGGCGGGCGTGGGCGTCGAACAGCAGGGTCTTGCGCTCCAGCATCCGCACCAGGCGCTCGTCCACTCCCCCGGTGGTCAGCAGCCGGTGCACACCCGGCAGCACGGCGGGACCGGGCGTCGCGGCGAAGTCGTCGTCGACCACCTGCCGCGCCCGCTGACGAGCCGGATCGGAGACCGGCCCCTTGCGGCTCTCGCAGTCCGCCACGTACTCGTCCAGGACCTGCCCACACAGCTCACGCTCGACCGCCTCGGCGATGAACGCGGAGAACTCCCGCTTGCCCACCCGCGCCCGAATCGCCTCCACGGTCCCCTCGGGCAGCGACAAGCTCACCCGCGTCGCCGGCCCCTCCCCGATGCCGTACGTCGCCTCAGCCCTACTCCAAGTGTCGAACGAGTAGGAAAACGCCACGCCCGCAGCACCTTCGCACTCCGCCGGCGCCCCGCCCGCACACATTCCGGCACGGGAAAGGACGAAGGGCCCGACTCCGAGGAGCCGGACCCTCTTCGACCCGCGCGTGGGCCGGATCATCGACGTGTTGATGCGTTGATGCGTCAGCCGCTACACGTTGAACCTGAACTCCACCACGTCGCCGTCCTGCATGACGTAGTCCTTGCCCTCCATGCGGGCCTTGCCCTTCGCGCGGGCCTCGGTGACCGAGCCGGTTTCGACCAGGTCCTCGAAGGAGATGACCTCGGCCTTGATGAAGCCCTTCTGGAAGTCGGTGTGGATGACACCGGCGGCCTCGGGGGCGGTGGCGCCCTTCTTGATGGTCCAGGCGCGGGACTCCTTGGGGCCCGCCGTCAGGTACGTCTGCAGGCCGAGGGTGCGGAAGCCGACGTGGGCGAGGGTGGCGAGGCCGGGCTCCTCCTGGCCGACGGACTGGAGGAGTTCGAGCGCCTCGTCCTCGTCCAGCTCTGCGAGGTCCGCCTCCAGCTTGGCGTTGAGGAAGATCGCCTCGGCGGGGGCGACCAGGGCACGCTGCTCGTTCTTGAAGTCGTCGTCCGTCAGCTCGTCCTCGTCGACGTTGAAGACGTAGAGGAACGGCTTGGTGGTGAGCAGGTGCAGGTCGTGCAGGAGTTCGTTGCGCTCGGTGCCCTGGACGATGCCGTGGGCGAAGAGCGTGTCGCCCTTCTCCAGGATCTCCTTGGCCTCCTCGACCGCCTTCACCTTGGGGCCGACGTCCTTCTTGATCCGCGACTCCTTCTGCAGGCGCGGCAGGACCTTCTCGACGGTCTGCAGGTCGGCGAGGATCAGCTCGGTGTTGATCGTCTCGATGTCGTCCTTGGGCGAGACCTTGCCGTCGACGTGCACGACGTTCTCGTCCTTGAAGGCGCGGATGACCTGGCAGATGGCGTCGGACTCACGGATGTTCGCGAGGAACTTGTTGCCCAGTCCCTCGCCCTCGCTCGCGCCGCGCACGATTCCGGCGATGTCGACGAAGTCCACGGTCGCCGGAAGCATGCGCTGGGACGAGAAGATCTCGGCCAACTTCTTCAGGCGGGGGTCGGGGACGCCGACCACGCCGACGTTGGGCTCGATCGTGGCGAACGGGTAGTTGGCCGCGAGCACGTCGTTCTTGGTCAGGGCGTTGAAAAGGGTCGACTTGCCGACATTGGGCAGACCGACGATTCCGATCGTGAGCGACACGTTGCGACTTCCCGTACGTGAGGAGGGGGTGGTGGGGCGATGGGGCGGTGGCCCGCTCCCGGCCGCAGGCCCGGGCCCGCCGGGCGGGGCCGGGCGGGGGTGCGGTGCGGGCCGATCCACCAGTCTACGGCGTGCGGCCGGCCGCCTTCGGCGACGTCCGGAACACAGCATTCCCCACGCCGAGGACACGGCGACGGCGTGTCTGTGGGGTGATTCGGCACATTGTCAGACCTAAGTTGGTCCGGTGGAGCAACACAGGACGCCGCCTGCCCGGTACGGACCGCGCCGCGGTGCGCCGCTGCCCCCGCAGGGCGGACGGCGCCCCGCGTCCGCCCCAGGCATGCGTGGGGCGGGCGCACGGCCGGTGGCCGCGCGGCGGCCCGGCCCCGGCGCGGGGGCCCCGGCCCGGCCGCAGGTCCGGCGGCTGCCCAACCCCCGGCTCACCGGGCTCGGCGGCGGGCTGTTCGCGGGGGCGGCGATGCTGGTGCTGGGATTCCTGGACCGGGTGCTGTTCGACGGGTCCCTGACCGCGTACGGGGTGCTGTTCCTGCCGGTGTGCGTGCTCACGGCGCTCTGGATCCGGCCGGGCGACCTGCTGACGGCACCCGTCGTGGCGCCGATCGCGTTCACGGTCGGCCTGCTCCCGGCCGTTCCCGGGGACGGCGGGCTCGGCGGCAGGTTCATGGCCCTCGTCACCGCCCTCGCCACCCGGGCGGGCTGGCTGTACGGGGGGACGGCGGTGGCCGCGGTACTGGTGGGAGTACGGGCCGCCGCCCGCCGGCGGGCGGGCACGGCAGCCCGGGCCGGCGGGACGGCGAAGCCGGGCGCTGCCGGGGGTGCGGGCGCGGGAGGGTCCGGCGGCGCCCGGGGATCCGGTGCGCCCCGGAGACCGGGGCGGCCGACCGCACGCTGACCGGGGGCCGGCCCGCCCCGGGGACGTGCCCGGAGCGCCGTGCTCTCAGGCGCGCTGTGCCGCGCGCATCGCCGCGCCCACGATCCCGGCGTTGTTCTGCAGTTCCGCCGGGACGATCGGTGCCCTGATGCCCTCGATGTGCGGCAGGAACTTGTGGGCCTTGCGGCTCACCCCGCCGCCGATGACGAACAGTCCGGGCGAGAACAGCATCTCCACGTGCGCCAGGTACTTCTGGACGCGGCGCGCCCAGCGCTCCCAGGAGAGGTCCTCGTCCTCCTTCGCCTTGCTGGAGGCCCGTGTCTCCGCGTCGTGGCCGTTCAGTTCCAGGTGCCCGAGCTCCGTGTTCGGCACCAGCGCACCGTCGGTGAAGACCGCGCTCCCGATCCCCGTACCGAACGTCAGCAGCACGACCGTCCCCTGCCGCCCGCGCCCCGCGCCGAACTCCATCTCGGCGACGCCCGCCGCGTCCGCGTCGTTCAGGACCGTCACCGGCAGGCCGCCCAGCCGCTCGCTCAGCAGCGCACGCGCGTCGGTGTCGACCCAGGCCTTGTCCACGTTCGCCGCCGTGCGCACCATGCTGCCGCCGGTCACGACGCCGGGGAAGGTGACGCCCACCGGGCCGGTCCAGCCGAAATGGTCGACGACCTGCTTCACCCCGTCCGCCACCGTGTCCGGCGTGGCCGGGTGGGGGGTGAGTACCTTGTGGCGCTCCTGCGCGAGGTCGCCCTTGTCCAGGTCCACGGGGGCGCCCTTGATTCCGGAGCCGCCGATGTCCACACCGAAGATCTGCATGGGCTTACGGTACGTGGCGCCCCGTCAGCCCGTCGTCCCCCCGCGCTCCGCGACCAGCGCCGCGGCCTCCTCGCGCAGGTCCCGGCGCAGCTCCTTGGGCAGCGAGAAGGCGATGGACTCCTCGGCCGCCTTGACGATCTCGACGTCCTCGAAGCCGTGCCCCGTGAGCCGTTCGAGCACCTGCTCGACGAGCACCTCCGGCACCGACGCCCCCGATGTCACGCCGACCGTCGAGACGCCGTCCAGCCAGGCCTCGTCGATCTCGTCGGCGAAGTCGACCAGGTACGCGGCGCGCGCGCCGGCGAGCTTGGCGACCTCGACCAGCCGCTTGGAGTTCGAGGAGTTCCGCGAGCCGACCACGATGACCAGGTCCGCCTCGGCGCCCATCTGCTTCACCGCGAGCTGGCGGTTCTGCGTGGCGTAGCAGATGTCGTCGCTCGGCGGTGAGAGGAGCTGGGGGAACTTGCCCTTGAGGGCGTCGACGGTCTCCATGGTCTCGTCCACGGAGAGGGTGGTCTGGGAGAGCCAGACGACCTTCGAGGGGTCGCGCACCTCGACATTCGCGACGTCGTCCGGGCCGTCGACGAGCTGGATGTGCTCGGGCGCCTCGCCGGACGTGCCGATGACCTCCTCGTGGCCCTCGTGCCCGATCAGGAGGATGTCGTAGTCGTCCTTGGCGAACCGGACGGCCTCCTTGTGCACCTTGGTCACCAGGGGGCAGGTCGCGTCGATGGTGGCGAGGCGACCGCGCTCGGCCTCCTCGTGGACGACCGGGGCGACGCCGTGCGCGGAGAACATCACGATGTTGCCCGGCGGCACCTCCTCCGTCCGCTCGACGAAGATCGCACCCTTCTTCTCCAGGGTCTGCACGACGTACTTGTTGTGCACGATCTCGTGGCGGACGTAGACGGGGGCCCCGTACTGCTCCAGGGCCTTCTCCACGGCGATCACCGCGCGGTCGACGCCCGCGCAGTAGCCACGGGGGGCGGCGAGCAGGACACGGCGGCGGGCAGGCGAAGCGCTCATGTTCCCCATCGTAGGGCGTCACGGCGGACGTCACGCCGGGCGTCGCGACCGCCGTCGCCGGGGACGTCACACCGGGCATCGCCCCCGGGGCTCCCGAGCGACGTCGGCGGCGTTGTCGTACCCGCCCGTTACGCTCGGCGCATGGCTGTCAACACGTCCGCCGACGCCCCCCTGCCCGTGGGACAGGTGTCGCGGCTCATCGGGGGGTGGATCGACCGGCTCGGCGCGGTCTGGGTGGAGGGTCAGATCACCCAGCTCTCGCGCCGGCCGGGCGCCGGAGTCGTGTTCCTGACCCTGCGCGACCCGTCGCACGACATCTCGGTCGGCGTCACCTGCTACCGACAGGTGTTCGACGCCGTGGCCGACGTGGTGAGCGAGGGCGCCCGTGTCGTCGTGCACGCGAAACCGGAGTGGTACGCGCCGCGCGGGCAGCTCTCGCTGCGGGCCGCCGAGATACGGCCGGTCGGAGTGGGCGAACTGCTGGCGCGGCTCGAGCAGCTCAAGAAGTCCCTCGCCGCCGAGGGGCTGTTCGCGGCCGACCGCAAGAAGCCGCTGCCCTTCCTGCCCCGGCTCGTCGGGCTGGTGTGCGGCAGGGCGTCGGCCGCCGAGCGGGACGTCCTGGAGAACGCCCGGCACCGCTGGCCCGCCGTCCGCTTCGAGGTGCGGAACGTGCCGGTGCAGGGGGTGCACGCGGTGCCCCAGGTCGTCCAGGCCGTCAAGGAGCTCGACGCGCACGAGGAGGTGGACGTGATCGTC
The DNA here is from genome assembly GCF_030816915.1 of Streptomyces sp. B3I8. Taxonomy (NCBI): domain Bacteria; kingdom Bacillati; phylum Actinomycetota; class Actinomycetes; order Kitasatosporales; family Streptomycetaceae; genus Streptomyces; species Streptomyces sp. B3I8. Next base: position 4,510,609 of record NZ_JAUSYN010000002.1, on the reverse strand, counting down.
GTGGCGCGCGGCGGCGGCAGCGTGGAGGACCTGCTGCCGTTCTCCGACGAACAACTCGTGCGGACGGTCGCGGACTGCCGTACGCCGGTGGTCTCGGCCATCGGGCACGAACCGGACACCCCGCTCCTGGACTACGTGGCCGATCTGCGCGCGTCCACCCCGACCGACGCCGCGAAGAAGGTCGTACCGGACGTCGGTGAGGAGCTGGAGAAAGTGCGCGGGCTGCGCGACCGGGCGCGGCGGTGCGCACACGCGTTCGTCGAGCGGGAGGAGCGGGGGCTCGCGCACGCGCTGGCGCGCCCCTGCATGGAGGACCCGCACCGGATGGTGGACGAGCGGGCGGACCACGTCGCCGCGCTGACCGACCGCTCCCGGCGCACTCTCGGGCATCTGCTGGACCGCGCGGACTCGGAGCTGTCGCACACCCATGCGCGCGTGGTCGCGCTGTCCCCGGCGGCGACGTTGCGGCGTGGGTACGCGGTGCTGCAGAAGGCCGACGGGCACGTGGTGCGCTCACCGGCGGAGGTCGGCGCGGAGGAGCCGCTGCGGGCGCGGGTGGCGGAGGGCGACTTCGCGGTACGGGTCGTGCGGGCCGCACCGGCCGGGGATCCGGCCGACGAGCAGCGGGACGAGCGGGACACACAGCAGGAAGTGGGCGCATGACCAGCACGGACACCGGCATGAACACGGACACGGACACCGGCGATGGCGCCGGCGAGGCCGGGAACGGCACGAAGAAGGGCGAGGCGCTCGGCTACGAGCAGGCGCGGGACGAGCTGATCGAGGTCGTCCGGCGACTGGAGGCGGGGGGTACGACCCTGGAGCAGTCCCTGGCGCTGTGGGAGCGCGGGGAGGAACTGGCGAAGGTGTGCCGCAGATGGCTGGAGGGCGCCCGCGCCCGCCTGGACGCGGCCCTCGCCGAGGAGGAGGGGGAGACCGAGGGGGAGGAATAGCCCCCTGGCTCCCCCCTCCCCCTCGGCCGCCGGCTCAGGCCAGGCCGGGGCCCCGCACCGGGATGCTCGTGAACGTGGGCGGCTCGGCGGGGGCCTGGAAGAAGTCGTTGCCCTTGTCGTCCACCACGATGAACGCCGGGAAGTCCTCGACCTCGATCCGCCAGACCGCCTCCATGCCGAGCTCCTCGTACTCGACGACCTCGACCTTCTTGATGCAGTCCTGGGCGAGCCGGGCGGCGGGGCCGCCGATGGAGCCGAGGTAGAAGCCGCCGTGCGCGTCGCACGCGTCGGTGACCTGCTTGCTGCGGTTGCCCTTGGCGAGCATCACCTTCGAGCCGCCCGCCGCCTGGAACTGCTCCACGTAGGAGTCCATGCGGCCGGCCGTGGTCGGGCCGAAGGAACCGGAGGCGTAGCCCTCGGGGGTCTTGGCCGGGCCGGCGTAGTAGACCGGGTGGTCCTTGAGGTACTGCGGCATCTCCTCGCCCGCGTCCAGCCGCTCCTTGATCTTGGCGTGGGCGATGTCGCGGGCCACGACCAGCGGGCCGGACAGCGAGAGCCGGGTCTTGACCGGGTATTTGGTCAGCTCGGCGAGGATCGCGTCCATCGGCTGGTTGAGGTCGATCTTCACGACGTCACCGGCCTCCTCCAGGTGCACGTCGGTGGTGTCCGGCAGGAAGCGCGCCGGGTCGGTCTCCAGCTGCTCCAGGAAGACGCCCTCGGCGGTGATCTTCGCGACGGCCTGGCGGTCGGCGGAGCAGGAGACGGCGATGGCGACGGGGCAGGAGGCGCCGTGCCGGGGCAGGCGGACCACGCGGACGTCGTGGCAGAAGTACTTGCCGCCGAACTGCGCGCCGATGCCGATCTTCTGCGTCAGCTCGAAGACCTTCTCCTCCAGCTCCTTGTCGCGGAAGCCGTGGCCGAGCGGGGAGCCCTCGGCCGGGATCTCGTCGAGGTAGTGCGCGGAGGCGTACTTGGCGGTCTTCAGAGCGTACTCGGCGCTCGTGCCGCCGACGACGATCGCCAGGTGGTACGGCGGGCAGGCGGCCGTGCCGAGCGAACGGATCTTCTCCTCCAGGAACTTCATCATGGAGCCCTCGTTGAGGACCGCCTTGGTCTCCTGGTAGAGGAAGGACTTGTTGGCGCTGCCGCCGCCCTTGGCCATGAAGAGGAACTTGTAGGCGCCGCCGTCGGTCGCGTACAGCTCGATCTGGGCGGGGAGGTTGGAGCCGGTGTTCTTCTCCTCCCACATGGTGAGCGGAGCCATCTGCGAGTAGCGCAGGTTGAGGTTGTGGTAGGCGTCGTAGATGCCCCGGGACAGGGCCTCCTCGTCGCCGCCCTCGGTGAGCACGTGCTGGCCTCGCTTGCCCATGACGATCGCGGTGCCGGTGTCCTGGCACATGGGGAGCACGCCCGCGGCGGCGATGTTGGCGTTCTTCAGCAGGTCCAGGGCGACGAACTTGTCGTTGGCGGACGCCTCGGGGTCGTCGATGATCCGGCGGAGCTGGGCGAGGTGGGCCGGGCGCAGGTAGTGCTGGATGTCGTGGATGGCCGTCTCCGCGAGCTTGCGCAGGGCCTCGGGCTCGACCTTGAGGAAGGTTCGCCCGTCGGCGTCGAAGGTGGAGACACCCTCGGAGGTCACCAGCCGGTAGGGGGTGGTGTCCTCTCCCATGGGGAGCAGATCGGTGTACGCGAACTCAGGCATTCTCGCCCATTCCTCACTCGACATGACGCGTCGCGGGCTTTCTCGGCGACGGCGGCCAGCCTCTCGTCGGCAGCGTCCACCAGCGTAGGACCTGCCGGTGGGAGCGTGAGGGTGAGGTAGGGCTCACTTCCGGGCGGACGGTCTCCGCGGACGGTCTCCGCGGACGGTCTCCGCGGACGGTTTTCCACAGACTTCGACAAGGGGTAGTCGCGATCTATCGCGTTTCGGTACTCTGCTGCCGTGGACCTGAAGAAGAGCCCCGCCCCGACCGACGCCCGGCCCGACTCCCCCGCCGGCGACCGGCCCCTGCCGCCGACCGAGCTGCGCTGCTCGGACGCCGACCGGGACCGCATCGCCGACATGCTCCGCGACGCCCTGTCCGAGGGGCGGCTCACCGCGGACGAGCACGCCGAGCGCGTCGAGGGGGTGCTCCGCGCCAAGACGGTCGGCGAACTCGACGCCTTCGTACGGGACCTGCCCGCCGCGCACGGCTCCCGCCCGTCCGGCTCGCAGGCCGCCCCGCCGCCGAACCGCCCCTCCGCCGCGATACCGGCGGAGGCCGACGAGAACGTGGTCGCGGTGTTCAGCACCGCGGTGCGCAGGGGCCGTTGGCGGGCCGGGCGGCGCATCCACGCGTACGCGATCTTCGGCAGCGTCGAGATCGACCTGAGCGAGGCGCTGTTCGAGTACCAGCAGATCGTGGTGAAGGCGATATCCGTCTTCGGCGACGTGCAGGTGCGCGTCCCGGAGAACGTGTCGATGCGCGGTACGGGCGGCGGTGTACTGGGCAACTTCGAGGTCAGCCCGCTGGACTCGGGCGACCCCCGGGCGCCGATGGTCTTCGTGGACGGCTGGGCGGTGCTGGGCAACGTCGAGGCGACGCCCCGGAAGGGACGGCTGGTCGCGGACATCCTGGAGCGGGTGTCGGAGCGGGTCTCACGGAGCATGGACCGCAAGTCGGCAGGCGAGTGGGAACGCAAGGTGAACCACAAACTGGAGCAGGTCGACCGGAAGATGCGGCGGCGCATGGGGCTGTGAACCGGAAGGCGGCCGGGAAGCGCCACGGAAGGCTGCCCGGGAGTCGGTACGCCACGCTTAGGGCCCCGCACAGCGGGTAAGGCTTGCTGCATCGTCTCTCGCTCGCGAAGCCGTCGTCAGGAGTAGACCGTGCCGCAATCGCCGCATTCGTCTCTGCAGGTCGCCGCAGTTCCGTCCCAGCGCGGGCCCGGGCGGGACCGGGACCAGGACGCCCCGTGGCACACGGAGGCCGTGTGCCGGCGCGACGAGGCGGGACTGTTCTTCGCACCGTCCAAGGAGCCGACCGCGGCACGACTGTCGCGCGAGGAGGCGGCGAAGCGGGTCTGCGCGCGATGCCCGGTGATGGTGGAGTGTCGGGAGCACGCGCTGATGCAGCCGGAGCCGTACGGGGTGTGGGGCGGGCTGACCGCCGCGGAACGGCGCGTGGTGCTGGCGCGACGGCGGCGCCGGGACGTGGAGCTGAAGAAGGCGGCGGGCGCGCCGATAGCGGCGGCGGGATAGGTCCGGTCGACCGGACCGACGGGACACCCCCGCGCGGCCGCCCGCGCAGGGGAGCAGTGAAAGCGCGCCCCGCCTCCGCCCCTACATCCCGCGGTCGAAGTCGACCGTGGAGTACGCCCGGAGCTTGCTGAGGCGGTGGACCGAGTCGATCCGCCGCACCGTCCCGGACTTCGACCGCATCACGATGGAGTCCGTCGTCGCCGTCTCCGAGCGGTAGCGCACCCCGCGCAGGAGTTCGCCGTCGGTGATTCCCGTGGCGACGAAGAAGACGTTCTCGCCGGAGACCAGGTCGTCGGTGGTCAGGACCCGGTCCAGGTCGTGCCCGGCGTCCAGGGCCCGCTGCCGTTCGGCGTCGTCCTTGGGCCAGAGCTTGCCCTGGATGGTGCCGCCCAGGCACTTCACCGCGCACGCGGAGATGATGCCCTCTGGGGTGCCGCCCACGCCCAGCAGCAGGTCGATGCCGGTGCCCTCGCGCAGCGCGAGGATGGAGCCGGCCACGTCGCCGTCGGAGATCAGCTTGATGCGGGCGCCGGTGGCCCGCACCTCCCGGATCAGGTCCGTGTGGCGCGGCCGGTCCAGGATGACGACGGTGACGTCTTCGGGGGTGGAGTTCTTCGCCTTGGCGACGCGGCGGATGTTGACGTGCACGGGCGCGTCGATGTCGACGTAGTCGGCGGCCTCGGGGCCGGTGACCAGTTTGTCCATGTAGAAGACGGCGGACGGGTCGAACATCGTGCCGCGGTCGGCGGCGGCGAGCACCGCGATGGCGTTGGGCATGCCCCCGGCGGTGAGCGTGGTGCCGTCGATGGGGTCGACGGCGATGTCGCACTCGGGGCCGGTCCCGTCGCCGACGTGCTCCCCGTTGAAGAGCATCGGGGCCTCGTCCTTCTCGCCTTCACCGATGACGACGACGCCGTTCATCGAGACGGTCGAGACGAGGGTGCGCATCGCGCGCACGGCCGCCCCGTCGGCTCCGTTCTTCTCGCCGCGGCCGACCCAGCGGCCCGCGGCCATGGCGGCGGCCTCGGTGACCCGGACCAGTTCCAGGGCGAGGTTGCGGTCGGGGGCCTCGGAGGGGACCTCGAGCTCGGACGGCAGATGGTGGTGGTTCTCGGTCATCGGAGCGCACCTTTCTGATACGGCGACGGCCGGATGAGGGTATGAGCCCGACTGTATCCCCGAGTGGGCAGAATGAGCAGGGGGCCCCACGGATGAGCGGTCCCGGGTACCTGCGACGATAGGGGCGTGGCTGGTACGAACGGCAAGCAGAAGACGGTCCGGGACATGATCCTCTCCCTGGCCCTCATCGGGCTGATGGCAGGAGTCATCTACCTCTTCCTCCCGCACGACGACTCGGCCCCCGACGTCAAGCGGGTGAGCTACGACGTGGAGCTCGTCACAGCCCGGCGCGCGGCCGCCTATCCCGTCGCCGCGCCCGACGGGCTGCCCGACAGCTGGAAGGCCACCTCGGTCCGTTTCGACGGCGCCTCCTTCGACCACTGGCATCTGGGTTTCCAGGATCCGAAGGGTCAATACGTGGCGATCGAGCAGTCGACCCAGAAGGCGGCCACGTTCATCGACGAGGCGAGCCAGGGCTCCGGGCCCACGAAGACCACCCAGGAGATCGGCGGCCGCACCTGGCGGCACTACACCGGCGGCCGCTACGACGCGCTCGTGTCCAAGGACAAGGGTTCGACGACGCTGGTGACGGGCACCGCCTCGTTCACCCGGCTGGCCGAGATGGCGAAGTCGCTGAAGTCGTCGTAGCCGCCGCGCCCGGGAAGACGGAAAGCGCACGGCGGACGGCGCGGCGCGGGAATACCGCCGCGTCCCTCGCACGCTCACGCTCCCGGAGGTACGACGACGATGACGACGACGCACATCACTGACGACGACACCCAGGACTACCGCATCGAGCACGACTCCATGGGGGAGGTCCGCGTGCCCGCCCGGGCGAAGTGGCGGGCGCAGACCCAGCGGGCCGTGGAGAACTTCCCCGTCTCCGGGCAGCGCATCGAGCGCGCCCACATCGAGGCGCTGGCCCGCATCAAGGGCGCCGCGGCCAAGGTGAACGCGGACCTCGGGGTGATCGACAGGCCCGTCGCGGAGGCGATCGCGGACGCGGCCGCCGAGGTCGCCGAGGGGCGCTGGGACGACCACTTCCCGGTCGACGTGTTCCAGACCGGTTCCGGCACCTCGTCGAACATGAACACCAACGAGGTCATCGCCACCCTCGCCACCGAGCGGCTGGGCCGGGACGTCCACCCCAACGACCACGTGAACGCCTCGCAGTCGTCCAACGACGTCTTCCCCTCCTCCCTGCACATCGCGGCCACCGCCGCCGTGACCCGGGACCTGATCCCCGCCCTCGAACACCTGGCCGCCTCGCTGGAACGCAAGGCGGAGGAGTTCGCGGACGTGGTGAAGTCCGGGCGTACGCATCTGATGGACGCCACGCCGGTCACGCTCGGCCAGGAGTTCGGCGGCTACGCGGCGCAGGTGCGGTACGGGGTGGAGCGGCTGACCGCCTCGCTCCCCCGGCTCGCCGAGCTGCCGCTGGGCGGCACGGCGGTCGGCACCGGCATCAACACCCCGCCCGGCTTCTCGGCCGCCGTGATCGCCGAGGTCGCCCGGGCCACCGGTCTGCCGCTGACCGAGGCGCGCAACCACTTCGAGGCACAGGGCGCGCGGGACGGCGTCGTGGAGACCAGCGGGCAGCTGCGGACCGTCGCGGTGGGCCTGACGAAGATCGCCAACGATCTGCGGTGGATGTCCTCCGGGCCGCGCACCGGGCTGGCCGAGATCAGCCTGCCGGATCTGCAGCCGGGCTCGTCGATCATGCCGGGGAAGGTGAACCCCGTCATCCCCGAGGCCGTGCTGATGGTGGCGGCGCAGGTGACGGGCAACGACGCGACGGTGGCGGCGGCCGGCGCCGCCGGCAACTTCGAGCTGAACGTGATGCTGCCGGTCATCGCGAAGAACGTGCTGGAGTCGGTGCGGCTGCTGGCGAACGTGTCCCGGCTGCTGGCGGACCGCACGGTGGACGGGATCGTCGCGCACCGCGAACGGGCGCGGGAGTACGCGGAGTCGTCCCCGTCGGTGGTGACGCCGCTGAACAAGTACCTCGGGTACGAGGAGGCGGCGAAGGTGGCGAAGAAGTCCCTGGCCGAGCGGAGGACGATCCGGGAGGTCGTGGAGCAGGGCGGCTATGTGGAGCGGGGGCTGCTGACCGCGGAGCAACTGGACGAGGCACTCGACGTCCTCCGCATGACCCGCCCCTGAGGCTGCGCGCGGCGCCCGCCCCCTGAAAGCGTGCACCCGCCTCGCGAGCGCCCGCCACCCGACTCGCGAGCGCGCTCGTCGCCCGTCCTTTCGGCGCGCTGCGCGGTGCCCCGTCCCCCCCTCTCCCACCCCCGCCCCTACTATTTCCGCATGGCGAAGGACATGGGAGCCGTGAGGCCGAAGGAACGGGGCGCCCGGGCGCCCCACTGGGAACCCGGCACCCCCATCCTGTGGCGGTACCGCGAGAACGCCGGCCCGCGCATTCACATCGCCCGCCCCGTCACCGTCGTCCGGGACGACGAGGAACTGCTCGCCGTCTGGCTGGCGCCCGGCACCGAATGCGTCAGGCCGGCCCTCGCCGACGGCAGCCCCGTCCACCGGGAGCCCCTGGCCACCCGGTACACCACGCCCCGCACCACGCACCGCGACCGCTGGTTCGGCACCGGCGTCCTCAAGCTGGCCCGCCCGGGCGAGCCCTGGTCGGTGTGGCTGTTCTGGGAGCCGGGCTGGCGGTTCAAGAACTGGTACGTCAACCTGGAGGAGCCGCTGACCCGCTGGTCCGGCGGTGTGGACTCCGAGGACCACTTCCTGGACCTCTGCGTCTACCCGGACCCGCACCTGGGGCTGGCGCGACGAGGACGAGTTCGAACAGGCCCGACGCGACGGCCTGCTCGACGCGGCGGGCGCCGCCCGGGTGCGGGAGGCCGGCCGGGCGGCGCTGGAGGTGGTGCGGGCGTGGGGCACACCGTTCGCGGACGGGTGGGAGAACTGGCGCCCGGACCCCGACCACCCCGTGCCGGCACTGCCGGACGACTGGGACGGCACGCCCGCCCCGGCGGCCCGGTGAGGGCGGCTCTCGCGGGCGCGGCGCGTGTGGGCGCCTGCACCGGCCCGCACACCTGCCCGCACCTCGTGCCCGGCATCGTATGTCCGTACACACGGTCGCATGAGACCCTTGTGGCGCCCCCTGGGGCCAACCGTAGGATCGTCCTCCGCAAGGGCGCGCCACGGCAACACCCGCGGCGGGCGCCGGGCCTGACACAACGTCACCGAGGGGCGGCAGACCGTGAGCGAGGGGTACGAGGAACGGACCGGCCGCGGCGCCGCCAGGCCGCGCGGCGGTGTGGCGAGAACGGCCCCTGAGCACGCGGGAGCCCTGTTCCGCGACCCGGTGTCGCGGGTATCCGGAATGGCGCGGCACGAACTGCACGCGCGGCGCCCAGCCCCCGACGGACGGATTCGACACGCGTGACGGAGCAGCCCACATCCCATGAACGGCCCCAGCCGGGTGCCGTCCCCGCGCCCCAGCCGGGCGTCGGCCCCGCGGACCCCCGAGGGGCGCTTCCTCGTGTCCCCGCGTCCCCCGCCTCCCCGGCCGTTTCCGCCGTGCCGGGTCCGCTCGTGGAGGGCGATCCCCTCGCCGCGGCGCCCGAGGTGCCCGCGGCTCCGGTGCCGCAGGCCTCGGCCGGTGGGCAGAGCGGCCGGTCCACTCCGTCCGGCACGCCGCTGCCGGTGGGCGACGGCGACGGGGCCGAGCACTCCCAGCCGGCCGCCGAGGAGCCCGGCCCGCACCGCCCGCGCCCCGCGCCGGACTCCATGCCGGTGCAGCCGGCCGGCGGCGCGCAGGAGTGGACCCCCGCCCCGTCCGCCGGCCTGGAGCGCCGCACCGGGCGGTCCGCGCCGCCGCACGGCCCGATGCCGATGCGCCGGGACGGTGACCGGCTGCGCTTCGTCGGCGCCGCGACCCGCCGGATCGCCCGCGGCATCGACCTCGACGAGATCGTCATGGGACTGTGCCGGGCCACCGTGCCGACGTTCTCCGACGCGATCCTCGTCTATCTGCGCGACCCCCTGCCGGTCGGCGACGAGCGGCCCACCGGCCCGCTGCTGCTGCGGCTGCGCCGTACCGACCGCATCCCGCAGCAGCGGGACGTGGAGGACGGCATCCTGCCGGTGCCCGCGCCGGAGAGCGCGGGGCTGACCGCGCGCACCAACGACCTGTGCGAGGTGCGGCCGGGCGGTGCGCTGGCCGAGGTGCTGCGCGGGGTGCGCCCGGTGTTCGCCGACGCCCCCGGCGCCGCGGACGCGCTGCCCGAACTCCTCGGCGAGGACCTCCCCGTCCCGCCCGGGCAGCACGCGATCCTCGCCCCACTGCGCGGCCGCCGCCGGGTGATCGGCGCGGCACTGTTCCTGCGCCGGCCCGAGCGCCCCGCGTTCGAGGCGGACGACCTGCTGGTCGCCGCGCAGCTCGCCACGCACAGCGCGCTCGGCATCGACAAGGCCGTCCTCTACGGCCGCGAGGCCTACATCGCGGACGAGCTGCAGCGCACGATGCTCCCCGAGCACCTGCCGCGCTGCACCGGCGTCCGGCTGGCCTCGCGCTACCTGCCGGCGGCGGAGACCGCGCGGGTCGGCGGCGACTGGTACGACGCGATCCCGCTGCCCGGCAGCCGGGTCGCCCTCGTCGTCGGCGACGTCATGGGCCACTCCATGACCTCCGCCGCGATCATGGGCCAGCTCCGCACCACCGCGCAGACCCTCGCCGGACTCGACCTGCCGCCGCAGGAGGTGCTGCACCACCTCGACGAGCAGGCCCAGCGGCTCGGCACCGACCGCATGGCGACCTGCCTGTACGCGGTCTACGACCCGGTCGCGCACCGCATCACCGTCGCCAACGCCGGCCATCCGCCGCCGGTGCTGCTGCACCTGGGCGGCCGGGCGGAGGTCCTGCGGGTGCCCGCGGGTGCCCCGATCGGCGTGGGCGGCGTGGACTTCGAGGCCGTCGAGCTGGACGCGCCCGCCGGCGCCACCCTGCTGCTCTACACCGACGGGCTGGTGGAGTCGCGGCTGCGGGACGTGTGGACCGGCATCGAGCAGCTCCGCGAGAAGCTCGCCTCCACCGCGCAGCTCACCGGCGTCGACCACCCGCCGCCGCTGGAGGCGCTGTGCGACGAGGTGCTCGACATGCTCGGCCCGGGCGACCGGGACGACGACATCGCGCTGCTCGCCGCCCGCTTCGACGGGATCGCGCCGAGCGACGTCGCGTACTGGTTCCTGGAGCCCGAGGACTCCGCCCCGGGCCGCGCCCGCCGGCTGGCCCGGCGCGCCCTGTCCCGGTGGGGCCTCGAGGAAATGACCGACTCGGTGGAGCTGCTGGTCAGCGAGGTCGTCACCAACGCCGTGCGGTACGCGTCGCGGCCGATCACCCTGCGCCTGCTGCGCACGGACGTGCTGCGGTGCGAGGTGGGCGACGACGTGCCGCAGCTCCCCCGACTGCGGCAGGCGCGCGCCACGGACGAGGGCGGCCGCGGGCTGTACCTCGTCAACCGGCTGGCGCGGAGGTGGGGAGCGACGCGGCTCAGCACGGGGAAGGTCGTCTGGTTCGAACTGAACCGGGGGTGACCGCGAACCGGGGCTGACCGGACGGGGCGGCGGCCGCGGGGCGGCGCCGCCGCCCTGGACTGTCAACACGCGTTGGCCTAAGTTGGTCGGCATGACCGGCACCACGGAGAACCAGCAGGCCGCACGGCGTTCCGACGCCACCCGGGCCACGATCCTCGCCGCGGCCCGCGAGCGGTTCGCCGCGGACGGCTACGAGAAGGCGACCATCCGGGCCATCGCGCGCGACGCGCGGATCGACCCGTCGATGGTGATGCGCTACTACGGCAACAAGGCCGGCCTGTTCGCGGCGGCCGTCGCGATCGACCCCGGGCTGCCCGGTCTGACCCTCGACTCGCGCGAGGACATGGGCCGCACGCTGGTACGCCACTTCCTCACCCTGTGGGAGGAGAACGGGGAGTTCACCGCGCTGATGCGGGTCGGCGCCACCGACGCGGCCGCCGCCGAGCGCATGCAGGTCGTGCTGCGCGACCAGTTGATCCCGCTGGCCCGCCGGGTGGGCCCGGAGCCGGAACAGGCGGCCACCCGGGCGGCCCTGTGCGCCTCGACCGTGCTGGGGCTCGCGCTGACGCGCTATGTGCTGCGGTTCCCGGCGAGCGTGGCGCTCGGCCGCGAGGAGATCGTGGACTGGCTCGGACCCACGATCCAGCGGTACCTCACCGCGCCCACCCCCTGAGGCACGCGCCACCGCCACCCGCGGGGTCCGCCCGCCGGTTTCCCACACCCCCGACGGAGGTGCGGGGAACCGGCGGGCGCCGGCTCGGCCGCCGTCGTTCACTCCCCGAACAGATCGCCCTCGTCCTCCTCGCCGCCGTCCTCGCCCGACGCCGTGTTGCTGGGGCTGGCGGGGGGCGAGCTCGTGACGGGCGGCTTGGAGGTCTCCTCGTCGCCCTTGGCCGGGGAGCTCGTGGTCGCGTCCGGGGACTTCGACTCCGGCGGCTTGCTCGACGCCGTCTTCGACGGGGTGTGGGACGGCGTGTCGCTCATCGTCGGCGAGTTGGACTTCTGGACCGCCGCGCCCTCCTTGGTGTCCAGGTCGAACTTGGTGACCTTGCCGATCGCGTCGAACATGTATGTGGCCCAGATCTGCGCCGGGTAGCCGCCGCCGTTGACGCGCGGCAGGCCGCCCGCCCCGTACATCGCCACCTGGCTGTGGTTCTTGGCGCTCTCGCCGAACAGTCCGACCGAGGTGACCAGGCCGGGCGTGTAGCCGGTGAACCAGGCCGACTTGTTGTTGTCGGAGGTACCCGTCTTGCCGGCCACCTGCTGGCCGTCGCGCTTGGGGTTGTCGCGCACGGAGGTGCGGGCCGTGCCGTCGTCGACCACGCCGGTCAGCACCGAGGTGACCGTGTCGGCCGCCACCTTGCTGACGACCTGGCCGCCGATCGGGTCCGGCAGGTCGACCACCTGGTCCTTGTGATCGACGGACTTGAGGATCGAGGGGGTGACCTTCTTGCCGTGGTTGTCGAGGGTCGCGTAGACGCCTGCCATCTCCAGCGGGCTCGCGCCCATCGAGCCCAGGGTCTGCGCGGGCACCGCCTTCAGCCCCTCGGTGTCCATGCCCAGGTCGCCCGCCGTCTTCAGCACGTTGTCCATGCCGACGTCGACACCCATCTGCGCGAAGACCGAGTTGACGGACTGGTTCATCGCCGTCTGCACGGTGATGTCGCCGTAGTCGTGGTCGTCCTCGTTCTCCGGGGCGAAGCCGATGTCGCTGCCCACGACCGGACGTTTGCTGGTGCCGTCGTAGATCGTGTTGGAGTTGATGTCCTTGCCGTCCTGGGTCTTCGCGCCCTGGTCCAGGGCGGCGGCCAGGATGACCGGCTTGAAGGTGGAGGCGGGCTGGTAGTCCGTGCGCGTCGCGTTGTCGGTGAAGTGCTTGACGTAGTCGATGCCGCCGTACAGGGCGAGGACCTTGCCGGTCTTCGGGTCGACGGATACCGCGCCGGCCTGCACGTCGGCGTCGACCTTGCGCTTCTTCCTGTCCAGCTTGCTGGTGAGCTGGGACTTGACCGACTTCTCCAGCTCGGCCTGCTTCTTCTTGTCGATGTTCAGGGTGATGGTCCAGCCCTGGTTCTCGACCTTCGCCGCCGCCTCGGACTGGGTGAGGTTCTGCTCCTTCATGATCTGCTTCTCGAGCTGCGCGTTGGCGAGGTTCACCAGGTAGCCGGTCTGCCCCTCCATGCCGGGGGCGGCCTTGGGGTCCTTGGGCGTCGGGAACGTCAGGCCGGCGCGCTCGGACTTGTCCAGCCAGCCCTGCTCGACCATGTTGTCCAGGACGTAGTTCCAGCGGGCCTTGACCAGCTTCTTCCCGGTGTCCGTCGCGACCGCCCAGTCGTACTGGCTCGGCGCCTGGAGCAGTGCGGCGAGATAGGCGCCCTGCTGGACGTTCAGGTCCTTGGCGTCGACGTTGTAGTACGCCTGCGCGGCGGCCTGGATGCCGTACGCGCCGCGGCCGTAGTAACTGGTGTTGATATAGCCGGCGAGGATGTAGTCCTTGGACTTCTCCCGGTCCAGCTTCAGGGAGATGACCAGTTCCTTGAACTTGCGGGTGACCGTCTGCTGCTGCGTCAGGTAGTAGTTCTTGACGTACTGCTGGGTGATGGTCGAACCACCCTGCGCGCCCTTGCCGGAGACGGTGTTGAGCAGACCGCGGGCGGTGCCCTTGAGATCGACGCCGGAGTCGTTGTAGAAGGTCTTGTTCTCGGCGGCGACGAACGTCTTCTGGACCTGCTTCGGGACCTCGGAGAGGTCCACCTCCTCGCGGTTGATCTCTCCCTTGCGGGTGAGTATCGAGCCGTCGCTGTACTTGTAGATGTTGCTCTGGAGCTTGGCGGCGGCGTTCCCCTCGGGGATCTGGATCATCATGTACATCACGACGAAGGCGCCGATGCCGAGCAGGCACACCCCGAGGAACGTGCCGAGCACCTTCTTCCAGGTGAACAGGCGGCGTATGCGGCCCTTCCCGGCGTTCTTGGCGGCCCCGCCGCGCTTGCCCCGGCCCTTGGCGGCGCGGCGGGCCGCCGCACGGCCCGCTCCCGCCGTCGAGTCGGCGCCGGCGTCCGCCGTGGACGGCGACACGGCCTCACGGACCTGCTCCGAGCGGTTGGGGGGAGCCGCGCGGCGGCCGCCGCGCTGCCGCGCTCGTCTCTCTTCCGCTCGTCCCATGAGTAGATCCGCTCCGCTTCGCTCTCGTCGGTCACGCAGGTCGTCGCACAAGTCAGCTTTGAAAGCTAACACCGCACGATGTGACGCCAGGGCGGCAAAAGCCGCCCTACCGTGCCTAAACGGACGTGACAATCAGCACCCGTCCGAAGAAATCGACGGCGCGCACGGCCGAAGGGTTGCCCAGACGGCTAAAGTGTTATCACTTAGATAGCACCGAGGAGGGCGGCATCGCCCTCCTCGCACTTCGAACAACGGGGGCCCACTCATGTCCGCACACGAACCGTCAGGGTCCGGACCGACCACACCCGGACCGACCTCTCCCGCGACCGGCGCCGTCGGCGCGCCCGACGTCCCCGAGATGCCCGCACCCGCCGTGCGCGAGTCCCCCGCCCACAGCATCGGCGGCGGCCTCGCGCTGCTGCTCGGCCTGGTGGGGCTGCTGATCGCCGTCGGCCTGCTCGCGACCGCCGCCGCCCTCACCTCGGCCGGGGCCAAGGCGGTACTCATCGTCCTCGGCCTCCTGATCGGCCTCTCGGCGGTCGTCGCCATGCGCGGGCTCAACATGGTCGCGCCGGGCGAGGCGCGGGTGGTCCAGCTGTTCGGCCGGTACCGGGGAACCATCCGGGACGACGGCCTGCGCTGGGTCAACCCCCTCACCACGCGGCGCAGGATCTCCACCCGGGTGCGCAACCACGAGACGGCCGTCCTGAAGGTCAACGACGCCTACGGCAACCCGATCGAACTGGCCGCGGTCGTGGTCTGGAAGGTCCGCGACACCGCCCAGGCCTCCTTCGAGGTGGACAACTACGTGGACTTCGTCGCCACGCAGACCGAGGCGGCCGTCCGCCACATCGCCATCGAGTACCCCTACGACGCCCACGACGAGGGCGGCCTCTCGCTGCGCGGCAACGCCGAGGAGATCACCGAGAAGCTCGCCGTCGAGCTGCACGCGCGCGTGGCGGCGGCCGGGGTGCGGATCGTCGAGTCCCGCTTCACCCACCTCGCGTACGCTCCCGAGATCGCCTCCGCGATGCTGCAACGGCAGCAGGCGGGCGCGGTCGTGGCGGCCCGGCGGCAGATCGTGGACGGGGCGGTCGGCATGGTCGAGGCGGCGCTCGCCCGGATCGCCGAACAGGGCATCGTCGAGCTGGACGAGGAGCGGAAGGCGGCGATGGTGTCGAACCTGATGGTGGTGCTGTGCGGTGACCGGGCGCCGCAGCCGGTGCTGAACACGGGGTCGCTGTACCAGTGACCGAGTCCTCGAAGGACGCCGAGCGTCCTGCGGAACATCCCGCGGAGCGCCCGCGGGGGGCGCCGCGGGAGTCGCGGCGGCAGGAACCGGCCGCCGCGACGCCGGCGTCCGGCTCCACGCCCGCGTCTGCGCCCGCGTCTGCGCCCGCGTCCGCGTCCCCCAAGCCGCGCAAGCAGGTGCTGCTGCGGCTCGACCCGCTCGTCTACGAGGCGCTCGCGCGGTGGGCGGGGGACGAACTGCGCTCCACCAACGCGCAGATCGAGTTCCTGCTGCGCAGGGCGCTGGGTGAGGCGGGGCGGCTGCCGCGGGGGGCGGCCCCCATCCGCCGCCGGGGGCGCCCCACGAGCAGGGGCTCCGGGGAACCCGAGGGGGCCGGGGAACCCGGCGGTTCCGAGAAGTAGACCGGCGCGGAAACCGGCCCCGCCGGTGGACGCCCGGCCTCGGAGGCGCCGTCACGAGACTGTGACAATCCCGCCCCACCTGCGCCCTCGCACCCCCCGCCACGCACTCCGCACTCCGCGTATACACCGTAGGTATACGTCGTGTGTACAGTGCTCCGCATGTCCATCGGTCACACGCTGCTCGGACTCCTGGAGTCCGGCCCCCGCCACGGTTACGACCTCAAGCGGGCCTTTGACGAGAAGTTCGGTCACGACCGGCCGCTGCACTACGGCCAGGTCTACTCGACGATGTCCCGACTGCTGAAGAACGGGCTCGTCGAAATCGACGGCATCGAGGCGGGCGGCGGTCCCGACCGCAAGCGGTACGCCATCACCGAGGCGGGCGTCACCGACGTACAGCAGTGGCTCGCCACCCCGGAGAAGCCCGAGCCGTACCTGCAGTCGGTGCTGTACACCAAGGTCGTCCTGGCGCTGCTCACGCACCGCGACGCCGCCGACATCCTGGACACCCAGCGCTCCGAGCACCTGCGGATGATGCGCATCCTCACCGACCGCAAGCGCCACGGCGACCTGGCCGACCAGCTCATCTGCGACCACGCCCTCTTCCATCTCGAGGCCGATCTGCGGTGGCTGGAACTGACCGCCGCGCGCCTCGACAAACTCGCCCAGGCGGTGACCCGATGACCCCTCCCCCCGGCTCCCTGCTCGCGGCCGAGGAGCTGCGCAAGGCGTACGGCCCCACGATGGCCCTCGACGGCGCGCACTTCTCGATCCATCCCGGCGAGGTCGTCGCCGTCATGGGCCCCTCCGGCTCCGGCAAGTCGACGCTGCTGCACTGCCTGGCCGGCATCGTGCCGCCCGACTCCGGTTCGATCACCTACAACGGGCGCGAGCTCGCCACGATGAGCGACGCCCAGCGCAGCGCGCTGCGCCGCTCGGAGTTCGGTTTCGTCTTCCAGTTCGGCCAGTTGGTGCCGGAGCTGACCTGCGTGGAGAACGTCGCGCTGCCACTGCGGCTGAACGGCACCTCCCGCAAGGAGGCCGAGCGGGCCGCGCTCGGCTGGATGGAGCGGCTGGAGGTCGACGACCTGCGCAAGAAGCGCCCCGGCGAGGTCTCCGGCGGTCAGGGCCAACGGGTCGCGGTGGCCCGTTCGCTGGTCACCGGACCGCGCGTGCTGTTCGCCGACGAGCCGACCGGCGCCCTGGACTCGCTCAACGGCGAGCGGGTGATGGAGCTGCTCACCGAGGCGGCCCGGTCCACCAACGCCGCCGTGGTGCTGGTGACCCACGAGGCACGGGTGGCCGCCTACTCCGACCGCGAGATCGTCGTACGGGACGGCAAGTCACGGGACATGGAGCGCGTCGTATGAGCGCCCGCACCTGGGTCCGTGACCTCTCGCTGGGCGCCCGGTTCGCCGTCACCGGCGGCCGCGAGGGCTGGACGCGGACCCTGCTCACGGCGGTCGGTGTGGGGCTCGGAGTGGGGCTGCTGCTGCTCACCACCGCGCTGCCCAGCGTCATCGGCCGACGGCACGACCGCGACGACGCCCGGCGGGACTTCTCGTTCGCGGCGGCGAAGGCCATTCCCCGCGCCGACGACACCGTGGTCGCGGCGCACGTCGACACCTCGTTCCACCACGACGACGTCCGCGGCCGGCTGTTGCAGCCCGAGGGCCCCGAGGCGCCGGTGCCGCCGGGCGTGCGGGCGCTGCCGGGGGCGGGCGAGATGGTGGTCTCCCCCGCGCTGAAGAAGCTGCTGGACTCCGACGACGGCGCGCTGCTGCGCGAGCGGCTGCCCTACCGCACGGTCGGCACGATCGGCGAGTCCGGACTCATGGGCCCGGGCGAACTCGCCTACTACGCCTACTCCGGCAAGCTCGCGCCGCGCGTCGGCAAGGACGCGAGCGTGGGCCGCGTCGACCACTTCGGCTCCGCCGGGGACCCGCAGAACGACGACGGCATGCCCCCGGTCCTGATCCTGCTGATCCTTGTCATCTTCGTGGTGCTGCTGATGCCGGTCGCCGTGTTCATCGCGGCGGCGGTGCGGTTCGGCGGCGAGCGCCGCGACCGGCGGCTCGCGGCGCTGCGCCTGGTCGGCTCCGACGGCGGCATGACGCGCCGCATCGCGGCCGGCGAGGCGCTGGCCGGGGCCGCGTTCGGGCTGCTGTTCGGCGCCGGGTTCTTCCTGCTCGGCCGGGAACTCGTGGGCTCGGTCGATCTGTTCGGCATCAGCGTGTACCCGAGCTACCTGACGCCCTCGCCGCTGCTCGCCGTGCTGGTCGCCCTCGCGGTCCCGGCGGCCGCGGTCCTGGTCACGCTGTTCGCACTGCGCGGCGTCGTCATCGAACCGCTCGGCGTGGTGCGCACGGCGAAGCCGGCCCGGCGCCGGCTGTGGTGGCGGCTTCTGCTGCCGGTGGCCGGTCTGGCGATGCTCTACCCGATGATCGGCAAGGGCAACGACGACGGGAACTTCAACCAGTACCTGGTCATCGGCGGCGTCCTGCTGCTGCTGATCGGCGTGACCGCGCTGCTGCCGTGGGTCGTGGAGTCCGTCGTCGGACGGCTCGACTCGGGCGGCGTGTCCTGGCAACTCGCCGTGCGGCGACTTCAGTTGAGCAGCGGCACGGCGGCCCGCATGGTCAACGGGATCGCGGTCGCGGTGGCCGGGGCGATCGCCCTGCAGATGCTGTTCGCGGGCGTCGAGGACGACTTCACCAAGAGCACCGGCCGGGACCCGCTGCGCGCGCAGATGGAGATCGACGTCAACAGCACGAGCAGGGTCGACACCGTCGGCGGCAAGGTGGAAACGGAGTTCAAGCACACCAAGGGCGTGGCCTCGGCCGTGGCGCTGTCCGCCGTCAGCTACGGCGAGCGGCGCAAGGACCCCGAGCTCTCCGCCGACCTCACCGTCGGCACCTGCGCCTCCCTGCGCGAGATCGCGGTGCTCCCCTCCTGCCACGACGGCGACGTCTTCGCCCTCCCGGAACCCGCCGACGACTCCGGCCAGGGCCCCGTGTACAGCCCCGAGGACGGCTCCGCGGACAACTCCGTGGAGGAGCTGCTGAAGCCCGGCCGCAAGGTGTTCCTCAACCCCTCCTTCAGCGATTCGGAGCGGGGCGCCGAGGTGGCCTGGACGGTGCCGGAGGGAACGCGGACGGTGGAGCGGCGCCCCGACGCGCTGCAGAACAGCATCTACGGCCTGCTGGTGACCCCCTCGGCCGCGCCTGCGAAGGCCCGGCCGGTGATGTACGGGCGGGTGTACGTCCGCCTCGACCACTCGGTGCCGGACGCCGAGGAGCACGTACGGAACACGGCGGCGCGGGTGGACCCGTTCGCCGACGCGTGGACCTGGTCCTCACAGGAGACGTCCGAACAGTACGCGGCTGTCCGCACCGGCCTGTTCATCGGCGCGACCTGTGTCCTGGCGCTGATCGGGGCGAGCCTGCTGGTGTCACAGCTCGAACAGCTCCGGGAGCGCAAGCGGCTGCTGTCGGCGCTGGTCGCCTTCGGCACCCGGCGCCGGACACTGAGCCTGTCGGTGCTGTGGCAGTCGGCGATCCCCATCGCGCTGGGCCTGGTGCTCGCCTCGGTGGTCGGGCTGACCCTGGGCGCGGTGCTGCAGAAGATGTCCCAGGTACCGGTGCGGGTGTACTGGGGGAGCGTGCTGTCCATGACGGGGGTCGGGGCGGGCGTCGTCCTCGCGGTGACGGTCCTGAGCCTGCCGGCGCTGCTGAGGCTGATGCGCCCGGAGGGCCTGCGGACGGAATAGCGGCACGGCAGAGCAACGGAGCAACGGAACAGGGCACGTTCAGTCGACGACCCGTACCGGCAGTGGCCGCAGCGCTTCCCTGAGCGCTGCGGCCAGTTCCGTGTACTCGGCCGATCGCGCCGTCCCCGCCCGCATCGCCAGCGCCACCCGCCGCGTCGGCGCCGGATCGGCGAAGTACCCGGTGAGCAGGCTCCCGTTGCGGCTCGTCTCGACCGTGAGCGCGGTGCGCGGCAGCAGCGTCACGCCCAGTCCCCCGGCGACGAGCTGGACGAGCGTCGCCAGCCCCGCGGCCGTCGTCGTGACCGGGGCGTCCGCGCGGCCCGCCTCCCGGCAGATGTCGAGCGCCTGGTCGCGCAGGCAGTGCCCCTCGTCCAGGAGCAGCAGGTTGAGCTCGCGCAGCGCCGCGCGGGGGATGCCCGCGCGGCCGCCCAGGGGGTGGTCCAGCGGGGTGACCAGCACGAAGTCCTCGTCGTAGAGCGGGAGTTCGGTGACGCCGTGGACGCCGAGGGGCACCGCGAGCAGCAGCAGGTCGAGGCGGCCGGTGGCCAGGCCGTCGAGCAGGCCGGCGGTCTGCTCCTCGTGCACCTGGAGGTCGAGAGCGGGATGGCGCTCGTGCACCAGACCGAGCACCGTGGGCAGCAGATAGGGGGCGACGGTCGGGATCACGCCCAGCCGGAGCACTCCGGTGAACGGCGCCCGCACCGCCTCGGCCTCCTCCAGGAGCGCACCGACCTCTGCCAGTACCGCCTTGGCCCGTACGGCGAGACGTTCACCGGCGGGTGAGAGCAGCACCTTGCGCGTCGTACGCTCGACCAGCGTCAGGCCGAGGATCTCCTCCAGCGCGGAGACGGCACCGGAGAGCGCCGGCTGGCTCGTGCCGATCGCGGCGGCGGCGTCCCGGAAGTGCAGGTGTTCGGCCACGGCGGCGAACGCGCGGAGTTGGGACAGGCTCGGCTGCCGACGCCCGCGGGGCCCGGTTCCTCCGGTCACGCCCGCGATTCCCGCCTTGGCCACGCATCTCACCCTTGGTCACTGATAGAGAACACCGATCAACGCGACCGAGTGTAGCTATTTCCCGAATCAATGCACTGTGTGCCACGATCGCCGACGTCCCATCCAAGAGCGGCGCCTTACGAGCGGGGCGTCCCTCGCGTACAAGGAGAGTCTGTGCTCACTGTCGGTGACAAGTTCCCCGAGTTCGAACTGACTGCCTGCGTCTCCCTGGAGAAGGGCAAGGAGTTCGACACGATCAACCACAAGACCTACGAGGGCAAGTGGAAGATCGTCTTCGCTTGGCCCAAGGACTTCACCTTCGTGTGCCCGACCGAGATCGCCGCGTTCGGCAAGCTGAACGACGAGTTCGCCGACCGTGACGCGCAGATCCTCGGCTTCTCCGGCGACTCCGAGTTCGTCCACCACGCCTGGCGCAAGGACCACCCGGACCTGACCGACCTGCCCTTCCCGATGATGGCCGACTCCAGGCACGAGCTGATGCGCGCGCTCGGCATCGAGGGCGAGGACGGCTTCGCGCAGCGCGCGGTGTTCGTCGTGGACCAGAACAACGAGATCCAGTTCACGATGGTGACCGCCGGGTCCGTCGGCCGTAACCCCAAGGAGGTCCTGCGAGTCCTCGACGCGCTGCAGACCGACGAGCTGTGCCCGTGCAACTGGAAGCAGGGCGACGAGACGCTCGACCCGGTCGCGCTGCTGGCGGGTGAGTGACCCGATGTCCCTGGACGCGCTCAAGTCCGCACTGCCGGACTACGCCAAGGACCTGAAGCTGAACCTCGGTTCGGTGATCGGCAACTCCGACCTGCCGGCGCAGGCCCTCTGGGGCACGGTGCTGGTGACCGCGATCGCCTCACGGTCCCCGATCGTGCTGCGGGAACTGGAGCCGGAGGCGAAGGCCAACCTGTCGCCGGAGGCGTACACCGCGGCGAAGTCCGCGGCGGCCGTCATGGCGATGAACAACGTGTTCTACCGCACGCGGCACCTGCTGTCCGACCACGAGTACGGCACGCTGCGGGCCGGACTGCGGATGAACGTCATCGGCAACCCCGGGGTCGACAAGGTCGACTTCGAGCTGTGGTCGTTCGCGGTGTCGGCGATCAACGGGTGCGGGATGTGCCTCGACTCGCACGAGCAGGTGCTCCGCAGGGCGGGCGTCGAGCGTGAGGTGATCCAGGAGGCGTTCAAGATCGCGGCGGTCGTGGAGGCGGTCGGCGTGACGCTGGACGCGGAGGCGGTACTGGCGGGGTGACGTGCGCGGCTCACGCCGCGCGTGCACTCGGGCCCCGTCCACCTCGCGGTGGGCGGGGCCCGGGCGTTTTTCGCCCCCGCCGCCCCTGCCCTTCCCCTCCCGTCCCTGACTACTGCTCGGCCGGGCGCTCCGCCGGGTCGCCCTCGGGCGCGTCGTCCCCCACGTACGCCCGCAGGTAACCCACCACCGTATTGGTCACCGCGACCAGCGGAACCGCGACCACCGCTCCCCCGATCCCGGCCACCATCCCCCCCGCCGCCACCGACAGCACCACGGCCAGCGGATGCACCCGCACCGCCCGCCCCAGAATGAACGGCTGCAGGATGTGCCCCTCGATCTGCTGCACCGCCAGCACGACCGCCAGCGTCATCACCGCCGCGAACACCCCCTGCGTCACCAGCGCCACGACCACCGCCAGCGCCCCCGACACGACCGCGCCCACCAGCGGGATGAACGCGAACAGGAAGATGAACACGGCCAGCGGCACCGCCATCGGCACGTCGAGGAAGTAGATCCCGAGCCCGATGAAGATGGCGTCGATCAGCGCCACGACCACCGTGCCGCGCACGTACGCCGTCAGCGTGCGCCACGCCTGCGGCCCCGCCCCGGCGACCCCCGGCCGCGCCGCCGCCGGGACCAGCTTGAGCGTCCACTCCCAGATGCGCCGGCCGTCGTAGAGCAGGAACAGCGTGGAGAAGATGGTCAGCAGGATGCCCGTCAGGCCCTCCACGATGACCGTGACACCCTCCAGGCCGGCCGAGGTGATCTGGTCGGTGTTGGCCCCGATCGCCTCTCGCAGGTTCTTGGCGATGGCGTTGATCTGTTTGTCCGTCACATGGAACGGGCTGTTCAGCAGCCACCGGCGCAGATCGTCGATGCCGTCCTGGACCTGGTCGGAGAGGTTGTCGATGTTCTCCATCACCTGCCAGGTGACGAACCATCCGATGAGCCCCATGACGACGAAGCCGAGGACCGCGGTGAGCGCCGTCGCCAGTCCGCGCGGTACGCCGTGGCGGCGCAGACGGGCCACTGTCGGCTGCAGTATCGCCGTGATGAGCAGTGCGGCGACGAACGCCAGCACCACGAGCCGTACGGCGCTGATGACCGTCATCAGCACCCACACCGTGCCGGCGAGCACGAGCAGCCGCCAGCCGGCCTCCGCCGCGACCCGCACGCCCCAGGGCACGGCCTGGGCGGGGTCGGGCCGCCGCGGTCGTACGACGACGGGGGCGAGCCCGGCGGAGGCGGTGGCCCCCGCGGGTGCGCGGACGGTGTCGCGGCCCGGGCCCCCGGCCACCGCCGTGCCGGGCGGGGGTTCCCCGGCCTCGGCCTCCGCGTCCCACTGGGTGTCCGCCGGCCCGGCGCCGACGGGGCCCGACGGGTCGGCGCCCCCGGCCGGTCCGGCCGGACCGGTGGTCCCGGCGGCACCGGTGGGCTTGACGAACTTGGCAGGCTTGGCGGACTTGGCGGACTTGGACGTATCGGCGGGCGGGGCCGACTCCGCGGCTCCGCCCGTACCCGCTCCGCCGGCTGGATCGATTCCCCCGGCCGTACCGGCGGTCTCGGCCGAACCGGCCGCACCCGCGGCCGTACCGTCGGTACCGCCGGGCCGTCGGGGCGGTCGTTCCGGCGCCCCCGGTGCGTTCCGCCCGCCCTCGACCTCCGCGCGACGCGCGTCGAGCCGCTCACCCAGCTCGGTCAGTCGGGCACCGGCCCGGCCGAGCCATTCCGGCACACGTGACATGGTCCGTCCTCTTCCCCCGCTTTTCCCCACCACTCCCCCCTGGAGCTGCCGGATCAGACGCTACAGGGCAACAGCCCCTCCCCGTAGGACGGAGAGGGGCTGTGCGAGGTTGAGCGGGGGCACCGGCGGACCGGCGGGGACCACGGATCAGTAGTTCCCGTTCGCCTGCCAGTACGACCAGGCGTCGCACGGGCTGCCGTAACGCTGGTTCATGTAGTTCAGGCCCCACTTGATCTGGGTGGCCGGGTTGGTCCGCCAGTCGGCACCGGCCGAGGCCATCTTGCCGGCGGGCAGGGCCTGGACGAGGCCGTACGCACCCGAGGAGGGGTTGGTCGCCTGGTAGTTCCAGGTCGACTCGTGGTTCACGATGTTGCTGAAGCACTGGAACTGGCCGCTCGGCACGATCTGCCGGGCGATCGCCTGGACCTGAGCGACGGTGTAGGAGCTCTGGACGGTGAAGGTCGAGGCGTCGCGCGTGGCGCTGCGGCTGGCGGCGTCGTCCTTCTTCTCCTTCGCCCGCTCCTTGGCATCGTCCGCCGCCTTCTGGGCCGCCGCCTTCTTGGCGACGGCGCTCTGGGCGGCGGCCTTGCGCGCGGCTGCCTCGGCGTCCTTGCGGGCGCTGGTGTCCGCGGCGATGGCCTGTGCGTCGGCCTGCTGCGCGAGGGACGCGGTCTGGACCTGGGCCTGCGTGCCCACGGGGATGTCCGACAGGAGCGTCGCGTCGGCGACGGGCGCCTCGGCGTCGTTGTTCTGGGCAACACTGCCCGAGGCAACGCCTACAACGCTACCGACGGCGGTGACCGCGGTGGCAGAGGCCACTGCGAATCCCCGGACCGAGATCCGGCTCACACGGTTTCCTTCCAGCATCGCCCGCTGAGGTGACCCTGGCGGACGCGATCGTGCCCCTTGACGCTGGCCTCCCACCTACGGGGTCACGGGAGGCACGGGCCCGGTGGACAACTCCCGTGACGGGAGTGCCGCGTGTTGCTCGGGCGGCATACGACGGCTCTATGGAGTTGGTGCTGTTCTCGATGCGCCGAACCGCTGGGGGTACGGCTGTGTCGTATGCGGGGCCTGACAGAACCGAGACTCTGCCGTAACCCGATGCCGGGAATCAATTCAGTGCCGCGTGTGAAAGCTCACACCCCGCCGACCCCGGAATATTCACGGGAAACCCCACACAGCGGGGCGCCGCCCGGCTAGGCTCCTTCGCCTTGTTGCCGGACGGCGCCAACTGCCGCGCGAATGCGATGAGTTGAGGCGGTCTGCAGCCGTCTGGGACGGACTGCGGTGTGCCGCGGTGAGCGGCTAGATGTGTCCCTCTTCCAACATTTCGGTCACCAGTGCGGCGATCTGGGAGCGTTCGGACCGGTTCAGCGTCACGTGGGCGAAGAGCGGGTGCCCCTTCAGCCTCTCCACGACCGCCACCACGCCGTCGTAACGGCCCACCCGCAGATTGTCCCGCTGCGCGACGTCGTGGGTGAGGACCACCCGCGAGTTGGCGCCGATCCGGGAGAGGACCGTCAGCAGGACGTTCCGCTCCAGGGACTGGGCCTCGTCGACGATCACGAACGCGTCGTGCAGGGACCGGCCGCGGATGTGCGTCAGCGGCAGCACCTCCAGCATGCCGCGGGCGGTGACCTCCTCGATGACCTCGCGGGACGTCACAGCCGACAGGGTGTCGAAGACCGCCTGCGCCCAGGGGCTCATCTTCTCGGCCTCGCTGCCCGGCAGATAGCCGAGCTCCTGCCCGCCCACCGCGTACAGCGGCCGGAAGACCATCACCTTCTGGTGCTGACGGCGCTCCAGCACCGCCTCCAGACCAGCGCACAGCGCCAGCGCCGACTTGCCGGTGCCGGCCCGGCCGCCCATCGACACGATCCCGACGTCCGGGTCGAGCAACAGGTCGAGCGCGACGCGCTGCTCGGCGCTGCGGCCCTTGATGCCGAACGCCTCCCGGTCGCCGCGCACCAGCCGGACGGTGCCCTCGGCGGTGACCCGGCCGAGCGCCCTGCCCCGTTCCGACTGGATCGTCAGCCCCGTGTGCACGGGCAGGTCGGCCGCCTCCGGCACGTACACGTGTCCTTCCTCGAAGAGGATGTCCACCTGTTCGCCCGGCAGTGTCAGTTCCGACATCCCGGTCCACCCGGAGGCGTCCGTGATGGCCAGCTCCGCCCGGTACTCCTCGGCGAGCAGGCCCACCGAGGACGCCTTGATGCGCAGCGGGAGGTCCTTCGACACGACGGTGACGTCGAACCCCTCGGCCTGCAGGTTGCGGGCGACCGCGAGGATGCGGGAGTCGTTGTCCCCCAGGCGGTAGCCGCTGGGCAGGACGCTGGGGTCCGAGTGGTTGAGCTCGACCCGCATCGTGCCGCCCAGCTCGCCGATCGGGATGGGGGCGTCGAGGCGTCCGTACCGCACCCGGAAGTCGTCCAGCAGCCGCAGGGCCTGCCGGGCGAAGTAGCCGAGCTCGGGATGGTGCCGCTTGGCCTCCAGTTCCGTGACCACCACGATGGGGAGCACGACCTCGTGTTCCTCGAAGCGGGTCAGGGCGTTCGGGTCGGCCAGCAGGACGCTGGTGTCGAGAACGTAGGTGCGCCGGTCGGACTTGCGGCGCTGTGTGCTGGTCACCACGGAAGGACGTACCCCCTCGGAAGAGGTCGGGGAGCGACGGAGAGGAGCTGGACCGGTCGACGGCCGCGATGCACGCATCGCGGAAGCCGGCGACCGGCCCTCCGCGTCTGCGCCCGTGCTGAGACCGCACGGTCGGGCTGGTGCAAAGGGCCTCCCGGGCGGACGGCCCCGTGCCGCCCGCTGAGATACGACACCCGTGGTTCGGGTGTCGACCTGTCTGGCTTATGCCCTGTTCGACCGAAGGCCATGCAACGGGTTGCCGGGGCGGCCAGGTGAACTCCTGGTGACCCGGGGCCCACGGCACCGTGATGCGCGGTCAGCGCGCCCGCGCGCGGGGGGGCTCGGAGGGCTTGCGTGGGGGCTTGCGTGGGGGCTTGCGTGCCCGCGATTTCCCGCGCCCCTGGTAAGCAGGGGGCGGCCCCCGCTTGTCAGGGGCGCGGGGAACTGCGCGAGCAACCATCCACGACCCGTACCCGCCGGACGGCCCGGACCCCGGACCCCCCGAGCCGCATGGCGTGGGGGTCGAGGGGCGGAGCCCCTCGGAAGGACGGGAACGGCAGGCGACGGGGGCGGCGTCAGCCGCCGAAGCGCCGGTGGCGGGCCGCGTAGTCGCGCAGGGCGCGCAGGAAGTCGACCTTGCGGAAGGCCGGCCAGAACACGTCGCAGAAGTAGTACTCCGAGTGGGCCGTCTGCCAGAGCATGAAGCCGGACAGCCGCTGCTCGCCGCTGGTGCGGATGACGAGGTCGGGGTCGGGCTGGTCACTGGTGTAGAGGTGCCGGCCGATCATGTCGATGTCGACGGACTCGGCGAGCTGCTCCATCGTGATGCCCTTGTCCTGGGCGTCGTGGAGCATGGACCGGACGGCGTCGGCGATCTCCTGGCGGCCGCCGTAACCGATGGCGACGTTGACCACTATCCCCTTGACCTGCGCGGTGGCCTCCTCGGCCTCCTTCAGCACGGTCTGCATCCCCGACGGCAGCAGGTCGAGCGCGCCGACGTGGTGCACGCGCCAGCGGCCGTCGGCGGCGAGGGAGCGGGCGACGTCCTCGATGATCCCGAAGAGCGGGACCAGCTCCTCCTGCGGGCGGTCGAAGTTGTCCGTGGAGAACAGCCAGAGCGTGACGACCTCGACGTCCGTCTCGCTGCACCAGCCGAGGAACTCCTCGATCTTGTCGGCGCCCGCCCGGTGGCCCTGCGCGGTGGTGGATCCGGCCGCCTTCGCCCAGCGCCGGTTGCCGTCCATGATCACGCCGATGTGCTTGGGCACCTGGTCGTGGTCGAGGTGGCCCTCCACCCTGCGTGCGTAGACCCTGACCAGCAGGCGGCGCAGGTTGTCGCGCAGGTTCACGAGATTGTCAGCCCCTCCGTGTGGATCGGGATCCGTGCGGCCGTGGCGGCCCTCTCCGTGCGGCCGTCGCGGCGGCCGTGCCGTCCGAATGGCGATCCCCGGGGGCGAAGCCTACCGCTGCGGACGGGGTGCGCCCGGCCCAGGGGAGGGCCGGGGGCGGGGCGGACCGGGGGTGGTTGGGGGCAGTTGGGAGTCAATGTGGTGGATGAGGATGCCGGGACGCCACGCCCGCCCGTTCACCCGCGCGGAGTACGCCGGAACACGCCGATGACTCGACACCCACCCTCCGACATGCGTACGTAAAACCTCTGAATGTGTCTACCGAGAGCTCGGCGCACCTTCGAATCCAGCGGGAGTCGGCCGATCCGCCTGCTTGACCGAGTGTCCCGACGGTCAGCTCGTCGCGGTCGGGCGACTGCGGAGAGTAGTTGTTTCGTGCTTGTGCACGCAGCACCCCTCACGAAGGGTTATGGTGGAACTCCCCCCCTCGGGCCGGTCCGTTTCCCCCCCACGGACCGGCCCGTTCTCTTTTTCCGGGATCCGGGAGCCGGGCCGCCGGTGGCTGTGCCGCCCGCGGCCCGCGTTACGTTGCGGGGATGCGCGAGTGGATGCGTGAGGGGACGGGTTCGGCGTCGTTCGTGGTGCGTGGCGGTGGTGCGGTGGATTCCGTGCGGGTGCCGCTCGAGATCGCGACGTCGCGGCGGGAGCGGCAGCGGGGGCTGCTCGGACGGGACGGGGTCGAGGGGGCGCTGCTGCTCAGTCCGGCCGGCGCGGTGCACACGGTGGGGATGCGGTTCGCCGTGGACGTGGCGTACCTGGACCGGAGGATGCGGGTACGCGCGGTGCGGACCATGCGGCCGGGGCGGGTGGGGTTGCCGCGGCCGTGGGTGCGGCATGTGCTGGAGGCGGAGGCCGGGGCGCTGGGGCGGTGGGGGGTGCGGCCGGGGGTGACGATCGTGGTGATGCGAAGGGCGTGAGCGGGGCCCGGGGCCGGGTCGCCGGGCGGAGTCCCGCGCAGCCCCCTCCGCTGCGCGGAACCACCCGCGCACAATGGTCACTTTGCTTGCGCGAATCACCTTGGTCCGAACCTACGGGACGGGGCGTGCGGGGGCGAGGGCGGGGCGGTAACGATGTGGACAACGGTGCGGCGGGGTGCGGGCCGGCCGGGGCGCCTCGGGTTGTCGTAGGGGGCGGGGCCGGGCCGGTGCATCCGCCCGTTGCCGGTGGGCATGGCCGTATCCCCCAGAGGGTGGGGTTTCGCGGATCGGGCGTACGCAACGGGCTTGTGATGCACCGGCCCGGCCCCTTCCGTACGTTTGCGGCTTCCCCGCCGTGTCACGTCTCTTTCCGTCAGAGGTTCGGCTTGCGCGCCTCGATGAGGAAGCGGGTGCTGTGCGCCACGAAGGAACCCTGGGCGGTGATGCGGTCGTGCAGGGTGCGGAGGCGGGGCAGGTGGGCGGCCGTGGTGAAGCCGGGGACGATCCAGAC
The DNA here is from genome assembly GCF_030816915.1 of Streptomyces sp. B3I8. Classification (NCBI taxonomy): domain Bacteria; kingdom Bacillati; phylum Actinomycetota; class Actinomycetes; order Kitasatosporales; family Streptomycetaceae; genus Streptomyces; species Streptomyces sp. B3I8. The sequence goes on along the minus strand of NZ_JAUSYN010000002.1, from coordinate 4,481,669 downwards.
GACCTTGCGGAGGAAGTGGACGACGGCGGCGATGTCGTGGAACTCCACGCGCAGGCGCGCGGTACGGAGGTCGACGACGTCGAGTCCGGCCGCGTGGGCGGCGGTGCGGGCCTGGTCGGGATCGCGAGCGCGGCGAGCCTCGTCGGGCAGGGGGCCGAGGAAGTGTCCGGCCAGTTCGAAGACGCTTTCCGGGCCGACCTGCTGGGAGTAGTACGTGCCGCCGGGGCGCAGTACCCGGGCGATCTCCTCCCAGTGCGTGCGCACCGGATGCCTGCTGGTGACGAGGTCGAAGGTGCCGTCCGCGAAGGGCAGCGGCGCGTCCTGGGGCGAGGCGACCACCGCGACGCCCCGGGGGCCGAGGAGGGCGGTGGCCTTGGAGACGTTGGGCGGCCACCCCTCGGTGGCGACGGTGAGGGGCGGCAGCACGGGGGCGGAGTGGAGGACTTCGCCGCCTCCGGTCTGGATGTCGAGGGCGGCTGTCGCTCGGGCCAGGCGGCGGGCCAGGCCCCGCGCGTACCCCCAGGAGGGCCGCGCCTCGGTGGCCCGTCCCTCGAACCAGGAGAAGTCCCAGCCGTCGACGGGCACGGCGTCGCCCTCGGCGATCAGCTCATCGAAGGTCGGGGCGTCCATGGGCGCCGATGCTGTCAGAGGGCCCGTCGGCGGGCGAGTGGTTTTCCCCCTTGCTCGGTCACGAGGTCGCGCCGCTCCCGTCCGGCGTCGTCCCGCTCCTCGGGAACGACACCTCCACGCGGCGGTTCTTGCGGCGGCCCTGTTCGGACGTGTTGTCGGCGATCGGGTAGTCCTCGCTGTAGCCGCGGACCTCGAAGGTGACGTCGCCGTCGAGGTGGGAGGCCAGTTCGTCGTGCACGGCCTCCGCGCGGCGTTTGGAGAGGACCAGACCGTGCGCGTACGAGCCGAGATTGTCGGTGAAGCCGAAGACGCGGACGGCCTGTGCGTTCTGCTTCTTGATCTCGGTGGCGATCGCGTCGATCCGGGAGCGGGCCTCGGGGTTCAGCTTGCCGCTGTCCTTGGGGAACAGCACCTCGGCCTGGAGCGCGAAGGTGACGTTCTCGTTGGTGTCCTCACGGCGCTCCTCGCCGCCGAGGTCCTCCACGACCGACTTGATGTCCAGCACCTTCGCGGCAGCGAGCGTGGCCCCGTCGGCGAGCTTCAGACCCGGGCTGTTCGGGTCGACGGTGGGGGGCGGTGAGGTGTTCACGGTTCCGGGCGGCCGGCTCGGATCACCGCCGTCCGCGAAGACGGGGGACGGTGCGGAGAGGGCCAGCACGGTGAGGAGGGCGACGGTGGTGGTGGTCAGGGCGGGGGCGGTGGCCACGGGTCACCCCTCGGAGATCTCGATGGAGGCGGGCGGCATGGCGCCCACCTGGAAGTCGACCTTGGTGGTGTCTTCGGGTGGGGCGGGGAACTGGGCGAACCAGTCGGTCGACTTTCCGGCGTCGACGCCGCCTCCCTCGAACTTGGTGCAGAGGCAGCGCCCCCGGGTGTCGCGCAGAACGAGATACTTCTTCTTCCCCCTGCTGTCCACGAGTGAGGCGCCGGACATGGAGGCGCCGTTCGCTCCCAGCTCGCGTTCGTCGCTGCGCCAGTTGGACGCCACCCAGAACTCACCACCATTGTTGATCACCTGGCCGTCGACGGTGACGAAGCCGCCGTCGTCGCGGACGACCGAAGTGATGGTCAGCGTCACGTCACCGCTCTTGACCTCCGCGAGCGGGGCGTCGTCGCTGTCCGACGACTGCGACGAGTCCTTGGCCCCGGAGCCGCCGCCGTCCTTCGTCGCCGACGCCGAGGAGGCCGATCCGTCTCTGTCCGACTTCCCGCCGCCTCCCCCGCCGCAGCCGGCCACCGTGAGGAGCAGCCCAGCCGTGACCGCCACCGCGCTCAGCGCCCTGCGGCCCTTCCTGGTGTGCCGGTATGTCATCGGTACGGGTTCCTTTCACTCGGCCAGATGCACGGAGAACAACACGGACGCGTCGGGGAGGTCGTCCGGTTCGAAATCGGTTGGATCGATGTTCACCGTCTGGCCGTCACAGTCCAGTTCCACGGGTTTCTCGGGATCGGCGTCGAGGTCGACGTCGCACCGTGGCTGGATGACCGCCACGGCGTGAGCGCGGGCGTGCCGGCCCTCGGTACCCGGGATGATCGAGTCGCCCACCGTGTAGTTCGTCTGTACGGCCACCTCGAAACCGGGATAGCCGTCACGCACGACCAGTTGGGCTCCGCCCTGGACGGTCGAGTCGTTCTGGGCGGCCAGTTCCCGCGCGGCGGCGCCGGCGCCCGTGTCGTTCGGGAGATCGCCGTCCAGCCAGTCCAGCCAGTTCTCGTCCATGCCGATGTCGGTGCCCAGCCGGTCCATCAGTTCGTCGCGGGCGTCCTGCGCGGCTGCCAGCGCGGCGGCGTCCGCCGCGGACTGGGCTCCGTTACGGGCGGACGCAGCCTGGGCGAAGACGAAGAAGGCGAGCGCGGCGAACAACAGGATCGCCGTGAGCCAGATGTAGAGCGGAAGGATCTGCCCCCGGTCCGCACGGAGCCGGGGTGTCAGCCACCGCCGCCGGTGACCTGGGTGACAGCGTTCCGGATGGCGCCGGAGATCAGGCCGTCCAGCCCCAACTGGTCGATCATCACGAAGATCCCCGCAATGATGATCATCAGGCCCGCGTACTCCACGAACCCCGCCCCCGCGTCCCGCCCCGTTCCGCGCATGCGGGAGGCGACGGTCTTCCTCCACCTGGTGAAGCGGCTCATCTCGTCTGCCCTCCCGTACCGTCACACAGCCGACGTCGACACCGTAGGTGAGAGGACGTCTGCTTTGCGTGGGCCCGGGGGCCCAACTTCCGTCCTGGCACGGGGTCATGCCGGCCGCCCCTGGTGGGCGGTGCCGAGCCAGTGGGCGATCGCCTCGCTGCGGGAGGCGCTGTGGAGCTTCGCGAAGATGCGGTTGATGTGGTTCTTGACCGTCTTCTCGCTGATGAAGCAGGTGGCGGCGATCTGGCGGTTGTTCATGCCGGACGCGATGAGATCCATGACCTCCACCTCCCGTGAGCTCAGCCCGAAGTCCCGGTGGTCGGGCGGGCGGCGGCCGAAAGCGGTCGCGCGGGCGAAGCGTGCCTTCGACGACTGTGCCATGCGCGGTTGCATGTGCGAAGGGAATTCGTAGGGTTCGGGGGGAGGCAGGGGCGAAGAATGGACAGGGGCTGGCGGGGGCATTTCCGTCGCCGCCGTCGCCCGTACCGCGTCGATCAGTTCGGCGGTCGTGAAGCTGCCGTGGACCAGGTAGCCCGTGGCGCCGCGTCGGGCGGCCTCCGTCATGACCTCGGGTTCCGTGCTGTACGTGACCATGAGGACCGGGGCCAGGCGGGCCAGGCGCGGCAGGGCGGTGAGGCCGTCGGTGCCCGGCATGCGGGCGTCGAGGAGGATCACGTCGGGGCGGTGGCGGGCCGCCAGCACGAGGGCGCGGCCACCGTCGGGGGCCTCGGCGACGACCCGGATGCCGGGGTGGGCGCCGAGCAGTGCGGTCAGGCCCGCGCGGACGACCGGGTTGTCGTCGGCCACCAGTACCCGGAGGGATGGTGCCTGGTCAGGCATGTACGGCCGCCTTCCGGGGGGCGAGGGACGCGGGGGCGCGGACCTCGATCGCCGTGCCGCCCCCTGGTGTACGGGCGATGTCGAGGCCGCCGCCCAGCGCTCGGGCGCGTTCCGCCATGCCCAGGAGGCCGAAGTGGCCGGATCGCGTCAGGTCGGCGAGGGGCGGGACCGGGTGCGGGACGCCGGTGCCGTCGTCCTCGACGCGCAGGAGGAGCGCGTCGGGCGGCGTCGTTTCGAGGGTCAGCCGTACGTGGGTGGCGCGGGCGTGGCGGCGGATGTTCTCCAGGGCCTCGGACGTGATGGCCAGGAGGTGGTGGACCGTGTCCGGGGGGAGATGCGGGTGTGCGGTGACGTCCGTGGTCACGTCCAGCGTGGTCGGGATCGAGGTGCGGGCCGTGAAGTCCGTGGCGTAGGACCTCAGTTCCCTGGCCAGGTCCGTCGGGGCCGGGGAGTCGTCCGTCCGGGCGCGCAGGTGGGTCAGGACGTGGCGGGACTCCGTGGCGGCGCGGCGGGCGGCGGCCGCCACCGTGGTGGCCTGGTGCTTCAGGGTGCCGGGGTCGGCGTGGTCCGCGGAGGCGGCCAGGGCCTCGGCCGTGAGAGCGAGGCCGTGCAGGGTCTTGGCCACCGAGTCGTGCATCTCACGGGCCAGCCGGGCGCGTTCGGAGGCGACGGCCTCCGCGACGGCGAGGCGGGCGTTGACCTCCGCCAGGGCCTGGCCCGCCGCGCCGAAGCGGAACACCAGGTTGCGCAGGGTCACGCCGATGATCCCGGCGGCGACGCAGAAACCGGCGAGGAGCACGGTGTTGGCGCCGGCGCCGGGATGGTGGGACCAGGCGCGGAACACCGTGACGAGGACGACGAGTTGCAGGCCCGTGAAGACGCCGGTGCCGCGCCAGCCGTAGAGGAGGCCGGAGAGCAGGGGGGTGCAGACGGTGGCGTAGGCCAGGGGGGAGGCCGGGGAGGCGGTGAACAGGAGGGTCGCCACGAAGAGGAGGTCCAGGGCCATGAGGCTCGGGTGGGCCAGGACGCGGGGGCCGAAGCGGTGCCAGTCGCGGAGCATCGCGTACGAGGCGGTGCTGCCGAGGACCCCGGCGGCGAGGGCCGCGTAGCGGGGGGTGCCGGTGGTGGTGTTCGCCAGGGCGAAGGGGGTACCGACGAGCAGGGCGGCCAGGCGTACGGCGAAGGTCTGGCGGCACAGGGTCTGCAGGGCGCCGAGCTGGAGGCGGAGGGTGGGCGGGGCGGGGGCGTCGTCCGCCAGATAGCCCCAGGTGTGCGGCGTGGTCGTCCCGTCGTTCCGGGTGTGCGGCGTGGTCATCTCAGCGCCCCAGGATCGAGCCGAAGTTCGTGCCGGAGCCGAGGAACATGCCGGTGGCGATGAGGATCATCGTGGCCGGGAGCATGAAGACCAGGGTGACCATGGTGGCCTTGGGGATGGTCTTGGCCGCCCGGCGGCGGGCGTTCTGCGCGTCGGTGCGGCGCATGTCCGTGGCGAGCTGGATGAGCGTCTCGGCGATCGGGGAGCCGAGTTCCTCGCCCTGCTGGAGCGCCGAGACGAACTGGGCGACCTGTTCGGAGGTGTTGCGGCGGCGGAGCTCGTCGAAGGCCTGGCGGCGGCTGACGCCCATGTCCATCTGGCGCAGGGTGATGCGCAGTTCGTCGGCCCACGGGCCCGCGTACTTCTCGGCGACACGGTCCAGGGCCTGGCGGAAGCCGAGGCCGGCGGAGACGACGACGGCGAGCACGTCGAGGAAGTCGGGCAGGGTGCGGTCGATGACGTCCTTGCGGTCGCGGATCGCCTGCCAGATGAGGGCGTCGGCGGCGAGCAGGCCGAAGGCGAGGGTGGCCAGGGCGATCAGCGGGTGGCCGGTGGTGAGGAAGACCAGTGCCATGAACGCGCCGAAGAAGCCGTAGACGGCGCGGCGGGCGGCGTAGCGGTCGAGGGTGAGGCCGCCGGGGTTGCCCGCCATGTCGATGCGGCGGCGTTTGGCGTCGGTGCGCCGGGGGCCCATCAGGCGCAGGACGAGGGGGACGAACCGTATGCCGAGGCGGTCGACGGCCGAGCCGGCGGTGGAGACGCGGGTGGCGCCGATCTCCAGGGCGAGGGCGAGGTCGGTGGGGAGCTTGGCCTCGGCGCGGATCATGCGGATGCCGAGCAGGACACCGGCGACGGACGCGGCCGTGAGGAGCGCGAGGAGCAGGGGCAGCATGGCCTGTTCGGTCCCTTCCCTCAGACTTCGATCCGGCCGAGGCGGCGGATGACGAAGAAGCCGACGGTGTAGAGGGCGAGGGAGATCAGCACCAGGGCCTGGCCGATCGGGGAGCCGGTGACCCGGGCGAGGGCGCCGTCGTCGGAGGAGTTCACCAGGACGAGGGAACCGAGACCCAGCATGGGGACGGTGAAGGCGGTGGCGTTGACCTCGGAGAGCATGGTGCGCACCTCGCGGCGGGTCTCCTTGCGGTCCTCCAGGGTCTGGGTGAGGTTGCGCAGCGAGCTGACGACGGAGCCGCCCGCCTTGTTGGACAGGACGAGGGTGGTGACGAGGACGATCAGCTCGCGCGAGGGCAGCCGTTCGGCGAGTTCGTCCAGGGCGTCGTCGACCGAGCGGCCCAGGCTCAACTGGTCGGCGACCCTGGCCAGTTCCTCGCCCGCCGGGGCCTCCAGCTCCTCGGCGGCCATGGCGAGCGCGGTACGCAGGGCGAGTCCGGCGGCGGTGGCGTTGGCGAGGAGGCGGGCGACGTCGGGGAGCTGGTTGATGAACGCCTCGATGCGTTTCTGGCGCTGCCAGTTGAGGAAGACGACCGCGCTCCACACGCCGATCAGGGCGGCGATGGGGCCGAAGAAGGGCGCCAGGGCGGCGGCCGCGATCAGCCAGAGGGCGACGACGACGAAGGTCACGTAGGTGAGGAACTCGCCGGCCGTGAGGTCCAGGCCGGTGGTGGTCAGCCGCAGGTGGACGGCGCGGCCGAGGCGGGTGCGGCGTACCCGTCGGTCGACGCCGGTGAAGTGGCGCACCCGGCCGGAGGCGGCCCGCGGCGGGCCCGTGCCGGGGCCGGCGAGCCGGTCCTCCAGGGCCCGGCGCCGGTCGCGCCCGGAGGCGTAGGCGTGGACGCCGGCGACGGCGAGCGTGCCGCCGAGGACGGTGGCGCCGAGGGCGAGGAGCGCCTGGTTGTTCATGGCCGGCACCTCCGGGACGGGGACGAGGGCGGGGACGGGCGCGGGGGCGCGGCGGTGGTCATCCGAGGGCCTGCCTGATGTTGCGTACGTCGAGCGCGTCCGCGACCCCGTACGCCGGGGGCAGCGGCTCGCCCGCGACGTACAGCTTCTCGGCGGCCGACCGGGGCAGCGGCAGGTGTTCGTAGCGGCCGCGGACGACGCGGTCCCCGGTGAGGGGGGCGGCGGCGAAGCGGGAGACCGTGGCGATGCGGAACTGTTCGCGGCCGTGGCTGACGACGAGGGCGATCTCGACGATCTTGCGGGAGCCGTCGGCGTGCCGGGCGAGCTGGACGACGACGTCCACCGCGGAGTTGATCTGGTCCTTGAGCGCCTCGAAGGGGATCATCACCTCGGACATGGAGCCGAGGGTCTGGAGCCGCATCAGCGCGTCCTCGGCGGAGTTGGCGTGGACGGTGGCGAGCGAACCGTCGTGGCCGGTGGACATCGCCTGGAGCATGTCGAGGGTCTCGCCGCCGCGGACCTCGCCGACGATGATGCGGTCGGGGCGCATGCGCAGCGAGTTGCGGACGAGGTCGCGGATGGTGATGCGGCCCTTGCCCTCGACGTTGGGCGGCCGGGACTCCAGGCGGATCACGTGCTCCTGCTGGAGCTGGAGTTCGGCGGAGTCCTCGATGGTGATGATGCGCTCGCGGTCGGGGATCAGCTCGGAGAGGGCGTTGAGCAGGGTCGTCTTCCCGGTGCCCGTGCCGCCGCTGACGATGATGTTGAAGCGGGCGCGGACGAACGCGGCGAGCAGCATCAGCATCTGCTCGTCGAGCGAGCCGAGGCCGATCAGTTCGGGAAGCGTGTACGCGCGGGGGAAGCGGCGGATGGTGAGGGTGGGGCCGGTCAGGGAGAGCGGCGGGATGACGACGTTGACGCGCTCGCCGGTGGGCAGGCGGGCGTCGACCATGGGTGTGGACTCGTCGACGCGGCGGTTGACGGTGGAGACGATGCGTTCGATCGTCTGCATGAGCTGCTCGGCGGAGGCGAAGCGGAGCGGGAGCTGTTCGACGCGGCCGGCCCGTTCGACGAAGATCGAGTCGGGGCCGTTGACCATGATCTCGGTGATGGACGCGTCGGCGAGCAGCGGTTCGAGGACGCCGAGGCCGAGTGCCTCGTCGACGACGCGGCGGATGAGCTGGGAGCGTTCGGCGGAGGAGAGGACCGGGCCCTCACGGCTGATGAGGTGGCCGAGTACGCGTTCGAGGCGGGTGCGGCGTTCGGCGGCGGCGAGCCCGGACATCTCCGCGAGGTCGATCTCCTCGAGGAGCTTGGCGCGGTAGACGGCGACGAGGTGGCCGTCCTCGCGGGCGGTCCTGCCGTCGTCGGGGGCGGCGATGCGGGAGCGGAGGCTCATGGGGGTCAGCTCCTCTCTGATGACGGTGACGAGGCGGTGGCGGTGAGGGCGGGCGGGCTCAGTCGTCGGTGGGCATGGTGGCGGTGCGGGTGAGGTCGAAGTCGTCGAAGAGCGGGATGACGGCGGGCACGTGGACGGTGACCGAGGCGGTGGTCGTGTCGGCGCCGCGCTGTACGGAGGGGGCGGGGTCGAGCCAGCCGCTGACGGCGGCGATGCCCGCTCCGGTGCCGTCGCCGCCCTGCTGGGAGGCGACGCGGGCGGCGGCGCGGGCTGCCGTGCCCGCCTGGTTGACGCCGTAGCCGATGAGGCCGAGCTGGATGGCGGCCAGGCCGATGACGAGGAGGACGGGGAGGTAGCCGGCGAACTCGATCATGGAGACGCCGGCGTCGCTCCTGTTCCGGAGGTGTCCACGGCGGTTCGCATTCCGGCCGTTCGCACCTCGTTCGGGACGTGCCCGTGCGGGGCGTACGGGCAGCGTGCGTGTCGTCATCCGTCGCTCCCCTCCGGCCCTTCCAGCGCCGCTCCCGCCGTGCCGTCGACGCTCCAGCCGAGGTCGACGCCGGGGAAGAACAGCGGTACGTCGGCGTGGACGGTCGCGCGCATCAGGGGGCCGGCGGGGCTGCACTCGATGTCGGCGCCCTGCCAGGAGTCCGGCAGGTGCTCCGCGCCCGCCGACTGGCAGGCACCGGTGTAGTCGCCGCGCACCGCGTAGGCGGCCGTCGCCGCGCGGGCCGCCTCGTCGGCGGCGTTGCCGGCCAGGGAGTACGTGTAGCCGTAGAGCACGCACTCCCACAGGATCGCCATGACGACCAGGACGATCGGGAACATGCCGGCGAATTCGAGGGTGACCGCGCCCCGGTCGGAGGAGGCGCGGCGGCGCAGCGAGAGGGCGCCCCGGTCGGAGGTGGTCCGGCGTCGCCGCCCGCCGCCGCCCTCGGCCACGGCGACCAGGCCGAGTTCACCCGCCCAGCGCCCACAGGGCCTGTTTGACGGTGGAGCGGGTGTCGAGGTCCTGGAGGCGGCCGGCGTCCACGACGGACTGCAGTTCCTTGAAGGCGGCGGGCACGGTGGCGCGCGCGACCCGCGTGCCGGTGACGCGTTCCACGATGCCGGGCTGGATCTCCGTGCCGCGCGAGTGCCGGTTGACGACGGTGAGGGTCTCCTCGGCCTTGCGGATCTGCAGCCGGTCCCACATCCGCACCATGCGCTTGGCGGCACGGACGGCGACCACGTCCGGGGTGACGAGCAGCAGGGCCTGGTCGGCGAGTTCGACGGCGGCGGCGGTGGCGGCGGTCATCTGGGAGCCGCAGTCGACGATCACCACGTCGTGCCGGGAGCGCAGCGCGCCGAGCACCTGGCGGGCGACCCGGTCGGTGACCTCCTCGCCGCGCTCCCCCTCGGCGGGCGCGAGCAGCAGCGACACCCCGCTGTCGTGGGCGTAGACGGCGTCCTGCAGGACCCGGGGGTTGATGTCGGTGATGGCGGCGAGATCGGCGACGGAGCGGCGGAACTGCACGTCGAGGTAGGAGGCGACGTCCCCGGACTGCAGGTCGAGGTCGGCCAGCGCCACCGTACGGCCCGAGGCGCGGGCGGCGAGGGCGAGCTGGACGGCGGTGACGGTGGCGCCGACGCCGCCCTTGGCCCCGGTGACGGTGATGAGCGTGCCGCCGGAACCGGCGTACAGCTCGGGGGTGTTGCTGCCGAGGTGGCGGCGCATCCCGGCGGACCAGCTCGCGGCGGCCTGGACGCGTTCGGCCAGCGCGTCGTAGCCGAGCGGCAGGCCGATGATGCCCCGGGCGCCGGAGTCCATCGCGGCGGTGAGGACGGCGGCGCCGGCGTCGGAGGTGATGAGGACGACGCCGACGGCCGGGAAGCGCAGCACCAGGTCGCGGATGAGTTCGAGGGCGGGGACGGGGCCGATCCGCTCGTGGACGAGGACGACCTCGGGCAGTTCGTCGAGCGACTCGGCGGCAAGCCGGGCGAGGGTGTCGAGGAGGGCGGTGGAGTCGGGGACGGGCGGGGCGGGTTCGGCGTCGGCGAGCTGGCTGAGCAGGGTGGTCAGACCGCGCGCCGCGTCGGCGTCGCCCACGGCCGGGAGGATGCGGATGGTCATGCGCGGCCTCCTACTTGTCCTCGTCGAGGGTGTACGTGCGGTCGCCCGGCGGGACCTGCTGCCGGGAACCGCCCGCGACCAGGGCGAGCCGTACGTGCTCCGCGAACGACTCGGCGTAGGCGAGGCGTTGGGCGTCGGCGGTGTCGAGCGCGAAGGTGATGGGGACGGCCTGGGTGGCGCTGCGCCGGCGTTCGTCGCTGCTCTGGTCGGGGTCCAGCGCGGTGATCTTCCCGACGTCCAGGACGCGGGCGTTCTCGACGATGACCTTGGACTGGTCCCTGCCCTTGTCGTTCTCGGCCTTGAAGGTGGCGTAGATGTTGACCCGGGAGCCGGGGTCGATCTTGCCCGCGACGCCGGTGGCCGCGTCGATCATGATGGCGATCTCCTGCTGCCCCGGTCCGAGGGCGGGCCGGGCGACGATCATGTCGCTCTGCAACAGCGAGCCCTTCTCCAGCCGGGTGACGGCGATCTTGCCGCGGATCCGGGCGAGGTCGATGACGGCGGTCTTCGGCAGCCAGCGCTCCGGCATCGAGACGCGCTGGAACTGGCCGGCGGTGAGTTCTTTGTAGGGAGCGATGTCGTCCTTGAGCCGGTACGCGGTCACCTCGGGGCCGACCTTGGAGTTCACGTCGCGGATCACCGACAGCACCCCGGCGAAGGCGCCGAGGGCGCACAGGGCCGAGAGGACCAGCAGGATGACGCCGCGGCGCTGGCGGGAGTTCATGACTCGGGCAACCTCGATCGGGGCGGGGACGACGGTTCCGTGCGGGGTGGTGCGGGAGCCTTACGGGTGCGTTCGGGGCGGGGGCCTTTCGAGGCGGGTGCCCTTCCGGGCGGGGCGACGGTGGCGGGGCGGGGCCGGCGGTGACTAGGTCATGCCCGGTGGCAGGGCCCGTACGGCGCCGGCGTGGGCCCGGGCCGGGGCGAGTCGGGGCGGTGGTGGCTGCGGTGGCGCCGGTGGCTGCGGGGGCGGCGCGGTGAGGGGCGCCGCGCAGAACCCGCAGCGGTCGCCGATGAGTTCGAGTCCGCACCAGCGGCACAGCTCACGGCGTACGGAGGAGACGAGTTGGTAGAGCACGGAGACGTCGTGCAGTCCGGCGGCGAACTCGACGAGCCGGGTCGTGCCCCACCAGGTGCCGGACGGTTCGGGCAGCGGCACCGTCGCCACGCCCTGCACGCGCCACGTGGGGGCGAGCGTGGCGGTGACCCAGTCGGAGGGCGGCTGTCCGGCGGCGACGAGCATCCGGGTGCCGAACTCCGGGCCGGGTAACTCCTCCTGGCCGGTGCGGACGAGCCGGGGGCGCGGGGTGGCCAGGACGGCGAACTGGGCGCCGGGCACCCAGGACTTGGCGTGCGCGGTGAGCGTGACGGGCAGCCGGTCGAGCCGGGCGACGGAGCCGAGCAGGGCGCCGGCGTAGATGTAGTGGGCGAGCAGCCGGGCGGCGCAGGCGAGCACGCCGGGGCTGAAGTCGCACACCGAGAGCTGCCGCAACTGCTGGGCGAGCAGGGCGAGTCCGAGCGGCGGAAGGTCGACGGGGAGCAGCGCGACCCGGTCGGTCTCCAGCACGGAGCGCGCGGTGCGCAGCCGCTGGACGGCCGGGTCCGGGGCGCCGGCGCCGGAGTCGGCGGGGTACAGGGCGATGACGTAGCCGTGCTGCTCGACGAGCGTGTGCAGGGCCACGACGGACTGTTCGAGAGTGGGACCCGGCTGGACGACCGCGGGCGGGGTCCCCCGGTCGAGCGGCGGAAGCGCCAGACCGGGACTGGTGACGGCTATCGCGGTCGGCACGCTGTACACCACCCCGTTGTTCGCGGCGGACGGTCGCCCCCGCCTCGGATCACCCCTGTGACGTCCCTCTCGCACGTCCTCTTGCATCAGCACCATATCCACGGCGTGCGCCGCTCAACACACAAACTTGAAGATCATCTCACCGAAGGTCGGTACGTGATCAACACAGCGTGAGACGGGGCGCGGTGGCCGGGTGCCAACTGAGCGTGCGCGGGCGGCTGTTGAGCTCTCGGGAGGCCACTCCCCCACAGGCGAGGGGTTGTCAGGCTCTTGACAGCCCGATTGGTCTGGACCATGTTGAACACACAACGGTGGCCACCGTCTTCACCCCCCGATCTCCCTGATCTACCCGATCTTCGGGATCTTCGGGATCTCCGATCTCCCCGATCTTCGGAATCTCCCCGATCGACCCGACTCCCCACACCGGAGGCCCCAGTGCACCGCCTCTCAGCCCCACTCGGGACCAGACCCCGCACACGCCACGTCCGGCGCCTCGCCGGAACCGTCGCCGCCGCGCTCGCCCTCGCCCTGGCGGGCGCGGGCCAGGCCTCGGCGGCGGACGTCAACAACACGAAGAACGCCGGCTTCGAGGCGGGCCTGGGCAACTGGACCTGTTCGGCCGGCAGCGGGACGACGGTGTCCTCCCCCGTGCACGGCGGCGCCTCCGCGCTGAAGGCGACCCCGGCCGGCCAGGACAACGCCCAGTGCACCCAGACGGCCGCCGTGAAACCCAACTCCACCTACACGCTGAGCGCGTGGGTGCAGGGTGGCTACGCCTACCTCGGGGCGACCGGCACCGGCACGACCGACGTGTCCACCTGGACCCCGGACACCTCGTCCTGGAAGCAGCTCAGCACCCGCTTCACCACGGGCTCCGCCACCACCTCCGTGACGGTGTACCTGCACGGCTGGTACGGGCAGGCGGCGTACTACGCGGACGACGTGTCGGTGTTCGGCCCCGACGGGGGCGGCGGCACGGACACCCCTACGGTCCCCTCGGCCCCCGCCGGCCTGAAGGTCTCGGGCACGACGGCCTCCTCCGTCTCCCTCGCCTGGAACCCGGTGTCCGACGCGACCGGCTACAACGTCTACCGCGGCGGCACGAAGGTGCTCTCGGCGTCGGGCACCTCGGCGACGGTGACGGGTCTCGCGGCCACCACCTCGTACAACTTCCAGGTGACGGCGACCAACGCGGCGGGCGAGTCGGCGAAGTCCGCGACGGTGTCGGCGACGACGTCCGCGTCGGACGGCGGTGACCACGGCGGTGCCCTGCCAGGCCACGCCGTGACCGGCTACTGGCAGAACTTCAACAACGGCGCACAGGTGCAGAGACTGTCCGACGTGCCCTCGCAGTACGACATCGTCGCCGTCGCCTTCGCCGACGCGACGACCACTCCGGGCGCCGTCTCCTTCACCCTGGACTCGGCCGGCCTGAACGGCTACACCGTCGACCAGTTCAAGGCGGACATCGCGGCGAAGCACGCGGCCGGCAAGAAGGTCGTGATCTCGGTCGGCGGCCAGAACGGCACGGTCTCGGTGAGCGACCCGACGTCGGCGGCGAACTTCGCCAACTCCGTGTACTCCCTCATGCGGACGTATGGCTTCGACGGCGTCGACATCGACCTGGAGAACGGCATCAACGCCACGTACATGACGCAGGCACTGCGGTCGCTGTCGCAGCAGGCGGGGTCGTCGCTGATCATCACGATGGCACCGCAGACGATCGACATGCAGTCCACGTCGGCCGGTTACTTCCAGACCGCGCTGAACATCAAGGACATCCTGACGGTCGTCAACACCCAGTTCTACAACAGCGGCACGATGCTGGGCTGCGACGGCAAGGTGTACGCGCAGGGCTCGGTGGACTTCCTGACCGCGCTGGCCTGCATCCAGCTGGAGAACGGCCTCTCGCCCAACCAGGTCGGCCTCGGCGTCCCCGCGTCCACCCGCGCCGCGGGCAGTGGCTATGTGTCCCCCTCGGTGGTGGACAACGCCCTGGACTGCCTGGCGAAGGGCACGAACTGCGGCTCGTTCAAGCCGTCGAAGACGTACCCGGCCCTGCGGGGCGCGATGACGTGGTCCACGAACTGGGACGCGACGGCGGGCAACGGCTGGATCAACACGGTGGGCCCGCACGTGCACGGGCTGCCGTAGGGCGACGGTGCCAGGTGGGTGGGGGCGCGCGCCTCCACCCACCTGGCTCCGAGAGTTCACGTGTAGTGGTAGCGGGCCTGGAGGACGATCACCTCGTTCTCCAGGGGCAGGTACACCAACCGGTGCTCGTCGGTGATCCGGCGCGACCAGGCGCCGGTCAGCGCATGCTTGAGCGGCTCGGGTTTGCCGATGCCCTCGTACGGGTCACGCACCACGTCGTCGATGAGCCGGTTCAGCCGCTTGAGGACCTTGCGGTCTGCGGTCTGCCAGTGAACGTAGTCGTCCCACCCTTGCGCCGTGAAGGCCAGCTTCACGAGGACTCCGTGCTCTCGTCGTCCTCGTCGTTCCTGATGAGCTCGCGGTGCTCGTACTCGCCGTCCAGAGCGCTCTGGTACGAACGCAGCAGGCGCCGGGCGTTGGCGGGCGAACGCAAGAGGTGCGCGGTCTCCTCCAGCGCCTCGTACTCCGCCGCCGAGACGAGGTAGGCGCTGCCGTTCTTGGACACGATCTCTATGGCGGTTCGGTCGCTGTTGACCTCGTCGATCAGCGGGAACAGGCGACGGCGGGCTTCGCTGGCGGTGATGGACACGAGACGACACCTTTCACCAATGGTACGGGAAACGGTACCACTCTCCCGTTCGTCGCGCCTCCGGAGCGAGGCTCGCCCGGTCCGCCCGGCCTTCCTGCCCGAGCAGCCGGAGGCGGAGGCGGCGGGCCCCTGCCCCGGCCCCTGGGCGCGGTCAGCCGATCGGCTCGACCGTGTCGGACCGGACCTGCCGGGTGAGCTCGGCGT
The DNA here is from genome assembly GCF_030816915.1 of Streptomyces sp. B3I8. NCBI lineage: Bacteria > Bacillati > Actinomycetota > Actinomycetes > Kitasatosporales > Streptomycetaceae > Streptomyces > Streptomyces sp. B3I8. Next base: position 4,466,640 of record NZ_JAUSYN010000002.1, on the reverse strand, counting down.
AGGACGCGAGGTCTATGTCGGAGGCGCTCCGCGTCGTGGACTTCTCGTCCGTGACGCCGATGGCGGCACCCGTGTTGCCGTCGCCCCACGCGCACACCGGGTAGACGATGCGGGCCCCCAGCTTCTCCTGCTTGAGCACCTCGCAGCCGATGGTGGGCTCACCGTCCTTCGGGAAGTCCTTCGGCTCCCTGAGCAGAGTGACGCCGTCGGCCTGCGTGGCACCGTGCAGCATGTGGACGCGCATCTGGTGGGTGTTCTTGAACCGCCCGTACATGCCGCTGAGCAGCAGCACGCCCGTGCTGTTGTCGCCGCCGATGTTGTACTGGCCGACGACGGCCCGCAGGTCCTTGGCGTCCCAGGCCCCGTCGGCCTCGTCCTCGATCTGCCGGCCCTGGGTGTCGGAGAGGTCCTGGGCGAGCGCGAACCGGCCGTCGGCCAGGGTCCTGGGCAGGGTGAGCCGGTACTCGGCTTCCGGGAACCCGCCCACGGCCGCCTTCCCGATGAGCACGAGTACGACCACGAGCGCCACGACGGCGCCGACGGCCCCGCCGACGATCCCGAGCACGAGCCCGACCCGCCGTTTCCTCGGCGGCGGCGGCCCGGCCCAGCCGTACGGCGACGGCGGATACGGGCCGTAGGGCCCCGGCGGCCCGTAGGGCGCCTGCTGCGGCACCGACTGCGGAGGATACGGACCGTACGGCCCGGGCGGCGGCCCCTGCTGCGGAGGGTACGGCCCCGGCGGCGGCCCGGGCTGCCCGCCGTACGGCCCCTGCGGGGGCGGCGGTTCGGACGCGTAGGGGTTGGGCGGCGGCGGAGGCGTGGACACGTCGGAAGGCTACTTCACGTACATGACACCCTCACCTTCGGTGCCGACGTCGCCCACGCCTCCGGCACGAGCCGACGCCCATCCACCGCCTTCACCGCTGACGGACCCTCCCTATGATCCACGCATGTGGGCCAAATGGGTGGGGGCCGCCGTGGCGGCGGGGATGGTGTGCTGGTTCGGGTGGGGGCTGGCGGGGGCCGTGGGCATGGGATGCGAGGCGACGCCCAAGGGGGGATGCGGCGTGCCGGACGGCGGCGGGAAGTACTTCGCCGCCGTCATGATCGCGCCCGTGCCGCTCGCGGTCCTGTTCAAGACCGGGTTGTACCGCGGGGACTGGCGGCCGGCCCTGGGCTACCCGGCCGGAGCGGTCGCGGGCGCGGCGGTCGCGTTGCGCGAGAGCACGTCCGTCGGCCACTGGATCGTGGCCCTCGTCCTGCTCTCGGTCGGCGCACTGGTCGTGTGGGCCGTGCGGTTCAGCACGGAAGGGGCGCGCGAAGCACGGCGGTTGGAGCGGGCGCGCCGGCTGCGCGAGGAGCGGCGGGAGCGGGCCCGGGTGCGCCGGACCGAGCGACGGCGTGAGCGGCGCGGACGGCGGCGGAACCTCGGTGCGTGACGCGGAGGCCGCGAGCCGGACCGACCGGCCCCCCGGTCACTTCCCGGCGGCGGCCGCGCGGCGTTGACGCTTGCCCAGGGGGGCCTGGGAGAGGTCCTCGGCGGTGGAGCGGAGGTTCTTGTGGCCGTAGCCGTGCTCGGTGAGCCATGCCGTCGCCGCGGTCTCGGCGCGTTCCGTCGCCTCCAGGATGTCCTCCTCGGCCTCCCCCTCGTCCAGGAAACGGAAGGTGAAGGCGGGCCGGGCGGTGATGTCGTAGCTGAGGTGTCCCTCACGGGTGAAGGACGCGCGCAGTACGTCGTGCTCGGCGGCGTGGGACAGCAGTTCGGCGCGCTGGGTGTCGTCGAGGCCGTCGAAGACGCCGCGGACGGTGACGCGGAAGGTGCGGGTACTCATCGGGGCAGCGTAGGCGGGGGCGGGGGCGGGGCTCCAGCGGATTTCGGAGCCCGGGTCAACGGCCGTCCGGCGCGGGCTCGGCGGCGTACTCGTCGAGGCGGCGCCCCAACGACCGTACGAGAGCGCGCAGTTCCGCGGGCCGTTCGATGACGAACGGGCGGTCCAGGGCGGCCAGTACGGCGGGGATCCAGTCCAGCCGCTCCGCCCGGAACCGTACGTCGGTCCAGTCCGGGCCGTCGTCGGACGGGAGTGGGGAGAGCGTGGCGACGGTCGCCGGGAGGTGGCGGCGGAGGTGCCGCTCGTCGGCCCGCACGCGCACGCGCACCTCGTGGGCCCACGGCGTCCCGGCCAGGCCGTCCCGGACCGCGGCCACCGGGTCGAAGTCCGCCGGGGTCTCGAAGGAGCCGGGGAGCGCGGTCACGCCGTCGACGCGGTCCAGCCGGAAGGTGCGCACCTCCGCCTCCCCGGCGGCCGGGTCCGCGCCGGTCAGGTACCAGCGGCCGCCGTGCGCGACCAGGCCGTACGGCCACACGGTGCGGTCGCTGCGGCGGCCCCTGCGGTCGGTGTAGGCGAGCGCCACGGGGTGCCGGTCGCGCGCGGCCTCGGCGAGGGCGAGGAGCAGTCCGGCCTCGCGGGCCTCGGCGGTGCGGGGCTCCGCGGTGAACCCGGCGGTCTCCAGCAGCGCCTCCAGCCGCCGGCCCAGTGCCTTCGGCAGAACCCGGCGCAGTTTGGCCGCCGCGCTCTCGCTCGCCGCGCCCGACGCGGTGACCGGCCCGGTCCGCTGGGCCACCAGCAGCCCGAGGAGTACGGCGAGGGCCTCCTCGTCCGTGAGCATCAGCGGCGGCATCCGGTGACCCGGCGCGAGCCGGTAGCCGCCGTACCGCCCGCGCACCGACTCGACCGGCACGCCCAGCTCCAGCAGATGTCCGGCGTACCGGCGGACGGTGCGCTCGTCCACGCCGAGGCGGTCGGCGAGGTCGGCGAGGGTGCGGGTGCCGCCGCTCTGGAGGATCTCCAGGAGGGCGAGGACGCGGGTGGTGGAGGTCGCGGTGGTCACGTGAGAAGTCTGCCGCCGATACCGGGCGGAGGCTGTCCGGTATCCGTCCTAGCGTGGCACACGTCCCCCACCGGCACACCCTTACATACGACTGGACACCGCATGAACCTCGTCTCCCTCCGCGTGATCAGCGACGACGTCACCCGCCTCGTCACCTTCTACGAGCAGGTCACCGGCGTCTCCGCCACCTGGTGGACCCCCGACTTCGCCGAGCTGGCCACCCCGTCGGGCACGCTGGCCCTCGCGAGCGACCGCACCCTGGCGCTCTTCGGCGGCGGCGCGGACCTCGCGGCCCCGGCCGCCAACCGCTCGGTGATCATCGAGTTCCGCGTCGCCGACGTCGACGCGGAGCACGAGCGCCTCGCGTCCCTCGGCCACGAGTTCGTCCAGCCCCCGACGACGATGCCCTGGGGCAACCGCTCCGTCCTCCTCCGCGACCCGGACGGCAGTCTGGTCAACCTCTTCACCCCGGTCACGGCCGAGGCGGTGGCGAGGCAGGAGCACCAGAAGGCCTGAACGGGCGGCCCGGCCCCCGCTGGCGGAGCGCGGCGTCAGGTACGCAGATGGGACGCGCCGTTGAGGTCGACGATGGTTCCCGAGGCCCAGGCCGCGGCCGGGGACGCGAGGAAGTACACCGTGGCGGCGATCTCCTCAGGTGTCCCGACTCGCCCGAACGGGCTCTCCGCGCGCAGCCGTTCGCCCTCCGGCCCGGACAGCTTCGCCGCCTGCCGCTCGGTGGCGACGAACCCGGGCGCGACGGAGGTGACGGTGATGCCGTGCGGCGCCAGCGCCACGGCCAGCGACTGGCCGAGGGCGTGCAGCGCCGCCTTGGTCGCCCCGTAGGCGGGGAAGTCCGGCTCGCCGCGGAAGGCGCCCCGGGAGCCGACGTTCACGATCGCGCCGTCCGCGCCGCGGTCGACCAGATGACGGGCCACGGCCCAGCACAGGTCGGCCGCGCCCAGCAGGTTGACGTCCACCATCCGCCGCCAGACCTGCTGCCAGTGCGCCAGCGGGGTCTCCGCGACCGGATGCCGGGTCTCGGCACTGGGCGCCACGGCCGCGTTGTTCACCAGTACGTCCACCGTGCCGAGCGCGGCCACCGCCTCGGCCGCCAGCCGCTCGGCCGCGCCGGCCTCGCCCAGGTCGGCCTGGAGCAGCGCGTGCCCGGTGCCGGGCAGCTCCCGCAGCGTCCGTTCGGCGTCGGCGCGGCGGCCGGCGTACTGCACCGCGACCCGGTCGCCACCGGCCGCGAAGGCCCTCGCGACCGCACGGCCGATGCCCCGCGAGCCACCGGTGACCAGCACGCCCCTCATCGGCCGGACCCGGCGGGCCGGCGGGCGGCGTGCGGCCACCCGGCGAACGGACGGTGAGACATCGGGATCCCCTCCAGCGGGCTCGGTGACCCGACCAGCGTGACCGACGGGGCACGGCGGCGCCACACGCGCGCTCGTCCCGTGCGCTCACCGCCCCGGCAACGTCGCCCACATACGCGTGCCGCCGCCCGGTTCACGGGACCCCTCGAATCCGCAGGCTCCCCCGCAGGTGCGGCAGAGGCGGGTCAGGAGGCGGAGGGCGGCCCGGCGGCGGGTCTCGCAGGCGGCGGCCAGCCGGGGGTGGGCGTGGTGCGGGTGGTTGTCGTACACCGTCAGGCGGAGGGTGTCGGCGCGGTAGCGGAGCGAGAGGTGGAAGTCGGCGGACTGCGTGAACCGGGCGGCGGTCGCGGTCAGTTCGCTGACCGCGAGGACGGCGGGGTCCAGCATCCCGCCCAGCCCGTGCGCGGTCAGCAGCGCGCGCGTCACCTGCCGCGCCAGTGCGGGGCTCGTCAGGGCGGCGGGAAGGGTGAGGCCGTACGCCAGCGTCTCCGGCCGGGGGGCGGCCGCATCGACCGGATGCGGCAACCCCACCGGGCAGCGGGGGAGGGAGGGGGTGGGGATCGTTTCGGACATGGGGCAGCTCCTTCGGTCACGAGTGACGCCGGTCGCCGTGGGTGGCTCGGCGCCTACGCAACGTAAGGGTGAAGATGGTTACATTGCCACTGGGTTGCAGAAATTAACCCGTCCGTGGTCGCGTTGCCGTTCCACGCGGCAGACTGCTGACGATCAGTACGGGAGGAGCGCCATGCCACCGAGGACGGCACCCACGGAACGCCAGAAGAGGCTCGGCAACGAGCTGCGCAAAATGCGGACGGCTGCGGGTATAACGGCGGACCAGGCCGCCGGGCTGCTCGGGGTGGACCGGGCGAAGATCTCCAACATCGAGACGGGCATCCGGACGATCAGCCCCGCACGTCTGCGTACGCTCGCCTGCAATTGCGACTGTTCGGACCAGGCCTACGTGGACGCGCTCGCGGCCATGGCCCGTCCTGCCGGACGTGGCTGGTGGGAGCGTTACCGGGGTGCCCTCTCGCCGGGACTGCTGGACATCGCGGAGCTGGAGTCGTACGCCGTCCGGATGCGCAACGCGCACACCGCCCACGTCCCCGGGCTGTTGCAGACCAGCGATCACGCGCTGGAACTCTTCCGGGCGGTACTCCCGCCTCTGCCGGAGCACGAGGTCGCTCTGCGGCTCGCCTACCGGATCGAACGGCAGCAGGTGCTGGAGGGCGAGAACGCACCTGAATACGTGGCCCTCGTCCACGAGGCGGCGCTGCGCATGCAGTTCGGTGGCCGCAAGGTGGCCCGGGCCCAACTGGAGCATCTGCTTAAGGTGTCCGAGCAGCCGCCCGTACGGTTGCTGGTCGTTCCGTTCGCCGCGGGTACGTTCCCCGGCGCCGGGCAGACCGTCAACTACCTGGAGGCTTCGGTGCCGCGGCTGGACACGGTGCAGGTCGACAGCTCGCACGGGCCGGCCTTCCTCGGCGAGGAGGCGCAACTGGCCAAGTACCGCGGGCACCTGGACTGGATGGAGCGCATCGCCCTCCCGCCCCGGGAGTCGCGCGACTTCGTCCGTGACATCGCCAACGACCTGTGAGGAGAGAACCGGTGGACGAGATCACCTGGGAAGAGCCGTTCTGCGGGGAAGGAGCCAGCTGTTTCCGCCTCGGTACCGACCGGGACGGAAACGCCTACATCGCCATAGCCGGTGAGGAGGCACACCCCCTCACCGACAGCCGCGACGCACTGCGCACGATGATCCTGGACATCAAGGCCGGCAAGGCAGACCACCTGCTCTGAGCGGAAGCCCATGGACCACTGGAAGGTCGACTGGCTACACGACTGCCCGTCGGACCCGGTCACGCTCTACAGCGAGATCGGGCCGGACGGGTACGAGGTCCGCAAGGTCGAACGCTACGCGGACGGCCGCAGCGTGCGGGCCGATGCGCTGCACGAGTCGGACGAGATCGGCCTCGGCCAAGTGCCTGTCGGCTCGCTCGCCGACGTCAACGCACAGCCCGAGTTCCGTGGCGTGGCGATCAGCCGCGAGGAGTTCGAGAAGCAGTGGCGCACCGCTCGCTGGCCCCTCGGCCCTAACGGTCCAGCGTGCGCAGGACGCAGAACTCGTTGTCCTCGGGGTCCGTCATGACGACCCAGCTCGCGCCCTCGGTCTGGTGCTCGGAGCGCTTCGCGCCGAGGGCGAGCAGGCGGGTGACCTCGTCCTCCGTCGTGCCCTCGACGGGGCTGACGTCGAGATGGAGGCGGTTCTTCACCGTCTTGTCCTCGGGTACCGGGATGAAGATCAGGGTCGGCGGCATCTGCCGGGACCGGAACTCCTCGGCCGTCGGCTCCCAACAGCCGATCTCGACCGTGCCGCCGTCCCGGTCGATCACCTTCCAGCCCAGCACCTCGCACCAGAAGGCCGCGAGCCGCTCGGGGTCGTGGCAGTCGACGACCAGTTCGATGAGCCTGCTGGGCATGGGTCCCCCGGATGGTGTGGACGGACGGACTGACGGAAGCGACGGTGATGGTACGTCAGTGCGGTGGGTGGGGCACGGGGTTTTCGCGTGACGGAGCGCCGTACGGTCAGGTGGCCCTGGCCGTACGGCGCTCCGCCGGTGTGCGTGCCGCGACGCGGTTACGCGTCCTCGTCCTTCGCCCCGCCCTTCGGCACCGCGTCCTCCGGGGACTCGGCCGGCTCGGTGGACTCGGTGGACTCGGTGGACTCGGCCTTCTCCGAGGACGCCGGCTCCCCGGCGTCCTCCTCGAAGTACGCGTCCAGGACGTCGTCCAACTGCTTCTCCCACTCCGCGAAGCGGGAGCGGGAGGACGCCTCGATCTCGATGAAGTACCAGCGCGACTGCGGCGTGTGCACGGTGACCGTGAACCGCCTGCCGAAGCGCGGGGACGCCGTCTCCACCGCGGCGATCTCGTCCCAGCGGAACTCGCACTCCTGGTCGTCGAGGTGGAGCCGGACGCCCGCGGCGTTCGCCAGGATCGAGGCCCGGCGGTCGGAGGCCTCGAACACCGGGCCGTCGGCGGCCACTTCGGCTTCGACGGCGGTGTCCTCGGCTTCGGCCTCGGCGTCGACGGCGGTGTCCTCGGCGGCCTCGGCGGTCTTCACGTCCGCCTCGGCCTCCGTCTCACCCGCCGTCTCCGCCTCCGCGTCGGCATCCGCTTCCCGCGCGGCCCCGGCCGGCTTCGCCGGTGCCGTCGGCTCGTCCGCGTCCGTCGTGTTCTCCGGCTCGCGGGACCCGGGCACCGTCAGGCCGGGGACGTACGCCGGGTCCAACCCGGCGCCCTCCAGGGGCTGCTTGCTCGAACCTATGCGCTGCTCCACAGCGGGCAGTATGGTGCACCATCCTGTGTCCGGTGCAAGCCGCCTCCGCATCGTTATACGAATCCGGCCGCCGCCCGCCGGCGCCCGGTCAGACGAAGAGGCTCACCACCGCCGCCATCGCGAACCCGGCCACGGACAGCACCGATTCCAGGACCGTCCACGTCTTCAGCGTGTCGCGCTCGCTGATGCCGAAGTACTTCGCGACCATCCAGAATCCGCCGTCGTTGACGTGCGAGGCGAAGATCGAACCTGCCGAGATGGCCATGATGACCAGCGCGACGAACGCCTGCGAGTGGTCGCCCTCGGACAGCAGCGGCGCCACGATGCCCGCCGTGGTGACGATCGCGACCGTCGCCGAACCCTGCGCCACCCGCAGCACCAGCGAGATCAGGTACGCCAGCACGATCACCGGCAGGCCGACGTCGTGGAAGGTGTCGGAGAGGGCCTGGGCCACGCCGCTGCCCTTGAGGACCGCGCCGAAGATGCCGCCCGCGCCGACCACCAGCAGGATGTTGCCGATCGGCTTCAGGGAGGCCGTGGACACCGTCTCCAGGGACTTGCGGGACCAGCCGCGCCGGATGCCGAGCAGGTAGTACGCCAGCAGCAGCGCGATCGTCAGGGCGACGAAGGGGTGGCCGAAGAACTCCACCACCGAGCGGCCCGTGGAGGGGTCGAAGGCGATCGAGGAGAAGGTGGAGAGCAGGATGAGGACCAGCGGCGTGCCGATGATCGTGAACACGACGGAGAGCGCCACCGGCTTCTCCGACGGCGTCACGCCCGCCGCCCGCTGCTCGGCCGCGAGGGCCGCCTTGGACTCGTCCGCCGCCTCGACCATGTCCTGCGGCACGGGGACGAAGATGCGCCGGCCGATCCAGGCCGCCCACGCCCACGCGGCGAGCACGGCCGGGATGCCGCAGATGACGCCCATCATGATGACCCAGCCGAGGTCGACCTTGAGCAGTCCGGCCGCGGCCACCGGGCCGGGGTGCGGCGGCAGGAAGGCGTGGGTCATCGACAGGCCGGCCAGCAGCGGCATGGCGTACAGGACGATGGACTTGCCGCCGCGCTTGGTGGCCGCGTAGACGATCGGCGCGAGGACGAAGATGCCGACGTCGAAGAAGACCGGGATGCCGAAGATGAGGCCGGTCAGACCCATCGCGAGCGGGGCGCGCTTCTCGCCGAACAGCCGCAGCAGCCGGGAGGCCAGCACCTCCGCACCGCCGGAGACCTCCAGGATCGCGCCGAGCATGGTGCCCAGGCCGATGATGATCGCGATGTGGCCGAGCGTGCCGCCCATGCCGGACTCGATGAGCGAGACGGCGTCGGAGCGCTGGACCGTGCCGAAGAGTTCGGTGACCGACAGTCCGGCGGCCAGGCCGACGGCGATGGAGACCGTGAGCAGGGCGAGGAACGGCTGCAGCCGGATCTTGATGATCAGGAAGAGCAGCAGCGCGATGCCGAGGGCTGCGACCGTGAGCAGGCCGGCGGTGCCGTGGATCAGGGCGATCAGACCACCGGTGTGGGGTGGGGCCGCGGGTGCGGGGGCCGCCGCGAGGGCGACCGCCTCTCTGGATATGATCATGGGCATGACATTGAGCATTGGGGTGGTCCTCGTGCTTCTCGTGTGACGGGGGGTGCCATGAGGCTTTCGGGCAGGGAGTGGGGGGTCCACGCGGTGCCCCGGCGGGGCGGGGCACCGCGTCACGCGTGCGCGTGTACGGGACGGATTCCGGCGGGTCGCGCCGGTCAGCCCAGTACGGCGAGCGCGTCGATCTCGATGAGCAGGCCCGGGGGCAGACCGACGTACACCGTGGTGCGGGCGGCCGGGGGCGCGGTGAGCCCCTGCTCCTCGAAGTAGGTGTTGTACAGGTCGTTCATCTCGGCGAAGTGGTCCACGTCCGTGAGGTAGACGCGGAGCATCATCACGTCGTCCCAGCCCGCGCCGCCCTCCTCCAGGATCGCCTTGACGTTGGCAAGGGTCTGGAGGGTCTGCTCGCGCAGGGTCGGCCCGGCGGGGGTGGGCGCCTTGCCCTCCTCGGCGGGCAGGAAGCCGACCTGGCCGGCGACCTGGAGGATGTTCCCCTTGCGCACGCCGTGCGAGAACTTCGCGGGCGGGGTGGTGTGCGTCTTCGGGGTGAGCGCGATCTTGTCGGTCATGGGTTCTTTTCCTTTCCTGGCGGACCGGCGGCCGCCGCGGTTCCTGGGGTTCGGCCCGAGTGCTCGCCGGCGCCCGGCGTACGGCCCGCGTACTCGCCGCTCCCCGGCGTACGGCCGGAGTACTCGCCGCTGATCGCGTCCGCCGTGCGGCGCACCCGCGGGAGGAGTGCGAGGAGTTCCTCGGCGGTGACGACGACGTTGGGCGCCGAGACCGACATCGCGGCGACGACCCGGCCGTCGGCGCCGCGCACCGGGGCGGCGATGCAGTTGATGGACTCCTCGTGGCCGCCGAGGTCGGTGGCCCAGCCCTGCTCGCGCACCTTCTCCAGCTCGCGCAGGAACGCGGCCGCGTGCGGGGTCGAACGCGCGGTGTACGGCGGGTACTCGAGCTGTTCGGCGACGGCACGCCGCTCGGCCTCGGGCAGGTCGGCGAGAAGCAGCTTGGCCACCGCCGCGACGGTGATGGCGACCGGCTTGCCGATCCGCGAGTACATGCGCACCGGGTAGCGGCTGTCGACCTTGTCGATGTAGAGGACCTCGTTCTCCTCGTGCACCGCGAGGTGCACGGTGTGCCCGCACTCCTCGTTGAGGGCGACGAGGTGCGGGTGCGCGATCTCGCGTATGTCGAGGTTCTCCATCGCCTCCTGGGCGAGCGCGAACAGCCGGGCGCCGAGGCGGTAGCGCTGGTCGGACTGGCGGTAGACCAGGCCGTGTTCGTGCAGGGTGCGCAGCAGCCGCAGCGCGGTGGACTTGTGCACGCCGAGCCGCTCGGCGACGCCCGCGAGGTCGGCGGGGCCCTCGGCGAGCAGCGGCAGGATGGACAGCGCCCGGTCGACGGTCTGGCTCATGGTCTGCGTACCTCCTCCTCGGCCCGGCCGGCGTCGTCGCGCGTCCCGTCGGTCCGGTCGGCGTCGTCGCGCGTCCCCTCGGTCCGGTCGTCGGCGTCGTCGTCCCGCGTCCCGTCGGTCCGCTGTGTCCAGCCGGGGCCGAGTCGCAGTCTCCCCCACACCGTGTCGTCCAGGGCGGCCAGCCGGTCGGCGTGGTCGCGGGCCGGGGGCGCGGCGAGGTCGCCGTGGACGGTGAGGGCGGCGGCGGCCGTGAGGTGGCCGTGGCGGAGCCGGTCGCGGACGGGCAGTTCGCGCAGGGTGGCGGAGAGGAACCCGGCGGCGAAGGCGTCACCGGCGCCGACGTGCGCGACGACGTCCACGACCGGGGCGCCGACGGAGACCTCGGAGCCGTCCCTGCCGTACGCCGTCGCCCCGTCCGCGCCCCGCTTGACGACGACGGTCTCCGGTTCCGGCAGCGCCTCGCGGATCGCCCCGGCGCCGTCCAGCCCCCACGCGGCCCGCGCCTCGTCGTCGCCGACGAAGACGAGGTCGGCCCCGCGCGCCAGTTCGAGGAGCGCCCGGGGGCCGTCGGCGTCGGCCCACAGCTCCGGGCGGTGGTTGACGTCGAAGGAGACGAGCGGGCGGCCGGGCCGGCGGGCCGTCAGTTCCCGCACCAGCTCCAGGCAGTCGGCGGAGAGCGCGGGCGTGATCCCGGAGAGGTGCAGGACGCGGCAGTCCTGTACGGCGTCCAGGTCCAGGGTGGCCGCGGACATCGCGGAGGCCGCCGAGCCGGCCCGGTAGTAGGCCACCTCGTGGGTGTCGCCGGAGCGGTCCCCGGCGGTGCGGAAGTAGATGCCCGTCGGGCGTGCCGGGTCCCGGCGCACCGCGCTCACGTCGACCCCGTACCCGCCGATCGCCTCCAGGAGGTGGTCGCCGAAGCCGTCCGCGCCGACCCTGCTCACCCAGCGCACGGTGTGCCCGGCGGCGGCCAGCGCGCACGCCACGTTGGACTCGGCGCCGCCGATCCCGCGCTCGAACGCCGGCACGTCGGCGAGCCGTCCCGGCCGCGTGGGCAGGAAGGTCACCATGGACTCCCCCAGCGCGACGACGTCGACGGCGGGCGGTGCGCTGTGCGGGCCGGTGGCGGTCACGGCGGTGGGTACTCCTCGCTCGTCGGGGGCGTGCTGGGGCGGTGGGTGCTGCCGGGTCCGCCGGCGCTGCCGGCGATGCCGGTGCTGGTGGATCTGCGGGTGCCGCGGGGACTGCCGTGGGGCACGGTCGCTGCCGTTGACCCGCGTCGGCCGAGATGTTAGACAGCAGTGAGCGACATACGCAATGGACGTTGCAGAGAATGCAACGCACCTGATCAGGGAGGCTGCATGGCCGTCGACCGCATCCCCGGCATCTCCGGCACCCCCGGTTCCGCCCTCGACAAAGGGATGGACGACGCCGTCGCCCGGCTCGCCGACGAGCCCGTCGGCCACCGTTTCAAGGGCCTCCCGCCGGACGCCGCCCACCTCACCGTCGGCGCGCTCGCGGCCGAGCGGCGCAATCTGTTCACCGACGGCTTCACCACCCCCGTCCTCGCCCTGTCCGCCGAGCGCCTGGAGCACAACCTCGCGCTGATGGAGCGGTACGCCGAGCGGCACGGCCTCGCCTTCGCCCCGCACGGCAAGACCTCCATGGCCCCGCAGCTCTTCCGCCGGCAGATCGAGCGAGGCGCCTGGGGCATCACGCTCGCGCTGCCCCACCAGGTGCGCGTGGCACGGGAGTTCGGCATCGGGCGGATCTTCGTGGCCAACGAGATCGTCGACCCGGCGGCCCTGCGCTGGATCGCCGCGGAACTCGCCGCCGACCCGGAGTTCCGGTTCCTCTGCTACGTCGACTCCGTGCGCGGGGTCGAGCTGATGGACGCCGCGCTCTCCCCGCTGCCCGAGGGGGGCCGCCCGCTCGACGTCGTCGTCGAACTCGGTGCCGGAGAAGGGGCGCGCACGGGGGCGCGTACGGAGGCGGAGTGCGCGGCGGTCGCCGACGCCGTCGCGGCCACCACCACCCTGCGGCTGGCCGGCGTGGCGGGCTACGAGGGTGAGGTCCCGGACGCCGACCCCGACCGCGTACGGGCCTGGCTGCGCCGGCTGACCGCGCTGGCGGCCGAGTTCGACGCGGCGGGCCGGTTCACCGGCACCGGCCTGACGGAGATCGTCGTCAGCGCGGGCGGCAGCGCCTGGTTCGACGCGGTCGCCGACGTCCTCGCCGAGCTGCCCGCGCTCTCGCTCCCCGCACTGAAGCTGCTGCGCTCCGGCGCCTACGTCTCGCACGACGACGGGCACTACCGCCACGTCACCCCCTTCAACCGCGTCCCGGAGGAGGGCGGTCTGGAGCCCGCGTTCCGGCTGTGGACGCAGGTCGTCTCCCGCCCCTCCCCCGAGCAGGCGTTCGCCAACGCGGGCAAGCGCGACGCCGCCTACGACCTGGACCTGCCGTTCGCGCAGGTGGTACGACGGGACGGCGACGAGCGTCCGGCCACCGGCGTCACCGTGACCGCGCTCTCCGACCAGCACATGTGGCTGCGCACGGCGGACGGGACGGACCTGGAGGTGGGCGACTGGATCGGCGTCGGCCTCTCCCACCCCTGCACGTCCTTCGACAAGTGGCAGCTCATCCCCCTCGTGGAGGCGGACGGCACGGTCACCGACTACGTCCGCACGTTCTTCTAGGCACCTCTTCTCCCGGGAGCAGTCCGGGAGCAGTCACGTCCCACGCATCAGGAAGGCCGGTACTCGCCATGGATCCCGTCGACCTCACCGACCGGGCCGACCTCGTCCTGCGCGACGCGGAGGTCGTGGACGGCAGCGGTGCGCCGTCCTACCGCGCCGACGTGGCGATCGAGGACGGCAGGATCGTCTCGATCGTCAAGGAGGCGTGGGCGGCCGGCTGCCAGCGCCCGCGCGCCCGGCGGGAGTTGGACGCCGAGGGGCTGGTCCTGGCCCCCGGCTTCATCGACATGCACGCGCACAGCGACCTCGCCCTGCTGCGCGACCCCGACCACGGCGCCAAGGCCGCGCAGGGCGTGACCCTCGAGGTCATCGGGCAGGACGGGCTGTCGTACGCGCCGGTCGACGACCGCACGCTCGCCGAGGTCCGCCGGGCCATCTCCGGCTGGAACGGGTACGGCGACGACATCGACTTCTCCTGGCGCTCGGTCGGCGAGTTCCTGGACCGGCTCGACCACGGCTTCGACGGCCGGGGCATCGCCGTCAACGCCGCGTATCTGATCCCGCAGGGCACGGTGCGTGCCCTCGCCGTCGGCTGGGAGGACCGCCCGGCCACGCCCGCCGAGCTGGACCGGATGCGGCGACTGGTCGCGGAGGGCCTGGAACAGGGCGCCGTCGGCCTCTCCTCCGGGCTCACCTACACCCCCGGCATGTACGCCGACGGCGCCGAACTGGCCGAACTGTGCCGGGTGGTGGCGTCGTACGGCGGCTACTACTGCCCGCACCACCGGTCCTACGGGGCGGGGGCGCTTCAGGCGTACGAGGAGATGGTCGCGCTCACCCGCGAGGCGGGCTGTCCGCTGCACCTCACCCACGCCACCATGAACTTCGGCGTCAACCGGGACCGGGCGCCCGAACTGCTCGCGCTGCTGGACGAGGCGCTGGCCGACGGTGCCGACATCACCCTGGACACCTATCCGTACACCCCCGGCTGCACCACCCTGGCCGCGCAGCTCCCCAGTTGGGCGGGCGAGGGCGGCCCCGAGGCGCTGCTGAAGCGGCTCGCGGACGACGACACCGCCGAGCGGATCCGCCACCACCTGGAGGTGACCGGCTCCGACGGCTGCCACGGGGTGCCGATGGAGTGGGAGACCATCGAGATCTCCGGCGTGAGCAACCCCGAGCTCGCCGAGTACGTCGGACGCACGGTCCTGGAGGCCGCGCGGGCGCGCGGCGAGACACCCTGGACGACCGCGCGCCGGCTGCTGACCGAGGACAGGCTCGGCACGACGATCCTCCAGCATGTGGGCAACGAGGAGAACGTCCGTACGATCATGCGCCACCCGGCGCACACCGGCGGTTCGGACGGCATCCTCCAGGGCACCAAGCCGCACCCGCGCGCGTACGGCACCTTCCCCCAGTATCTCGGCCGCTACGTCCGGGAGTTGGGGGTGCTGTCCCTGGAGGAGTGCGTGGCCCACCTCACCGGGCGCGCGGCGGCCCGGCTGCGGCTGCCGGACCGTGGCCTTGTGCGCGAGGGGTACCGGGCCGACCTGGTGCTCTTCGACCCGGCGACGGTCGCGCCCGGCGCCACGTTCGCGGACCCGCGCCGGCTGCCGACGGGGATCCCGCACGTGCTGATCGACGGGCGCTTCGTGATCGAGGACGGGCGGCGCACGGACGTACTGGCGGGGCGGGCGGTGCGCCGCACTCCGGCGTGAGCGCTGCCGCCCGCCCCGGTTCCGGTGGGGCCGGGGGGTCAGGGCCTGGGCAGGGTGCAGCCGCTCGCGTTCAGGTTCAGCCTGTTGCCGGCGCCGAAGCAGGCCGGGATGCCGTACGTCTCCTCGGCGTAGTTGATGCCCTCGCGGACGGTGACCGTGCCGTTCTCGTCGACCTCGCAGGGGTTGTTCTCCGTGCAGCGCTCCCCGTCCTCGTTGCCGGTGTTGTTGACGGCGACGACCTTGCCGGTGGCGGTGTCGACGACGGGCGAGCCGGAGGTGCCGCCGATCGTGTCGCAGGCGGAGGTGTAACGGACGGAGTCCTTCCAGGTCCAGTCGCCCTCCTTGAGCCGGTAGGCGAAGCCGTCGATCGCGCAGGTGTAGATGCGCTTCCAGTACCCGGAGACGACCTTGATGGCGGTGCCGACGGCGGGGTGGGTGTCGTTCAGGGTGAGCGCGCCGATGCCGTACGAGCTCTTGATCTGCGCGTAGGTGCGGGTGAGCTGGTACAGCGTGATGTCGGTGTCGGTCATCGTCGAGTAGGCGACCTTGCTCGCCCGCAGGGTGGCGACGCCGCTCCCGGCCGAGTTGAGCAGGGTGAACGAGCGGCTGGACGCCTGGTCGACGATGACCTCGCCGGGCTCGGGGAACCCGGTCTCCAGGCAGTGGCCGTTGGTGAGCACGAGCGCCGGGTCGGAGTCGGTGGAGGCGGGGAGCCGGACGACGGAGCCGGAGCAGTTGCTGAGCGCGACGGTGCCGGCGTAGTCGACGGCTTGGAGGGCGGGGGCCGCCGCGGGCGCGGTGACCGCTTCGGGTGCGGGCGCGGAGGCCGGGGTGGCCGCCGCCGTGGGGGCCGCGCCGGCCCCGGCGATGGCCAGGGCGAGCAGCACGGTGACGAGAGGCTTTCTCATGTGGGGTCCCCTCTGAGACATGACGGGGCGGCCGAAGGTCGTCCGGCCGCCCGTGGAGTTGTCATGCGCATTGTCAGAGGGGCGGTGCGTGGGCGGCAAGGGACGGTTTTCGGCCGTCCCCCCGGCCCGCCGTCCCCGGCATCCGACACAGGACGTCAGTGGCGCCCCCAGCCGCCGCCCCAGCCACCTCCGCCCCAGCCGCCTCCGCCGTGCCCGCCGTGCCCGCCGCCGTACGGGTTCGACACGGTCGGACTCGGGGCGACGGGGAACGAGGGGAAGGCGGTGCGGGTGGTGGGCGCGGGCGCGGCGGACCGGGTCCCGGAGCCGCCCGGTTCCGCGCCACCGCCCGCGCCCGCCCGGCTCGGCGTCGGGGAGGCGGCCCGCGTGCTCCCGGCGGACTCGGAGGGACCGCCGTCGCCGGCCGGCGCGGTCGAGCCGGAACGGGAGGCCGACGGGGTGGAGGAGTCCGCGGCGGCGTCGGGGTCGGCCGCCTCGGCGGACGTCGTCGGCCGCGCGGACCCCCCGGTGCCGCCCGGCGTCCCGGCGGACCCCGCGCCGAAGCCCCCGGTCAGCAGGACGGCGACACCGGCCGCGCCGAGCGCCCCGGCCGCGAGGACCGCGCGCCGGGCCGCGCGCGGGCGACGGCCCGGGGCGGCAGGAACGGCGCCGGGCCCGGGGACGGCGGGGGCCGCCGCGGGAACGATCCGGGGCAGCTCGCGGGTCTCGTCGTAGGCGTTCTGCCACCCGTGGGCGGCGGCCGGGTCCGCGTACCGGTCGTACTCGGGCACAGCCGCCTCGGCGTACGGGTGGTACACGATCGGGTGACCCTCGTGTGCGTCGCCGTGAGGCCGCACCCCACCCGCGGGGCGGGCTTCCGCCGCCCGGTCCGCTGTGTTCTCGACGTATCCGCCGTGCGCCCCGACCTCAGGCTGTTGCTGCCATGACACGAGGGCGCATTCTAGGGGCGGGTGGGGCGCGAGGGGCAGGGGTGGGCGGCAAAGGCCGCGAAAACGGCCGGGGCCGTACGGGTTCCCTGTGGTGGGAAACACGACGCGCACCCGGCAACGCGGCCGTAAGCTCACGGACATGCAGGTGATCCAGTCCACGAAGCTCGCCAATGTCGGCTACGAGATCCGGGGCCCGGTTCTCGAGGAGGCGATGCGGCTGGAAGCGGCCGGTCACCGCATCCTCAAGCTGAACACCGGCAACCCGGCCGCCTTCGGCTTCGAGTGCCCGCCGGAGATCCTCGAGGACATACTGCGCAACGTCTCCACCGCGCACGGCTACGGCGACGCGAAGGGCCTGCTGGCCGCGCGCCGGGCGGTCGTCATGCACAACCAGACCCTCGGCATCGAGACGGACGTCGAGCACGTCTTCATCGGCAACGGCGTCTCCGAGCTGATCGTCATGGCGATGCAGGCGCTGCTGGACGACGGCGACGAGGTCCTCGTCCCCGCGCCCGACTACCCGCTGTGGACGGCGGCGGTGTCGCTGTCCGGCGGCACGGCGGTGCACTACCGCTGCGACGAGCAGTCCGACTGGATGCCGGACCTCGCCGACGTGGAGCGCAAGGTCACCGACCGCACCAAGGCGATCGTCATCATCAACCCCAACAACCCGACGGGGGCCGTCTACGACCCGTCGATGCTGAAGGGGCTCACCGACATCGCACGCCGGCACAACCTGCTGGTCTGCTCGGACGAGATCTACGACAAGATCCTCTACGACGGTGCCACGCACACGCCGACCGCCTCGGTCGCGCCGGACCTGCTGACGCTGACGTTCAACGGCATGTCGAAGGCGTACCGGGTGGCCGGATACCGGGTGGGCTGGATGGCGATCTCCGGGCCGCGCGCCCACGCCGACTCCTACATCGAGGGCCTGACGATCCTGGCGAACATGCGGCTGTGTGCGAACATGCCGGGCCAGCACGGGGTGGTCGCGGCGCTGAGCGGACGGCAGACGATCCAGGACCTGGTGCTGCCGGGCGGGCGCCTGAAGGAGCAACGGGACGTCGCGCACGAGTTGTTGACGCGGATCCCCGGGGTGACGTGCGTCAAGCCGAAGGGGGCGCTGTATCTGTTCCCCCGCCTCGACCCCAAGGTCTTCAAGATCAAGGACGACCGGCGGATGGTCCTCGAACTGCTGCGCCGCGAGAAGATCATGGTGGTGCACGGCACGGGCTTCAACTGGCCGGAACCGGACCACTTCCGCGTGGTCACCCTCCCCACCATCGCCGACCTGACATCCGCGATCACCCGCATCGGCCACTTCCTGGACGGCTACAGCCAGGTGTGACCCGGGGGTGCCCGCAGGGTTTTCTTCGCCCTCGCCACCAGCCACTTCCCCCGTCCGCTCAACTTTAGACCGATTCCAAGCTAGGATGGCATCTCGCAGCACAGGAGGCCATCCCCCATGTACGAACCGATCCGCACCAAGTCGGTCCACACGATGGCCGGCACCCGCGACTCCGACTTTCCGCATCGGTCCCGGGAGGAGGAGCTGGACATCCAGCTCGCCGGCCACCTCGCCGCGCTGCTCGCGGTGACCGACGAACTCCGCGCCCTCGACCCCTCGGCCCAGCTCGACGAGTCCGCCGAGCGGCTCGCCGCGCAGGTCGGGCGGTTGCGCGGGGGTCACCCGCCGGTCCGCGCCACGGTGCCGGCCCCGTCCGGCACCGTCCAGGACAGGCACGTTCTCACGCACGCCCTGCGCCGCCGCGCCCACGCGCTCGCCGGTCGCGCGCTGGTCGTCGCCGCGTCCCGCGCGGACACGGCCGCGGCGATCCTCTCCGCCCAGCAGATGGACGTCCACGCGGAGGCGGCCGGAACGGCTGCGACGGCCACCACCACCGGACCCCGGCAGCTCGCGACCCACTGACGCGCCCGCCCGCCGGAGAGAACGGCCCCGGTCCGCGCGCCCCCGCAGCGGTGCGCGGGCCGGGTGCCTCGCAGTCGCGGCCCGCGCCGCGTACACCGTCCGAGCCGCCGGCGCCGCCCGTACCGCGCCGAAGTCCGCGGCCCCGCACGCCGTTGTGCGGGGCCGGTCCGCCGCGGCGGGCCGGCCGACGAGGAGCGCGGCCGGCCCGCCGCGGACGTGTCTCCGCCCGGTCAGCCCAGGCGCCGCACCAGCTCCCGGTACTGGTCCCACAGCTCCCGCGGGGTGTGATCGCCGAACGTGTTCAAGTGGTCCGGCACCAGCGCCGCCTCCTCGCGCCACGCCTCCTTGTCGACCGTGAGCAGCAACTCCAGGTCGGCGTCGGGCAGATCGAGCCCGGCGGTGTCCAGCGACTCCTTCGTCGGCAGGATCCCGATCGGGGTCTCGACGCCGTCGGCCTTCCCCTCCAGCCGCTCGACGATCCACTTGAGCACGCGCGCGTTCTCGCCGAACCCCGGCCAGACGAACGTGCCCTCGTCGTTCTTGCGGAACCAGTTGACGTAGTAGATCTTCGGGAGCTTCGACTGGTCCTTGTCGGCCCCGACCTCGATCCAGTGCCCCATGTAGTCGCCCATGTTGTAGCCGCAGAACGGCAGCATGGCGAACGGGTCGCGGCGCAGCTCACCGACCTTGCCCTCGGCGGCGGCGGTCTTCTCGGAGGCCACGTTGGCGCCGAGGAAGACGCCGTGGTTCCAGTCGAAGGACTCCGTCACCAGCGGCACGGCGGTGGCCCGGCGGCCGCCGAAGAGGATCGCCGAGATCGGCACGCCCCGGGGGTCCTCCCACTCGGGGGCGATGATCGGGCACTGGGCGGCGGGGGTGGTGAAACGGGCGTTGGGGTGGGCGGCGGGCTCGTCCGAGTCCGGCGTCCAGTCCCGGCCCTTCCAGTCCGTCAGGTGGGCCGGGGTCTCCTCCGTCATGCCCTCCCACCACACGTCGCCGTCGTCCGTGAGCGCCACGTTGGTGAAGACGGAGTTGCCCCACAGCGTCTTCATCGCGTTGGCGTTGGTGTGCTCGCCGGTGCCGGGCGCGACGCCGAAGAAGCCGGCCTCCGGGTTGATGGCGTACAGCCGGCCGTCCTCGCCGAACCGCATCCAGGCGATGTCGTCGCCGATGGTCTCCACAGTCCAGCCGGGGACCGTCGGCTCCAGCATGGCCAGGTTGGTCTTGCCGCAGGCCGAGGGGAAGGCGGCGGCGACGTACTTGGGCTCCCCGGTGGGCGGGGTCAGCTTCAGCACCAGCATGTGCTCGGCCAGCCAGCCCTCGTCGCGGGCCATGACGGAGGCGATGCGCAGGGCGTAGCACTTCTTGCCGAGCAGCGCGTTGCCGCCGTAGCCCGAGCCGTAGGACCAGATCTCGCGGTCCTCGGGGAAGTGCGAGATGTACTTGGTGCTGTTGCAGGGCCAGGGGACGTCCTGCTCGCCCTCGGCCAGCGGGGCACCGACGCTGTGCACGGCCTTGACGAAGAAGCCGTCCTCGCCGAGCTCGTCCAGGACCGGCCTGCCCATGCGGGTCATGGTGCGCATGGAGACGGCGACGTACGCGGAGTCCGTGATCTCGACGCCGATCGCGGAGAGCGGGGAGCCGAGCGGGCCCATGCAGAACGGGACGACGTACATCGTGCGCCCGCGCATCGAGCCACGGAAGACACCGCCCCGGCCGTCCCGCCCCCGGAAGATCTCCCGCATCTCGGCCGGGGCCTTCCAGTGGTTGGTCGGACCCGCGTCCTCCTCCTTCGCGGAGCAGATGAACGTACGGTCCTCGACCCGCGCCACGTCCGAGGGGTCGGAGGCGGCGTAGTAGGAGTTGGGCCGCAGGATCGGGTCGAGCTCGGTGAACGTGCCCTTGGCCACGAGCTCCCCGCACAGGCGCTCGTACTCGGCCTCGGAGCCGTCGCACCAGACCACGGCGTCCGGCTGCGTCAGTTCGGCGATCTCGTCCACCCACGAGAGGAGTTCCTGATGGCGGGTGGGGGCGGTGGAGGGAACGGTGGTGGGAGCCGCGATGTCGCGCGCCACGATTGCTCCTAGATGAGGGGTTTTGTGTTGGAGGCCCCGTGGGGGCTGCGACCCGGATGCGTTCACGGCGTCGATCCCTCGGCGCTCATCCGGTGCCGACCGCACTCATTTGATCATCCGACCCTGCTGCCCATATGTCCAGAGGGCCGCACAACTGAGCGGCGTGAGCAATGCCACTCGAGAGCGGGTTTCCTTTCGCGCGAAGCGGGTTCCCCGGGAAGGTTTCCCGGAACATGCCGGGTGCACGGGGAGTGGGCGGGGCACGAAGGGCCCCGCCCGTAGCCGTCGGAGGCGGTCGGAGACGGTCGGAGACGGTCGGAGAGGGTCGGAGACGGTCGGAGACGGGTCGTCCGCGGCCCGGTCCGTCTGCCCGGTCCGCCTGCCCGACCCGTCCGTCGTCCGGATTTCGCCCGGCCGGAAACCCGACTGAGGTTTGGCTCACGGCGCCGTAGGTACCATGCCAGTCATGACTGCGTCCGTCCCCGACGCGCCCACGGACACCACTGCCGCCGCCGGCGGCGGTCCCGCGGCGCTCTCCCTTCCCCACCCCGTGAAGCCCAAGCTGCGTGGCTGGCTGCACCTGGGCATGTTCCCCACCGTGCTCGTCGCCGGTCTGGTCCTCACCGCGCTCGCCGACTCCACGCGCGGCCGGATCGCCTGCGGGATCTACGTACTGACCGCCTGCCTGCTGTTCGGCGTGAGCGCGCTGTACCACCGGGGCACCTGGAGCCCACGGATGGACGGCGTCCTGCGCCGCCTGGACCACGCCAACATCTTCCTGATCATCGCGGGCACCTACACCCCGCTGACGATGCTGCTCCTGCCGGGGGCGCAGGGGCAGTGGCTCCTCTGGGGCATCTGGGCGGCGGCCGCCGCGGGCATCGTCTTCCGGGTGTTCTGGGTCGGCGCCCCGCGCTGGCTGTACACCCCGTGCTACCTGGCCATGGGCTGGGCGGCGGTCTTCTACCTGCCGGACTTCCTGCACGCCGGAGGCGTCGCCGTCCTGGTGCTCGTCGTCGTGGGCGGTGTCCTCTACAGCGCGGGCGGCGTGGTGTACGGCATAAAGCGCCCCAACCCGTCACCGCGCTGGTTCGGCTTCCACGAGGTCTTCCACGCCCTCACACTGGCGGCGTTCGCCGTGCACTACGTGGGGATCTCCATGGTGGCGTACCAGCACACCTAGAACCGGTCCGGGCTCAGGCGGACCCGGGTCCGCATCCGCATCCGCACGACAGGGCCATGGCTTCGCGCCATGGCCCTTGGCCGATGCGGGAGAGCACGTCGGTCACCGGCCGCGCGCTCTGCCGAGGCGCTCGCCGTGCGCCCCGGGTCCCGGCACCCCGGCGCCGTTCTCCGGCTCCCCGCTCTCCCGCTCTCCCGCTCCCCGACCTCCTCTCCCATGCCATCCTGGCCGGGTGAACGGACCCGCGATCCACATCGAGTTCGCCCCCGAACTGCACCTGTTCGTACCGGCCGCCCGGCGCGACGGGGCGAGTACGGCCGCCACCGACGGCGTCTCCACGCTGGGCCACGTCGTCGAATCGCTCGGCGTGCCCCTCACCGAGGTCGGCGCGCTGATGGTGAACGGCCACGAGGTCCCGGTCTCACACGTACCCGCCGCCGGCGAGTCGGTCGCCGTACGGCCCGTAGCGCGCCCCCAGCGCGTCCCGGGCGCCCCCTTGCGCTTCCTGCTCGACGTCCACCTCGGCACCCTCGCGCGCCGGCTGCGGCTGCTCGGCGTCGACACGGCGTACGAGTCCCTCGACATCGGCGACCCCGCGCTCGCCGCCCGTTCGGCCGCCGAACAGCGTGTGCTGCTCAGCCGCGACCGGGGGCTGCTGCGCCGCAGGGAGCTGTGGGCGGGCGCGTTCGTCTACAGCACCCACCCCGACGAACAGCTCCGGGAAGTGCTCGACCGGTTCGCACCCGAACCGCACCCGTGGACCCGGTGCACCGCCTGCAACGGACTGCTCCGCGAGACCACCAAGGAGGAGGTCGCCGCGCAGCTCGAGGACGGCACGCGACGCACGTACGACGTGTTCGCGCAGTGCCGGGAATGCGGGCGGGCCTACTGGAAGGGCGCGCACCACGACCGACTGGAGGCCATCGTGGAACGCGCACTGGCCCGCGCCCACCCGGCGGACCGGACCCGTTAGGCCCGGCCCCTCGCCCCCTCTCCCGCGATCAGCCGCCCTCAGCCGCCCAGGGTCGTGCGCAGGTGGTCCGGGTCGGTGGTCGGGGCGTCGCAGACGAAGCCTCGGCAGACGTAGGCGGTCGGAGCGCCCTGCCGGAGCGGGCGGTCGGCGAGGAGGGGAAACTCGTCGCCGCCCTCGGGGCCTGCCGCGACGACCGCGCCCGGGGCCGTGCCCAGCAGTGCCGTGCGGTGCAGGGCGGCGGTGGCCGGGTCGTCGAGGGAAGGGCCGACGACGGCCACCTCGCGGGGTCCGTCGAGGAGCGCCTCGGCGACCGCCAGGCCCCAGCCGACGAAGCGGGGGGCGCGCGGGGCGAGCGTGCGCACCACGCCGAGCGCCTGCTCCGCGGCGGTGCGGTGGTCGTCGGAGCCGGTGTGCGCGGCGTACGAGAGCAGGGCGCCCGCGGCGGCGGTCCACCCGGAGGGGGTGGCGTTGTCCGTGGGGTCCTGCGGCCTGCGGATCAGCCGCTCGGCGTCGGCCGCCGTGTCGTACAGCGTGCCCTCCTCGCCGGTGAACCGGGTGCGTACATGACCGAGGAGCAGCCCGGCGAACTCCAGCCACACACCCTCGCCGGTGACCCCGGCCAGCGCGAGGAAGCCCTCGGCGACGTCCGCGTAGTCCTCCAGTACGCCCGCGTGCGCACCGGCGCGTCCGTCCTTGGAGGTACGGGCGAGCCGGCCGTGCTCGTCCAGGTGCAGCCGTACGAGGAGGTCGGCGGCGCGGAGCGCGGCGTCGACCAGGTCGGGACGGTCGAAGTAGGCGCCGGTCTCGGCGAGCGCGGCGATCGCGAGCCCGTTCCAGGCGGCGACCACCTTGTCGTCGCGGCCGGGCGCCGGGCGCGCGGACCGCGCGTCGAGCAGCCGCGACCGGACCGTGGCGATCCGCTCCGCGTCGAACACCCCGTCGGACTGCGGAAGTTGCAGCACGGACCGCCCGTGCTCGAACGTGCCCTCCTCGGTCACGCCGAAGTACCGCGCGGCGAGCTCGGCGTCGTCCTCACCGAGGACCTCGGCGAGCTCGGCCGGCGTCCACACGTAGTACGCGCCCTCGACGTGCCTGCCGGTGCCGTCGTCGCTGTCGGCGTCGAGCGCGGAGGCGAACCCGCCCTCGGCGGTGCCCAGTTCGCGCACCATGAAGTCGGCGGTCTCCAGCGCCACCCGCCGGGCGAGGCCGGAGCCGGTGGCCCGCCACAGATGCGCGTACACACGGCACAGCAGCGCGTTGTCGTAGAGCATCTTCTCGAAGTGGGGCATCAAAGACCCACCACTCCTCAGCGTGAGTACGTACCGATGGAAGCCGCCTCCCACCTGGTCGTACAGGCTCGAACGAGCCATCGCACCGCACAGCCCCTCTGCCATCTCCAGCGCCGCCACGGAACCGGCACGCGCGTGGTGGCGCAACAGGAACTCGACCACCATCGACGGCGGGAACTTGGTGTCTCCCTTGAACCAGCCGCTCGCGGGGTCGATGTCCCGGGTCAGCTGGAGGAGCGCCAGGGCCTGAGTCTCCTCGCTGGGCACCCCTGCGGACGCGATGCTCAACTCCCGCTCGGCAAGGTCCCTGGTGATCTTCGCGGCGACTTCGCCTACCTCGTCGCGTCGACTCGTCCACGCGCTGTGGACGCCTTCGAGTACCTGCCGGAAGGACGGCATCCCATGGCGGGGCTCCGGCGGGAAGTACGTGCCGAAGTAGAACGGCTCCCCGTCCGGCGTCATGAAGACGGACATGGGCCAGCCACCCTGTCCCGTGGCGGCCTGCACCGCCTCCATGTAGACGGCGTCCACGTCGGGCCGCTCTTCACGGTCCACCTTGACGGACACGAAGTGCTCGTTCATGTATACAGCGGCGTCGTCGTCCTCGAAGGACTCGTGCGCCATCACGTGGCACCAATGACACGCGCTGTAGCCGACGCTCAGGAACACGGGGACGTTGCGCCGCCGGGCTTCTTCGAACGCGCCTGCCTCCCACGGCCACCAGTCGACGGGGTTGTCCGCGTGCTGGAGGAGGTACGGGGACGTGGCCTGCGCAAGTCGGTTGGGCATGCCCCCCATCCTCGCGCACGTGCCCCCCGGTCCGCCCCACGCCACAGGGGTGGCGTCGCGCGGACGGGCGGACGCGCGACACCCCGCGACCACACCCGCGCCACGCGCCATGAGCCCGGCACGCCCGACTCCGCCGCGTCCGATCGACATCGCCCCCTGTCGCAGCCGCCGTCCGCCAAGGACACTGGGGACGGAGTCGGTTGCCACCGAAGGGGGAGCGTGGCATGCGGGACACGCATCGCGCGGATGCTGAGCGGTTGTTGGCGCGGGCCGTGGAGGAGGAGGTGCGCCGCTCCGGCGGGCGCACGGACGGCGGTGTGCTGCTGTCCCGTGCCCGGACCGCCCTGGACGCGATGGCGCAGACGGCCGCCGAGGAATACGCGGCCTACACCCGCGCCCTGGACGAGGCCGAGCAGGACCGGCAGACGTTCGCCCAGCGGTACGCGAAGGCGGGCGCCGGCACCGCCCTGACGGTCGCGGGCGTGGCCGCGCTCACCGCCGTCGTCTTCGACGCCGCCCTCGGCACCGGCGCCGGCACCGCGCTCGGCGCGGGCGTCGCCGTGGGGGTCGTCGGGGCCGCCGCCACCGTCGTGAAGGTGGGCGCCACGCATGTGCCCGCCGCCCACCACCGGGCGGGCGCGCTCGGCCAGCCGGGCGGCCCCGAGCAGCTCCGGCTGCAGTGGCTGACCGCGCTCGACGTGCGCGGCATCCGCCCGTTCCTGGACCAGCAGCGCGTGCTCGCCGCCTCCACCGGGCCGGCCAAGAGGACCGCACCCCGGCTGCGCGGCAGCGACAAGAGCGCCGCCGCCCGCAGTCGCAACGTACTGGCCCAGTCGTTCGGACAACTGCCCGCGCCCGTCGACCGGTTCGCGGGCCGGCGCACGGAACTGTCGCGGATCGCGCAGTGGGTGCACGCGGCCCGCGCGAGCACCGGGACCAGACCGACCGTGGTCGTGCTGCACGGCGCCCCCGGCTCGGGCCGCACCTCGCTGGCGCTGCGCGCCGCGCACGACCTGCGCGACCAGTTCCGCGGCGCGTGCGTCGTCGATCTGCGCGGCGACAGTCCCGAGGAGCCGCCGCTGTCCACCCGGGAGGCGCTGCTGCACATGCTGAACCGGCTCGGCGCGCCCCGCGAGCAGTTGCTGTTCCGGGAGCGGTCGGCGCCGGACCAGCAGGTCAGGCGGCTGGGCGAGCTGTACGACCGGCATCTGACGGATCTGCCGGTGACGATCGTCCTCGACGACGCGCACGACGTGGCGCAGGTCCGCGCGCTGGTGCCGGAGCACTCCGAGAGCCTGATCCTGGTCACCGCGCGGGAGCCGCTGGAGCTGCCGCCGGACCTGTCCGCGTGGGTGCACGAGCTGCCGGTCCGCCCGCTGGACGCGGCCGGTGCGGAGGAGCTGCTGAAGGCCTGCGCGCAGGACGCCTCGGGACCGTACGACGCGGAGTCGGCGGAGCGGGTCCGGGAGCTGTGCGGCGGGCTGCCGCTGGCACTGCGCCTGGTCGGTTCCTCGCTGGGGCCGCGCACCCCCCAGCGGCTCGCCGCGGACCTGGGCGCGTACGGGCCGGTGGAGCCGGTGGAGCGGGCGCTGTGGCTGCGCTACACCGACCAGTCGGAGGCGGCGCGGCGGCTGCTGCGCCGGCTCGCGCTCGCGGGCCGGGCCTCGCTGGGCGCGGCCGCGGCGGCCTCGCTGCTGGCGACGGACGAGGCGGAGGCGGCCCGGCACCTCACCGCGCTGGCCCGGGCGGGCCTGATCGACCACGTCCGCGGCGACCGCTACCGGCTGCACGACCTCGTACGGACGTTCGCGGCGGCCCGGCTGGCCGACGAGGAGGAGCCCGCCGAGCGGACGGCCGCGCAGGAGCGGTTGATCGCGAACTACGCGGAGCTCGCCGACGCGGTGCTGCGGATGGTCGACGGCAAGATGTCGACCCGTTCCGACCGTTTCGGCTCGCACGGCTTCGTCTCGCTCGACGCGGCCCTGCGCTGGCTGGACGACGAGTCGAGCTTCATCACCGCGGCCCTGCGGCACGCGGAGGGCGTCGACCAGGCGGCGGTGCTCAACCTGCTGGGCGCGCTGTGCGACTACTGCCTGCTGCGCGGCGACCTGTACCGGCTGGGCGAGATCAGCGAACTGGCGCAGTCGGTGGACCAGGGGCTGCTGGTGCGGTCCGTGCAGTGGCGCACGGGCATCGCCGCACGTCAGCTCGGTGAACTGGACCGGGCCCGGACGACCCTGACGTCCGTGGTGGACCTCTACCTGGAGGCGCACCACGACGCGGGCGCGGCGCGGGCGCTGTGCTCGCTCGGTATCACCCTGCACCACCAGGGGCAGCTCGCGCAGGCGGCGGCGAAACTGCGGGAGGCGATGGACCTCCAGGCGGCGCCGGAGCTGGCGGCGGACCGGGCGTGGACGATGCACGCGCTGGCGGCGGTGGAACGCGACCGCTCCCGGCTGGCCGAGGCGCTGGAACTCCTCGACGAGGCGCTGGAACTGCACCGGCGCAACGACTCCGTGCACGGCGAGGCATGGACCCACTACCAGCTCGGGCAGCTCGCCCTGCGGATGGGCGACCCGCACCGTGCCGAGGCCGAGCTGCGGGCCGCCCTCGACCTGTACGGCCGCACGCGCGACGGCCGCGGCGAGGCCTGGGCACTGACCCAGCTGGCGCGGACGCTGCTGGTCGGCGGGGAGGCCGCGCAGGCGGTGGAGGCGTTGGGCCGGGCGGCCGCGCGGCACCGGGAGAACGAGGACGCGCGCGGCGAGGCGTGGACGGTGTACTACCTGGGGCAGGCGCTGGAGGAGACCGGCGACCTGGACCGGGCGGTGCGGGAGCTGGAGCGCTCGCGCACGATGTTCTCCCGGATGCGGGACGTGTACGGGCTGGCGTGCGCGCGGCACCACTCGGCGCGGGTCACCCGCGACCAGCGGGCCGCGCAGACCGGTTCACTGCGCAACTCCGGCTTCGCCCGCCAGCTCCTGGTGGACGCGCGGGCCGACTTCCAGCGCATCGGGGTCGTGCACGGCGAGGCGTGGACGTGCCTGGAGCTGGCGGTGGTCGACGCGGGCAACGCCCGGACGCAGGCCGCGCTCCGGCTGTGCGACGAGGCGCTCGGGCTGTTCACGTCGTACGGGGACCGGCGGGGCGAGGACTGGGCCCGCTTCCTGCGCTGCACGCTGCTGCCGTACGCCGCGCCGGGCGGGGTGGAGGTGGGGACGGCGGTGGCCCAGGAGGAACTGGCCCAGCTCGCCCGCGCCGGCCATCCGTTGCGGGACCCGAAGCTGGACGACTACGTGTCGGCGTACCGGCTGCTGCTGGAGCGGGGCGTCAGCCTGGAGGTGCCCTGGCAGGCCTGGCCCCTGGGCATGGTCCCCGACCGCCACGCGAGGGAAGTCATGGGCGTCCCGGTCCCGGCCGGTAGGCGCCCCTGAAAGGGGCACCAGGAACTGCGCGGCGTACCCCCACCGGCCGGCGGCCGGCAACGCACCCGCGGGGGTCCGGGGGCTTGCCCCCGGGTTGGGACGGGAAGAGGCGGCGGGGGCGAGAAAAAACCGCCCGCGGCCCCAGACCGTCACCCCTTCGCCGGCGACACCCCGTCCCCCGAGGACTTCCCCTTCGCGGGGGCGGACGGCGCGGACTCCTCGAAGTCCACCTTCCGCATGTGCTTGCTCATGGACTTCATCAGCCCCCACACCGCCAGGGCCATCACCGCGAAAACGATGAAGCCCAGAACACCGGGGGTGACCTTGTTCTCGTCCAGGTCCGCCAGGGGCACGAGATGCGACACGGCCAGGCTCACGCTTGCGCTCATGCCCCCCATTGTCCCCCAGGCCCGGCGATCACCGGCCCCAGGGTTACCGCACGCCCGCGGCCAGAGCCACCGCACGCCCCCCCCCAGCGGCTACCGCACGCCCGCGAACAGGTCGTCCTCCGGCAGCGACGTGTCCACGAGCGACTTCGCCAGCTCGTACTCCTCCGTCGGCCAGACCTCCTTCTGGAGGTCCAGCGGCACCCGGAACCAGCCCCCGTCCGGGTCGATCTGCGTGGCGTGGGCGATCAGCGCCTTGTCCCGGATCTCGAAGAACTCCGCGCACGGCACGTGCGTGGTCAGCGTCCGCTCCGGGCGCGCGTTCTCCGCCCACCGCTTCAGCCAGTCCCCGTAGGGCGACTCCATGCCCCGGTCGAGCAGCGCCTGGTGCAGCGCCTCGGTGCGCTGCCGGTTGAAGCCCTGGTTGTAGTACAGCTTCTGCGGCTGGTACGCCGGGCCGTACTCGGCCTCCGGGTACTTCTCGGTGTCCGCCGCGCCCTCGAAGGCCACCATCGTGATCTTGTGGGTCATGATGTGGTCGGGGTGCGGGTAGCCGCCGTTCTCGTCGTAGGTGGTGATCACCTGGGGGCGGAACGACCTGATCTGCCGCACCAGCTCGCCGGCCGCCTTGTCGACGTCCTCCAGGGCGAAGCAGCCCTCGGGGAGCGGCGGAAGCGGGTCGCCCCCGGGCAGGCCGGAGTCGACGAAGCCGAGCCACTCCTGCTTGACGCCGAGGATCTCGCGGGCCTCGTCCATCTCCTTCTTGCGCACCTCGTGGATGTGTTCCTCGATGTACGCGTCCCCCTGGAGCTTGGGGTTGAGGATGGAGCCGCGCTCGCCGCCCGTGCAGGTCACGACCAGCACGTCCACCCCCTCGGACACATACTTCGCCATGGTGGCCGCACCCTTGCTCGACTCGTCGTCGGGGTGGGCGTGCACGGCCATCAGTCGCAGCTGGTCAGTCAAGGCTCAATCCTCGTAAGTCGGCGCCCGGTGTGCGCGAGCGCAGTCCGTTCTCTCGCCCCCGGGAGCCGTCCCCCCGGGGCGGCGGCAGGCTTGCGGGCGAAGGCTTCTATAGTGACCGAATCGGGGGGCGAATAATTCCGGGTCCGGCGGGGAACGGTGTTCCGCGGCCCTGGCCCCCGGTACGGCCGAAAGGACGATCATGAGTACGGCGAGCACGCGGCTCCCCGAGGGCCGTTACGGCCGCGCCGCGGACGAACGCGCCGATCACACGCTCAGGATCGTCGGCATCGCGCTGGGTGCGGCCCTGCTCGTCCTGGTCGGCTGGCTCGGTTACCACTACGTCGGGCAGAGCGAGATCAGCGGCCAGGTGATCACCTTCCAGGCCGTCTCGGACGAGAGGGTGCAGGCGCATCTGGAGGTGCGCAAGGACGCGGACGCGAGCGGTTACTGCACGCTGCGCTCCCAGTCCGCGAACGGCACGGAGGTCGGCCGCGCCGACTTCCGCTTCGACGGCCGGCAGACCCGCATCGACCGCGTCGTCACGCTCCGGACCACGGCCAAGGGGTCCACCGCGGAACTCCTCGGCTGCCACGCCGGCTGACGCCCCTCCCGGACGGCCCGTCCCGGGCGGTCCCGGTCCCGGGCCCGCACAGG
The DNA here is from genome assembly GCF_030816915.1 of Streptomyces sp. B3I8. Lineage (NCBI taxonomy): Bacteria > Bacillati > Actinomycetota > Actinomycetes > Kitasatosporales > Streptomycetaceae > Streptomyces > Streptomyces sp. B3I8. Next base: position 4,436,091 of record NZ_JAUSYN010000002.1, on the reverse strand, counting down.
CGGTCCGGAAACGGCCGGAGGACTCCCCCGTCGCCCGCACTGACCTGGCCGGACGACATTCTCGCGTCTTATGTCCTCCCCCTTCGGCCGGGGAATTGTTAGGCTCGTGGTTTCGCCCACCAGAAGGGGAACATTCTTCTGGGAAGGGCGATGCTTTGTATTCCCAGTACCGACGAGGAGCACCCGTGACCGAGACCAGCGAGAACGTCACCTGGCTGACCCAGGAGGCGTACAACAAGCTCAAGGACGAGCTTGAGTACCTTACTGGTCCTGCGCGCACCGAGATCGCCGCGAAGATCGCGGCCGCGCGCGAGGAGGGGGACCTGCGGGAGAACGGCGGGTACCACGCGGCCAAGGAGGAGCAGGGCAAGCAGGAGCTCCGTGTGCGCCAGCTCACGCAGCTCCTGGAGCACGCGCAGGTCGGCGAGGCCCAGACCTCCGCGGACGGCGCCGTCGGGCCCGGCATGGTCGTGACCATCGCCTTCGACGGCGACGAGGACGACACCCTGTCCTTCCTGCTCGCCTCCCGCGAGTACGCCAGCGCGGACATCGAGACCTACTCCCCCCAGTCCCCGCTGGGCTCCGCCGTGATCGGCAACAAGGTCGGCGAGGAAGCGCAGTACGAACTTCCGAACGGCAAGAAGGCCTCCGTGAAGATCCTCAAGGCCGAGCCGTACCAGGGCTGAGCCCCACCCGGGGTTCGACCCTGCCGGGGCCGGGCCCCGCCGGACCGAGCCCGCACCGCCTTCCCGGAACCGCCCCCGACGCCCCACGGCGCCGGGGGCGGTTCCCTGTCCGCCCTGTGCCGCCGCCCGTCCTACGCCGTCGCCGAGCGGTACTTGCGGACGGCGAGGGTGCGGAAGGCGACGATGATGAGGACGGACCACATCAGCGAGGCCCACACGGGGTGCTGCATCGGCCAGGCGTCGGACGCCTGGAAGCCCGGCGGCAGGTTGCCGAACAGCTCGCGGCAGGCCTGCACATTGGCGCTGAACGGGTTCCACTCGGCGACGTGCCGCAGGAACGTCGGCATCTGGTTGGCGTCGACGAAGGCGTTGGAGATGAACGTCAGCGGGAACAGCCAGATCAGACCGCCCGACGTCGCCGCCTCCGGGGTGCGCACGGACAGGCCGATGAGCGCGCCGATCCAGGAGAACGCGTAGCCGAGCAGGAGCAGCAGACCGAACGCGGCGAGCACCTTGCCGAGGTTCTCGTGCGTGCGCCAGCCGACGAGGACGGCGACGACCGCGAGGACTATCAGGGTGAGGGCCGACTGCACCAGGTCGGCGAGCGTACGGCCGGTCAGCACCGCGCCGCGCGCCATGGGCAGTGAGCGGAAGCGGTCGATGAGGCCCTTGTGCATGTCGTCGGCGATGCCCGCGCCGGCGCCCGCGGTCGCGAACGTCACCGTCTGGGCGAAGATCCCCGCCATCAGGAACTCGCGGTAGGCCTGGGTGGACGTGGACGAGCCGACCTGGATCGAGCCGCCGAACACGTAGGTGAACAGCACCACGAACATGATGGGCTGGATGAGCCCGAAGATGAGCATCTCGGGGATCCGGGCCATGCGGATCAGATTTCTCTTCGCGACGACCAGCGAGTCCCGGACGGACTGGCCGATCGCGCTGCCGGGACGGAGCGTGACCTGGGTCCCCGCGGTGTCGGTGACGGCGCTCACTTGGTGGCTTCCTTCCTGCGGGAACTGCGGGAACTGCCGGAACTGCCGGAGCGCGTGCCGTCGGCGCCGTCCTGGTCGCCGGAACCGTCGGCGGCCTCGTCCGTGTCCTCCTCGGCCACGTGGCCGGTCAGGGAGAGGAAGACGTCGTCCAGGGTGGGCCGGCGCAGTCCGATGTCGTCGATCTCGATGCCGCGGGCGTCCAGCTCGCGGATGACCTCGGCGAGCAGCTTGGCGCCGCCGGTGACCGGGACGGTGAGCCTGCGGATGTGGTCGTCGGTGGTGACCTCGCCCTTGCCGAAGCCGTGCAGCACCCGGGAGGCGGTGGTCAGGTGGTCGCGTTCGTGCACGACGACCTCGACGCGCTCGCCGCCGGTGCGGGCCTTGAGCTGGTCGGAGGTGCCGCGGGCGATGACCCTGCCGTGGTCGACGACCGCGATGTCGTGGGCGAGGTGGTCGGCCTCCTCCAGGTACTGGGTGGTCAGCAGCAGCGTCGTGCCGCCGGAGACGAGCTGTTTGATGACCTCCCACAACTGCTGGCGGTTGCGCGGGTCGAGTCCGGTGGTGGGCTCGTCCATGAACATCACGGGCGGGGAGACGACCAGCGCGGCGGCCAGGTCGAGCCGACGGCGCATGCCGCCCGAGTACGTCTTGGCGGGGCGGTCACCGGCCTCGGCGAGGTGGAACTGCTCCAGCAGCTCCCCCGCCCGGACCTTGGCCGCCTTGGCCTTCATCTGGTAGAGCCGGCCGACCATCTGGAGGTTCTCCCGGCCGGTCAGGTACTCGTCGACCGCGGCGAACTGTCCGGACAGGCCGACCGAACGGCGGACCGCGTCGGGGTTCTTGACCACGTCGATGCCCGCGACGACCGCCCTGCCGCTGTCGGGGCGCAGCAGTGTCGTCAGGCAGCGGACCGCGGTGGTCTTGCCCGCGCCGTTCGGTCCGAGCAGGCCGAGCACCGTGCCTTCGGGGACATCGAGGTCGACGCCGTCCAGAGCCCTTACGTCACCGAAGGTCTTGACCAGCCCTTCGGCATAGATGGCGCCTGGCATATGAGTTCTCCACGTCGTCGGGGATTGTCGTCGGCCTTGCCGGCTACCGCTTTACGTTCACTTTGCCTGACGTCGAACGCGAGCGGTACTGCTTTTCGTGCGGGCGCGAGGGCGAGCGCCGGCGGGCGGCGTCACTCCCACAACACACACAGTAACGCGATGTATCGCGTCTCACAACGGGTATCAGCCCTTCCGTTTCCGTGTCCGGCGGAACGGACATGCCCCGCCCCCGACCTGCGCGGACGCTCAGCCGACGACCGTGTACCCCGCCTCGCGCAGCGCCGACTCGACCTCGGCACAGTGCTCCGGTCCCTTGGTCTCCAGATGCAGTTCCACCTCCGCCTCCGTGAGCCCGAGCCGGGGATCGGTCCGTACGTGGCTCACGTCGAGCACATTGGCATCCGCCACCGACAACACCCCCAAAAGCGTGGCCAGGGCGCCGGGCCGGTCGGTCAGCCGCACCCGCACCTGCAGATAGCGGCCGCCCGCCACCATGCCGTGCCGCAGCACCCGCTGCATCAGCAGCGGATCGACGTTCCCGCCGGACAGCACGGCCACCACCGGCCCCTCGAAGGAGCCCGGGTCCGCGAGCAGAGCCGCGACCGGGCTGGCCCCGGCCGGCTCCACGACCAGCTTCGCCCGTTCCAGGCACAGCAGCAGCGCCTTGGCCAGGTCGTCCTCGGTGACCGTACGGACCTCGTCGACCAGGTCCTCGATGATCCGGAACGGCACCTCGCCGGGCCGGCCCACCTTGATCCCGTCGGCCATCGTGACCGGGTTGTCCACCGACACGGGGTGTCCCGCCGCCAGCGACACCGGGTACGCGGCGGCTCCCTCCGCCTGCACGCCCACCACCCGCACGTCCGGCCGCAGCGCCTTCACCGCGACCGCGATCCCGGCCGCGAGACCGCCCCCGCCGATCCCGACGACGATCGTCCGCACCTCCGGGCACTGATCCAGGATCTCCAGACCGAGCGTGCCCTGACCTGCGCAGACGTCAGGGTGGTCGAACGGGTGGATGAGCACCGCGCCGGTCCGTTCGGCGTACTCCTGGGCGGCGGCCAGCGTCTCGTCGACCACCTGGCCCTCCAGGCGCACCTCGGCGCCGTACTCCCGGGTCGCGCTGATCTTCGGCAGCGGTGCGCCCTTCGGCATGAACACCGTCGAGCGCACACCGAGCAGCGAGGAGGCCAGCGCCACCCCCTGCGCGTGGTTCCCCGCGCTCGCCGCGACGACCCCGGCGGCGCGCTCCTCGGGCAGCAGCCCCGCGATGCGCACGTAGGCGCCGCGCAGCTTGAACGAGCCGGTGCGCTGGAGGTTCTCGCACTTCAGCCGCACCGGCGCGCCAACCAGCCGGGACAGGTACCGGCTCCCCTCCAGGGCGGTCACGCGCGCGATGCCGGAGAGCATCTTCTGCGCGCCGCGTACGTCGTCCAGCGTCACCGTGGTCAGGGCTCGGGCCGTGCTGTACCTCATGCCCCCAGTCTCGCAGCCCCGGGCCCGCCGCACCGGGCGCGACCACGGGCCGAGACCGGAACGCGAACCCGGCCACGGGCCGGGACGGGGCCGCGCCCGCGGGCCGGGACCGCACCGAACCCGGTCACGGGCCGCGACCGGGGCCGGGACCGCACCGGTTTGCGCCGCGCCGGTACGGGCCACGCCCCGGCCGCGTACCCTTGTCGACCAACACAGCCGCCCCCTGTACGAAGTGAGCCCCCGCCATGCCCACACCAGAAATGTCGATGGACATGACGACCGTCGGTGACACCGGTCTCCTGGACACGCTGCAGCACGAGGTCGCGGTGTTCGCACGCCGCGCCGAGCAGACCCGGCTCGGTGGGGTGGGACAGGTGCGCAACTCCATGGACCGCGCCGCGTACCTCCTCCTCAACCGGCTCGACAGCGAGGGCCCCATGGGCGTCAAGGCGCTCGCCGCGAGCATGGGGATCGACTCCTCCACCGTGACCCGCCAGGTGGCTCCCCTGGTGGACACCGGACTGGTCAAGCGGACCTCGCACCCGGAGGACGGCCGCGCGGTGGTGCTTCAGCTCTCCCCGCGCGGGCAGGCCCGGCTGGGCGAGGTCCGCGCGTCGCGGCGGCAGTTGATGGCCGAACTGACGCACGACTGGGCTCCCGAGGAGCGCGACACGTTCACCGCCCTCCTCACCCGCTTCAACGGCGCGCTGTCGGCGCGGCAGGCGGTACAGGGCGGTACGGCGGAGCAGCCGCCCGCGTCCTGAGCTCCTGAGCTCCTGAGCTCCTTAACGACAGGGCCCCCGCGACCGCTCCCGGGCGGGCCCGCCGCTTCGTGCCGGTGCCCGTCGCACTCTTGACCGCGGGGCGCTTTCTGGCCTCATATGAGACCGGGTGCCGGTCGCCTGCGGCCGGGGCCCCTCATCCGGGATCGCTTGAGGGCGGGCGGGAGGCGCGGTGCGCAGACGGGAGGCGTCGCACAGTGCCCGCCGGGCGCGGGAGTTCGAGGCGTTCGTCGCCGGCGCGGCCGGCCGGCTGCTGCACACCGCCACGCTGCTCACCGCCGAGGTGCCCGACGCCAATCCGCGCGCCCGGCGGCTGCTCACCCTCGCCCTGGCGCACACGTACGCCGCCTGGGACCGGCTGCGCGGCGAGGACCCCTACGACCGCGCCCGCCGGCAGCTCGCCGCCCGCTTCGCGCGTACGGCGTGGCACACGTACGGCACGTTCGGCCGGCACCGCCCCGACGCGGCCGGGTCGTCCGGCCCGCACCGCCCCGGTCCGGCCGGGGCGCTCGCCCGGCTCACGCCGCAGGAGCGGCTGATCGTCGTCCTGCTGCTGCACGAGGGCGTCGCGGAGGAGCAGACCGCCGCGCTGCTGGGGCTGTCGGTGGAGCGCGTGCGCGCCCTCCACGCGCGGGCGGTGGCCGCGCTGCTGCACCCGCCGCGCGGCCCGGCACCGGCGAGGGTAGAGGTGGCCCCCTCGTGAACCAGACCCAGCGGGAGGCGGCCGTGCGGCGGCTGCTGGAGAGCGCTCCCCCCGTGGTGCCGCCGGAGCTGTACGCGCAGGCGGTGCGGCGCGGCGGGCGGATGCTGCGTCGCCGCAGGGCCCTGCTGCGGCTGCTGTGGCTCCTGCTGTGCGCGGCGGCCGTCGCCTTCGCGGTGTGGGCGGCGACCGTACACCCCTGGGTGGAGCCGCCCTCGGACACGACTCCGCCGCTCACCGGGTGGTGAGCGGCGGAGGTCGTCGGACCGGCGGTGCGGACGCGGCCGACGGGCGCCGTCCGCGGGCCGAGGACGGTTCCTAGCCGAGGGCCTGCCGCAGGTCCGCCAGCAGGTCGTCGACGTTCTCGATGCCGACGGACAGGCGGACGAGGTCGGCCGGGACCTCCAGCGCCGAACCGGCCGCCGACGCGTGCGTCATGCGCCCCGGGTGCTCGATCAGGGACTCGACGCCGCCGAGGGACTCGCCGAGCGTGAACACCTCGGCGCGGTTGCAGACCTCGACCGCCGCCTCCTCACCGCCCTCGACCCGGAAGGAGACCATGCCGCCGAAGGCCCGCATCTGCTTCGCGGCGACCTCGTGACCGGGGTGGTCGGGCAGCCCGGGGTACAGCACGTGGCTCACGCGCGGGTGCCGGGTGAGCATCTCGGCGACCCGGCCGGCGTTCTCGCTGTGCCGGTCCATGCGCACCGACAGCGTCTTGGTGCCGCGCAGCACCAGCCAGGAGTCGAACGGCCCGGCGACCGCGCCCATCGCGTTCTGGTGGTACGCGAGTTCCTCGCCCAGCGCCTCGTCCGCCGTGATCAGCGCGCCGCCGACGACGTCGGAGTGGCCACCCATGTACTTGGTCAGCGAGTGGACGACGACGTCCGCGCCCAGCGCCAGCGGCTGCTGGAGGTACGGCGTGGCGAACGTGTTGTCGACGACGAGCCGGGCGCCGGCGTCCCTCGCGACCTGGGCGACGGCGGCGACGTCGGTGATGCCGAGGAGCGGGTTGGAGGGCGTCTCCACCCAGATGACCTTGGTGTTCTCGGTGACGGCGGCGCGGACGGCCGCCGGGTCGCTGGTGTCGGCGACCGACCACCGCACGCCCCAGCGGGAGACGACCTTCGCGAAGAGGCGGAACGTGCCGCCGTAGGCGTCGTTCGGGATCACCACGTGGTCGCCGGGCTGGAGCAGCGTGCGCAACAGGCAGTCCTCGGCCGCCAGTCCGGACGCGAACGCGAGCCCGCGGCGGCCGCCCTCCAGGGCGGCGAGGTTCTCCTCCAGGGCGGTACGGGTCGGGTTGGCGCTGCGGCTGTACTCGTAGCCGCCGCGCAGCCCGCCGACGCCGTCCTGTTTGTAGGTCGAGACCTGGTAGATCGGCGGGACGACCGCGCCGGTGAGGGGATCCGCGGTGTTGCCCGCGTGGATCGCGAGTGTCTCGAAGTGCTGACTGATGTGCCTGTCGCTCATGTGTCCCGAGCGTAGTGCGCCGAGCGGGCACACGCCGTCCCGGCGGGTCCCGGCCGCTGGCCTGGAGGTCGCCCCCGAAAGTCGCCCCGGAAGTCGCCGCCCCGGGTACGGACGCACGGCGCGTCGAACCGTCGTTCGGTCGGGTTGGCCAATTGTCGGACCCGTCTGGAACCCTTGGGGCATGGAGATTCTCTGGGTTCTGCTGGCGATGGCCATGCTCGGCATGGTCGCTCTGCCGTTCCTGCGGCGCAGGAGTGGCGGGCTGGAGCTGGTCCCGCCCGGCCATCCGGACGCCGCCGACCCGGCGAACTACGGCTTCCTGCCGGAGGAGGAGCTCGACCTCCGGCTGCCGGGACCCGACCAGGACCTGCTGGACGTCCTGGAGGTCGTCCAGCGGACGCAGGACTACCGGGCCGCCGCGCAGTTGCTCGCGGGCACGGAGAAGGAGGGCGAGCTGCGCTGGCAGCGCGTGCAGGCCTTCGCCGGTGCCGCGTCGCTGGAGCTGAGCCGGCGGCCGGGCGGCGTCGGCGAGATACCGGGCGGGCAGTGGCTGCGGGTGTGGCGCGCGGAGCAGCCCAAGGACGCGGGCGGGGCCGCGGTGCACGCCGAGTTCCTGGCGCAGCAGGCGTGGCGGACGGCGACACCGGGGACGGACGAGTTCCGGATCATCATGGAGGAGGCGAGGGCGGCCTGCGGCGAGGCGGCGCTGCTGGCGCCGGGTGACCCGGTGCCGTACATCGTCGAACTGTCCGTCGCGCGCGGGCTGGGGTATCCGCGGGCGGAGTTCGAGCAGCTCTGGCTGAAGATCCTTGACCGCGCGCCCGCGCACATGGGGGCGCACATGGCGGCCCTGCGGTACTGGTGCGAGAAGTGGCACGGCTCGCGGCAGCTCGCGTCCGCCTTCGCCGAGGCCGCGGCGGCGCGCGCACCGCGGGGCTCACTGCTGTCGGCGCTGCCGCTGTTCGCGGTGTTCGAGCACCTGCCCGAGGTCAACCTGGTGCGCGGCCTGTACCAGAGCGAGGTCGTCACCACGGCGGTGCACGGCGCGCTGCACGCGGTGCACTCGGCCCGCCCGGACGACCCGACGCTGCCGCACGTGCGGCACATGCTGGTGTACTTCCTGGTCGCCGGCGAGCGCTGGGCGGAGGCGATGAGCCAGCTCGTCCACGTGGACGGCCACGTGGGCGCCCTCCCCTGGGTCCTGTCCAGCGACCCGGCCGCCGGCTACGCGGTCTGCCGCGCCCTCGCGGTCGGCGGCTTCGAGGCGAACGGCGGCAACCCGATGACGGTGCCGAGCTAGGGTCTGTTGGCACGGCGGTCGGTCCCCGCTGCGCGGGGCCGACCGCCGTGCCCGTACGTCAGCCCTGGGTGCGCGCGGGCAGGCGCCAGTTCGGGCGCGGGAAGTGGCACGTGTAGCCGCTCGGATACCGCTGGAGGTAGTCCTGGTGCTCGGGCTCGGCCTCCCAGAAGGGGCCGACCGGCTCCACCTCGGTGACGACCTTGCCCGGCCACAGACCGGAGGCGTCCACGTCGGCGATCGTGTCCTCGGCGACCCGCTTCTGTTCGTCGTCCACGTAGTAGATCGCCGAGCGGTAGCTCATGCCGATGTCGTTGCCCTGGCGGTTCCTGGTGCTCGGGTCGTGGATCTGGAAGAAGAACTCCAGGAGCGCGCGGTAGTCGGTCAGCTCCGGGTCGAAGAGGATCTCGAGGGCCTCCGCGTGCGTGCCGTGGTTGCGGTACGTCGCGTTCGGCACGTCGCCCCCGGTGTAGCCGACGCGGGTCGAGACCACGCCCGGCTGCCGGCGGACGAGCTCCTCCATGCCCCAGAAACATCCGCCCGCCAGCACGGCCCTCTGCGTCTGCCCAGCCATCGCGGCTCCTCCAGTCGGTGAAAGTCTTCGGCCGAAGCTCTTCGGCGTGGTCACTCGGGCCGCCCGGCTCGCACACCGCCGGGGTTCACGGCCCACCCTCGTCAACCCGGGGCGGGTCCCCGCCATTCCACCGGGGTCTGCGGAGCGTGCGGCCCTCCCGGACGCCCGGGCCCGGGAGGGCCGGACGCCCGGGCCCGCTCACTTCGACAACGACGAGGTCACCGCGTCCGTCCCCCAGCTCGCCAGCAGCCGCAGGGCCTCCGCCGACGGGGAGCCCGGCTCGGCGTGATACGTCATGAAGCTCTGGTCCGGGTCGTCGGCCAGGTGGAACGTCTCGAAGGACAGGGTCAGCTCACCGACCAGCGGATGCCGTATCCGCTTCGCCCCGTAGCTCTTCTCCTTCACGTCGTGCGTGGCCCACAGCCGCCGGAACTCCTCGCTCTTCACGGACAGCTCGCCCACCAGCGCCGACAGCCGGGGGTCGTCGGGGTGCCGGCCCGCGTCCATGCGCAGGTAGCTGACCATGTCCGACGCCTTCTGGTCCCAGTCGACGAACAGGTCCCGCTGGTCCGGGTGCAGGAACACCAGGCGCGCCCAGTTCCGCTCCGACGCCGGGAGCCGGCCCCAGTCGCCGAACAGCGCGGCGGCCATCCTGTTCCAGGCGAGAATGTCCGAGCGCCGCCCGTAGACGTACGCGGGCACCGTCTCCACCGACTCCAGAAGCTGCAGCAGCGCCACCCGCACCTGCTGCGTCGGCGCCACGGCCTTCTTCTTGTGCCGCTTCGGCTTCGCGAGGTCCAGCAGGTGGGCGTGCTCGGCGTCGGAGAGCCGCAGCGCGCAGGCGATCGCGTCCAGGACCTCCGCCGAGACGTTGCGCCCGTTGCCCTGTTCGAGCCGGGTGTAGTACGCCACGGACATCCCGGCGAGCTGCGCCAGCTCCTCCCGCCGCAGCCCCGGCACCCGGCGGTGCCGGCCGAACGAGGGCAGCCCCACCTCCTCCGGCTTGAGCCGGGCCCGCCGGGTACGCAGGAACTCGCTCAGTTCGGCACGCCGGTCCAGCTGTCCATCCATGCCTTCCAGTATTCACGGTCGTACGCCCGTGAACCTGACCCCGCCAGTAGTAGGCACGGCGGACGTACGCAAAGCCGTGGCCTGGGTGGATGTCCGCGAGCCAGGCACCGTGGAGGTCATACCGAGCACCACCGGGCATCACCGATGCCCCACGTCACGAGATGCGGAGATCCCGAGACCATGACCACCACTGTCGCCGCGTACGCCACGCCCGCCGCCAAGGCTCCGCTGGAGCGCACCACGATCGAGCGACGCGCGGTCCGTGAGCACGACGTCCTCATCGACATCCAGTTCGCCGGCATCTGCCACTCCGACATCCACCAGGTCAGGGAGGGCTGGGGCGAGGCCATCTTCCCGATGGTCCCCGGCCACGAGATCGCGGGTGTCGTCTCCGAGGTCGGCCCCGGCGTGACGAAGTTCGCGGTCGGCGACCGCGTGGGCGTCGGCTGCATGGTCGACTCCTGCCGCGAGTGCGACAACTGCAAGGCCGGCTTGGAGCAGTACTGCACGGGCGGCAACGTGATGACGTACAACGGCGTCGGCAAGGACGGGGAGGTCACCTACGGCGGCTACTCCCAGAAGGTCGTCGTCGACGAGGACTTCGTCGTCCGCATCCCCGACGCCCTCTCCCTGGACGTCGCCGCGCCGCTGCTGTGCGCCGGCATCACCACGTACTCCCCGCTGCGGCACTGGAACGCCGGGCCCGGCAAGAAGGTCGCCGTCCTCGGCATGGGCGGCCTCGGCCACATGGCCGTCAAGCTCGCGCACGCGATGGGCGCCGAGGTGACCGTGCTGTCGCAGTCCCTGCGCAAGAAGGACGACGGCCTGAAGCTGGGCGCCGACCACTACCACGCCACCAGCGACCCGAAGACCTTCGAGGACCTGCGCGGCACGTTCGACGTCATCCTCTCGACGGTGTCGGCCCCGCTCGACTTCGCCGCGTACCTCTCCCTGCTGCGCACGGACGGCGTTCTGGTGAACGTCGGCGCCCCCGAGGAACCGGTCTCCCTCAACCTCTGGTCCCTCTTCCACGGCCGCTACTCCCTGGCCGGCTCCGGCATCGGCGGCATCCGCGAGACCCAGGAGATGCTCGACTTCTGCGCCGAGCACGGCCTGGGCGCGGAGATCGAGCTGATCACCGCCTCCGAGATCAACGAGGCGTACGAGCGCATCCTCGCCGGCGACGTCCGCTACCGGTTCGTCATCGACGTCTCGACGATCTGACCGATCAGGTCCTCGGGGAGGCCCACGGACAAGCGTCCGTGGGCCTCCCGCGTACCGAGAGTGAGAGACGGGCGCTACAGCGCATCGAACGGGGGCACGATGCGCACGATGACGATCAGAGGGTCCCGTGGTGCCACAAGGGAAGGAGAACCAGCCCCCGGCGGCGTCCATGCGCCGCAGGCCGCCCGGCCGCGGACCGTTGCCGACCCCCTGCGACGAGGCGGCGGACGACCGGCCGTGCGGATCCGTCATCAGCGCAGAGGGGCGAGAAGCGTGTGCCCTGCCGGGTAGGGGCGTTCCCGGGGCAGCAGCCGGGCGGCGGAGTCGACGTCCACGCACGGCGCAGCGCCCACTCGAAACCGTCACGGCCACCAACGAGTCGGGGCCCCGCCGTCATGTGTCCGCCAGACCTCCGACAGACCGGCTCAGCCCTGCCGGGCAGCCACCCGAGTCCACAGCGAGATGTCACTGCTCGTCGCGACGGCGATCGTCTGCCCGGAAGGCGAGAAACCGGCCGCCCGGATCTCGGAGCGGGAGGAGTGGAAGATGTGCCACCACCGCTCCCCGTGCGGACCGGCGTGAGGCAGACCCCCGTCGCGGGACAGGAGAACCCGGTCGTTGGGCCAGGCCGGGGTGACGATCTCCAATGTCCAACTGTCCTCGGTGGTGCGGTGGACCAACGGCGGTGCGTCGGGGAACGTCATGACCTTGGCAGAGGCGGCCATCAGGGGATACGCGCCACACCTCCGCGGGACGATCTGCGGAACGATCCGGTACCGCTCGGTCAGCTTCACGACGGGGTCCAGTTGCTCGGCCATCTCGATCGGCGGCAGAAGCGCGTCGGTCAGGACCGACTCGTGCAGGACCACCCAGTACTCCGGAGTGGAGTGGTCGTCCTCGAAGAGGCGGGCGCGGGCGAGACGGGCCGGTACCTTTTCCTCGACCCTCTCGTCAGAGGCCGTGGGGCGAGCTGACCGGACGAGTACCCGCGCGTACGGCGCGGTCTGTAGCAGCCCGGGGAAGACGCCGGGGCACCACTCCTCGATGGATTCCGCGTGCCGCTCGGCCTCCAGGACCTTCTCGAAGTACGCCGCGTGCGGTCCCGCCGCGCCCTCCGCACGTCCTCGCACCGGCGCTCGAAGAAGCCGTGGCGGTGAGCGCGGAGCTGCGGCTGCTCGCCACCTCGGAGGCCGTGCCCGAGGTGCGCCGGCAGCTCCGTCACCACGGCTTCGACGTCGGGCTGTGCGTCAGCGAGTTGTTGACGAACGTCATCGATCACGTCGGCGAGGGCACCCCCGTGACCGTCCGGGTTCTCGGTACGCCGTACGGCAGTACGCGGGTCGAGGTGACCGATCCCGACCCGCGGGCGCTGCCCGTCCTGCTGCGGGCCTCCCCCGCGGACGAGTCCGGGCGGGGGCTCGCCCTCCTGGACGCGCTCGCTCCGCGGTGGGGTGTGGAGCAGGGAGCGGGTCACAAGACCGTGTGGTGCGAGGTGGAGGGGAGGTCGCAGAGGCCGCCGGGCACGGTGGTTCGGCCGTGCCCGGCCCCTCCGCCGTGGCTAAGCCTTCGCGTTCTCCTTCGGCTTGTTCTCCTTCACCGTGATCCTGCCCTTGCGGATCGTCACCAGGCGGGGGGCCTTCTGCGCCAGGGTCGAGTCGTGGGTGACCATCACGAAGGTCAGGCCGTGTTCCTTCCAGAGGGTTTCCAGGACCTCCATGATCTCGTCGCGCATGGACTCGTCGAGGTTGCCCGTGGGCTCGTCGGCCAGGAGCACCTTCGGCTTCTTGACCAGGGCGCGGGCGATGGCGACGCGCTGCTGCTGGCCGCCGGACATCTCGCCGGGCAGATGGCCGAGCCGTTCGCCGAGGCCGACCGAGGCCAGTGCCTCGGCGGCCCGTTCGCGGCGTTCCCTGCCCTTCACGCCGAGTGGGACGAGCGCCGTCTCGACGTTCTCCTGCGCGGTGAGCGTGGGGATGAGGTTGAAGCTCTGGAAGACGAAGCCGATGTTCTCGCCGCGCACCTCGGTGAGCTTGGCCTCGGAGAGCCGGGCGAGGTCGGTGCCGTCGAGTTCGATACTGCCGGAGGTCGGCTTGTCGAGGCCGCCGATCATCTGCAGCAGCGTCGACTTGCCGCCGCCGGTGGGGCCCTGGATGACGAGCCGGTCGCCGTCGCCGATGGTGAGGTCGACGCCGTCGAGGGCGTTGACGACGTCCTTGCCCCGTGTGTAGCGCTTGGTGACGCCACTGAGTACGTACATGGTGGTCAGCTCCTGGAGTCCGAGTCAGTACAGGGGGATCTACTCGACGCGGCGCAGCGCGTCCGCGGGGCGCAGACGGGAGGCGCGCCAGCCGCCGAACGCGCCGGCGATGAGCCCGCCGGCCACGGCCAGGCCGACCGCGACCGCGATGGTGGTGAGGCTGACCGGCGCGGTGAGCGCGACCTCCAGGGACGTCGCGGCCTGCCGCCGCCCCGCGCCGCCGAAGCCGCCGCCGGGACCGCCGCCGACGCCGCCGCCCCCGGCCGAGCCGCCGCCGAGCTGTGCCTGGAGGGTGGGGCTGATCGCGGTGACGACGTACGCGCCGGCGAGGCCGAGCGCGATGCCGAGGGCGCCGCCGACCAGTCCGTTGACCATGGCCTCGCCGACCACCTGTCGGGTGACGCGGCCGGACCTCCAGCCGAGCGCCTTGAGCGTGCCGAACTCGCGCACGCGCCGGGAGACCGCCGAGGAGGTGAGCAGTCCGGCCACCAGGAACGCGGCCACGAGCACCGCGATCGACAGCCACTTGCCGACGCTGGTCGCCAGGTCGGAGGCGGTGGACAGGGAGCCGGAGACGGTGTCGGCGAGGTCGGCGGAGGTGGTGACGGTGGTCCCCGGGATGTTCTTCTGGATCGCCGACTTGACCGAGTCGATCTTCTGCGAGTCGGTCGCCTTGACGTAGATCGTGGTGACCTTGTCCTTCGAGTCGCTGAGCGTCTGGGCCTGCTTCAGCGGGACGTAGAGGTTGGCCGCCGCGTCCCCGCTGTCGGGGGTGGCGATGCCGATGACCTTGAACTTGACGCTCTTGATGGTGACGGTGTCACCGAGGGCCAGCTTCTTCTCCTTGGCGTACGACTCGTCGGCGACGACGACCTTGGCGTCGGTCTCCGAGGTCTTGAACGTACGGCCACTGGTGATCTTGGAGGAGGTGAGCGGGCCGAGGGCCGGTTCGGCGACGTCGGTGCCGTAGACCGAGTAGCTGTTGACGTCGAAGTCGGCGCCGCCGCCCTCGATCGTGCCCTGCGGCCGGCTCATGCCCCCGCTGTCGCCGCCGCGCTGGTCCTGCTTGAACTGGCCCTGCCGGAACTGGCCGCTGACCTTGAAGACCTGGAGGCTCAGGCCCCCGACCGCGTCGGACACGCCGCTCTGCGCGTCGACCTTGCCCACCGTGGAACTCGCCAGGGTCTGGAAGCCCTGCACCATGACGCGGTCGCTGCTCTGCTCCTCGTCGGAGTCGCCGCCCTTGGCGTCGAAGTTGAAGCGGGGCCGCTGCGCGCCGTCCGAACTCTGCGCGGCGGCCTTGGTGACGGTCATGTCGGTGCCCAGGCCGTACAGCGACTGCAGGACCTTGTCCTGGGCCTTGCCCATGCCGGACGAGACGGAGCTGACGACGATGACCAGGGCTATGCCCAGTGCGAGCCCAGAGGCGACGACCAGGGCCGCTTTTCTGCGGCGGCGCAGTTCGCGCCTCAGGTAGGTGAAGAACATGGTCGCACGGTAGGAACGCCCCGTGACGAAGCCGTAAGCCCGGCATAAGAGAAAGATGAGAAGAGCTCGCCCGTGGGTCTGTCGGGCCGTGCGCGAGTCCAAGTGGGCCGTACCTGTGCCCTGTTGGGTCCTGCGCATGCCCTATTGGGTTCTGTGCGTGCCCTCTTGGGTCCTGTGCGTGCCCCGTTCGGCCCTGCGTGTCCCCGGTCGGTCGCCGGACGCAGAACGGCGGTGGAACGCGGTGTGCGCGCTCCACCGCCGGTGGACGTGTCAGTACGTCGGCTGGACCCAGAGCAGGTACTGGCCGCCGCCCAGCGACTCGCAGCGCCAGCCGACCCAGCGGCCCTGCGGGAAGCCCGCGTTGCCCGCGTCGGCGCAGGCGTTGCTCGACGGGTAGACGCCGGCGGGGACGAAGGTGGCGGCCGAGGCCGAACCGGTGCCGACGGCCATGGCCGCAACGGCGGTGGCGGCCACGGCCGCGGACACGAACATCTTCTTGAGCATGACAAACACTCCTGAACGCGCGTCACGGATCAACTGGTGGGGCAGGAGGAACGATTGCGGGATGATGGTATGGAGAAACAGAGCGCAGTGATCCGCCCGGTTGATCTTGGGCCGAAAATCTCCCACGTCTGGCGCGTATCCGTGGGCGACGTGGCGCGAGGGTGAACGGCACTCGGTCGCCCGCCCCCGGGCGCATGAATCACGCGTTGCCTCCGCCCGCCCACATCTGTCCGTGCACCCGTTCGCCCGTCTGTCCGTACGCCCGCACGCCCGCACGCCCGCACCACGACGACGGCGCCGCCGCCCCCGTGCGGTGCGGGGGGCGGCGGCGCCGTCGTTCGTGCTGTGCGGGTGTGCCGACCGGGCGGGTCGGGCCAAAAACCGGCCGGTCGTGCGTCAGACGGCCGAACCGGCCTTCCAGTCGGCCCAGTTCAGGTTCCACCCGTTGAGGCCGTTGTCCGGGGCGACGGTCTTGTCGCCGGTGTTCTGGACGACGACCACGTCACCGAGGAGGGAGTTGTTGTAGAACCAGGCGGCCGGCGTGCTGGAGTCGTTGGCGCCCTTGGTGTCGGACAGACCGACGCAGCCGTGGCTGGTGTTCACGGCACCGAAGATGGACTTGGCGCCCCAGTAGTTGCCGTGGATGAACGTGCCGGAGCTGCTCAGCCGCATGGCGTGCGGCACGTCCTTGATGTCGTACTCGCCCTTGCCGTCGTCGTCCGTGAAGCCGACCGTGGCACCGTTCATCCGGGTCTCCTTGAACTTCTCGGAGATCACCATCTGACCCTCGTAGGTCTTGTTCTCGGGCGAACCGGCGGAGATCGGGATGGTCTTGATCGTCTTGCCGTCCTGCGTGACCTTCATCTGCTTGGTCTGCGCGTCGACGTAGGAGACCTGGTTGCGGCCGACCTTGAACGTCACCGTCTTCTGCTGGACGCCGTAGACGCCGTTCGCGCCCTGGACCCCGTCCAGCGCGAGCTTGAGGGTGACCGTGGAGTTCTCCGTCCAGTACTTCTCGGGGCGGAAGTCGATGCGGTTGGCGTTGAACCAGTGTCCGACGACCTCCTGCCCGGAGCTGGAGGAGACGGTGATGCCCTTCTGTACGGCCGTCTTGTTGGTGATGGCCTTGTCGAAGTTGATCGACACGGGCATTCCGACGCCGACCGTCTGGCCGTTGTCCGGCGTGAAGTTGCCGATGAAGGAGTGCGCCTGCGAGACGGTGGTGAACGAGGCGTTCTCGTGGGCGGCGCGGCCCTTGGCGTCCTCGGCGGTCACGGCCACCTTGTAGGTGGTCGCCCGCTCCAGCTGGCCGGTGGGCGCCCAGCTCTTCTTGTCGGCCGATATCCGGCCGGAGACGGCGGTGCCGGAGGCCGTGGTCATGGTCACGTCGCTCAGCGTGCCCTTGGCGACCACGACCTTCGCGGCGTTGTTGATGGACGCGTTGTCGGACCCGTCCTTCGGCGTGATCGTGATGTCCGCCTCGGATGCCTTCTGCGCGGCCGCCTTGTCGGCCTTCGCCTGCGAGGTGGAGTCGCCGTCGCCGCCCTTGGCGTCCGAGTCGCCGCCGCTGCACCCGGTGAGCACCAGCACGCCGCCCAGCAGTGCGGACGCGGCCACGAGACCCTTGCGCCGCTTACCGTCCGTCATCACACGCTTCTCCATCGTTGCCGAATCCCCGAAATACCCCGAGATCCCCGTCAGAACCTTCAACGCTACGACCGGTCCGCCCCCATCCACAGGGCTCGGGTGTGTTACCCACACCACCCCGGACGGCGGGCGCGCGGAGACCACCGCGCCCGGAGGGACACCAGGGAGCAATCAGTCAGACGCCCGCGTCCCCGTTCCGGTTCCCGATCCCGTAGGTCAATCATCCCCGTGCCGCCGCGGGAACAGTGCACCGGGGGTGCCCCCGGGGGGTGGCGCACTGTGGCGCGCGGTGGCGTGCGAGGGTGGCGCGAAACCACCTCGCTCCGATCGTTCGGAGACCGTGACTTTCCCGCGACCCACGCCTTTCACTAGCATCTGCCCACACGGCCAATTCGCAAGCGCCACAAGGGGATCGATAATTCGTGTCCGCCGCACGCCGATCGTCGTCCACCGCACGCCGATCGTTGCTGACCGCCACCGCCGCGGGGACCATGCTCGCGGCCCTGTGGTTCGTCCCGTCCGCGAACGCCTCGCAGGGCGCGTCGCAGGAGTCGTCGACCGTGACCGGCACCTCGGCGGTCACGAGAACCTCCACGGGCACGGCCGCGAGAACGAGCACGGACACAACGAGCACGGGCACGACGACGAACACGGGCACGGCGACGGACACGGCCGCGCGGACCGCGCACGCGGCCCAGGTCCCGGCGTCGGAGTCGACGGGCGGGGGCGGGTCGAGCGGGGAGACGGGGACGGGCACGGCCACTGAGCCCCTCGGCGG
Organism: Streptomyces sp. B3I8; assembly: GCF_030816915.1. NCBI lineage: Bacteria > Bacillati > Actinomycetota > Actinomycetes > Kitasatosporales > Streptomycetaceae > Streptomyces > Streptomyces sp. B3I8. The sequence goes on along the minus strand of NZ_JAUSYN010000002.1, from coordinate 4,418,093 downwards.
CCTGGACGGCCCGGCCGACACCCGGCTCGCCGACACCGGAAGCATCGACACCACCCCGTACGTCATCGGGGGCACCCTCCTCCTCGGCCTGGGGGCGGGTTTCGTGGCGTTCTCCGTACGGCGGGAGCGCACGACGGCGTACTGAGCCGCCGCGCGCCGCCGCGCGCTCCTGTGCGCCTCCCCGATCGGGAACCTGGGGTCTTTCGTCTGGATCGGGCCGGCTGGGAGGCGCGGTGCGTCTTCGACCGACCCGAGCGGGGTCCGGTGCGTGCGGCTGCAAGGCGGAGGAGGGCGCCAGGGCGGAGCCCCGGCAACCGACGACAACGCCGCACAGGCGCGTGCCGGACCCCGCGACGCCGGAATGATCCGAACGAGAGGCCCTAGGCGAGCGGTCCGGTGACGGTCTCCACCGCCGCGACCAGGCCGCCGGCCCGGACGAAGGCGTCCGCCGCCGCCAGGTCGGGGGCGAGGTGGCGGTCGGGGCCCGGACCGCCGACGCCGGCCGCGCGGGTCGCGTCGATCGCGGCGCGGCTCGCCGGGGCGGGGGTCAGGCCCTCGCGCAGCTCGATCGCGCGGGTGGCCGCGTACAGCTCGACCGCCAGGACGCGGGCGAGGTTGCCGACCGCCGTACGGAGCTTGCGCGCCGCCGACCAGCCCATCGAGACGTGGTCCTCCTGCATCGCGGAGGACGGGATGGAGTCCGCGGAGGCGGGCACGGCGAGCCGCTTCAGCTCGCTGACCAGGGCGGCCTGCGTGTACTGGGCGATCATCAGCCCGGAGTCGACGCCGGGGTCGTCGGCGAGGAACGGCGGGAGCCCGTGGCTGCGGTTCTTGTCGAGCAGCCGGTCGGTGCGCCGCTCGGCGATGGAGGCGAGGTCGGCGACGGCGATCGCGAGGAAGTCCAGCACGTACCCCACCGGGGCGCCGTGGAAGTTCCCGTTGGACTCCACCCGTCCGTCGGGCAGCACCACGGGGTTGTCCACGGCGGCGGCCAGCTCGCGCTCGGCGACCAGCCGGGCGTGCGCGAGGGTGTCCCGGCCGGCACCGGCGACCTGGGGCGCGCAGCGCACGGAGTACGCGTCCTGCACGCGGGGCGCGTCGTCCTGGTGGTGCCCGGTGAGCTCGGAGTCGCGCAGCACGGCGAGCATGTTGGCGGCGCTGGCGGCCTGCCCGGGGTGCGGGCGGATGGCGTGCAGCTCGGGGGCGAGCACCCGGTCGGTGCCGAGCAGGGCCTCCAGGCTGAGGGCGGCGGTGATGTCGGCGCTCTTGTAGAGGGTGTCGAGGTCGGCGAGGGCCATGAGCAGCATGCCGAGCATGCCGTCGGTGCCGTTGAGGAGGGCGAGCCCCTCCTTCTCGCGCAGTTCGACGGGGGCGATGCCGTGCGCGTCGAGGAGCTCGGCGGCGGGACGCACGACGCCGTCGGGGCCCTCCGCCTCGCCCTCCCCCATGAGGGTGAGCGCGCAGTGGGAGAGCGGCGCGAGGTCGCCGGAGCAGCCGAGGGAGCCGTACTCGTGGACGACCGGGGTGATGCCGGCGTTCAGCAGGTCCGCCATGGTCTGCGCGACCTCGGGGCGGACGCCGGTGTGCCCGGAGCAGACGGTCTTCAGCCGCAGGAACATCAGCGCGCGGACGACCTCGCGCTCCACGTGGGGGCCCATGCCGGCGGCGTGCGAGCGGACGATGTTGCGCTGGAGCTGGGTGCGCAGGTCCTCGCTGATGTGCCGGGTGGCGAGGGCGCCGAAGCCGGTGCTGACGCCGTAGACGGGCTCGGGCTTGGCGGCGAGCGCCTCGACGGTGCGGCGGGCGGCGGCGAGGGCCGCGCGGGCGGCGTCGGAGAGCTCGACGCGGGCGCCGTCGCGGGCGACGGCGAGCACGTCGGAGGCGGTGACGTGGGTGGTCCCCACCACCACGGTGTGCATATCCATATTCAGGAGCGTACGCAGTGAATTCCGCGCTGTCACGGGTGGGGGCGCGGGTGAGGGCGGGGGCGAGGGCGGCGGAGGGTGGTAAGTGGTGGGTGTTGCGGGTTTTCTCGCCCCCGCCGCCCCTTCCCGCGCCGACCCCGGGGGGCTCCGCCCCCCGGACCCCCTGGAAGATCGCACAGTTCCCCGCGCCCCTCGAATCGCGCCTCCCGCAGCGTCACGGGACCCTGCGGCCGCGGAACGCGCGTCGTTCGGCCGCGCCCGGTGGGGGTGCGTCCGCCAGGCGGACGACCGGGTCGTCGGCGCCCTCGCGGCCTGCCACCACCGGCTTGCCCGCCCGGAGGGCCTTCGCCCGGTACTGCGCCGCGTCGGCCAGACGGAACAGCCGTCGCGCCGAGCGCACCGGCCCGATCGGGTCGTCCGTGGAGGCGACCCCGCACGCCACCCCGTCCCCCAGTTCCAGCTCGGCCGCCCGTCGGCACAGCTCGTCGGCCGCGCGGACCACCTCGTCGCCGGGCGGCCCCACCGCGAGCAGGCAGAACTCGTCGCCGCCGAGCCGCGCGGCGAGCGTGCCCGGGAGCATCGCGCCGCACAGGGAGAGGACGGAACCGAAACGTTCCAGCAGCCGGTCGCCGACCGCGTGGCCGCGAGTGTCGTTGACCCGCTTCAGCCCGTTGAGGTCGCACACGACGAGGCTCACGACGGCGCCCTCGGCGCGGTGCCGGTCCAGCGCCTCGTCGAGCCGCATGTCGACGGCGCGGCGGTTGGCGAGGCCGGTGAGGGCGTCCGTGAAGGCCAGCCGGCGGGCCTCCTCCAGCCGCTCGGTCTGCGCGATCCCGGCGGCGACGACGGAGGCCAGCACCGTCGCGAAGTCGGTGTCCTCCCGGTCGAACACCGCCGCGCCCACCCGCCGCGCCACGTACAGCTCGCCCCAGGCGCGGCCGTGCAGCACCACCGGGGCGACGACGCAGCAGCCCCGGCCGCGCCGGCGGAGCGCGGCGACGCGCTGGTGGCAGTAGCCGGCGCGGGCGGCCGACGCGCCCTCCGGGCCGCCGGCGGTCTCCACCCAGGCGCTGGGGCCGACGCCGCCGGCCCAGCGCTCGTGCAGGAACTCGGTGATCTCCGGGAACTCGTGCACGGGGTACGTCTCGTCCTCCGGGAACTCCTCCTCGTCCTCGGCGCGGGCGCCGACGTTCACGAGAACGCGCAGGCAGCCCCGGCCGCGCTCCCAGACGGAGAGCGCGGCGAAGCTGCCGGCGAGCGCGTCGCGGGCACCGAGGGCGGCGGCGCGGTAGGCGTCACGAGAGGCGGGCGCGGCGGCCATGCCCTGCGCCAGCGCGACCACGGTCCGCAACCGTCTGTCCTCACCCACCACTCCAGGTTAGGGACGATCCCGGCGAAAGGGGAGATCGGGGACGGCGAACGGGGGTGAGGGTGAATGGGGCGAGCGGGCGTCAGTCCGCCCAGCGTGGCGCCCTGCGCTCGTTGAACGCCGCCACCCCCTCCGCACGGTCCGGCGAGAACGCGACCGTGCGCCAGGCCGCGTCCTCCACCTCCAGGCCGGCCCGGAACTCCAGCCCCCAGCCGACCCGCAGCGCCCGCTTGGCCGCCCGCAGGCCGACCGGTGAGTTCGCGGCGAACCGCGCACCCATCGCGAGCGCGGCCTCGCGGTCACCGCCCGCTTCCACCAGCTCGTCCACCAGGCCGAGCTCCCGGGCCTCGGCGGCCTCCACCCGGCGGGCCGAGAAGATCAGCTCCGCCGCGCGGGCCGCGCCCACCCGGCGGGGCAGCAGTTGCGTGCCGCCGCCGCCCGGGACGACGCCCACGGACACCTCCGGCAGGCCCACCACCGCCGTGCGGTCGGCGACGATCACGTCGCAGGCGAGGGCGAGTTCGAAGCCGCCGCCGAGCGCGTAGCCGTGCACCGCGGCGATCGTCGGCATCGGCAGGTCCAGGACGCCGGTGTACGCGGCGCGGGCGAGGGGGCGCTGGGCGAGGAGGTCGGCGTCGGTGAGGGAGTTGCGCTCCTTAAGGTCGGCGCCGACGCAGAAGGCACGCTCGTGGGAGGAGGTGAGGACGACCGCCCGTACGGTGCGGTCCGCGGCCAGGGCGGCGCAGGCGGCGGCGAGAGAGCGGGCCATGTCCGTGGAGACGGCGTTCATGGCCCTGGGCCGGTCGAGTACGAGTTCCGCGACGTGGGTGTGGCGCCTGACGACGACGTGGTCGCCGTAGCGCCGGCCGTCGTCCGTGTGTTCCGCCTTGTCGGCCATGCCGCCCTCCCGGTTAACGTGGGTTAACTCCCGTCGGGGTCGATCATCGCAGGGAGGCGGGGTGCGGGGGAAGGGCCGCCGCCGCTCACGCGTCCTCGGTGGTCCTGCGGGTGAGGAGCCAGGGTTCGACCACGCCCAGACCGCGGACCGGGCGTTGCCACATGGGCTGGAGGGCGAACCGGTAGGCGGGGGGGTCCACGCCCTCCTTCTCCGCCGTCCTGGCGGCTTCGGCGGCCTCCGCCTCCGAGGCGGGGGCCTCGCCGGAGCGGATGAGTTCCTCGGCGAACGCCTGGTCCACCAGGACGGCGTCCTTGGGGGCTATCGACGTCAGGCGGCTCGCGAGGTTCACCGTCGTGCCGAAGACATCGCCCATTCGGGTGGTGACCGTGCCGAAGGCTATGCCGACGCGCAGCTCCGGCATGGTCTCGTCGTTCGCCATGGTCTCGATGAGCCGCAGGGCGGTCTCGGCGGCGACACCGGCGTCGTCGGCCGCGTAGAGGACCTCGTCGCCGAGGGTCTTGATGAGCCGGCCGCCGTTCGCGGCGACGAGGTCGGCGGCCGTCGTCTCGAAGGCCTCGACCAGTTCACCGAGCTCCTCCTCCTCCATGCGACGGGTCAGCCGCGTGAAGCCGACGAGGTCGGCGAAGCCGACGGCGAGGCGGCGGTCGACCATCTCCTCGTCGTCCGTGGCCTGGATGACCCGCCCGGTGGCGGCCGCGAGCTGGCGCCGCCAGACGTAGACGAGGAACTCCTCCAGCTCCGGCAGGAGCAGCTCCACCAGCGGGTACGTCACCTCGGTGCGGGTCATGCCCGGCTCGGGCGGCTCGGTGAGGTCCTCCAGGAAGGAGTCGATCTGCCATTCGGCCAGCCGGGCGGTGGTCTGGCCGGTGGACCGGGCGACCTGCACCGCCATCGCCTCGCTGAGCAGCCCCGCCTCGACGAGGCCGGCGAGCCGCCGCAGGGCCAGCACGTCGGCCTCGGTGAGCGCCTTGGCCTGGCCGATGTCGGCGAAGCCCATGGCCCGCCAGAAGCGGGAGGCCAGTTCCATGGAGACGCCCGCGCTGCGGGCCGCCTGGAAGGGGGTGTACCGGCGCTCGGCGCCGAGGATCAGGCCCTCCAGCCGGAGCGCGAGCGGATCCTCCTCCGCACCGGCCTCCTCCGGACCGCCGCCCTCCGGGGGCTCGGCGTCGACGGAGATCGGCCGGTCGGCACCCGGCCGCTCGGCATCCGGCCGGTCGGCATCCGGCCGGTCGGCATCCGGCCGGTCGGGACCGGGCTCGTCGGAACCGGCTTCGCCGGGGCCGGCCTCGTCGTCCCGCGCCGGTTCACCGTCGGGGGCGGGATGTGCGCCCGTACCCGAGCCCGAATCGTCGACGGTCACGCCTGCTGCCCTTCCGATCTGTCGCGGTCAGGTATCGACCGCGCTCAACTCTACGGCAGGTGTGCGGTAGCTCACTCCCCGACGGAGACGGCCGGTCGTCGACGGTCACGCCCCGGCGGGCCGCAGGTGGATCACGTCGCCCGCGCCCACCGGCTCCTGTACCCCTTCCTCCGTGGCGATCACCAACCGTCCGTCCCCGTCGACCGCCACCGCCTCTCCGGTGACCGACCGGTCGCCCGGCAGGTCGGCCCGCACGGTACGGCCCAGCGTGGCGCATCCGGCGGCGTACGTCTCCTGGAGACCGCTCGCCGCGGCGTCCCCGCCCGCCTCCCGCCAGCGGCCGTACCACTGCTCCAGGGAGCGCAGCACCGCCCGCAGCAGCGGGTCCCGGTCCGTGCCGGAGGCGCCCGCGAGGACCAGCGACCCGGCGGTGGGCACGGGCAGCTCGTCCGCGCGCAGGCTCACGTTGACGCCGATGCCGACGACGACGCCCCGGTCCCCGGCCCGCTCGGCGAGGATGCCGCCGGTCTTGCGCTCGGCACCGCCGACGGTGACCAGCAGGTCGTTGGGCCACTTCAGGGCGGTGTCGACGCCCGCGGCGCGGGACAGCCCGGTGGCCACCGCGACACCGGTGAGCAGCGGCAGCCAGCCCCAGCGGGCGAGCGGGACCTCGGCCGGGTCGAGCAGGACGGAGAAGAAGAGACCGGAGCGGGCGGGGGCCGTCCACCTGCGGTCGAGGCGGCCGCGTCCCGCGCTCTGCTCCTCGGCGACCAGCACCGCGCCCTCGGCCGCCGTGCCCTTCACCGCACGGTCGACGAGGTCGCTGTTGGTGGACCCGGTGTGCTGAGCCACCTCCACCGCCGACCACAGGCTCCCCGGCCGCACCAGCGCCCGGCGCAGCGCACCGGCGTTCAGCGGCGGCCGGTCCAGGTCGGACCAGCGGCTGGGCGGCGGCTCAGAGGCGTCTCGCGGCGTCATACGGGTCAGCCTAGGGCGTGTTCCGAACGGAGCGCCGTCCGCCCGGAGGGCGGGTCCGGCGGCGTCCGGTGCGTGCGACCGCAAGGCGGAGGGCCGCCCCGACACCGGATGCAACGGGGCGATCCCGACAACACCGGGAGCGTGCGTGACGGACACCGCCGAACAGACGGGACTTCCGAAACACGCCCCGGAACGCGCCCGGTGTGGCCAACGCCGCACTGCCGATCGGTAGGCGCACCACTACGCTACGGATGAGTAGCCGACCCTTCTTCTGAGCGTCCCCCCTCGTATGAATCCCCGACCGAGTCTCCCCGGTCCCCGCCGGGCCTTCCCGATCACCCGAGAACCGCAAGCCTCCGAGCACATCGCATCCCTCACGTCCCCACTTGAGCAGGCAGGGAGCCGCATCCCCGATGTCCGAGCCGGAAGAGCGCCAGGCGCGCGAAGAGATCGACATCCACACCACCGCGGGCAAGCTCGCGGATCTGCAGCGCCGTATCGAGGAAGCCACGCACGCCGGTTCGGCACGCGCCGTGGAGAAGCAGCACGCCAAGGGCAAGCTGACGGCCCGTGAGCGGATCGAACTGCTCCTGGACGAGGGCTCGTTCGTCGAGCTGGACGAGTTCGCCCGGCACCGCTCGACCGACTTCGGGCTCGCGGCCAACCGCCCCTACGGCGACGGCGTGGTCACCGGCTACGGCACCGTGGACGGCCGTCCGGTCGCCGTCTTCTCCCAGGACTTCACGGTCTTCGGCGGCGCGCTCGGCGAGGTCTACGGGCAGAAGATCGTCAAGGTGATGGACTTCGCGCTCAAGACCGGCTGCCCGGTGATCGGCATCAACGACTCCGGCGGCGCCCGTATCCAGGAGGGCGTGGCCTCGCTCGGCGCGTACGGGGAGATCTTCCGCCGCAACACCCACGCCTCCGGCGTGATCCCGCAGATCAGCCTGGTCGTCGGACCCTGCGCGGGCGGCGCGGTCTACTCCCCCGCGATCACCGACTTCACGGTCATGGTCGACCAGACCTCGCACATGTTCATCACCGGCCCGGACGTCATCAAGACCGTCACCGGCGAGGACGTCGGCTTCGAGGAGCTCGGCGGCGCCCGCACCCACAACACGGCCTCCGGCGTGGCCCACCACATGGCGGGCGACGAGAAGGACGCGATCGAGTACGTCAAGCAGCTCCTGTCCTACCTGCCCTCCAACAACCTTTCCGAGCCGCCCGCCTTCCCCGAGGAGGCGGACCTCGCGGTCACCGACGAGGACCGCGAACTCGACACCCTCGTCCCGGACTCCGCGAACCAGCCGTACGACATCCACACGGTGATCGAACACGTCCTGGACGACGCGGAGTTCTTCGAGACGCAGCCGCTGTACGCGCCGAACATCGTCACCGGCTACGGCCGCGTCGAGGGCCGGCCCGTCGGCATCGTCGCCAACCAGCCGATGCAGTACGCGGGTTGCCTGGACATCAGGGCCTCCGAGAAGGCGGCCCGCTTCGTGCGCACCTGCGACGCCTTCAACATCCCCGTGCTGACCTTCGTCGACGTCCCCGGCTTCCTGCCCGGTGTCGACCAGGAGCACGACGGCATCATCCGCCGCGGCGCCAAGCTGATCTTCGCCTACGCCGAGGCGACCGTCCCCCTCATCACGGTCATCACCCGCAAGGCCTTCGGCGGCGCCTACGACGTCATGGGCTCCAAGCACCTCGGCGCCGACCTCAACCTGGCCTGGCCGACCGCGCAGATCGCCGTCATGGGCGCCCAGGGCGCCGTCAACATCCTGCACCGCCGCACGATCGCCGCCGCGGACGACGCCGAGGCGACCCGGGCCCGGCTGCTCCAGGAGTACGAGGACACCCTCCTCAACCCCTACGTCGCCGCCGAACGCGGCTACGTCGACGCCGTGATCATGCCGTCCGACACCCGCGCCCACCTCGTCCGCGGCCTGCGGCAGCTGCGGACCAAACGCGAGTCCCTGCCCCCGAAGAAGCACGGCAACATTCCCCTGTAGCCCGTGCAGCCCCTGGAAGGAGCCGCTGTGACGATCAAGGTCGTACGGGGCAACCCGACCCCGGAGGAACTCGCCGCCGCCCTCGCGGTGGTCCGTGCCCGCGCCGCGGCGGCCACGGCCGCGGCGCCGGACGAGCCGGCCCCGCGCCCCGCCCGTCCTTCCTGGTCCGACCCCTCCCGCATCGCCGCCCACCGGCTGCCGCAGCCGGGCCCGGCGGCCTGGAGCCGCACGTACTGGCCGGGCTGACGGGCCGCCTCCCGGGGCCGGGCCGGCGGCATGCCCCGGAGCCGGGCCGGCGGCCCGGCTCCGCGCGGTGGCGGTGGCCGCCCGGGAAGTTGAGTACCCGTACTCAGGCGCGGACCGACCGGCCGGTCGCAAGCTCGAGGGCATGTTGTGGTCCGACCCCGACGACGAGCCGCCCGAGGAACTGCGCGACACGCAGGACATGCTGCGCCGCCTCGGCATCCTGATGGCGCTGGCCATGGTCGTGTCGATGCTCGTCCTGGGCATCATGTGAGACCGCGAGCCCCCACCCGCCGGCAGGCCGTACCAGGCAATACGCTGACCGCATGACCGATCAGTCGTCGCCCCGAAGGCTCGTGCTCGCCTCCCAGTCCCCCGCCCGCCTCGGCCTGCTGCGCCAGGCGGGGCTCGCTCCCGAGGTCGTCGTCAGCGGAGTGGACGAGGACCCCTTCGACGCCCCGACCCCCGCCGAACTGGCCCTCGCCCTCGCCGAGGCGAAGGCGTCCGTCGTGGCCGCCCGGCCGGACGTACGCGGCGCCCTGGTGATCGGCTGCGACTCGGTGCTGGACCTGGACGGCGAGGCGCTCGGCAAGCCCGCAGACGCCGAGGAGGCCACGGCCCGCTGGAAGGCGATGCGCGGCCGGACCGGCACGCTGCAGACGGGTCACTGCGTGTGGGACACGGAGACCGGCCGTCACGTCTCGGCGATCGCGTCCACCGTGGTCCGCTTCGGGGAGCCCACGGACGACGAGATCGCTGCCTACGTCGCCTCCGGGGAGCCGCTCCACGTCGCGGGCGCGTTCACGCTGGACGGCCGCTCGGCGCCGTTCATCGACGGCATCGACGGCGACCACGGCAACGTCATCGGTCTCAGCCTGCCGCTGGTCCGCCGCCTGCTGGCGGAACTCGGCGTCGGCATCACGGAGTTGTGGGCGCGCCCCGCGCACTGACGGACCCGTTCCCGGCGGGCGGCGCGTCCGCCGGGGAGTCCGGGGCGGCCGGAGAATCCGGGAACTCCGGGGCGGCCGGGGACTCCGGAGCGTCCGAAGGTACCGGATCGGCACCCCGCGTCCCGTCCTCGCGGTCGTACGTCATCAGCGTGAGCACGATCAGCGCCAGTACGACCATCATGTAGGCGAACGCCCGCCAGCCGATCAGCCCCACGGCGAACGCCCCCAGCACCGCGTGCACCACCGCCGCGCTGATCAGCAGCACCCGCCCGAGTCCGGCGGACGGCCGGTTGCGCAGGCAGACCGCCAGCGCGGCGATGCCGCAGAGCACGAAGTAGAGGCCGAAGACCAGGCCGCCGATCTTCGAGGACGCCGACATGTCCTTCGGGTCGAGCCCGGCAAGGGACATGTGCTGGCGGTCGACGAGCGTGCCCAGGGACCAGTTGAGCACCGCGATGCCCACCGCCTCGCAGAAGAGCACGACCGCCGCCACCAGGGCCACCGGTCTTCGCAGCATCCCGCCCCACCCCCGCCTTCCCGCGCGTTACCCCGAGTACGTACGGAGCAACGGGAACGCTACTCACGGGTAAAGGCGAGGACAAGGGGTGCGGCGACGGCAAAGAATCATTGGGCCATTAGTAGGGACTCCACAAAGAAACACGACCGCCCGCAGCACGGCCGCACAGAGACCTCGACCGCACCGGAGGGTTAGGGTTTCCGGGAGGGCCCCCGCGTACTCCGGTGCGACAAGGGGTTTCGCCGCTCGAGTGAGCCCCGACTCACGCTCCGTGTGGGGAAGCTCACCATTGGGCACGGGTCGAAACGTCGTGTCGGCAGTCCCTAAACTCGGCTTGTTTCAAGGAGAGGGAGCCAACGTGCGCAAGGTGTTGATCGCCAACCGTGGCGAAATCGCGGTCCGTGTCGCCCGGGCCTGCCGCGACGCCGGCATCGCGAGCGTGGCCGTGTACGCGGAACCGGACCGGGACGCGGTGCACGTGCGGGTCGCGGACGAGGCGTTCGCCCTGGGCGGGGACACCCCGGCCACCAGCTACCTGGACATCTCCAAGGTGCTCCAGGCCGCCGCCGACTCCGGCGCGGACGCCGTCCATCCCGGCTACGGCTTCCTCTCCGAGAACGCGGAGTTCGCGCAGGCGGTCCTGGACGCGGGCCTGATCTGGATCGGCCCGCCCCCGCACGCCATCCGCGACCTCGGCGACAAGGTGGCCGCCCGGCACATCGCGCAGCGCGCCGGCGCGCCGCTGGTGGCCGGCACCCCGGACCCGGTGTCCGGCGCGGAGGAGGTCGTGGCCTTCGCGAAGGAGCACGGCCTGCCCATCGCGATCAAGGCCGCGTTCGGCGGTGGCGGGCGCGGTCTGAAGGTGGCCCGCACCCTCGAAGAGGTGCCCGAGCTGTACGACTCGGCGGTGCGCGAGGCCGTGGCCGCGTTCGGGCGGGGCGAGTGCTTCGTCGAGCGTTACCTGGACAAGCCCCGGCACGTGGAGACGCAGTGCCTGGCCGACTCCCACGGCAACGTGGTCGTCGTCTCCACGCGTGACTGCTCGCTGCAGCGCCGGCACCAGAAGCTCGTCGAGGAGGCCCCGGCGCCGTTCCTCTCCGACGACCAGCTCGCCCAGCTCTACTCCTCCTCCAAGGCGATCCTGAAGGAGGCCGGGTACGTCGGCGCGGGCACGGTGGAGTTCCTCGTCGGGGCGGACGGCACGATCTCCTTCCTGGAGGTCAACACGCGGCTCCAGGTCGAGCACCCGGTCACCGAGGAGGTCTCCGGGATCGACCTCGTGCGCGAGATGTTCCGCATCGCCGACGGCGAGAAGCTCGGCTACGACGACCCGCCGCTGCGCGGTCACTCCTTCGAGTTCCGCATCAACGGTGAGGACCCGGGCCGGGGCTTCCTGCCCGCGCCCGGCACGGTCACGCGCTTCGAGGCGCCGTCGGGACCCGGTGTCCGCCTCGACGCGGGCGTCGAGACCGGGTCGGTCATCGGCCCGGCGTGGGACTCGCTGCTGGCCAAGCTGATCGTCACCGGCCGCACGCGGGCGGAGGCGCTGCAGCGGGCCGCCCGTGCGCTGGACGAGTTCCAGGTGGAGGGCATGGCGACCGCGATCCCGTTCCACCGCGCGGTGGTCCGCGACCCGGCCTTCGCCCCCGAGCTGACCGGCTCCGCCGACCCGTTCACCGTGCACACCCGGTGGATCGAGACGGAGTTCGTCAACGAGATCAAGCCGTTCTCCGCGGCCGCGGAGGCCGACGGTGACGAGGAGACGGGCCGCGAGACGGTCGTCGTCGAGGTCGGCGGCAAGCGCCTCGAGGTGTCGCTGCCGGCGTCGCTGGGGATGACGCTCGCCCGTACGGGGCTGGCGGCGGGCGCCAAGCCGAAGCGGCGGGCCGCGAAGAAGTCGGGCCCCGTCGCCTCCGGCGACACGCTGGCCTCTCCCATGCAGGGGACGATCGTCAAGGTCGCGGTCGAGGAGGGCCAGGAGGTCAAGGAAGGCGACCTCATCGTCGTCCTCGAGGCCATGAAGATGGAGCAGCCGCTCAACGCGCACCGGGCGGGGACGGTGAAGGGGCTCGCGGCGGAGGTCGGCGCGAGCGTGACGTCCGGCGCGCCGATCTGCGAGATCAAGGACTGACGGTTCCCTCCGGGGGCGGGCAGCGGCGGTAGGGACGGCCGGGGCGTTTCTCGCTCCCGCCGCCCCTGTCCGTCCCCTCCCCCCTCCGTGGCTCGCGCCTCCGGCCCCCCAGGGGCGCGGGGAACCGCGCGAGCAGCCACCCACCACCCCGCACCGAACCGCGAGCCCCACCCCCCGAGAGGCGAGCCGCAGGCTACCGGCGGCGGAGGTCGGCCACTCTGGCCGGGCGGTCGCCGCCCGGGGACTCGCCCAGGACAGGGGCGCTGCGCAGTTGCGGCCCCGACGGCCCCTGCCGTCGGGGTCCCGGCAGCCCGACGTCCCGACGCGCCTGCCGGCCGCCGGGTCCCGTCTCACCGCCCCCCGCCCCGGCCAGCGCGATCTGCACGCCCTGGTCGGCCAGCGCCTGCAGTTCCCCGCCCGCACGGTCGTCGTGCGCGGGCGGCTCGTCGGTGACGAGTCGGGTGATGAGATCCGTCGGCACGGTCTGGAACATCGTGTCCGTCCCGAGCTTCGTGTGGTCCGCGAGGACCACGACCTCCGCCGCCGCCTGCACCAGCGCCCGGTCGACCGACGCGGAGAGCATGTTGGACGTGGAGAGCCCCCGTTCGGCGGTGAGTCCGGCGCCGGAGAGGAACGCCCGGGAGACCCGCAGCCCCTGGAGGGACTGTTCCGCCCCCGACCCGACCAGCGCGTAGTTGGAGCCGCGCAGGGTGCCGCCGGTCATCACGACCTCCACCCGGTTGGCGTGGGCGAGGGCCTGCGCCACCAGCAACGAGTTGGTGACGACCGTCAGCCCCGGCACCCGGGCGAGCCGGCGGGCCAGTTCCTGCGTGGTGGTGCCCGCACCGACCACGATCGCCTCGCCCTCTTCGACGAGGCTCGCGGCGAGATCGGCGATGGCCGTCTTCTCGGCGGTCGCGAGATGTGATTTCTGCGGAAAGCCGGACTCCCGCGTGAACCCGCCCGGCAGTACCGCACCGCCGTGCCGGCGGTCGAGGAGTCCTTCTGCCTCCAGTGCGCGCACGTCCCGCCGTACGGTCACTTCGGAGGTCTGGACGACGCGGGCGAGCTCACGGAGCGACACGGCCCCGTTCGCGCGCACCATTTCGAGGATCAATTGGCGACGTTCTGCAGCGAACACGAAACTGACAGTAACCCCAAGGACCGCCTGCTTTCAGCAGTATGCGCCGAATAACAGAAGTTGTTCGCACAGGTTGGTCACAAGTGGTATACGCACTCCCCACTCGTCGCACCCCCCGTCCGTCCGTCCGGCGACTCCCCGTGACCGCGCCGAACCGTCGTGCGCCGAGGGGCCGTTGGCCGGCCGTCGCTCAGGCGCCGCCCGTCGCCTTGCGGGTGTGGAGCTGACGGGCGACCTCGGCGATCGATCCCGACAGGGACGGGTACACGGTGAACGCGTTCGCGATCTGTTCGACCGTCAGGTTGTTGTCGACCGCGATCGAGATGGGGTGGATGAGTTCCGAGGCGCGCGGGGCCACCACGACACCGCCGACCACGATCTCGGTGCCCGGACGGCAGAGGATCTTGACGAAGCCGTCCCGGATGCCCTGCATCTTGGCGCGCGGGTTGCGCAGCAGCGGCAGCTTGACGACGCGGGCGTCGATCCTTCCGGCGTCGACGTCGGCCTGCGAGTAGCCGACGGTGGCGATCTCGGGGTCGGTGAAGACGTTGGAGGAGACGGTCTTCAGGTCGAGGGGGGCGACCGCGTCGCCGAGGAAGTGGTACATCGCGATGCGGCCCTGCATGGCCGCCACGGAGGCGAGCGCGAAGACGCCGGTGACGTCGCCGGCCGCGTACACGCCCGGCGCCGTCGTACGGGAGACCCGGTCGGTGCGGATGTGCCCGGACTCGCGGAGCTGGACGCCGGCCTCCTCCAGACCCATGCCCGCGCTGTTCGGAACGGCGCCGACGGCCATCAGGCAGTGCGAGCCGGTGATGACCCGGCCGTCCGCGAGGGTGACCTCGACCCGGCCGCCGACCCGCTTGGCGGACTCGGCGCGGGAGCGGGCCATGACGTTCATGCCGCGGCGGCGGAAGACGTCCTCCAGGACGGCGGCGGCGTCCGGGTCCTCGCCGGGCAGTACCCGGTCGCGCGAGGAGACGAGGGTGACCTTGGAGCCGAGCGCCTGGTAGGCGCCCGCGAACTCGGCGCCGGTGACACCGGAGCCGACCACGATGAGCTCCTCGGGCAGCTCGTCGAGGTCGTAGACCTGGGTCCAGTTCAGGATGCGCTCGCCGTCGGGCTGCGCGTCGGGCAGCTCGCGCGGGTGACCGCCGGTGGCGATGAGCACGGCGTCGGCGGTGAGCCGCTCCTCGCTGCCGTCGGCGGCCCGTACGACGACCGTGCGCGAGCCGTCGACGGCCTGCATGCCCTCCAGCCGGCCGCGCCCGCGCACGACACGGGCACCGGCGCGCGTCACGGAGGCGGTGATGTCGTGCGACTGGGCCAGCGCGAGCCGCTTGACCCGGCGGTTGACCTTGCCCAGGTCGACCCCGACCACCCGGGCCGCCTGCTCCAGCGGCGGGGTGTCGTCGGCGACGATGATGCCGAGCTCCTCGTAGGAGGAGTCGAACGTGGTCATCACCTCCGCGGTCGCGATGAGGGTCTTGGACGGCACGCAGTCGGTCAGTACCGACGCGCCGCCCAGGCCGTCGCAGTCGACGACGGTCACCTCCGCGCCGAGCTGCGCGGCCACCAGCGCCGCTTCGTATCCGCCGGGTCCGCCGCCAATGATCACGATCCGAGTCACGTATCCCATTGTCCCGCACGCTTCAACATGCTTCCCGCCGGGGCCGACGGCGGGGCGGCGAGGGGGCGCCCGCGGCGGGCGCCGCCCCCGCGGCGCCGCCCGGGTGACCCGTGCGGAACTGCCGTACGCTGCGCTCATGTCGCTCTACGCCGCGTACGCCGGCAACCTCGACGCGCGGCTCATGACCCGCCGCGCCCCGCACTCGCCGCTGCGCGCCACGGGCTGGCTGAACGACTGGCGGCTCACATTCGGGGGCGAGCAGATGAGCTGGGAGGGCGCGCTGGCGACGATCGTGGAGGCGCCCGGCTCCCAGGTGTTCGTCGCGCTGTACGACATCACCCCCATGGACGAGGACTCCCTGGACCGCTGGGAGGGTGTCGGCATGGACATATACCGCCGCGTGAAGGTGCGGGTGCACACGCTGGACGGCGAGGAGTCCGCCTGGGCGTACGTCCTCAACGCGTACGAGGGCGGGCTGCCGTCCGCCCGCTATCTGGGCGAGGTGGCCGACGCGGCGGAGTCGGCGGGCGCCCCGCACGACTACGTCATGGAGCTGCGCAAGCGCCCCTGCTGACGGCCGGCCCCGGGCCACCCGCCGGTGGCGGCCGGCCACCACCGGCGGGCCGGCACCGCACCCACCCCGTCAGATCTGGTTCTCGCCGCCGTCGACGTACACGTTCGCGCCGAGGAAGAAGCTGCTCTCGTCGGACGCGAGGAACGCCACCAGCGACGCGACCTCCTCCGGCCGCCCCATCCGCCCGATCGCCGCCGTCGTCGCGAGGTGCGCCTTCGTCTCCTCCGCCCGCTCCTCCCCGACCAGCCCCGTGATCGCGGGCGTGTCGATCGGCCCGGGCGAGATCGCGTTCACCCGGATCCCGCGGTCCTTGAGCGTGTTCGCCCACGTCCGCGCGAACGACCGCACCGCCGCCTTGGACGCCGCGTACAGCGTGAACGTGTCCTGGCCGTTGTCCGCGGCGGTGGACGCGTTGAGGATGACCGAGGCGCCGTCGTTGAGCAGCGGCACCGCCTTCTGCACGGTGTACAGCGTGCCGCGCACGTTCACGTCGAAGGTGCGATCGTATTCCTCGTCGGTGACCTGCTCCAGGGTCACGAGCGAGGCGGTCGCCGCGTTGGCGAAGACGATGTCCAGCCCCCGTCCCCGGGCCCGGACGGCGTCGTAGAGCCGGTCCAGGTCGGCCGGGTTCGCGATGTCCCCCGGCACGGCGGTGGCCCGGTCCGGGCCGATGGCCTCGACGGCGGCGTCCAGTTCGGTCTTGCGCCGCCCGGTGACGAACACATGCGCCCCCTCAGCCGCCAGCCGTACGGCGCTGGCCAGGCCGATCCCCGTACCGCCGCCGGTGACCACGGCCGTCCTGCCCTCGAGCTGCCCCATGTCAATGACCTTCCCAACAGGATATTTTTCAGTACCGATCGGTACTGAATGAGCGACGTCGACGACCGTAGCACCTCCAAACCGATCGGTACAGAAGGAGTAGGGTGGGCCTCATGGAGAAACGGGAGCAGCCGGTGGCGCGACAGAAGGCACCGATCGGCCGGCCGAGGGGCTTCGACGCCGACGAGGCGCTCGAACGCGCCATGCGGGTCTTCTGGGAGCAGGGTTACGAGGGCGCCGGCCTCACCGACCTCACCGCCGCCATGGGCATCACCCGCACCAGCATGTACGCGGCCTTCGGCAACAAGGAGGCCCTGTTCCGCAAGGCCCTGGAGCGCTACGGCGAGGGTCCCGCCTCCTACGTGGGCCGGGCCCTGACGGAACCGACCGCCCGCCGGGTGGTCACCGCCTTCCTCGACGGCGCCGTCCGCGCCACCACCCTGCCCGGCTGCCCCACCGGATGCCTCGGCGTCCAGGCCTCGCTCGCCGCCGGCAGCGCCGGACAGCCCGTCCGGGAGGCCCTCGCCGACTGGCGCAACGAGGGCACCGCACGCCTGCGCGACCGGTTCCACCGGGCCGTCGACGAGGGCGACCTGCCCCCGGACGCCGACCCCGCCGCGCTCGCCCGCTACGTCATGACCGTCGGCAACGGCATCGCCGTCCAGGCGGCGAGCGGGGCCACCCGCGAGGAGCTCCGGCAGGTCGCCGAGACCGCCCTGCTCAACTGGCCGTCGGCCTAGGGTCTCTCGTTCGGATCATTCCGGCGTCGCGGGGTCCGGCACGGGTCGGTCGAAGACGCACCGCGCCTCCCAGCCGGCCTGATCCAAACGAAAGACCCTGAGGGCCGCCCGCCGCCCGAAGTGGCCCGTCGGAAACGACACGACAACGATCGCACTCCCGTGACCTCCGTCATCTACGCGCGTAGGCGGTAAGCGGCTACTCTCTTGCGCGTGAACGCTTCTCTTCTTCCGGACGACCGCCAGGGCGACCCGTACGCCGCCGCCGACACCGCCGGCGCACGGCTGCGCGAGCTGACGGGCGCCGAGACCCACGACGTCGCCCTCGTGATGGGCTCCGGCTGGGCACCCGCCGTCGACGCCCTCGGCGAGCCCGACGCCGAACTGCTGGTCACCGACCTGCCCGGGTTCGCCCCGCCGGCCGTCGAGGGCCACGGCGGGCGGCTGCGCTCGTACCGCGTCGGCGGCAAGCGCGCCCTGGTGTTCCTCGGCCGCACCCACTACTACGAGGGTCACGGGGTCGCCTCGGTCGCCCACGGCGTGCGCACGGCCGTCGCCGCCGGCGCGAAGACGGTCGTCCTGACCAACGGCTGCGGGGGTCTGCGCGAGACGATGCGTCCCGGGCAGCCGGTGCTGATCAGCGACCACATCAACCTGACCGCGACCTCACCGATCGTGGGCGCGAACTTCGTCGACCTCACCGACCTGTACTCGCCGCGGCTGCGCGCACTGTGCAAGGAGATCGAGCCCCGCCTGGAGGAGGGCGTCTACGCCCAGTTCCCCGGGCCGCACTACGAGACCCCGGCGGAGATCCGGATGGCCCGGACGATCGGCGCGGACCTGGTCGGCATGTCGACGGTGCTGGAGGCGATCGCCGCACGCGAGGCGGGCGCGGAGGTGCTGGGCATCTCCCTGGTCACCAACCTGGCGGCCGGCATGACCGGCGAACCCCTCAACCACGAGGAGGTCCTCCAGGCCGGCCGCGACAGCGCCACACGCATGGGCGCACTCCTGACGAAGGTGTTGGACCGCATCTAGGGGCTGCAGGACACCCCGCAAGGGGCCGCGGCCCGTAAGAGACACGGGGAACGGCGCGGGAACTCCCACCGGCCGCCGCCCGACAACGCGCCCGCGGGGGTCCGGGGCGCAGCCCCCGGGGACGGGAAGGGCACGGGCGGCGGGGGCGGGAACCCCACCGCACCCGGCACCCCGCACACACCCCGCACGACAACGAGAGAGGCTGACCCGTGCACGACGACGATCTCCTCGCCAGGGCCGAGGCCTGGCTCGCAGAGGACCCCGATCCGGACACCCGCGAGGAACTCGCCGCCCTCCTCGACGCCCACGACCTCCCCGCACTCACCGACCGCTTCTCCGGCACCCTGGAGTTCGGCACCGCCGGCCTGCGTGGCGAACTCGGCGCCGGTCCCCGCCGCATGAACCGCGCCGTCGTCATCCGCGCCGCCGCGGGCCTCGCCGCGTACCTGAAGAAGAACGGCACCCCGCACGGCGGCACGCACGGCGACGCACCGGCCGCCGGCCTCGTCGTCATCGGCTACGACGCCCGCCACAAGTCCGCCGACTTCGCCCGCGACACCGCCGCCGTGATGACCGGCGCGGGTCTGCGCGCGGCGGTCCTGCCCCGCCCGCTGCCCACCCCCGTCCTCGCCTTCGCGATCCGGCACCTCGGCGCGGTCGCCGGCGTGGAGGTCACCGCGAGCCACAACCCGCCCCGGGACAACGGCTACAAGGTGTATCTGGGCGACGGCTCGCAGATCGTGCCGCCCGCCGACGCGGAGATCGCCGCCGAGATCGACGCGATCACCGCCCTGGCCGACGTCCCCCGCCCGGACTCCGGCTGGGAGGTCCTCGACGACTCCGTCCTCGACGCCTATCTCGCCCGCACGGACGCCGTCCTCGCCCCCGGCTCGCCGCGCACCGCGCGCACCGTCTACACGGCGATGCACGGCGTCGGCAAGGAGACGCTGCTGGCCGCGTTCGCCCGGGCCGGCTTCCCCGCGCCCGTGCTGGTGGCCGAGCAGGCGGAACCCGACTCGGACTTCCCGACCGTCGCCTTCCCCAACCCGGAGGAGCCGGGCGCCATGGACCTGGCGTTCGCGACCGCCCGTGAGGCCGACCCCGACCTGGTCGTCGCCAACGACCCGGACGCCGACCGGTGCGCCGCCGCCGTGAAGGACGGCGGCGAATGGCGCATGCTGCGCGGCGACGAGGTCGGCGCGCTGCTCGCCGCGCACCTGGTCCGGCGCGGGGCGACCGGCACGTTCGCCGAGTCGATCGTCTCCTCCTCGCTCCTCGGCCGGATCGCCGGGTCGGCGGGGCTGGGGTACGAGGAGACCCTCACCGGATTCAAGTGGATCGCCCGCGTCGAGGGCCTGCGGTACGGCTACGAGGAGGCGCTCGGTTACTGCGTCGACCCGGACGGGGTGCGCGACAAGGACGGCATCACGGCGGCCCTGCTGCTGACGGAACTGGCGTCCGGGCTGAAGTCCGAGGGACGCACGCTGCTCGACCTCCTCGACGATCTCGCCGTCGAGCACGGTCTGCACGCCACGGACCAGTTGTCGGTGCGGGTGGAGGACCTGTCCGTCATCGGCGACGCGATGCGGCGACTGCGCGAGCGGCCGCCCGCACGGCTGGCCGGGCTCGCCGTGACCGGGGCGGAGGACCTGACCCGGGGGACGGACCGGCTGCCGCCGACGGACGGGCTGCGCTACACGATGGACGGCGCCCGGGTGATCGTCCGCCCGAGCGGCACGGAGCCGAAGCTGAAGTGCTACCTGGAGGTGGTCGTCCCCGTCGCCGGACGGGACGGCCTGGGAGCGGCCCGGGAGCGCGCGGCGGCGCTGCTGGCGGCGCTGAAGAAGGACGTGGCCGAGGCCGCGGGGCTCTGAACGGCAGCGGGGGTGCGGGGTGGGAACCGGTGCGACCGGTTCCCACCCCGCACCCCCGCACCCCCGCACCCCCGCACCCCCGCACCCTCCCGTCACGACCAGCGGCGCAGTGCCGCCCGTCCCGGCAGCGTGACCGCGAGCAGTGCCAGGCCGCCGGTGGCGGCGACGAGGGAGCCGAACATCAACGGGGGCACGTACGGCGCGTCCCCCGTCACCCCGTTGATCATCGGAATCAGCGTGGCCGCGGCGATGGCGGAGCCGAGGACCAGGCCCACCACGGCCACCAGCAGCCCCTCCCAGCGGAGCATCGCCATGACCTGGCGCCGGGTCGAGCCGACCAGGCGCAGCGTGCCCAGTTCGCGGCGGCGGTCGAGCACCGTCATCACCAGGGTGTTGACGGCGGCGACGGCCGCGAAGCCGCCGAGGACCCCGGCCATGGTGTTGTTCATCCAGGCGCCCAGTTTCGCGTCGAGGCTCTGCTCGGTGGCGTAGCCGGAGACGTCGGTGACCTCGCCCAGGGCGGCGAGCGCCTTCTCCGAGCCGCCCCGCACCAGCAGCGTGCTGTCGAAGGGCGAGGTGACGTGCCCCTCCAGGGACGCCCGGTCCATGGTGAGCGTGGACAGGCCCAGGCCGCGGCCGTAGACGGCGACGATCTCCGGGCTGACCTTCGTGCCGTCGGGGAGGTAGAGCGGGAGCCGGTCGCCGACACCGGCGTCGGCCGACTCGGCGAGGGTCCGGTCGACGGCGATGCGGCCGGTGCCGAGCCGGTCGAGGCTGCCGTCGCGCACGTCGAGATCCTCGACCTTCGCAAGGTCTGCGCCGGAGGCGGAGACGCCCTGCGTCGACGCGCCCAGCAGTGACGCGAACTCGCCGGACCCGGTCGGCACCAGCACCTGCGTGTGCAGCAGTCCGACGGCCGTGTCCACACCCGGGACGCGGGCGGCACGGGCGGCCGCGTCCACCGGAAGGCCGGCCGGGTCCGTCACCACGTGGTCCGCGGTGACCCCCGCGCGCAGCTGCTTGTCGGCGGCGTGCTGCTCGCTGGTGTGCATGAACACGAGGGTGGAGGAGAAGGCCACGGCGAGCGCGATCGGGGTGATCGCGGAGGCGATGCGGCGGGCGTTGGCGCGGGAGTTGGCGGCGGCGAGACCGGCGGCGGGGCCCGCCTTCCGCAGCGGCAGACCGAACAGGCCCGCGCACAGCCGGGCCACCAGGGGGCCGAGCAGCCCGACGGACAGCATGAAGCACATGACGACGCCGAGGGCGGCGCCGGCCGCGTCGTCCCCGCTGGACTGCGCGGACACGCCGGTGAGGATCGAGCCCCCGACGAGGGCGACGACACCGAGGAGGGTACGGACCACGCCGGGCCGCAGCCGCTCCACCGACGCCTCCGACAGGGCCTGCCCCGGCTTGATCTTCGCGGGCCGGCGCCCGGCGGTCCAGCCGGCGCCGAGCGCGGTGAGCAGCCCCATGACGACGGCGGCGAGCATCGGGAGCACCGAGACGTGCAGCTCGGCGGCGTGCGGGACGGCACCCCGGTCCTGGAGCTGCCCGAACCACCAGTGCGCGAGCCCGATGCCGGGCAGGCAGCCCACGACGCCGGCGAGCGGGGCAACCAGCAGCGCCTCGCAGGCGACCGCGCGGCGGATCTGCCGCGGGGTGGCTCCGATGGCGCGCAGCAGCGCGAACTCACGGGCCCGCTGACCGACCGAGAGGGCGACGGTGCCGGCGGCGGTGAAGACCGCCACGAGGGCGGCGATGCCGCCGAAGGAGCCGCCGATCGCGAACAGTGTCACCTTGGCGTAGCCGAGGCCGGGGTCCTCGACGGCACCGCGGCCGTCGCCGGTGTGGATCTGGGCGCCGGAGCCGGCCAGGGCGTGCGTGACGGCGTCGGCGAGGGCGTCGGTGTCGGCGCCGTGCTCCGCCAGTACGACCACGGCGTCGGCCTTGCCGGGGTGCCCGGCGAGTGCGGCGGCCCTGCTGTCGGCGAACCAGACCAGGTCGGGTGCGGCGTCGCCACCCTCGGCCGCGGCGCCGCGGGGGACGTCCGCCGTGCCGACCTCGGCGATGCCGCGGACGCGGAAGTCCTGTCGTCCGGCTGCGGTCTCCAGCGCGACGGTGTCGCCCACGGCGGCGTGTGCCGCGCGGGCCGTTCCGGCGGCGAGCACCACGTCACCACTCGCGCGGGGTGCCGAGCCGCTGGTCAACGCGGTGCCGGTGAAGGCGTGCGAGCCCCATCCGTGCGCGGTGAGCACACCACCGGGAACCGGCAGCTCCCGCGCGCCGGAGCCCCCGTGCGCCGTGCGCACCGGGAAGGTGAAGTCCGCGACGGCGGAGGCCGCGCCCGGCACCCCGGCGGCCTTCGCCGCCAGCCCGGCGTCCAGCCGTGCCGTGTCCGGCAGCGGGGTCGCCTCCCTCTCCTCGTCCTCGCCACTGCCGGTGACGACGTACTCGTTCTGGTCGGCCGCGGCCACCACCGCCGCGTGCGTATAGCGTTGGGGCGGCACCGAGGCGCGCAGTCCAGTCTCGAGCAGGATGCCGCAGGTGGAGACGATCAGCGCGGACATCAGCAGGGCGAGGAAGGTACCCGCGAACGACGCGGGCTTGAAGCGGACGGCCTCACGGGCGAGTCCGTTGGGGCGCTTCATACGGTCACGTCCACTCGGAAGTCACTGGGGACACGGGAGCCGCCGGAGACGCCGGAGACGCGGGAGGTGAGCTCGGTCATCCGGGCCGCGATCTGCTCCGCCGAACCGCGTTCGAGACGGTCGGCGAAGGCACCGTCGGCGAGGAACAGCACCTGGTCGGACCAGGCGGCCGCGGCCGGGTCGTGGGTGACCATGACGACCGTGGCGCCGAGGGTGTCCACCGCGTCGCGCAGGAGGCCGAGGACCTCGGCGGCGGTGCCGGTGTCGAGGGCGCCGGTGGGCTCGTCCGCGAAGATCACGTCGGGTTCGCCGACCAGGGCGCGGGCGACGGCCACGCGCTGCTGCTGGCCGCCGGAGAGTTCACCGGGCCGGCGCCGCGCCTTGTCGGCGAGCCCGACCCGGGCGAGCGCCTCGGCGGCCCGGCGCCGGTCCTGGCGCTGCCCGGCCAGGCGCATCGGGAGCAGCACGTTCTGCTCCGCGGTGAGCGACGGCAGCAGGTTGAACGCCTGGAAGACGAAGCCGAGGCGGCTGCGGCGCAGCTCGGTGAGCTCGTTTTCGCTCATGCCGGTGATCTCCGTGCCGCCGAGACGTACGGAGCCCGCCGTCGGCCGGTCGAGCCCGGCGGCGCACTGTAGGAAGGTGGACTTGCCGGACCCGGACGGCCCCATGACGGCGGTGAACGTGCCGCGCGGCAGGGCGAGGTCGACACCGGCGAGGGCGTGCACGGTGCCCGCCCCCCGGCCGTACTGCCGCCGGACGCCCCGCAGTTCGACGGCGAGGCCGGGCGTACCGGCCGCTGTCTCCGACCGGCCGTCCGCCACCGACGCCTCGGCCGCCTCCAGTCGGCCCTCCGCCGCCTTCTGCCGCCGCTTGCTCCTGCGTAGCCCCATGCCCGTCTCCCTGTCGCACGCACTTCTTCCGTGACGGACTGAAGAGTGCTGCAGCGGGCACGTCCGGGGCGTCGTACCCGGGAACCGATCTGGAAGTGCTACCCCGGTAGGGGGTGCACCAGGCGAGCCCCCGCGGCAGCGCACACGGACTACTCCCCCGGGGCCACCAGGCCCGATTCGTAGGCGAAGACCACCGCCTGGGCGCGGTCGCGCAGACCGAGCTTGGTGAGGACACGGCTGACGTGCGTCTTCACCGTCTGCTCGGCCAGTACCAGCGTCTCGGCGATCTCGGTGTTCGAGCGGCCGCGGGCCACCAGGGTGAGGACCTCCGTCTCGCGCTGCGTCAGGCCCTTCAGCCGTTGCGCGGGCTTGCCCCGGGCGGCGGGGCGCGTCTTGGCGAAGTCGGCGATGAGGCGGCGCGTCACGGAGGGGGCGAGCAGGGCGTCGCCGGAGGCCACGACGCGGACCGCCGCGATGAGGTCGGCGGGCGGGGCGTCCTTCAGCAGGAAGCCGCTCGCGCCGGCCCGCAGCGCCTCGTACACGTAGTCGTCGACGTCGAAGGTGGTGAGCATCAGGACGCGCGGCACATGGGTCACCCCCGGCGCGGGCGTGAGCAGTCGCCGCGCGGCCTCCAGCCCGTCCATCTCGGGCATCCGCACGTCCATCAGTACGACGTCGGGGTGCGTGCGCCGGCTCAGCTCGACGCCCCGCGCCCCGTCGGGGGCCTCACCCACCACGTCGATGTCGCTCTGGGCGGCCAACAGCGCGGCGAAACCGGCCCGCACCATGGCCTGGTCGTCGACGATGATGACGCGTGTCGTCACATGAGGTCCTTGTCGCTCAGAGGGAGCCCGGCCGCCACCCGGAAACCGCCGTCCGCCAGCGGCCCCACATCAAGGGTGCCGCCGACGAGCCGCACCCGTTCCCGCATGCCGACCAGGCCGTGCCCGGTGCCGCTCGCCTCCAGCGGCCCGTCCGGCCGCACCGGCGGCGGGCCGTTGACGACGAGGACGGTGAGCCATGCGCCCTGCCGGTCATCGTGCTCCGACACCGACAGCGACACCTGGGTACGGGCACCCGGCGCGTGCCGCACGACGTTCGAGAGGGCCTCCTGGACGATCCGGTACGCGGACAGGCCCACCGCCTCGGGCACGTCGACGTCGCAGGGGGTGAACTCCACCGGCCCGCGGACCCTCGCCGTCGCCTCCACCAACTGCCCGATGTGCGCCAGCCCCGGCTGCGGCGCGAGCTCGCCCTGCGCCTCCTCGTTGCGCAGCACGCCGAGCAGCCGGCGCATCTCCCCGAGCGACTCCCGCGCGGTGGCCGCGATGGACGTGAACTCGTCGCGCACCACCGGGGAGAGCCGCTCGATGCGGTACTCGGCGCTGTTCGCCTGCACCGTGATGACGGACATGTGGTGGGCCACCACGTCGTGCAGCTCCCGGGCGATCCGGGCCCGCTCCTCCAGCAGGGTGCGCCGGCCGCGCTCGGCCTCGCTGATCGTCTCCTGCTCGGCCAGCCTGCGCTGCGCCTCGGACCGCTCCTTGAGCACACCGCCGAGCAGGAGCGCGACGCCCCCGAGGATGGTGAGCAGCAGGCCTCTGGCGCCGTCGTCGTGGGGTGCGAAGATGTCGAGGGTCACGTTGGCGACCGCCGTGGCCAGCCACACCAGCAGCAGCGTCCGGCGGCGTTCGCGCAGGCCCAGGGCGAGGCAGAGGCCGACGTACCCGACGATCCCCATGGGCGGGAACGGCCACAGCAGCCGCTCCGGGAAGTCGACGGCGAGCAGCGCCACCGCCCCGGCCACGTCCGCCGCGAAGACCACGTACCAGGCCTGCAGCGGGCGTACGACGGCGAGCAGCAACGGGGCGGCCTGCGCGACGGCCAGCCCGGCGGCCACCCCTCCGTTCAGGCCGTAGTCGTTGCCGAGGACCACGATGGCGGTGGGCAGCAGCGCGACACACAGCACGAACGCGACGCCCCACGGCAGCAGCCGCACCCACGCGCGCGAATTCTCCGCGAAAAGGGCGCGCGGGTGTTCTCTCCGCGCCGACTGCGCTGGGGTCATGACCACCAGCCTAGGTGCTGCGGGCCGGTACCAGGAGGGACGGGCGGGGCGTCGGGAGGTGCAGCGAGGAGGGTCCCCGAAGGCAGGGGGCAGGTGCGGCGAGTCGACGGGGACAGGTGCGACGGGAGCGGAGACGGCCGAAAACGAAGGCCGCCGGGCCCGGGGGGTCAGCCCGTCGCCAGGAGGATCGCGAAGACGATCAGACCGGCGGCCACGGGGCCGAGGACCTCGTACGCCCACCGCACGCGCCGGCTCCCCCTGGGCCGCCTCCGCGCCGCCCCGCCGCTCGGCGAAGTCCTTCAGGTCGTCCATGATCTGGTCGGCCTGTGCCCGTACGGGCCTCTCGGTGGCGGCGGTGTTCCCCTGCCCGCCCCCCTGCCCGCCGCCGAGGCCGCCGAGCAGCCCGCCGCGCCGGACGGAACCGCCCCGACCCGAGCCGCCCCGGCCGATGCCCTCCGCCGTCTGCCGCGCCTCGTTACGCGCCGCCCGCTTCCGCCCTCGCAGCGACACCGGTACCGCCCAGAGCTGGTACGTGGTGCCACTGGTCGCGACCACCTCGTTCGAGTAGCCGGAGCGCAGCGAGGCCACCGAGCCCCACGGCAGCACGATCACCCGGAAGGGGTTGCGGACGCGCAGCCGGTCCTCGCCCACGAAGACGGCGGGCCGCAGCGTGAACGCGATCACCAGCGGCACGATCACGATCATCGCCGCCAGCGCCAGCCACGGCGTACGGCCCTTGCCGACGACCAGCGCGTCGATGCCGAGCCACGCCACCAGGGCGAGCAGCAGCACCCCGCCGGCGATACCGGCCGAGGAGCGGTGGACCCGGTCGGGTTCCGCGGACGCCGCCGCCCCCTCGGAGACATCCGTGGAGCCCTCGGCGTCCTCGGAGTCCGCGGACCCCGAGGGCGCGTGGGTCTCCGAGGGCTCCGAGGGCTCGGGGGTGGGCGGCTGGGACTCGGGGGAGGTCATGCCGTCGATTCTGCCCGACGCTCCCGCCGGCCCCGTACACGGAGGTCGCCCTATCGGCCGCCGTCCGCGCAGAGCTGCTCGTCGATCACGGCGTTCGCCGCGGGCGTGGTGTCGTCGTCGCCGTCCCCCGTCGCCGCCACGACGACCACGTGGCGCCCGTCGGCGCTGAACCCGTTGCGGGTGGTGTAGCCGGAGAGGTCCCCGCCGTGGCTGTAGTAGCTCCCGCCGCAGCTCAGCGGGACCTTCATCAGGCCGAGGCCGTAGCGCGCCCCGGGCCAGGCGGGGTCCAGTTCCTTCGCCCGTACGGTCGTCTCCATCTCGGCGAGCTGGGCCGGCTTCAGCAGCCGGCCCTTCATGAGCGCCGAGTAGAACGCCGTCAGGTCGGCGGTGTCACTGATCATGGCGCCGGCGGAACCGGCACCGCTCGGGTTCATCACGCTGACGTCGATCGGCGTCCGGCCCTCGGCGCCGAAGGCGGAGTACCCCTTGAGGTGCGGGCCCTTCATGTAGGGGTCCGTGTAGGGGGCGGTCGTGCGGTGCAGTCCCAGGGGCCGGACGATGCGGCCGGTCACCTCGTGCTGCCAGCTCCGGCCGGTCACCTTCTCGATGATCATCCCGGCGAGGACGTAGTTGGTGTTGGAGTAGCTCCAGTCCTTCCCCGGGGCGAATACCGGGGGGTGCTTCATCGCTGTCGCGACGAGCTGGTCGTCCGTCCAGCTCCGCAGGTGCCCCTGCTGGAAGGCGTCGATGTCGGTGAGGACCGGGAAGTCCTGCGTGAAGTCGAAGAGGCCGCTGGTGTGGTTGAGCAGTTGCCGGACGGTGATGTCGCGGCCGTCGTTGCCGTTGCCGGTGACCACGCCCGGAAGCAGCTCCTCGACGGTGTCGTCGAGCGAGAGGCGCCCCTCGCCGACCAGTTGCAGGACGACCGTGGACACGAAGGTCTTGGTGGAGCTGGCTATGCGGAAGGTGTCACCGGGCCGGGCCGGGCGGCCGGTCTCCTGGTCGGCGACCCCGGCGGTGGCGGTGCGGGAGCCGTGCGGGCCGGTCGAGCGGACGACCACGCCCACGG
The DNA here is from genome assembly GCF_030816915.1 of Streptomyces sp. B3I8. NCBI lineage: Bacteria > Bacillati > Actinomycetota > Actinomycetes > Kitasatosporales > Streptomycetaceae > Streptomyces > Streptomyces sp. B3I8. Next base: position 4,390,226 of record NZ_JAUSYN010000002.1, on the reverse strand, counting down.
TGCCGGTGTCGTGGACCGCGTCCGCCCCGTGCCGGAGGGAGGGCGCGGGCGTGTGCGTCGCCGCCGCCGCGGGCGTGACCAGCCCTGCGCCGACCAGGACGGCGGTGGCGGTGGTGGCGAGTGCGGTGATGACCGTACGGGAGGTGGCGCCGGTACGGGAGGCGTTGCCGGTGCGGGGGTCGAGGGGGGTGGTGCGGGTGTTGAGGAAGGTGCGCTGGGTGGTGGTCTCGGTCGCCATGGTCTGGCAGCTCCTCGGAGTGGGAGGACCCGGCTCGGTCCGACGTGCCCTTCAACCTAGGAGCCGGGGCCGCCCGCCACGATGAGGGCTGCATGACAAACCGAGGTACAGCCTGCACCACCGTCTCCGCGCACCCGCACACCACCGTCTCCGCGCACCGCACATCGGGGCTGTACAGCCGCTACGCGCGTAGATATGCTCGTCTGGTGACCATGCCCACCACTGCACCACACGCTCTCAGCGACGTCACCGCGTCCGACGGGACGCTGCGTCGCTTCCTGCACGGGCTGCCCGGGGTCGACACGGTCGGCCTGGAGGCGCGCGCCGCGTCGCTCGGCACCCGGTCCATCAAGACGACCGCGAAGGCGTACGCCATCGACCTCGCCATCTCGATGGTCGACCTGACGACGCTGGAAGGCGCGGACACCCCGGGCAAGGTCCGGGCGCTCGGCGCCAAGGCGGTCCGCCCCGACCCGACCGACCGTACGGCCCCCGCGACCGCCGCCGTCTGCGTCTACCCCGACATGGTGGCCACCGCGAAGCAGGCCGTCGCCGGTTCCGGCGTCAAGGTCGCCTCCGTCGCCACCGCCTTCCCGGCCGGCCGCGCCGCGCTCTCCGTCAAGCTGGCGGACGTCCGCGAGGCCGTCGCCGCCGGGGCGGACGAGATCGACATGGTCATCGACCGGGGCGCGTTCCTCGCCGGGAACTACAGGAAGGTGTACGACGAGATCACCGCCGTGAAGGAGGCCTGCGGGACGAGCGCCCGCCTGAAGGTCATCTTCGAGACGGGCGAGCTGTCGACGTACGACAACATCCGGCGCGCGAGCTGGCTCGGCATGCTGGCCGGGGCGGACTTCATCAAGACGTCCACCGGCAAGGTCGCGGTCAACGCCACGCCCGCCAACACGCTGCTGATGCTGGAGGCCGTCCGCGACTTCCGCGCGCAGACGGGCGTCCAGGTGGGCGTCAAGCCGGCCGGCGGCATCCGCACCAGCAAGGACGCGATCAAGTTCCTGGTGCTGGTCAACGAGACCGCGGGCGAGGACTGGCTGGACAACCACTGGTTCCGCTTCGGCGCCTCCTCGCTGCTGAACGATCTGCTGATGCAGCGCCAGAAGCTGGCCACCGGCCGCTACTCCGGCCCCGACTACGTGACGGTGGACTGAATCCCATGGCTCCTGTTTTCGAGTACGCCCCGGCGCCCGAGTCGCGCGCGGTCGTCGACATCGCCCCGTCCTACGGACTGTTCATCGACGGCGAGTTCACCGAGGCGGCCGACGGCAAGGTCTTCAAGACCGTCTCCCCCGCCACCGAGGAGGTCCTCTCCGAGGTCGCGGAGGCCACCGAACGGGACGTCGACCGCGCGGTCGGCGCCGCCCGCAAGGCGTTCGAGAAGTGGTCGGCGCTGCCCGGCTCCGAGCGCGCCAAGTACCTGTTCCGCATCGCGCGGATCATCCAGGAGCGCAGCCGCGAGCTGGCCGTCCTGGAGACCCTGGACAACGGCAAGCCGATCCGTGAGACCCGCGACGCGGACCTCCCCCTCGTCGCCGCGCACTTCTTCTACTACGCGGGCTGGGCCGACAAGCTGGACCACGCCGGCTTCGGCGCGAACCCGCGTCCGCTCGGTGTCGCGGGCCAGGTCATCCCCTGGAACTTCCCGCTCCTGATGCTGGCCTGGAAGATCGCCCCGGCCCTCGCGACCGGCAACACGGTGGTCCTGAAGCCCGCCGAGACGACTCCGCTGTCCGCCCTGTTCTTCGCGGACATCTGCCGCCAGGCGGGCCTGCCCCGCGGCGTCGTCAACATCGTCACCGGTGACGGCCGCGCCGGAGCCGCGCTGGTCGCCCACCCGGACGTGAACAAGGTGGCGTTCACCGGTTCCACGGCCGTCGGCAAGCAGATCGCCCGCACGGTCGCGGGCACCGCCAAGAAGCTCACGCTGGAACTGGGCGGCAAGGGCGCCAACATCGTCTTCGACGACGCACCCGTGGACCAGGCGGTGGAGGGGATCGTCTCCGGCATCTTCTTCAACCAGGGCCAGGTCTGCTGCGCGGGCAGCCGTCTGCTGGTCCAGGAGTCGATCCACGACGAACTCCTCGACTCCCTCAAGCGCCGTCTGGCCACCCTGCGCCTGGGCGACCCGCTGGACAAGAACACCGACATCGGCGCGATCAACTCCGCCGAGCAGCTCGCGCGGATCACCTCCCTCGCCGACCAGGGCGAGGCGGAGGGCGCCGAGCGCTGGTCCCCGGCCTGCGAACTCCCCTCCGCCGGCTACTGGTTCGCCCCGACGCTCTTCACGAACGTCACCCAGGCGCACACCATCGCCCGCGACGAGATCTTCGGCCCGGTGCTGTCGGTCCTCACCTTCCGCACCCCCGACGAGGCCGTCGCCAAGGCCAACAACACCCCCTACGGCCTGTCGGCGGGCATCTGGACGGAGAAGGGTTCGCGCATCCTGGCGGTCGCGAACAAGCTCCGCGCGGGCGTCGTCTGGTCCAACACGTTCAACAAGTTCGACCCGACCTCGCCGTTCGGCGGCTACAAGGAGTCGGGCTTCGGCCGCGAGGGCGGCCGCCACGGCCTGGAGGCGTACCTCGATGTCTGACCGACTCAACGTGCTGAAGACCTACAAGCTGTACGTCGGGGGCAAGTTCCCGCGTTCCGAGAGCGGCCGGGTGTACGAGGTGACGGACTCGAAGAACAGGTGGCTGGCCAACGCCCCGATGGCCTCCCGCAAGGACGCCCGGGACGCGGTGGTCGCCGCGCGCAAGGCGTTCGGCGGCTGGTCGGGCGCGACGGCGTACAACAGGGGCCAGGTCCTCTACCGCGTCGCGGAGATGCTTCAGGGCCGCCGCGAGCAGTACGTCCGTGAGGTCGCCGAGGCGGAGGGCGCGCCGAAGTCGAAGGCCGCCGAGCAGGTGGACGCGGCGATCGACCGCTGGGTCTGGTACGCGGGCTGGACCGACAAGATCGCCCAGGTCGTGGGCGGCGGCAACCCGGTCGCGGGCCCGTACTTCAACCTGTCCTCCCCGGAGCCGACCGGCGTGGTCGCGGTCCTCGCACCGCGGGACTCCTCCCTCCTGGGCCTGGTCTCGGTGCTCGCCCCGGTGATCGCCACGGGCAACACGGCGGTCGTGGTGGCGTCCGAGAAGGCCCCCCTCCCCGCCCTCTCCCTCGGCGAGGTACTGGCCACCTCCGACGTTCCCGGCGGCGTCGTCAACATTCTCTCCGGCCGCACGGCGGAGCTCGCCGCCCCGCTCGCCGCCCACCAGGACGTCAACGCGATCGACCTGGCCGGCGCGGACGAGCCCCTGGCGAAGGACCTCGAGATCGCCGCAGCCGACAACCTCAAGCGCGTCCTGCGTCCACACCCTGTGGAGAACTGGACGGCAACCCCGGGAACCGACCGCATGACGGCCTTCCTGGAGACGAAGACGGTCTGGCACCCGACGGGCGCCCTGGGCGCGTCGGGCTCGTCGTACTGAGTAGGTCACGCCCCACACCGCACGTCTCGAACCCCACACCCGCCGTCCTGACGGACACCTCACCGCGGAACAACCACGGTCACGCCCCCGCCCTCGTACCTTCCCGAGGACGGGGGCTCCCGCGTTCCCGGGGACCGGCGTGGACCTGCCCCCCGGGGGCGGCTCCCTGACGGGCCGGGACCCGGCGGGCGCGCCGGGTGCGCCGCTCACTCACCCGAGCACGGCCTCAACTCCGGTCTGCTCGGCGCCGTCTTCCGCCCGGTCAGCGGGGACAGGTCCTTCATGTACGTGTCCGACCACTCGTCTCCGGTCAGGACCTTCCGGAGCTCCGAGCACACCTTGGCGTGCAGGACGGGGTCGTCCTTGCGCATCGCCACCCCGTAGGGCTCCGTACCCACGCCGCTGGGGAGCAGTTTCAGCTCCGCGGGATCGTTCTCGGCGTACCCGGCCAGAAGGACGTCGTCCGAGGCGACCGCGTACACGCTGGAGCTCTTGTCCAGCAGCCTTTCCACACACTCCTTGTAGCTGTCGGGCTGCCACTTTCCCGTGGCGTAGCCCTCCTTTTCCAGTCTGTCCGCGTACGTGGAATCCCGCGCCGTGCACACATCGACGTGATTTTTCTTCACGTCGGCGGCCGAATCGAGCTCGTACCTCGCGGATTTTTTGCGCACGAGAAGGCTGGTGCCCGCGTTGTAGTAAGGGCCGACGAATCTGATGCCGTCCCGCTTCTCGCGTTCGGACGTCATGCTGTACGAGGCGATGACCAGGTCCACCTCCCCGTTCTTCAGCTTGCTCGCCCGGTTCGCCGTGGTGACCGGGTAGAAATCCACCTGCCCCCTGCCGTAGCCCAGTTCACGCGCGAGGGAATAGGCGATGTCGACGTCGAATCCGCTCCAGGTGTCCGTTTTCTCGTTGTGGAGGCTCAGTCCGGGCTGATCCTCCTTGGCGCCGATCGTCAGCCTTTTCGTGGCGGTCTTCCAGTGCTCCCACGCCTTCTCCGTGTCACTCCCGGCGGATCCCACTTCCCGTTGCCCGGAGGAGTCGTCCTTCTGCTCCCCGAAGCCGCCACGTGAAATGACCCAGCCTCCCCCGGCCAGCAGGACGACGCACACCGCGGCCGCCGTCACCCTCCAGGCCCGGAACCGGCCGCGGTCCCCGCGCGGCGCCGTCGGCGCCGGCGACTCGGGAGGGACAGCTGCGGAGGAGACGGCGGATTCCGGTGCCGCCACGGCCGGTGTGGGTCGTGAGGCGGACGGTGTGTGCGGGGCCGTGGGCGGGGGTGCTTGGGTGACGGGTCCGGCAGGAGTGGCAGCCGAGGCGGGAGTGGCGGCCCTGGCGGGGTGCGGCATGCCCGGGTCCGCGAGGACCTCACGGAGCATCTCCTCCGTCGCGGCCGCGTCCGGACGCCGGTGCGGGTCCGTGGCCAACAACCCCCGGATGACGGGGGCGAGGGGGCCCGCGTACCGGAGAACGGGGTCGGGATGCTGCTGGATGTCGGCCTGCACCTCCCAGACCTCGCTCCCGGCGAAGGGCAGGCGTCCCTCGACCATCTCGTACAGGGTGACACCCAGCGCCCACAGGTCGGAGGCAGGTGTGGGACCGGGGGTGCCGGGGGCGAAGAGTTCGGGCGCCAGGTAGGGAGGCGTGCCGATGATCCCGCCGTACCGGGTGACCCGGTCCGCACCCTCGAAGGTGGCGATGCCGAAGTCCACCAGCACCACCTGACCGCCGTCCCGGACCAGGACGTTGCCCGGCTTGACGTCGCGGTGCAGGACCGACGCCTCGTGAACCGCCCGCAGACCCTGGGCCATCTGGAGACCGATGGCCGCGGCCCTGGGCACGCCGAGCACCCCGTCACGGGTCAACAGGTCTGCCAGCGAACGCCCTTCCAGCAGCTTCATCACGATCCAGACCTGGTCGGCGGTCTCGATCTGGTCGTGGACCGTCACCACGTTCTGGTGCTCGATCTTGGCGAGGGCCTCCGCCTCGCGACGGGCCCGGTGTATCGCGGCCCTCTGCGTGTCCGGGGGCATGGCTCTGCGGTCGAGGAGTCTCTTCACGGCGACGAACCGGCGCAGCCGCCTGTCGTAGGCCTTCCAGACCTCGCCCATGCCCCCGCTGCCGATGGGCTCCAGCAGCTCGTAGCGGCCCTCGATCACGGTGCGGGGGGTGGAGAGAGGATCCTCGGGATGCCCGTCGGCGCCGCCGTCGACCCCGTTGATTCCGTCGTCGTTGTGCACGTGGCCCCCTTGCACCCCTTGGCACCTCTTGTGCCAAACCTGGATCGCCCCACATTAGACGGCCCTCAGGTGGCCTCGGGGAGTCCGCGCGACGTACAACGGCGGCTCAGCCTGCGCGTCATGGACCCGGCCCCGGCGGACCGCCCGCACCGGCCGCACCGGCCGGCCGGAGGGCCGGAAGGCCGGAGGGCCGCCACCTCCCCCGCGGAGATCGCGGCCCTCCGTGCGGCCCCGCGTCAGCGCGCTGCGCCCACCACCTGCCCGGCGACCGGGACCGAGCCGACCGACGGGGCCTGGGCGACCGGGCCCGTGACCATCTGCGAGGTCAGCGGCCGGAAGTCGGCGAGCTGCGTGCCCACCCCGTTGTCCAGCGGGTCCACACCGGTGCCCGCGAGGGGGTTGGGCTTGAGACCCGCGACCGGGCCGGTGACGTAGCCGACCGTGCCGGTGGTCGCCTGGAGGCCGGCCTGCGGGTCCACCTTGCCGAGGGAGCCGGCATGGTGCGTCCCGTCGACGACGGGGAGGGTCCCCGCCGCGGCCGTGGTCGCCCCCGCGCCCACGGCGACGCCCGCGGTCGCGAGGGCGACGAGGACGCGCCGGGTGGCCGGAGTACGGGGAGTGTGTCGTGTCATGAGGTGCCGCCGCCTTCTTGATCTCTGGTGCGTGTACCGGCGTTCGCCGTCGGTAACAGATTCAACACGTAGGGTAGTTGACGTGTGATGTGCGCTCCAACGCCGACCCGCGGGGTCGGCAGGGGGCGGGTGATGCGTCAAACTGGTGTCCCGTGAGCCCCCATCCCCCGTCACCCGCCCGCGTCGTGCTGCTCTGCGGCCCCTCCGGCTCGGGCAAGTCCCTCGTCGCCGCCCGCTCCGGGCTTCCCGTCCTGCGTCTGGACGACTTCTACAAGGACGGTGACGACCCCACGCTGCCACTGGTGCCGGGGAGTGCGGACATCGACTGGGACGCCCCCGGTTCCTGGGACGAGGACGCCGCCGTCACCGCCGTCGCCGAGCTGTGCGCGCACGGCCGCACGACCGTGCCGGTGTACGACCTCTCGCTCAGCGCCCGTACCGGCACGGAGGAACTGAGCATCGGGCGGACCCCGCTGTTCGTCGCGGAGGGTGTCTTCGCCGCCGAGATCGTGGCCCGCTGCCGGGAGCTGGGGTTGCTGGCGGAGGCGCTGTGCCTGACCCGGGGACCGGTGAAGACGTTCCGCCGACGCTTCCTGCGCGATCTGCGCGAGGGCCGCAAATCGGTGCCGTTCCTGTTGCGGCGCGGCTGGCGGCTGATGCGCGCCGAGCGTTCGATCGTCGCCCGCCAGACGGGCCTGGGGGCCCGCCCCTGCGACCGCGACGAGGCGCTGAGCCGGATGGCGGCCGCGGCGGTGGGACGGTCCACGGGGCCGGCGGCGACGCGGACGGTGGCGTAGGCCGGCTGGGCCGCCCGTACGTACACGCGGGAGCCGGGCCCGTACACGCAGGAGCGGGGCCGGGAGACCCCCCCGGCCCCGGCCCCGCTCCTGTGTTTCCCCCGTGGTCCCCCGTTCCCCCGTTGTCCCCCTCCCCGGCACCGCTCCCCCGTCTCCCCGTTTCCCCCGTGGAGCCCTCTCGGTACCGTCCCCGTGATCCCCCGTGATCCCCCGTATTTCCCCCGTTGACCTCCGGCCGACGCGCCGCGCTCAGGCGACGAGTTCGCCGAAGGACTCCTCCTCGTCACGGCCGAAGCTGAGGTCCTCGTCCTCGCGCAGCCGGCGGAGCGACCGCCAGATGCTGGACTTCACCGTGCCGACACTGATGCCGAGGATGTCCGCGATCTCCGGGTCCGTGCGGCCCTCGTAGTAGCGCAGGACCAGCATGGTGCGCTGGAGTTCGGGCAGCCGGGCGAGCGCCTGCCACAGCACGGCGCGCAGCTCGGTGCCGCGCATCGCGTCCGTGTCACCGGCGGTCTCCGGCAGTTCCTCGGTCGGGTACTCGTTCAGCTTGCGGCGGCGCCACGCGCTGATGTGCAGGTTGGTCATCGTGCGGCGGAGGTAGCCCCCGACCGCCGCCTTGTCCGTGATCCGGTCCCAGGCCCGGTACGTCGAGAACAACGCGCTCTGCAGCAGGTCCTCGGCCTCGAAGCGGTCACCGGTGAGGTGGTAGGCGGTCGCGTACAGGGAGGCGCGGCGCTCCTCGACGTAGGCGGTGAACTCCGCCTCCGCCGCGGACCGGCGCTCCCCCGGGGCCTCCCCGTACGCGGTCTCCTCCGCCCCCGTGCTGCCGCCGCCCCCCGTGCGGGCGTCGACCACCGCCATGTAGGCGGCGGCGTGCTGGCGCCCCCGGCCGCGGACCGTGGCCCGGTTGACGTCGTGGAGCCGCGTGACAACCGCGCTCGTCATGGTGCCGTGCAGCGTGTTCATCTCGCGCCCCCCGTCGTGGAGTCCCGGACCTGCGTCGTGCTCTTTCGATGTCGAGAAGCTTGCCCGGGCCACTTCATCGCCGTGTCCGTCGACTGTCACAGAGCTGTCACAGGGGTCGTCCGGTGGGCACCGGCGGACGGTTTCGCGTAGGGGGGAGATGTGTGGGAGCGCCCCAACAGTCGAAACCTGCCGGTGCCATGGGCCAGAATGGCCATCGTGCCTTCCCTGTTGCTGATCGAGGACGACGACGCCATCCGGACGGCCCTGGAGCTCTCTTTGACGCGCCAGGGTCATCGGGTGGCCACTGCTGCCACCGGTGAGGACGGTCTGAAACTGCTGCGTGAACAGCGGCCCGACCTGATCGTGCTGGACGTGATGCTGCCCGGCATCGACGGTTTCGAGGTGTGCCGGCGCGTGCGGCGCACCGACCAGCTGCCGATCATCCTGCTCACCGCGCGCAACGACGACATCGACGTCGTCGTCGGGCTGGAGTCCGGCGCCGACGACTACGTGGTCAAACCCGTGCAGGGCAGGGTGCTCGACGCCCGCATCCGCGCGGTGCTGCGCCGCGGCGAACGCGAGTCCAGCGACTCGGCGACGTTCGGCTCGGTGGTCATCGACCGCTCGGCGATGACGGTCACCAAGAACGGCGAGGACCTGCAGCTGACGCCGACGGAGCTGCGGTTGCTGCTGGAGCTGAGCCGGCGGCCCGGACAGGCGCTGTCCCGGCAGCAGTTGCTGCGGCTGGTGTGGGAGCACGACTACCTGGGCGACTCCCGGCTCGTGGACGCCTGCGTGCAGCGGCTGCGCGCCAAGGTCGAGGACGTGCCGTCGTCCCCGACGCTCATCCGTACCGTGCGGGGCGTGGGCTACCGGCTGGACACGCCTCAGTGACGGAAAGCGACGGAAGTGGCCCAGGTGACTCCGAAGTCCACAGCGCAGCAAGGAGCCGGGGAAATCAAGGGGGCTGAGGGAACGGCCGGTCCGGAGGGGACCGGCGACGTTTCGGAGACCGGGGCGATTCCGGAGACCGGCGGTGTTTCGCAGACCGGCGGTGTTTCGGAGACCGGAACAGCCTCGGGGACCAAAACCGAGGGATCTCCGGCAGCCCCAGGCGCCTCCGGCGGCAGCTCGGGGGTCTCCTCGGACGCCTCCCCGGCGTCCGACTCGGCAGCCGAGGAGGCGCAGGGCGGCCTCCGCGGCTGGTCCGCGGGGCGCCGCCGCAGCGTGTGGTCGCGGATCCGGCTGACCAGCCTCCGGCTGCGCCTGGTCGTGGTGTTCGGCCTGGTCGCGCTGACGGCCGCCGTCTCCGCGTCCGGCATCGCCTACTGGCTCAACCGCGAGGCCGTGCTCACCCGCGCCCAGGACGCCGTACTGCGCGACTTCCAGCAGGAGATGCGGAACAGGGCGAGCGCCCTGCCCACGCACCCCACGCAGGAGCAACTGCAGCGCACCGCAGGGCAGATGGCGAACAGCAGTCAGCGCTTCAGCGTGCTGCTCGTCGCCGAGGACTCCGGCGGCCGGACCGTCACCGGCAACTCGGACCTCGGTACCTTCACCCTCGAGGACGTGCCGGCCTCACTGCGCACAGCGGTCGACCGGCGGCAGTCCGGCTCCTCGGGCAAGAAGCCCACCTATCACCTGTACTGGCAGCGGATCGAGGAGGACGGCCGGCCGTACCTCGTCGGCGGCGCCCGGGTGGTCGACGGCGGCCCGACCGGCTACATGCTCAAGTCCCTGGAGCCGGAGGCCAAGGACCTCAACTCGCTGGCCTGGTCGCTGGGGATCGCCACCGCGCTGGCGTTGGTCGGCGCCGCGCTCCTGGCGCAGGCGGCCGCGACGACCGTACTGAAGCCGGTGCACCGGCTCGGCATCGCCGCCCGCCGGCTCGGCGAGGGCAAACTCGACACCCGGCTGCGGGTCTCCGGCACCGACGAACTGGCCGAGCTGTCAAGGACGTTCAACCGGACGGCGGAGGCGCTGGAGAAGAAGGTCGCGGACATGAGCTCCCGCGAGGAGGCCTCCCGCCGGTTCGTCGCCGACATGTCGCACGAACTGCGCACCCCGCTGACCGCGATCACCGCGGTGACGGAGGTGCTGGAGGAGGAGCTGGACGCGGAGACCGGCAGTGTCGACCCGATGATCGAACCGGCGGTACGACTCGTCGTCAGCGAGACCCGTCGGCTGAACAACCTGGTGGAGAACCTGATGGAGGTCACCCGCTTCGACGCGGGCACCGCCCGGCTGGTCCTGGACCACGTGGACCTCGCCGACCAGATCACCGCGTGCATCGACGCCCGCGCCTGGCTCGACGCCGTCGAACTGGACGCCCCCCGCGGCATGATGGCCAACCTGGACCCGCGCCGCCTCGACGTCATCCTCGCCAACCTGATCGGCAACGCGCTCAAGCACGGCGGTTCGCCGGTACGGGTCGCGGTCCGCGAGGACGGCGACGACCTGGTGATCCGGGTGCGGGACCACGGGCCCGGCATCCCCGAGGACGTCCTGCCGCACGTGTTCGACCGCTTCTACAAGGCGAGCGCCTCCCGCCCCCGCTCCGAGGGCAGCGGGCTCGGTCTGTCCATCGCCATGGAGAACGCGCACATCCACGGCGGCCAGATCACCGCCGCCAACTCGCCCGAGGGCGGCGCGGTGTTCACGCTGCGACTGCCCCGGGACGCGTCCTCGCTCATCGACGGCGACGAGGACCGCACGGACGGCGGGCGCGAGGGCGGCGACGCGGCCACCGGCGGCAGGGGGGACGACCGATGAGGCGGCAGAGGCCGGGCGTGCCCCGGCGGACGAGAACCGCGGGACTGCTCCTCCTGCCCCTGCTGGCGGCGGTGCTGGCGGGATGCGGCATCCGGCCCACCCAGGTGCCCACGGACTTCGGCCCGGCGCCTTCACGGCTGCCGTGCTCGCTGCCGGCGGCGGAGAGCACCGCGGTGGCCGACCCCGGCATACCCGTGCAGGTCTTCCTCGTGTGCGCGGCGCAGTTGGTGGCGGTGGACCGCTCGGTGCGAATACCCGACGGCACGGCGGAGGCGGAACGACGGGTCCTGGTGGCCCAGAACCTCCTCGACGAACTGTCGGCGAAGCCCACGGCGCCGGAGACGGCGGCCGGCTACTCGACGGACGTGCGCGACGGCCTGCGGGTGGTCGGTCCGGGCGGCCACGACCCGGAGAACACGTTCCGTCTGAGCGTGTCCCCGAGCCGTCTGAAGCCGGCCGAACTGGCGGAGATCATCTGTACGTTCGCCACCTCCGAGGCGACGGCGGCGGACGACGGCACGGTTCTTCTCGGCGGCCCCGCCGCCACCCCCCTGAACCGCTACACCTGCACCACCGGGCTGCGCACCCACCCGGCGACACAGGACCCCGAGCCGAAACCGATCAGCACCACGTGAGCGCCCCGCGTCCCTGCGAGGCACGGGAAAGTCTCTGAGGGGCGCGGGGAAGTCCCTGGGGAGAGGAACCCGAGGGGCGCGGGGAAGCGCTGCGAGGAAGTCCCCGAGGGGCGCGGGGGACCGCGCGACCAGCCACGCCCCACCCGCACGCGTCCCTCCACCCGATCCCCCTCCCCCGGAGGGGGCCGACAGAGGCGGCAGAGGCGAGGCGAACCTCCGGAACCGATCCCCCCACACCCCGCGTCTACGCAGTCGTGCAGCGACAAGGTCCCGCCCGCGACGACATCACGTCTCGCGGCAACCCCGCCCCCCGGCTCCGTGCGACAGGCATCGCCCTCCTCGTCGCCCACCTCGCCCTCGTCGCCTGGCTCACGCTGCGCCCTCTCGACGTCCCCTGGGTGAGTCCTGCCAACCTCCGCCCCTTCGCCGGCATCAGGGCCGACCTGGCCCTGCCCGCCGCGGAGGCGACCCGCAGGATCGTGGCGGGGCTCGCCCTGCTGGCCCCGCTCGGCGTCCTCCTCCCGGCCGTGCACGCCCGGCTGGACGCCTCGCCCCTCGCCTCCCTGGTCCGCACCGTCACCGCCGGCGCCCTCCTCTCCCTCGGCATCGCGCTCGCCCAGACCAGCGTTCCCGGCCGGGTCGTCGACATCGACTGCCTGCTGCTCAACACGGCCGGAGTGGCCCTGGTCCACCTCGCGGTGGTCCCCGCGGTACGCGCCCGGCTCCGCCGCAGGGCCGAGGGGCGAGGCCGTGCCGCCCTCCTCGGGGAGGAGCCCGTTCTCGAACCCTCTCAGGGTCGGACCCCGACGATTCCCAGGGTCGAAGTGGCTCCTTAGAGTGACGACGGCGCCCGCTTCGTCCGCGTAGCGTGGATTTCACGACGGCGTACCGCTCACCGGTTGTGACAGTGGTCCGCCCCACCCACGCTCGCGTGAAGGAGCCTTCCCATGAGCACTCTGGCCCGCCCCACGAACGGACGCATGATCGGCGGAGTGTGCGCGGCCCTGGCCCGCCGCTTCGGTACGTCCGCGACGACGATGCGCGTGATCTTCCTGGTCTCCTGCCTGCTTCCGGGACCGCAGTTCCTGCTCTACATAGCCCTGTGGATCCTGCTGCCCTCGGAGCACAAAACCGCCTCGGCCTGGTGACCGCACCCCTACCCCGGGCATACGGAGACGCCGGTGGGCGCCCTCCGGCCGAAGGGCGCCCACCGGCGTCGTACCGCGTGCGGCGCGGTGCCCGTGTCCGTATCAGTTCAGCGGGATGCCGTTCACCGGAAGACCCTGGGTCGACAGGCCCTGGGTCGACAGGCCCTGGGTCGACAGGCCCTGAGGCGGCAGGCCCTGGATCGGCAGACCGCCCAGCAGTCCGCCCAGCGACCCGGTGGTGTCCTGCCCGCCGGGCAGCGTGTGCTGCACGGCCGGCTCGGCGGTTTCCAGGGTGCGGCCGACCGCCCCCTGCCCCTGACCGAGCACGTGCCCCGCGCCGGGCAGCGTCTTGGCGACGCCGTCCGCCGGCAGCGCGTGGGTGGCGGTGTCCAGGCCCGGGGTGACGTCCGGAAGGGCCGGGGCGGCGTTCGCGGCGCCCGCGCCCGCGGCGGCGAAGGCGGCGCCGAGGGCGGCGACACCGAGGGTCTTGGCAGCAGACTGCTTCATGGTGAATGCGTCCTTGAATGCGTTGTCGGGGATGAGCGGTTCCCGACCGTAAACACGCGGGACCGCCCGCCGCAAACATCCCTTCACATGAAAAGGGTGAAGAATTCATGGAGGCGCATTGCGTCGAAACCCGTTCCGATTCCTCCGGCGCCGACATCAGCGCTGGTCACACCGGCCCTACTGGAACAGCCATTCGGATTTCAGCTCGGCATACCGGGGCTTGATCACGTCATTGATCATCGCCAACCGTTCATCGAAAGGAATGAATGCCGACTTCATGGCATTGACCGAGAACCACTGCATGTCATCGAGCGTATAACCGAACCCCTCGACAAGGTGCTCGAATTCACGACTCATACTGGTCCCGGACATCAGCCGGTTGTCGGTGTTGACCGTCGCGCGGAACTGCAGCCGTCGCAGCAGCCCGATGGGGTGCTCGGCGTACGAGGTGGCGGCTCCGGTCTGCAGGTTGGAACTGGGGCACAGCTCCAGCGGTACGCGCTTGTCGCGGACGTAGGCGGCCAGGCGGCCGAGGGTCACCGAGCCGTCGTCGTGCACCTCGATGTCGTCGATGATGCGCACGCCGTGCCCGAGGCGGTCGGCGCCGCACCACTGCAGCGCCTGCCAGATCGAGGGCAGCCCGAAGGCCTCACCGGCGTGGATCGTGAAGTGGTTGTTCTCCCGCTTCAGGTACTCGAAGGCGTCCAGGTGCCGGGTGGGCGGGTGCCCGGCCTCCGCGCCCGCGATGTCGAAGCCGACGACGCCCAGGTCGCGGTAGCGGTTGGCGAGTTCCGCGATCTCCAGCGAGCGGGCCGCGTGCCGCATGGCGGTCAGCAGGGCGCCGACGCGGATGCGGCGGCCGCTCTCCCGGGCCCGCCGCTCGCCCTCGCGGAAACCCTCGTTGACGGCCTCGACGACCTCCTCCAGGGTGAGCCCGCCCTCCAGGTGCTGCTCGGGGGCGTACCGCACCTCGGCGTAGACGACGCCGTCCTCGGCGAGGTCCTCCGCGCACTCCGCGGCGACCCGTACCAGCGCCTCGCGGGTCTGCATCACGCCGACGGTGTGCGAGAAGGTCTCCAGGTACCGCTCCAGGGACCCGGAGTCGGCGGCCTCGCGGAACCAGAGGCCGAGCTTGCCGGCGTCGGTCTCCGGCAGGCCCGAGTAGCCGGTGGCGCGGGCGAGTTCGGCGACGGTGCCGGGGCGCAGCCCGCCGTCGAGGTGGTCGTGCAGCAGGACCTTGGGCGCGCGGCGGATCTGATCGGAGCTGGGGGTGTGCTCGTGCTGGCTCGTCATTGGCGCACCATAGCCCCTACGCGCGTAGACAAGAGGGGTGGCGAACCGTCGATACGTAACAGTGATCGCCCGGGAGGATGGCGTACACCACGACTTCTGACACTGTTCTGCCATGGCACAGCAGACGACGCCGGTTCGCCGGGCCCGGCTGGGAAGGGCGCTCGGTCCGGAGGTGACGGCGGTGAGCGGCGTGGTGCTGCTGCTCCCGGACGGCCGGGAGGACTCCGGGCGCAGGCCGTCCGCGCTGAGGTCGACCGCGTCGGTGCGCGCGCTCGCCCGCCGGCTGACCCGCGCGAGCCGCGCCGAGGGCCTGGTGGCGCACACGGTGCACTACCGCCACCGCGGCTGGAACGGCGGCGAGGCGCATCTGTCCCAGGACGCCTCCTGGGCGGTGGACGAGACGTTACGGCGGTACGGGGACGTCTCCGTCTGCCTCGTGGGCCTCGGCATGGGCGGCAGGGCGGCGCTGCGCGCGGGCGGTCACGAGGCCGTCGACGCGGTCGTCGCCATCGCCCCCTGGCTCCCGGAGGAGGACGCGGCGGCGCCACCCGAACCGGTGAAGCAACTCGTCGGGCGCCGGGTGCTGCTCGTGCACGGCACCAGCGACCGGCGCATCGACCCGGAGCTGTCCTTCCGGCTCGCCGCGCGGGCGAAGAAGGCCAACCGGGACGTGTGCCGCTTCGAGGTGCACTCCGACGGCCACGGGCTGCGCCAGTACCGGTCCGAGGTGCACGCGCTCGCCGCGGACTTCGTCCGGGGCGCGCTGTTCGGCCGGCCGTACTCGCGCCCGGTGCAGGACGCACTGGCGGCACCCCCGCCACTGGGCCTGCGGATGCCGCTGGCGGCGGGGTTCGGCCAGACCCGCCGCAAGTGACGGGGGTTGCCGCAAGGGCGCCCGGTCGCGCAGGTCGGTGGCCGCACGTGACAGCACCCGACCGGCGACCCGACCCACCGCAATCCCCCCGCTCCCGGACCGGCGGGGACGGTGGACGGCAGTAGACCGCCGGTGAGCCGGGCTTCCGGATCCCCCGCTCCCGGATCGGCGGGCACGCGGACAGCGGGTGTCCGGCGGACCGGGCGGACAGCGGGCGTCCGGCGCCCCGGGCCGCCGCCGGAACCGTCGGCTACTGGTCGGCCGGGGCGGTGGACAGCAGGCGGCCCCGGCGGGAGAGCAGGAACTGTTTGAACGCGGCGACCGGCGGCGTGTCCGGGTGTCCCTCCAGCCAGGCCACGCCGATCTCCCGCACCGCCCGCGGCGCGGTGACGGTCAGTTCGACGACTCCCGGGCGCGGCACGGCCGGCGGCGGCAGCAGCGCGACGCCCAGCCCTGCCGCCACCAGCCCGCGCAGGGTCTCCGCTTCCTCCCCCTCGAAGGCGACCCGCGGCACGAACCCGGCCTCGCGGCAGGCGTCGTCGGTGATGCGACGCAGCCCGTAGCCGGCCTCCAGGGTCACGAACGCCTCGTCGGCGGCCTCGGCGAGCCGCACCCGGCGGCGCCCGGCGAGGCGGTGGTCGGCCGGGACGACGAGCCGCAGCTTCTGCTCGTCGAGCCGCCGCCCGACGAGGTCGGGCGCGTCCGGCACCGGCGAGGTCAGGCACAGGTCCAGCTCGCCCGCGCGCAGGCCCTCCAGCATGGCCTCGCCGTAGTTCTGCACCAGGCTGAAGCGCACGCGGGGATGGTCGGCGCGGAAGGCGCGGATCAGTCCCGGGACGGTTTCGGAACCCATGGTGTGCAGGAAGCCGAAGGCGACCTTGCCGACAGCCGGGTCGGCGTCCACGCGCACCTCCTCGGCGGCCCGGCCGATCTCGGCGAGCGCGCGTTCGACGGAGCGCAGGAAGCTCCGGCCCGCGGGGGTGAGGGAGACCGTGCGGCCGCGGCGGGCGAACAGGTCGACGCCAAGGTCCTGTTCGAGCCGGACCATCGTCCGGGACAGCGTCGACTGCGGCACCCGCAGCTCGCGCGCGGCACGCGTGACGTGCTCGGTACGGGCGACACCGGCGAAATAGGCGAGGCGCGGGACGAGCGCCGCGACGATGTCTTCCATGTCACTTGTGTCACCGGACGGTGACAGGCGTGGCCGTGGCCTCTGCTCATGCATCACAGGAACGATTATGAGGGTTTCGTGCATTGGACGGATCAGTGGCGGCGTCCTTAGGTTCGTGGCATGTCTCCCGCCGATACCGGGGCGCTCACCAGGGTGAGCGCCGACGCCCCCGCCGACACCCAGGCCCCCTCCCCCACCGCATCCGCCGACGCCCAGGCCCCCTCCCCCGCCCCCGCCCCCGACTCCCGGCTGACCCCGGGCGGTCCCGGTTACCGGCGGATGAGCCTCGCCCTCTTCCTCGCCGGGGTGGCCACCTTCGCCCTCCTGTACTCCACGCAGGCGCTGCTCCCGCTGATCTCCGACGACCTGTCGGTGACCGCGGGCGCGGCGAGCTGGACGGTGGCGGCCGCGACCGGCGGTCTGGCCCTGTTCGTGCTGCCGATGAGCGCGCTGTCGGAGCGGTTCGGGCGGCGCACGGTCATGACGGCCTCGCTCGCCGTCGCGGTCGCCGTGGGTCTGCTGGTGCCGTTCGCGCCGTCGATCGGGTGGCTGGTGGCGCTGCGCGCGGTGCAGGGCGCGGCCCTGGCCGGGCTGCCCGCGTCGGCGACGGCCTATCTGGCCGAGGAGGTGCGGCCCAAGGCGCTGGTGACGGCGATCGGGCTGTTCGTGGCGGGCAACAGCATCGGCGGGATGAGCGGCCGGCTGCTCACCGGCTGGATCGCGCAGCTGTTCGGCTGGCGGGTGGCCGTCGGCACGATCGGCGTCGTCGCGGTCGGATGCGCGGTGGCGTTCCGGCTGCTGCTGCCGGCGCCGCGGCACTTCACGGCGGGCTCGCTGCGGCCGCGTGTGCTGCTCGGCGCGCTCCGCGACCACCTCGGCAACCCGCTGCTGCGCCGGCTGTACGCGATCGGCGCACTGTTCATGACGGTCTTCGGCGGCGTCTACACGGTGATCGGCTACCGGCTGACCGACGCCCCGTTCTCGCTCCCGCAGGGCGTCATCGGCTCGATCTTCCTGGTGTACCTGGTCGGCACGGTCTCGGCGTCGACGGCGGGCCGGCTGGTGGGGCGTCTGGGCCGGCGCGGCGCGCTGTACCTGGCCGGCGGCACGACGGCGGCGGGCCTGCTGCTCTCCCTGGCGGACTCGCTGCCCCTGGTGCTGGCGGGCCTGGTGCTGATCACCGCGGGCTTCTTCGCGGGGCACGCGGTGGCGTCCTCGGCGGTGAGCCGGACGGCGACGCACGGCCGGGCGCAGGCGCAGGCGCTGTACCAGTCGGCGTACTACATCGGCTCCAGCGTGGGGTCCACGCTGGGCGCGACGGCGTACCACGCGACGGGGTGGCCGGGGACGGTCGCCATCGGCCTGCTCGCCCTGGCCGGCGTCACGGCCATCACCCTCCTGGGCACACGGGCGGCCCGCCGGACGGCCGTGGCCCGAACGGCGTAGGCGCCGGGTGGTGGCGAGTGTTTCTTTCACTCCCGTCGCCCCTGCTCTTCCCCTCTCCTGAGGCAAGCCCCCGGGCTCCGGATCGGATCCCGGCCACGTGGCGGAGCCGCAGAACCGCACAGCCCCGCGTCCCTGGTGAGGGGCGCGGGAAGCGCGCTTTCAGCCACGGCACACCCGCACCCGCCGACGCACACGCACCCCCGAACTGCCGGGCGCCGAAGTGCCCGTCCGACGGCACAGCTCGGTAACGGAGCGGACAGAAGGGTTTTTCCGGCTCGTCTACGCGCGTTACGCTGCGGCGGAACCAGCGCCTGGTAGGGGCGCGTGCACAAAGGAGTCTCGTTCCATGCGCCGGGTGTCCCGTATCGCCGTCGCGTCTGTCGCGACCGCAACCCTCGCCGTCACGGCGTCCGCCTGCGGCAGTTCGTCCAGCGAGTCCGCCGGCAGCGGCGACAAGAGCAAGGGCGTCGCCCTCGCGTACGACGTCGGCGGCAAGGGCGACCAGTCCTTCAACGACGCCGCCACCTCCGGCATGGAGAAGGCCGCCACGGACTTCAGCACCGGCTCCAAGGCCATCGAGCCCCAGGACGGCGAGTCCGACGCGGACAAGGTCCAGCGTCTGGAGCAGCTCGCCAAGGAGGGCTACAACCCGGTGATCGGCGTCGGCTTCGCCTACGCCCCCGCCGTCAAGGAAGCCGCCAAGAAGTACCCCAAGGTGACGTTCGGCATCGTCGACGACAACACCATCAAGGCGGACAACGTCGCCGACCTGGTCTTCCACGAGGAGCAGTCCTCCTACCTCGCCGGTGTCACCGCCGCGAAGACCACCAAGTCGAACGTGGTCGGTTTCATCGGTGGTGTGGACGTGCCGCTCATCCACAAGTTCGAGGCCGGCTTCGAGCAGGGCGTCAAGGACACCAACCCCAAGGTCAAGGTCAAGTCGCAGTACCTGACGGAGACCGCGGCCGAGGGCGGCTTCTCCAGCCCCGACAAGGGGCAGAGCGCCGCCGAGGGGCAGATCGACGCCGGTGCGGACGTCGTCTACCACGCGGCCGGCCTCTCCGGCCAGGGCGTCATCAAGGCCGCCGCCGCGCACAAGGTGTGGGCGATCGGTGTCGACTCCGACCAGTACAACCAGTCGGCGCTGGCGAAGTACAAGAAGTACATCCTCACCTCGGCGCTGAAGAACGTGCAGGGTGCGGTCTACGACCTCGCCAAGTCGGTCATCAAGGACAAGAAGCCGCAGAAGGGCGAGATCCGCGGCAGCCTGGACAACGGTGGCGTGGGTCTGGCCGACTCCAACCCGGTCTTCAAGAACGACAAGGACCTGCAGGCCGCCCTCGACAAGGCCGAGAAGGGCATCAAGGACGGTTCGATCAAGGTCAACGAGTCCTGAACGAGTCCTGACGGACGGACGTGAGCGACGGTGGGTCCGCCGGTGCGCCGCCGGACCCACCCGATCCGTCGGACGCACCGGGCCCGCCCGGACCTCCGGACCCACCGGGTCTGCCGGACCCACCGGGTCTGCCTGACCTGCCGACCCACCGACCCACCGGCCCGCCGCCGGTCCGCCGGGTCCCGCGCCGGCCCCGTCGGCGCGCGGCGGCACCGTCCCCCGGCCGGGGGTCACGACGCGACGACATCCCGGCCACGACGTCATCACGCGGTCCGCGAGGACCATGGTCAGCGCGACGCCGCAGTGGCAGCGTTACGGCCGCACGACGAGGTGCGGGGAGGACCGCCGACCCGCACCCCCGTCCGGCACAATGCTCGGGAACGGTCGGGAACGCTCCGGAACGAACCCCAAGGGACCCACAGGGAACCCGAAGGATTCCGAAGCGAAACCGACATGCACCCGAGCACTATTTAAGGCAGGGGCGCTACGCGCGTAGATCGGCCCCTTTTCCAAGGAGAGTGCGCCATCGACGCGTCCAGCAGCCCTCCGCTCACCGCGCGGTCGACCGCGGTCGAGCTGGCCGGCATCACCAAGCGGTTCCCGGGGGTGGTCGCCAACCACGACATCCACCTCACCGTCCGCAAGGGCACCGTGCACGCCCTCGTCGGCGAGAACGGCGCCGGCAAGTCGACGCTGATGAAGATCCTCTACGGCATGCAGAAGCCGGACGAGGGCACCATCGCGGTCGACGGCGAGCAGGTGGCCTTCGGCAGCCCCGCCGACGCCATCGCCCGCGGCATCGGCATGGTCCACCAGCACTTCATGCTCGCGGACAACCTCACCGTCCTGGAGAACACCGTCCTGGGCAGCGAGAAGCTCCACGGCATCGGCGGCGGCGCCCGCCGGAAGATCAAGGAGATCTCCGAGCGGTACGGGCTGGGCGTGCGCCCCGACGTCCTGGTGGAGAGCCTCGGTGTCGCCGACCGCCAGCGCGTGGAGATCCTCAAGGTCCTCTACCGCGGCGCCCGCACCCTGATCCTGGACGAGCCGACCGCGGTCCTCGTGCCGCAGGAGGTCGACGCGCTCTTCGCCAACCTGCGCGAACTGAAGTCCGAGGGCCTGGCCGTCATCTTCATCTCGCACAAACTGGGCGAGGTCCTCTCCGTCGCCGACGAGATCACCGTGATCAGGCGCGGCACCACCGTCGGCACCGCCGTCCCCGCGAAGACCACCCCCCGCCAGCTCGCCGAGATGATGGTCGGCAGCGAACTGCCCACCCCCGAGACCGCCGAGTCCACGGTCACCGACCGCCCGGTGATCGAGGTCGAGGGCCTTACCGTCTACGCCGCCGGCGCCTCGCTCGGCGAGGTGGGCGAGGCGAGCGACACCACCGCGCCCGCGGCCAGCGGCGGCACCGGCGCCCTGCTCACCGACACGCCCCCCGGGGCCGACGTGCGGCGGGTGCTGGACGACGTGACGTTCACCATCCACGCCGGCGAGGTCATGGGCATCGCCGGGGTCGAGGGCAACGGACAGACCGAGCTGATCGACGCGCTGATCGGCACCAAGGGCGCCGACTCCGGCACCCTGCGCTTCCTGGGCGAGGACATCACCCCCTGGCCCACCCGCAGGCGCCGCGAGCACGGCGTCGGCTACATCCCCGAGGACCGCCACCGCCAGGGCCTGCTCCTGGAGGCCCCCCTCTGGGAGAACCGCATCCTCGGCCACGTCACCGAGAAGCCCAACGCCAAGGGCTTCTGGCTGGACCCCAAGGGTGCCCAGGCCGACACCCGGCGGATCGTCGAGGAGTACGACGTCCGCACCCCCGGCATCGACGTCACCGCCGCCTCGCTCTCCGGCGGCAACCAGCAGAAGCTGATCGTCGGCCGCGAGATGAGCCACTCCCCCAAGTTCCTGATCGCCGCGCATCCCACCCGCGGTGTGGACGTCGGCGCGCAGGCGCAGATCTGGGACCGCATCCGCGAGGCCCGCCGCGAGGGCCTGGCCGTGCTGCTGATCTCCGCCGACCTGGACGAGCTGATCGGTCTGTCGGACACCCTGCGGGTGATCTACAACGGCCGTCTGGTCGCCGACGCCGACCCGGCCACCGTCACCCCCGAAGAACTCGGCTCCGCCATGACCGGCGCGGCCGCCGGGCACCTGGAGCACGACGAATCAGGCGCCGCCGAAGGCGCCACCGAGGCCGCCCCGGAGGACGAGGCCCGATGAAGAAGTTCGACAAGGAGCGGGTGCTCCTGGCAGTGGCCGGACCGGTCATCGCGCTCGTCCTGGCGATCGCGCTGACCTCCGTCGTCCTGCTCGCCTCGGACCGCAATCCGTTCGAGCCCTACAGGCTGATGCTCCAGCAGGCGTCGTACTCCGACGTGCAGGTGCTGATCGTCAACCAGGCGTCGATGTACTACATCGCCGCGATCGCGGTCGCCCTCGGCTTCCGCATGAACCTGTTCAACATCGGCGTCGACGGCCAGTACCGCCTCGCGGTCGTGATGACCGCCGTGGTCGGCGCCAACGTCGCGCTGCCGAACTTCCTGCAGATCCCCCTGCTGCTGCTGGTCGCCATGGGCACCGGCGCGCTGTGGGCGGGCATCGCGGGAGCGCTGAAGGTGACCCGGGGGGTCAGCGAGGTCGTCGCGACGATCATGCTGAACTCCATCGCCACCGCCGTCATCGGCTACGTCACCCTCGCGCACGTCTGGGGCGTCCAGCTCGGCAACAACATGACGACCGGCGTGATGCGCAAGTCCGGCTGGATCCCGGGCATCGACCTCGGCGCGGACGTCGGCGAGATCTACGGCCTGGTCTTCCTCGCCATCCTGCTGGGCGTCGCCTACTGGCTCGTCCTCAACCGCACCCGCTTCGGTTTCGACCTGCGCGCCACCGGCGAGTCCGAGACCGCCGCCGCGGCCTCCGGCGTCAACGCCAAGCGCATGGTGTTCGTCTCCATGGTGATCTCCGGCGCGGTGGCGGGCCTGGCCGGGCTGCCGCTGCTGCTCGGCGACACCCACACCTACAGCCTCAGCTTCCCCGCCGGTCTCGGCTTCACCGCCATCGGCATCGCCCTGCTGGGCCGCAACCACCCCGGCGGCATCGCGCTCGCCGCGCTGCTGTGGGCCCTGCTGGACAAGGCCTCGCCCGCCCTCGACTACGCGACCCCGGTGGCGTACGAGAAGGAGATCGCGACGATCATGCAGGGCCTGATCGTCTTCGCGGTCGTCATCTCCTACGAGGCCGTACGGCAGTGGGGGCTGCGCCGCCAGCAGAAGCGGGTCGGCGCGGAACTCGCCGCGGCCGCACTGAAGACTTCCGACCAGAAGGAGGCGGCGGCCCGATGAGCACCGCGACCCTCACCAAGCCGCAGGCGAAGCGGCCCGGCCGGAGCGGCCGCCGGCTCTCGCTGCCGGTGCTCCTGCTGGTCATCGCCGGCGTGCTGGTCCTCACCTCCGCCGTCCGGCTGATCACCGGTGCGGACGGCATCACCTCCACCGGACAGATGTCCACCGCGCTGCGGCTCGCCGTCCCGATCGGGCTCGCCGGCCTCGGCGGCCTGTGGGCGGAGCGCGCGGGCGTGGTCAACATCGGCCTCGAGGGCATGCTGATCCTCGGCACCTGGTTCGGCGCCTGGGCCGGCTACCAGTGGGGCCCCTGGACCGGCGTCGCCTTCGGCATCATCGGCGGCGTCCTCGGCGGCATCCTGCACGCCGTCGCCACCGTCACCTTCAACGTGAACCACATCGTCTCCGGTGTGGCGATCAACATCCTGGCGCTGGGCACCACCCGCTATCTGTCGAAGTTCACCTTCGAGGGCGTCCCGCAGGGCTCCTCCAAGCAGTCCCCGCCGATCGACTCGCTGGGCACCTTCGACATCCCCGGGCTCTCCAGCGGCCTGAACACGCTCAACGGCAAGCACTGGTTCCTGGTCTCCGACCTCGCCGGTCTCGTCGGCGGTCTGATCACCGACCTGTCGCCGCTCACCGTGATCGCCGTCGCCCTCGTCCCGCTGTCCTGGTGGGTGCTGTGGCGGACCGCCTTCGGGCTGCGGCTGCGCTCCTGCGGCGAGAACCCGGTGGCCGCCGAGTCCCTCGGCGTCAACGTCTACAAGTACAAGTACCTCGCCGTGCTGATCTCCGGCGGCTTCGCCGGCCTCGGCGGCGCGTTCCTGTCGATCGTGGCGTCCAACGTGTACCTGGACGGCCAGACCGCCGGGCGCGGCTACATCGGTCTCGCCGCGATGATCTTCGGCAACTGGATGCCGGGCGGCCTCGCCCTCGGCGCGGGCCTGTTCGGCTACACCGACAGCCTCAACCTGCGCGGCGGCACCACCAACGTGCACGCGCTGATCCTGCTCCTCGCCATCCTGCTGGTGTTCGGGGCGGCGTACCTGGTGTGGCGCAAGCGGCACGTGCCGGCCGCGGCCACCGCGGTCGTCGCCGTACTGATGTTCCTCTGGTACGTCTCCACGGACGACGTCCCGCGCCAGGTCGTCACCGCCACCCCGTACGTCGTCACGCTGCTCGTCCTCTCGTTCTCCGCGCAGCACCTGCGGATGCCGAAGGCGGACGGTCTGCCCTACCGCAAGGGGCAGGGCAAGTGACGGCCACCGGTCCCGGTCCCCAGGTGTCCGACGTCGACTGGGAGGCCCTGCGGGAGGCGGCGCGCGCGGCGATGTCGCGCGCCTACGCCCCCTACTCGGGCTACCCGGTCGGCGTCGCCGCCCTGGTGGACGACGGGCGCACGGTCACCGGCTGCAACGTGGAGAACGCCTCCTACGGGATCGGGCTGTGCGCGGAGTGCGGGCTCGTCTCCGAGCTGCGCAACAGCGGGGGCGGGCGGCTGACGCACTTCGTGTGCGTGGACGGACACGGCGAGAGCCTGGTGCCGTGCGGCCGCTGCCGGCAGCTCCTGTACGAGTTCGGCGGGCCGGACATGCTCCTGGAGACCCCGGCGGGCATCCTGCCGCTGTCCGAGATGCTGCCGCAGGCCTTCGGCCCGGGCCACCTGGTCGGCTGAGCCTCCCTTTTCCTCTGCCCCACCCCTCCCGGAAGGAACTCCATGACGTCCATGTCGATGGATGCCGTCTCCGTCATCCGCGCCAAGCGGGACGGCGGTGAGCTCAGCACCGCGCAGATCGACTGGGTGATCGACGCGTACACGCGCGGCGAGGTCGCCGACTACCAGATGGCCGCCCTCAACATGGCGATCCTGCTCAACGGCATGGAACGGCACGAGATCGCCCGCTGGACCGCCGCGATGATCGCCTCCGGCGAGCGCATGGACTTCTCCTCGCTCTCCCGCCCCACCGCTGACAAGCACTCCACGGGCGGCGTCGGCGACAAGATCACGCTGCCGCTGGCCCCCCTGGTGGCCGCGTGCGGGGCGGCCGTGCCGCAGCTCTCCGGGCGGGGCCTCGGCCACACCGGCGGCACGCTGGACAAGCTGGAGTCGATCCCCGGCTGGCGGGCGCAGCTCTCCAACGAGGAGGTGCTGTCGGTACTCGACCGCGTCGGCGCGGTGATCTGCGCGGCCGGTGACGGGCTCGCCCCCGCCGACAAGAAGCTGTACGCGCTGCGGGACGTGACCGGCACGGTCGAGTCGATCCCGCTGATCGCCTCCTCGATCATGTCGAAGAAGATCGCCGAGGGGACGGACTCGCTGGTGCTGGATGTGAAGGCGGGCAGCGGCGCCTTCATGAAGACGGTGGACGACGCGCGCGAACTGGCCCGCACGATGGTGGGCCTGGGCGCGGACCACGGCGTGAAGACGGTGGCCCTCCTCACGGACATGTCCACCCCGCTCGGCCTGACCGCCGGCAACGCGCTGGAGGTCCGCGAGTCGGTGGAGGTCCTCGCGGGCGGCGGCCCGGCTGACGTCGTCGAACTGACGCTCGCCCTGGCCCGGGAGATGCTCGACGCGGCCGGACTGCCCGACGCCGACCCGGCCAAGGCGCTGGCCGACGGCTCCGCGATGGACGTCTGGCGCCGCATGATCAGCGCGCAGGGCGGCGATCCCGACGCGCCCCTTCCGACGTCCCGGGAGCAGCACGTGGTCACGGCCGCGTCCTCGGGCGTGCTCGCCCGCCTCGACGCGTACGACATCGGCGTCGCCGCATGGCGGCTCGGCGCGGGCCGCGCCCGCAAGGAGGACCCGGTGCAGGCGGCGGCCGGCGTGGAACTCCACGCCAAGCCCGGAGACCGCGTGACCGAGGGCCAGCCCCTCCTCACCCTCCACACCGACACCCCCGAACGCTTCGAGTACGCCCTGGAGTCCCTCGCCCACGCCTGCGACATCGCCACCCAGGGCGCGGAGTTCAACCCGACGCCGGTGGTACTGGAGCGCATCGCCTGACCAGTGGTTTCCCCTTTCGGGTGAACGGGATCGGTGGACCACCGCCGGTCCCGTTCGGCATGCTTGAGTCGGTGACGCGCCGACAGGAGACCGCCGTGGGCGCACTCACCGTCAGCCACGACCCCGAGCAGAGCTGGGACGACCTCGTCCGGTTCTGGGAGGAGATGGAGTGGCCCGAGGGCAGCAAGGTGGAGATCCTCGAGGGGATCATCACCGTGTCACCTGCTCCCGCGTACCGCCATGACGTGATCGCGGCACGCATCCAGCGTCGCCTCCACTCCGTGGTCCCCGAGGACTGGGGAGTGTTCCGGACGCCGGCCATCGCCGTTCCGTCCCGGCTGGGCATGCTCATCCCCGACCTCGTGGTGGCTCCGGTGCGGGAGGACTCGGAGTCGGACAGCCACGTTCCGGCCGCCCTGGCCTAACTCGTCGTCGAGGTCACCTCCAAGTCGAACGCCCGTCACGACCGCATCACCGAGCCCGCCGCCTACGCCGCCGCGGGCAGTCCGCCGTACCTGGTCATCGACCGGTGGGGCCCCGACGGGCCCACCGCGACCCTTCACGGTGAGCCGGAGGGGGATGTCTACCGGCCGTTGAGCTCCGCCGAATTCGGTGAACCCCTCAAGCTTCCGGCACCCTTCGACCGGGTCACCGACACCGGGTCATCGACACCGGAGAGTTCCCGGCAGAGCAGGTCCGGCCGGTCCCCGGGCGAGGGTGCCGCCGGGACCGATGAGTTGCGCGGGCGCGCGGCGTCTACCGTCCGTGGACGCCGTGACACCGCCTGTGCTGGTGCTGCCTCCGTTCGTCGGCCGGGACGACGTGGGGCGGCTCGGCCGTGACGTCCGGGCCCGGGTGACCGCCGCCGGGGGCGGTGCCGTCGTCTGCGACGTCGGCCGGGTGGTCACCCCCGGGCTCGCCCTCGTCGACGTCCTCGCCCGGCTCCAGCTCGCCGCCGGCCGGGCCGGCGGACACGTCCGCGTCCGCGGGCCGTCACCGGAGCTACGGGCGCTGCTCGCCCTTCTCCGGCTTCCCCTCGAGGTGGAGGGGGAGCCCGAACAGCGGGAACCACCGCTGCGTGTCGAGGAAGCAGTGGAACCCGGTGATCCGCCCGCCCGACGCCCCCGGCCCTGAGTCCGCCGGGGATATCTCCAGCGCCTGTACCGCCCACGCCGTGAACCCGCCCGCCTCCGGGTCCGGCTTGTACTGGGCGAACCCGGGCAGCCCGTTGACCTCGACCGGGACCAGGTGCGAGCCGGCGCAGGCCGCGCCGAGCGTCGTCATGAAGCCGGTGATGTCCGCCGGGCCGCGCAGCCACAGGTCGAACGGCGGCATCGTCATGGTCGCGTCCTCCGCCAGCAGGGCGGTCAGCGCGGTCATGTCGTAGCCCTCGAACGCGGCGACGTACCGCTCGAGGAGCCCCCGCTGCTCCTCGTCCAGCGGGTCGGAGACGGCGGCATCGGCGCCCTCACCCGCCGGCCGCTCGGCGAGCGTGGCCCGGGCCCGCTGGAGCGCGCTGTTCACCGACGCGACCGACGTGCCGAGGAGTTCGGCGACCTCGCTCGCCCGCCAGGCGAGCACCTCACGCAGGATCAGCACCGCCCGCTGCTTGGGCGGCAGTTGCTGCAGCGCGGCCATGAAGGCGAGCCGTACGGATTCCTTGGCCACGGCCGCCTCCGCCGGGTCGCTGACGGCAGGCAGAACCCGGGCGTCCGGCACCGGCTCCAGCCACGTGTGGTCCGGGCGGGGCGCCAGGGCGGCGCGGGCGAGCGGGGTGGACTCGGTGAGGTCCATCGGGCGGGCCCGTTTGTTGCCGGCGTTCAGCATGTCCAGGCAGACGTTGGTCGCGATGCGGTAGAGCCAGGAGCGGAGGCTGGAGCGGCCCTCGAATCGGTCGTGGCTGCGCCAGGCGCGGACCATGGTGTCCTGGACGGCGTCCTCCGCCTCGAAGGAGGAGCCGAGCATGCGGTAGCAGTAGCCGGTGAGCTCGACGCGGTGGCGTTCGAGCTGCGCGTCCAGCGGTTCCGGCGGTGGCTGTGCCGGGTCCTGTGCGATTGCCGTGCCGTCGTTCATTCCACCCACCCCTGTGGCCGTGTGCGTGTACGGGCGCTGTGGCCCCCCGCACTTCGGAAGCTACCGGAGGGGACTGACAATCGCGTCCCGGACGTGGGAAAGGGCTGGTCAGGGCTTGATCGCCCGCGCCGCCCCCGCCCTTCCCGTCGAGAGGCTCCGGGGATGGGGCGGAGCCCCTCAAGCCCCGCAGGGGCGGGGGCGCCTCGGAACTCGGGGCAGGGGGATCGTCGGCGGGTGCGGGTGCGTCGTGGTCGCCCGCGCGGCTCCCCGCGTCCCTTCAGGGGCGGCCCTGGCCGCCGTCATGCTCGACAGAACCGCGAACCACTCGTGCCCACGCGGCGGAGCCGCATGTCCAGTACGGACCCGCGCCCCTCACCGGGTGGGGCCTACTTCGTCGCCACCGTGACCTTGCCGGCGATGACGTCCTGCTTCGCCTTCTCGACCGCCGCGACGACGTCCTTCATCGCACGGTACTTCGGGTTGGAGTCCGCGAAGCCGACGCCGCCGGACTTGAGGTCGCCGACGACGACACCGCTCAGCGGCTTGCCCGCGTGCACCGACTTGACCAGCTCGTAGACCGCGCCGCCGACGTTCTTCAGCGCGGAGCCGAGGATGAAGTCCTTGTCCTTCGCCAGCGCCGACTGCTTGTACTGGTCGGAGTCGACGCCGATCGCCCACGCCTTGTGCGCGGCCGCGGACTTGATCACGCCCTGCCCGGAGAGGCCGGCCGCGTGGTAGATCACGTCCGCGCCCGCGTCGAGCTGGCCGTCCGCCGCGCTCTGGCCCTTGTCGGGGCTGGAGAAGCCGCCCTCGGCCGCGGTCTCCGTCAGATACTGCGACTCGATCCTGATCTTCGGGTCGACGGACTTGGCGCCCTGGTCGAAGCCTGCCTCGAACGAGTGGATGAGCGGGATGTCGACGCCGCCGATGAAACCGATGTGGTCCTTCTTGCTGGCCTTGGCCGCCGCGACACCGGCGAGGTAGGAGGACTGCTCGGCGCTGAAGACCAGGTCGACGACGTTCTTCGCCTTGATCGTCTCGTCGTCGATCATTCCGAAGGTGACCTTCGGGTACTTCGCGGCGACCTCCTTGACCGCGGGGGCGTAGGAGTAGCCGACGCCGATGATCGGGTTGTAGCCGGCCTTCGCGAGCGTGGTCAGGCGCTGGATCTTGTCGGCGTCGGACTCGCCGTCCTGCGGCTCGATGTCCCGCCCGCCGATCTTGAACTCCTTCTCCGCCTTGGCGAAACCGGCGTACGCGGCGTCGTTGAAGGACTGGTCGCCCTTGCCGCCGATGTCGTACGCGAGGCCGATGCCCTTGCCGGAGTAGCCGCCGGAGGAGCCCTTGTCCGAGCCGTTGTCGGCGCTGTCGGCCTCGCTGCTGGACTTGCCGCACCCGGCGGCCGCGAGGGCGACGACGGCGACGGCCACCGCGGCGCGGGAGAACCTGGTTCTGGGGGAGATCGAACGCACGACAAGCACCCTTCGTTCCCGGCACCCGTGGCCGGTCGGCTCCGTCGAACGCGCCGCTGCTGCGGCGGCGATTCGCGCGCACAGTAACGCGCGTAGAAGTAGGGGGGAACGGGGTACTGCGCGGCCGTTACCGATTCGTGCCGCCGTTCGACGGCGCGGGCCCGGCCGGACGGGAGGACGTCCGGCCGGAACCGTCGGTCGTGTCGGAACCGCCGATCGGGTCGGAACCGCCGGTCGGGTCGGAACCGCCGGTCGGGTCGGAACCGCCGATCGAGTAGGAACCGTCGATGGTCCCGGGACGTCAGTGGTCCGGGTGCAGCAGCGCCGCCGCGGTGAACATCTCCACGCCGACGGTGATGGCGTGCTCGTCCGCGTCGAAGTCGCCCTGGTGCAGGTCGCGGGCGGTCAGGTCACCGGGCCGGCGCACGCCGAGGCGGGCCATCGCGCCCGGCACGTGCTCCAGGTACCAGGAGAAGTCCTCGCCGCCGAGGCTCTGCGAGGTGTCCTCGACGGAGTCGGCGCCGCGCCGGGCGGTCATCGCGTCGCGCAGCAGTTCGGCGACGACGGGGTCGTTGACGACCGGCGGGACGCCCCGGATGTAGTTGATCTCGGACTTGGCACGGTACATGTTCGCGATCTCGTCGACCGCGGCGTGCACGACGTCGGGCGCGATCCGCCAGGCGTCGAGGTCCAGGCACCGTACGGTTCCGGAGAGCTCGGCGTGCTGGGGGATGACGTTGGGGGCGTGGCCGGACTCGATGCGGCCCCAGGTGACGGAGAGCCCGCTGCGGGCGTCGACCCGGTTGCGCACCAGCGCGGGCACGTCGAGGGCGACGCGGGCGACGGCGGTGACGAGGTCGGTGGTCTGGTGCGGGCGCGCGGTGTGGCCGCCGGGGCCGTCGAGGGCGATCTCGACGCGGTCGCAGGCGGAGGTGATGGCCCCGTAGCGCAGGCCGATGCGGCCGGCGTCGACCTTCGGGTCGCAGTGCACGGCGATGATGCGGCCGACGCCGTCGAGGGCACCGGAGGCGATGACGTCGGAGGCGCCGCCGGGCAGCACCTCCTCCGCGGGCTGGAAGATCATCCGTACGCCGCGCGGCAGCCGGCCCTCGCGGTGCATCCCGGCGAGCACGAGCGCGGTGCCGAGGACGACGGTGGTGTGCACGTCGTGGCCGCAGGCGTGGGCGCGGTCGGGGACGGTGGAGCGGTAGGCGCAGTCGGCCTTGGTGTCCGGGATGGGCAGCGCGTCGATGTCGGCGCGCAGGGCGAGGATCGGGCCGCCGGCCCGTTCCCCGGTCTCACCGATGTCGCAGACGAGCCCGGTCCCGCTGTCGAGGACACGTGGCGCGAGCCCCGCCTTCTCGAGCCGGGCCTTGATCGCGGCGGTCGTACGGAACTCCTGGTTGCCGAGCTCGGGGTGCATGTGCAGATCGCGGCGGAAGGCCACGAGTTCGGCGTGCAGGGCGGCGGGCAGCGCGCCGGGGAGCACAGCGTTCCCCGGGATGTCGGCCTCGGACTCTGGGGACATCACATGGTTCACCCTTTGAAGGGTAGGCCGATCGGGGGCACGACTAACCCGTGATCAACAAAGTTCAGGCCGTCGGGCGAAAAAATGCCGCGGACACGCCGCATGACGACCTTCATGGCTGGGTAAACTGCCCGGACTTGTCGGCCGAGTCGGGGCATGCACCCGCCCTTGTGATGTCGGCCACACCGCCGTCCGCACGAATGCCACGGCCCGACGCCGCTCTCACGCACCGCCTCACACCTCGAACCACAGCAGCTCGCCCGACGGACAGTCCTCCGACCGCGCGGTCGGTCCCGTTCCGCAGCTCGACACGGTCCGGTCGGACACCCACCACGGCCGCGGTTCGGCGGTGTCCGGGCGTCCTGGCGGGTGACCGGTGGGGCGGCGATCGAGCTCGTGTGGTGGAACAGCGTCCAGGGCCGTGCCGCGCGATCGTGCGGTGACCGCGTGGCTCGCCCTGGCCCGCGCCGACGACCTGCGTGTGGTCACGTCCGCGGCGACCCTCGTGGAGGTGGTCCACCCCCGGATCAACCGTCCGGCACTGGAGTGGACCCTCTCCCGCATCGTCGTCGGACCGGTCACCGAGCAGATCGCCCGGCACGCCGGCGCGCTCCTGGCCGACGCCGGTCCGCACGGCCACGAGTACGCCGTCGACGCCATGCTCGGCGCGACCGCGCTCGCCGCCCCCGGGCCGGTCACCGTGCTCACCCCGGATCCCGGGGACCGCACCGCTCTGTGCGGTGACCGCGTCACCGTCATCGAGGTCCGACCGACCCGCGCCTCCCTCTACCCCGCCACCGCCGCCGACGCCCCCGGCAGCCGGTGGATGCCCCTCGCCGTGTTCGTGACGCCGGTCAGGAAGTTCTGGGCGCGGGGGGAGGCCCTGGTGGTGAGCCAGTCGGGGTCGATGTCGCAGACCGCGACGCGGACCTCCGTGCCGGCCAGGGCCAGGGGGAGGGTGTGGACGACCGTCGAGGGGAAGCTGAGGATGGTGCGGCCGATGGGGCCGCGGCGGGCTATGAGTTCCAGGGGGAGGTCGGGGCGGACGATCTCCAGGCCGGTCTCCACCGCCAGGCGGTGGAGTTTCTCCGTGCTCTCGCGGCGGTGGGCGAAGTAGCGGGTCGCGCCGTGGGTCCTGGCCAGGGTGCGGACCGCTTCCAGGTAGTGGTCGGCGTCGACCACGCCCGTCTCCACCAGCGAGGTGCCGACCAGGTCCGCCCCCCTGGAGACGCGCGGGGGGCCGAAGCGGGCGCGCGTCCAGGTGAAGTCGTTCGCGGTGACCGTGACGCCGTCGGGGATCTCCTCGATCGGCATGGAGGAGAAGATCTCGACCGTGCGGTCGGGCGTCGGGGTCAGCCGGCGGCGGGCCGAGGAGGACACCGGGGCGAACAGCAGGTCCCGCGGGCCCGGCCGGCCGCCCTTGCGGTGCCAGCGCACCAGGCGTTCGCCCTGGGCGAGTTGGGTGACGAACTCCATCGTGGCCGTGCCGTCGTCCACCACGACCAGCTCGCGCGCCTTCGTCAGGGACAGCAGGAGCTGGACGTAGCGGGAGAACGGGTCGCCCATGACCACCCGTCGCGCCCGGCGCAGCAGGGAGGTCAGGCCGCCGACCGTCCGGAAGGGGGCGAGGGTGCCGCCGCGTGCCTCCTCCCAGCGGACGTCGTGGCCCTCCTCGCGGGCCAGTTCGGCCATGCGGCGCAGCTGACCGCGGGTCATCGGGTCCGTGGGGGACAGGACGACGAGGGTGAGGCCCGCGCCGGGCGGCCGCCGCGCGTCCGGGTCGAGCGCGTACGCCCACTCCAGGACGTTCAGCAGCTGCACCGGGCTCTCGACGAAGGCGAGGGTGCCGGGGTCGAGTTCGGGTCCGGGGCCGGGTGATCCGGCGCGGGGTCTCATCGGCGTACGACCGTCCCGTCCCGGGTCAGACCGCGACCGGCTCGCCCGCCGCCGCGGCGATCTCCGCCTCCGCGACGACACCGGGGACGCGGCGCAGCTTCTTCATCGGGCCGAGCTCGGAGTCGTAGACCTTCTTCACGCCGTCGCCGAGGGAGGCCTCGATGGTGCGGATGTCGCGGACCAGCCGCTGCAGGCCCTGCGGCTCGACGGAGGCGGCCTGGTCGGAGCCCCACATCGCGCGGTCGAGGGTGATGTGCCGCTCGACGAACGCGGCGCCGAGCGCGACCGCGGCCAGCGTGGTCTGCAGGCCCGTCTCGTGGCCGGAGTAGCCGATCGGGACGTTCGGGTACTCGGCCTGGAGGGTGTTGATGACGCGCAGGTTGAGCTCCTCGGCCTTGGCCGGGTAGGTCGAGGTGGCGTGGCAGAGCAGGATGTTGTCGCTGCCCAGGACCTCGACCGCGTGCCGGATCTGCTTCGGCGTCGACATGCCGGTGGAGAGGATGATCGTGCGGCCGGTGGCGCGCAGTTCGCGCAGCAGCTCGTCGTCGGTCAGGGAGGCGGAGGCCACCTTGTGGGCGGGGACGTCGAACTTCTCCAGGAAGGCGACGGCCTCGGGGTCCCACGGGGAGGCGAACCAGGCGATCCCCTTCTCCTTGCAGTACGCGTCGATCTGCCCGTACTCGTCCTCGCCGAACTCGACGCGGTGGCGGTAGTCGATGTACGTCATCCGGCCCCAGGGGGTGTCGCGCTCGATGTCCCACTGGTCGCGCGGGGTGCAGATCTCGGGGGTGCGCTTCTGGAACTTGACCGCGTCGCAGCCGGCCTCGGCGGCCGCGTCGATCAGCTTGAAGGCGTTGTCGAGCTCGCCGTTGTGGTTGATGCCGATCTCGCCGGTGATGTAGACGGGGCGGCCGGGGCCGGCCTCGCGGTCACCGAACGTGCGGATGCGGGAGTGCGTGCTCATGAGGGGGTTTCCTTACTTGGTGAGGGGGGCGGGGGAATCGAGGGAGGGGCCGAGGATCCAGCCGGCGATCTCCCGGATCGCGCCGTCGCCGCCGGGGACGGTGGTGACCGCGCGTGCGGCGCCGCGCACGACGTCGTGGGCGCTCGCGACCGCCACGGGCCAGCCCACGAGGGCGAAGCACGGGAGGTCGTTGACGTCGTTGCCGACGTAGAGCACGCGCTCGGGCGCGATGCCCTGCTCCTCGCACCACTGCTTCAGCGCGAGGTCCTTCCGGTCGATGCCGTGCAGCACCGGGAGCTTGAGCTTCCGGGCCCGGGCGGCGACGACCGGGTTCTGTTCCGTGGACAGGATCAGCAGCCTCAGGCCGCTGCGGCGCAGGGCCGCGATGCCGAGGCCGTCCCCGCGGTGCACGGAGACGAACTCCCGTCCGTCGGAGTCGATCAGCACGTGGTCGTCGGTCTGGGTGCCGTCGAAGTCGAGTACGACCGCGTCGATGTCGGCGGCGGTCGGGAGGGCGCCGGGCCTGTCCGCGTCGAAGAGGGGCGCGAGGGCGCGGGCGCGGGCGAGGTCGTGCGGGTCGTCGATCTCCAGGACCCGGGCCGGGTCGGTGCGCACGAGGTCCGTGCGGCCGAAGAAGCGGTGCCCGTGGACGCGGAAGCCGGCCGCGTCCATCGCGTAGGCGGCGCCGGTCTCCAGCAGGTCCTGGGGACGGTCCTGGCGGCGCGGGCGGTAGGACTTGTCGTGGTTGACGCCGTGGCCGCCGCCCGCCTCGGGGGCGTCGGGGCCGGCGGGTGCGGCGGGATCGCCGTCCCGCCAGACGAAGCCGTGGAAGGGGGCCACGGTCACCGCCGTGTCGGCGCCCTTCCCGACGACCGCGCCGGCCACCCCGTCGATGTCCTCGCGGACGAGGAAGGGGCTGGTGCACTGCACGAGCAGGACGACGTCGACGGGCGCCCCGTGCAGGGCCTCGTGCGCGTCCATCGCGTGTCGCACGGCGGCCTCGGAGGTGGCGGTGTCGCCGGCGATCGCGGCGGGCCGCAGCACGACCTCGGCGCCGGCCTCGCGGGCGACGGCGGCGATCGCGTGGTCGTCGGTGGAGACGACGACGTCGGTCACCAGGCGGCTGGCACGGCACTCGCGCACCGCGCGGGCCACCAGCGGTACCCCGCCGACCGGGGCGAGGTTCTTCGCGGGCACCCCCTTGGAGCCGCCGCGCGCGGGGATCACGGCGAGCACCCGGCGCATCGCGCCGGTGTCCGGGTGGGTCATGGGTTCTGCTCCTTGGCGTGCGTCGATCGGGGCGGCGTCGCTCACAGCTCCCCCATCCGGCGGATCACCGGGGCGACCCGCTGCACCCCGTGCCGGTAGGCACCGCGCGCCGCGCGGCGCACGATCTCCCGGACCGGGCCCGGCTCGCGGTCGGCGGCGGGCGCGCCCGGCAGCGGGCTGCCGTCCGGGCCGAGGTGGTGGCGGGCGAGGATGCCGGGCAGATAGCCGGGCGCCGTCACGGGCGTGTAGTACGGGGTCAGCGGGGGCAGCCCGCCGGGCCGGCCCAGCAGCTTCGCGATCCGCTCCCGGGCGGCGTCGAAGGCGGTGGCGTACGAGCCGTCGGCCGCGACGCCCTGCCGGGCGACCCAGGCCGCGTCGGGCTCCGGACGGTGCCCGGCGTCGAGCTGGTCCCAGGAGGCGAGGCAGCCGGAGCCGGTGAAGTGGTGGTTTCCGAGCACCTCGCGCACCCCGAGGTCGGTGAGGACCACGGTCGGGATGCGGCGGTGCAGCGATTCGAGCGCGGCCGTCGAGCTGACCGTGACCAGCAGGTCGGTGCGGTCCAGGACCTCCCCCATGTGTCCGTAGACGAGGCGGAGGTTGGGCGGCAGGTCGATCCGCTGGGCGAGCTTCTGGTAGGGCAGTTCCTCGATGTGCGTGGTGTGCTCGCCGGGCCGGGAGCGCAGCTTGAGCAGCACCTCGCGCTCGGGGTGCTGCCGGGCGTGCCGCACCAGGCGGTCGAGCAGGTACGTGCGCTCCCTGCGGCCGGCCGGCACGGAGGGCTGGGCGGCGAAGACGACCGTGTAGGGCCTGCCCCCCTGCTCCGCGGACGGCTCGGGCGCGCCGGTGTAGGCCGCGCCGCCGAGGAACGGCAGCGCCACCTCCGTGACCGCCGAGGCGTCGGCGCCGACCCCCTCGTACACCGCGCGGAAACGTTCCGCGTCCTGGCGGGAGTTGGCGAGGACGAGGTCCGCGCCGTGCCGCAGCAGCAGGCCGTCGGCGAGCTTCTCGTAGACGACGCCGACGTAGCCGGTGACGACCACGGGGCGGCGGCCGCGGCCCTCCCAGACCCTCTTGAGGCCGTGCAGCATCGCCTGCACCCCACCGCCGACGAGGGCGAGCACGACGATGTCGTACTCCTCGCGCGCCATGGCACGCAGGAACTCGACGGCGGTGACTTCGCGCAGGGAGTCGGCGTGGACGCCGACCTCGGCGAGCTGGCGCGGTGTGGGCGTGGCCCGGCCGCGCAGCAGGAAACCGTCGAGCGCGGGGGCGGTCCCCTCCGGCGCCGACTCGCGCGTCCCGTCCGACGCCGCCCCGAGCGGCCCGGCTTGCACGGTCCCGCGCGGCCCCGCTTCCATGGAGGCGCCCGGCGCGATCCGTCCGGCGGTCAGCGCACCCCATTTCCAGCGGGTGTCGGAGTCCGCCAGAACGGCGATGCGCGGGGGCTTGGATTCGCTTGCTGGCACGTCGTAGACGCTAGGAAGCGATTCCCAGGAATGGCCCAACCAGGAATCAACGCGAAGTTAACAACAGTCCACCGGGAACCGAACCGGCCCGCCGAAAGCCCCGACGTACACGTGGTGCACCGTTCCGACACACGGAGTTCACGCTCCGTACGCCCACCGGTTGGCTGTCCTGCCGGGGCGGCTCCTAGCGTTTCGCGGGTGCCCAAGCTCTCCGTGATCGTGCCGTTCTACAACGTGCAGAAATACGCGCCGGACATGCTCAGAAGTCTGCGGCTGAATTCCCGCGAGGATTTCGAGTTCGTCCTGGTGGACGACCATTCCAAGGACGCGACACCCGCCCTGCTCGAACGGGCGGTCGAGGAACTCTCGGCCGTCGCCCGGGTGCGGTACGTCCGCCACGAGAAGAACGGAGGGCTCGCCACCGCACGCAACACCGGTCTGGACGCGGCGGGCGGCGAGTACCTGACCTTCCTCGACGGCGACGACTGGCTCGCCCCCGGATACCTCGCCGAGCTGCTCTCCGCCATCGAGGACCTCGGCTGCGACTTCGTGCGCACCGACCACGTGCAGGCCACCGCCCGCGCCCGCGCCGTGTTCCGGGTGCCGGTCGGCCGGCGCGGCGAGGTGCTGAACCCGCGCGAGTCGATCCTGCCCGCCGAGCGGAGCACCTCCGTGGACTACGCCTACGCGTGGGCCGGCATCTACCACCGGCGGCTGCTGGACCGGGGTCTGCTGCACTTCACCGACGGGCTGCGGACTGCCGAGGACCGGCCGTGGATCTGGAAGCTGCACCGCGAGGCGGAGTCGTTCGCCGTGGTCGGGCTGCTCGGCGTGTTCTACCGGCGCGGGGTCGCCTCCTCCCTCACCCAGATCGGTGACGTCCGTCAACTGGACTTCATCCGCGCCTTCGACCAGGTGCTCGAGGAGACGGCGCGGGACGAGGACGCCGCCCGGCTGCTGCCGAAGGCGGTCCGCACCTACTGCGCGATCATCGCCCACCACCTCGCCGACGAGGGCAAGTTCGAACCCGCCGTGGCCAAGCGGCTGCGGGCGATGAGCGCGGGCGCGATCCGGCGCATGCCGCAGGACGCGCTCGACGACGTACTCGACACCATGGACCCGCACCGCGCGGCGAGGCTGCGGCGGCTGCGGCGCCGGATCACCACAGCGAAGGCGGCCGCGTGATGCCCCGTAACGACCGCGCCCGGCGCACCACGACACAAATCTTCTGCGCCTCCACCCTCTACGGTGCCGCCACCCTGGCCGCCGCCCTGGAGTCCGGCCTGTTCGGCGAGGCGGACCGGCGGCTGCTGCTGGTCTGCAACAACGCGACGACACCGGAGATCAGCCCGGCCCTGGACGAGATGCCGGGCTTCGCCCCGCTGCGCGCCCACTTCGACGGCGTCCTGTCCTGGAACGAGGCGATCCGCCCCTTCCACCCCGGCGCCTGGGCGCCGCGCCCCGACGACGTACCGCTGTTCGAGCGGTATCTGCGGATGCTGTGGGGGCTGGGGACGGACCGGGTGGAGCTGGTCCTGGAGTCCCTGCAGGTCGCACCCGCGCTCTCGATCGCCACGCTGTTCACCGACGCGCCGATCGACGTCTACGCCGACGGGCTGATGAGCTACGGCCCCACGCGCAACAAGCTGGACCCGCTGGTCGGCACCCGGGTGCGCCGGCTGCTCCACCTCGACCTGGTGCCGGGGCTCAGGCCCCTGCTGCTGACCGAGTTCGGCGTCCCCGCGGAACTGGTGCCGACGCCGGCCTTCCTGAAGGTGATGGGCGAGCTGGGCGCGGCCGTGCCGCCGCCGGAGCTGCCCGAGGGGGCGGCGCTGCTGCTCGGCCAGTACCTGTCCGCGCTGGACATCCTCTCCCCCGAGGAGGAGGAGAATCTGCACCTGTCGATGGCACGCGGGGCGGTCGAGCGCGGCCACCGCACCCTGGTCTTCAAGCCCCATCCGACCGCGCCGGCCCGGTACAGCCGTGCCCTGGAGGCGGAGGCGGCGAAGCTGGGCGTGGAGCTGACCGTCCTGGACACGCCCGTCCTCGCCGAGGTGCTCTACGAACGGGTCCGTCCCGCGCTGGTCGTCGGCTGCTTCTCGACCGCGCTGTTCACCGCCTCGGGGCTCTACGACCTGCCCGTGGCCAGGGTCGGCACCGAACTGCTGCTGGAACGCCTGACGCCGTACCAGAACAGCAACCGCGTCCCGGTCGTCCTGGCCGACGCGCTGCTGCCGGACCTCGGGGAGAAGGCGGGCGAGGAGCCGGTGCCGGCGGACCGGCTGAACGAGCTGGTCACCGCGGTCGGCTTCGTGATGCAGCCGCAACTGCACCGCTCACTGCGCCCGGCCGCGACCCGCTACCTCTCCGCGCACTTCGGCCCGCGCACCCGCCGCTACTTCCGCCGCAAGCGCCTCACCTCCCTCGGGCTGCCCGGCGGCATCCCCGAACGCCTGGCCTTCCTGCCGAACAACTCGGCGGCGCGACGGGTGGTGCGACGGGCGCGGGCGATGCGGAAGGCGGTCCGCCGCTGAGCTGCTCCCGCAGGGCGGCCGGGCCGCCGCGGCACCGAACCGCTGCGGCGCCGGGCCGTCGGGCCGTCGGGCCGCCAGGCCGTCGGGCCGCCGCGACGTCACCGTGGGTGCGGCACGGGGGGCTGCGCCCCCAGGGGCACGAGGGAGGAGCGGCACCCGGGGGCGCCGACGCACACATCGGCGCCGCCCCCGGTCAGTTGCTCCTGCCGAGCACGCGGATCCGGTTCAGCGCCGTGGTGACGGCCCGCGCCACTTCATCGCGGAGGTGCTCCTGTGTCATGGCGGCCCCGAGGAGCGTCCGGTACTCCTCGGGGCCGTTCGCCGTGGCGGCGTCCACCGGGGGGAGCGCGGTGGCGAGCCAGCGGTCCATGCACTCCACGACGTCGCGCAGTTCGGCGGCGACCAGGCCGTTCTCGGCCGCCAATGTCTCGATGCGGTGCCGCAACCGGCGCATCGGAGCGAACTCGGCTTCCCCGCAAGGGCGCTGTGCGTGCTCACGGATCCGCGTGCCGACGGTGCGGAGGTGCCGGCCGGCTTCCTGGAGTTCCGTCGCGTTCTCCGTCGTGCGTCCCGTGCGGCGCGTGTACTCCAGCACCTGCCGGTAGTGACGGAGCGTCACCACTGTCCCGACGATGCCCACCAGGGCACTCAGCAGGGCACTCAGCAGGACGTCGGCGTGCATGCCGAGGAAGGGGGTCGATCCGAGCATGACAGGGGTGCTCCTTGTCCGGGGGACACCGCGCACCGCTCCCGACGGAGCGGCGCACGGTGGGGTGAGCGGTGGCGTCAGAAGGCGTCGGAATGTCCGGGGAGTTCCGCGAACGCCCGGAGCGCGGTGAGGTCGGTCACCACGAATCGGCGGTAGTGGCTGAGTACCAGTCCCCGCTTCGACGACCCCTGGCCGCCGGGAGGACGGCGCAGCTGGCGCAGGGCGTTCTCCATGGTGGAGACGCCCATCTGCAGCGAGTCCGCGAGGTGTTTCTGACTCGGTCCCACGACGACGGCGCCGGTGCCGGTGCCGGGCGCCCCGGCCACACCGGCCGTCCTGGCCAGGTGGAACAGCAGGCCGGCGACCCGCTGGGCGGGGGCGCGGGAGACCGTGCCGTAGATCAGCTCGTCCGTGCGATTGCGCGTCTCCAGGCTGCGCAGAAGAGCCTTCTGTATGTCCGGGTGCTTGCGCAGGAGCATGTTCATCCGGTC
The DNA here is from genome assembly GCF_030816915.1 of Streptomyces sp. B3I8. Classification (NCBI taxonomy): domain Bacteria; kingdom Bacillati; phylum Actinomycetota; class Actinomycetes; order Kitasatosporales; family Streptomycetaceae; genus Streptomyces; species Streptomyces sp. B3I8. The sequence goes on along the minus strand of NZ_JAUSYN010000002.1, from coordinate 4,349,855 downwards.
CACGGAGCACGGCATGATCCAGGTGTCGGTGAGGCACGTGGTCCGCACCACCGCGGGCAGTTCGATGAGCTTGCCCTCGCTGAGGAGCTGGCCGGCCGCCCGGAAGCGGGTGACCTTCGGACCCTCGTCCTCCTGCCCGGTGAGGAATCGTTCCTGGCTCACACAGCCGCCCAGGACGATATGCACGAACTGGTCGTCCGGCCGGATGGGCAGCACCGTGTCCCTGGCGTGCATACGAGCGTCCGAGCCCCATGCACTCACGAACAACGGCCAGGCCCCCGAGGGCAGGTAGCGCATGAAGGTGCCCAGGGGCATGTCCTGTCGGCCGGCCAGGACGTCGGCGGGCCGGATCGCGTCGATGTGGGGGACCACGGGATCACTCCCCCATCGCACGCGGGCGTGCGGGGGTACGGCGGCGGCGCCGGGCGCCGACGTGACGGGTCCTTGGGGTGTGACAGGTCGTCCGGATATGACGGAAGGCGGCCTGCCGGGGCCCGTCGGGCCCCGGCACGACAGCGCCATCGCTGATGGCGGTTCGCATCGGTCTTCGATCCTTCCCTCGTGGCAAGGGGGCTTCCGGGTGCGTCCCTCGAGGGGCACGCCCAGGGGTGGTGGGTCCAGCGCCCGTGTCCCTCGTGTTGTCTCCGCTGGTTTAGGTCGGAGGGAGTGACACGTCGTCAGGTCGCAACCATAACTCCCCGCGCGGGAAAAGCACCAGCCACTCCGGGGCCCGAGAAGCGGCTCCGACGCACTAGCCCCGCGACAGGGAGGTATCCACTCGACATCCCTTCGCACAGGGTTTTCCTTCCCTTTGCCTGCCGCACGTGACACGGGTCACAGCGACCGGCGCAACTGAAAAGAGAAGACGGGGGCAGAAGGGCAGCGGCGTAATGGCTTCACACGAAAGGGCCGCGGACGGGGTCACGCATTCCGCTTTCACCGGCCCCATGAGGACCCCATAAAGAGGGAGCCTCGGGGAACCACCCCCGAGACTCCCGAAGGGCCTGGACCCACCAAGGACCAAGACCGATACTCAGTACAACACCCCGAGCGTCCGGACGGTTACGCACCACGCACTATCCGCCGCCTTCCCCCCTACAACGAGGGGTTTTCACCGGGCGATCGCCCGGCACCGCCTCGCGCGCCGCACGACAGTCGGACGGAATGATCAACATGGCAGTTAGGCGCGTTATGCCTTCTTCGCCCCAGTATCCCTCCCCCGCCTCCCTCAGGAACCACACAGAAACACATATCACCGATCAATATCGATCGATCGATGACCGCACAAGAAAAAGCATCCCCGCCCACCCACACAAACGCTCACACGTTCGAAGGAACGCCCACTCCCGTCGAGCCGGACAGGCACACCACTCCGGAGCCACCCCGGAATTTCCTTCCTCGCGAGGACAGGAAAATAACGGCCGGCGCACTGAATAACCGCCCCCGGTCCCACGAAAGCCCCGCCCCGCCCCGCATTCCGCCCCTTCTCGACGAAAAGTAATCGACGTCGGGAAGACGGCAGTCGGATCACCCTCGTCGCGGAATGGGGGTGATATCACCGCCCGCACGGCCGCGCCACCGAACGAAGCGGACTGCGCCCCATCGCCCTTCACAAGCCGGACGCCCGGCAACCAGACGGAACACACCGTCCCACGACGCTACGTACGGTAAGGAAATCGAGACGGAGAGTTCTCTCAATGGAAAGGCCAGACGGAACGAGGACGGCGCGACGCTTTCGGCACGGCGACCGATCCCGCGTCAGGCGATGCCGTACTGCGCCGTGATGCCCGCCAGCAGCAGGGTCAGGCCCTCCTCGAAGTGGCGGTCGAAGCCCTCGAAGATTTCTCGTCCGGCCGCCGCCGTCAGGGGGTAGTCGGACAGCACGCGGGCGCGTTCGTCGAGGTCGTAGCCCTCTCGGCGTTCGTCGGCCATGGGCTGGACGCCCTGTTCCTCGGTGACGTAGCCGATGGTGTAGAGGTACGACGTCTGGGTCGCGCGCACCGCCTGGGCGAGGGTGAAGCCGGCCCCCGTGAACACGCGCAGGGTGTCTTCCATCTGCTCGGCGTGGACGGCGCCGGTGAAGCGCGAGCCGCTGAAGACGCGGGCGCCGTCGCGGTAGCCGAGCAGGGCGGTGCGCAGCCCGCGGTTGGCCGCCAGGAGCCGTTCCTGCCAGGTCTGGGCGTGGTCCAGCGGGATGCCCGCGATCATGCGGCGGTACATCTCCGTCGCCATCTCGTCCAGCAGGGCCTGCTTGTCCTTGAAGTGCCAGTACAGGGCGGGCGCCTTGACGTCCAGCTCGCGGGCGATGGCGCGCAGCGTCAGCCCCTCCAGGCCCACCTCGTTCAGCAGCCGCAGGGCGGTGTCGGCGACCCGCGCGCGGTCCAGGGGCGCACGGCGTTCCGCGCGTGCGGTGCCCTCTGCGCGTGCGGTGGTTTCCGGCGTCGTGGCGCTGTCCGTCCGTTCTGTACTCACGTCGGAAACTTTACCGCGTGCGCTTGACAACTTAACGACGTTAAAGGCATCCTCGACACGATCGCAATTTAACGACGTTAAGGAGAGGGACATGACTGCCACCGGAAACGCCACCGGAACGACCGACGTGACGACGGACGTCCTGATCGTCGGCGCGGGCCCCACCGGGCTCGCCCTCGGCGTGGACCTGGCCCGGCGCGGGGTGGACGCGCTGGTCGTGGAGCGGACGGACGCGCTGTTCCCCGGCTCCCGCGGCAAGGGCATCCAGCCGCGCACGATGGAGGTCTTCGACGACCTCGGCATGGTGGACGCGTTCACCGCCGTCGCCGGCGACTACCCCGTCGTCATGATGTGGCGGGACGGGCAGCGGCTGGGTGAGCACCACATGTTCGACCCGGTCGAGCCGAGCGAGGACGCCCCGTACAACCGGCCGTGGATGGTGCCGCAGTGGCGGACGCAGGAGATCCTGCACGCGCGGCTGCGGGAACTGGGCGGCCGGGTCGAGTTCGGCCGGGAGTTCACCGGGCTCTCGCAGGACGCCGACGGGGTCACGGCGGCCTTCGCCGACGGCAACGCCGTGCGCGCCCGGTACGTCGTCGCCGCGGACGGCGGCCGTTCGAGCGTACGGCGGGGGCTCGGCATCGGCATGACCGGCGAGCAGGTCGACCCCTACCCGAGCATGGTCGCCGACGTGCGGCTCACCGGCATCGACCGCGACAACTGGCACTTCTTCCCGCCGGTGGAGAAGGACGCGCCGGAGATGCTCGCCATCTGCCCGCTGGCCGGCACCGATCACTTCCAGGTCATGGCGCGCTTCCCGGAGGGCGTCACCCCGGATCTCTCCCTGGAGGGCGTCCGCAAGGTCGTCGCCGACCGCAGCCACCTCGCCCCCGAGGACGTCACCGAACTCCTCTGGGCCTCGGACTTCCGCCCCCGGACAGGGCTCGCGGAGCGTTTCCGGGACGGCAGGGTCTTCCTCGCCGGGGACGCGGCCCACGTGCACTCCCCGGCCGGCGGCCAGGGCCTGAACACCAGCGTGCAGGACGCCTACAACCTGGGCTGGAAGCTGGGCGCCGTACTGCGCCTGGGGGCGCCTCGGTCGCTGCTGGACACCTACGAGGAGGAGCGCCTGCCCACGGCGGCGGGGATGCTCGGGCTGAGCACGAGCGTGCACCGCGGCGAGACCCGCCGGGGCGGCGACACGACTCAGCTCAGCCTGAACTACCCGGAGTCGTCCCTGTCGGTGGAGACCCGGGAGGGCCTGCCGGAGGGCGCCCTGCGGGCGGGCGACCGCGCCCCGGACGCCCGGGTCGACGGCGTACGGCTGTTCGACGCGTTCCGGGGACCGCACTGGACCCTGCTGGCGGTCGGCACGGCGACCGACGTGCCCGACGCGGTCCGCATCGCCCCGCGCGGCGCCTACACGGCCGGCCTGTACCTGATCCGCCCCGACGGATACGTGGGCTGGGCGGGCACCGACGAGGCGGGGCTCGCACCGTACCTGTCGGCGATCGGCGCGTCGGTGGGCTCGTCGGAACGCTCGTCGGCCGTCCAGGAGGCCTGAGGGGGCGCCGCCGTCGGTGCGGCGGCCCCGGACCGTCCGTCGCCCGCCGCGCCGGTCACCGCGGCGGGTGCCGCGCCGGGCGGTCCACGCCGCGGTGGTTTCAGAACACGTCGCTGGGGACGTAGGTGCCCCACACCTCGCGCAGCGCGTTGCAGACCTCGCCGACCGTGGCACGGGCGCGCAGGGCGTCCTTCATGGGGTACAGGACGTTGTCGTCGCCCCCGGCCGCCTTCTTCAGGGCGGCCAGGGCGGCGTCCACCGCCGGCTGGTCGCGCTCGGCCCGGAGTTTCGCGAGGCGTTCGGCCTGGCGTGCCTCGATGGCGGGGTCCACGCGCAGGGGCTCGTAGGGCTCCTCCTCGTCGAGCCGGAACCGGTTGACGCCGACGACGACACGTTCACCGGCGTCGGTCTCCTGCGCGATGCGGTAGGCGCTGCGCTCGATCTCGCTCTTCTGGAAGCCCTGCTCGATGGCCTCCACCGCGCCGCCGAGGTCCTCGACCCTGCCCATCAGTTCGAGCGCGGCCGCCTCGATGTCGTCGGTCATCCGCTCCACCACGTAGGACCCGGCGAACGGGTCGACCGTGGCGGTCACATCGGTCTCGTAGGCCAGGACCTGCTGCGTGCGCAGCGCCAGCCGGGCACTCTTGTCCGTGGGCAGCGCGATCGCCTCGTCGAAACTGTTGGTGTGCAGCGACTGCGTGCCCCCCAGCACCGCGCCCAGCCCCTGCACCGCCACGCGCACCAGGTTCACCTCCGGCTGCTGCGCCGTCAGCTGCACCCCGGCCGTCTGGGTGTGGAACCGCAGCATCCACGACTTGGGGTTCTTCGCCCCGAACTCCTCGCGCATCACCCGCGCCCAGATCCGCCGGGCCGCCCGGAACTTGGCGACCTCCTCCAGGATCGTCGTCCGCGCCACGAAGAAGAACGACAGACGGGGCGCGAAATCGTCGACGTCCATCCCCGCCGCGACCGCCGTGCGCACGTACTCGATGCCGTCGGCCAGGGTGAAGGCGATCTCCTGCACCGGCGAGGCCCCTGCCTCCGCCATGTGGTAGCCGGAGATCGAGATCGTGTTCCAGCGCGGGATCTCCGCCCGGCAGTACTGGAAGATGTCCGCGATCAGCCGCAGCGACGGCTTCGGCGGGAAGATGTACGTCCCTCGCGCGATGTACTCCTTCAGCACGTCGTTCTGGATCGTCCCCGTCAGCTCCCGGGCCGGCACCCCCTGCTCCTCCGCCACCAGTTGGTACAGCAGGAGCAGCAGCGCCGCGGGGGCGTTGATCGTCATCGAGGTGGACACCTTGTCCAGCGGGATCCCGCCGAACAGCACCCGCATGTCATCGAGCGAGTCGATCGCCACGCCCACCTTGCCGACCTCGCCCGAGGCCAGCGGCGCGTCGGAGTCGTGGCCCATCTGCGTGGGCAGGTCGAAGGCGACGGACAGACCGGCCGTCCCGTTCGCGATCAGCTGCTTGTACCGGGCGTTGGACTCCGTCGCCGTACCGAACCCCGCGTACTGCCGCATCGTCCACGGCCGCCCTGTGTACATCGTCGGATACACACCCCGCGTGTACGGATACGCCCCCGGCTCCCCCAGCCGCTCCGCCGGATCCCAGCCCTGAAGATCCGACGGTCCGTAGACCGGTTCGATCGGCAGACCGCTCTCCGTGGACCGAGCACTGCCCGACTCCCGCGCCATGGTGTGTGCCTCCGTATTGCTTGGTGATCCCGCCGGTCCCCGCCCGTCCCCGCCGCCCGGCGAACCGCCCTGGTGAGCTGCCTGGTGAGCGGCTCGCGACCGGTTGGTTACCCGCCGGTACGAACGACCCTCGCCACGGACTGTAGCGGCGGGCGTGCGCGTGGTGGAGTGCGTCGAGTTGGGACCTTGCTCACAACTGTGCCCCTTCCCGCGCGGGGGAGCACGCGTGAGCGCCCGCACGGCGGGCAGAACACGGGGTGCGCGTGTGGCATCGATCGGCGAGCGGCGAGACGGCTGGGGGCGACGTGCGTAAGAGGGGTGTGCGGCGGAGAGGTACGCGGCAGCGAGGTATCCGGAGGAAGGCTTCGGTCCCGCGGCGGTACGGCCCGCGCGGGGGACGCGGGCGGCTCGGGAGGGGCGGCGCGATGCTGGCCGCCGGCGGGGCGCTGGTGGTGATCGCGGCCGTCGGCGGCTGCACGGTCCAGCCCACGGACGGCGACGGTCGGGGCGGGGGCACCTACCCCGTCCACATCGACGTCCCCGCCACCCGCGGCACGGGCACACCGGCCACGCATGGCACCGGCACCCCGGCCGGCCGCGGCGCCGGCAAGGCGGCTCCACCCGCCGCCCCGCGCGCCACGTCCGCGCCCCGTACGGTCGCACCGGCCCGGGTGCTGTGGTCCGACGGGGACCACGGCAGGGACGTACGGGAGCTGCAGGCGCGGCTGAAACAGGCCGCCTGGCTGTTCGACGGGCCGACGGGCACCTACGACGACCTCACCGCGAAGGCGGTCGGCGGCTTCCAGGGCAAGCGCGGCCTGCCGCGGACCGGCCGCACGGACACCGTCACCTGGCAGCGGCTGCTGGCGATGACGCACGAGCCGACGAAGTGGGAGCTGTACGCGTTCGGCGGGCAGCCGGCGGCGCCCCCGGACCCGCGCTGCCTGACCGGCCGGGTGCTGTGCATCAGCAAGACGAGCCGAACCCTGCGCTGGATGATCGACGGCCGCACGGTCTCGGAGATGCCCGTACGGTTCGGCACCGAGCTCACCCCGACGAGGGAGGGCGTCTTCCACGTCTACTGGAAGTCCCGGCACCACGTCTCCACGCTGTACGACTCGCCGATGCCGTACGCGATGTTCTTCAGCGGGGGCCAGGCGGTGCACTACTCGTACGACTTCGCGGCGCGCGGCTACGCCGGGGGGTCGCACGGATGCGTCAACGTGCGGGACGAGCAGAAGATCGCGGCCCTGTTCGCGCAGGTCCGCGACGGGGACAAGGTCGTCGTCCACTGGTGAGGAGCGGTGGGCCGGCGGTTCGACGGGCGGTGAGCGCCGGCAAACGGCTCGACGGAGGAGCGCCGGCGGGCGGGCCGCCCGGGTGTGGAACCGGTCCGCGCCCGGGTGTGACGTTTTTCGGCCGCCCGGCGCAGTACGTAATGGCCGACTGGTCATCGGCCGGCGCACACGAGCCGGGGTTCCCCCCGTACCCGTGGCTCGGCGCCATCGGCGCGGGCGGGACACGTTCCCCCGGTCCCGCCCGCGCCCCCTTACGACCCTGTGCCGCTCACGGCCGCTTCGGGCCGTGGGCGCCGGAGGCATGCCCGCCGCCCCGGTGACCGGAGCCCTTGTCGCCGCCGTTGCCGTTTCCCTTGCCGTGGCTCTTGCCGGGGCCTCCGCCACCGCCACCACCGTTGCCGTTGCCGTTCCCGCCGCCGTTGGCGTTGCCGTTGCCGTTGCCCTGGTTGCCGCCGGCGCCGTTGCCGCCGCCGTTCGCGTTGCCGTTGCCCTTGGCCTTGCCGTTCCCCTTGCCCTCGCCATTGCTCTTGCCGGTGTTCCCGTTCGTGGCGGCGGGGCCGTCGCCGCCGTCGGAGGCCAGCGCGGTCCGACAGTAGGACTTCACCCGGCCGGGGCCGCTGCCGCCCGCCGCGTCCTCCAGCACATCCCGCCGCTCCGCGCTGAGGGATGTGCCGTCGCGAACGTCACGACAGGAGTCGAGCACCTCGTTCCACCACTCCCGCGATCCGCGCGGCGCGGTCCCGTCCTCCCCGGCGCCGGACCGCGCGCCCGCGCCGCCCGTGTCGTCGTGCGAGGCGCCGCCCCCGGTCGCCTCCCCCGTGCCGCCCGGTGAGGCCGTGCCACCGCCGTCCGCCGTCGCGGTGTCGGACGGCCGGGACGTGACGCCGGCCGTCACCGAGGTGCCGGGTTCCGGTTCGTCCCCGCCGAAGGGGGTCGGCAGCATCCCGGAGCCTGCCGCCACCGCGACCCCGCCGAGCGTCACCGCGGCCAGCCCGGCCGCGAGCCCGAGCCGCACGGGCCGTCGCGTCGACCGCCTGCGGGGGGCGGCCGAGGGGCGGCCGAGGCGCACGAGACCGGCGTCGGCGCCCTGGGCCGCGGTGGCCTGCCCGGATTCCGTTTCGGCGCCGTCGGCCGTCCGCGCCGCGCGGAACGCGGCCAGTGCCGCCGCCTCTCCGGGGAGTTCGGCGTCGTCGCGCGGGGGCGGCGGGGCCAGGGCGCCCAGCACCTCGGACAGCCGGTCGGCCCGGGGCCGGGCCTCGTCGTCGACGGCCCGGTGCGGCTCTCCGCGCAGCAGACGCTCCGCCGTGTCGCGGTCCAGCCACCGGTACTGCTCGTCGGCCATCACACATCCTTCTGCGTCCGCGAACGCGACCGCGTCACACTTGCGGACGTCACCGCGCGTACCCGCGGTTGCCTCTGTGGGGGGAGCGCGTCGAGGGCGCTTGTTGACTCCGCGTCCGCTCCCAGCAACTCCGCGAGCCTCTTCAGACCCCGGTGCGCGGCGGTGCGGACGGCGCCCGGGCGCTTGCCCAGCGTCTCGGCGGCGGTGCGGGCGTCCAGTCCGACGACCACGCGCAGCACCACCGCCTCCGCCTGGTCCTGCGGCAGCCGGGCGATGAGCGACAGGGCACGGTCGGTGGCGAGCGCCTCGATGGCCTCGCACGCCGTGTCGGAGTCGGCGGCCCGGGCGGCCAGCTCGTTCTCGTCGCCGCCGATCACCGGACGACGTCCGCGCATCCGTATGTGGTCCAGGGCGCGGTTGCGGGCGATACGGGCGGCCCAGCCCCGGAACCGGTCGGCGTCCCCGCTGAACCGCCCCAGGTCACGGGCGATCTGCAGCCATGCCTCGGAGGCGATGTCCTCGGCGTCCGCGTCGCCGACGAGCGTACGGACGTACCCCAGCAGTCGGGGGTGCACCGTGCGGTACACCTTCCGGAACGCGGCCTCGTCACCACCCTGGGCCGCGAGCACCGCGGCGGTCAGCTCCGCGTCGTCCCCCACCGCAACTCCCTTTGCGCACGCACTGGCGCCGCCCCCACTGTCCGTTCGTCGGTCCTCGTCCGTACGGTGGGCTTCGCAGTCCGGCGCGAATGGCACGTTACGGCCTCAATCCGCGTCCCGTCCACGTCCGTACGTCACGCAACCGTCTCGACGAGTCACGGTGTGACAGAAATCGCGTGCTCGGCGCTGTACGAAGTGCGGGCCGCCGCGCGACCCGTGCCGAGCGACGACCGGGGCCTCTCCTGTGGGGGGTGGCGGTCCCGGTCGTCGCCCTCGGCCCGGTGCCTCAGTGGGGCAGTCCGCGACCGCGGGCCCGGCGGGAGACCACCGCGCGCAATACCCGGCGGCCCTCCGTGCACACCTCCAGGGCCGGGCGCAGTCCCGCCGCGCCGTGTTCGGCGACGAGTTCCAGGACCGCGGTCTGGCGCCGCAGTTCCGCCGCGACGAGCGGGGCGGCTCCCTCCGTACGGCCCTCCCGGTAACCGGGCACCGGATCGGGCCCGTCGTCCGGGGCGGACGGATCGAGCAGCCGGTGCACCCGCAGCGCGCCGAACGAGCACTCCTCGGCCCACGCCCGCAGGGCGTCGCCGTCCCGCGTCTCGGGCATCGCGTCGAGCATCCGCCGCGCCGCCGTGACCGCGGGGTCCGTGCCCGCCGGGGACGGGGCCGCCTCGTCCGTGCCCGGCAGTTCGCCGCGCACCTCGGCGACCCGCGCCGCCCATTCCGCGTCCTCGGCACCGGCCAGGCAGGCCCACAGGGGCCGCAGCGCCTCGTCCCCGCCTCCGAGCAATGGCACGCACCGGTCCAAACAAGCCAACCCGCTCGCGGCCAGCCCCCGTGCGTCGGCCTCGCCGATCAAGTCCAACAGGCTCATCGCCCCTCCCCGGAACGCCTTGCGAGGCGCCACTTTCTCACGGGAAACGCGGTTTGCCACTACTGAGCGCGATACGCCAGGAGCACCCCAGAGCCCTCTCTCGCCTCATGCACACCACCCCGCAGGGGCAAGTATTCAGCCACCGTCCGTCAGTTGACGGGACGTCACCCGGGGCCGGGAGTTCATCCGATCCGGTTCGCCAGGCTCTGGAAATCCTTCCAGGACAGCTCCGGCTTCCCCGGGTCCCACAGCTTCTGCACCATCGCCCGCAGCGGCATCCGGATGCCGGCCGCGACCTGGTCCTGGGTCTGGGCACCCGACATGTCGCACCACACCGCGAACACCCCGCCTCGTATGCGGTCGTCGTACGAGGCCGGCACGGCGGTCGTGCCGCGCAGCACCCGCGGCGTCCACTGCTCGTAGATGCGCTGCCCGGTCGGGTAGACGAACGTCTGCGGCTGGCCGAGCACGTAGTAGAGGAACTCGTCGTTGTAGTTGACGACCTCGCGGCCGGCCGCGAGGTACTCCGTCGGCTGCCGGGCCCCGTACTCCTTCCCCGTCCAGTAGGCGACCCGTACGTCCTTCGAGACGCTCGCCTTCTTCACCGAGCGGTAGAAGCCGTCGTTCCACGCCCGGGGGGTCCGCCCGTGCCGGGCGACCACCGCCGCGCGGTCGTTCAGCCAGCCCGTCGCCAGGTCGGCGACGGTCGCCCCCGCCCCGTACCGCTTCACGACCGCCGAGGCGAGCTGCGGATAGGAGGCGGCCGGGTTCGACGCGGTCAGCGCCTGGTACTCATCGCCGCCCAGGTGCCAGGCGGAGCCGGGGAAGAGGTCCGCGTACTCCCCCAGCAGCTCGTCGACGATTCTCGCGGCCCCCGGCTTCGAGATGTCCAGCGTGCCCCGGCTCGCCGAGGCGCCCTGCGCGTTGCGCAGTTGCAGGTCGGGGTGGGCGGCGATGACGGCGCCGAGGTGCCCCGGGGAGTCGATCTCGGGGACGACGGCGATGTGCCGCTCCGCCGCGAGGGCGACGATCCGCTTCACCTCCGTCTTGCTCAGGTGCTCCTCGGAGACCACCTCGGGGTGCGTGTCCGACTCGATGCGGAAGCCCTGGTCGTCGGAGAAGTGCAGACCGAGCTCGTTGTACTTCAGGTCGCCCAGTTCCCGTACCCGGTCCTCGATCCAGCCGGCCGTGAAGTGCTTGCGGGCGATGTCGAGCATGAACCCGCGCACCGGCTTGGCGGGCCCGTCACGCACGACGCCCTCGGGTGCCGTGCCGCCGTCGTGCACCTCCTGCTTGAGCGTGCGGGTGCCGTAGAAGACGCCGGCCTGCCCCGGCCCGGCGATCCGCACCCGGCCGCCGCCGACGGTCAGGGTGTACGACTCGGCGTCCCCGCCGCCGTCGAGCGCGAGTTCCACGTCCCCCGACCGGGCCCCGTTCCGCCCGCCGTACGTCATCCTCAGTTCCCCGGCGAGCAGCTTCCCCTCGTCGGCGAGGCCGTCGTCGTCCACGACGACGCGGGCGCCGCGCGCGGGCCGCCAGCCCGGTCCGTGGGCGGCGGTGTGCGCGCGCACGGCGGGGATGGTGTGCGGCGGCTTCGACAGCGGGTAGCTGCGGCTCGGTGACGGCGAGGCGCTGGTGGACCCCGTCCCCGCCGAGGCGCTGTCGGAGGCGCGCGTCCCGCCGCCCCCGTCACCGGCGGGCCACAGCGTCACGGCCGCCGCGACGGCGCCGCCCGCCACGACGACCCCAGCGCCCAGCAGCAACCCCCGACGCCCCGCGCGCGTCCTGGGTTTCGGGGCCCTCCTCCTGCGGCCGCTCACCGAACGAGCCTCCTTCCCACGTCGATCGTCATCTCAAGCCTCACCCGCACTCACCGCACATCCCGGCACCGCACGCGCTCGCGCCCATGTGCCCGCACACATCCGCACCCGTTCACTCCTCCGAACCTACGGCCCGCCACCGACACCCACGACCTCGTCCGACCCCCTACGTCCACCGCCGGTTCCGAAACTGCCCCGTCCGGGTGAAATCCCGGGCTTTCGCGGACAGTCTTCGACCGACCTCGATAACGTGATGTCACTTCTGCCACCTCATCCCCAGCCGATCCACCCGCCGCGTGCACACGACACCGCGGCCTCCCCTCGCCGAGGACCCACGCTGCCCGCGCATCGCCCGCCCCCCACGCCGGACCCGCACCGTTTCAACACGGTCCCCGCGGACGAGGCCGAGGGCGCCCTGCTGACCTGCTGCCGCAGCCTGCGCTGGGCCCGCCGGGTCGCCGCCCACCGCCCCTACCCCGATCTGCCCGCACTGCTCGCCGCGGCCGACGAGGCGGCGTACGACCTGGCGCCGGCCGATGTCGCCGAGGCCCTCGCGGGAGAGTCGCTCACCGTGCTCCCGGACGGCGCGTACTTGGCCGCGCAGACCGCGCTCAGCGCCGCGCACGCCGCGTACGAGAGCCGGTTCGGGCACGTGTTCGTCATCTGTCTGGACGACGTGGCGCCGGACGAGGCGGCCGACCGGGTGCTGGCCGGAATCCGGTCACGATGGAACAACGATCCCGAGGACGAGCGGGTCGCGGCCGCCGACGAGCTGCGCCGGCTGGCCCGCGGCCGCCTCACCCGACTCGTCGGCAGTTACGCGGCCGGTGCCGGACAGTACACGGTCGGTGGCGTGGAGTACGCGGACGGCACCCAGGAGTACACGGCCCGGTAAGGACGGGAACGCCCCGCGATCCCCCGGTTCGGAACGTCCCAGTAGGCCGTACGTGCCTCATTGATTGCCAGTTTGATCACATCGGCAGGGGCCGGGTGAGCGTTCCGACAACACGTCGCTACGATGGCCGGGGCCGGTGGACCGTACCCGGCCGGGCCCGTCCGACACACCGAAGCCGGCCGGCCCCAGTCCCCGCTTTGGAGAGGGTTCTTCCGTGCCGGCTGGAACGCTGTACCGCGGCCGGGAAGGAATGTGGTCCTGGGTGGCTCATCGAGTCACCGGCGTCCTCATCTTCTTCTTCCTGTTCGTTCACGTACTGGACACCGCACTCGTCCGTGTCTCGCCCGAGGCCTACGACAAGGTCGTATCGACGTACAAGACGCCCGTGGTCGCGGTGCTCGAGTACGGCCTCGTGGCGGCCATCCTCTTCCACGCGCTGAACGGCCTGCGGGTCATCGCCGTCGACTTCTGGTCGAAGGGGCCGCGCTACCAGAAGCAGATGCTGTGGACCGTCGTGGGCGTGTGGGTCGTGCTGATGCTCGGCGCGATCTACCCCGTCCTCGGTCACGCCGCTCGAGTCGTGTTCGGGAGCTGACGCGCAATGTCCACTGAGACCACCGCAACCGGAATCGGCCCCGTCGAGGGCTCGGGCGCGTTCGAGGCGTCGTACGGCGTCGACAACCCGGCGCCCGTCATCGAGCCCCCGCGCAAGCGCACGAAGAAGACCCCGCGCTCCACCCGCGGCAACTTCGAGATGTACGGCTGGCTGTTCATGCGGCTGTCCGGCATCGTCCTGGTCGTCCTGGTCCTCGGCCACCTGCTGATCCAGCTCGTGCTGGACGGTGGCGTGTCCAAGGTCGGCTTCGCCTTCGTGGCCGGCCGCTGGGCCTCGCCGTGGTGGCAGGTCTGGGACCTGGCCATGCTGTGGCTGGCGATGCTGCACGGCGCCAACGGCCTGCGCACCATCGTCAACGACTACGCGGAGAGCGCGAAGAGCCGCCTGTGGCTGAAGGCTCTGCTCTACACCGCGACGGTGTGGACGATCGTCCTGGGCACGCTGGTGATCTTCACCTTCGACCCGAACATCCGCTAGGCACGGGGCTGCGAGAATCATGAAGATCCACAAGTACGACACTGTCATCGTCGGCGCCGGCGGCGCGGGCATGCGCGCGGCCATCGAGTCGACGAAGCGCAGCCGCACGGCCGTGCTGACCAAGCTCTACCCCACCCGCTCCCACACGGGCGCCGCGCAGGGCGGCATGGCCGCCGCACTGGCCAACGTGGAGGAGGACAACTGGGAGTGGCACACCTTCGACACGGTCAAGGGCGGTGACTACCTGGTCGACCAGGACGCCGCCGAGATCCTGGCGAAGGAGGCCATCGACTCCGTCCTCGACCTGGAGAAGATGGGCCTGCCGTTCAACCGCACGCCGGACGGCACCATCGACCAGCGCCGCTTCGGCGGTCACTCCCGCAACCACGGCGAGGCCCCGGTCCGCCGGTCCTGCTACGCCGCGGACCGCACCGGCCACATGATCCTCCAGACGCTGTATCAGAACTGCGTCAAGGAAGGCGTGGAGTTCTTCAACGAGTTCTACGTCCTGGACCAGCTCCTCAGCGAGGTCGACGGCGTCAAGAAGTCGGCGGGCGTGGTCGCGTACGAGCTGGCCACCGGTGAGATCCACGTCTTCCGGGCGAAGTCCGTGATCTACGCCTCCGGCGGCACGGGCAAGTTCTTCAAGGTGACGTCGAACGCGCACACCCTGACCGGTGACGGCCAGGCGGCCGTGTACCGGCGCGGGCTGCCGCTGGAGGACATGGAGTTCTTCCAGTTCCACCCGACCGGCATCTGGCGCATGGGCATCCTGCTGACGGAGGGCGCCCGCGGTGAGGGCGGCATCCTGCGCAACAAGGACGGCGAGCGCTTCATGGAGAAGTACGCGCCGGTCATGAAGGACCTCGCCTCGCGCGACGTCGTCTCGCGCTCCATCTACACGGAGATCCGCGAGGGCCGCGGCTGCGGTCCCGAGGGCGACCATGTCTACCTCGACCTGACCCACCTGCCGCCGGAGCAGCTCGACGCCAAGCTGCCCGACATCACCGAGTTCGCGCGCACCTACCTCGGCATCGAGCCCTACACGGACCCGATCCCGATCCAGCCCACCGCGCACTACGCGATGGGCGGTATCCCGACGAACGTCCAGGGTGAGGTGCTGACCGACAACACGACGGTCGTCCCCGGCCTGTACGCGGCCGGCGAGGTCGCCTGCGTGTCCGTGCACGGCGCCAACCGGCTGGGCACCAACTCACTGCTCGACATCAACGTCTTCGGCCGCCGCGCGGGCATCGCCGCCGCGGAGTACGCGCAGAAGGCGGACTTCGTGGAGCTGCCGGAGGCCGCGGAGAGCCAGGTCCTCGCGCAGATCGAGCGGCTGCGCTCCTCCACCGGCACCGAGCGGGTGGCCGAACTGCGGCGCGAGCTGCAGGAATGCATGGACGCCAACGTCATGGTGTTCCGCACCGAGCAGACGATCAAGACCGCGGTCGAGAAGATCGGCGAGCTTCGCGCCCGGTACAAGAACGTGGCGATCCAGGACAAGGGCAAGCGGTTCAACACGGACCTGCTGGAGGCCATCGAGCTGGGCAACCTGCTCGACCTGGCCGAGGTCATGGCCGTCTCCGCCCTCGCCCGCAAGGAGTCCCGCGGCGGTCACTACCGCGAGGACTACCCGAACCGCGACGACGTCAACTTCATGCGCCACACCATGGCGTACCGCGAGGTGGGCGACGACGGCAGCGAGTCCATCCGTCTCGACTACAAGCCGGTCGTCCAGACCCGCTACCAGCCGATGGAGCGTAAGTACTGATGGCAACCCCGACACTGGACAAGGCGGACGCGGCCGGCACGCCCGAGCCCGGCTTCGCCGACTCCCCCTACATCACGGTCACCCTGCGCGTGCGCCGCTTCAACCCCGAGGTGGCGGCCGAGGCGACCTGGCAGGACTTCCAGCTCGAGATGGACCCCAAGGAGCGCGTCCTGGACGCCCTCCACAAGATCAAGTGGGATGTGGACGGGACGCTGACGTTCCGCCGCTCCTGCGCGCACGGCATCTGCGGGTCCGACGCCATGCGGATCAACGGCAAGAACCGGCTGGCCTGCAAGACTCTGATCAAGGACATCAACCCCGAGAAGCCGATCACGGTCGAGCCCATCAAGGGTCTGACGGTCCTGAAGGACCTGGTCGTCGACATGGAGCCGTTCTTCCAGGCGTACCGGGACGTGATGCCCTTCCTGATCACGAAGGACACCAACGAGCCCACGCGGGAGCGGCTGCAGACCGCGGAGGACCGGGAGCGGTTCGACGACACGACCAAGTGCATCCTGTGCGCGGCGTGCACGTCGTCCTGCCCGGTGTTCTGGAACGACGGCCAGTACTTCGGTCCGGCCGCGATCGTGAACGCGCACCGCTTCATCTTCGACTCGCGTGACGAGGCCGGGGAGCAGCGGCTGGAGATCCTGAACGACAAGGACGGTGTCTGGCGCTGCCGGACGACGTTCAACTGCACGGACGCCTGCCCGCGTGGCATCGAGGTCACGAAGGCGATCCAGGAGGTCAAGCGGGCGCTGATCACGCGCCGCCTCTGATCTCCGGCGTCTTCCGCACGCAGGCCGAGGGCCCGCTTCCCCTGGGGGAGGCGGGCCCTCGGCGTACACGGTGCTCGGCGACGCGCGTGCGTGGCTCCGGAGGCTTCCGGGGTCACCCGGGGGCTGGAGCGGCAGCCCTCGGGGCGGTCGCCGGGGGTCAGCCGCGCAGGACGCGGCCCTGGCTGTCCGTGCGGTCGTTGCTCGTGAGGAAGATGATGCCGTCGATCAGGGCCCAGAAGCCCAGGCCGCCGCAGGTGAGGAGCTGGGCGATGCCGACGCCCACGGAACCGACGTAGAAGCGTCCGATACCGAGCGTGCCCAGGAAGAGCTGGAGGATGCCCGCAACGATCTTGGACTTGTCGGAGTAGGGACGGCCCTGCGGGTCGAAGCCGTAGGGGGCGTCAGGGGTGGGGACGGTCATGGTGCAGCTCCTGAATGACTGAAATGTGTCCGGAGCACATCGCTCCGGGCGCCGCAGGAGGGACCCGTGGCAAAGTCGCCAAAGGTCGCGCACGCACGCTCATCCCCCCTGTGAGCAGGGAGCCTAGGGAGCCTTGTGGGGCTTAGGCAGCACTAACGGCCATTTGTGTTCATCCCGTGATCAAACTATGACCAAGCAACGGTCAAGTCCGAAATGCGTCAGGCTCGCAGCAACGCCTCGCTCAGCGGACGTTGCGAGCCACGGTCCAGGCCACCGCCAGGAGCAGGATCAACACCTGCGTGCGCGGCCGCAGTCGGGGGCGCCAGCGCCTGCCCCGCAGCCCCTCCAGCCCCCATCGGGCGAGCAGCGCGAGGGCGAACGGTGCGGCGAGCAGCAGCATCCTGTTGTCCAGCCAGGCCTGCTCGAACCGACCGTGCATCAGGTCGTACACCATGCGGGTGCCGCCGCAGGCGGGGCAGAGCAGTCCGGTGACGAACCGGAAGGGGCAGCCCGGCAGCACGTGCCCCGGCTCGTGCGGGTCCGTCACGTAGAGGTAGCCGGCGCCCGCCGGCCCTGCGGCGCAGACCGCGAGCGGCGCCGCCTCGGGGCGGCGCAGCGCGGGGGGCAGCCACCGGAGGGCCGGCCGGGGACCGGCCGGCGCCCTCCCGGTGTGCGGGCCCGCGTCAGCCACGCAGGATCCGCCCATTGGAGTCCGTGGTGTTGTTGCTGGTCAGCAGCACGATTCCGTCGATCAGCGACCAGATACCCAGACCGCCGCAGGTGAGCAGCTGGGCGATGCCCAGGCCCACGTGCCCGAGGTAGAACCGGCCGATGCCGAGGTAACCGAGGAAGATGCTGAGGACCCCCGCGACGATCTTCGACTTGTCGGAGTACGGCCGCCCGTAGGGGTCGTATCCGTAGGGGGCGTTCGGGTCGCCGACGTACGAGCCGGGCGGCGGCACCGCGCCGCCCGGCGGGTAACCGCCGGCCTGCTGGTAACCGCCGGCCTGCTGGTAACCGCCCGCCTGCGGGTAGCCGTACTGCGGCTGCTGGTAGGGACCCGCGCCCGGCGCGGCCCCGTAGGGGTTCTGATCGCCCGAGTTCGGGTATCCGTAGCCCGGCGGCTGATTCGGGGGCTGCGGCGGCTGGTTGGGCGGCTGGGTCATGGCGACCACTCCTGGTGAAGTCAGATGCGCATAAGTATGAGTGCAGGTCATCTTGCAGGAGAACCCCTCCCGGAGAGAAGCCGGGGCCATGCCTCCTCCGCGCGGGTGACCCCGCCGCCGGTGCGCACGGGCCACCGGGAACCGGGAACCTAATCTGATGGCATGTCAGACGACGAGTCGTACGAGCTGCTCGGCTTCGACAATGTGCTGCTGTCCGTCGGCGACCTGGACGAGGCCGTGGCCTTCTACGAGGCGGCCGGCTTCCCGCTGCGGTTCCGGCTCGACGAGGCCGGGATCGCCCTGCTGGGCGTGGGCGGCGAGACCCCCGGCCTGCTGCTGCGGCACGAGGAGGGCCTCGGCCACCGGCCGCCGCCGTGGGCCGCGCCCCGCGTGTGGCTGGAGGTGCGCGACGCGCGCGTGACGGCGCGCACGCTGGCGGCCGCCGCAGTGCGCCCGCTGGACGAGCCGTTCGCCGGCGCCACGGGGTGGACCGTCGAGGTCGCCGACCCCTGGGGCAACGTCCTGGGCTTCACCGACTACGGCAAGCGGCCCGAACTGGGGCGTGTGGCGGGGCGGCACGGGGCGGGCGCGCGCTGACGGCCCGTCGCCGCCCCTCCCCCGCTCTCCTGTTCGGGATGTTCGGCACTTCCTTGGATGAGCCGTTCGACGCACCCTTGCTTGAACGTGTTCAAAAACAGGTCTACAGTCACCCGTGACAACGTTTTGAACGTGTTCAAGAAAGGTGGGGGAATGGACCTCACAGTCGTCGCGTATGTCATCTACCTGGTGATCAGCGTCGCCCTGACCATCTGGGTCGCCCGGACACTGAGCCGCAACGGGCGGCTCTTCCTCGCCGACGTGCTGCACGGGAACGAGAAGCTCGCGGACGCCGTCAACCACCTCCTGGTGGTCGGCTTCTACCTCGTCAACCTCGGCTTCGTCGCGCTGTACCTCAACGGCGACGCCACCGTCACCGACGCCCGCGGCGTCTTCGAGGCCCTGTCGACCAAGATCGGCGTGGTCCTGCTGGTCCTCGGCGTGATGCACCTGGGCAACGTGTACGTGCTCAACCGGATACGCCGGCGCGGGGCGATGGAGCGTGAGCAGTTCCCGCCGGTCCCGCCGCAGGGCTACGTCACCCCGCAGGGCCCCCTCGCCCCGCCCGCCGGAGCGTGAGGCGATGCGCACGCCGGACGCGGCGGCCGCCCCGGCCCACGCCGCCCAGCGGGCCCCGCACCCCGCGCGGCCCCCGTGGCCCCCGGTCCGCCGGCTCACCGTGCTCTACGACGACCGGTGCTCCCTGTGCCTCTTCGTCAGCGGCTGGCTGGCCCGGCAGCGGAAACTCGTCCCGCTGGACTTCGTCCCGGCCGGCTCCGCCGAGGCCCGGCGGCGGCTGCCGGAGCTCGACCACGGGGCGACCGCGGAGGAGATCACGGTCGTCGGCGACGGCGGGCAGGTCTACCGCGGCGCCGCCGCCTGGATCGTCTGCCTGTGGGCGCTGCGCGGACACCGCCGGCTCGCCCACCGGCTGTCTACCCCGGCGGGTCTGCGCACGGCCCGGGGCGCGGTGCTCGCCGCCGCGAAGTGGCGGGAGGGCTACCGGACCCGCGGGCCCGCCGGCCGGCCCCACCCCTGGGGCGGCACCGTCTACGTGCGCCGGGACGGCTGGGTCTACGACCCCCGCGCCGGCTGGACCTACCGCGGTCCCGCCGGACCCCGCCCCACCGCTCCCCGTCCCGCCGCCGCTCACCCCACCACGCCCCACCCGACCGCCGCCCGTCCCGACGGCACTCCTACGACTGGCTAGGCTCGGCCCCGTGCCTGCGAAGAACGACCCTCCGGTGACCAAGAGCGAGCAGACCCGTGCCCTGATCCTGGAGACCGCGATGCGGCTCTTCCAGGAGCGGGGGTACGACAAGACCACCATGCGGGCCATCGCCCAGGAGGCGGGGGTCTCCGTCGGGAACGCGTACTACTACTTCGCGGGCAAGGAACACCTGATCCAGGGCTTCTACGACCGGATCGCCGCCGAGCACCGGGCGGCGGTCCGGGACGTCCTGGCCCGGGAGACGGACCTGCACGCCCGGTTCGCCGGAGTGCTCCGGGCCTGGCTGGACGTGGCGGCGCCGTACCACGAGTTCGCGGTGCAGTTCTTCAAGAACGCGGCCGACCCGGACAGCCCGCTCAGCCCCTTCTCCGCCGAGTCCGAACCCGCCCGCACGGAGGTGCTCGCCCTGCACCGCGAGGTGCTGGCCGGCTCCCGCACCAAGGTGCCCGCGGACCTCAAGGACGTGCTTCCGGATCTGATGTGGCTGGCCCAGATGGGCCTGGTGCTGTACTGGATCTTCGACCGCACCGAGGGCCGTGAGCGCAGCTACCGGCTCGCCGACCGCGGCGCCCGGCTCACCGCGCGCGGCGTTGTCCTGTCCCGCTTCCGGGTACTGCGGCCCCTCGTCCACGAAGTGCACGAGCTGTTCACGGACTTCCTGCCGGGGATGACCAAGGCATTGCCGGACCCCGCCGCCAAGGGGCGACGGGGTCCGGCACGCACGGCTCGCTCGGGGGACCGGGGCCCGGAGGAGGAGGGCCAGGAGCTCCGCGGCCTCCGTGACCTCCGCGACCGGCCCTAACCGATCACGTCCACCTCGCCCGGCCGCAGTTCGACGTCGTAGACCAGGGGCGCGTCGCCCACCTCCACGCGCTGCGCCCGCGCGCCGTACAGCGTCGCCGTGACCGTCAGCAGATAGGTGCCCGGGGCGGGCGCGGCCACGATGTACGAGCCGTCGGCCAGGGAGGTCACGCCGTCCAGCCGGCGTCCGCCGCCCTTGGACAGCAGCGTGACCGAGGCGTGTTCGACGGGTCGGCCGTCCGCGTCCCGCACGAAGCCGTGCACCGCCGAGCGCCCCGTACCGGCCGAGCTCCCCGCACCGTCCGCGCCCCACGCGCCGGCCGTACCGTCCGCCTGCGCGGCCGCCGGGGCCGGCGGCTCCGCGTCCTCCGCCGGTTCCACCGCCAGGTGCGGCAGCCGCTTGTCGAGCCAGGCCGGGAGCCACCAGTTGGAGCGGCCCAGCAGGTGCATCGCCGCCGGCACCAGTGCCGTCCGCAGGATGAACGCGTCGAGCGCGACCGCCGCCGCCAGTCCGACGCCCGCCATCGCCGCGCCCGAGTTGCCGCTGAGCACGAAGGCGACGAAGACGGCGACCATGATCAGGGCGGCGCTGTTGATGACCCGGCTGGTCTCGGCGAGGCCGACCCGGACCGCGCGGGCGTTGTCGCGGGTGTGCACCCACTCCTCGTGCATCCGGCTGACCAGGAACACCTGGTAGTCCATGGAGAGTCCGAAGAGCAGCGACAGCATGATCACCGGCAGGAAGGCGTTGATCGGCCCCTCCTTGCCCAGGCCGAGCAGGTCCAGCCCCCAGCCCCACTGGAAGATCGCGACCAGTACGCCGAAGGACGCGGCGGCGGCGACCAGGTTCATCACCGCGGCCGTCAGCGGTACGACGAGCGAGCGGAAGGCCAGCAGGAGCAGCAGGAAGCCCAGGGCGATGATGGTGCCGACGAACAGCGGCAGCCGGTCGCCGGTGACGGTGGCGAAGTCCTTGGAGACCGCGGTGACCCCGCCGACGTGGGCCGTGACCCCGGCCTCGGGGATGACGTCGTCGCGCAGCCGGTCGATGAGCTGGGACGTCTCCTTCGACTGCGGTGACGTGGTCGGCACCACCTGGATGAGGCTCACCCCGTGCGCGGGCGGCAGCGCGGCGGCCCGGGCCACGCCGTCGGTGGACTCGATTCCCTTGACGAGCGCGGCGCTGTCGCCGCCGTCCACCACCACCTGCAGGGGTCCGTTGAAGCCGGGGCCGAAGCCTTCGGCGAGCATGTCGTAGGCCTGGCGGGTGGTCGTCGTGGTGTCGTCGTTGCCCTGGTCGACCGTGCCGAGGCGCAGCGACAGCACCGGCACCGCGAGGACCGCCATGACGACGACGGCGAGCGCGGCGGTGCGCCGCGGGCGCTTCTGCACCTGTGCCGACCAGCGGGCGGCGAGTCCGGTCGTCCGCTCCGGCGTGGTCTCGGGCCCGTCGGCGGCGAGCTTGCGCCGCTGCCGGCGGCTGAGCACCCGGGTGCCGAACAGGCCCAGCAGCGCCGGGAGCAGCGTGACGGCGGCCAGGACGCTCAGCACGACGGTGAGGGTGGTGCCGATGACGACACCGTCCAGGAACCGCAGGTTGGTCACGAGCATGCCGGCGAGCGCGATGCACACCGTGCCGCCCGCGAAGAGGACCGCGCGGCCGGAGGTGTTGAGCGCCGTCATCGCGGCGGCCTCCGGGTCGAGTCCGCGCAGGATGCCGCGCCGGTGCCGGGTGACGATGAACAGCGCGTAGTCGATGCCGACGCCGAGGCCGATCAGTGAGGCCAGCAGCGGCGCGAGGTCGGGGATGTTGGTGCCGTGGCTGAGCAGCTGGATGCCGAAGTCGCCGATGCCGACGCCGAAGACGGCCACGCACAGCGGCAGCAGCATCGCGAGCAGCGAGCCGAAGGCGAGGAAGAGGATGACGGCGGCGGCCCCGAGGCCGACGATCTCCGCGAGCCCGGTCGGCGGCTCCTCCACGCGCTGGATGGCCTGGCCGCCCAACTCCACCTGCAAGCCCTGCTGTTCGGCGCCCTGGGCGGTGTCGACGACGTCCTGCACCAGTTCCTTGGGCAGGGCGTCGGCCTGCTTGGTGAAGGTGACCTGGGCGTAGGCGATCCGCCCGTCCTCGCTGATCTGCGCGGCACCCCGCTTGCCGCCGTACGGGCCGACGACCTCGCCGACGCCGTCCATGCCGGCGATCTTCTTCAGGGCCGGCTCGATCCGGGTCCGTACGGCGGTGTCGGTGACCTTGCCGTCGTCGACCTTCCACACCACCGTGTCGGTGTCCCCCGAGGTCTGCGGGAAGGCCTTCTCCAGCAGGTCGTACGCCCGCTTGGAGTCGGTGTCCGGCAGCGAGAACTGGTTCGCGTAGTTCGTCCCGGCGGAAGTGGCCGCCGCCCCCACCCCTATGAGTGCCGCCAGCCACAGCAGCACCACCAGCAGCCGGTGCCGATAGCACCAGCGCGCCAAAGTTGTCACGTCTTCCTGCTCCTTCTTCAGGGTCCCCCGAGCCTGGACCCTCAGCATCCGGGACAGCGGCGGGGTGAACCACGAAGCGGGGCGCACTCTCAGGGAACTCCAAAGCGCCGACCCCCGACAACCGGGATCCCGGTGCGGATACTTGGGGGCATGACGAGCGATGCCGAGAAGAGTTCCCGCCCGGGGGACGGGGCCCACGAGCAGCAGCGTCCTCCGGGGGACGGGGCGACCGTGCTCCTCGTGGAGGACGAGGAGTCGATCGCCGACGTCCTCGCGATCGCCCTGCGCTACCACCGCTTCCAGGTGATGAGGGCGGGCACGGTCCGCGAGGCCCTCGCGCTCACCGAGCGGGTACGGCCCGACGCGGCGCTGCTCGACGTGATGCTCCCGGACGGCGACGGCCGCGCGCTCGGCAAGGAACTGCGCAGCCGGCTGCCCGGCCTCGCGGTGGTGTTCGTCACCGCGCGGGACGCGCCCGCCGAGATCGTGGGCGCGCTCGGCTTCGGCGACGACTACATCACCAAGCCGTTCCACATCGACGAGGTCGTCGCCCGGGTCACGGCGGTACTGCGCCGCACCCGGTCCGCCGACGTCCTCCCCCATCCCCCGCCGCTGCGCTACGGCGACCTGGAGCTGGACGAGACGACGTACAGCGCGCACCGCGCGGGCCGCACGGTCGAACTCACGCCCACCGAGTACGCGCTGCTGCGCTTCCTGGTGCGCAACGGCGGGCGCATCGTGACCAAGGAGCAACTGCTGCGCCATGTCTGGGACTACGAGCACACGCCGGCGGAGTCGACGGTGGTGGAGACGTACATCAGCTATCTGCGCCGCAAACTGGCTCCGCTGGGCCCGCCGCTGATCACCACGCGGCGCGGCGTCGGATACGGGCTGGCATGAGGCGTCCCCGACGCCCGCGCGCGCTCTCCCCGTCCGCACCGCGCGCCTCGGTCCGGTGGCGCGGCACGCACTCCATACACTCCCTGCGCACCCAGCTCACCCTGGCGAACGTGGCGCTGCTGGCGATCGGCGTCATCACGGCGACGGCGGTCAGCCTGGTGGGCACGGGGCACTACCTCCTCGGCCAGATCGACGCGCACCTGCTCCGCAGCCGCGACTCGCTGGACGAGTCCCACCTGACGCTGCACCAGCTCGACAACCTGGGCGCCACAGCCGTTGTACGGGAAGGGCTGCTGCCGCAGCTCGGCGGATCGGCGACGCCGGACGACATGTTCGCCGTGGTCGACGGGCACGGCACCGTGCTGAAGGTGGCCGAGCTGCGGCCGACCAGGGCGCAGCGGGCGCTCGGCGCGGCGGTCGGGGACCCCACGTCGTTCGCCACGGCCGTCGAGCCCCAGGGCCTGACCGTGAACGGCGCCTCCTACCGGGCGACCGCGAGCCGGCTGGACGACGGCACGTACGTACTGTTCGCCAGCTCGACGGACGCGCTGGACAACGGCATCCACAAGGCGCTGAAACTCGATCTGACCGTCGGGGGGCTGCTGCTGGCGCTGCTGTTCTGCCTCACCATGGTCAATGTGCGGCGGCGGATGCGGCCCCTTGAGGACATGGTGGAGACGTCGTCGGCGATCGCCGAGGGAGACCTCACCCGGCGGGTGCCCTCGCGGCGGAAGGCCAGCCTGGAGGTGGAGCAACTGCGCCTCGCGCTCAACTCGATGCTGCACCAGGTCGAGTCGGCGTACCGCACGCGCGAGCGCAGCGCGGCCCAGCTCCGCCGGTTCGTCGCCGACGCCTCGCACGAGCTGCGCACCCCGCTGTCCGCGATCCGCGGCTATCTGCAGCTCTACGACCGGGGCATGCTGACCGATCCGGACGACCGCAAGCGGGCCTGGGAGCGGATGAACGGCGAGGTGGACCGGATGGGCCGGCTGGTCGACGAGCTGCTGACCCTGGCCCGCCTGGACCAGCGCCCGGAGCTGCGGCTGCGCAACGTGGACGTGAGCCGGCTGGTGCGCGACGCGGCGGAGGACCTGCGCGCGCAGCAGCCCGACCGCCCGGTGACGGTGTCGGCGTCCGGTGCGCTGCTGGTCCGCGCCGACGAGTCCGGCCTGCGCCAGGTCCTCGGCAACCTGGTGGCCAACGTCCGCACCCACACCCCGGCCGACGTCCCCGTGTGTCTCACCGCGCGGCGGTCCGACGGCACGGTCCGTCTGACCGTCAGCGACGAGGGCCCGGGCCTGCCGGAGGAGGACGCCGCCCGCATGTTCGACCGCTTCTTCCGCACCGGCTCCACCGCGGGCAGCGGCCTGGGCCTGGCCATAGTGCAGGGCGTCGTCGAGGCCCACCACGGTGACGTCACCGCCACGACGTCCCCGGGCGACGGCCTGACGGTGACGGTGGTGCTGCCGGCGGGGGTGAAGGGGGAGTGAGCGGCGGCGCGGCCGGCCGCCGCCGCGATCGGCCGGTTGTCGGTGGCGGCTGCCATCATCCGCGCATGACCGCGGAAGACAGCGAAGCCGAGAACGGGAGCGAGCGCGAGAAGAAGGCGTTGGCGGAGTTCCTCGCGGCGCAGCGGGCGAGTGTGCCGGCGATCGTCGACGGCCTGGACGCGCGGGCCCTGACCACACCGGTCGTGCCCTCCGGATAGACACCGCTCGGGCTGACGGAGCACCTGGGGTACGCGGAGCGGCACTGGTTCCAGGAGGTCGCCACCGGGTCGGCCGAGCCGCGCAACTGGCCCGACGACCACGCGCCGCTGACGACGCCCCGACCGCCGGAGGTGGTGTTCGCCTTCTACCGCGAACAGTGCCGGCGCTCCGACGCCGTCCTGTCCGCCACGCCGCTGTCGGCCCCACCGGTGGGCCGCCACCCCGGCCCCGACGGCGACGACGTCACCGACCTGCGCTGGATCGTCCTCCACATGATCGAGGAAACCGCCCGCCGTGCCGGCCACCTGGACCTCGCCCGCGAACTGCTCGACGGACGCACGGGGCTGGGGCCGCGTGAGCGGAGCCGCGGGAGGGCGAGGTCGGGGCGAGCGGTTCCCGCCGGCTGCGGTCAGTGGCCACCTGTGTAGGCGAAGGAGCTGGCCTCCCGCTGCCTCATGTACTGCGTGAAGAAATCGTTGATCGTCGCAACCGCAGAGATGTCGCCGTGGAAATAGGCCGCTGCGAGCTGCTCAACGGTGACGTATCCCCCAGCGATGGCGTCTCGGACGAATTTCAGCTCACCTTGGTAGACCCGGCTGTCACTGTTGCGGGAACAGCGGAAGTCGACACCAGTGGCCCGGGTTGTCCAGTATTCGGTGATGCCTTCGACCAGCCCGTTCTCCAAGCCTCTCGTCGAGCCGTGTTCCAGCACGTGGAAGAGCTCGTGCACGACTGCGGGGAAGGTGTAGTTCGCCCTGTTCATACCGACGGTGCGCTGCCCACGCGGATCTGCGGTGGTGATGCCTTCGACCGACTCCGCATCGCCGTGGGACTGTTGCCGCACCACCCATTCCCACAAACGACGGTCATGGAAGGTGACGCTCACACTCTGAAGGGCTTGCTCAACGCTCGTCTCTTCGAAGTGGCCTATGCCCATGCGCTCGAGGAACCGGGTCACGAGAAAAGTGGCTTGGCGGACCTTGGCCTCCTCGGTGGCTTCTCTGACCGTGTCCCGCCTCCCGTGCCCACTGCTCTCGACCAGCTCGACCTCGTCGTTTCGGGCGTTGGTGAACCTGATCTCCCCTTGCGGCCTGTGCAGTTGCTGGGCGATCTCCTCTCGCTGGTCGGGATCCGTCCCGCTGGGCAGGAAGACCACCCAGGGCTGCTGGGGATTCTTGCGCTCGCAGAGGACTTTGACCTTTGTACCGCGCGTGCCAATGCCTACGTGTACGGTTCTTCGCTCCGGACCCGAAGGCCCGTCCTTCTTCCGCTGCACAGCAGGCGGCCCAGCCTGTCCGGCCACTTGTGTCCGGTGTACCGCCGCGCGTTGCACGGCCGCCTCGGTATGGCCACACCCCGGGCCGTGTTCGTGCCGTTGTGCCTCCACCGCGCGCGTCACCGCCCGATTGCCCGCTGCGCGCTGCAGGGCCACCAGATGCCCACCGGCAGCGCGTCCCGGACCCGGCGGCGGTGTCACCGTACGGCGACCGACCGTTCGGCCTCCGGCCTCGTCGACCCGCTCTTGACCCCTGGCACGCACGGATGCTCCTTCCTGCAGCTGATTCCTTCATGCTTACCGCCGGGACCGTGGGCGGGCCAGAGTCTCAGGGGCAGCAACACTTGCCCGCCGGTCACTGGTCACTCCGGCCGCTCCGAGGTCGGCGAGTTCCGCCGGGCCGGGCATCGGAAAGGCGACCGACCCCGCGCCGTCGGTCTTCACGGCCGCGCCGTCGGTCTTCACGGCCGCGCCTTCGCGTCATGGCCTCAGGCCTGGCGGGAGGCCAGTTCCACCACCGTGATGTCCGACGGGGCGCCCACCCGGGTCGGCGGGCCCCAGGCGCCGGCGCCTCGGGTGACGTAGAGCTGGGTGTCGCCGTAGGTGTCCAGGCCGGCGACCGTGGGGTTGGCGGCCTCGGCGACGAAGTTTCCGGGGAAGAGCTGGCCGCCGTGGGTGTGGCCGGAGAGTTGCAGGTCGACGCCGTGTCTCACCGCGTCGTGGATCTGGGCGGGCTGGTGGGCCATGAGCACCACCGCGCGGGAGGTGTCGCGGTCGCCCAGGGCGCGGTCGAAGTCCGGACCGTGCCCCTCTCTCTCGCCCTGGAGGTCGTTCACCCCGGCGAGGTCGAAGCCGGGGAGTTCCGTGCGGGCGTTCTCCAGGGGATGCAGGCCCAGGTCACGGACCTCCTCGATCCACTGGGCGGCGCCGGAGAAGTACTCGTGGTTGCCCGTGACGAACCACGCGCCGTGGCGGGCGGTCAGCCCTGCCAGCGGGGCGGCGGCCGGGCCCAGGTCTTTCACGCTGCCGTCGACCAGGTCGCCGACCACCGCGATCAGGTCCGGCTGCGTCGCGTTCACCGTGTCCACGACGCGCTGCGCGAAGCTCCGGCCGAGCACCGGGCCCAGGTGGATGTCGCTCACCACCGCGATCCGGAACCCGTGCGCCGCGCGCGGGAGCTTCGCCAGGGGGATGGTGATCCGCTTCACCCGGGGGCCGTTCAGGACGCCGTACGTGCCGAGGCCCACCGTACCGACGGCCGCCGTGGCGACCGCGCCGCCCACCACCCGCGAGACGAACAGGCGGCGGGAGGGGGCCGACGGTGCCTCGGGCACCCCGGCCGCCCCGGGTTGCGGCGTCGGCGGGACCGTCTCCGGGACCGCCTCCCTCGTCCGCTTCGCGGCCCGGCCCGCCACCAGCCGCCGTACCAGCGGACGTACCGCCTCGCCGGCGATGAGCGCGAGCAGCAGATACAGGCACAGCGCCATCCACAGGAATCCCGGCCAGCCCAGCGTCCGCTGGAGCCAGAACGGGGCGTGCGCCTGCTCCGCGACCAGCGCGCCGAACATCAGCACCGGTCCGGCCACGAGCACCGCCGTGCCGGTGCGTCGTGCGGGGCCCGGGCCCGAGGTGGTGTCGCGCACCAGGCGGCACCAGGCCCACCGGTGCAGCGCCACGAACGCGGCCAGCACCAGGAGTGCGACCACGACGAAGACGACGATCACGGTTCCCCGTTCCTCCAGCCGTACAGCCCTGCGCGGTGCGGTGCGGTGCGGCAGGTCACCCGCCGTCCCGATGCTAAGGCACTGAGCTGCGAGGGGGACACTTGCGGTGCACGGCTCCCCCTCACACCTGGCGTACCCGTCGTACCTGTCGCACCAGAGGACTCCTTCCATGAAACTCGGCCGCTCCGCCTCCTGGTTCCTTCTCGCCTTCGGCGTCTGGTCGTGGGTGATCTGGGTCACCTTCGTCAAGAACCTGATCAAGGACGCGAGCGGACTCGCCTTCGACGACGGCAGTCCCACGGCCTACTTCTGGGTGCACCTCACTCTGGCCGTCACGTCGTTCGTCCTGGGGACGGCCGTCGGCGCGATCGGCTTCCGGAGTCTTCGCGTGCACGCCAAGGAGTCCGTCTCCTGAGCCGAGGCCGGTCAACCGCCCCTCAACTCGCCCTCTCCAGCGCGCTCTTGATGCGCCGGGCCTGCTTGACCGTCTGCGACGAGCCCGGGCGGGCCGCGAGTTCGTCGATCTCGGGTATGGACCCGCGGGCTCCGCAGCCTTCCGCCGACTCGGCCGCGAGGGTGAGCACGGCGGGGAGCCCGTGCGGTGCCTCCTGCGACAGCAAGGAGGGCAGGGCGGCCGAGAGGACCGCCCACACCGTGGCGTGGGCGCGGGTGCGCACGATCTCCCGCAACGCCGTGGCGACCCGGTGGAGGGCGAGCCGGCGCAGGCTCGTCAGTTCGGCGATGTCCCGGCCGAGCCGGTCCGCGTCGAGTTGGCCGCGCGCGGCCAGGACGAGCAGCGCGTCCACGGTGAACAAGCGCTCGTCCGCGCGCCGGGATCCGAGGCCGTACGCCAGGAGCAGGTGGGTCGCGGGCCCGGCCGGTCCGTGCGACTCGGCGAGTGCGGGCAGTACGGAAGCGGCCTCGCCGATGTAGTCGCCCCCGGCCGTCCCGGCGACGGTCACCAGCATCCGTGCCGCGACGATCTCCCGGTGCTGGGGCAGCAGTGCCAGCGACTGCGCGGTGCAGTCCCCGCCGCCCTGGCACCGGCACCTGCTCCTGAGGGGGTCGTACGCGTCGAGCAGGGAACGGAACGGCTCGGAGAAGTCCTCGTGTCCGGCGACGGCCTCGGTGCGGACCAGCACTCCGGGGCGCGGGGTCCGCAGCCCCAGCCGCTCCTTCTCGCGGAAGACGGCGGGATCGGGCAGGGGGCCCGCGGCGAGCCGGGCGGCCAGCCGCCGCCCGGCCGCGGAGGTGAGCTGCGCGGCGGCCGCCACCGCGCCGGGCGGCACCTCCCGGTCGAGCCGCAGCAGCGCCAGGTCGAGGTCGGCCCGGCCGGGCTCGGTACCGGCGCGTTCGTACGCGGCGAGCCGCTCCACCAGCACCGAGGGGTCGATGGTCCCGGTAGACCAGGTGGGGGTGGCCAGCAGGAACGGCAGGGGATCGGTGTGCAGCCGCGCCGCGATCTCGGCCACCCGGAGGAGGGGGACGCGCCCGACGGCCGAGTGCGGACACTGCCTGTCGAGTTCGCGGCGGCGGATGGGCTCCACCTCCTCCTCCGGCAGGGCTCCCATGACGGAGACGAGCAGGGACGGCTGCCAGTACCAGGCGAGGTAGAGGTTCCCGTCCCGGGTCCACGTCTCCGTCCAGCGCCCTACGACCGGTTCCAGAGCGGCCCGCAGGCCCGGCAGGTCGGCGTGCGCATGCGTCACGAGGGCGCTCAGCACCCGTTCCTGCCGCACCGGCTCGGCGTCGCCCCAGGGCAGGGCGGCGATCTCCTCCACGAGCTCCGCGGTGGTGAGCGGCGCCGCCTCGAGGGGCTCGGGACTCGGCACGGGCGGCAGCCCGTCACCCTCGTCGGAGGGCAGGAGGCTGCTCTGGCCTGCGAGGACGTCCCCGAACGCTTCCGTCGCGCGGACGCGCAGGTCGGGGCCGAGCTGGTCCAGGCCCGCCGCGATCCCGGCGAGGACGGCGTCGCTCGCGTGCTTCCGGTGGCGGACGAGCAGGGCGAGGCCACGCTCCTGAAGGCTGTGCTCCTCGTGGCCGAAGACGTCGGTGGCGGCGAGGAGCAGCTCCTGTACGCCCGGTCCGCCACGTTTGACGGCCTTGTCCAGCATGGTCAGCTGGGCCCGCACGATCTTCTTCTCGGGCCGGGTGAGGGCGGCCCGGGAAACCTCGACCAGGTGCTCGCTCTCCAGGCGTCCCGCCGCGTCGAGCCCGGCCAGCACCTCCTGGGCCCGTGCCGCCGCCAGCGGGTGGGCGTCGGGCACCATCCGCACCCAGGTGAGGGTGCGCGCCGCGTACTCGTCCTCGGTCGGGGCCAGGGCGGTCAGCAGGATGAGGAAGCCCCGCACGAGACCGAGCCGGGTCTCGCGCGAGAGCCGGGACAGGCAGCCGTCGAGCAGCGTCTCCCGGTCGAGCCGGCCCTCCTCGGCGAGCCCGGCGAGGGCCGCGGCCCACCCGGGGTCATCGCTCCAGGCGGTGTACTGGAGGTTCGAGCCGGCCTCCGGCACCTCGAACAGCCGGGGCACCATGACCGTCAGGAAGGGGTCGTCGCCCAAAGCCTTCCTGACCGGGGAGCCCACGGATCCGATGCCCGACAGCTCCCAGCCGAGGACGAAGCCGTCCGTCGTGGGCGGCTCGCAGCCCGCGGCCCGCACCAGCCCGGCGATCAGCGGGTACTCGTCCCGCGCGACCGCGCGGCGCTCGGCCATCCGGTGCGCCACCTGGCCCAGCCAGTCGGGGTCGCGGTCACCCAGGGCCTCGAGGATCGGTGACGAGTCTCTCGCGGACCATCGCAGTTCAGCGGCCGCGAGCCACTGGACGGCGGCCGTCACGCCGGTGGAGCAGGCGGCGCCGGCCGTTCTCAGGGCCGTGCGGATCCTGTCGTGCCCGTCGGCCCAGTCGTTGCGCACGCCCTTGCGCCACGACTTCAGGACCGGCAGGCACGCGCGCCGCTCGGCGGCGGTGAGCGGCGCGACCAGCTCGGCGACGTCCTCGGCACGGCCCTCGCGCACGGCGTGCAGCAGCGCGTGGGCGTCCGTGGTGATCTCGTCGGGGATGTCGTAGTCGGGAAGTCCACGCATCAGACGGCTCCGGTGGAAGAGGTGGGGGTGTCGGTCACGGTGTCGGTCACGGTGGTGTTCGCGGTGCCGGCCGCGGTGCCGGCCGCGGTGCCGGTCGTGCGTGGTGTGGCCGCGCGGCGGACGATGCGGACGGCCAGCGCGTGCCTGCACGGCCCGCGGCCGCCGCGGTACGTGGCCCACCACAGGCACGTACAGCTCAGGCGTCCCTCGGCGGACCTGACCCGGTGGACATGGTCATCGACGGCGACCGTGGCCATTTCGGCGTCGTCGAGCCGCACCGCGCCCGCTTCGACCAGGGCCCGGGCGGCGAGCAGCCGGGGGTTGTGGCGCTCGGCCCGCCCGGTGTCGTACGGCAGTTCGCGGTGGAAGTAGGCCGCCTCCGCCACGTCGTAGCCGATGCGTCCGGCGGTGCCGAGCCGGGTGAGCGCCGCCCGTACCCGCGCGGGGGTGAGCCCGCTCTGCTCGGCGAGCCGGGCGGGGTCGACGGCGGGGTCCCAGGCGAGCAGTACCGACACCAGTTCGGCGTCCTCGCCGGACTCCTCCGTCGCCAGGGCGTCCAGGACACCGCCCTCGCCGGAGAAGCCCCGCGAGGGGTCCGGGGACAGGGTGAGGGTGAGACGCATGCCGGGGAGCCGCATCTCCCACGCGCTCGCCACGGCGCCGCTGCCGGACGTGACGGCCGGCCCGTGCAGGCGCAGGCCCGTCGCATGGCGCAGTACCCGGCTCAGTGCGGCGAGCCGGTCGGGGCCCGGCAGGCACACCGCTCCGGGGACCGGCCGGGTGGTGGCGCGCAGCGAGCGTCCGGCCGGGACGACCCAGCGCACCGCCCGGGAGCTCCCGGTCCCGGAGCGGGGCAGTGACCGCAGGAAGCGCACGGCCTCGGTGGCGGAGAGCTCGGCGCGCAGGTCGAACCCGGAGGCGATCACCTGGGTCTCGGCGAATCCGCGCAGCCAGCGGTCGGGCAGCGGCACCTTCTTCTCCACCACGGGCCCGTCGAAGGTGGTGAGGGTCAGCTCGTCGGGCCCGACCTCCAGAAGCATCGGGTCGGCCGGGCCGATGCGGGTCAGGGCCTCCCGGAGCGGGAGGTTCACGTCGACGTTGGTCGTGCCGTGTCCGACGTCGTCCCCGTCGAGCGCGTCGCCGAGCAGGTCGAGCCGCGCGTAGACGCCGCCGCAGCCGGAGAACGACTCGAACCGCAGCCGGTCCCCGTTCCCGGTGACCACCGGGTCGCGCCAGCCGGGGCGCAGCGGCTGGTAGTAGCGGGCGGCGGCCACGTCCGCGACGCACAACAGCCCGGCCGCGGCGATCGGGGGGCGCGTCAGGAAGCCGCGGAAGAAGCTCGGATGGGCCTCGGGCCCCGCGGGTGTCGTCCCGCCGGAGGTCTGCAGGCTGAGGGTGCCGCCCTCGGCCGTGCGATGCACCGCGGAGGGACGTAAGTAGGCGTACGTCTGCGCGTGGTGAGTCATGCGCCACAAGCTACGGCCCACCACTGACAACGCCCCCCGGCCCTCCCGTCGCACCCCGTCCGCCCCTCCACCGCAACCCTCACGGGGTCCCGACGCTCTTCTTGGGGAGGGAGGCGACGAGCACGCACGCCACACACGCTCGCCCGCCCGCCCGCTCGTGAAAGGTGATCCGGATGACCCAGCTCCCCACCCCCACCCCCACCCCGCGGCCCGGGCCGCGTGCCCGGCGGGCGGGTGGAACGGCGGGTTCCGGCCGCGTGGCGGAGGGACGGCCGGGGATACGGCCGAAGGGGGGTGCGACGCCGGACGGGGCGCCCGGTACGTTGCACTGCGTGCCCGCTTCCCACACGAAGACCGGCAGGCGCCGCGCGCCGGTCGCCGCCGTCGTCCTGCTGTCCCTGCCCGCGCTGCCGTTCGCGCTGCCCGGCGCCGCCTTCGCGGCACCGATGCCACCGATCCCGGGGTCGGGCAGCAGCACCGCACCCGGCCTGCCCTCGGGGTCCGGCACGAGTACGACCCCGGGGCCGGGCACGAGCGCGACCCCCGGGTCGAGCGCGAGTCCGGGGGCCGGGGCGAGCAGCGGCGCCGGTACCGGTGCGACACCCGGCGGCAGCCCCTCCGCCACTCCCCCGGCGACGATGTCGGCCGTCGGCGGGGCGCGGCTCGCGCTGCCCGGGACGCAGGCCGAACTCGGCAGCGGTGCGCCCGTGCTGCCCAAGGACGTCACCGCCCGCTCCTGGATCGTCGCCGACGCCGAGTCCGGCGACGTCCTGGCCGCGCACAACGCGCACTGGAAGCTGCCCCCGGCCAGCACCCTGAAGATGCTGTTCGCGGACACCCTGCTGCCCAAGTTCCCCCGCACCACCGAGCACGAGGTGACCGCCTCCGATCTGGCCGGCATGGGCGCCGGATCCAGCGTGGTCCCGCTGCACAAGGGCGAGACGTACTCCGTGCGCGACCTGTGGCTCGGCGTCTTCCTCAAGTCCGGCAACGACGCCGTGCACGTGCTCTCCGCCATGAACGACGGCGTCGCCGCGACCGTCGAGGACATGCGGGCGCACGCCAAGGAGCTGCGCGCCCTGGACACGACCGTGGTCAGCCCGGACGGGTACGACGCCCCGAAGCAGGTCTCCTCCGCGTACGACCTGACGCTGATCGCCCGCTCGGGGCTGCAGAAGAAGGACTTCCGCGAGTACTGCTCCACCGTGAAGACCGATTTCCCCGGGGAGACGACGAAGGGCGCCGACGGGAAGAAGACCCGCAAGACCTTCGAGATACGCAACACCGACCGGCTGCTGGCCGGTGACACCGACGTCCCCGCCTACCCGGGCCTCGCGGGCGTGAAGAACGGCAACACCACCAAGGCCGGGGCCACCTTCACCGGTGTGGCCGAGCGCGACGGCCGGGTGCTGCTCGTCACGGTGATGAACCCGGAGAACCACGCGCACAACGAGGTCTACAAGGAGGCCGCCAAGCTGCTCGACTGGGGGTTCGCGGCGGCGGGCAGGGCCACGCCGGTCGGCGAACTGGTCGCCCCCGAGGGCACGGGGAACGACGGCTCCGGCACCGGGACCGGGATGCCGGGTTCCACGCCGGGGCCGTCCACCGAGCCGGTGGCCGCCGCTTCCGTACCGGGCCGGTCCGGCGGGATGGGCGTGGCGCTGGGGGTGGCGGGCGGCCTGCTGGTGCTGGTCGCCGCCGGGATCTGGCTGGTCAACCGCCGCTGGCCGCTGCCGGGTTCGGCACGCCGCGGGAAGGACGGATGATCCCCTCCTCGGCCTTGCTGCCGGTGGCGGTCCAGGAGGCGCAGTACAGCACCAGTTTGGCCGTGAAGTTGATCCACAGCAGCAGTGCGACCGGCACGCCGAAGGCGCCGTACATGCTCTTCGCGGCGATGCCCTGGATGTAGCCGCTGAGCAGCAGCTTGAGGATCTCGAAGCCGAGGGCGCCGAGCAGCGCGGCGACGAACAGCCGGTGCCGGGACGGCTCGACGCCGGGCAGCAGGGTGAGGACGTACAGCAGGAGGAGGAAGTCGGCGAGGACGGCGACGGCGAACGCGGCGGCCTGCAGCAGCGCGCGGCCCCAGCCGGCCTCCTCCACGCCGAGCCGGTCGGCGCTCCAGCCGACCAGGGCGGTGGCGCTCACGGACACGGCCAGGGTGAGCAGGACGGCGCCGCCGAAGCCGACGAGGACACCGGCGTCCTTGACCCGGCGCAGGACCGGGTTCTCCTCGTCGTCGGGCAGTTCCCAGACCGTGCGCAGACAGTCCCGCATGGCGTCGACCCAGCCGATGCCGGTGAACAGCAGCACGACGGCCGCGATGACGCCGACGGTGCCGGCGTTGTCGACCAGGCCGTGGATGTCGAGCTGGTCGGCGATGCCGGGGACCTGGTCGGCGACGCGGTCCTGGAGGGTGCGCTGCTGGGCGTCGCTGAGGGCGGCGGCGCCGAGGGTGGCGGCGAGGGTGAGGACGGGGAAGAGGGCGACGAAGCTGGTGAAGGTCATCGCGGCGGCGAGGCGGGTCCACTTGACGCGGTCGAGGCGTTCGTAGGAGCGCCAGGCGTGGGTGGTCTCCAGCTGGGCCAGGGCGGGGCCGATGCCGGGGAGTCTTTTCAGCCAGTCCATGATCCTGACGATCCCCTCTTGTCCGCGTCCGCATGCCGCGATGCCGCGCTGCTTGCATTGCGGTTACCCCCCGGCGGGGGTGGTAGCGGCGCGGAGAACGGCGTGTTCTGAGCAGGTGCATACGGTTTCGACCGATACCGTCGGCCACATGATGGACGGCTATCGCCCCCCCGCCTCCCTGCTCGTGCTCGGGGGTACGTCCGAGATCGCGCTCGCCACCGCCCGGCGGCTGATCGCGCGCCGGACGCGGCTCGTATGGCTGGCCGGGCGGCCCTCGCCGGCGCTGGAGAAGGCCGCCGAGCAGATCCGCCGGGCCGGCGCGGAGGTCCGCACCGTCGCCTTCGACGCGCTGGACCCCGAGGCGCACGAGGCCGTGCTCGGCAAGGTGTTCGCCGAGGGCGCCGTCGACATGGTGCTGCTGGCCTTCGGCGTGAGCGGCAACCAGGCCACCGACGAACGCGACCCGGTGGCCGCCGCCCGGGTCGCGCAGACCAACTACACCGGCGCGGTCTCGGCCGGCCTGGTGTGCGGGAAGGCGTTGCAGACGCAGGGGCACGGCTCGCTGGTCGTGCTGTCGTCCGTCGCCGGGGAGCGCGCCCGCCGCTCGGACTTCATCTACGGCTCCAGCAAGGCGGGCCTGGACACCTTCGCGCAGGGCCTGGGCGACGCCCTGTACGGCACCGGGGTGCACGTGATGGTCGTCCGCCCCGGGTACGTCCGCACGGCGGCGAGCACCGAGCGGCCGGACGTGCCGTTCACGACCACGCCGGAGGCGGTGGCGCGGGCCGTGGAGCTGGGGCTGCGGCGCCGTTCGGAGACGGTGTGGGTGCCGGGACGGCTGCGGGTGGTGATGTCGGCGCTGCGGCACGTGCCGCGGCCGCTGTTCCGGCTGCTGCCTATGTGAGCGGAGCTGCCGGTGCGGGCGGGGCGGCCGATGTGAACGGGCCGGCGCCGCCCGGTCAGCGGGCGTGCAGGGAGGTGTCCTCGGGGGCCGTCGCCTGCGGCGGGACGACCGTGGAGCCGAAGGGGAAGTCGCGCAGCTTGCGCCACACCCCGTCGTCGCCCTGCTCGTGCAGGCCGAAGCCGCGTGCAGGGCCACTCGGCCGCGTAGTCGGCGAGTTCCTCGTAGGCGCGGTCCATGGCCGCCTCGTCGATGCCGTGCGCCACGGTGACGTGCGGGTGGTAGGGGAACTGCAGTTCGCGGGCGACGGGCCCGGAGGCGTTCCGTACCTGCTGCTGCAGCCGGGCGCACGCCTCGGCGCCCTCCACCACCTGGACGAACACCACCGGTGACAGCGGCCGGAAGGTGCCCGTGCCGGACAGCCGCATCGGGAAGGGCCGGCCGGCCGCCGCGACCCGCGCCAGGTGCGCCTCGAGGGCGGGCAGGTCCGCCTCCTCGATCTCGGTCGGCGGCAGCAGGGTGACGTGCGTGGGGATGCCCCGCGCCGCGGCGTCGCCGAAGCCGACGCGCCGCTGCTGGAGCAGGGTGCCGTGCGGCTCCGGGACCGCGATCGACACACCGATCGTTACGGTCCCCACGTCGTCTCCTTCGTCGTCGGGTCGGGCGTTGCCCGTCGGGGCGGGCGTTGCTCGTCGGGCGGGTCTCGCCGGCCGGCTGTGCGCCGCCCGGCTATCGACTGTACGGCCACGGCTGTGCCCCGGGCAGGCGCAGCGGGAGTGATGTGCAGCGCTCTGCCCGGTGGTACACGGTGTCCGTACGGTGCTGGTGCGTGCTCGTCGCGCGGTCGTGCGCGGGTCGGCCGGTGGGACCGGCCGGTGTCAGCGGCGGCCGGGCAGGAAGCCGACCCGGTCGTACGTCAGGGCCAGCGTCTCCGCGGCGACGACGCGGGCCTTCTCGGCGCCCTTGGCGAGGATCTTGTCGAGCGTCTCGGGGTCGTCCAGGTACTCCTGGGTACGCTCCCGGAACGGCGTCACGAAGTCGACGATGATCTCGGCGAGGTCGGTCTTGAGCGCGCCGTACCCCTTGCCCTCGTAGCGCTGTTCCAGTTCGAGGATGCCCGCGCCGGTGAGCGTGGAGTAGATGGTCAGCAGGTTGCTGACGCCCGGCTTGGCCTCGGCGTCGTAGCGGACGACCGTGTCGGTGTCGGTGACCGCGCTCCTGACCTTCTTCGCGGTGGTCCTCGGCTCGTCCAGGAGGTTGATGAGGCCCTTCGGCGTGGACGCCGACTTGCTCATCTTGCTCTTCGGGTCCTGGAGGTCGAAGATCTTCGCCGTCTCCTTGAGGATGTACGCCTCGGGGACGGTGAAGGTCTCGCCGAAGCGGTCGTTGAAGCGCTTGGCGAGGCTGCGGGTGAGCTCGATGTGCTGGCGCTGGTCCTCGCCGAC
The DNA here is from genome assembly GCF_030816915.1 of Streptomyces sp. B3I8. Lineage (NCBI taxonomy): Bacteria > Bacillati > Actinomycetota > Actinomycetes > Kitasatosporales > Streptomycetaceae > Streptomyces > Streptomyces sp. B3I8. The sequence continues at coordinate 4,311,760 of NZ_JAUSYN010000002.1, read as the reverse complement.
CGGTACCTGGTTCGCCTGGTAGAGCAGGATGTCGGCGACCTGGAGGATCGGGTACGTGAACAGGCCGACGGTGGTGCCTTCGGGGCCCTGCTTGGCCGACTTGTCCTTGAACTGGGTCATGCGCTGGGCCTCGCCGTAGCCGGTGAGGCAGTTCATGACCCAGGCGAGCTGGGCGTGCTCGGGCACGTGGCTCTGTGTGAACAGCGTGCAGCGGTCCGGGTCCAGACCGGCGGCGAGGAGCGCTGGGCGGCGGCGAGCCGGGTGTTGGCGCGCAGTTCGGCCGGATCCTGCTGAACCGTGATGGCGTGGAGGTCGACGACCATGTAGAACGCGTCGTGCGTCTCCTGGAGAGCCACCCATTGGCGGACGGCGCCAAGGTAGTTTCCGAGGTGGAACGAGCCTGCGCTGGGCTGGATTCCGGAGAGCACGCGGGGTCGGTCAGTCGCCATGCCCACCATTCTCTCAGGTCCGGGGACCCGCTTCGGACGCGACGGGAACAGGCGGGCATCGAACGGTTCTTCGGGATGCCACAAGGGGCAAGGGCCCGGTGGCACGAGCGGTATGGCCGGCACGACCGGCACGAGGCGTGCGGGCACGAAGGCACGAGGACTTACGTGGAAAGGGTTGCGGCGTGATACGTCGTACGGCCGTGGTGGTGGCGGGTCTGGTGGTGTCCGGGGCGTTCCTCGGGGTGGGTGCGCCCGGGGCGTGGGCGGCCGGAAAGGACGTACCGGATCTGGCCATCGTCGTGGCGAACGATGCGGACGGCGGTGCGCGGACGAGCACGCTCCGCTCGGGGGACGCGCGGTTCGCCCGGCTGTGGGACCTGTTCCGGCCGGACGAGACGCGGAGCGAGAAGGTGCCCTGGGCGTGGCAGCGGGGGCGGCTCCCGCGGGTGCGGGCGACCGTGGTGTGGGGGCTGACCGGGATCGGGGGGTGGCCGTACACCGAGCGGACGCCGGGGGGCGATGTCGCGATCGAGCGGCAGGACCAGATGTTCCTGGCGGAGGACGGGACGCCGTGGATCCGCAGTGATCCGGCGCCGGACGTCGCCGACGACGACGTGCGGTGGCACCGGGGGGCGCGGGCGGCCTACGACCGGCTCGACCGGGCAGGGGTGTTCGGCTCCGCCGAGGGGGCGGGGGACTCCGGTGCGGGGGTGCGGGTGCGGTGGGGGGGCTGGGGTGTGCTGGTGGGGCTGCTGGTGGGGGGTGGGGGTGTGTCGTGGCTCCGGTGGTGGGGCGCGCGGCGGGACGAGGCGGTCGTGGTGCGGGAGCCGCGGCAGGCGTTGATCGATCTTTAGGGGGTGGGGCGGAGGGGTGGGTGTGCGCGGACTTCTCTCGCCCCCGCCGCCCCTGCCCTTCCCGTCCTTGACCTGGGGCGCTGCCCCGGGCCCCCCGGGCGCGGGAGAGCTCGGGGGGCGGGGTGCGCGGGCGGGTACGGGTCAGGTCAGGTCGACTTCCGGGTAGAGGGGGAAGCCGGAGACCAGGGCCGTCGCGCGGTGTGCGGATTCTTCCGCGATCTTCGGGTCCAGCACGTGCTGGGCCTTCGACGGCGCGCCCTTCGCCGTCGTGCCCGGCTCCGTCGCCGTCAGGACACGGTCGATCAGCGCGGCGATCTCGTCCATCTCCGCGATGCCCAGGCCCCGGGTCGTCAGCGCCGGGGTGCCGACGCGGATGCCGGACGTGTACCACGCGCCGTTCGGGTCGGCGGGGATCGCGTTGCGGTTGGTGACGATGCCCGAGTCGAGCAGCGCCTGCTCGGCCTGGCGGCCGGTGAGCCCGTAGGAGGAGGCGACGTCGATCAGGTTGAGGTGGTTGTCCGTGCCGCCGGTGACCAGCGTGGCGCCGCGCTTCATCAGGCCCTCGGCGAGCGCGCGGGCGTTGTCGACGATGCGCCGCGCGTAGTCCTGGAAGGACGGCTGCCGGGCCTCCGCCAGGGCGACCGCCTTGGCGGCCATGACGTGCGGGAGCGGGCCGCCCAGCACCATCGGGCAGCCGCGGTCGACCTGGTCCTTGAGGGAGTCGTCGCACAGGACCATGCCCCCGCGCGGACCGCGCAGCGACTTGTGCGTGGTCGTGGTCACGATCTGGGCGTGCGGCACCGGGTCGAAGTCGCCGGTGAGGACCTTGCCCGCGACGAGACCGGCGAAGTGCGCCATGTCGACCATGAGGGTCGCGCCGACCTCGTCGGCGATCTCGCGCATGATCCGGAAGTTCACCAGGCGCGGGTACGCCGAGTAGCCCGCGACGAGGATCAGCGGCTTGAACTCGCGGGCCTGCGCGCGCAGGGCCTCGTAGTCGATGAGGCCGGTGACGGGGTCGGTGCCGTAGGAGCGCTGGTCGAACATCTTGCCGGAGATGTTCGGGCGGAAGCCGTGGGTGAGGTGACCGCCGGCGTCCAGGGACATGCCGAGCATGCGCTGGTTGCCGAAGGCCTGGCGCAGCTCGGCCCAGTCGGCCTCGGAGAGGTCGTTGATCTGACGGACACCGGTCTTCGCCAGGAACGGCGCCTCGACGCGGTCGGCGAGGACGGCCCAGAAGGCGACGAGGTTGGCGTCGATGCCGGAGTGCGGCTGGACGTAGGCGTGCCGGGCGCCGAACAGTTCGCGGGCGTGTTCGGCGGCGAGCGACTCGACGGTGTCGACGTTGCGGCAGCCGGCGTAGAAGCGGCGGCCGACCGTGCCCTCGGCGTACTTGTCGCTGAACCAGTTGCCCATGGCCAGCAGCGTGGCCGGGGAGGCGTAGTTCTCGGACGCGATCAGCTTGAGCATCTCGCGCTGGTCGGCGACCTCCTGGCCGATGGCGTCGGCGATGCGGGGCTCCACGGCGCGGATCACGTCGAGGGCACTGCGGAAGGCGGTGGTCTCGGTGGACAGGGGCGGCTGCTCTGACATCTCGGCCTCCGGGGCTGCGTGGCGTTCAGCGGTCACGTGTCACGGTTTCGGCCCAGGCGCACGGCTCACACACGCACGGATCCTGACGGTCGAGGCAGGCCCGGGGCCGCTTCCCGATGGTCGGTCCCATCCCAGCGCGCCAGTCACGGCCCGCGGCCAGCCTACCGGGCGGGACGCGGCGTTCGGGTCCCGCGTCCACCATGCGGGCGAGGAGGGGAGGTGCGGCGGGATCTCTTCCGCACGGGCGGAAACGGTACGGAACGGAGGGGAGACCGCACCGACGGAAAGGGGATCCCCCGTGAGCACCGCCGACGACCTGATCGCCGAGGCCGACGCGCACTGCGCGCGCACCTACCACCCGCTGCCGGTCGTCGTCGCGACGGCGGAGGGCGCCTGGATGACGGACGTGGAGGGGCGCCGCTTCCTGGACTTCCTGGCCGGGTACTCGGCGCTCAATTTCGGCCACGGCAACCGGCGGCTGCTCGACGCCGCACGGGCCCAGCTCGAACGGGTGACGCTGACCTCGCGGGCGTTCCACCACGACCGGTTCGCCGCGTTCTGCGCCGAGCTGGCCGCGCTGTGCGGCAAGGAGATGGTGCTGCCGATGAACACGGGCGCGGAGGCGGTCGAGACGGCGGTGAAGACGGCCCGGAAGTGGGGTTACCGGGTGAAGGGGGTACCTGCGGGACGGGCGAGGATCGTCGTCGCGGACGGCAACTTCCACGGCCGTACGACGACGGTGATCAGCTTCTCCACGGACCCGGAGGCCCGCGCGGACTACGGCCCCTACACGCCCGGCTTCGACATCGTCCCGTACGGCGACCTCACCGCGCTGCGCGGTGCCGTCACCGAGGACACCGTGGCCGTCCTCCTCGAGCCGATCCAGGGCGAGGCGGGGGTGCGGGTGCCGCCGCCGGGCTATCTGGCCGGGGTGCGGGAACTGACCCGGGAGCGGGGCGCGCTGTTCGTGGCGGACGAGATCCAGTCGGGGCTCGGCCGCACCGGACGGACGTTCGCCTGTGAGCACGAGGGCGTGGTGCCGGACGTGTACGTGCTGGGCAAGGCGCTCGGTGGCGGGATCGTGCCGGTGTCGGCGGTGGTGGCCGACGAGGAGGTGCTCGGGGTGTTCCGGCCCGGCGAGCACGGCTCGACGTTCGGCGGCAATCCGCTGGCCTGCGCGGTGGCCCTGGAGGTGCTCGCGCTGCTGCGCACGGGCGAGTACCAGGAGCGGGCGGCCCGGCTGGGCGAGGTGCTGCACCGGCGGCTGTCGGAGCTCGCGCGCGGCACGAGCGGCACCGGTCCGGTGACCCAGGTGCGCGGGCGGGGGCTGTGGGCGGGGGTCGACGTGGACCCGGCGTTCGGCACCGGGCGGGAGATCTCCGAGCGGCTGCTGGAGCGGGGCGTCCTGGTCAAGGAGACCCACGGCTCCACGCTCCGCCTCGCCCCGCCACTGGTGATCTCCGAGGAGGACCTGGAGTGGGGGATCGACCGGTTCGCGGCGGTGCTCGGTGCCCCGCGGGGCTGACGCGACCGCTCAGAGGATGACGTGCGGCAGGAAACGGGCGTACTCGTCGGTGATCAGCCCGGCGGACTCGCGGATGCCGAGGCCCGCCGGCTCGTCGCCGACGACCCATGCGCCGAGCACGACCCGGTTGCCGTCGAAGTCGGGCAGCGGGGCGAACTCCTGGTAGCAGCAGGGCTCGTCCCGCAGGACCACCCCGGCGCCCGCCGCGGCACCGGTGTTCTCTCCGGTTCCCGCCCCGCCGCCCGGCTCGTGCACGGTGATGCCGGCGCCCTCCCGGCCGAGCAGCGGCTTGGCGACGTAGCCGGTGGTGGCGGCCAGTTCGCGGGGGCCGTCGAGGTAGGCGGGGAGCAGGTTCGGGTGGCCGGGGTGGAGTTCCCAGAGGATCGCCAGCAGCGCCTTGTTGCTGAGCAGCATCTTCCAGGCGGGCTCGATCCACAGGGTGCTGCCGGTGCCGCCGCCGTTGTCGAGGGTGGCGAGGACGTGCTCGGCGAACGCGTCGGAGGTGAGCCACTCCCACGGGTACAGCTTGAAGCAGGCGCGGATGAAGCGGAGTTGGTTGTCGACGAAGCGTCCTGAGAGTGTGTCCCAGCCGATCTCCTCCATGGAGATCCAGTCGGTGTCGAGCCCGGCCTGTTCCGCCGTCTCCTTCAGATAGGCGACCGTCATCAGGTCCTCGCCGAGTTCGTCCGCCGAGGAGTGCGCGAAGTACAGCGGGCTGCCCGGCGGGAGCAGCGCGGACTGCTTCCGCCAGGCGTCGACCAGGCGTTCGTGCAGGGAGTTCCACTGGTCGGCGCCGGGGAACCGGTCCTCCATCCAGAACCACTGGGGGGAGGCGGCCTCGACCAGCGAGGTCGGGGTGTCGGCGTTGTACTCAAGGAGCTTCGCCGGGCCACTCCCGTCATAGCGCAGGTCGAAGCGGCCGTAGAGGGAGGGGAGTTCGGCGCGCCGGTGCCAGGCCTCGGTGACGGCCGCGGCGATGCGCGGGTCGGTGATGCCGAGGTCGGCGAATCGGTTCTCCGCGACGATGTGGGCGGCGGCGTCGAGGCACATGCGGTGCAGTTCCCCGACCGTCTCCTCCAGCGCCTCGACCTCGGGCAGCGAGAAGACGTAGGCGGCGCTCTCGTCCCAGTACGGCACCCAGGCGTCGTCGGGGACGGTCTCGCCCGCCGCCCGGGCGGACTCCCGGGCGGGGGGCAGGGTGAGCGGGTAGATCAGTCCCTGGGCCTCGACCGTGCGCTGCCAGTCGGGGCGGGGGGTGAGGATGCGGCGTTCCATGCGGGCTTCCCCCTCAGCTTCCGGAGCCGCCGCCCTTGCCGCCGAACCCGCCCCGTTCGACGCCGCTGCCGCCCGAGGAGCCGTGCCCGGAGCGGGACTTGGTGAGGGAACCGCCGCTGACGCGCTGCCCCTTCTTCGTGCCGCCGTAGTACCAGACGCCGTGGACGCCGGACTTGGTGGAGGAGGAGTCGCAGTACTTTTTGTCGACGGTGCGGTAGCCCTTGCCGGCGGTGTAACTGTCCTTGTCCACGCACCGCTTGTCCGGATCGGACGAGCAGGCCGTGAGCGCGGCGGCGAGCAGCCCCACGCTTCCCAGCACGACCGTCGTGGACCGCATTCGCCGGCGTATGTCCGCCATGTCCGCACTCCCCCGTTGCCGCTGTCGAGCGTCTGCGCGCGGTACCTTACGGCACCGCCCGGCACAGGGCGTCGAGGGCTCCGGACCAGGCGTGGTCGGGGGGCGTGCCGTAGCCGACGACGAGGGCGTCCGCCGCCGGGGCGGGGCCGGCCTGCGGGTGGCGGTGCGAGGACAGACCGTGCAGGGCGAGGCCCTGCCAGACGGCCTCCCGCACCACCGTCTCCTCGGTGCCCGGGGGCAGCCGCAGCACCGCGTGCAGTCCGGCCGCGATGCCGGTGGGCCGCACCTCGGGGGCGCGGACGGCGAGCGCGGCAATGAGCTGGTCACGGCGGCGCCGGTGACGCAGCCGGGAGGCGCGCACATGACGGTCGTAGGCGCCGGAGGCGAGGAACTCGGCGAGGGTGAGCTGGTCGAGGACGCCGCAGCGGCTGTGGCCGCCGGTCGCCTCCGCCGCCTCCCCGGCCAGCGCGGGCGGCAGCACCAGCCAGGCCAGCCGCAGCCCGGGGGCGAGGGCCTTGCTGGCGGTGCCCGCGTAGACGACGCGGTCGGGGTCGAGGCTCTGGAGCGCGCCGACCGGCTGGCGGTCGTAGCGGAACTCGCCGTCGTAGTCGTCCTCCACGACCACGCCGCCGGTGCGCCGGGCCCAGTCCAGGACCTCCGCGCGCCGGTCGGGGTGCAGGGGCACGCCGAGCGGGAACTGGTGCGCGGGGGTGAGGAGGACGGCCCCCGGTCCGCCGCGGGCGGCGGTCAACCCGGTGGTGCGGGTGCCGTGTTCGTCGACCGGGAGGGGGACGGTGCTCAGCCCGGCGCGGGTCAGGACGTTCCAGTGGACGTCGAGGCCGTACTCGTCCACCGCGACCGTGCGCACCCCGCGCTCCCGCAGCACGGTGCCCAGCAGCGACAGCCCGTGGGTGAAACCGGCGCAGACCAGGATGCGTTCGGGGTCGGCGCGCACACCGCGGGCGCGGGCGAGGTAGTCGGCGAGCGCGACGCGCAGTTCGGGGCGGCCGCGCGGGTCGCCGTAGCCGAGGGCCTCGTGCGGGGCGCGGGCCAGGGCGCGGCGGGCGGCGCGGAGCCATTCGGCACGGGGGAAGGAGGCGAGGTCGGGGGTGCCGGGGGTGAGGTCGTACGTGGGACGGACGCGGGCGCGGGGCGGGACCTCGGGGCGGCTGGGTGCGGCGACCGGACGCTCGGCGACCCGGGTGCCGGAGCCCTGGCGGGCGGTGAGCCAGCCCTCGGCGACGAGGTCGGCGTAGGCGTCGGCGACCGTGTTGCGGGCGATCCCGAGGTCGGCGGCGAGGACGCGGGAGGAGGGCAGGCGGGTGCCGGGGGTGAGACGACCGGTGCGGACGTCCTCGCGCAGGGCGGCGGTGAGACCGCGACGCAGGCCGGTGCCGGGGCTCCGGTCCAGTTGCAGGTGGAGGTCGAGTGCGGAAGTGGCCCGCTGATTCGGCATGGAAGTGGACCATACCGTTGGGCTGCCCTGCTCCTAGGGTCGACGGCATGACGACGAACGAGACGATGACGGTGGCGGAGACCGAGTACGCGGCCGAGCACGAGCCCCGCCTGCAGTGGGCCAAGCACGCGCCCGAGGTCTACAAGGCGATGGTCCGGCTGGACGCGGCCGCGGCGGAGGGGCTCGACCCGAAGCTGCGGGAACTGGTGAAGATCCGCGCCTCGCAGCTCAACCACTGCGCGTTCTGCCTGGACATGCACACGAAGGACGCGCTCGCGGCGGGCGAGAGCGTGGAGCGGATCGTGCAGCTCTCGGCGTGGCAGGAGTCGCGGCACTTCTACACCGAGCGGGAGATCGCGGCCCTGGAGCTGACGGAGGCGGTGACGGTCCTGACGGACGGGTTCGTCCCGGACGAGGTGTACGCGCGGGCGGCGGAGCACTTCGAGGAGGGGGAGCTGGCACGGCTGATCGCGGCGATCACCGTGATCAACGCGTGGAACCGGTTCGGGGTGTCGACGCGGATGGCGCCGGGGCACTACCGGCCGGGGCAGCGGGGCTGAAGGGGAGCGCGGGAACCGCGCCCCGAAGGGGCGCGGGGAACCGCGCGAGCAGCCACGGGCGGCCCGCTGCCGCCGGCGCACCGTACCCGCCGAGCTATTCGGCGGCGCCGGCACCGTCCGTCGACAGGTGGGCCAGTGCCACGCGTGCCGTCTCCTCCGTGGCCGACCAGTCGTCCTGCGGCCCCGCCGCGACCATCGCGTACTTCTTGCCGTCGTCCGCGGTGAACGCGTACTCCACGCACTGCTTGCGGGTGCCGAGCTTCTCGCTGTCGTAGGCGTAGACGAGGCGTGCCGCGTCGTCGCCGACGGCGGGGGACGCGTCCTCGGGGGCGGCGCCGCGGTCGAGGGAGATCTCCTCGTACCCGGGCTGCTGCGCGTCCAGGTTCTTCGAGGACTGCCGCACCGCCTCGTAGGGGGTGAGCCCCGGCTCCGTGACGACGAAGATCTGCAGCAGGTCGCGGTCGCCGTCCGTGGCGTAGAAGACGCCGGAGTCACGCTCGGTGCGCTCCCACCCGTCGGGTACGGCCAGCGAGTACCCGGCGGGGTCGTCGACCTGCTGGTAGCCGGCCGGGAGTCCGCCTTCCGTCCCGGAGGGGGACGGGGAGGAGGACGTGGAGGCGGAATCGGAGGTCGGGCCGCCGCCCACGCCGGAGTCCTCGTCCGTGGGGACGCCGTCCTCGCTCGGCGGCGCCGTCGCGGCCGTACGGGTGCGGTCGGAGCCGTCGTCGCCGGTCAGCCGGTGCACGCCGTAGCCGGTGCCGAGCAGGACGACGAGCGCGGCGGCCGCGGTCAGGGTCTTCTGCCGCAGCGCCCGCCCGCCCCCGCCCGGCGGCGGCACGGGCGACGGGACCGTGGGCGCGGCCGGCGGCTCGGGCATGTACGGCAGGTGTTCCGGCAGCGGTGGCGGAAGCTGCGGAAGCGGCGGCGGGGCGGCGGCGCCGGACACACCGGTGTCCTCCCACCGCTGCGTCTCCTCGTTCCAGACGCGCCGTCTCTCGCCGGTCACGACCCGATCCCGAGCAGTCCGGCCACCGCCCCCGCCGAGGCGAGCACGCTCAGCAGGGACTCGGAGTCGGCGAGCAGGGTCCGCAGCCGTTCGCGCCGGGTCGGCCCGGCCTGCCCCGTGCCGGTGATCTCCTCCTCCGTCTCAGCGAGCGCGGTGTCCAGCTCGGCCGTCCGGTCGGTGGAGCGCACCCGGGTCAGATCGGCGCGCAGCTCGCGCACCGCCGCCAGCAGCTCCTCCGTCGCGGCGTCCCGCCCCGGCGCGGTGCCGTGGTGGCTCACCGCGCTGGCGTGGCTGCCGATGGCGAACGTGCTGCCCGAGACGTTCCCCAGGGAGACGCTGGGCTCATTGGTGCCGGCCATCGCTAGTCCGTTCCCTTCTGCGGTGCGGCGGCGCCGCTGCCGCTCTGCGCGGTGGCGTGGTCGCCGACGGCGAAGGTGGAATCCTCCACCGATTCGATGTTCACGCCGCCGTTGCTGATGTTGACGATCTTCTGGACGAATTCGCCGGTCTGGTAACCGGCGTCGGCCAGCGCGGTGCGCACCCCGTGCGCGATCCGGTCCTGCACGGCCCGCAGGTAGCGGTCGACGTCCATCGTCTGGAACAGCGACCCGTCCGGCGCCGCCCCCAGCTCGCGCACCGACAGCCCCGGCCCCTCGGGCAGCGCGCCCGCGTTGCCCGAGGTCACCAGGCGCCAGCCGAACACGACCTGCCGGCCGAGCTGGTACACCGCCGCGGCGGCCGCCGACGGCACCCGCGGCACGGCCCAGGCGGCCTTGCCCAGCAGGCTGTTGTGGTTGTAGCGGTGGGCGGTGCGGTCGGCCTCCTTGAAGTCCTCGCGCACCGGGGTCAGGACGTGCGGGGCGATCTCCAGCATGAGCATCCGGCCCTGTGTGTGGACCCGGACGAAGACGCTGACGATCAGCTCCTCCTCCCAGCCCCCGACCCGCACCCGCAGGAAGTGCCGCCGCTTCTCGGCGCCCTCCTCGACCGCGCGCACCAGGTGGCTCTCGAAGTCCCCGGGGCCGTACGGGGCGTCCTCGCGCCGCAGCAGCCCCTCGACCGGCAGGAACACGCACTCGTCGATCTCCAGCCGGCGCAGCCGGTCGCGCACCGGGTGCTCGGCCGTCGCGGCGGACTCGCGGAGCTGTTCGAGCAGCGGGCGCACGGTCTCCAGGACGGCCCGGTTGCTCAGCGGGCGCTGCTTCTTCATCCCGTCGGGGCGCAGTTCGACGGCGAGCACCCAGGTGTCGTGCGCGGCGCCGGCCCCGCAGAACGGACGGGCCTCGTGGTACATGACCAACGGCTGCCACTGCTCGGCCCGGACGCGCTGCGCCAGCCGCCGGAACCGCCGTCCCTCCGACTGCTCGGCGGGGTCGTCCGCGACCTCCTGGAAGCGCCGCGTCGAGAGCTCGGCGGCCAGCGAGCGGGTGACCTGGCCGCGCTGGGCGACGAGGAAGACGACGGTGAGCGCGAGGACGGCGAGGGTCACCCAGGCGCCCAGGACGCCGAACCACTGGTGCAGGGTGTCGGAGGGCGAGACGTCGGAGCCGCTCGACGTGCCGTACATGTCGTCGTACGAGGGGGCGGCGGAGGTGTCGTCCCCGCCTCCGCACGCGACGTACAGGGCGGCGGCGAGCAGGGCCGCGATGCCGATGCGGCTGTACCAGCGCAGCAGGAAGGCGAACACGCGTCGGTACATCGGCGGGTGCTCGGCCTTGCCGCGCACCCAGGGCGCCGCGGCGGAGTAGGCGCCGAAGACGAGGAAGAGGAGGAGGAAGTACCGGGTGAGCGGCATGCCCACCACCCACAGGCCCAGGATCGCCCCGGACCAGGCCAGTTCCAGCCGGCGGGCGCGCAGGGCGTGCGCCAGGACCCGGGCCGCGTCGAGCCCCAGGGAGGGCGCGGCCAGGCGCTGTTCGTTGAGGTACAGCTCGTCGATGACCTGGTCGCGGTACGCGGAGTCCAGATAGGTCCCGGCGCACAGCAGCCGGGTGGCCTCGCTGGCGTACGGCGGTGTCGCCGGCGGTTCCGGGAGCGACCCGGTGGCCCGGGCGGCGCCGGCCCGTGCGTGCGGGTCCGGCTGTGGCTGTGGTTGTTGCGGCACGTAGGCGGTACTCACGCCCATCCCCCGATGGTCGAAACGCGCGTACATGACACGCGCTGTGATGGACCATCAGCATAGTGCGGCACAGCCGCCCCAGGAAGCGAAATGTCACCGCCGGGCAGCCCAGCGTGACCCCGCGCGCGGCGGGGCGCTCACGTGGCCGGGCAGCTCGCCCCGGTCGGGCAGAACGAGGTGAACGCCGCGTCGAACGGCTCCCGCACGTCCGAGCCCTCCGGGCCGCTGGAGCGGATCGCGTAGAGCGTGCCGTCGGCGGCGGTGAAGCGGCGGTCGACGACCCGGGTGGCGCCGGAGGACGTGTCGTCGTACCGGTAGTCGAGCTCCGCCCAGTCCGGCCCGGAGGAGCGGTCGAGGACGCGGTAGCCGGCGAGTTTCCCGGTGAAGCCGCCGGGGCCGTTCTCGGCGAGGTCCAGGGAGGCGGCGGGGCTCTCCTCGACCACCTCGAAGATCAGCAGGCTGCGCCCGTCGGCGGGCGAGCGGTAGGTGACGACCTCCGCGCTCACCCCGCGCTCCTCCTCGCGCACCCACCCCTCGGGCACGTCCACCCGGTAGCCGACGGGGTCCTCGGCCCGGCGGTACCCGGGCGAGGGCCCCGCGGAGTGGGCGAGGGCCCGCTCGGTGTCCGACGGTGACGGTGGGCCGTCGCCGGTGTCGGCCGGGGGCGCCACCGACCGGTTCCCCGTGGCCGAGCCGGCCGCGGACGGGCGGGCCTGCGCCTGCCGCGCCGAGTCGTCGCGGGTCAGCCACCACACCCCGGCGGCGGCGCCGCTTCCGACGAGCACGGCCAGCACCGCGACCAGCACGAGGGTGGTGCGGGGGCGTCGGGGGTGCGGCCCCGGCGCGGGTACGGATGCGGTCCCGGGGAACGTCGCCGGGACGTACTCCGGCTGCCGGGGGTACGACGGGGCGGCCGGGGGTGGGGGTGGAGGGGCCGCGTACGTCGGAGGGGCCGCGTACGCCGGGGCGGCCGGCGCGTCCGGGACCGACGGCGGACGGACGGTGCCGATCTGCGTCTCGGCGCCGGCCCACCAGGGCCGCTCCTCCCCGTGCCGGGGCGGGCCCGCCTGCCCCTGCTGTCCGGCCTGTCCGGCCTGTCCCGCCTGTCCCGTCGGCGGTTGCGCGCCGACCGCACCCGCGTCGTCGTCGATCCAGCGCTGCTGCTCCGCGTCCCACCGTTGGCGCATGTCCTACCGTCCCCCCCGATCCCGCCCGGAACTCGACGATAGCGGCGTACACGCCGACAGGCCCCGTCCCGTACGAAAACGGGACGGAGCCTGTGCGGAGGGTGTAGGCGCGGCCGGCCGGGCCGGTGGGGCCCGGAGGGCTCAGGGCCCTACGGGAGTCAGATCAGACCGAGGCCGCGGACCGCGTCGCGCTCGTCCGTGAGCTCCTTGACGGAGGCGTCGATGCGGGCGCGCGAGAACTCGTTGACGTCCAGGCCCTGGACGATCTCGTACCGGCCGTCCTTGGTGGTGACCGGGAAGGAGGAGATGATCCCCTCGGGCACGCCGTAGGAGCCGTCGGACGGGACGGCCATGGAGGTCCAGTCGCCGTCGGCGGTGCCGTTGACCCAGGTGTGGACGTGGTCGATCGCGGCGTTGGCGGCCGACGCGGCGGAAGAGGCGCCGCGGGCCTCGATGATGGCGGCACCGCGCTTGGCGACGGTCGGGATGAACTCCTCGGCCAGCCACTTCTCGTCGCCCACGACCTCGGCCGCGGACTTGCCGTCGATCCGGGCGTTGAAGATGTCCGGGTACTGGGTGGCGGAGTGGTTGCCCCAGATGGTCAGGCGCTGGATGTCGGAGACGGTGACGCCGGCCTTCTTCGCGAGCTGGGTCAGCGCGCGGTTGTGGTCCAGACGGGTCATCGCGGTGAAGCGCTCGGCCGGTACGTCCGGGGCGGCGGCCTGGGCGATGAGCGCGTTGGTGTTCGCCGGGTTGCCGACGACCAGGACCTTGACGTCGTCCGCGGCGTTGTCGTTGATCGCCTTGCCCTGCGGCTTGAAGATGCCGCCGTTGGCCTCCAGGAGGTCGCCGCGCTCCATGCCCTTGGTGCGGGGGCGGGCGCCGACGAGGAGGGCGACGTTGGTGCCGTCGAACGCGACGTTCGGGTCGTCACTGATGTCGATGCCCCGCAGCAGCGGGAACGCGCAGTCGTCCAGCTCCATGGCGGTCCCCTCGGCGGCCTTGAGCGCCGGGGTGATCTCCAGCAGGCGCAGCTTGACCGGCACGTCCGCGCCGAGCAGCTGGCCGGAGGCGATGCGGAAGAGCAGGGCGTAACCGATCTGGCCGGCCGCGCCGGTGACGGTGACGTTCACGGGAGTGCGGGTCATGGCGTTCTCCGTAGGAGGGCTGGCGGGGCGGATGATCGATCTCTTGGCGTCAAGAGATCGACGTCAGGCTATCGCGCATCCGGCATCCCGCACGGTCGGGGTCGCTGTGGCCCGGCCCACAGGGGGTGACAGGGGCGTCACGGAGGTCGGCGGCCGCCGGTCCGGGAGAGGAGGGACCGCAGACGGCCGCCGGCCGGGGACCGGAGAGCCCGGATCCCGTGGGGGTACTGTCCGCGTGCCCGGGCTCGGCGCGGCCAACCGCACACAGAGGTGATGGTTCTGTGTGCGAAGGGGGTGGAGGGGAAGAAGGGTGGGTGCTCTCCGGCTCCGGCTCCGGCTCCGGCTCCGGCTCCGGCTCCGGCTCCGGCTCCGGCTCCGGCTCCGGCTCCGGCTCCGGCTCCGGCTCCGGCGGGTCCTACTCCGCGCATCCGTCCAGCCCGGACGCCAGCATCGCGCACACCTCGGCGCCTCCGGCGCCCCCCACCCGCACCATCGGGGTGTACGCGTCCGTGTCCGCCGGGTTCTCCCCGGCCGCTCCGTCCGCTCCGTCCGGCCCGCCCCCGACGGTTCCCCGCTGCACGCGTCCCTCGGCCGTGGCTCCGTCGGGGGCCACCACCCGCACCGTGACCCTGTCTCCCCGGACCGCCCGGGTGATCCTTCCCCAGGCCGCCCCGCACACCTCGCTGTAGCGCACCTCCACCAGCGTCGTCCCCACGGTGACGCTCGTCGTCGTCCGGGCCCGCGCCCCGCCGCAGCCCATCCGCTCGGGGTCCTTGCCGACGCAGGCGTCCCCTGCGCACCGGACCCCGGCGGGCAGTGTCGGCACGGTGCTCGCCGCGGTGGCCGGGGTCGTGGCGCGCGGCCGTGCCTCCGGCCGCCGCTCGCCGTCCGAGGTGAGCCACACCGCGCCCAGCACCACGGCGAGCGTCCCGGCGACCGCCGTGAGGAGCAGCACCGGACGGCGCCGCCGCGCCCCCGGCCGGGGCCGGTCCTGCGCACCCGGCGGCGCGGCGTCCCTCGGGACACCGTCGGCCCGGGGGCCGCTGCCCGACGCCTCGGGCCGCGTCGGCATTGACGACGACGACGGCGGAGTCGGGCCGGCTCCGGCCGCACCACCGGCCACCCCGGGCCGGACCGCCGCGGAGGGGGCGGGCGCGGGATCCGCGAGTGCGTCCCGTGCCCGCGCGATCCGCAGCGCCTGCCTCGTCATGTCCTGCCGTGTCTCCGAGCGGCTCCATGCCCGTTCCGCCGACTCCCACAGCGTGGTGAGGTCCTCGGGGTCGGTCCCCGTGACCTCGGCCAGCGCGACGACCGCGCCCTTGGGCGCGAGCAGCCGCCCGTGGAGATACCGGTCCCAGGACGTCCTGCTGTAGCCCGTCCGGTCGGCCACCGCGGCGACACTCAGCCCGCTGCGGTCCACGAGCCACCGAAGCCGGCCCACGAACTCCCCGAGCCGTGGATCGAGTTCCTCCGGCAGGCCCTTCCACCGAGGCATGACGTCCCCTTCCCCCCTCGCTCCCGGCGCTCCGTACCCGCGCGCCCGGCTCCCCCCGCCCGACGCGCACGAGGACAGGATTCCAGGTCCCGGGGCGGAGCCGCAGCGGGGCACCCGCGGCCCGGCGGCCGCCGGGCCGTCAGCCGCCGGGTGTGACCAGTCCCGTCTCGTACGCCACGACCACCGCCTGGGCCCGGCTGTCCAGGTCGAGCTTGGTCATCGTGCGGTTGAGATGGGTCTTGACCGTGGCCTCGCTGATGTAGAGCCGGTCGGCGATCTCCATGTTGGACAGGCCGCGGCCGATCAGCCCGAGGACCTCCACCTCACGGGTGGTCAACGCGTCCAGTTCCGGCGGCGGTCCGGGCTCCTGGGGGCGATGCCCGAACCGTCCCGCGTACGCCTCCACCAGCCGCCGGGTGACACTGGGCGCGAAGAGGGCGTCGCCGCCCCGTACGGCGGTCACGGCGGCCAGCAGGCGTTCGGGACCCGAGTCCTTCAGCAGGAACCCGGAGGCTCCCGCGCGAAGCGCCCCGTAGACGTACTCGTCGAGGTCGAAGGTGGTGAGCACCAGGACGCGCGGCACGGGGTCGGTGGCCTGGGCGAGGATGCGTTCGGTGGCCCGGACGCCGTCGGTGCCGGGCATCCGGATGTCCATCAGGACGACGTCCGGCAGGACCTCGGCGGCGACGCGGACGGCCTCGTCGCCGTCCTCCGCCTCGCCGACGACCTCGATGCCGGGGGCCGCGTTCAGCAGGCCCACGAGGCCGGCCCGGATCAGGTACTGGTCGTCGACGACGAGCACCCTGATCATGCGCCCCGCCCGCCCGGCCGGTCCGGGAACCCGCACCCGCCACGCCGCCCGACGGTCCCGTACCCGGTCGTCCCGTGCCGGGCCGCCTCACGTCCGGTCGTCCCGTGTCCGGTCATTCCGTCCGGTCGTCCCCCTGTCGAGCGGCCGCGGCCGAGGTCGGCAGGGTCAGCCGTACGGCGAACCCGCCCTCGCTCCGCGGGCCGACGCTGATCGTCCCGCCGTAGAGCTTGGCCCGCTCGCGCATGCCGAGCAAGCCGTGTCCGCCGCCACCGGCGACTCTGTCCGGAATCACCCCCTCCCCGTCGTCGGTGACGGAAACCGTCACGTGGTGCGGGAGGTAGCGGACCTCGACATCGACGGCGTCGGCGTGGCGGGCGTGTTTGAGAACGTTGGTCAGCGCCTCCTGCACGACCCGGTACGCGCACAGGTCCACGCCGGGCGCGAGGGGGCGCGGGTCGCCCTCGACCCGGAGGCCGACCGGGACGCCACCGGCGCGCACGCGCCGCACCAGGTCCTCCAGCCGGCCGAGTCCGGGCATGGGCGCGGCCGGTGCGTCGCCCCGGCCGCCGCCGGGGCCGGTCAGGTCCTCCTCCCGCAGCACCTGGAGCATGCGGCGCAGTTCGTCGAGCGCCTCCGCGCTGGTGCCGGCGATCGTGTCCAGGGCGGTGCGGGAGGTCGTCCGGTCGGAGTCGAACACGAACCGGGCGAGGCCCGCCTGCACCGAGATCACCGACATGTGGTGGGCGACCACGTCGTGCAACTCCCGTGCGATGCGCCCGCGTTCCTCGGCGACCTCGCGGCGGGCCCGCTCGGCCTGTTCGGCGCGCAGCCGGCGGGTGAGTCCGGCGGAGCGGCGGGCCAGGGCGCCGAAGCGGACCAGCACGGCGGAGAACAGCAGGCCCTGGCCGACGACGGACGGCATGGAGGAGCCGTCGGTGACGAGTCCGGCGTAGATCCACAGGCCGGTGAGGACGGCGGCGCAGCACAGGGCGGTGCGCAGCGGGCGCAGGGCGGCCACGGTGTAGAGGGCGAGCATCGGGCCGAAGGTGCACACCACGGGCCAGTAGCCGAGCCCGACGTAGACCGCGTCGGCGGCGCCGACCACGGCGAACACGGTGAGCGGGGCACGGCCGCGCAACGCCACCGGGAGCTGTGACCACGCGATCCAGGGCAGGGCGCGGGCATCGAGTTCCGGCCACCCCTGCGCGGCGGACTCCCGGCCGAGCAGCAGGGCGACGGCGGCCATGGCGAGCGCGGTCAGCGAGTCGACGACGTACGGGGCGTGGAGCACGCGGCGGGCCCCGCGCGCACGGGCGGCGCCCGGAGGGGCGGGACGGGGACGGGTCGGCCGCGGGCGCATCGTCGCAGCGTATCGCCGGTGCACCGGGCGGGGGTCAACCTCGCGCGGTACCGCGGTAGTTGGAGGAACCGCGCGGCTACCGCGGTCGGTGGGCGAGGAGTTCCACCCGTTGCGGGACGCGGGGGCGGGCCGGTGGAGCCTACGTTCTTGTCCCGCGGCACCGCTCGACCGGCGGGGCCGCGCACGGCGGGCCGAACGCGGTACCCGACGGGGGGACCCGGCCCGCACGCGGAAGGAGCCGGCAATGACCTCGCGCAAGCGCACCGCCCTCGCGGCGGCCTCACTCGTCCTCGGCGGCGGAGTGGCCCTGCTGCCCGTCGCGGCCGCCTCGGCGGCCCCGGCGTCGGCGACGGCGTACAGCTGCCACTACAGCAAGGGGAGCGACGGCAACGAGTACGCCGGCCACTACTCGGGCAAGTCGGTGGTGCCGTCGTCGAGCACCGTCACCAGCGCGGGCATCGAGGCGCAGTGCCTCCTGAAGCGGATGCACAACGTACTGCCCGACGTGGTCTCCAGCCCCGGCACCGTCGACGGTGTCTTCGGCACCACGTCCAAGGCGTCGATGCGGAGCTTCCAGCGGCTCGCCAACCGGGACTGGGGCGCGGGCCTCGGTGTGGACGGCCTGCCCGGCCCGCAGTCCTGGCCGTGGCTGCGGGGCCTCACGGTCTGACCGGCCCGCGCGCACGGCCCCGCGCGCCAGGTGGCCCGTACTCCCGGGGAGGTACGGGCCACCGTCAGGTTCGCGGGGAGGTCCCCGGTGCGGTCAGGTCCGGATCGTGAAGTGCAGCGTGTCGTCCAGGAACGGGATGACCAGCCAGGGACCCGGCTGCGCCATCAGCGCCAGCAGGACGATCGCGACGCCGAGCGTGCCGTACGTGAGCAGGTCAGTGAAGCGGGACCGGACGGCGAGCATGCCGACCTCGGGCAGCGCCCATCGCATCGCGGCGCCACCCAGCAGGGCGACGCCTATGAGGATCGTGCCCACGCGGAACAGGTCGAGCGAGGTGAGCAGCAGTCCGAGTCCGACGGTCAGCAGCACGACGAGGATCGGCCACTGCCGGGCGGGCGCGGGCGCGTCCCCGGGCGCGGCCCGGCCGCCGCCCTCGGGGGGCGCGGTGTCCCGGGTGAACAACGGGAACCGCCGCACACCACGCCGGGCCCGCTCGAAACGGCCGCCGCCGACGGCGATGGGGTCACGCACGGTGAGCTCGCCGCCTTCGTCGTCGTCATCGTCGTCGCGGTGGTCACGGTCGTCGTCGCTGTGGTCACGGTCGTCGTCGCTGTGGTCACGGTCGTGAACGCCGATACCGCCGTCCACCGTGCCGGCAGCCGGGGCCGGCTTCGGCTGCGACTTCGGCTTCGGCTGCGACTTCGGCTCCGGGTCGGCCTCCGGCTCGGGTTCTGATGCCGGCTCCGGCTCCGGCTCCGTCGCGCTCGACCCCGTACGGCCGTGTCCGTTCACGGTGCCGGTACCAGTGCCGGTGCCGGGCACGCTGTCCTGCGCCCGACCGTCCCCGACGGTGGCCCCGGCGCCCGGGGCCGGACCGTCCGAGGACGTCGACTCACCCGCGCCGTTGTCCCGGGCGGCCACGCCGCCCTCCCCCCGCTCAGCCGACACTGCGCTCCGCCGCCTCGACCACGTTGACGAGAAGCTGGGCACGGGTCATCGGGCCGACGCCGCCCGGGTTGGGGGAGATCCAGCCGGCGACCTCGTTGACGTCGGGGTGGACGTCGCCGACGATCTTGCCCTCGGCGTTGCGCGAGACGCCGACGTCGAGGACGGCCGCGCCGGGCTTGACGTCCTCCGCGCGCACCAGGTGCGGCGCCCCCGCCGCGGCCACGATGATGTCCGCCCGCTTCAGGTGGGCGGACAGGTCGCGCGTGCCGGTGTGGCACTGCGTGACCGTCGCGTTCTCGCTGCGCCGGGTCAGCAGCAGCGGCATCGGCCGCCCGATGGTCACGCCGCGGCCGACGACCACGACCTCCGCGCCCTTGATCTCCACGCCGTGCGCACGCAGCAGCGTGAGGATGCCGTTGGGGGTGCAGGGCAGCGGCGCGGGCTCGTTGAGCACCAGCCGGCCGAGGTTCATCGGGTGCAGGCCGTCCGCGTCCTTGGCGGGGTCCATCAGCTCCAGGATGCGGTTCTCGTCGATGCCCTTGGGCAGCGGGAGCTGCACGATGTACCCCGTGCAGGCCGGGTCCTCGTTCAGTTCGCGGACGACGGCCTCGATCTCCTCCTGCGTGGCCGTCGCGGGCAGCTCGCGCTGGAGGGAGGCGATGCCGACCTGCGCGCAGTCGCGGTGCTTGCCGGCGACGTACTTGTGGCTCCCGGGGTCGTCGCCGACCAGGACGGTGCCGAGGCCGGGCGTGACGCCCTTCTCCTTCAGGGCCGCCACGCGGGCGGTCAGATCGGACTTGATCGCGGCTGCGGTGGCCTTGCCATCGAGAATCTGGGCGGTCATGGTCCCATCCTCCCGGATGACCGCCCGGCGGTTCCAATCCGGGTCGCGATGCGAGACCGGGGAACGACGGCGCACCCCGGTTCCCTCCCCCGCCCCGGGCCGCTTCGGGGTACGGCATTACCTCCCTGATCAACGCATGATCGGAAGGTTGCGCTTGCACAACGCATATGGCATGCCTCTGGACAAACGAGCGCGCCCGCAAGAACGATGAACAGGCAGTGCCGCGGGCAGTACCGGGGGGACGAACCGCTCTTCTTCGCGAATTCCCATGGATTCTCACGAATTCAGAACCTTCCTCCGCTCCGCGCCGCGTGTCCCCGCACTCGAACGGCAGATGGAGGGAAGAAGAGCGCCATGAGTCACGGCGACCCGAACAACCCCTACGGCGCACCGCAACAAGGGCAGCAGCCCGGTTACGGGGCCCCTCAGCAGCCCGGTTACGGCGCTCCTCAGCAGCAGGGCTACGGCTACCCCCAGGGCCAGCAGCCCGGCTACGGCTATCCGCAGGCTCCCCCGGTCCAGCAGCAGTACGGCATGGGCCCGGCCATGACGTCGATGCCGGGCACGGTGAGCGCGGCGCGCGCCCTGTTGTGGGTCATCGTCGGCCTCCAGGTCATCGGCGTGGCCCTGTTCGCCATCGCGGCGGTCAGCGTCAACGCGGCGAAGGACGACAACGGGCTGAAGGACAACTCCGACTTCCAGCGTCTGGCCGACCAGTCGACCGGCGTGATGTGGGCGTTCGTCGTCTTCGGCGTCGCGTGGATGGTCTTCGCCATCGTGCTCGCGACCAAGTTCAACACCGGTGGCAACGGGGTCCGCATCACCGCCCTGGTCTTCGCCGTCGTCACCGCGATAGCGGGCATCTACCCGTTCGTGATCGTGGGCCTGGTGCACACCGTGCTGGGCATCCTGATCGCCGTCTTCGTCGGCAACTCGACGGGATCGGCCTGGTTCAACCGCCCCCGGTACTGACGCGGGCGCCCGACGGCACGACGACGGCCCCGGGCCGGTGGCGCGATGCCACCGGCCCGGGGCCGCTGTCCTACGGCGGTGCGAGCGGTGTCAGTGGTGCAGCGGTGCAGCGTGTCAGTGGAAGAAGTGCCGCGTCCCCGTGAAGTACATCGTCACGCCGGCCTTCTTCGCCGCCTCCACGACCAGCTCGTCGCGGACCGAACCGCCGGGCTGGACCACGGCCTTCACACCGGCCGCGGTGAGGATCTCCAGGCCGTCCGGGAAGGGGAAGAACGCGTCGGAGGCGGCGTACGCCCCCTGCGCGCGCTCGGCGCCCGCCCGCTCCACCGCGAGCTTCGCGGAGTCGACCCGGTTGACCTGGCCCATGCCGACGCCGACCGAGGCGCCGTCCTTGGCGAGCAGGATCGCGTTCGACTTCACGGCACGGCACGCCTTCCAGGCGAAGGCCAGTTCGGCCAGCTCCGCCTCGGAGAGCGCCTCACCGGTGGCCAGCGTCCAGGTGGCGGGGTCGTCGCCCTCGGCCTGGAGGCGGTCGGTGACCTGGAGCAGCGCGCCGCCGTCGATCGGCTTGACCTCGACCGGCGCGGCGGGCGCCTCGGGGGCGCGCAGCACGCGGATGTTCTTCTTCTTGGTGAGCGCCTCGAGGGCGCCCTCCTCGTAGTCCGGCGCGACGACGACCTCGGTGAAGATCTCCGCGACCTGCTCGGCCATCTCCTTGCTGACCGGACGGTTGACGGCGATCACGCCGCCGAACGCGGACAGCGGGTCGCAGGCGTGCGCCTTGCGGTGCGCCTCGGCGACGTCCGCGCCGACCGCGATGCCGCACGGGTTGGCGTGCTTGATGATCGCGACGCAGGGTTCGTCGTGGTCGTACGCGGCACGGCGGGCGGCGTCCGTGTCCGTGTAGTTGTTGTACGACATCTCCTTGCCGTGGAGCTGTTCGGCCTGCGCGAGGCCGCCGCCCCCGGGCGTGGTGTAGAGCGCGGCGGGCTGGTGCGGGTTCTCGCCGTAGCGCAGGGTGTGCGCGCGGTCCCAGGTGGCGCCGAGGAAGTCCGGGAAGCGCGACTCGTCGACCGGGGCGTACTCGGAGGCGAACCAGGAGGCGACGGCCACGTCGTACGCGGCGGTGTGCTGGAAGGCCTCGGCGGCCAGCCGCTTGCGGGCGGCGAGGTCGAAGCCGCCGTCCTTGACCGCCGAGAGCACGTCGGCGTACCGGGCGGGGCTGGTGACCACGGCCACCGACGGGTGGTTCTTGGCGGCGGCGCGCACCATGGACGGCCCGCCGATGTCGATCTGCTCGACGCACTCGTCCGGCCCCGCGCCCGAGGCGACGGTCTCCCGGAACGGGTACAGGTTGACGACGACGATGTCGAACGGCGCCACGCCCAGCTCGTCGAGCTGCTGCCGGTGGCTGTCCAGGCGCAGGTCGGCGAGGATGCCGGCGTGCACCTTGGGGTGGAGGGTCTTGACCCGGCCGTCGAGGCACTCCGGGAACCCGGTGAGTTCCTCGACCTTGGTGACGGGCACACCGGCGGCGGCGATCCGCCCGGCGGTGGAGCCGGTGGAGACGAGTTCGACGCCGGCCTCGTGCAGCCCGCGGGCGAGCTCCTCGAGTCCGGTCTTGTCGTAGACGCTGACGAGCGCGCGACGGATGGCCCGCTTGTTGCTTCCGGCGGTGGCGGTCACTGGATAACTACCTTTCGTCCCTCGATGCGATAGCCGTTGCGGGCGAGCCGCCCCACGACATCGACGAGCAGCCTTCGCTCGACTTCCTTGATGCGCTCGTGCAGAGCGGCACCGTCGTCCTCGTGGTCCTCGTCCCGGACCTCGACCACGCCCTGCGCGATGATCGGCCCGGTGTCGACACCGTCGTCGACGAAGTGGACGGTGCAGCCGGTGACCCGGACGCCGTACGCGAGCGCGTCCCGCACACCGTGGGCTCCCGGGAAGCTGGGGAGGAGGGCGGGGTGCGTGTTGACGAACCGCCCGCCGAACCGTGCGAGGAACCGCTTCCCCACGATCTTCATGAACCCGGCCGAGACGACCAGGTCGGGCTCGTACGCGGCGACGGCCTCGGCGAGTGCCGCGTCCCACTCCTCACGGGTGGCGTGGTCGCGGACCCGGCAGACGAAGGTGGGCACCCCGGCGCGCTCGGCGCGGGCCAGTCCCTCGATGCCGGCGCGGTCGGCCCCGACGGCGACGATCTCCGCGCCGTAGGCGGCGGCTCCCGCCTCGGCGATGGTGTCGAGCATCGCCTGCAGATTGGTGCCGGACCCGGAGACCAGGACGACCAGACGTCCCGGCCCGGAACGGCGTCCGGGCACGGGAGCCACGGGCTTGGCGGCCACGGCGGGCCCTTTCGTCGGGAGAACGTTCCGGAGAACATTCGGGATGAGCATGCGGTGTGCGGGCGACGCGTACGACGTTCGTCTTTGTACGTTCGTACGAATGCTTCGGGCCCCCGCACACGGGGAAGCCTACGAAGCGGCCGACCGCCCGCAACGATACCGGCACACCGGACAACCCCCACGGGACGGGGGCGGAGCCGGGCGGTAGCGTGCGGGGAGCACCCGCCCGCGGCGGGCGGCCCGCGCGCGGGGAACGACCCGTCCGCGCGGGACGTTCACCGGTCGGGTACGCGAACACCCGGGCAGGGACGCCACGGGTGCCGGGGTACGGGTCCTCGCGACCGGTACGCACGCCCGGAGTGCGCCTCCGCACATCCGTACGACACCTGTACGACGCCCGTACGCGCAACGCGCTGACGAGCCGCACGGACCACACGGACCGCACCGCCCGCCGCCCGCCGGAACCACCAAGGGGAAGACGCACACCTGATGCCGGACAGCCGTTTCCGACACCCGCACCTCCTGCCGCGCGAGCGGCACCAGCCCCCGCACCCGCCGCACGGGGGCACGTCCGCGCCCGGCGGAGAGGGTCCGGGTGGGGCGAGTGGGTCCAGTTCCGTCTCCGGGTCCGGCTCGGAGTCAGGGACCGGGACCGGGTCGGATCGTGCGGGTGGGGCGCCCTCGGGGGACGACAACCCGTTCGCGCCGCCGCCCGAGGGCGCACCGGACCGCCCGTGGCAGCCCCGGCGCCCGGAAGGCGGTCAGGGTGGTCAGGGCGAGAGCCACGGTCGGGGTGAGGGCCGGGGGCACGACGGTCAGGGCGGCCAGGGCGGCTCCGCGTGGGGCAGCCAGTGGAGCGACCGGCAGCCGGGACCGTCGACGGACGGCAGTTTCGGCACGCGCCCGCACCGGCCCGGCGGCCCGGAGGGCCCCGGCGACGGCGGTCCCGGGGACCAGGGCGGTCCCGGGGGCCAGGGCGGTCCCGGGGGCCAGGGCGGACCCGGGGGCCAGGGGAACGGCGGGCTGCGCTGGGACCCGGCCGACCCCGCTCAGCGCAAGGCGCGCTACGCGCTCCTGTCCGGCATGTGGGCCGTCTTCTTCGCCCTGTTCGGCTGGCCGTCGGTGGCACTGCTGCTGGGCGCGCTCGGGCTGTACTGGGGCGTGAGCGCGCTGCGCGCCAAGCCCCCGCGTCCACAGAACGGCACGTCCGCTCCGGTTCCCGCCCAGGCCCCCGCCCCGCAGCCGCCGGGCCGCCCCCGGACGACGGCGGCGGTCAGCGGCCTGGTCACGGCTTCCCTGGCCCTGCTGCTGGTGGCCATGACCTTCACCGCGCACCTGGTCTACAACGACTACTACACCTGCGCGAAGGACGCCCTCACCAACTCCGCGAAGCAGGACTGCGAGTCCAAGCTCCCCCACCAGCTCCGCGACCTGATGGGCACGCAGTAGACACGCCGCAGATACGCCGCGGACCGGCCGGTAAGGGATTCCTCGGTCTCGCCGGGTGGGTCTCGCCGGGTGGGTCTCGCCGGGTGAGCCCCGCGCCTCACCCTGGCGGCGCGTCCCGGGGTTCCACCGGCTGAGCGGGTACCACCGGTTCCGCGTCCACCGGCAGGAAGTCGTAGGCGTCCTCCGGCTCCACCCTCCCCTTCGGGGCGGGGGCGCCGGAGGGGGCGGCGGCAGCGTCGGCACCGGTGCCGGCATCCGCGCCCCGGAACACCCGGACGCCCCACCACAGCACGCCCACCGGTACCCCCACACCGACGATCCACCCCGCGGCGGCGCCACCGACCTGCCACCACACCGGCCCGAACCGCGCCAGCCCCCGCACCCCCATCGCACCGCCGGCCACCCACGCCAGCCCCCCGGCCGCCGCACCGCACCCGGCCCCCGCCGCCGCCACGACCTCCGCCACCCGCAGCCACGACCACCGCGCCCGCTCCCCCGCCGCGGCCCCGGCCGCACTGCACCCCACGACCGCCCCCGCGACCACGGGCACCAGCGCCACGGCCCACCCGAGCCACGCCCCGCCCTCCGTCGGCACCGCCGCCAGCAGCGGGAACCGCGGCAGCGACCCCGGCGCCGCGACCCCCGTGTCCCCCCAGGGCCCGGCCACCCGCCCGGCCCCCAGGACGAACCCCGGCCCGATCCCGTAGGCCGCGCCCCATACCGCCGCGTTCGGCAGCAGGACCACTGCGAGCAGGACCACCGTGAGCCGTCCCCACCATCCGGGCGTGAGCTGCAGCAGGGAGTCCCGCACGGCCTCGCCGTGCCAGGCCAGCGAGGCGAGCACGAGCAGCGCGCCGCCCGCCACCAGCACCGTGACCCCGCGCAGCGCGGCCCGTGCCGCCACTCGCGCCCACAGTGGCAGCGCGTCCCCCGGTGACCCGTACGCCGCCCACACGCCCCATCCCGCGGCGAGCCCGGTGAGCAGCGGCAGGCAGCAGGCGGTCCAGGCCCAGGACGGCCGCGGCTCACCACCGGACGCGTACACCGCCGCGACGGTGCCGACCGCGAGGTAGCCGGTCATGACGCCGCACCAGGCCATGCGCGGCGTGAGGGGCGGTGCGTCCCGGTGTCCCTCCCGGAGCACGTCGACCGCGTCCCGCCCCGCCCGGTGGAGCAGCCACACCGGCAGCACGGGCAGCAGCAGCGGGGTGACGCCGACGGGGGCGGGCACCCCGGTGAGCGTGTCGCCGCGCAGCAGTTCGACGCCGTGGCCCATGAGCCAGAGGGAGGCGGCCAGGTGCAGGGCACCGTCCGGCCCGCCGTCCGGGTACGGGGAGGTGACCCACAGCGCCAGTACCAGTACGGCGAACGCGCCGAGCCCGAGCCCGGCCGCGATCGCACCGCCCAGCAGGCCGGCGCCCAGCCCGGGCGCACGGTCCCGCACCCTGCTGCGCAGCCGCCCGCGGAGCCGGAGCAGCAACCGGGTGAGCAGCCACGCGAGCAACCGGGTGAGCGACCGCGTGGTCAGCGAGGGCGACCGCGTGACCTGCGGGGGTGGCGATGAGGCCGGGGGCGGCGACGAGGCCGGGGGCGGCGGCGAGGCCGGAGATGTCGGCGAGGCGCGACGTTCGATCCATGGGAGCACGACGGCCATGCTCCCAACGGCACCCACTTTTCCGTCGTAACGGGCGAGACTCGGCAGTGTCGCCCAAAATACGTTTATGTTCTTTTTCGTACGAAAGGGTGGCGTTCAGTGACAGCGAGTCAATTCGTGCCCGCTCGGCCCAAGCCGACTCCGCTCACACCCGGCCGACACCCGCACGCTCAGCTCACGCCCGCTCAGCTCACGCCCGCTCAGGCTTTCGACGCGTTGTACGGCTTCTGCGCCCCCGTTCTCGTACGGCAGGCCTATCTGCTCACCGGGCGGCGGGCGTTGGCCCGGGAGTCGGTGGAGCGGGCCTTCGAACTGGCCTGGCGGCGCTGGCCCGAGGTGGCGCGCGACCGTGACCCCGGCGGATGGGTGCGGGCGGCCACCCATGAGTACGCGCTCTCGCCCTGGCACCGGTTCCGGAGGCGTCACCGGCAACCGGAGCCGCCGCCCGGGGACCCGTCCGGACGCGCGCTCCTCGACGTGCTGCTCCGGCTGCCGCCGCCGTACCGGCGCACGCTGCTGCTGCACGACGGGGTCGGGCTGACGGTACGGCAGATCGCCGGGGAGACGGAGGCGACCACCTCGGCCGCGGCGAACCGGCTGCGCCACGCCCGCGAGGCGATGAGCGCGCGGCTGCCGGGCGCGACGGCCCCCTCGGACCTGCACCGGCGCCTGACCGAGTTGGCGGCGACGGAGATCCCGGCCGCCGCGCCCCCGCCCACGGTGCGCACGACGGGCGAGCGACGCGACCGCCAGTGGGTACGGACGGCGGCGGTCCTGGTCACCACCCTGACCGGCACGACGGCGATCACTCTGCAGTACGCCCCCGACCACTACGAACGCCCGGTCCCCCGGGGCGCGGCGATCCACGGCCTCCCCGCGCACGTGGCCCAGGGCCCGCTGTCGGAGAGGTCCCGCGCGCTGCACGAGGCCCTGCGGTCCCACCTCCCCCAGGGTCCCCACCGCCTCGTCCCGTCGGCCCGCTGAACAGCACGGCTGAACGGCACAGAAGAGCCCGCCCTCCCACAGGGGAGAGCGGGCTCACCGTTGCGAGGGGCGGCGGCCCGGTGGCCGCACCTCCCCCGAACCGGGAACAGGAACGCCTCAGCCGGCGAGGATCTCCCGCGCCAGCTTCGCGGTCTCGGTCGGCGTCTTGCCGACCTTGACCCCGGCGGCCTCGAGGGCCTCCTTCTTCGCCTGGGCGGTGCCGGACGAACCGGAGACGATGGCGCCGGCGTGGCCCATGGTCTTGCCTTCGGGCGCGGTGAAGCCCGCGACGTAGCCGACGACCGGCTTGGTCACGTTCTTCGAGATGTACTCCGCCGCACGCTCCTCGGCGTCGCCCCCGATCTCGCCGATCATCACGATCAGGTCGGTCTCGGGGTCGGCCTCGAACGCGGCGAGCGCGTCGATGTGCGTGGTGCCGATGATCGGGTCGCCACCGATGCCGACGGCCGTCGAGAAGCCGATGTCCCGCAGCTCGTACATCATCTGGTACGTCAGCGTGCCGGACTTCGACACCAGACCGATGCGGCCCGGCTTGGTGATGTCGCCCGGGATGATGCCCACGTTCGACTGGCCCGGCGTGATGATGCCGGGGCAGTTCGGGCCGATGATCCGGGTCTTGTTGCCCTTCTTGCCGGCGTACGCCCAGAACGACGCCGAGTCGTGCACGGCGATGCCCTCGGTGATCACGACGGCCAGCGGGATCTCGGCGTCGATGGCCTCGACGACGGCGTCCTTGGTGAACTTCTCCGGCACGAAGATGACGGAGACGTCGGCGCCGGTCTTCTCGATGGCCTCCTTGACGGTGCCGAAGACGGGTACCTCGGTGCCGTCGAAGTCCACGGTCTGTCCCGCCTTGCGCGGGTTCACGCCGCCCACGACCTCGGTGCCGTCGGCGAGCATGAGCTTGGTGTGCTTCATGCCCGTGGCGCCGGTCATGCCCTGGACGATGACCTTGCTGTCCTTGTTGAGCCAGATAGCCATGGTGTGTTGATGTCCTCGTCCTGAGTGATTACTTGGCGGCGGCGTGAGCCAGCTCGGCGGCCTTGTCGGCCGCGCCGTCCATGGTGTCGACGCGCTGGACCAGCGGGTGGCCCGCGTCGGTGAGGATCTTCCGGCCGAGCTCGGCGTTGTTGCCGTCGAGCCGGACGACGAGCGGCTTGCTGACGTTCTCGCCGCGGTCCTCCAGGAGCTTCAGCGCCTGGACGATGCCGTTGGCGACCTCGTCACAGGCGGTGATGCCACCGAAGACGTTGACGAACACGGAGCGCACGTCCGGGTCGCCGAGGATGATCTCCAGGCCGTTCGCCATGACCTGGGCGGAGGCACCGCCACCGATGTCCAGGAAGTTGGCGGGCTTGACGTTGCCGTGCTTCTCACCGGCGTACGCGACGACGTCCAGGGTGCTCATGACGAGACCCGCGCCGTTGCCGATGATGCCGACCTCGCCGTCGAGCTTGACGTAGTTGAGGTTCTTCTCCTTGGCGGCGGCCTCCAGCGGGTTGGCCGCGGCCTTGTCGTGGAACTCCTCGAAGTCCGGGTGACGGAACTCGGCGTTGTCGTCCAGGGAGACCTTGCCGTCGAGGGCGATGACCTCGCCGGAGGCGACCTTGGCCAGCGGGTTGACCTCGACCAGGAGGGCGTCCTCCTTGATGAAGGTGTCCCACAGCTTGACCAGGACGTTCGCGACCTGGTCGGCGACCTCGGCCGGGAACTTCGCGGCCTCGACGATCTCGCGCGCCTTCTCCGGCGTCACGCCGTCGATCGCGTCGATCGGGGTCTTGGCGACGGCCTCCGGACGGTTGGCGGCCACCTCCTCGATCTCCATGCCGCCCTCGACCGAGGCGATGGAGAGGAACGTGCGGTTCGCACGGTCGAGGAGGAAGGAGACGTAGTACTCCTCGACGATCTCCGGGGCGGTCTCGGCGATCATCACCTTGTGGACCGTGTGGCCCTTGATGTCCATCCCGAGGATGTCCGTCGCACGGGCGACGGCCTCGTCCGCGGACGCGGCCAGCTTCACGCCACCGGCCTTGCCACGACCACCGACCTTCACCTGCGCCTTGACGACGGACTTGCCGCCCAGACGCTCAGTGATCTCGCGCGCCGCCTCAGGCGTGTCGATGACTTCACCGGCCAGCACCGGTACATCGTGCTTGGCGAAGAGGTCCCTCGCCTGGTACTCGAACAGGTCCACGCGCTTCCGTCCCTATCAGTGATCTCGCGGTTCGTTGGATGCGTGGGCGTGCCGCGAGGGCAACGTGACGTCCGCTGTGTCACAAGGGGAGCGCACACGGTGACCGAGCGCGCGGCATGTCCGTCTCGCAGGTTATCGCCGCCGGGGGTGGGGCTCTAAATCGCGGATCACACCTGAGCGGTGATACCTGTCACATGATGCCTGCCCAGCTGGCACGGCGTGCCGCGCGAGAGCGGCCTCACCGGGCCGGGGCCGGCCCGGTGAGGCCCTGCTCAGCACCTCACGGGATGCGCTGACCCCGCGGGGCGCGGCGGACGGACCCTTCCCCGACGGGTCCCCGCCCCGTCCGCAGGGACCCGACCGGACGGTTCCGACGGCTTTCGGCCGTCCAGGGCGGATTCCTGTGGGGTACTGGGGCGGCGCGACTTCTTCGGTGTCCGCGTCTTCGGTGTCCGCATCTTCGGTGTCCGCATCTTCGGTGTCCGGCTGGTTCTTTCGGTGTCCGGCAGGATGGCGGGCAAGCGGATGGCACGGGCTCCGCTCCCCGTGTCCACGGGGGTGGTGGCCGTGAGGGGGGGGCGAAGGGGACTCTCAGCCCGCGTCCGCGTCCGGGACCGGCAGTGGGCGTCTCTCGATCGCGGCCGCCATCACCTCGGGGAACAGTTCGGGCGTGCACGCGAACGCCGGTGCCCCCAGCGCCGCGAGGGCCGCCGCGTGCTCGCGGTCATAGGCGGGCGCCCCCTCGTCGGACAGCGCGAGCAGCGCCACGAACCGCACGCCCGAGGCCCTCATCGCAGCCACCCGCTTCAGCATCTCGTCGCGTATCCCGCCCTCGTAGAGGTCACTGATGAGGACCACGACGGTGTCGGCGGGGCGGGTGATCCGTGACTGGCAGTACGCCAGTGCCCTGTTGATGTCCGTGCCACCGCCGAGCCGGGTGCCGAAGAGGACGTCGACCGGGTCGTCGAGCCGGTCGGTCAGATCGGCCACCGCCGTGTCGAAGACGACGAGCCGCGTGGCTATCGACCGCATGGACGCCAGTACCGCCCCGAACACGGAGGCGTACACGACCGACGAGGCCATCGACCCCGACTGGTCGATGCACAGGACGACCTCCTTCCGCACCGACGCCGACGCGCGCCCGTGCCCGACGAGCCGCTCCGGGACGATCGTGCCGTGCTCGGGCAGGTAGTGCTTGAGGTTGGCCGCGATCGTCCGGTTCCAGTCGATGTCGTGGTGACGGGGCCGGGCGACCCGGGCGCTGCGGTCGAGGGCGCCGGTGAGCGCGGCCCGGGTACGGGTGGCGAGCCGCTCCTCCAACTCCTCCACGACCTTGCGCACCACCGCTCGTGCGGTCTCCCTCGTCGTCTCGGGCATCGCCTTGTTGAGGGAGAGCAGGGTGCCGACCAGGTGGACGTCGGCCTCCACCGCCTCGAGCATCTCCGGCTCCAGCAGCAGCGTGGCCAGGCCGAGCCGGTCGATGGCGTCCCGCTGCATGACGCGCACCACGGAGGCCGGGAAGTACGTCCGTATGTCCCCGAGCCACCGGGCGACCGAGGGCGCGGACGCTCCCAGCCCCGCCGAACGGTCCCGGCCCGACGCCGGTTTCTCCCGCGTCCCGTAGAGCGAGTTCAGCGCGCCGTCCATCGCGGCGTCCCGCCCGGCGAGGCCGTGCCCGGTGCCGTCCGCGTCGCCCCCGCCGAGCACGAGCCGCCATCGCCGCAGCCGCTCCTCCGCCGCGCCCCGCGAAGGAGGCCTTTCCCGGTCCTGTGTCATGTCACCGCCTTCCCTTCCTCGTGTGTGCCGGCGGCCGCATCTGTGCCGGCGTCTTCGCCCGCGTCGGTGTCGGCGCCCGCGTCGGGGCCCTCTCGTCCGTCGTGCCCCCGGGGTCTGCGGGCGTCCCCCTCCGCCGCCGTGCCGAGGAGGAGGCTCAGCACGGGCAGTACGGCGTCCGCGCGCCCGGTGTCGAGGCCGTCCCCGAACCCCGGGAGACCCGCGCCCGCGTGCTCTGCGCTCCCCCGCGCCCCGGGGCCGCGCCGCACCAGTTCGCCGAGCGTGCGGCGCGCCCCCGTCTCGTACGCCGCGAACGTGCGCCGCAGCAGGGGCAGTACGTCGTCGAACGCGCTGTCCGGGACCGCCGTCAGCCAGTCGTCCACCAGGCCCCGCAGCCGTTCGTCGTGCACCAGGAGCATTCCGCCACCGGAGCCGCCGCCGAGGAATCCCTCGATCCACGCGGCGGCGTCCGCCGGCGGGGTGCCCGGTGACAGGACGAGTCCCATCAGCCGGGCGGCCTCCCCCTCGGTCAGCTCCCCGTCGTCGAGCAGCAGCCGCACGGCGCGGCCGCGCACGATCCCCGCGCATGTGTCGCGTGCCGACAGCACACGCAGCACCTCGTGCCAGCGCCCGCGCAGATCGCCGCGGCCGGGCGGCGGCCCGGTTCCCTCCGCCAGCAGTGTCACCGCCCCGTGCACGGCGTCGACATGGCGCCGCATCTCCGCCGCGGCCTCGGCGCCGAGCGCGGCGCAGGCGGGCGGGAGGCCGACGAACACCCGTTCGGCGAGGCCGCCGGCGACCTCGGCCAGGGCTCCGGTGTCCGTGCCGCGCACATCGCCGTAGCGCAGGGAGCGGACGAGGGCGGGCAGGGCCTGGGCGAGGTGGCCGACGTCGGTGTCCAGTGCGGCCCGGTCGACGAGCACCCGCATCACCACCGGCAGCGCGTCCGGGAGTCCGGCCCGCAGACACCGCTCGGCGAGCGCGGTGACCTCGGCGAGCCCCCGGGCGGACAGCGCCTCCGCCTCGGCCTTCGCGGTCGCGGCCGTGAGCACCGTGGTGCCCCACACCCCCGCCTCGGCGACCCGCACCGCCAGTTCGGGCTCCCAGCGCAGCCGCCAGGTCTCCCGGAAGGTGCCGGTGCTCCCGCGTCCCCCGACCGGCTCGCCCCAGCCGATGCCCAGCAGTCGCAGCCGGTGCAGCAGCCGACTGCGCCCGGCGTCGGTCTCCTTGCGCAGGTCCAGCCCGGCCTCGCGCGCCGACGGCTCGGGTTTCAGCCGCAGCCGCCGTTGGTGCCGGGCGAGGTCGCGCTGCAACGGCACCGCGGGCGCCGACTCGGGCACCCGCCCCAGCACTTCCCCGACCACGAGCCGGTCCCGCACCAGCGCCAGCGGCACCTCCGAGCCCTCGCACAGCACCGCCCGTACGGCGTCGAGCGTCTCGGTCAGCCCGGGCAGCGGGCGGCCGCGCAGCACCGCGAGCGTCTCCGCGAGCCGTACCGCCTCGATGACGTCCGCGGACGACACGATCCGGTCCTCGGCCCGCAGGAGCCCGGCCACCTCGGTCAGCCACCGCTCGACGGGGCGGTCCGGGGCGGTGAACAGATGCCCGTACCAGCCGGGCGACTCGATGCCCGCGCCGTAGCCTCCCGCCCGGGAGAGCCGGCGGTGGGTCCACGGCACCCACGTCACGTCGGCCTTCACCCGGGGCAGCCCCCTCACCAGGGCCCGGTCGGCGGCGAGGGGGGTGCGCTCCCGCAGCGCGGGCACGTGCCAGGCCCCGCAGACCACGGCCACGGAGGACTCCCCGAACTCCTTGACCGCCGCCCGCAGCTGGATGCGCATGTAGGCCTCGCGCACCAGGTCCCGCGGGTGCCCGCCGTCGCCGTAGGTCTCCCGGAGCGCGGTCATCGCCTCGTCGAGCGCCGCGAACGGCGCGAGTGCGTCCTCCGTCCGGCCCTGGTGTTCGACCGCGTCCTCCCACCAGCGCTCCGGGTCGTCGTACCCGGCCGCGTCGGCGAGCACGGCGAGCGGATCCACCCGCACACGCACGGCATCGGTTTCTTCGGCGGCGTCGGTTCCTTCGGCCGCATCGGCTCCTCCGGCGGCGTCGACTTCGCCGTCCGTGTCGGCTTCGTCGTCCGCCTGCCCCTCCTGGGCCAGGGTGTGCGCGGCCGGCAGGTCGATGAAGCGGGCGGGCACGCCGTGCTCCAGCGCCCAGCGCAGGGCCACCCACTCCGGGGAGAACTCGGCCAGCGGCCAGAACGCCGAGCGCCCCGGTTCGTCCACCGCGTGGGCGAGCAGCGCGACCGGCGGCCGCATCGCCCGGTCCGCGGCGAGCGGGATCAGCGGATCCGCCTCGGGCGGCCCCTCGATCAGCACGGTCCTGGGCCGCGCCGCCGTGAGCGCGGCCCGCACCGCCCGCGCCGAACCCGGCCCGTGGTGGCGGACGCCGAGCAGCAGCGGCCCCTTCGCGGTCATGGGCTCACCTCCCGGCAGGCCCGGTAGAAGTCCGCCCACCCCTCCCGTTCCCGCACGACCGCCTCCAGGTACTCCCGCCAGGCGACACGGTCGGCCGTCGGATCCCGGACGACGGCGCTCAGGACTCCGGCGGCGACATCGTCCGGCCGCAGCACGCCGTCACCGAAGTGGGCGGCCAGGGCCAGCCCGCCGGTGACCACGGAGATCGCCTCGGCCGTGGACAGAGTGCCGCTCGGCGACTTCAGCTTCGTCCGGCCGTCCGCGGTGACGCCGTCGCGCAGTTCACGGAAGACGGTGACGACGCGTCGGATCTCGTCGATGCCGTCGGGC
This sequence comes from Streptomyces sp. B3I8, assembly GCF_030816915.1. Lineage (NCBI taxonomy): Bacteria > Bacillati > Actinomycetota > Actinomycetes > Kitasatosporales > Streptomycetaceae > Streptomyces > Streptomyces sp. B3I8. The sequence continues at coordinate 4,277,900 of NZ_JAUSYN010000002.1, read as the reverse complement.
GCCGGGGGCAGGTCAAGGGCGCGGCCGATCTGGTCGACCCGGCGGGTGACGATCTCCACCTCGGCCTCGGCGGTGGCCGGCAGGGGCAGCACCACCGTGTTGAAGCGGCGGCGCAGGGCGCTGGAGAGTTCGTTGACCCCGCGGTCGCGGTCGTTCGCCGTGGCGATGAGGTTGAAGCCGCGGACGGCCTGCACCTCCTGCCCCAACTCCGGTATCGGCAGGACCTTCTCGGACAGAACAGTGATCAGCGTGTCCTGGACGTCCGCCGGGACGCGGGTCAGTTCCTCGACGCGCGCGGTCATTCCCCCGGCCATCGCGCGCATCACCGGGCTCGGCACCAGCGCGTCCCGGCTGGGGCCGCGGGCCAGGAGCTGCGCGTAGTTCCAGCCGTAGCGGATGGCCTCCTCGGGGGTGCCGGCGGTGCCCTGCACCAGCAGCGTCGAGTCGCCGCTGACGGCCGCGGCCAGGTGCTCCGACATCCATGTCTTGGCGGTGCCGGGCACGCCGAGCAGGAGCAGCGCGCGGTCGGTGGCGAGGGTGGAGACGGCGACCTCGACGATACGGCGCGGGCCCACGTACTTCGGTGTGATCACCATGCCGTCCGACAGGGTGCCGCCGAGCAGATACGTGACCACGGCCCACGGCGACAGCCTCCAGCGGGGTGGACGCGGGCGGTCGTCCCGCGCGGCCAGGGCGGCGAGTTCGCCCGCGAACGCGTCCTCGGCGTGCGGCCGCAGGACCTGGGTGGCTCTGGTGGCGTGCACGTTGTCGTCGTCGGTTCCGCTGTGTGCGGCGGTCGTCTCTTTCTCGGGCGCAGGCATGGGCGGGTCCCCCTCCAGCTCGGCCGGTCCGGATCTGGTTCCACCCTGCACCACACCACTGACAATCATCCTGACCTGCACGAACGCGCCCGCTGCGACGGATTGTCAGTGGCGGGATCTACCGTCGGTGGCATGAGTGATTCGGGGGTGCGCGTGCGCCGGACCACGGACCAGGTGCCGACACCGGCACCGGCGTCCGACGTCGCGTCATGCGCGGCGGGTGCGGCGGGTGCGGCGGAATCTGCGGGCACGGCAGACCCGGCGGGCGCGGCGGGCGGCGGGCTCGGGGCGGCCGGCGGCGACTCCGCGCCCGCCGTGGCGTCGGCCGCCCGCGGCGCCGCCCTGCGCCGCGCGGAGTCGCGGGCGGCCAGGGTCACGGCGGGGGTCACGGAGCTGGAGCGGCGGCTGGCCGATCTGCTGCGCGGGGGTCTGGCCGCCGCGCAGGAGGAGGGGTACGGGCTGTGGGAGGAGACGGCGGCCCGCATGGTGGACGCCCAGGCGCCCGGTCTGGCCGCGCGGGTACGGGAGTTGGGGGCCGTGCCGGGTTCGGGTCCCGGGTGGCCCGCCCGGCTGCTGGAGGAGTGCGCGCTGCTCCACCTGCTCGACCGGGGCTGGCTGCGCCACGGCGAACTGCCCGACGGCCTCGCGGCGACGGTCCGCTCGCGCATCGGCCTGCCCTCCTCGCCCGGAGGTCCGCCGGTGCGGGACCGCTGGCTGGTGCTGGCCCAGTACGACACGTACGACACCAGGCTCACCACACGCCGGATCTGGCTGTACGGCACGGAGTCCGGCCGTACGGCGCTGGTCCTGTCCTACGGGGCGGCCGGCCGCGCCCCGGAGCTGTCCTTGCCGGTGGGACGGACGCTGGACGCGGAGACGGTGGCGTACCCGGGGGCGGGGCAGTCACGGGTGGCCCTGGGCGAGCGGTTCTCCACCCCCGTCCCGCTGCCGGTACGCCCTCCCGGCAGCGGTCCGGCCGAGGCGGCCGCCCGCTACGGCGAGGCACTCGCGGACGACCCGTGGCAGGACGCGTACCCGGTGACGCTGCGCCGCGTGGTGCCGGTCCCGGCCGCCGAGGGCTCCTGGCAACTGGCGGACGCGGACGGCGACCTGGCGCTGCCCGTGACCCCGGCGGGCGGGTCCCGCTCCGGTCTGTGGCGGCTGGTCGCCCTCTCGGGCGGCTCTCCGGTCACGGTCTTCGGCGAGTGCGGCCACCGCGGTTTCACCCCGCTGACCGCCTGGCCGGAGGGGCCCGGTGAGGCGGTGCCGCTGTGCTGACACGGGACGACGGGCACCGGTGTCCGGCTGCCCCCCCTGTCGTCCATCTCGCCCGCCCCTCCCGTCCGCTCGCCCCGTCCACCGGAAGGACCGTGCATGAGCAGCACCCTCTCCGCCACCGCTTCCGGCCCGCTCCCCTGGCAGGAACTGGTGACGGCGGCACTGCTGGGGACCGACCGCCGTACGCCCCCGGGGCTGCCGCCCGGCCGCGAGGCCCCGGCGGCGCTGCTGGACGCGGCGGCCGTGGCGGCCGTACGGCGCCGGGCCGGGCTGTGCGCCGCGCCCGCCGCCGTACGGCCGGAGCCCGCGGCACCCGACCCGAGGCCCCCGCTGCCGCCCGCGGCGGCGCGCCGGCTGGTGGTGTTGCTGGCGGACCGGCCCGGGACGGGCGTCGGCCGCCGGGGAGCGGCTCCGGATCTGATGGAGCTGCTCCCGCAGTGGCTGGCGCTGGCGAACGAGCGGGGCTTCGCGGCCCCGCCCGAGGCGCTGCCCGCGCTGCTGGACGCGGCACGGGGGCGTACCGACCTGCGTCCGGCCGCGCTCGCCTTCGCGGGTCCGCGCGCGCTGTGGCTGGCCCGGCTCAACCCCGACTGGCGGTTCGCGCTGCGGGCCGCGCAGGGCGGCGGGGAGCTGCCGTCGGCCGAGGACTCCGACCGGGTGCGCGGCCTGTGGCGCCAGGGGCTGTTCGCTGAGCGCGTCGCACTGCTCTGCGCGCTCAGGGCCCGCACCCCCGCCGCCGGCCGTGCGCTGCTGTCGTCGACGTGGCCGACGGAGCGGGCCGAGGACCGGCTGATGTTCCTCGACTCGCTGCGGACGGGGCTCGGCCCTGAGGACGAGCCGTTCCTGGAGCGAGCCCTCGCCGACCGCAGCCGCAACGTACGGGCCGTGGCGGCGGAGTTGCTGTCGGCGCTGCCGGACTCGGCACTGGCTGTCCGGATGGGCAGACGCGCGGCCACGTGCGTGGCGGTCGACGTGACCGCCCCCGTACCGACGCTGGTGGTGGAGGCGCCGCACGAGTGCGACGCGGGGATGGAACGCGACGGAGTGGCGGCCCAGCCCCCGGCCGGACGGGGGGAACGCTCCTGGTGGCTGGGCCAGTTGCTGGACACCGCTCCGCTTCGCACGTGGCCGGGGCGGCTCGGGGGCCGGACGCCACAGGAGATCGTGGCCCTGCCCGTGGCCGACGGATGGCAGGGCGAACTGCACGCGGCCTGGTGCCGGGCGGCCGTCCGGCAGCGGGACGCCGACTGGGCGCGGGCCCTGCTGGGGGCACCGTCCGCGCCGGAGGCCGGGGGTCCGGGCGCGGTGTCCCTCGCGGAGCGGGCGAAACTCCTCGGCACGCTCGGTACGGAGGAACGGGCGGCTTGGGTGGCCGGGTTCATCGGGACGCACGGGCTGTCGGAGGCGTTCCAGCTGCTCGGTGTGTGCACGGTGCCGTGGGCGGGGGAGCTGGGCCGCGCGGTGGTCGACGCGCTCAACATCGCGCGGGACGCCGGGAGTTACCCATGGAGCTTCAGCGGCGTGATGGGCCTCGCGGAGCGGTGCCTGGCTCCCGCGGAGGCGGACCGGCTGGAGGGCCTGACGGCGATACCCGACGAGACGGAGGGAGCGGCGCCCGGCGCGGGGGGCTACTGGGCGGAGGCCTTCCAACGCCTCACGGCGACACTGCGACTGCGGGCCGCGATGGCGGCGGAGCTGACGCCCTAGGCCGGCCGGCGCCCACCGCCGCGTACGGGGGTGCGGGAGGGAGGGAAGGGGCGGTGGAGTCGGGCCGTTCGGGCCGTACGGCGGGGATGGGAGGAGCATCGCCCCGGGCCCTCGCCCCCGCCGTCACGCGGACCACGTCCGGTCACGCGCCCGCCGGCTGCCGCACGTTTCCCCGCACCCAGTCCACGACCGACGCGGTCGTCGCCCCCGGTGTGAAGATCTCCGCGACGCCTTTCTCCTTCAGCGGACCGATGTCCGCCTCCGGGATGATCCCGCCGCCGAAGACCTTGATGTCCTCCGCGTCCCGCTCCTTCAGCAGCTCGATCACCGCCGCGAAGAGCGTGTTGTGCGCACCGGAGAGGATCGACAGCCCGATCGCGTCGGCGTCCTCCTGGATCGCCGTGGCGACGATCTGCTCCGGTGTCTGATGGAGCCCGGTGTAGATGACCTCCATCCCCGCGTCCCGAAGCGCCCGCGCGATCACCTTGGCCCCGCGATCGTGACCGTCGAGCCCCGGCTTGGCCACCACCACACGGATCGGTCCCGCTGCCACACCCACCACTCCCTTCATGACTACAAGCGACTACAAGCGATTGCCAGCGACGACTGCACGACGTCGAAGCGAAGTGAACGAACGTTATCCCCAGCATCCCGCAACCGGCCGTTTCGTGCCGCACACAGAGGGGGAAATCACACGGTGGGACACGTTCCGCCCCTCGCCTGCGCGGACCGCGCGCTCCCCTACCGGCGCACCGACAGGAGGCCGGCTTGGACGACACCGGAACAGCACCCGATCGGCCCCCGCGCCCGCTCCACCCCCGCGCACCCTTCCCCCACCTCGTCCCCCTTCTCCGGGCGACCGCCCTGGAGGCCGCGATCCTCGCGGGACACCTCCTGCTGTATCCGTCGGGCCTCCTCCCCGAGCGCCGCCCCGGCGCCCTCCACGCCGACGCCGCCCGCCGCACCGCCCCCGACACCACTCTCCCCTCCCTCCCCCGCTCGTCCAGTCCCCCGGTCGTCCTCCTCCACGGCTTCGTCGACAACCGTTCGGCCTTCGTCCTGCTGCGTCGCTCCCTGGCCCGCAGCGGCCACCGCCGGATCGAGTCGCTCAACTACTCGCCGCTGACCTGCGACATCCGCGTCGCCGCAGAACTCCTGGGCCGGCACGTGGAGGATCTGCTCGCCCGCACGGGCCAGGGGCACGTCGATGTCGTCGGACACAGCCTGGGCGGCCTGATCGCCCGTTACTACGTGCAGCGGCTCGGCGGTGACCTGCGGGTGCGCACCCTGGTGACGCTCGGCACCCCGCACTCCGGCACGCGCGTCGCGCCGCTCGCCGACGCGCACCCGATCGTGCGGCAGATGCGTCCACACTCCGCGGTGCTGGAGGAGTTGCGACGGCCCGCGCCCGGCTGCCGCACGCGCTTCGTGAGTTTCTGGAGCGACCTGGACCGTCTGATGGTCCCGGTGGAGACGGCCTGCATCGACCACCCGGACCTGACGGCACAGAACGTGCGGGTGACCGGCATCGGCCACCTCGCCCTGCCGGTTCACCCCGCGGTCGCCGCGCGGGTATGGCAGGCACTGGACGCCGGCCTCACCGAGCCCGGCGACGGGACGGCCCGGCCGAGCGGTCGTGCACAGGACCGCACGGAAGTGGGCGGCCTCACCGTGGCCTGAGGGGGGCCGTGGCCTGAGGGGGACCTTGGTCTGAGGGGGCCGCAGGCGGCGGTAAGCCTCATGGGGACCCTTCACCCCTGACGCGGCCGCCGCGCCGCACGGCCACACCGCTCGAACGCGACTCGAACATAGGGCCAAGCCGTGTCCAACGCCCCCCGAAACACGGCCGAATGCCCGTTTCCCTCAGGGGTGAAACCTGCAGAAGATTGTCGCGCCCGCATACCGCCGGGTACAGTCGCCGCACTGCTCTGCCAGCCCCTGTTGTCGAGGCGAAAGAGAAGTTGGTGAACGACCGTCACCCGTCGGGGACCGCAACCTCCCCGGCCCCGGCTTCCGAACCGGCCTCGGCGTCCTACGCGACGTACGGCGGACAGGAAGCCCAGTACGGCGAGTTCACCCCCTACGGTGATCCCTCCGCGACCATGGCCGGGGCGCCCGGCGGACAGCAGTCCGTCTCCTTCGGCAGCGATCCCCTCTTCGGCGACTTCCCCGGCGCCGACACCGGCACCGGCGCGTACGACGCCGCCCAGTGGACCGGCACCGACCAGACGTACGGCGCCGGTTACCAGCAGACGCCGTCCTACGACCCGTACGCGGCCGGGCACCAGCCCGTGTACGGCTCCGGCGCGCACGACGCGACCGCCTGGACCGACGGCTACCAGCAGCTGGGCGGCATCCCCGCGCAGGGCGGGGCACCCGAGGCGACCGGGCAGTGGGACGCGCAGGCCTGGCAGCAGGTGGAGCAGCAGTCCGACGGCGCGGGCGCCACCCAGCAGTGGGCGTGGGGCACCCAGACCTTCGACAGCGGTGTGTACGACGCAACGCAGTGGAACGCGGGCGGCGGAGCCGACTCCCGGGAACAGCACGAGGGTTTCGCACCGGAGAACGCCCCGGCCCCCCCAGGCCCCGCAGTCCTTCGACCAGCAGGCGACCGCCACCTTCGAGGCGGCGGAGCCCTTCGACCACCCGGCCACGGCGGTCATCGAACAGGCCGTACCGTTCGACCAGCAGGCCACCGCGACGTTCGAATCCTTCGACTCCTTCGAGAGCGGGGAATCAGGGGCGGACGACGGCGACGATGCCCCCGACCTCCTCGACGACCAGGAAGAGGCCGGCCCCGCCCCGCTCTCGCGGACCGCGGCCCGTGCCGCCACCCGCTCCCGCCGCCGTGCCCCGGCAAAACGTTCCGCGCTGCTCACCGTCGCCGTGCCCTCGGTGTGCGTCCTCGGGGTCGCCTCCATCGCCGCCGCCACCGTCGACTTCGGCGATGGCGACGGCAAGGAGACGACGGCCGCCGGATCCTCCGAGGCCACCGCGGTCAAGCCGGTCGCCGCCAACAACAAGCTGGACACCCAGCTCCAGAGCCTGTCCGCCGGCGCGGACGACTTCGCCGACCGGGCCAGCCGCACCCAGGAACGCATCGACCTGAGGGCACAGCAGGCGGCCCAGCAGAAGAAAGCGGCGGCGGCAGCGGCCCGCAAGGAGCGGCTGCGCCCCAAGTTCGTCCTCCCGGTCACCCAGAAGGGCCTCAGCGCCTACTTCGGCCAGGCCGGCGTCAACTGGATGTCCGTCCACACCGGCATCGACTTCCCCGTCTCGTTCGGCACCACGGTGATGTCCGCGACGGACGGCACCGTGCGCACGCAGTGGAACAGCGCGTACGGCAACATGATGATCGTGACGGCGAAGGACGGCACGGAGACGTGGTACTGCCACCTCTCCAGCTACCGCGTCGCCAACGGTGCGACCGTGAAGGCCGGCCAGCCGGTCGCCTACTCCGGCAATTCGGGCAACTCCACCGGCCCGCACCTGCACTTCGAGGTCCGGCCCGGCGGCGGGGCGGCCGTCGACCCGCTCCCCTGGCTCCGCAGCCACGGCCTGGACCCGACGTAACCGGACCGGGCCGGCCGTCCCCCGACGACCGCCCGTCACCGCCTGCCGTTCCCGCTGCCCGCGCGGCGCCGCGCACTCCCTCCGCGGCGCTTCCCCCCTGACGCCGCCTCCCCGCGCGCTCCCCCTACAGCTTCTCCACCGGCGCGTACCGCAGCAGCAGCCGCTTCGGCTTGGGGTCGCCGAAGTCGATCGTCGCCTCCGCCTTCGCGCCCGCCCCGGAGACCGAGACCACCGTGCCGAGGCCGAACTGGTCGTGGGTGACACGGTCGCCGACGGACAGATCGACCGCGGGCTTGTCCCCCGCGCCGCCCCGGCCCGTCGCGAACCCGGCGGCGCCCGCCGCCGAGGAACGTGACCGGGACGGGAACGAGGAGGACAGCGACGACGACAGCGAGGCCGCGACGCCCGAGCCGCGCCCCGGCTTTCCGCCCGCGGCCGGCGCACCGGCCGACCCCGTCCGCTTCCACTGCACGTGCTGGTCGGGGATCTCCTCCAGGAAACGGGAGGGCGGGTTGTACGACGGCTGCCCCCATGCGCTGCGCAGTGCCGCGCGGGTCAGGTAGAGCCTCTCCCGGGCGCGCGTGATGCCCACGTACGCCAGTCGCCGCTCCTCCTCCAGCTCCTTGGTCTGACCGAGCGCGCGCATGTGCGGGAAGACGCCGTCCTCCATGCCGGTGAGGAAGACGACCGGGAACTCCAGGCCCTTGGCGGTGTGCAGGGTCATCAGGGTGATGACGCCCGAGCCGTCCTCCTCCTCGTCCGGGATCTGGTCGGAGTCGGCGACCAGGGCGACCTGTTCGAGGAAGTCGGCGAGGGTGGCGCCGGGAGCAGCGGGAGCAGCCGCGGCCGCGGGAACCGCTGCGGCCCCGGCATCCCCGGCCGCCGCGTCCGCGCCCTCGGCTCCCCCGTCCCCGGGCCCGGCCGCCGTGGCGGCGTCCGGTGCCGCCTGCCCGCCCCCGGTCCCCGTCCCGGCCGTGTCCTCGGCCCCGGCCCCGGCGCCCCGCTCCTGCTCGAACTCCAGGGCGACGGCGGCGAGTTCCTGGAGGTTCTCGATCCGGGTCTCGTCCTGCGGGTCCGTCGACGCCTGCAACTCGGCCAGGTAGCCGGTGCGTTCGAGGATGGCCTCCAGGACCGTCGCCGGGCCCGCGCCGGACTCGACGACCGTGCGCAGTTCCTCCATCAGTACGTTGAACCGCTTGACGGCGTTGGTGGAGCGGGCCGCCATGCCGTACGCCTCGTCGACGCGCCGCAGCGCCTGCGCGAAACTGATCCGCTCGCGCTGCGCGAGGGCGTCGATCATCGCCTCGGCGCGCTCGCCGATTCCCCGCTTGGGCACGTTGAGGATCCGGCGCAGCGGAACGGAGTCCTCGGGGTTGGCGAGGACCCGCAGGTAGGCCAGAACGTCCCGGACCTCCTTGCGCTCGTAGAAGCGAACACCGCCGACGACCTTGTAGGGCAGACCGACGCGGATGAACACCTCTTCGAAGACACGGGACTGGGCGTTGGTGCGGTAGAAGACGGCGACGTCGCCCGCCTTGGCCTCGCCCGCGTCCGTGAGACGGTCTATCTCGTCGGCGACGAACTGGGCCTCGTCGTGCTCGGTGTCGGCGACGTAGCCGGTGATCTGCGCGCCCGAGCCCGCGTTGGTCCACAGGTTCTTCGGGCGGCGGGACTCGTTGCGCTCGATGACCGCGTTGGCGGCGGACAGGATCGTCTGCGTGGAACGGTAGTTCTGCTCCAGCAGGATCGTCGTCGCGTCCGGGTAGTCCTCCTCGAACTGGAGGATGTTGCGGATCGTCGCGCCGCGGAAGGCGTAGATCGACTGGTCGGCGTCACCGACGACGCACAGCTCGGCGGGCGGCACCTGGGCCTCCGGCGGCACGTCGACCGGGTGCTCGGAGGTGCCGACCAGTTCGCGCACGAGGGCGTACTGGGCGTGGTTGGTGTCCTGGTACTCGTCGACCAGGACGTGCCGGAAGCGGCGGCGGTAGTGCTCGGCGACGTCCGGGAAGGCACGCAGCAGGTTGACCGTCGTCATGATCAGGTCGTCGAAGTCCAGCGCGTTGGCCTCGCGCAGCCGCGACTGGTAGAGCGCGTAGGCCTGGGCGACCGTCTTCTCGAAGCCGTCGGCGGCCTGCGCCGCGAAGTCCTCCTCGTCGATCAGCTCGTTCTTCAGGTTGCTGATCTTGGCGCTGAAGGACTTCGGCGGGAAGCGCTTGGGGTCGAGGTCCAGGTCACGACAGACGAGGGCCATCAGACGCTTGGAGTCGGCGGCGTCGTAGATCGAGAAGGACGAGGTGAAGCCGAGCCGCTTGCTCTCCCGGCGCAGGATGCGGACGCAGGCGCTGTGGAACGTCATCACCCACATCGCGTGCGCGCGCGGGCCGACGAGCTGCTCGACGCGCTCCTTCATCTCGCCCGCGGCCTTGTTGGTGAAGGTGATGGCGAGGATCTGGCCGGGGTGGACGCCGCGCTCGGCCAGCAGGTGCGCGATGCGGTGGGTGAGCACGCGGGTCTTGCCGGAGCCGGCGCCGGCGACGATGAGCAGGGGGGAGCCGGCGTGCACGACGGCCGCGCGCTGGTTCTCGTTCAGCCCGTCCAGGAGGGCCGCCGCGTCCAGGACGGGGCGGAGGGCGCCGTTGCGGTAGTACCCGCCTCCGGCTCCGGCCTCGCCGGAGCCCCCCGCTCCGGCCTGCCACCTGTCCGGGGGCACGTCGAACTTCCCGCCGAACAGATCGTCCGGAATCGGCTCCGGTACGTGCTCGTCCTCGGGCGGTGGCGGGGGTTCCTCACCGTGGGCCCGCGGGGCCTGGAGGTCCGCCAGGAAGCTGTCGTCAAAGAGGCTGCTCATCGCATCCCGAGTCTAGGGCGCCCCACCGACAACCGGCCTCCCCCTCGGAAACTCCGTAGGGAACCCCGGGGCGCCGGGGCGGCCCGCGTGACGAAGCTCTCAGCCGGGCGACGGTGCCCACCACGGCGGCCGGGCTTCAGACCGTCCGGTCGGTCGCCCGGACGCCGTCTCGGCGCGATCACCGCTGGTGGCCGGGCGGCGGCGACGGAACGGGCCGGTGGACGGGCAACTGACGGAACGATTACGCAGGTTGGCCGGAACCGTCGACGGCAACCGGATCCTCACGCGAAGGTCACAAAAATGTATCGGACATAACGCACTCCGACCTTCACACGAGACACACACGTTGGCTACGGTGCCGACAGGCCGCTCGACGCAACCGGCGAACGTCGCCGGGCCGCGCGGCCTCCGCCGAGTCCGGCCCGCCCCCGCGGGCAGCCGGAGCCGGGGACCCAACCGAGACCTGGGGTGAATCGGCCCAACCGCCCCGCGCGTACGGGCCGTAGGGCAGTCCTTCCGGAATCATCCGCCCGAATCCGACAGCTAACCCGGTAGGCGGAGCACGGAAGGAGTCGCCTCCCTTGGCGTCGGACCAGAAACCGCTCCCTGCCGGTGCGCGCGCCGCGTTTCCCGCGGTCCCCGCAGGACCGGGTACGCCCGCGCGAGCGTCGCGGGCCCTGGAACCCATGGCCCCGAATCCCATGGCCGTGGACCCCATGGCCCTGTTCTCCCCGGCAGGGGATGTCGCGCCCGAGGCCGAGCCGCCGGGACCGAGCCACGCGGAGGTCCAGCAGCGGATCGACAGCCTGTACCAACGGGTCGAGACGGCCACGGAGACCTACAACGCGACGCGCGTCCTGGCCGCCAAGGAGCGGCAGCGGTCGGGGCCCGCCGCGGAGGCCGCCAAGCGCACGCAGTGGCTCGACACGGCGCGCGCGAAACTCGGCCCGTCCGTCGCGGCGGTGCTGCCGGCCGACCGGCGACCGGACCGTCCGGCACCCGGTCGGTCCGCGCAGCGCCCGGGGGACCGGCGACCGCAGGGCCTGCGCCAGTCGTCGATCGACAGGACCGTCGCCGAACTGGTGGCCGCGACGGAGAAGCGGCGGCGGAGGCCGGGCGCCCCGGCGCTGGGTGCCGCCCGCGAGACCCCGGCCCTCGGGCCGGGCACTTCGGGACGGGAGCTGCCGGCACTGCCGGCGCCCAGGAAGCCCGCCTCGCCGAGCGCGGCGCCGCAGCGGTCGCCGCGGACGTCCAAGGAGGCGACGCAGCGGAAGCTCGCCGCAGCGCGCGTACTGCTGTCGCAACGGACCGGCGCCCCGCGTGCGGCACTGGAGAGCGCGCCCCAGGCGCAGCCCCAGTCGCAGTCGCAGTCGTGGACGTTCTCCTCCCCCACGGCCGAGCTCGCCCCGGGACCGGGACAGGGAATGCCGTCCGGGGCGTACGCGGGCACGAGCGGCACGGATGCCTTCCCGGCCGTGGGCGGCACGGGCTCCTTCCCGGCCGTCGACAGCACCGGCTCCTTTCCGACCGTGGGCGCCACCGGGTCGTTCCCGGCGGTCGGCACTACGGGCGCGTATCCGGGCGTGGAGAACACGGGTTCGTTCCCGGCCATGGGCGCCGGCGCGGCCGCCTACCCGGGCTTCGACGGCTCCGGCGCGTACCCGGGCACGGACACCGGGGCTTTCCCGGCGGTGAGCGGCATGGGTTCCATGAGTTCCACGGGTTCCATGGGTTCCATGGGTTCCATGGCGGGGGCGGGCGCCTCCCAGCCGTTCCCTCCCGCGGACGGCACCGGTTCCTTCCCGGCCCTCGGCACTGCCTACTCCTACCCCGGGATGGACGGCACGGGTGCCTACCCGGCGGCGGTGGACAACACAGGCGGCTTCCCCGCGGTTGACGGCGGCTTCCCGGCCGTGGACGGCACGGGGGCCTTCCCGGCCATCGGCAACACCGGTCCGTACCCCACGGGCGACGGCGCCGGAGCGTTCCCGGGCGCGGGCGGCACGGGCGCGTACCCGGCCGTAGCGGGCCTCGGCACGGGCAACGCCCACCCGACGGCCCCCGACCCCTATCCGGCCACGAACGGCACCGGAGCCTTCCCGGCGGCGGAGGGCGCCCCCGCGTATCCCGCCGCGAACGGCACCGGAGCCTTCCCCGGCGTGAGCAGCACCGGCAGCTTCCCGGCCACGGACGGCATCGGCTCATTCTCCGCCCCGGGCACCACCGGCGGCCTCCCCGGCATCGGCGGTGTCGGCTCATACGCGGCCACCGGCGGCGGTCCCGGGCCGCTTCCCGCCACCGGCCTCACCGTGACCTTCCCGGCCGCCGCGGGCGCCGGCACGTACGCGCCCGCGGGCAGTGGCGACTCGCTCCCGACCATCGAAAGCACGGGCAGCATCCCGGCCGTAGGCACCACGGCCGGCATCCCGGCCACAGGCACCACGGGCGGCCTCCCTCCCGCGAGCCACTCGGGACTCTCCTCCCCCGGCGCCACCACGCCCGCCCCCGCCGCGGCGGGCACCCTCGCCGCGGACAAGGCCGCGACCGCCGCCGCGTTCGCCCGGGCGCAGACCGGGCGGCCGTACGTCATGGGCGCGACCGGCCCCGGTTCGTACGACGCCGCCGGCCTCGTCCAGGCCGCCTGGAAGGCCGCCGGATTCCTGCTGCCGCGGTCGCCCGCCGAGCAGGCCCGGTGCGGCACGACCGTGCCACTCGCCGCGGCCCACCCCGGTGACCTGGTCTTCTTCTACGACGACCTCGGCCACGTGGGCATCTACACGGGCAACGGCATGATGATCCACGCCCCGCGTCCGGGCGCGTACGTACGGGAGGAGTCCGTGTACTTCGACGGTGAGGCGGCGGTCCGCGGCGTCATACGGCTCGCCTAGCGGCTCGTCGAGGAGTCGGAACGGCCGGCGTACCGCGCCAGTCCGTCGGCCATCCGCTGCATGTAGCCGGTCAGATACCGCCGCAGGAAGCGGCCGGTGAGGGGGACCTTCGGCGTGAAGGTCCCCGACCAGGTGAGGTCGGTGCCGCCCCGTGGGGCCTCGGTGAGTTCGATGACGCCGCGGTAGGAACGGAAGGGGCCGCCCAGGTTCTCGTAGACGAACCTCCGGTCGGCGACGAGTTCGACGATCGGCTCCCTGGAGGTCGCCCGGCCGGTCCGGAACACCCTGATGTCCCCCACCTTCTGCGGGTCGTCGGGATCCCCGCCGCCCTCGATCGCGACCGTTTCGATCGGCGACCACGACGGCCACGTCCCTCCCCGGACGAGCAGCGAGAAGACGGCACCGGGGGTCGCGTGCGAGTGGGACGTCACCCTGTAGCTATGAGGCATGTCGCCAGGCTAGGAAGACGTGACGGTAGGCGACATGCGCGCGATTGCCTTCCCGGTCACGCGTTCTTGCGGTACACGGAGGGCCGGACTCCGGTGTGGGCGAGGAAGGCCGCGGACAGGGCGCCGGGGCCGGAGAACCCGCAGCGCTCCGCGATCTGACCGACGGTGAGGGTGGTACCGGCGAGCAGGTGCCGCGCCCGTTCGATCCGCAGCCGGGTGAGGTACCGGTGGGGCGTCTCGCCGGTGGCGTCGCGGAAGACGCGGATGAAGTGGTAGACGCTCAGGTGGACCTCGGCGGCGAGGTCCGCGAGGGTGAGCGGATCGGCCAGGCGCTCCCGCATGACGGCGATGCCCGCGCGGACGGCCGCGCGTTCGGGCCCGGGGGGAGTCCCGCCCCGGCCCCGGGTCAGCAGGTGCGTCGTGAGGAAGGAGGCGGCGGACTCCGCGTACAGGTCGCTCGCGCCCGCAGCGGCCGGCAGTGCGCGCACGACATGTTCGACGGCCGAGTCGCCCTCGCCGAGATGTGCGGCCAGCGCCTCGAAGTCCGGTTCCCCGACGCCCAGTTGCGCCGCCGTCCGGTCGACGGTCGCGCGCGGGATGTGCACCTGTGTCGTCCGCAGCGTCGACGCCGTGCGGTAGCCGCGCGTGGTCGGCCGGCCGGGGACCATGAGTTCCAGGCGGCCGGGGATCCAGCGCCGCCGTACCGTCCTGCCGCCGCCCGTGCCGGTCCGCATGACGGCGTCCCCGTGGGTGCAGAGCACGAGGTGCAGGTCGGACGTTCCGGGCAGTTCGAGCCGCTCTGCCTCCCGGGCGTGCGTGAAGCACTGCACCAGCAGGGACCGCCAGGAGGACGCCTCCCAACTGCAGTACGTGCGGCGCACCAGCCGTTCCGCGTCGACCTCCGCGTACGGCGCCAGGTCCAAGTCGGGCGAATCGAACACGCCGGAAGCCTAACGTGCGCGGGCGACGCTTACGGGCTCGGCGCGGGCGTCGCGGGTGACGCTGGCCCGGGCTCGGCTCGTGCGCGGGGCGCTCGCCGCGCCTCCCGCACGCGGGCCCTCTGCCGACGCGTGGTGGTCATTCGCACGGGTGGCGCGCGTGCCCCGGGCCCCAACGGGACGGACCTTCCCAGCATCGGACGCATGGCAGGCAGCTCCCCGCCCCCAGGGCCCGCGACGGTCGTTCCCGCGCTTCTCACCTGATGGGCGCGGCGCCCACCCGCCGCGGGGGCCGCCGTGATGACGACGGGCATCCTCTCGGTCGGGCTGGACCTGGCCGGCTACGACGTGCTGTCCCGCATCGCCCTGGACGTCGCCGTCGTGACCTGGCTGGGGCCGGCCGCCGACTTCGTCGTACGGCTGTCGCGGCATCCGCGGCGGTGGCTGACGGACCCGGGGAACCCGGCCGCCCTGAGCGCCGGGGCGGCGACGACCGTGCTGGGGTCGCGGTTCTCCGCCCTGGGGCGGCAGCCCCTGGCGGAGGCGCTGCTCGCCCTCGCCGTGGTGCTGTGGCCGGTGCTGCTGTTCCTGGTCGTACGGAGATGGCGGCGCCGCATGCCCGGCGCGGTGTTCCTGGGCCGTGTGGCGACGCAGGGGCCCGCCGTGCTCGGCGCGACCCCGGCCCGCGTGGTGCGCACACCCTGGCCGGCCCATGTGGCGCTGGTGTTCTTCTGGCTGGGGCTCGCCCTGTACGCCGCGGGGTGGTACTTCTTCGACTGGCGACAGGTCGCCCGGGGCTGTGGCGACCAGTGGGCGGCGGGCGGTGCGCTCGCGATCTCCGCGCTGGCCGGGGCCGAACTGCTCAAGGCCGGCAAGGGGCTCTCGTACCTGTGGAGCGACGACGACCAGACCGTACTGCGCTCCATGACGATCACCCTGCTGGTGCCGGCCCTCGTCTGGTACGTGGTGCTGTGGGCCGCGGAGTTGAAGTGGCCGCGCCCGCGTGACGACGTGCGGCGCCGGTCCACCACGTTCCCCCTGGGCATGACGGCGGTGGCGCCGCTGTCCGCCGCGCCGGCCCTGGGGGCGGGGTGGCTGCGGATGCCCGGGGTACATACTGCTGTGGATCGCGGTGCCGGGGTGCCTGGCCGTCACGCGGGCGCCGCCGTGGGCACTCTGCGGACGGTCAGGTCCACAGGACCGCGATGAAGATGTTCACCGTGGTCAACAGGCCGACCAGCCCGAACAGCCGCTTGTCGACCGCTTCCTCGTCCCGCTTGACGTAGACCAGGCCCAGGATCACGATCAGCAGCGCGAGCTTGGTGCCGATCTTGACGGTGTCGACCGAGTGGTCGTCCGCCTGGTTGAGCCCCACCAGGACCGCACCCGTGACCAGCATCGTCAGTGCGCCGTGCAGCATGCCCGGCACGAACCGGGCGGTGCCGCGGCCCATCGCCTTCACCTGGGTGAGGAACCCGCCCAGCAGCGCGGCGATACCGATGATGTGCAGCCCGACGAAGAGGTGGATGAGTACGTCCATGGGCCCGGAGCCTAATCGGGCCGTGCTCCACCCCGGCCGGCCGGGGTGGTCCACCGCTTCATCGCCCCATGGCTCCCCGGCCCCGAGGGCATGCGGCGAGCGACCCACCGGCCCGATGGGTGCCGCGTCGGCCTGCGTCCCTGGCCGGGGGGCCACCGCCGGGGCCGCAGCCACCGGGGGCACCGCCGCCGGCGGCCGGGGTCACACCAGTCGGCGGGCCGTCGCCCAGCGGGTCAGCTCGTGCCGGTTGGAGAGCTGCAGCTTGCGGAGCACCGCCGAGACATGGGACTCGACCGTCTTCACCGAGATGTACAGCTGCTTGGCGATCTCCTTGTAGGCGTAGCCGCGGGCGATGAGGCGCAGGACCTCGCGTTCACGCTGGGTGAGGCGGTCGAGGTCCTCGTCGACCGGCGGGGCGTCCGTGGAGGCGAAGGCGTCGAGGACGAACCCCGCCAGGCGCGGGGAGAAGACCGCGTCGCCCTCCTGGACCCGGAAGACGGAAGCGACGAGGTCGGAACCGGTGATCGTCTTGGTGACGTAGCCGCGGGCGCCGCCGCGGATCACCCCGATCACGTCCTCCGCCGCGTCCGAGACGGACAGGGCCAGGAATCGCACGGGCTGCGCGGCGTCCGCCATCAGGGGTGCGCAGCGGCGCAGCACCTCGACCCCGCCGCCGCCCGGCAGGTGGACGTCGAGGAGGACGACCTCCGGCCGGGTGGCGGTGATGACGCTGACCGCCTGGTCGACGTCCGCTGCCTCGCCGACGACCTCCACCCCGGTGGTCTCCGTCTGCCCGATCTCGGCCTGCACGCCCGTGCGGAACATGCGGTGGTCGTCGACGAGGACGACGCGCACCCGGCGTCCGACCGCGCCCCCGCTCGCGCCCTCCGGTTCCGGCCGGGCCGCTCCGGTCGCGCCGTTCGCGTCGCTCATGACGTCTTCTCCGCCCTCTCCATCTCCAGCTCGACCTCCGTGCCGCCGTCGGGCACCGCGCGCAGCCGCGCCGTGCCGCCGTTGCGTTCCATGCGGCCGATGATCGATTGTCTGACTCCCATGCGGTCGGCGGGTATCGCGTCGAGATCGAAGCCGGGGCCTCGGTCACGGACGGACACGAAGACCGTCCTGCCCTCGACTTCGGCGTACACCTGGACCGGACCGCCGTCGCCACCGTACTTGGCGGCGTTCACCATGGCTTCCCTCGCGGCCTGCATCTGCGGGCCGACGCGTTCGTCGAGCGGGCAGTCGCCGACCACGACGACCTCTATGGGGACGCCGTGCTTGTCCTCGACCTCGGCCGCGTGCCGCCGGACCGCCTCGGCGAGGGTGTCGGGTCCCTCGTCCTTGTCCTTGCCGGTGCCCTCGGGTCTGTAGAGCCAGGCGCGCAGGTCGCGCTCCTGGGCGCGGGCGAGGCGGCGGACCTCACCCACGTTCTCCGCGTTGCGCTGGATCAGGGTCAGGGTGTGCAGCACCGAGTCGTGGACGTGGGCGGCGACCTCCGCGCGTTCCTGGGCACGGATGCGCATCAGACGCTCCTCGGAAAGGTCCTGTGTCATACGAATGAGGTACGGACCGGCGAGGAGCGTGATGCCGACCAGGACCGCGAGGGCCGCCTGGAGGACGGAGCCGAGGTGTGCGGCGGAGCCCTGCAGGACGAAGATGGCGGAGACCCCTGCGGTGACCAGCAGGACGCCGGCGGCGGAGCGGAGCAGGGTGAGGGTGCGCCGACGGCGGCCGACCTCTGCCCAGCGTGCCCGCCGCGCGTTGTCCGCCTGACGCCAGACCAGAGCGACGCCCGCGCCGACCAGGACGGCCGGCCACAGGTAGGCCTTGGCCCCGTCACCGAGGTTGACGTTGCCGACGAAGACCATCGCCACGACGACCATGAGGAGCAGCGCGACGATCTGGCCCTTGTCCGGTTTACGGGCCACGAGTCTGCGCCGGCCGTCGGGCGAGGTCTCGGTGCCGACCAGGGAAAGGGGCCGACGGTCGTTCACCCCGCCGACGCCGAGCGGCACGAAGAACCAGAAGGCGGCGTAGAGCAGGGCGCCCAGGCCGTCCGCCATGAACAGGCCCGCGAACACCAGCCGGACCCACACGACGGGCAGGCCGAGGTGTCCGGCGAGCCCTCGCGCCACCCCGCCCAGCCAGCGTCCGTCACTGCTGCGGTAGAGCTTGCGCGGGGGCCGCGGAGGAGCGAGTGGCGCTGCGGCGGCTTCCGGCATGCCATCGATGGTCACACGGCAGGCGGCCCCGGGCATCAGGGTCGGCCCCCGAGACTCCCCTGATCTTCGCCCCGACGGGATACGCCCCGGGCCTCCGGCTCGGGTCGCGCGGCAGCGGCCGGCGCAAGGACCGGAACAGCGACCGGCGCGGGGTGATCTTGCGGCCGGGGTCGGCGGCGCACCGGTGACGCTCGACATGCGCGGCCACCGGTTCCCAGGGCCGGATATCAGGGTTCTGCCAGGGTCATCCCTGCTGCCACGGGGGCGCCGCTGCGGGGACGATGGACACATGACAGATCAGCAGCACGCGCCGGCGGGGCCGGGGCGGCCCGACCCCGGGCCCGGAGGGGAACCGCGCGCGCACGAGGAGCCCGCGGCCACCGGGGACGCCGCGGGCGTCGAGCTGCCGCAGCGGTTCCGCCGCGACCGCCGGTACAAGATGCTGGGCGGGGTGTGCGCCGGTCTGGGGCGGCAGTGCGACATGGACCCGGTGATCTTCCGAGTGGGTCTCGCGGTGCTGTCCGCGGTCGGCGGCCTCGGCCTCATCTTCTACGGCTTCGTCTGGCTCCTCGTCCCGTTCGAGGACGAGGAGGAGAACGAAGTGCGCAAGCTGATGACGGGGCGGGTCGACGGCCCGGCGCTCGCCGCCGTGCTGTTCGCACTGGTCGGCTGCGGGGTCTTCCTGTCCCTGCTGAACAACGGCACGGTGCTGGCCTTCGCCACCGTTCTCTCCCTGCTCCTGGCCGGCGCCGGGTACTGGTCCCGGCGGCGCGGCGCCCCGGCCCCCGACCCCCTGGCGGTCCAGGCCGCCGCCGACGCACCGCCGGAGGCCACGGCACCGCCGGTGGCCACGGCCTACCCCTCCTGGTGGCGGGACCCGATCGTCAAGGACGGGACGCACGAGGGGGGCACCGGGTATCTGTGGGGGCCGTCGGACGTTCCCGACCGGGACGTGCGGGCCGCGGTGAACATCGCCAAGGGCTATCCGTTCCGCCCGGGTACACCGCCGGCGCCGAGGCCCCGGCCGCGCGGACCGCGCCGCACGGGCGGCCGGGTGTTCCTGCTCGCCCTGCTGGCCGGAGGCCTGGGCACGGGGCTGACCTGGGACGACCACCCCCTGGGCACCAGTCTGCAGATCGGTCTCTCCTACGCCCTCGTGGTGTTCGGCCTGGGCATAGCCCTCAGCGCCTTCACGGGGCGGACGGGCGCGGGCTCGGTCATCCTGGCGGTGATCACCGCGGCACTCCTCGCCGTGTCGGCCGCGCTCCCCAAGGACATCGGCACCCATTGGGCACGGACGACCTGGTCCCCCGCCTCGGCCGCCACGGTTCGCAAGAGCTATGACCTGGGCACGGGTGAGGGCACGCTCGACCTGAGCCGAATACGCCCGGCCGAGGGCCGCACGGTCAGTGCCGACGCGGAAGTGGGCATCGGCCGGCTCCGGATCGTGCTGCCGCCGGGGGTCGTGGCCAGGTTGGACATCGACGCGGGCATCGGCGACATCCAGTTGCCGGGTGACACCTCCAAGGACGTGGACGTGGCACCGCGCAAACACACGCGGGTCCGGCTGGAGCCGGCGGCCGGTGAAGAGAAGAAGAACGCGGGCTCGTTCGACCTGCGGCTGCGGGTCGGCGCCGGACAAGTGGAGGTCATCCGTGCCGCGTCATGAGTTCTGGCCCGGCCGGCTGATAGCGGGGCTGGCCCTGACGACCGCCGGAATCACCTACGCGGGTGACGCGGGCGGCTGGTGGACCACTCCGTGGTTCGTGATCATCCCGATCGTCGCAGGGGGTCTGTGCCTGGCGGGCGCGGCGGGGGTGACGGGCCGGGCGGTGCGCCGCCGACGACGGGGCCGCACGCGGGCCTCGGACTCCTCGGCCTCCTCGGCCTCCTCGGAACCCTCGGTCTGACGGTCCGAGGGAGCGACGGGATAGCGGGGCGAGGCGGCAGGACGGCAGGACGGCAGCCGATCAGGTTCCGTTGCCAGGCTCGCGGAGCCGTTGCCGGGTACAGAGCCCGCTGCCGGGCGCACAGGGCACCGGTTGCCGTAGCGGCCGTGAGGCCCGTCCGGCCGGCGGGGCGAACCGGCGGTCGTGGCGACGGCGGAGCCGCGTGGGATCAGCGGTAGTTCGGGGTCCGTTGCCTGCGGCGGGCGTGGAGCACGGCGTCCAGGGAGAGAACGGAGGCGCCGGCGAGGACGAGGGGGACCCAGCAGAACATGTAGGGCAGGTCGTTGCCGTAGTAGTACGGGTCGGAGGCCCAGCTCATGGTCAGCCACAGGCTGAGCGATATCAGCGCACCGCCCAGGGCGGCGAGGCGGGTCAGCAGGCCGAGCAGTACGCCGATGCCGACGGCGAGCTCACCGAGGGCGATGGCGTAGCCGAAACCGACAGGGCTTTTGAGGGCCAGGTCGACGAGGGCCGGGATGGCCGAGGAGTCGCGGACCGATCGCAAGGTGTCGCCCAGCGAGCCGGTCCCCGAGTCGGACATGAAGGCGCTGTCGGTCAGCTTGTCGATGCCGGCGTAGACGAAGGTGATGCCGAGGAAGATCCGCAGCGGGACGAGGGCGTACCGCGTGGCGGTGTCCCGCCAGCCTCGCTGCTCACCCACGTGAAGGGTGTGCGTGTCGGAACGGATGCCATGAGTCACTGCCGGTCGCCGCCTCTCGCCCGTTGGACTGTTGAGATCTCAACCAACCATACGTACGGGAGGCGGGGGCGGCTCAACGATCGGGGGCGTTTTCACGGTCCGACCACGTACTGACATGTTGTAGACAGGTTCGGGGGTGGAGCTTGGGCGGATTGAGGGCTGTTGCCCACTCAGGTGTCGCCCACTCAGGTATCGCCCACCCGGGTGGGTCGGTCGAGCGCGCTGGTGCGTGGATCGGGCGGTGGGTCAGTCGAGGACCTCGATGGTCACGCGGTTGGTCTCGACCCCGGCGGCCGTGACCACCTGGACCTCGACGTGGCCCGGTTCGACGTCGGCCGGGACGGGGACGGTCAGCAGGGTGTCGGTGGGGTTGTCGAAGCCGCCGGTCACCGGGACGAGGGGGACGTGGACGTGGACCGCGCCGATGCGGACCACCATGCGGGACAGCCGGTCCGCCGACTGGGCGCCCGCGGGGACGAAGCCGGCGCCGCGGATCTCGATGTCGTCGCCGGTGCGGATCGGGGCGTCCAGGTCGCCGGCCTCCCGGGAGCGGACCACGGAGAGGACCACCGGGCGGCCGCCCTCGGCGTACTTGGCGGCGAGGTACGTCGCCGCGGAGACCAGAACGAGTACGGCGAGGCCCCAGGGGAGGTCGGGAAGCTGGTCGGGGCGGCGGGCCAGGCGCACCGCGGCGAAGGCCAGGGCCACGGCGCTGATCATCACGTACTGGATGTCGGCGAAGCTGCCCCGGCCGGAGTCGTCGGTGAGCAGGTCGGCGGCGCGCGGGCGGTGGGCGCGCACCTTCTGCAGGCGCTGGCCCAGGACGCGCAGGCCGACCACCCGTCGGACGAGCACGGCGATCGCGCACACCACGGCGACGACGGTGACCACGCCCACCCCGCGGGCGAGGTCGAGCCCGGCGATCAGCCGGTCGCGCCGGCCGTGCGCGGAGGCGGCGGCGAGCTGGCCCACCAGGACGAGCACCGCGTACACCGTGAACAGCACCCAGCCCGCGGCCACCGCTCGGGAGGTGGACAGGCGGTTGTCCTCGCCGATGACGGGCGCCAGGACGCCGCCGCGGGTCCGGTGCCAGTACCCGGCGCCGGTGAGGACCGCGCCGATCAGCACGGCGGCCAGCAGTCCGGCGGTGCGTGCCGTGGACCATCCGGCGCCGACGGCGGTGAGCGCCTGGACCAGCAGCAGGAGTGCGATGCCACCCCAGACGACGCAGGCCGTGCGGTGCCAGAGCCGGGCCAGCCAGGCCTCACCCTCGGCGCGGCCGCGTTCGGCGACGGCGTCGGCGGACTGGGTCAGCTCGTCCGAGACCCACTGCCGGGACGCGGACGCGGAGTGCGCGACCGCCGCGGGCAGCCCCTGCCCGGAGGCGTATCCGTCCCGTTTCGCGAGGAACGCCGCCACCGCGCGCCGGTGCCCCTCGCGGGCGCCGTGCGGGCAGTCCCCGCAGGTACAACCGCCCCGATGGGACGTGGGCTCCGCGCCCTGTCTCGCCTCCTGCACCGCCACGTCCGATGTCCGCCTTCCCCGTGTCCCGTGCCTTGGTACGGCCGGTTCCGCGATGCGTCCGACCCGTCTGCCGCTCCCCTGCGACGAGGACGCATTGTGCCGTACGGAAGGGGGTGCGCGTCGGCCAGGTCCGGCCAGTGAGGGTGAACGCGCCAGACGCGTGTTGACGGACGGCGCGAAGCGGTGGTGTACGGGCGCGGAAGGGGCAGCCGAGGGCCGGGCCGGAAGCCGGCCCGGAAGCCGATCCGGAAGCTGGTCCGAGGGCCGCTCGGGAAGCCGGGAAGGAAGCCGGGCCGGAAGCCGATCCGGGGGGGGCCGGCCCCGCGACTCAGCTCAACAGGTCCGGTTCGTCGCGGCTGATGTGCTGCCACAGCGGCTGGTAGTTGATCCAGGCGACGAGGTCGCCGCCGAGCTGCTCCCGGGTCGCGGCCGCCTGCTTGTGGTCGATCAGCACCGGGCGGCCGGCGGCGCGGGCGGCGAGCTGAACCTGGCAGGAGCGCTCCATCGACAGGAACCACCAGGCGGCCGCGTCCACCGAGTTCCCGACGGTGAGCAGTCCGTGGTTGCGCAGTACCAGCGCCTTGCGGCTGCCGAGCGCGGCGGCGACCCGGCGACCCTCCTCCGCGTCGACGGCGACACCGGTATAGGCCTCGTACACCGCGTGGTCCTCGTAGAAAGCGCAGCTCTCCTGAGTGATCGGGTCGAGGAGTTCACCGAGGGCTGCCTGGGCGCGGCCGTGCACGGAGTGGCAGTGGGCGACGGCGACGACGTCGGGGCGGGCGGCGTGCACCTGCGCGTGCACGGTGAACGCGGCCTGGTTGACGTGGTAGTCGCCCTCGACGACCTGGCCCTCCGCGTTGGCCATGACCAGGTCGCTCACGGTGACGTGCCGGAACGGCATGCCGAACGGGTTGACCCAGAAGCAGTCGCTGAACTCGGGGTCGCGTGCGGTGATGTGTCCGGAGACCCCGTCCTCCAAGCCCTGGCGCCCGAAGATCCGCAGGGCTCCGGCCAGCCGTTCCTTGCGGTGGTGGCGTTCGGCGTCGATCGACGCGTGCTTGGGCGGCAGCGCGAACCGGAGCTTGTCGGTGGGCAGGGGTGGCGGCGGGGTGGATTCGTGCATGTGTGCTCCCGCACTGGGTTCGTTCACGGGGCGGAAGTTACCGCCGGTCAGTCCCGGGAGGACAGGGGTTTCCGGGAAGAGTTGGCGGTCGGTGACATGGTGCGGACCGGTGTCACGCGATACCCGACAGAAGGTGTCGCCTTTAGGGGTCATCCTCGGTCGTATGGACACCACGCACCACACACGGTCGAGTGCGACGTGGGCGGAATTCGCCGACGCCGAACCGGCACTGGCCCAAACCGTTCAGGAACGCTTCGAGGGCTTCACCCACCACACCCTGGCGACCCTCCGCAAGGACGGTGCGCCGCGCACCAGCGGGTTGGAGGTGCAGTTCGTGCATGGCGAGCTGTGGTTCGGCATGATGCCGGACTCGCTCAAGGCGCTCGACCTGCGCCGGGATCCGCGCTTCGCGCTCCAGGCCAACCAGGGACCGGGCACCGGGATGGGCGGCGGGGACGTACGCCTCGGCGGGCGGGCGGTGGAGGTGACGGACGCGGAACGGCGGGCGGCGTATGTGAAGGAGGTGGAACCGCCGGAGCCGTTCCACCTCTTCCGCACCGAGTTGACCGAGGTCGTGCGGACCTCGGTCGAGGACGCCGAGTACCTCGTCGTCCAGGTCTGGAAGCCCGGAGAGCCGGTGCGGACCCTCCGGCGGACCTGAGCACCCTCCTCAGGCGGAGGGGCTCACCGCGGCGGAGCTCACTCCCACTCGATGGTGCCCGGGGGCTTGCTCGTCACGTCGAGGACGACCCGGTTGACGTCGCGCACCTCGTTGGTGATCCGGGTGGAGATCTTGGCGAGGACGTCGTACGGCAGCCGGGACCAGTCGGCGGTCATGGCGTCCTCGGAGGAGACCGGGCGCAGCACGATCGGGTGACCGTAGGTGCGGCCGTCGCCCTGGACGCCGACGCTGCGGACGTCGGCGAGCAGCACCACCGGGCACTGCCAGATGTCGCGGTCGAGGCCGGCCGCGGTCAGCTCCTCGCGGGCGATCGCGTCGGCCTCGCGCAGCAGGTCGAGCCGCTCCTTGGTGACCTCGCCGACGATCCGGATGCCGAGCCCCGGGCCGGGGAACGGCTGGCGCTGGACGATCTCCTCCGGCAGGCCGAGCTCCTGGCCGACCATCCGGACCTCGTCCTTGAACAGCTTGCGCAGCGGTTCGATGAGCTGGAACTCGAGGTCCTCGGGGAGGCCGCCCACGTTGTGGTGGGACTTGATGTTGGCGGCGCCGGTGCCGCCGCCGGACTCTACGACGTCGGGGTAAAGGGTGCCCTGGACGAGGAACTCCACCGCCGGGCCCTCGTCCGCGATGATCTCCGCCTGGGCCTGCTCGAACACCCGGATGAACTCGCGGCCGATGATCTTCCGCTTCTGCTCGGGGTCGCTGACGCCCTCGAGCGCGGCCAGGAAGCGCTCGCTGGCGTCCACGACCTTGAGCTGGACGCCCGTCGCGGCCACGAAGTCCTTCTCGACCTGCTCGGTCTCGCCCTTGCGCATCAGACCGTGGTCGACGTACACGCAGGTGAGCTGGGAGCCGATGGCCTTCTGCACGAGGGCCGCGGCGACCGCGGAGTCGACGCCGCCGGACAGGCCGCAGATCGCGCGCCTGTCACCGACCTGCTCGCGGATGGCGGCGACCTGCTCCTCGATCACGTTGCCGGTGGTCCAGGTGGGGCTCAGACCGGCGCCGCGGTAGAGGAAGTGTTCGAGGACCTGCTGGCCGTACGTGGAGTGCATGACCTCGGGGTGGTACTGGACGCCGTAGAGCTTCTTCTCGTCGTTCTCGAAGGCGGCGACCGGGACGACGTCCGTGGAGGCGGTGACGCTGAAGCCGTCGGGGGCGGCGGAGCAGGCGTCGCCGTGCGACATCCACACGGACTGCTCGGCCGGGGTGCCCTCGAACAACGTGGAGGACGGCTTGCTGACCGACATGTCCGTACGGCCGTACTCGCGGGCGCCGGAGTTGTCGACGGTGCCGCCGAGAGTCTGCGCCATGAGCTGGAAGCCGTAGCACATGCCGAAGACGGGGACACCGGACTCGAACAGCGCACGGTCGAGGGTGGGCGCGCCCTCGGTGTACACGGAGGAGGGGCCGCCGGAGAGGATGATCGCCGCCGGGTTCTTGGCGAGCATGTCCTCGACCGGAGTGGTGCTCGGCACGATCTCGCTGTACACCCGCGCCTCGCGGACGCGACGGGCGATGAGCTGGGCGTACTGCGCACCGAAGTCGACGACCAGGACGGTGTCGGGGGTGGCGGGGGACGCTTGTGACACGGGTTGCCTTCCGGCGGATGAGCAAGGGGTGTGTGAGGTCGAGTCTACCGGGGGACGGCGGAGCACCACGGCCGACGGTTCGGCCGACGGTGGCCGACGGTTCCGCCCCGGGAACGGATCTCGTCACCCCGGGCCCGGGGCCGTCCGGCCGAGCGACGCCTCGGCCCGTGACCGTCTCATCATGCGAACCCCGGGCTGGACGTCCCTCTCCCGCACGGCATACTGGCCCCATGCTCACCACGCACCCGGCCTTCCTCTTTACCTATGGCAACCGGCCCACCGGCTGCCACGGTCGTGCTGCTTGAGCAACTGACAAGCGACCTCCCAGGCGCCCCGGGCCACACAGGCCCGGGGCGCTCGGCGTGTACGGGACCTGTCGCCCGGGGCCGTCGAGAGCCACATCCGACCCCGACAAGGAGCCCCCGATGACCGCGACCCACCCCGAGACCGCGACCGCGACCCCCGAGAAGACCGGTGCCCGCACCCCCGAGGCCGCCGACCTCATCACCGGCGCCCGCGACCGTATCGACGCCCTCGACGACCGCATCCTCGGTCTCGTCCAGGAACGCATGGCCGTCTCCGCCGTCATCCAGGACGCCCGCATCGCCTCGGGCGGCCGCCGGGTGAACCTCTCCCGCGAGATGGAGATCCTCGGCCGCTACAGCGACGCCCTCGGCAAGCCCGGCACCTCCCTCGCCATGACGCTGCTCGAGCTGTGCCGCGGCCGCGCCTGACGTCCCCTCCGCACGGTGCGTGACCCACGCCACAGCCCGTCGTTGGTAGGGGTGTCCGTGCCAGCCAGGGGCGGGCCCGAAGAAACCACGCGTGGCTGCGCTGGGGCGATGAGGCGTACGGGATTCACGCCGAACGTCGTGGGACCTCGCCCCAGGGTTGTGACCGGACGGCAGGGGACAGCAGCCCGGTCACCCAAGAGACGGTCGGCCCCGGGGACGCCCGGGGCCGGCCGGCGGTGAACAGGCCCTGCCGACGGCGCTCCCTCTTCCCGCCGTCCCCTCCCTCTTCCCGCCGTCACCTGAGGTCGGGATCCCCGCACTGTGAGCCACCTCACATAAAGATGCTGTGAAGGCGGGGACAACCTTCACCGGCCGCGGACGGTCACATTCGTGGAATCAAGGGCCACGTCCGCGCCCCCACTCGCGGAGGCCTCCGCCGTTCGTACCGCCACGGGGGTGGTACGCCCGATTTCTCGAGGTCTCATGAAGCTTCGCCGTGCTCTGGCCACCGCCGCCGCGACGGCTGCCATAGCCCCGCTGTCCCTGATGGCGGCGGGCATCGCCGTCGCCGACGGCGCTCCGGCCGCCGGCACCGGGTCGGAGACGACCCAGCCCGCGTCGGACACCGCGCCGTCCGACGGCACCACGACCGGCACGACCCCCACCTCGGGCACCGACTCCGACGGCTCCGACGACACGACCACCACCGGCGACGACACCGCGTCCTCGGCCGACACCGGCTCCACGGCCGACGGTACCGATGACGCCGACGGGACCGACACGACCGGCAAGCAGCCGAGCGGCACGGTCTCGCCCTCCGCCACCGTCCCGGGCGGCGACCCGACGGTGAAGGACCCGACCGACGAGCCGAGCGACTGCCCGGTCGACGACAACGGTGACGACATCGACTCCGCGCTGACCCTCGGCGTCTCCGGGCTGCCCGGAAAGATCGTCGCGGGCAGCGGCTGGCACCCGTTCACGCTGACCGCCGCCAACCACAGCGACCAGTCGCTCGGCACCGTGCAGTGGTTCGTGCTCGTCGACAACGACTCGCTGAGCACGGACGAGAAGAACCGGCTGAGCAACTACACACGCGTCCAGTACCTGGACCCGAAGACCAAGAAGTGGACGTCGTTGGCGGACGTCGTCGGCAACGGGATCTCCTTCGGCGAGACCGACCTCGGTGCCAAGAAGACCGTCGACATCAAGCTTCGCCTCGACATCACCGCCGAGGCCCCGGCCGGCGCCGGCTTCACCGTGGGCCTGGGCGGCTACCTGGACGAGAAGTTGAACTGCGTCCACAGCAGCTACGGCTACTACGAGTTCACGGTGCTGAAGCCGGGCAGCAGCAACGAGGACCCGGGCCAGGCCACGCCGGTCGACAAGGGTGACAAGAACGGCAAGGGCGACAAGCCGGCCGGCGGCAAGACGCCGCAGGGCGGCGCCGCGGAGATCCCGGTCACCGGCAGCCTCGCCGAGACCGGCTCCAGCTCGATGCTGCCGACCATCGGACTCGTCGGCGGTGTGGCCGTCGTCGCCGGTGCCGGCGCGGTGTTCGCGGTACGTCGCCGCAGGAGCGGCAGCACGGCGGTCTGACCCACGCCCGGCCCCGCCGAAAGCCGACGGGGCGATGGGACCGATGGGACCGATGGGCCGGACTTGCCCATGGGGCCGACGGCGCGCGGGCGCCGCCGAGGACAGAGACGAAGGACCTGAGCCAGGAGGGGGGCACAGGTCCTTCTCTCTGTCCTATGTGGTCCGCCTCTCTGCCCTATCTGGTGCGCGGCGGCACCGTCGGCATCCCCAGGAACGGCAGCCTCAGCGCGCCGAACGCCTCCGCCGGGACCGCCGGGTGCCGCGGCCGGACCGGGTCGAGGCGCGCGTACCGCGCCCCCGGAGCCGGACGAGGGTCGGCCTCACCCTTGTTGGGCCAGTACGCCATCGCACGCTCGGCCTGCGCCGTGATCGTGAGCGACGGGTTGACGCCGAGGTTCGCGGAGACGGCCGAACCGTCCACCACCGAGATGCCGGGATGGCCGTGGAGCCGGTGGTACGGGTCGATCACGCCGGTGTCGGCCGAGTCGCCGATGGGGCAGCCGCCGAGGAAGTGTGCGGTGAGCGGGGTCCCCATGAGCTCGCCGACGTTGCTGCCGGGAAAGCCGTTGATCTCCTCGGCGAGGGCGGTCGCCGCCTCGGAGGCCGCCTTGATCTGCTTGGGGTTGGGGGCACCGTGCCCCTGACGTGCCGTCAGCAGCCCCTTGCCCGCGCCCTTCGGCTTCAGGTACGTCGTCAGGGAGTTGTCCAGGGACTGCATGACCAGCCCGATGATGGTCCGCTCCGACCAGCGCCGGTTGGACAGCGAGCGCGCCGCCAGCAGGGGGTGGCGGGCCGCGTTCGCCAGCCAGGCCAGCGCGCGGGACCCGCCCTCCGCGTACGGCACCTGGAGGATGGACAGGCCGCCCATGGAGTTGGAGCCCTTCCCGTAGCGCACCGGTTCGATGTGGGTGCTGGCGTCCGGGTGGACGGACGACGTGATGGCGACCCCGCGCGTGAAGTCGGCCCGGGGCGCGCCGTGCGCCTTGCGGTAGCGGCGGTCGTCGGTCTGGGCGCCGACCAGCGCCTCGGAGTTGGTGCGGGTCAGCTCGCCCAGCCGCCGCGAGAGGTACGGCAGTTGACCGCCGGCCTTCATGCGGTGCAGCAGGGTCTGGGTGCCGTACGTGCCGGCGGCGAGGACGACCCGGCGGGCGGTAAAGAGGCGTCCGGCGCCCTTGCGGCGGTCGTCGGTGGGGAGGGTGGCGACGGCGTAGCCGCCGCGCGAGTCGTCCGTCACCGAGACGACCGTGGTCATGGCGTGCACGACCGCGCCCGCCTTCTCGGCGAGGTGGAGGTAGTTCTCGTTGAGGGTGTTCTTGGCGCCGTGCCGGCAGCCGGTCATGCACTCGCCGCACTCGGTGCAGGCCCGCCGGGTGGGCCCGGCCCCGCCGAAGTAGGGGTCGGGCACCTCCGTGCCGGGGGCGGCCACGGCCTCACCGGTGGCGTCCTCGCCGTCGCCGAAGAACACGCCGACCGGCGCCAGATGGAAGGTGTCGCCGACGCCCATCCGCTCGGCCGCCGCCTTGAGATGCGTGTCGGACGGGGTCATCGTCGGGTTCAGCCGCACGCCGAGCATGCGCCGGGCCTGGTCGTAGTACGGCCGGAGCTCCTCCTCCCAGTCCGTGATGTCCCGCCACTGGGGGTCGTCGAAGAAGGCCTTGGGCGGTACGTAGAGGGTGTTGGCGTAGTTGAGCGAGCCGCCGCCGACGCCCGCGCCGGCCAGCACCATGACGTTGCCGAGCAGATGGATGCGCTGGATGCCGTACATGCCGAGTCGCGGCGCCCAGATGTAGTTCTTCAGGTCCCAGGAGTTCTTCGGCAGGGTCTCCCGGGTGAAGCGGCGGCCGGCCTCCAGGACGCCGACGCGGTAGCCCTTCTCGGACAGCCGCAGGGCGGTCACGGAACCGCCGAAACCGGAGCCGACGACGAGGACGTCGTAGTCGTACGCGTGGACGTCCGCGTGCCCGCGCACGTCCGCGTTCTCGACCGGTTCCTCCCGTTCTTCCGGTGTCTTCCGGGCAGAGGTCTCCTGTGACACTGTGCTCTCCTCGTCGAGAACGGCGACGGAACGGGGATGGAACGGGGACGGGGGCCGAAGGAGCCGGGGAGGGCGGGAACCGGTGTGCGGTCCCGCCTCAGCGCATGCGCAGCGCCTTCATCAGCCGCAGGCTCCGGCTCATGAACGCCGCGTACTTCTCGTCGTCCATGCCCAGCGAAGGAGCCATCGGCAGCAGGCGCTGCTGGGCGACGGTCTGGACCTCGGTGTACTTGAGGATGCCCTCGGAGCCGTGGCGGCGGCCGAGCCCGGAGTCCTTCATGCCGCCCATCGGTGACTGGACACTGCCGTAGGCGGAGGCGTAGCCCTCGTTGATGTTGACGGTGCCGGTGCGCAGCCGGGCGGCGACCGCGCGGCCGCGCCGGGCGTCCTTCGTCCAGACCGACGCGTTGAGCCCGTACGACGTGGCGTTGGCGCGCTCCACCGCCTCGTCGTCGGTCGCGAAGCGGTAGACGGACACGACAGGGCCGAAGGTCTCCTCGCCGCAGACGGACATGGGGGTCTCGACGCCGTCGAGGATCGTCGGCTCGTAGAAGTACGGGCCGATGTCCGGGCGCGGCACGCCACCGGCGAGGACCCGGGCGCCCTTGGCGACGGCGTCCTCCACGTGCCGGGTGACGGTTTCGAGCTGGCGTTCGCCGACGAGCGAGCCCATGTCGGCGCCGTACGCGAGGGAGGTGCCGAGCCGCATGGCCTTCGTGCGGGCGGTGAACCGTTCCAGGAAGGCGTCGGCGACGGCCTCGTGGACGTACAGCCGTTCGATGGAGATGCAGAGCTGTCCGGCGGAGGAGAAGCAGGCGCGGACGGCGCCCGCGGCGGCCTTCTCCACGTCGGCGTCCTCCAGCACCAGCATGGCGTTCTTGCCGCCGAGTTCGAGCGAGACGCCGACCAGCCGGGCGGCGGCGCCCTGGGCGACCTCGCGGCCGGTGCGGGTGGAGCCGGTGAAGGAGACGTAGTCGGCGTACCGGACGACCTCGGGTCCGACGACCGGGCCCTCGCCGAGCACGACCTGGAAGACCCCGGCGGGCAGTCCCGCCTCGATCAGCAGGTCACGGGCCCACAGCGCGGTCAGGCAGGTCTCGGTGTCGGGCTTCATGACGACGGCGTTGCCGGCCGTGAAGGCGGGGAGCGCGTCGCCGACGGACAGTTCCAGCGGGTAGTTCCAGGGGGCGATCTGGCCGACGACGCCGCGCGGGTGGCGCAGTTCGGTGACCTTCGTCAGGGTCGGTACGGCGCCGGTGTGGCGCTTGGGCCGCAGGTACGCGCGCGCCCGGCGGCCGTAGTGGCGGGCGGCGACGGCGACGGCCTGCACCTCCTCGTGGGCGTGCAGCCGGGCCTTGCCGGTCTCGAGCTGGACGAGGTCGAGGACTTCGCCCTGGCGTTCGAGGAGCAGGTCGTGGAAGCGGAGCAGCACGGCGGCACGCTCCCGTACCGGCACCTGGGCCCAGACGGTCTGCGCGGCGCGGGCCTCCTCGAACGCCCTACGTACGTCCTCGGGGGTCGACTCGGGCAGGTCGGCGAGCTTGTCGCCGGTGAACGGGGTGTGGCTCGCGGTGCGGCCGGAGCCGACGACGCCCTTGGTCAGCCGGGCGACCAGCTCCGGCGTCACCACGTCGGCGGCCGTGCGCACGCCGTCGGGCGCGGGAGAGACGGGGTTGGTGCCGGCCGCCGCGTCCGGGTCGGACGGGGTGGACCGGGTGGCCGTGCGGGTTGCCGTGCGGGGGGTCGGCGAGGTCGCCTGGGCGTCGGTCATGAGCCGCAGGGTATGCCCGGTCGCGGCGTTTTGGTACCCGTCGGTAACGATGATTCGCCGTGCTTTCGGCGCCTTCACCGAGTACACACATCGCGCCAGTGATCGCTGGCAGCGAATGCGCTGATCAGGGCCTTACCTGCGCGGTGAAGTCCCCTTGCCGCCCGCCCGGGACAGGGCGAGTGCCGCCAGCGCCTCCGGGGCGCCGGCCTGCCCCCGGACGCCGGGGAAGGCGTTGATGTCCACGATGAGCGGGGTCCCGTCGCCGGTGTCGAGGATGTCGACGCCGTAGACGTCCAGCGCGAAGAGCTCGCCGACGCGGCGGACGAGACCGGCCCACCCCGGCGGCAGCCCGCCCTCGGGGAGCGGCCGGCTGGGGCCCTGCCCCTCGGGCGACAGTTCGGACCGGCGCAGCGCGGCGAAGACGTGGTCGCCGACGACCCACAGCTTGTGGTCGTCACCGCTGCTCGGCGCGAAGTCCTGCACCACGACCGGCTCCCGGGGCGCGGACGCCGCGAGTTCCCGCAGCCGTGCGGCGCTGTCGACCAGGGCCACCAGGTCGTGTCTGCGGCTGTGGCGGCTCTTGACCACCACGGGCCCGGCCGGGGGCGGGCCGGCGGCCAGGTCGGCGAGGGTCGGGAAGGTGCGGGTGGGCGCGAACGGCAGCCCGGCCCGCAGCGCGAGGTCCGCCATGGCCGTACGGTCCTGGCAGAGCGCGGTCGCCGCGGCCGTGTTGACGACGGGGGCGCCGTGCCGCTCCAGTGCGGCGGCGAGTTCCAGCGCGCGCGGCGTGCGGGCCTTGAGCAGGTGGACGTCGGCGAGCGGCCCGGTGGGCGCGGTGGCCGTCTCGGGGTCCAGGTGCACCACCTGGTGCCCCGGGGTGAGCAGCGCGGTGGTCGCGGCGAGCAGCGGATGCCCGGGAGTGGACGTGATCAGGCCGATGCGCACGGGGTCCCCGGGCGCTCAGATGTGTTCGCGCGCGGCGGCGGGGACCTGCGCGGAGCGGGGGCGGGGCATCGGCGGCGGCTCGACGGGCGGGTCGGGCCACTCGGACGGGTGTGCGAAGGATCGTTCCGCTGCATCGGCGGCCCGACTTCCGGTACGGGCCAGTTCGAGCACCGCGCGGGCCACCCGCGCGGTCGCGTCCGGGACCCGGCGGAAGCTGGGGAAGTCGTTGATGTCGACGATCACGGGACCGTCGGGGCCGAGCAGGACGTCGACGCCGTACAGGTCCAGTCCGTAGACCGCCCCCGCCCGGGCGACCACCGCGGCGACCTCCGCGGGCAGCGGCACCCCGCGTTCGCGTACCGCGTGGTCCGGGTGGAGCGGCGAGCGGCGCTCGGTGGCGTACAGCTCGCCGCCGACGGCGTACACCTTGAGGTCCATGCCCGAGTTGGGGACGTAGGGCTGGGCGATGAGCATGCTCTCGCCCGCCAGCACGGGGACCAGTTCGGCCAGCCGGGCGGGCGACGGGACCAGATGCACCGCACGCCCCGAGCTGCCGTCGGCGGGCTTGACGACGAGCGGGTACTCCGACTCCGGTATCTCCGCCAGCAGTTCGGGCCGGGCCGCCGCGTAGGTCGGCGGGAGCGGCAGCCCGTGGCTGCGCCCGAGGGCCGCGGCGAGCGCCTTGTCCCGCACGCCCCGTATCGACCGGGCGTCGTTGACGGTCGTCATGCCGAGCGAGGCGGCGGCCTCCAGCAGGGTGAGCCCGGGGCCGCCGGAGACGGTCTTGAGGACCCAGGCGTCATGGGTGCCGGCCCACAGGTCCCCGGACACCCGCAGCAGGGAACTGCCGGGCAGCACCACGTCCACCTGGTGCCCCCAGGAGGTCAGTTGCCGGATCACCTCGACCGGCATCCCGTCGCGGCGGTATTGCTCCTCCACCAGGAAGCAGAGCCTCATCGACCTTCCCCAAACCCCCCGGACGTCCGCCGTTCCAGCACGGCATCCTGTGACGTCATGTGACGCCACAGGATGCCACGAACCGCCCGCGGCGATTCCACCGGCGCCGGACAGGCTTCCCGTCCGCGCCGGGGCGGCCACACGGCCGCGACGATCCGTCTCCTCAACTCGCTCGATCTGCAAAGGTGCTGGACTCGGCAGCGGGAGCGAAGGGAGGTCCTCCCCCGATCACGCAGCGTGTCGTTTCCTCCACGACAGCGCCGCCCCGGCCGCGTCCCCGGCGCTTCGTCCCCTCACCAGGTGGCCACTCCCGTCACGGTGACGGGCGGCCCGATCTCGCACCACAGCAGCTTCCCACCACACCCGAAAAAGGCCGTCGCCGAGCGGATAACCGCCCCACGCCTCGGCGTAGTGACGGACGAGGAGCAGCCCGCGCCCACCGTGCGCCTCCGGCGGAACGTGGCGCGGAAGCCCCGGGCGCCGGTCGAACGGGGGCGGGATGTACGGGTTGGAGTCCCAGACACTGACCCGGACCCGGCGGCCGTTCTCCGGCCCGCGCAGCCGGAGGAAGGCGGGACCGTCGGAGTGCCGGTAGGCGTTGGTGACCAGCTCGGACGTCAACAGCTCGGCGTTATCGATGAGTTGGCCCATGCCGTGCCCGGCGAGCACGGCCCGCAGAGTGACACGCGCGATGCGCACGGCGCGGGCGTCGCGGGGCAGGTGGAGCGCGTATGCCCAACTCGGGGACACTTCGCTCCTCGGCGGCGCTACGGTGACCATGAACGACTCCTGCGGTAGGTGAACTTGGCCCACTTATCGGCCCGTCCGGGCGGTGGCAGCGCCGCGCACGCATGTAGGGCGCGGTGCGCTTCCGGCTTACCGGGGGCGGGTGAGCGTCTTGGGTTTCACCGTAGAGCGGGCAGTAGAATGGTTGCTACCAAATCGACGCATCCATGCGACGTTCCATCCAGGTGGGTGACTCTGCGCAAGGTTGATCGAGGAACGGAAAACCATGCCGCCACGGCAGACACCTACGGCACGACAGATCCGTCTCGGCGTCGAGCTACGCAAGCTGCGAGAACGAGCGGGCCTGACCGCACGCGAGGCCGGCGAGATGATCGGCGCCAATCAGGCACGCATCAGCAACATCGAGACAGGCCGCTTCGGCCTCAGTGAGCAGCGCATTCGCACTCTCGCCCACAATTACGACTGCACCGACGAGTCCCTTGTCGATGCTCTCGTGGCCATGGCGACCCATCGGGAACGCGGCTGGTGGGAGGAGTACCGGGACGTGCTCCCGCCGCGCTTCCTGGACCTCGCGGAGATGGAACATCACGCCACCGCCCTACGCGTGGCGCAGGTCATCAACATTCCCGGGCTGCTCCAGACGCCGGAGCACGCCCGCACCCTCTTCCGGCAGGTGGTCCCGGCACTACGGCCGCACGAGGTCGAGTACCGCATCTCCCACCGCATCAAGCGCCAGGCAGTTCTGTACCGCGAGCAGCCTCACCAGTACACGGCGATCATCCATGAGGCGGCCCTGCGCATGCGCTTCGGTGGCAGTGAGGTGGCTCGCGCCCAGTTGGACCATCTCATCGAGATGAGTGAGCGACCGTACGTCTCCCTCCGGGTGATCCCCTTCGGCGGCACGACATTCCCGACCGTCGGACACGGGCTGGATTATGCCTACGGCCCGGTTCCCGAACTCGACACGGCACAACTCGACGCGGCCCACGGCAGCGAACTCATCCATTCCGTCGCACAGTTGTCCAAGTACCGTCTCATCCTGGACCGTATGGAGCAGGCCACGCTGGAACCCGACGCTTCCCGTGACCTCATCCGGCGCATCACCCAAGACACCTGAAAGTGAACCCGTGACCGAACTCGACTGGCAGAAGTCCACGTACAGCGAGGAGGCATCCTCCTGCGTCTACCTCGCCGCCTCCCCCACCGGCACCGTTCTCCTCCGCGAGAGCGACGAACCGGACGCCGTCCTCACCACCGGCGCGACACAGCTCGCCGCCCTGATATCCACTCTCCGCTCCCCGCGCCCCGCATAATCCAGCGGCATAGTCACCCGTACGGCTGAACCGAACCGGAAGATCGCTCCCCACCGCACGCGATCTTCTACGTTCCGTCACATGGTCAGCTCACCGCACGAGGCGATGCACCGGATCTTCAGGGAGGACCCGGAGCTGTTCGCCCGGGCCCTCCCCCGGGCCGGCATCCCCTTCCCCGAACCCACCGCGATCCAGCCCCTGGACACCGATCTCACCGAGATCAAGCCGCTGGACCGCCGCGTGGACACCCTCTTCCGCTTCGACACCGCGGACAGCGGAAGCTATCCCTGGCCGACGTCCGCGGCGAGACCGCGCAGGACTGGGCGGAGTACACCGAGATCGGCCTGGGAGACACCCCGGCCCGCGCACTCTGGAGGAACTTGATGGCCACCTGGACCAGCCGCTTCCCCGGCAGCGGCACCCTCATCGAGGAAACCCGCATCGACACCCGTATCAAGGACCGTGTCGAAGCCATCCTCCGCATCCTCGACGTACGCGGCATCGACATCCCCGACACCGACCGCGAACGCATCGCCGCCTGCGCCGACCTGGACACCCTGGACACCTGGTTCGACCGCGCGGTCACGGCCGGCACCAGCGAGGAACTGTTCGTCGACGGTCGGTGACCTGCTCCGGCCCCACCGGCGAAGGCGCGCTCGCCCCGGCCGTGCCCACGGCCTGATCCGCTCCCAGGGGCACGGCCGACGCCGTCGTACCAGTACTCGTCGTCCGGGTACTGCCGCGAGGAGACGACCAGGACCTCGGCTCCTCTTCGTCGTCGGCCGCCCCGGCCACGCCGGTCAGTGACGCGAGCCCCAGTGCGGCAACCGCGCACCCGGATCAGGGCTTGTCGATGCCCAGGTTGGCCAGGGTCGTGCGGGCGACCTCGCGGCCCCTGGCCGTGAAGTCGCCCTTGCCCGGGTAGCTGATCGAGACCTCGTACATGTCTCCCGCCGAGGTCCTGTAGTAGAAGAGCCGTTCCTCGCGGGGTACGGGGTCGGTGCTGTCCGTGGTGGTGTAGGTGAGCGTGTTCCCGGCCGCCGGACTGCCGTGGAAGGTCGCCTTGCCGTCGGGGGCCGTATGCGGGTTGGCGGGCATGTCGCGGGTGTAGTCGCCGCTCGCCCTGAAGTCGTCGTTCTCCGCGTACATCTCCGCCGCGGCGGAGGACTTGATCTCGTGGCCGGTGTCCTGGGACTTGCGGGCCACATGCAACAAGAGGGTGATCGCACCGCTCGGGTCGCTGTACGCCACCCAGTTCTTGTCGGACTCGTCGGCGTCCGGCCTGCTCGCGCGGTACGCCGCCGGGGCCGGCAGCGTCGCGCCGAGGTCGGTGAGGTGATGCTTGCTCCAGCCGTCCGGGAGGGAGCCGGCGAACGGGTCCGCGACGACCAGGTACGTGGCCACCGCCGCCGCGACGAGGGTCGCGCCCAGCGCGCCGAGACCGATCCGCCGCGCCCTGCGGCCGATGCGGACACCTCCGCCGTCGGCGACGGACGGCACGGTCACCACCTGGGTGGGCGCCTGGAGTGGCGGCGGGGCCACCGCCTGTTCCAGCAGGGCGCGGACCCGGGGCTCGTCCGGGCGGTGCGCCGGATCCTTCTGCAGCAGGGCATTGATCAGCTCCGCCAGCGGCCCCCGCGCCGCGGCCGGCGGGGCGGGCGTGGCGTTGAGGACCGCCTGGAGCGTCGCAGGCGTGTTGCTGCGGCGGAACGGGGAGACGCCCTCCGTCGCCGCGTACAGCAGGACGCCCAGCGACCACAGGTCGGCGGCGGGGCCCGGGCGCCGGCCCAGCACCCGCTCCGGCGCGATGTACTCGGGCGAGCCGACGAACCCGCCGGTGTCCGTCAGCCTCGTCTCGCCCTCGGTCTGGGCGATGCCGAAGTCGGTGAGCACCACCCGGTCGTGGCGGCCGAGCAGCACATTGTCCGGCTTCACGTCGCGGTGCAGCACGCCCGCCGCGTGCGCGGCCCGCAGCGCGCCCAGCACCTCCAGGGCGATGCGGGCCGCCTCGCGCGTGTCGAGGGTGCCCTCCTGGAGGGCGTCGCCCAGGCTGCGGCCGTGGACCAGCTCCATCACGATCCAGGGCCTGCCGTCCTCCACCGCCACGTCGTGCACGGTCACCACCGCCGGGTGGTCGAGGCGGGCGGCGGCGCGGGCCTCGCGGCGCATGCGTTCGAAGGCGGTGGCGCGGTCCTGTTCGGTGAGGTGGTCGGGGACACGCGGCTCCTTCACCGCGACCTCCCGGTCCACCGTCTCGTCCTCGGCCCGCCACACCGTGCCCATGCCGCCGTGGCCGAGCCGGGAGAGGAGGCGGTAACGGCCGGCGACGAGACGCCCCGCGCCGGGGTCGGCCTGCGGTTGCGGGGCGGGAACGGCGGGGGTCGCGGATGCGGGCGGCTGCGAGGCGCCGGGACCACCGGGCTGCGCCGGCACCGGCGCGGGGTGCCCGGCCGCCGTCGCCCGGTGCGAATCAGGGTGGGGGTGCAGCGGGGGGTGGGGGTGGGCCCGCGGCTGCCCGGCCGAGCTGGGCTGCGGGGTCCGTTCCGGCTGCGGGGTCCGTTCCGGCTGCGGAGCCCTCTCCGGCTGCGGGGCCGCGTAGGGGTTGCCCGGGTGCGGCATCTGCGCCCGCGGCGGCTGCAGCGCGTAGCTCGTCGGTTCGTCCGGCCCCTGCGGGGCTCCCCCGTTGTCGTTCATGTCCCATGCTTAGCGCGCGAGCGGGGGCGGGCACCACACCCGGTCGGAACCGGTCACCCACCTGTGACCTCGCCCGCCGTGAAGGTGTCCACCGCGACGTCGAAGTACTCCTTGGCCTCCCGCGCCCTCCCGACCGGCGCCGACACCCACACGTCGTACATCCGGCCGCCCTCGTCCCAGCACTGGTCGTAGGTGTGCCGGGGGCCCTCGGCCCCTGTGTCGAAGCCGTTCCAGGTGAACTCCCACAGTGCCGCCGGGTGCCCGTCGTGCACGGTGCGCGTGACACGGCCGCCGCGGTAGCCGGGGTTGGTGGACGGGCCCTCGGCGTGCGCCCCGCGCATCACCGCGAGCGGGCCGCCCGGGTCGGGGTCGGCGACCTTGATGCCGATGCGGAAACGCATCCCCGACGACATGTAGAACACACGCTCGCCCTGTGGCCGGCGCGTGAAGCCGTCCGGTACGGCGAGCGAGAAGCCGTCCGGGTCGCGCACGGTCCGGTAGCCGGAAGGGGCACGGTGCCCGGCGGCCGGGGAGGCGGTCGGGCCGTTGGCCGGGGCGGACGCCGAGGTGGCGGTGCCCCTGGGCGCCTGCGTGGGGGTCGCCCCGGACGCCGTCGCGGACGTCGGCCGCGTCGCGGTCACCGAGGCCGCCGGCCCCGGAGGGCCGGGTTCCCCGCCCCCGTCGCCGTCCCCGTGCACCAGCAGTGCCGCCGCCGTGACGCCCGCGCCCGCCAAGGCGGCGACCAGCGCCGCCGCCAGCATCAGGCTCCGGGTCGAGTACCGCGAGTACCGGCCGGGCCGTCCCGGGGCGGCAAAAGGCGGGCCCGACGGCACCGACGGCGTGCCGTCGGGCGCGTGCGGCACGTTCCGTTGTGTCGGGGTGTACGTGGGCGTGCGCGTCAGATACGAGCCGAGCGGTGAGCGCCCCCTCGCCCCACGCGCCGGGTGCCCCGTCCCGCGCGGCGCCCGCCCCGTCTCGTACACCTCCCGCAGCAGCCGCTCCGCCTCGGCCGCGTCCATGCGCCGCTCGGGGTCGCGGTCGAGCAGTCCCCGTACGACGGGCAGCAGCGGGCCCACCCCCGCCGGTGGCCGGATCTCGTCGAGCACGACGGCGTGCAGCACCTCGCCCAGGGAGTCCCGGCGGAACGGCGACTCGCCGCTCAGCGCCGCGCACAGCAGCGCGCCGAGCGACCACAGATCGGACTCCGGCCCCGTCCGGGCCCCGGACATCCGTTCGGGCGCGGTGTACTCGGGCGACCCGACGAAGGAGCCCGTCTCGGTCAGCGTCGTCGCTCCCGCGACCTGCGCGATGCCGAAGTCCGTGAGGACGACCCGGTCGGTTCCGCTCTCCAGCAGCACATTGGCGGGTTTCAGATCGCGGTGCAGCACCCCGGCCTCGTGCGCCCGGCGCAGCGCGCCGAGCAGGTCGACGCCGATGCGCGCGGCCTCGCGCACCTCGAGCGGGCCGTCCGCCGCGATGCGCTCGGCCAGCGATCCGCCGTCGATCAGTTCCATGACGATGTACGGGCGTTCGTCGTCCTCCACGACGTCATGGACGACGATGATGTGCGGATGGTGCAACTGCGCGACCGCGCGCGCCTCCCGCAGCGTACGGTCGCGCCGGGCGCGGGCCTCCTCCGCGGAGAGCGAGCCGTCGAAGGGGAGTTCCTTGACCGCCACGTCGCGGCCGAGCAGTTGGTCGGTGGCGCGCCAGACGACGCCCATTCCGCCGCGCCCGAGCCTGTCCCGAAGCCGGTAACGGCCCGCGATCACACGGACGTTCTCCCCCTCGGACCCCATGCGCCCCATCATGCCGCACCCCACCGCCGCCGCCCCGGGCGACGGGACGGGGCTGGCCGACAAGTGACCTACCCGGGCAGGGGCGTGCGGCAGCACGAACGGTGGACTTCAGGGGCGCACGACGGCCCCTGCCGGCCGCCCCTCCGCTCGGCGGCCGGCCGCCCTCCTGTCAGCCCTTCGCCGGTGGACGCCACCCGCGCAGCACCGTGTCGAACTGCTTCCGCGCGGTGTCCCAGTCGGCTGCGGGCGAGGAGAAGTAGATCGCGTACTCGACTCCGTCCCGGCTGATGTACGACTGTTCGATGGCCCGTCGCTCACCGGGGAACGGTCCGTCCTTGGGGACCGCGGTCCAGGTGAAGTCCCACAACGCGCCCTGGCAGTCGCGGTAGATGTTGGAGTTGAGACTGACCCGCCGATAGTCGGCCAGCCGCTTCAACTGCTGTTCCAGGTCCGCGAGATGGCCGTAAGCGGTGTCGAAGTCCGGGGAGTCGTCGACGGCGATGCGCAGGAAGTGCCTGCCCCCGTCGGGCGTGTAGTCGATCTGACTGCCCGTCACCTTGCGCTTCCAGCCCTGCGGGACGACGACGCTGAACCCGAGCGGGTCGTCGACGCGCTGCCAGCCCTCGGGGACCGCCCCGGACGCCTCGTCGGCGCCGGACGGGGACGAGGAGACGGTGGCCGCATCGGTCGGGGAGGTGTCGTTCCTGCGGCCGTCCGGGCCGCCGTTCCCCAACTGGTTCCAGGCCAGCGCGCCACCGCCACCGACGAGGACGGCGAACGCCAGGACGAGCGCGACCGTAGGGCCGCGACGGCGCGGTCGGCCCGCGGCGCCCGCGGACGCCGGATGCGGCTGGTGGGTCGTGGCGCCGAAGGGGGGCGTGGCCGGGTGGCCGGGGGCGCTCGGCCACCCGCCGGGCGCGCCGGATATGTGCGTGCCGACAGTGGCGCGTCCGGGCACCGGCGTGGCCGCGTACCCGTCCACGGCCGGGTGGCCCGCGGCCGGACCGCCGGAGGCGTCGGTGACGGCCGTGGCCGCCGTGGTGGCGTGGACGACGGTGGGCGCGTGCGTGGCCGCCGCCCCCTCCGGACCGCCGCCCGACCCCGTCCCCGCGGCCCGCTGCCGGTCGGTCTCCCCGGCCGTCCGCTGCCGGTCCGTCCCGGCGCCGCCGTCCGGCCGGTCACCGTCCGCGGCGCTCCCACCGGCCGTCCCTGCGGCCGGTCCCCCCGCCAGATCGACGTGCCGTGTCGGGACGTACGCCTGCGCCGTGCGCGGGCGGCGGCCCTCCGCCGCCTCGGCGAGCATCTGTTCGGCCTCGGCCGCACTCGGCCTCGCCGCCGGGTCCTTGCGCAGGAACGCCTCGATCACCGGACCGAGCGCGGGTCCCGCGTACCGCGGCTGGGAGGGCTCCTCGTCCACGACCGCCTGCATGGTGGTC
The DNA here is from genome assembly GCF_030816915.1 of Streptomyces sp. B3I8. Taxonomy (NCBI): domain Bacteria; kingdom Bacillati; phylum Actinomycetota; class Actinomycetes; order Kitasatosporales; family Streptomycetaceae; genus Streptomyces; species Streptomyces sp. B3I8. The sequence goes on along the minus strand of NZ_JAUSYN010000002.1, from coordinate 4,236,036 downwards.
AGCGGCGAGGTGCGCCGGAACGGCGAGCGGCCCTCCACCGCCGTGTACAGCGTGGCGCCGAGCGCCCACAGGTCGGAGGCGGGACCGGGGTCCTGGCCACGCACGCGCTCGGGGGCCAGGTAGTCGACCGAGCCGACGATCTCCCCGGTGCGGGTGATGGTCGTGTCGCCCTCCACCTGGGCGATGCCGAAGTCGGTCAGCAGCACCCGCCCGTCGGTGGCGAGCAGGACGTTGCCGGGCTTGACGTCACGGTGCACGACGCCCGCGGCGTGCGCGGCGCCCAGGGCGCGCAGCACCCACAACCCGATCCGCGCGGCCTCCGCCGGCTCCAGCCGCTCCCGGTCCCGGACGGCATCGGCGAGCGAGCCGCCCTCGACCAGTTCCATGACGATCCACGGCCGGTTGTCGTGCTCCAGCACGTCGTGCACCGTGACGACGGCCGAGTGGTTGATCCGCGCGGCCGCCCGCGCCTCGGTCTGGGTTCGCGCCAGCAGTACCGCACGGTCACTGTCGGTGACGTAGAGCGCGGCCGTCAGTTCCTTGATGGCGACCGACCGGTGGAGCACCTCGTCCCGGGCACGCCATACGCGGCCCATGCCCCCGCTGCCGATCGGGTCGACGAGCCGGTAGCGGCCCGCGAGAAGCAGGCCCTGCATCTGATTCACGTTTCCCCGCAATGGTCTTGACACAACCAGCGTAAGGATCCGCCCCCATGCTGGGAACCAGGGGGGTGGTACGGAAACGACACTGTGACGCTTGGGATTTGGGGATCTGGTGTGACGTCAGAGGCGCGAGTGACGACATAACACCCGATCACCCGCCATGCGCCCGGGAGCCTCGTCGCCTCCGGGCCGTTTCCGTCACTTCCGGTTCGGGCCCGTCCGCTCCGGGCTCCGGGCCACGCGCTCGTCAGCCGGTGGGCCGGTACGTCTGTCCGGCCTGTTCGTAGAGGCGGGTGACCTCGTCGCGCTCGGCCTCCGGGCCGCGTACCTGGACCACGTGATAGCGGTTGCCGATCAGCAGCACGAGATTGCGCACGTACAGCTCCTTGCCGCCGTCCGTCCAGGTGAACTGGCCCTCCGCCATGGTCCGTCCGCCCACGTCGACCCGGCGCATGCCGGTGGACGTCGCCCAGGTCGAGTCCCGGAACGGCTGCGTCTCCGGCTCCTTCTCCCGCTGGTACGTCAGCAGGTCGGTGCCGTACTTGCTCGTGCTGTCCCGGCCCGGTACGACGATCAGCTCGAACTCGCCGTGGGAGTACACGACCTGGCCGCTGCCGTTCCTGCCCGACCGGTCCCAGCCGTTGGCGACGGCGACCTGGAAGCCCTCGCTGTCCTTGCGCAGGGTGAAGCCCTGGGCCACGCCGGAGCCGCCGTCGCTCCGGGCCTGCGAGTCGTCGTCGGCGGACCCCGGGGTGCTCTTCCCCGCGTCGGGGGACGCGGAGCCGCCGCCCTTCTCCTTCGCCCTCTGTGAGGGTGCGGGAGCGGAGCCGGCCCCGTCGGTGGCTCCCGTACGAGCGGCGCCCGCGCCGTCGTCGCGCGCCTCGCCCTTCGGCAGGAACACCATGGCGTACGCCACCGCCGCGGCCATCGCCAGCAGTATCAGCACGAGCAGGGTCCGCCCGAGCCGGCGGGGGCGGCCTGCCCGGGCGCCCCGGTGGCGGGCCCGGGTGGCGACGGGCAGCCCGGCCCTGCGGCGCCGGACGAGTTCGCCGCGTCGCCGCACGATGGGCAGCCGCCGGGTGTCGACCGGGGGCGCGGACACGACGTGCGCGCCGGCCTCCGGCTCGGGCGCCGAGCGTACGAGCGAGCGCAGCCAGCCGCGCAGCTCCTCGAAATCGGGGCGCTCGGTGGGGTCCTGACGCAGCAGTGACTCCACGACCGGCCGCAGCGGCCCGCACTCCTCGGCGAAGGCGGGCGGTTCCGCGCACACGAGCTGCACCAGTTCGGCGGTGTTCTCCTCGGGGTACGGGGCGTGGCCCTGGACCGAGCGGAACAGCAGCGCGCCGAGCGCCCACAGGTCGGTGGCGGGGCCGATGGGTGCGGCGAGCTGCCAGTTCTCGTGCACGGGGCCGGCCTGCTCGGGCGCCCAGCGCTCGGTGACGGGCCCGACCAGCGCCATCCGCGCCTGCCGGGCGCGCTCCGCCTCCAGCGCGCTGCCGGGCCCCCGCTGGGGAACTCGCCCGGGCACACTCCGCCCCCAGGGCGCGGCGGACGCCTCCTGAACAGCGGGGACGCCGTACTGGTCCGCTCCCCGGGTGCCGCCGTGGGCGCGTGGCGCGTGGGTGGCCGCACCGGGGGCCGCCGGGCCCTCCACGCCGGTTCCGTAGGGCGACCGTCCGTCCGGGGTGCCGTACCCGCCTGTGCCTCCCCGGGCCGCCGGAACACCAGGAACACCGGGCACACCGGGCACGCCGGGCACGCCGGGCATGTGAGCGTCGGGAAGGCCGGGAACGCGCGGAACGGCCGGGCCGGACGGCTCACCCGTGCGGACGGGGCCGCCACCCGGGATCGCCCGGCCTCCGGGCATTCCCGGACCGCCCGGGATCGCCGGACCGCCATGGGTTCCCGGACCGCCATGAGTTCCCGGACCGCCATGGGTTCCCGGACCGCCATGAGTTCCCGGACCGCCATGAGTTCCCGGACCGCCATGAGTTCCCGGACCGCTGCGGACCTGCGGCCCTCCCGCGCCGTACGCGCCGGGCCCGCCCAGGACGCCGTACGGGTCGGCGATCCGGCCGGGTACCGATCCGGGCGCCTGTTCCACCCCGTACGCGGGATCCTGCCCCGGCGCCCCCGCCGTTCCCGCGCCCTCCGGACCGCCATGAGCGCCTGGCGTACCGTCCCCGGGCGTCGGACGGCCGGGCGGAAGACTGTTCGCCGGGCGCGGCGCGGGGAGCGCCGCCCGGCTGTTGCGCTCCTCCTCCTGCACGCGCGCGGCGGCCCGCGCACCCGCCCGGTAGGCGGCGATCGCACCCGCCCGTGCCGCCCGCACGTCGTCCCCGGTCTCCAGCGCCCGGGGGCCGGGGGCCGGTGCGCCCCCGGAGCCGCCCTGCGGTGTCACCGCGCCGTTGGACCGGGCTTCGAGCGCCGCGCGGCGCGCCTCCTCGGCGTCCGCCGCGCTCATGCCGCCGGCCATCGCCCCGAGGGCACCCCCGGCCGGTGCGCTGACCATCCCTCCGGCGGCCCCCACGGTGCCGCGCGCCCCGGGGCGTGCGGCGGGGTCGCCGGGGCCACCGGGCCCGCCGTGACCGGCGCGGCGGGCTCCCGAGACGGCCCGCCAGGCGTTCGGCGCGCCCGGCACCTGCGCGGGGGCCGACGGTGTCCCCGGCCCGACGGCGGGCCCCCGGAAGGTGTCCGGCACGGCACCGGGCGCGCCGGCGTCCCCCTCCGCCGCGCCGTCGGGGCCGGGCTCGGCGTCCGGCGGCGGCACGGGGTTGTAGCCGCTCAGTGCCTCCTCCGCGGCGCCGACCGCGAGGCCGGTGAGCATCACCCGGCCGTCGTCGCAGACCAGCACCGTCCGCGCGGTGATGTTGCGGTGCACCCAGCCGTGCGCGTGCAGTACCCGCAGGGCCATCAGGACGTCGGAGGCGATCTCGGCCGCGCGGTAGGGCGTCAGGGGCTGCTCGGTGAGGAGCGCGGCCAGCGGCCGCGCGGGCACCAGCTCGCTGACGACCCACAGCGAACCGCCCTCGGCGAACACGTCGAAGACCTGGTCGAGACGGGGGTGGTCGGGGATCCGCGCGGCGGCCTGCGCCGCCTCGATCGCGCGCCGCACCGCCGGATCGGCGGGCCTGCGCGTGGCCCCCCGACCGCCGTGACCGCGCGTCCCGGCGTCACGTGCCACGAAGCCGTCCGGCAGGCCGTCCGCGTCGAGCACCTCCGCCTCGACGACCTCCGGCAGCGGCACCTGCCGGATGAGGACTTCCTGCCCGCTGTAGGTGTCGAAGGCGCGCCCGTCCGCGAACTCGTCCTCGGCGGCCGGCAGCGGCAGGCGGTAACGGTCGGCGAGGACCCGTCCCGCGTACTCGTCCACGATGCCTCCCCCGGCCGTCCGGCTGGTCAATTCCGTTCGCCTTGCGCCCCGTTGTGGATGCGTACGGTTCGCAACGACTCACGATACGTGCCGTAGGCAACCCGCATGGAGGGATATGACATCTCGCCGCCGCAGAACCGTACGGAACGTAACGCCGACCCGGTCGTCCTGTCACCCCTCGTGACGACAGATGACGACTCGGGCGGCGACATGACGTCATGTCACGACTTGGGCTCGAACGTGTTGTTCAGGGTCTTCCAGGTGTCCTTGCGCAGGTCGCTCTTCCACTCGGCCGACTTCGCCGAGTACATCAGCGCGTAGCCCTGATGGTCGTTGACGACGAAGCCCCGGTCGATCACCCGGTACATCGTCCCGTCGTCGGAGTAGGTGAACTCCCAGTCGGCCGCGTTCCAGCCGCGGTAGCCCACCTGCTCTATTCGGATGCGGTGGTACTGCGCGCGGGTCATGTAGCGCTCCTGGTTCTTCCAGTCCGCCACCGGGTCGTTCTTCGGGGTGGAGGTCCAGGCGATCAGCAGCCGCTGCCCGTCGGGGCCGGTGAAACGTGCCCCGGCCGAGTCGGTCTTCGTGTATTTCCACCCCTTGGGCAGCCCGATGGAAAAGCCCTGCGCGCTCTTGTACGTGGTCGCCCTGGCGCCGTCGCCGGAGGATCCGGACGACCCCGAGGAACCGTTCGACGACGAGTCCGAGGAACCGGAGGAGGACCCGTCCCCCTCGTCACTGTCATCCGTGTCCCCGGAGCCGTTCCCGGATCCGTCCGTCCGCGCCCCTCCGCCGTTCTTCTTGCTGTCGTCGCTGCCGGAGCCGCTGCCCTTGCCGCCGCTGCCGCTGTTGCTGCCGCTCTTGCCGGAGCCGCCGCTGCTCGCCGTCCGGGACGGGTCCGCCTTGCTGTCGGTGCCCTTGTCGCCCTTGCCGTCGTCACCCAGCGTCAGCGCGAACACCGTGCCGAGCACGGCGAGCACCACGACCACGGCGGCGACCACCAGCGCCCGCTTCGGCACCACATCGGTGAGCGGCGCCCGGGGCGGCGACGCGGGCCGCCGCGGCCGGTCCGGCTCCGGCACCACGGGCCAACCCGAACCGGTTTTCGCCGTACCGGAGTTCGACGCGACAACCGCGGTCTTCTCCGACGCCGCTCCCGCAGAGGCAGCGGAAGAAGACGAGGCCGAGGACGGAACCGAGGAAGAGGCCGAGGCCGAGGAGGGCGAAGAGCCGGAAGAAGAGGCCGAGGAAGGGGAGGACGACGGAGAGGAGGACGAGGCAGCGGCCGGTGTCCCGGAGGTGCCCGCGGCATCCGACGTCACCGCCGCCCCCGCGGCGGCCGATGCTCCGGCGGCTGCCCTGCCGGCCCCCGTGGTGCCCGGTTCCTTCTCCGTGACGGGCGTGGCCGCGCTCTTGGCGGGCGCCTCCGCACCGCCCCGCTTGGAGCGGGCGGTCACCGAAGCGGTCGCGGCACCCGCGGCCTTGCGCACGGAACGCAGCGCCCCGCGCAGCTTGTCGCCCGCCTCCTCGCCCCGCCTGCCGGTGGTGCCCGCACCTTCCTCGGGCACCGGCGGCAGCGCGACCACCCGGGTGGCGTCCACCGGTTCCGGACCGGAGTCCTTGGGATCGGCGGCGTTGATCACCTCGTTGAGCATCGCCCGGGCACCCGCGTCGTCCAGCCGCTGCTCGGGGTCCTTGGCGAGCAGCCCGAAGATGACGCCGCGCAGCGGGCCCGCGTTCTTGGGTTCCTCGACAGGTTCCGTCATGACCGCGGTCAGGGTGGCGATCGCCGAGCCCTTGTCGTACGGCGGTACGCCCTCCACCGACGCGTAGATCAGCCCGCCGAGCGACCACAGGTCGGCCGCCGGCCCCGGCTTGTGCCCGCGCGCCCGCTCCGGGGAGATGTAGGAGGGGGCACCGACGAGCATGCCGGTCGAGGTGATGGACGGGTCGCCCTCGACCTGGGCGATACCGAAGTCGGTCAGCACCACTCGGCCGTCGTCGCTGATCAGCACGTTGGACGGCTTCACGTCACGGTGCAGGATGCCCTCGCTGTGCGCGGCCCTCAGCACGTCCAGGACGGCGAGCCCCACCTCGGCGGCGCGCCTGGGCTCGAGCACGCCGTCCTCGCGGATGGCCTCGGCCAGGGACTTGCCCTCGATCAACTCCATGACGATCCAGGGCCGGTCGTCCTCCTGCACGACGTCGAAGACCGTCACCGCACCCGTGTTGCGGATCCGCGCGATCGCCTTCGCCTCGCGCAGCGTGCGCGTGATCAGCCGGCGTTTCTCCTCCTCGTCGATGCTCGACGGGAACCGCAGCTCCTTGACGGCGACCGTGCGGCCGAGGGTTTCGTCCTCGGCCCGCCACACCGTGCCCATGCCGCCGCGGCCGAGGACCCCTCCCAGCCGGTACCGCCCGGCGAGGAGACGTCCGCTCTTGTCCTGACGGGATGACCCCGCCCGCTCCGCCTCCGACATGCGTCCCCTCATGCAACCCGCCCTGACAGAGCCTTCATTGTCCCTCACCCACGGACCGTCCCACGCCCAGGGTGCCCGTACGACGGCCCGGCCCGGGCGCGCGGCGCCCACGGCCGGACCTCCGCCCGGAGCGGGCGCGCTCCCACCACCTGGCGCACACGGACGACCTGCCTCCCTCCATGATGTGCGGTGACGAAACGAGGACGCCGATGCCGCTTCGCCGGGTCCGCCACTCCCTGGTGGCCGTGGCCATGAGCCTCCCCCTGCTCGCGCTCGCCCCCCACGACCCCGCGGCACCGACCGTCCCCGGGGTTCGGGGAAGGCCGGCGACGGACACCGTCCTGTCGATTCTGGTCTCTCGTACGGGAGTTCCCGCCGGCGCGCTCCTCACTCAGGGCCCGACGGGTTCTCACTTCGCCCACGCGGAAGACGACTCGACGCCCACCGCGGCCGAGGAGGACACCGACGGCGATGCCGACGCCAGGGACGGCGGTGCCAGGGCCGAGGGCGGACACGGAGGCAGGGCGGGAAACGGAGGCGGGGGCGGTCTCCGTCTCTCCGACCACTTCCGGGCCGGCAACGTCACCAAGACCTTCCTGGCCACCGTCGTCCTCCAACTCGCCGCCGAGCACCGTCTGTCGCTGTCGGACTCCGTCGAGGACCATCTGCCCGGGCTGGTGCACGGACACGGCAACGACGGCAACGCCCTCACCCTGCGTTCCCTGCTCACGCAGACCAGCGGCCTGGCCGACTTCACCGCGGACACCAGGGGCCGGGTACCCCTGCCCCCGCGCGAGGCCGTGCGTCTCGCTCTCACCCACTCCCCCGCGGCGCCGGGCCGCTACTCGTACTCCAACACCAACTACGTACTGCTCGGCATGGTCGTGCGGCAGGTGACCGGGCACTCGTACGCGGCCGAGGCCGAGCGCCGCATCCTCACCCCCCTGCGTCTGACGGGCACCTCCTTCCCGGGCTCCCGCACCACTCTTCCCTCCCCGCACGGCCGGGCCTACGCCGCCGACGGGTCCGACGTCACCGCGCTCGACCCGCGCGTGGCCGGCGCGGCGGGTGAGCTGGTGACCACACTCGCCGACCTCGGCCGCTTCTACGCGGCCCTGCTCGGCGGTGAACTGCTGCCCCCGCACTGGCTGCACGAGATGCTCGACACCCGTGCCGCACAAGGCGTGTACGGCGCGGGCATTTATCCGGTGACCCTTCCGTGCGGGACGACCGTGTGGGGACACTCCGGCCGGATACCGGGCAGCTACGTGCGCACCGCGGCCACCGTCGACGGTCGCCGTGTACTCACCTACCGTGTGAACACGGACGCGTTCGCCGACTCCGGCCTCGAGCGGGACCTGCTGTCGGCCGGGTTCTGCGCCCGCACCCCGTAGAACGACCGGGTTCCGAACGGAGATCCCACCTCGGGCCACCCGTTCGAGTGAAACAGCGCAGCGGGGAAACGGCGAAGCGGCCAGGCCGGGAGACGGAGAAGCGGGGAACCAGCGAGACCGCCGGCTACAGCGGCACGATGTCCGGCGCACCCAGCCGTGCCGCGTCGGCCGTCAGGTCGTCCGGCTGGCGCTGCGACTCGCGCTCGGCCTCGACGCGCTTCTCGTAGTGCTGGACCTCGCGCTCGATCCGGTCCTCGTCCCAGCCCAGTACCGGCGCCATCAGACGCGCGGCCTCCCGGGCGCTGCGCGTCCCGCGGTCGAAGGTCTCGATGGAGATGCGGGTGCGCCGGGTCAGGACGTCGTCCAGGTGCCGGGCGCCCTCGTGCGAGGCGGCGTAGACGACCTCGGCGCGCAGGTAGTCGTCGGCGCCCGGGAGCGGCGCGCCGAGCGAGGGGTCCTCCACGATCAGGTCGAGGACCTCCTGGGTGAGTGAGCCGTAACGGTTCAGCAGGTGTTCGAGCCGCACCACGTGCAGGCCGGTCCGCGCGGCGGTGCGCGCCCGCGTGTTCCACAGCGCCCGGTAGCCCTCGGCACCGAGCAGCGGAACGTCCTCGGTGACGCAGTCCGCGACCCGCTGGTCCAGGCCGTGCACCGCCTCGTCCACCGCGTCCTTGGCCATGACCCGGTACGTCGTGTACTTGCCGCCCGCGACGACCACGAGACCCGGCACCGGGTGGGCGACCGTGTGCTCGCGGGAGAGTTTGCTGGTGGCGTCCGACTCCCCGGCGAGCAGTGGGCGCAGCCCCGCGTACACGCCCTGGACGTCGTCCCGGGTGAGGGGCACCGCGAGCACGGAGTTGACGTGTTCGAGCAGGTAGTCGATGTCGGCGCTGGAGGCCGCCGGGTGGGCCTTGTCCAGGTCCCAGTCGGTGTCGGTGGTGCCGACGATCCAGTGCCGCCCCCAGGGGATCACGAACAGGACGGACTTCTCGGTGCGCAGGATGAGCCCGGTGGTGGAGTGGATGCGGTCCTTGGGCACGACCAGATGGATACCCTTGGAGGCCCGCACGTGGAACTGGCCGCGCTCGCCGACCATCGCCTGGGTGTCGTCGGTCCACACCCCGGTCGCGTTGACGACCTGCTTGGCGCGCACCTCGTACTCCCCGCCGCCCTCGACGTCCTGCACGCGGGCGCCGACGACACGCTCGCCCTCGCGCAGGAACCCGGTGACGCGCGCGCGGTTGGCGACCCGGGCGCCGTAGGAGGCGGCGGTGCGCACCAGGGTGGCGACGTAACGGGCGTCGTCCATCTGCGCGTCGTAATACTGCAACGCGCCGACCAGGGCGTCCTTCTTCAGGCAGGGAGCCACGCGCAGGGCATGGCGGCGGGTCAGGTGACGGTGTCCGGGCAGGCCGCGGCCATGGCTCCGGGCCATCGACATGGCGTCGTAGAGTGCGACGCCCGAGCCCGCGTACAGCCGCTCCCAGCCCTTGTGCTGAAGGGGGTAGAGGAACGGGACCGGTTTGACCAGGTGGGGGGCGAGGCGTTCGAGCAGCAGTCCACGCTCCTTCAGCGCCTCGCGCACCAGTGCGAAGTCGAGCATCTCCAGATAGCGCAGTCCGCCGTGGATGAGCTTGCTGGACCGGCTGGAGGTGCCGGACGCCCAGTCACGGGCCTCGACCAGTCCCGTGGACAGGCCGCGGGTTGCAGCGTCCAGGGCCGTGCCCGCGCCGACCACGCCCGCTCCCACGACCAGCACGTCCAGCTCGCGCTCGGCCATTCCCGCCAGTGCCTCGGCGCGCTGCGCCGGACCCAGTGCCGCTGTCCTCACCGCTGCCTCCCGCTGTTCGTCGCGTCGGCCTCACCCGTCCGGCGAGTCCCGGCTCACAACCCCCGTGCCCGCAATTCTGACCGTCTTGCCGGACATCGGCCACCAGCCGCCCTCAGCCTGTGGACAACCGCGCGCGCCGGGCCACCCGCGCACACCGGAAGCCGCCCGCGCGGCGCCCGAGCACGCCCGCGCCCACCGGAACACTCATGAAGACGCGCCGAACCAATCCAGCAATTCGGTCATATTTACTCCTAGTCTGACATTGCGCTCGCTCATTCTGTCCACTGGGCTTGCGCGCCTGCCCCGCTCCGGTTATTGGGAAGGACGGCCCACCCCATGCCCGCAGATCTCGCCGTCATCGGACTCGGTCACCTGGGCATGCCCCTGGCCCAGGCCGCTGTGACAGCCGGTATTCCCACCGTCGGATACCGCACGGGGCCGGACGCCGGCTCCCTCACCGCCGCGGAACTGCGCCGGATGCGCGCGAGCGGCTTCCGCGTCACCTCGGGCCCCGCCGAGCTCGGCCGCGTCCGCACCGCCGTCATCTGCCCTCCCACTCCGCGCGGCGACGACGGCGCGCTCGACCTCGGACAGGTGGAGGCCGCCGCCCGCGCCCTCGCGGCCCGGCTGCGCCCGCACACCACGGTGATCCTGGAGTCGGCCGTGTACCCGGGGACCACGGAGGAATTCCTGCGCCCGCTGCTGGAGGAGGGGTCCGGACTGCGGGCCGGCCGCGACTTCCACCTCGCGTACTCGCCGAGCCGCGTCGACCCCGGCAACCGCGGCTTCACCCCCGCCAACACCCCCAAGGTGATCGGCGGGCTCACCCCCGCCTGCACCGAGTCGGCCGCCGCGTTCTACGGCCGCCTCACCGACAAGGTGGTACGCGCGCGCGGCCCGCGCGAGGCGGAGACCGTGCAACTTCTGGAGACCAACTACCGGCACGTCAACATCGCGCTCGTCAACGAGATGGCCGTGCTCTGCCACGAACTCGGCGTCGACCTGTGGGACGTCGTGCGCTGCGCGGAGACCAAGCCGTTCGGCTTCCAGGCGTTCCGCCCCGGCCCCGGCGTCGGCGGCCACGCCGTCCCGCTCGACGACCTGACCGGCCCCCACGGAGCCGTCGCCGCCGGCCGCACGCTGCGCATGGTGGAGCTCGCCCAGCAGGTCAACGACGACATGCCGCAGTACGTCGTCCAGCGCGCCGCCGCGCTCCTCAACGAACACGGCAAGTCCGCGCGGGCCGCACGCGTGCTGCTGCTGGGCGTCACCTACAAGCCGGACGTCGCCGACCTGGAGGGCGCACCGGCGCACGAGATCGCCGTACGGCTGACGGAGCTCGGCGCCTCCGTGAGCTACCACGACCCGCTGGTGCACTCCTGGAACGTGCTCGGCCGCCCCGTGCCGCGCGCGGACTCGCTCTACGAGGCGGTCGCCGACGCCGACCTGACGATCCTGCTCCAGCAGCACCGCACGTACGACCTCCAGGGCCTGTCGGTCAAGGCCCAGCTTCTCCTCGACACGCGCGGGGCGGCACCCACAGGGGCGGCACATCGGTTGTGAAGGGGGCGCGCGGGTGAACGGCGAGCTTCCGGAGCTGGTGGCACACGGGCGATACCGCCGCTACCGTGGGATCGCCGGAGCCCGCCCCAGTGGGCACTGAGGCAGGCTCCAAGATGGTTCACGGAGTGTCCACCCCTAATCGTCGTAGGGGTGGCCGCTCACCATCCAAAAATCCGCAAGATCCACCTCCTCCGGCACTGCACCGTCCGAGGACGGATCCGGTCCCAGCGGGTGGGCCTGCGGTGACGTCCCATGGGCGCCCCCTTCCACGACGCTGCCCAGAGACCCGGTGGACAGCACGTGCGAACTCGGGCCGGGCCCCGACGGCCGGGGTCCGGAACGATGTCCTTGGAAGAGGGCGACCCAGACAACTGGGGCGCCGGAAACGGACGCTACCGTCCCGGCGGCGCCGTACCGCCCGTTTTCACCGCGAACCACCGCACGCCCCCTTCTGCGAAAACGTGCTCCCAGCACCGCAGTTGGGCATGCGAAAGGGGCCCGGCCGCCCCTCTCGGACGGCCGGGCCCCTTTCCGCGCTCAGGCGCGGCGCGGTGTCACCGCTTGTGCTGCGAGTCCGCCACCGTCACCTCGACGCGCTGGAACTCCTTGAGCTCGCTGTAGCCGGTCGTGGCCATGGCACGGCGCAGGGCGCCGAAGATGTTCATGGAGCCGTCCGGGATGCGCGAGGGGCCGGTGAGGACCTCCTCTATGGTGCCGACCGTGCCGAGGTCGACCTTCTGGCCGCGCGGCAGCTCCTCGTTGACCGCCTCCATGCCCCAGTGGTGGCCGCGGCCCGGCGCGTCCGTCGCGCGGGCGAGCGGGGAACCCATCATCACGGAGTCGGCGCCGCACGCGATCGCCTTGGGCAGGTCACCGGACCAGCCGACACCGCCGTCAGCGATCACGTGGACGTACCGGCCGCCGGACTCGTCCATGTAGTCGCGGCGGGCCGCCGCCACGTCCGCGACGGCCGTGGCCATCGGGACCTGGATGCCGAGCACATTGCGCGTGGTGTGCGCGGCGCCGCCGCCGAAACCGACCAGGACGCCCGCCGCACCCGTCCGCATCAGGTGCAGGGCCGCGGTGTAGGTGGCGCAGCCACCGACGATCACCGGGACGTCGAGCTCGTAGATGAACTGCTTCAGGTTGAGCGGCTCGTGGGAACCGGACACGTGTTCGGCTGAGACCGTCGTCCCGCGGATGACGAAGATGTCCACGCCCGCGTCGACGACCGCCTTGGAGAACTGGGCCGTGCGCTGCGGGGACAGTGCCGCCGCCGTGACGACGCCGGAGTCGCGCACCTCCTTGATGCGCTGCCCGATCAGCTCTTCCTTGATGGGCGCCCGGTAGATCTCCTGCAGCCGGCGGCTGGCGCTCTCCGCGGGCAGCTCGACGATCTCGTCGAGGAGGGGCTGCGGGTCCTCGTACCGCGTCCACAGACCCTCGAGGTTCAGCACGCCGAGGCCGCCGAGCTCACCGATCCGGATCGCGGTGGCCGGGGAGACGACCGAGTCCATGGGGGCGGCCAGGAACGGCAGCTCGAACCGGTAGGCGTCGATCTGCCAGGCTATCGAGACCTCCTTCGGGTCCCGCGTACGGCGGCTGGGGACGACGGCGATGTCGTCGAAGGCGTACGCCCGGCGGCCGCGCTTGCCGCGCCCGATCTCGATCTCAGTCACGTCTGTGGCCTTTCCCTGATGCGTTGCAGCGCCTTCCAGTATCCCCGACGGGTGCACCGGCGTCCCCGCGCAGGTACGCGCAAGGGCGGCCCCGGAGCTTCCGGGACCGCCCTTCGGCCGTCTCACACACGCGCGGAGCCCGCGCGCGGGCTCACTGCCGGCTGTAGTTGGGCGCCTCGACCGTCATCTGGATGTCGTGCGGGTGGGACTCCTTCAGACCCGCCGAGGTGATCCGGACGAACTTGCCGTTGCTCTGGAGCTCGGGGACCGTGCGGCCGCCGACGTAGAACATCGACTGGCGCAGGCCGCCGACGAGCTGGTGGACGACCGAGGAGAGAGGGCCCCGGTAGGGCACCTGGCCCTCGATGCCCTCGGGGACGAGCTGCTCGTCGGAGGCGACGCCCTCCTGGAAGTAGCGGTCCTTGGAGAACGACTTGCGGTCGCCGCGGGTCTGCATGGCACCGAGCGACCCCATGCCGCGGTACGACTTGAACTGCTTGCCGTTGATGAACATCAGCTCGCCCGGCGACTCCTCGCAGCCCGCGAGCAACGAGCCCAGCATCACCGTGTCGGCGCCCGCGACCAGGGCCTTGGCGATGTCGCCGGAGTACTGCAGTCCGCCGTCGCCGATGACCGGGACCCCGGCCTCCTTGGCGGCGAGCGACGCCTCGTAGATGGCCGTCACCTGGGGGACGCCGATGCCGGCGACGACCCGCGTCGTGCAGATGGAGCCGGGGCCGACGCCGACCTTGATGCCGTCCACTCCGGAGTCGATGAGCGCCTGGGCGGCGTCACGGGTGGCGATGTTGCCGCCGATGACATCCACGTGGGAGTTCGACTTGATCTTGGCGACCATGTCGCCCACGAGCCGGGAGTGGCCGTGCGCGGTGTCGACGACGATGAAGTCGACGCCCGCCTCGATCAACGCCTGGGCGCGCTCGAAGGCGTCACCGGCGACGCCGACCGCGGCTCCGACCAGCAGGCGCCCCCGGGCGTCCTTGGCGGCGTGGGGGTACTTCTCGGCCTTGACGAAGTCCTTGACGGTGATGAGGCCCTTGAGAACACCGTGGTCGTCGACGAGCGGCAGCTTCTCGATCTTGTGGCGGCGCAGCAGCTCCATGGCGTCCACACCGGAGATGCCGACCTTGCCGGTGACCAGCGGCATCGGCGTCATGACCTCGCTCACCCGGCGGGAGCGGTCGTTCTCGAAGGCCATGTCGCGGTTGGTGACGATGCCGAGCAGCTTGCCCGCGCCGTCGGTGACCGGCACACCGCTGATGCGGAACTTGGCGCACAGCGCGTCGGCCTCGGCGAGGGTGGCGTCCGGGTGGATGGTGATCGGATCGGCCACCATGCCGGACTCGGACCGCTTGACCAGGTCGACCTGGTTGGCCTGGTCCTCGATGGACAGGTTGCGGTGCAGCACGCCGACGCCGCCCTGGCGGGCCATCGCGATCGCCATGCGGGACTCGGTCACCTTGTCCATGGCGGCGGACAGCAGCGGGATGTTGACCCGCACGTTCTTGGAGACGTACGAGGCGGTGTCGATCTCGTCGGGAGCCATGTCCGACGGGCCCGGCAGCAGCAGCACGTCGTCGTAGGTCAGCCCGAGTGTCGCGAATTTCTCGGGCACTCCGTCGACGTTGGCAGTCATGACACCTTCCCCATATGGCCTTGCTCGGTGCGGATGTCCATGCTAACGGGAAGCACGGTCGCCTCATTCCACGGAAGGGGCGACCGGCCCGCTTCGTACGTTCATGCTGTCGCACGTTCACGCCGTCGTACGTTCATATCTCCGTACGCGGCCGGTGACCTGCGCGTTCACCGAAGCGGCGGGTCCGTGGTGTGGGGGGCATCACGGCGGAAGCCGCGGGCCGGTGACGGCCACTGCTCCGCGCGGGCAGGTGACGGCTACTGCTCCGCCAGCGCCCGCAGCCGGCTCAGCGCGCGGTGCTGGGCGACCCGGACCGCGCCCGGGGACATGCCGAGCATCTGTCCGGTCTCCTCGGCGGTCAGGCCCACCGCGATGCGCAGCAGGAGCAGCTCCCGCTGATTCTCGGGGAGGTTGGCGAGAAGTTTCTTGGCCCAGGCGGCATCGCTGCTGAGCAGGGCGCGTTCCTCCGGACCGAGCGAGTCGTCCGCGCGTTCCGGCATCTCGTCGGACGGGACGGCGGTGGAGCCGGGGTGACGCATGGCCGCCCGCTGCAGGTCCGCGACCTTGTGCGCGGCGATGGCGAAGACGAACGCCTCGAACGGGCGCCCGGTGTCCTTGTAGCGCGGCAGCGCGAGCAGGACGGCGACGCAGACCTCCTGGGCGAGGTCCTCGACGAAATGGCGGGCGTCCCCGGGCAGACGCGAGAGCCGGGTGCGGCAGTAGCGCAGGGCCAGCGGATGGACGCGGGCGAGCAGGTCGTGCGTGGCCTGCTCGTCGCCGTCGACGGCGCGGTGGACGAGTGCACCGATCACCGTCGTCTCGTCGTCGCGCATCGGTCCATGGTGCCTTGGCGCCGCGGGCTCCGTGACACCGTGCCCGTACTTGTGCACCGAAGCGTTATGAGCAGGTGCGCCGGAAGCCATGTCCTGCGCCCTCCCCTCCCGCTCGACAGACTCGTCCCCGAGGAACTCCACACCTCAAGGATGCGGCATCCGCGGCGAAACCGGCGGCGGGTGCCCGGCGCACCCCCGTGCCACCCCCGCCCACCTGCCGGTAGGCGGGGTTTCCCGTGCCCCCGCGGTCGTCCACCTAGCGGACCAGGCCCCAGCGGAAGCCCAGGGCCACCGCGTGGGCGCGGTCCGAGGCGCCGAGTTTCTTGAACAGCCGCCGGGCATGGGTCTTGACCGTGTCCTCGGAGAGGAACAGCTCGCGGCCGATCTCGGCGTTGGAACGGCCGTGGCTCATGCCCTCCAGGACCTGGATCTCGCGCGCAGTGAGCGTGGGCGCGGCGCCCATCTCGGCGGAGCGCAGCCGGCGGGGGGCGAGCCGCCAGGTGGGGTCGGCCAGGGCCTGGGTGACGGTGGCCCGCAGTTCGGCGCGGGAGGCGTCCTTGTGCAGATAGCCGCGGGCGCCGGCGGCGACGGCGAGGGCCACGCCGTCCAGGTCCTCGGCGACGGTGAGCATGATGATGCGCGCACCGGGGTCCGCCGACAGCAGCCGACGCACGGTCTCGACGCCGCCCAGGCCGGGCATGCGTACGTCCATCAGAATCAAATCCGAACGGTCCGCTCCCCAGCGGCGGAGGACTTCCTCGCCGTTGGCCGCGGTCGTCACGCGCTCGACGCCGGGCACGGTCGCGACCGCGCGGCGGAGCGCCTCTCGGGCAAGCGGGGAGTCGTCGCAGACGAGGACGGATGTCATGGCCGCCCTCCGCAGCTGATGCGCGTCACCTTGAGCCTCCAGGCTGGTACGAATCGTCACCGGTGCGGTCGACGCTCGTGGGCAGTGGATGCACCTGCCCGAGCGCGTGTTCCTTCAACCGCCATCCGCACTCTCAACGATGGTCACTCGAAAGAGTTACGGTGCAGCGAGCCGCCTTCGGCACTGTACGTGAGGGCGCGGACACGGTGCAGACATGCGGGGCGGACCCGCGAACTTTCCTCACAGGGCGTGCCCCATTCGGCCGTTTTTCTTCCCGTTTGCTGGTGTCTGGGGCTAGATTCTCAATGAGTCATATTTTCATCTCCTTAGATCGTGGTACGTCGTTATCGCAGACATCCATGTGGTGCTGACGGTGCGGACGGTCATGAGCACGCATCCGCTCAGAACGGCAACGAGGGGACACGCAATGGCAGATTTCTCCCGCCTTCCCGGTCCGAACGCGGATCTGTGGGACTGGCAGCTCCTCGCGGCCTGCCGCGGGGTCGACAGCTCGCTCTTCTTCCACCCCGAGGGAGAACGGGGTGCGGCACGGAGCGCCCGCGAGAACTCGGCCAAGGAGGTGTGCATGAGGTGCCCCGTGCGCGCCGAGTGCGCGGCTCACGCGCTGGCGGTACGCGAGCCGTACGGCGTATGGGGTGGACTGACGGAGGACGAGCGCGAGGAGCTCATGGGGCGGGCGCGCAACCGACTGGTGCCGGCGACGACACCGGCCTCGGCACGCGGCGAAGGCCACGTCTCACACCACGGCTCACATCACGGCTCGCACAACGGCGCCGCTCACTCGGGCGCTTCTCACTCAGGCGCTCCGCACTCCGGCGCCGCTCACTCCGGTGTTTCGCACTCGGGCCTTTCGAACAACTGAAGGAACGTTTCTTCCGATACGTCGGCGTTTCGGTTCACCGCGTTTCGAATCGCCGCGTGCCGATTCCCCGCGGTGTGATGCGATGCGTTGCCGAATCAAAGGTTGCCGACCACTTACGTTTCCGACGCTTTACCGCCCGGGCACGCGTGCGCGCGCCCCTCACCGGCATGTTTCACGCACGAGCCCCCTCAGATCGCCGCGGTGGAATCCCGCCGGGGACCGGCCGCGCGGGACAGCTCCCGCAACGTGGCCGTGACCGCCGGGACCTGGGCCAGGTCCGGCAGAGTGAGGGCGACGACCTCACGCCGCACCTCGGGTTCCAGGGTCACCGTGCGCGCACCCCTCGGACGTACGGACTCCACCGCGAGCTGCGGCAGGACGGCCACGCCGAGGCCCGCGCCGACCAGGCCGACCACGGCCGGGTAGTCGTCGGTCGCGAAGTCGATCCGGGGCGTGAAGCCCGCCGCGCGGCACACCTCGACGAGCTGTCCGCGGCAGCGGGGGCAGCCGGCGATCCACGGCTCGGCGGCGAGGTCACCGATGGCGACGGAGCCGGCCCCGGCCAGCCGGTGGCGTTCGGGCACCAGTGCGACGAGCCGGTCGGTGAGCAGGGGGCGCACGACCAGGTCGTCCCACTCCTCCGCCCCGGTCGCGCCCGCGTAGCGGAACGCCAGGGCCACGTCGCAGTCGCCCGCACGCAGCAGTTCGACCGACCGCGGCGGCTCGGCCTCCTCCAAGGACACCCGGGTCCCTGGATGCGCGGCACGCAGGGCGGCCAGCGCGGTGGGCACCAGCGTGGAGCTGCCGCTGGGGAAGGAGACCAGCCGTACCCGCCCTGCGCGCAGTCCGGCGATGGCCGCGATCTCCTCCTCCGCGGCCGTGAGCCCGGCGAGGATGCCCGAGGCATGCCGGACGAGGGCCTCACCGGCCTGGGTCAGCCGTATCTCCCGGCCGCCGCGGACGAGGAGGGGCGTGCCGACGGACGCCTCCAGCGCCTTCATCTGCTGGCTGACGGCAGGCTGGGTGCAGCCGAGCCGGCGCCCCGCGGCCGAGAAGGAGCCGGTGGTGGCCACAGCGCGCAGTACGCGGAGATGACGGGCTTCTATCACGCCCCGAGTATAAGTCTTTCTTGGGCCGGAAGCAGAATAATGCGGTGACGCTTTGAGAGTGCCACGATTACCCTGCGGCCATGAAGGTTCTCAGCGTGAACGTCGGACGCCCTCTCGCCGTGCCGTACACCTCGCAGCCGGAGGGGCTCACAGGCATCGACAAGAGGCCGGTGGAGGGCCCGGTGCGGGTGACGGCACCCGGGCCGAAGGGCGTCGGGGGAAGCGGGCTCGCCGGTGACGCGGTGTGCGACCGGCGGCACCACGGCGGGAACGACCAGGCTGTGTACGCGTACGCGCGGGAAGACCTGGACGAGTGGGAGCGTGAGCTGGGACGCCGCCTGCGCAACGGGGAGTTCGGCGAGAACCTGACGACGCAGGGGCTGGACCTCTCGCACGCGGAGATAGGCGAGCGGTGGCGGGTCGGGGGTGAGGACGGACCGTTGTTGGAGGTGTCGAGCGGACGCATTCCCTGCCGGACGTTCCAGGGGTATCTCGGCGAGCGGGGATGGGTGAAGCGCTTCTCGCGGACGGGGCTCACGGGGGCGTATCTGCGCGTCGTCGAGGAGGGGACGGTACGGGCCGGTGCCGCGGTGGAGATCGTACGGCGGCCGGGGCACGGGGTGACGACGACGATGGAGTTCCGGGCGACGACGACGGAACGGGAGCTGCTGCCGCGGCTCGCGGCGGCCGGGGAGGCGCTGCACACCGAGGTGCGCGAGGAACTGGAGCGTCTGCGCGGGGCCGCGTCGGCGTGAACGCAGGAGCGTCGGAGCCGGTGCGGGCGCTGGGGGCGCGGTGCGAAGGCGACGCGGTCGCGAAGGTGGCGCCGTGCGCCCGCTGAGCGGCCGGGATCTTCGCCGCACGCCCTAGCCTTGGCGCATGACTACCGCTCTGATCACGGGATCGACCTCCGGCATCGGTTCCGCCTTCGCGCGGCGGCTCGGGGCCGACGGCCACAGCCTCGTTCTCGTCGCCCGGGACACCGCGCGCCTGCGCGAGCAGGCGACCGAACTGCACGACCGCCACGGCGTCGAGGTCGAGGTGCTCACCGCGGACCTCGCCACGGACGCCGGCATCGACGCCGTCGCCGCCCGCCTGGGCGACCGTACGCACCCGGTCGACCTGCTGGTCAACAACGCCGGCTTCGGCAACAAGGGCCGCTACCTCGACGTGTCGATGGCCGACGAGCTCCGCATGCTCAAGGTGCACTGCGAGGCCGTGCTGCGGCTGACCTCTGCCGCGTCCGACGCCATGCGGGAGCGCGGGCGGGGCGGGGTCGTCAACATCGCGTCCGTGGCCGCGTTCGTCCCGCGCGGTACGTACGGGGCGTCCAAGGCGTGGGTCGTGCAGTTCACCCAGGGTGCGGCGAAGGACCTCGCCGGCAGCGGCGTACGGCTGATGGCGCTGTGCCCCGGCTTCACCCGTACCGAGTTCCACCAGCGGGCCGGGATGGGCACGGGCAACATCCCCGGCTGGATGTGGCTCGACGCGGACAAGGTGGTCGAGACGGGACTGGCGGACCTGGCCCGAGGCAAGTCGCTGTCCATCCCCGACCCCCGCTACAAGACGCTCATGGGCCTGGCCAAGCTGACCCCGCGCCCGCTGCTCGGCACGTTCACCGCCCGGACGGGGCGCAAGTACGGGCCGCAGTAGCCGGGGCCGCCCCGGGACGACCGGAGGTCCCGTCAGTCCCGTCAGTCCCGTCAGTCCCTGGCGGTGGGCTCCAGCGGTGAGTTCGCGGAGGCGGTCCTCGACATGGCCGGGGACCCCACGCCCCCGTTCGGCCGGGCCACGAGGTCGACCGTGCGCACGGCCAGGCCGCGCAGGGGCCGACGGGCCTCCGTGCAGGGGTGGTCGGGCCTTCGTGCAGGGGCCGACGGGCCTTCGTGCAGGGGTGGTCGGGTATGCCGAGGAAGTCGTCCCGCACCACGATCCGGCCCTCGCCGGTCAGCGGTTCTGTGCGGTGGGACGGTGTCACTCGGCCGGCCACCCCTGTGTACCGCAGCGCAGCCGGTCGACGGCCCAGCGGCTGACGTCCGGGGCGGCCTACGGCGTCGGCCTCGTCGTCAGCGGGTGTGTCACCCGAACGTGTGATCTGCCGCTGGGCGACCCCCCTGTTGTGCGTTCGTGCGGCGTAGCGTCCTCGTGACCACGGCGGACGTGAAGTCGTGGACGACGTGCAAGGGGAGAGGGCGGCATCGCGTGAACGCGGACACCGGTGGCCGGGACGGGGCGTTCGTCGGCGGCTCCGACACGGGGCGGACGGTCGGTGCGGCGGCGGAGGCCGGCACGCCGCGGGAGCGGGTGCCGGGGCGGGTGTGGACGGTGCGGCTGGACCCGTTCGGCGGTCCGTCCTCGGGCGCGGTCCGGCTCAGTTGCTCCTGCCCGGGCTGCGGCGATCAGCGGCTGCCCGGCGCGCCCGAGGGGCGCAGGGCCGCGGTCGCGCACGTCAACGCGCATCTCGCCGGTATCCGTACGGGGGGCGGGCCGCGTGCAGAGGCCTGGTGCGGATGCCGGGCCGCCGACTGCGCCTGGCACTCGCCCGAGATCCTCACCGGGCGGCGCGCGGGGACCCGGCCGGCGTCGGGCGGGGGGCGCTGCGGGGGGTCCGTGGTTCTGACGGTGTTCGCGGACCGTGCGGGGCGGCTGTGGCGGATCGCGGAGGTGTGCGCGCGCTGCGCGGCGGCCACCCAGGGATGCCGGGTGCTGGACACGGCCGCGTCGCCCCCGGCACGTTCGGCCCCGCCTGCGGCGGGTGCGGACGCACGGGGGCCGGGGCGAGGGCCGGAGTCGGTGGTGGCTGTCTTCTCCGACCGCGGAGCGTCGTCCGCGGGGTCGGGGGGTCCGGGGGGCGGCGTGCCGCCGGTTCCGGCTCCGGCTTCCGTCGCCGTCGGGGGTCTCGGAGCCGCCGGGGATCCTGTCACCGGCGGGGCTTCCGACGCCGGTGGGGCTGCCGGCCCGAGGACGCGGACCGTGCCGAAGCCCGGTACGGGGGGCCGGGCGGCCCCGGTGCCCGGTGCCCGTACCGGCGCGCCACGCGGGGCGGCCCGGCGGTCGAGGCAGTGGGGGAAGATCGCGCAGCGGCTCGTGCCGTACGACCTTCAGCCCGACGTGCTGCGGCTGGAACTCGTCGAACTCGGCGACGCGTTCCGTGCGTACCAGCGCAGTCCCGAGCCCGATCTCGCCCTCCTCGCCGGGCTCCACGACCGCAAGGCCCGCGCGTTCGCCCTGTGGGCCGACGTCACCGGCGACCACACGTTGCGCGAGGAGGCCGAACGGGCGGAGAAGGCCGCGCAGGCCGCCCGCGAGATGAACGAGAACCGCATGGGCGTGCCCGCGGGCGAGGGCGGGCCGGCGGTCGAGCGGCTGCTGAGCCGCTCCCAGGCCGTGCACGCCCGTACGGTGCTGGCGCACGTCCGGGACCATGCCCCGCATCCTGAACCCGAGGTGCGGCTGGCGGTGTTCATGCTCACCCTGCGGGCCGCGCGCGCCGGCCTGGGGAACGTCACCGGGCAGGACTTCACCGGCTGGCTGCAGGGCGACGCCGAGCAGGTGCTCCAGCGGCTCGTCGACTCGGACTGGCTGCGGCTGCCCGACACGGTCACCGTCGCCGACGCGCTGGTCGCCCGGTCCGAGGATCCCGCCCAGATCACCGTCCCGACGCTGCTGCCGACCGCGCCCCGCCCGTTCTCCTTCGGCAAGGTCAGCCGCGCGCGGTTGTCCGGCTGGGCCCAGAAGGTGGTGGGCGACCGGAAGCTGCGCAAGAAGAAGGCGGACGCCGCGACCCGGCTACTGGCGCTGTACACCGCCGGCCACGTCCGCCCCGACGGCCGCCTCGGGGCCGTCGACGACGACGGCCTCGATCTGGCCGAGGCCGTCACGTTCTGCGGGGTTTCCCTGGAGGAGACGGGCCCGCACGTCGAACGGCTGCTCGCGGCGGACTGGCTCACCGAGGGCGAGGCCGACCCGGACGCGGGCCGGCTGCGGGGACGGCTCTCCACCCGGGTGCTGTCGCTGGGGGCGCTGCTCTGAGGGCTGTTCCGGGAGAGGGGATCTGTTCCGGCCCGTTTCAGAGGCCTACGGGGCGTCGTCGCCCAACGGTCGCTCCCCCGGCTCGTCCTCCGCTGCGCAGGCCGCGCGTATCTCCGCCAACAGCTCCGGGTAGCGCTCGCCGTACGTCTCGGTCGCCGCGTACACCGCGTCCAGAGCGGCACGCAACGGATCGGGGTCGGCGGCGGCCGGTACGGCGGGGAGGGCGAAGTGCGGTTGCGAGATGCGGCCACGGGGGCGGTCGGAGGACGGGGACTCCACCACCACCGAGGCGGGCAGCACGGCCCACATGGCTCTCGGTGGACCCGGAGTCAGCGTTCCCGACGACGGCAATACCGTCCGTGATGTGGGCGCGGGGCCGTCCGGCGTCCGGGAGGGTTCCAGGCTCCCCAGGTACTTGCCGAGTCCCTGCCGTCGCGTCGGCGCACCGTCCGGGAGAGCGACGCCCGGTTCCTCCGAGGCGTCCGGTTCCTCCGCGCGGGCCGGCCTCCGCACGAGTGGGGCCGGCGGTGCCGGCGGTTCGTACGGTGAGCGCTCGGGCGGTACGGCCCCCAGTACCGACCGGTCGGGGACGCGCGGGTCGGAGCGAAGGGTCTCGCTCAGCAGGGTGTGATCGTCGAACGGCGAGGGCAGTGGGGTCCCTTCGGCCGCCGCGGTGAGGGCGTCGCTGACCCACGGAACGGCCGTCAGGCCCGCCTCTTCGCAGGCCCGGCGGGCGGCGAGGAGTGCCACCGCGCGCTGAGTCCCGGCGGTGGCGGCACCCAGTGCGTGCACCAGGTCGGGGTCGAAACGCAGCAGGCCGAGCACGTTCCCGCCCACCGCGCGCAGTCTCTCGCTCGGCAGCCGGCCGCCCCACTCCCACGCCTCCCTGTGCAACCGCCACTCCTCGTAGGCCCGTTCCTTCGCCTCGCGGGCCCGACGTTCGGTTTCGGCGCGTTCCTCGGGGGTGGGGGGCGGGGGAAGTTCCCGGGCGAACTCGTGCCAGTACTCGGCGACGGCCGAGGTCTGTCGCACCACGCGGTCGGGGGCGGGCGGCGCGGGCCAGAACTGCAGGAGGTAGCTGTCCACCTGCGGTTCCTCGCCCACCCTCGTGTCCAGGTCACGTCCGGCGTCCATCCCCCGGGCGCAGTAACGCACCCGGTGGTCCGTCTCGGGCAGGTCCAGGGGCCAGGAGCCCTCACCCGCCCACTGCACGAGAAGAGTGCGCTCGGAAGCCGGGCGGAAGGAGACTTCCACGACGTCCTCCCAAGCAGGGTCCAACGCCGGGGCCTCGTCGTGGATCTCGACGGTGAAGCCGACGTGGCCGGTGTGCAGGCCTGTGAGCAGAAAGAGAGTGCCGGGGACGGCGGCACCGCAGAGACCCCCCGTCTGACCCGCGAACACCTCGTGGAAGCCCGGGGACAACTCCCCGGGATCACTCTCGACGTAGAGCTGGCTGTAGTGGACGTGAACCTCACCGGTCACGGGTGTGCGCATGCTGGCCCCTCCCCTGTCGTCGCCTGCCCTCGCAGCATGGCGCACGCCACTGACAATCGGGCCTCCCGCACCCCGGGGTCGACTCGCCGCCGCATCCCGAAGGCGCCTCGCCGCCACACCCCCAAAGACGACACAGTCCCCGCCACCCCATGAACAGGGTGCGGGGACTGTGGCCCGCTCGCTCAGCGGCCGGTGCTCGGAGAGCCGAGGCTCGTCGAGCCGGTGCTCAGCGAACCGGACTTCAGTGCGAGTGCCCGTGGCTGTGGCCCGCGGCGGCCGGCTCTTCCTCTTCCTTCTTCTCGACGACGAGGGTCTCGGTCGTCAGGAGGAGGGAGGCGATGGACGCGGCGTTCTCCAGGGCGGAGCGGGTGACCTTGACCGGGTCGATGACGCCGGCCTTGACCAGGTCGCCGTACTCGCCGGTGGCGGCGTTGAAGCCCTGACCCTTGTCGAGCTCGGCCACCTTGGAGGTGATGACGTAGCCCTCGAGGCCGGCGTTCTCGGCGATCCAGCGCAGCGGCTCGACGGCGGCGCGGCGGACGACGGCGACACCGGTGGCCTCGTCACCGGTCTTGCCGAGGTTGCCCTCCAGGACCTTCACGGCGTGGACGAGCGCGGAGCCACCACCGGAGACGATGCCCTCCTCGACCGCGGCGCGGGTCGCGGAGATGGCGTCCTCCAGACGGTGCTTCTTCTCCTTCAGCTCCACCTCGGTGGCGGCGCCGACCTTGATCACGCACACGCCGCCGGCCAGCTTCGCGAGGCGCTCCTGGAGCTTCTCGCGGTCCCAGTCGGAGTCCGTGGTCTCGATCTCGGCCTTGATCTGGGCGACGCGGCCCTGGACGTCGGCGCTGTTGCCGCCGCCGTCCACGAGCGTGGTGTCGTCCTTGGTGATCGTTACCCGGCGGGCGGTGCCGAGCACGTCCAGGCCGACCTGGTCGAGCTTGAGGCCGACCTCCTCGGCGATGACGGTGGCACCGGTGAGGGTGGCCATGTCGCCGAGCATCGCCTTGCGGCGGTCGCCGAAGCCGGGGGCCTTCACCGCGACGGCGTTGAACGTGCCGCGGATCTTGTTGACGACCAGCGTCGACAGGGCCTCGCCCTCGACGTCCTCCGCGATGATCAGCAGCGGCTTCGAGGAGTTGGTCTGGATGATCTTCTCGAGCAGCGGCAGCATGTCCGCGATGGAGGAGATCTTGCCCTGGTGGATGAGGATGTACGGGTCGTCGAGGACGGCCTCCATGCGCTCCTGGTCCGTCACGAAGTACGGCGACAGGTAGCCCTTGTCGAAGGCCATGCCCTCGGTGAAGTCCAGCTCCAGACCGAAGGTGTTGGACTCCTCGACGGTGATGACACCGTCCTTGCCGACCTTGTCCATCGCCTCGGCGATGAGCTCGCCGACCTGGCTGTCCTGGGCGGACAGCCCGGCGACGGCGGCGATGTCGGACTTCTCCTCGATCGGCCGCGCGGTGGCGAGCAGCTCCTCGGAGACGGCCTTGACCGCGGCGTCGATGCCCTTCTTCAGGGCGGCCGGGGAGGCACCGGCGGCGACGTTGCGCAGGCCCTCGCGGACCAGCGCCTGGGCCAGCACGGTGGCGGTGGTCGTACCGTCACCCGCGATGTCGTTGGTCTTGGTCGCCACCTCCTTCACCAGCTGGGCACCGAGGTTCTCGTACGGGTCCTCGACCTCGACCTCGCGGGCGATGGTGACACCGTCGTTGGTGATGGTGGGGGCGCCGAACTTCTTGTCGATGACGACGTTGCGGCCCTTGGGGCCGATCGTCACCTTCACCGTGTCGGCAAGCTTGTTGACGCCGCGCTCGAGGGCGCGACGGGCGTCCTCGTCGAACTTCAGGATCTTCGCCATGGGAGCGTGAGCCCTCTTTCGAATTCTGGGTGAAAAAGGCACTGCGCCCCGGACGCCCGGCTACCGGTAGGTCGCGGGGGGCCAGGGGCGCAGCTCACAGCAGGAATGCTGAGGTGAATTGCTTACTTCTCGATGATCGCGAGCACGTCGCGGGCCGAGAGGACGAGGTACTCCTCGTTGTTGTACTTCACCTCGGTGCCGCCGTACTTGCTGTAGAGCACGACGTCGCCGACCTTGACGTCGAGCGGAAGGCGGTTGCCGTCCTCGAAGCGGCCCGGGCCCACGGCCAGGACGACGCCCTCCTGGGGCTTCTCCTTGGCAGTGTCCGGGATGACCAGGCCAGAAGCCGTGGTCTGCTCGGCGTCCAGCGGCTGGACCACAATGCGGTCCTCGAGCGGCTTGATGGCAACCTTGGAGCTGGTGGTCGTCACGATCCGACCTCCCCCTTCGGAGATCTCACGGGGTTAACTGTCTGAGGTGGCGACCAGGTGGATCCGTCGTCGCGGGTGCCGGACCTGCCCGTCGCGTCGTTGGCACTCTCCGGTGGGGAGTGCCAGAGCCGAGACTATGACCGCGATTAGCACTCGGTCAAGCGGAGTGCCAGTTCGCCGTGTGGCTGTGTCGGAATCCGGAGGCCGGCCGTACCGGTTTCCGGGGGCCCGCCGTGCCGCGTTCCGGACGCCGGCCGTGCCGGATTCCGGGCGCCGCCAGGTACCTGCGGCGGCCGCCGGCCGGGCGCGCGGCCGTCTCACCGCAGGTAGTCCTCCAGGCGGGCCACCGCGTACCCCTCCGCCGTGACCTTGTTCAGGAAGCGGCGCATGTCGTCGACCATCGTGCCGTCCCACTCGTCCTTGCCGCGGAAGTGGGTGAGGACGATGTCCCCGGGGTGCAGGCTGCGGTCGTCCTCGCGGTACTCCCAGTGGTCGACGTAGACCTCCTCGTCCCAGATCGGCGCGTACTCGACGCCGCAGGACTTCGCCGCGACCAGGGTGTCCCGGTTGTAGTTGCCGTAGGGCGGGCGCATCATCCGCGGGCGTCTGCCGAACTGCTCGCGCATGATGTCCTGCATGGCACAGATCTCGTGCCGCTGCTCCTTGTACGACAGCCCCGGCAGGTAGGGGTGGTGCAGGGTGTGGTTGTCGACGCCCGCGCCCAGCTCCCGCATCGTGCGGAAGTAGCCGTAGTCGTCCTTGACCAGGTAGTTGGTGAGGAACGCCGTGTACGGCACCCTCAGCTCGCTCATCATCCTCAGGAACTCGGGGTCCTTCTCGGCTCCGTCGTCGATGGTGAGGAAGACGACCTTGTCCCTGGTGGGGACGGTGGTGAAGACCGGCGGCAGGTCGTCGCCGTCCTCCACCTCGAAGCCCTCGCGCGTGGTGATGACCGGCTTCTTCGCGGGGGGCGGGGGTGCCGGGAGGGGCGTGCCCTTCAGGCCCCAGCGCTTCGCCGCCGCGACCCGTGCGGTGTGCGCGGCGCGCAGCTTGGTGGCGTACGAGTCCAGGGCGCGTGCCGGGGGCGCCTGGAGCTTCCGCTTGCCGCCGCCATGCGCGCCCTGGGCGTTCTGTGCGCCGTGCGCGCCGGTCGACGCGGCAGGTGGTGCGGAGCATCCGGAGGCGAGCGCGGCCACCGCGAGCAGCGCGAGGCTTCCGCGCGCCACCGCCGGCGCGACCCCGCGCGCCCGCCGCACATGCGTCGCACCCTTTGCCCGGGATTCATCGTTTTGTCGTACGAGTCGCATGGCGCCGGATCCTCGCAGCCACCCGCTCCCGCGCCCGCCCGACACCGCGACCGGTCGCGCACCGTCCACCGACCGGCCGCGCGCCATCCACCGACCGGCCCACAGCGGCCCCCCAGCGGCCCGCACCGGCCCTCAGCGGCCCGCACCGGTTCTCGTCGGCCCGCGGCGCCCCGCCCCCTCTCGCCCTGACCCACAATGATCAGGTGAACGACGCCTCCTTCGCCGCCCTGCTCACCGCCGAGGGCCACGCCCTCCTCGACGAGGTGCGCGGCACCGACCCGGCGCGGGAACTCGCCGTCGCCACCCGGCTGCGCCGCACGCACCCCGCCGAGCTGGTGTCGGCCGCCCTCGCCCAGGCCCGGCTGCGGCAGCGGGCGGCGGCGAAGTTCCCGGCCGCCGACGCCGAACGGATGTTCTTCACCGCGAACGGGGTCGAGCAGTCGACGCGCACCACGGTGGCGGAGTACCGCGCCCGGCGGCTGCGCGCGCTCGGCGTCACCTCGGTCGCCGACCTGTGCTGCGGCATCGGCGGCGACGCCCTCGCGCTCGCCCGTGCCGGCATCCGGGTCCTGGCGGTGGACCGGGACCCGCTCACCGCGACGGTGGCCCGGGCGAACGCCGAGGCGCTCGGTCTCGACGGGCTGATCGAGGTGCGCGAGGCGGACGTCACCGAGGTCGACACGTCCGGGTACGACGCGGTCTTCGTGGATCCCGCGCGGCGCGGCGGACGCGGCCGGGTGTTCGACCCGGAGGCCTACTCGCCCCCGCTCTCCTGGGCCCTCACCGCCGCCCGCAGCGCCCCGCACGCCGCGCTCAAGGTCGCGCCCGGCATCCCCCACGAGGCGGTGCCGGACGAGGCCGAGGCGGAGTGGATCTCCGACGGCGGGGACGTCAAGGAGGCGGTGCTGTGGTTCGGCACCGAGCCCGGCCTCGTACGGTCCACGCTGCTGCCGGACGGGCACACCCTGCGCGGCCGCGGCCTCCCCGACCCGCCGGTCCGCCCCCTGGGCCGCTACCTGTACGAGCCCGACGGCGCCGTCGTCCGGGCGCATCTGGTGGCCGAGGTGGCCGAGGAGGTCGGCGGCGGGCTCATCGACGCGACGATCGCGTACGTCACCGCCGACGCGCCCCTGCCCACCCCGTACGCGACCCGCTACGAGATCACCGACCAGCTGCCCTTCAACGTCAAGCGGTTGAAGGCCCTGCTGCGCGAACGCGAGGTCGGCGTCCTGACCGTCAAGAAGCGGGGCTCGGCCGTCGAGCCGGAGGAACTGCGGCGCAAGGTGCTGCCGAAGCCGTACGGCCGCGCGGCGGTCACGGTCTTCCTGACGCGGCGGCAGGGAGCGCCGGTGATGCTGCTGGGGCACCCGGCGCCATAGGGACGCAAGGCGCCCCCGTCACACCTGTTCGAACCGCCAACGGTGCACCGGCCGGGTCACCAACTCCCCGCCCGGCTCCGGGAGTTCGGGCAGGCCGGGGTCGTCGTAGGGGGCGTCCCACCAGGTGATGACGAGGACCCTGTCCTGCGGGGCGCGGAAGGTCTCGCGGCGCAGCGGGGCGGGGGTCAGCTCCTGCTCCCCCGTCCAGGCGAGCAGCTCCTCGCCCCGCCCGGCCACCGCCCGGGCCTCCCACATCAGCGCGACGGTCACGCGTGCCGGCCCTCCCTCACGGTCATGAGCCCCTCCGTCATGAGCGCCTCCGTCACGAGTCCCTCCGTCACGAGTCCCACGTCACGAACCTCAACCTCACGAGTACAGGTTCTCCTTGCTCACCTCGTGCACGTGGTCGTGTCCCTGGTGGTGGCCGTGAGCCTCACCGTGCGCGGGGCCGGGCACGTGCGACTGTGTCACCGGCAGCGACGAGTCCGCCGACAGGTCCCACGCGGACGCGGCACGGTTGCGGGCCACCATCTCCGCGCCCAGCGCGGCGACCATCGCCCCGTTGTCCGTGCACAGCTTGGGCCGGGGCACGCGCAGCCGGATGCCGGCCGCCTCGCACCGCTCCTGCGCCAGCGCACGCAGCCGGGAGTTGGCGGCGACACCGCCGCCGATCATCAGGTGGTCGACGCCCTCGTCCTTGCAGACCCGTACGGCCTTGCGGGTGAGCACGTCCACCACCGCCTCCTGGAAGGAGGCCGCCACGTCCCGCACCGGCACCTCCTCGCCCGCCGCCCGCTTCGCCTCGATCCAACGGGCCACGGCCGTCTTGAGGCCGGAGAAGGAGAAGTCGTACGGGGCGTCGCGGGGGCCGGTCAGTCCGCGCGGGAACGCGATGGCCGCCGGGTCGCCCTCGCGCGCGTACCGGTCGATGACGGGGCCGCCGGGGAAGCCGAGGTTCAGCACCCGGGCGACCTTGTCGAACGCCTCGCCCGCCGCGTCGTCGATGGTGGCGCCCATCGGCCGTACGTCGGAGGTGATGTCCGAGGAGAGCAGGAGCGAGGAGTGGCCGCCGGAGACCAGCAGCGCCACCGTCGGCTCGGGCAGCGGGCCGTGCTCCAACTGGTCCACACAGATGTGCGAGGCGAGGTGGTTGACGCCGTACAGCGGCTTGCCCAGCGCGTAGGCGTACGCCTTCGCCGCCGAGACGCCGACCAGCAGCGCCCCGGCGAGTCCGGGACCGGCGGTGACGGCGATGCCGTCGAGGTCGCGGGCGGTGACCCCGGCCTCCTTCAGGGCCCGCTGGATGGTCGGGACCATGGCCTCCAGATGGGCGCGGGAGGCGACCTCGGGAACCACGCCGCCGAAGCGGGCGTGCTCGTCGACGCTGGAGGCGACGGCGTCCGCGAGCAGCGTGGTGCCGCGCACGATGCCGACACCGGTCTCGTCGCAGGAGGTCTCGATGCCGAGGACGAGGGGCTCGTCGCGTCGGGCGGCAGCTGAGTCAGCCATGGGGGTCGGTTCCTTGTACTGGTCCTGATACGGGTCCGGGGCCGGGTTCGCGTCCGGGTTCGGATTCGGGTTCGGGCAGTGGCTCCGGTGGTTGGCCGACGGGGACGGCGGCCGCCGGATCCGGCAGGCGCATGACGACGGCGTCCACGTTGCCGGGCTGGTAGTAGCCGCGTCGGAAGCCGATGGCCTCGAAGCCGAAGCGCTCGTACAGCTTCTGTGCGCGCGCGTTGTCGACACGGCATTCGAGCAGGACCTCGCCGCACTCGAACGCGGTGGCGGCCCGCAGCAGTCCGGTCAGCAGCCGGCCGCCGAGTCCGGTGCCCCACTGGTCGCGGGCGACCGCGATGGTCTGTACGTCGCCCTGGTCGCCCAGTGCGGCGAGGCCCGCGTAGCCGACGATGCGGTCCCCGGTGACGGCGACGTAGTAGCGGCGGGTCGCCTCCGGGCCGCGCGAGTGGGCCAGTTCGGACCAGAACATGCCGCGCGACCAGGCGTCCTCGGGGAACAGCTCGCGTTCCAGCTCCAGCACGGGGTCGATGTCCCACCAGCGCATCTCGCGCAGCGTGGGGTGCGCGGTGCCCTCGAAGGTGCCGGGGGCGCCGGGGGTCTCGGGGGTGCCGGGGGTCTCGGGTGGGGTCACTTGGGGGTGACCACCTTGTAGTTCTTGGGCACCTGCGCGTCGGGGCGGCGCAGGTAGAGCGGGCGGGGCGGCAGCAGCCCGGCGCCGGCGGCGAGCCGTTCCGACGCGAGGGAGGCCAGCGCGGCGGCCGACACGTGCGCGGGGCCCCGGACGTCCGGGAAGGTGTCCGGGTAGAGGGCGGCTCCCGCGCCGACGGCGGGGAGTCCGGCGACCGCGTCCGCGAGGTCGGCGGGGCGGTCGACGGCCGGCTCGGTGGTCCGGGTGCGCGGGTCGTCGTAGCGCGCCCAGTAGACCTCCTTGCGCCGGGCGTCGGTGGCGACGACGAAGGGGCCGCTCACGCCCGCGTCGGCGGCCTCGAAGGCGAGGGCGTCCAGCGTGCACAGGCCGTACACCGGGACGCCGAGCGCGAGCCCGAAGGTGTCGGCGGTCATCAGACCGACGCGCAGCCCGGTGTAGGGGCCGGGGCCGACCCCCACGACGATGCCGGTGACGGCGTCCAGCCGGGTGCCCGCCTCGGCGAGGACCCGGTCGACGGCGGGCAGCAGCAGCTCCCCGTGGCGGCGGGCGTCGACCTGGCCGGCGGAGGCGACGACGGACGTGCCGTCGTGCAGCGCGACGGTCACGGCGGGGGTGGCGGTATCCAGAGCGAGCAAGAGCACGCGAACAGCCTACGGCGCCGGAGCCCGGCGTACCGGCGAGCCGGTGCGGCGCACGGCTGCTGCTACCGTCACAGCGAGCAGGTACGACCGGGGAAAGTCGTACCAGTCGTACTTCCGGAGAGGTGGGCACAGGTGGCCAGGAGCAGCTCGGGATTCGTGGCCGGGCTCACCGTGGCGGCCGTCGTCGCGGTCGGATTCCTCGCCTATCAGGCGTCGGCGAACGCGCCGGACACGCTGGGCGAGCCGGGGACGAAGGTGAAGCCGTCGCCGACGGCCGGGGCGCAGAAGTCCCCCGGCGCGAAGAAGAAGCGGACGGCGGCGGTGCCGGAGGGCTCCGGGACGGGCGAGCGGGTCGTGTACTCGCTGGGGAACGACCGGGTGTGGCTGGTCGGCGCGGGCGAGAAGGTGCGGCGGACGTTCGAGGTGATGCCGGGGACGGTGGATCCGGCGCCGGGGAAGTACACGGTGACGTCGCGGACGGCCGCGGTGCCGGGGTCGGACGGCGTGCCGATCGAGCACGTGGTGCTGTTCACGACGGCCGGCGGTGTGCCGGTGGGGTTCAGTGCGGCGGTGGACGGGTCCACGCCGGTGCCGGACGCGGCGAAGAAGCTGGGCGGCATCAGGGAGGCGCGGGCCGACGGCAGCGCCATGTGGGAGTTCGCGGGGGTGGGGCGGCCCGTGGTGGTGGTGCGGTAGCCGTGCCGCGGTGGGTGGTGGGGGGCGCCGGGGTTCGCCCGGGGTGGTTTTCTCGCCCCCGCCGCCCTTGCTCTTCCCGTCCTCAAGGGGCTCCGCCCCTTTGACCCCGGTACGGGGCTTCGCCCCGTTTCCGCACGCTTTCCCCGCGCCCCTTGAGCCCCGCGCCCCTCAGAGGTTCGCCAGCGGTCCGAGGTCCGCCTCGGCCCACCGCTCACCCAAGCCCGCGACCGACACCCGCCGTACCTCGTCGACCGTGTTCCCGACCGCCCGGTGGATGGTCACGTGCAGTCGCTCGTCCGTGAGTTCCTCGACCTTGCCCTCGCCCCACTCGACGACCACCACCGACTCCGGTAGCGAAACGTCCAGGTCGAGGTCCTCCATCTCGTCCAGGCCGCCCCCCAGCCGGTAGGCGTCGACGTGGACCAGCGGCGGCCCGGCCACCAGCGAGGGGTGGACGCGCGCGATGACGAACGTCGGCGAGGTGACCGCCCCGCGCACCCCGAGTCCCTCGCCCAGCCCCCGGGTCAGCGTGGTCTTTCCGGCCCCCAGTTCGCCGCTGAGCATGACGAGGTCACCGGCGCGCACCAGTTTCGCGAGCCGGCGGCCGAGTTCCCGCATCTGTTCGGGGGAGGTGACGGTGAGCTCCGCGGTGACGCCGGCGGAGTCCGGCGTGGGCTCACCCGCGTGGTGCGCTGGTGCTGGTGCTGGTGCTTCCATAAGGCCCCACGGTAGCTCCTGCCGGGACGGCCCCCGCGCGCACGAGGAGGTCGGCGAGACGGTCGGTGACGAGCTCCGGATGCTCCAGCATGACCAGGTGTCCGGCGTCCGGTACGAGCACCAGTTCGGCGTCGGGGAGCAGCCGGGCGATGGCCTCGCTGTGCTCGCTCGGCGTGACCAGGTCGTCGACGCCGGCCAGTACGAGCACCGGCATGTCCGTGAGGTGCGCGAGCGCCTCGGTCTTGTCGTGCTCGGTGAACGCGGGGTAGAACTCGGCGACGACGTCGATCGGCGTGTTCTCGATCATGCGTTCGGCGAAGCGGGCGACCGAGGGATCGATGTCCCGGGTGGCGAACGAGTACCGCTTGATGATCCCGGCGAAGAGGTCGGCCGTCGCCCGCCGCCCGCGTTCGACCAGTTCGGCGCGTTGTCCCAGCGCCTTCAGCACCCCGGGGAGTATCCGCCGCACCGCGTTGACGCCTGCGACCGGCAGCCCGAAGTTGACCTCGCCGAGCCGCCCGGACGACGTGCCGACCAGCGCGACCCCGGCGACCCGCTCCCGGAACAGCTCCGGGTACTGCTCGGCCAACGCCATCACGGTCATGCCGCCCATGGAGTGCCCGACGAGCACCAGCGGACCCTCGGGCGCCGCCGCGTCGATCACCGCCTTCAGGTCCCGGCCGAGCTGCTCGATGGTGAGCGGCACCCGTCCGTCGCGCTGGCCGACCCCGCGTCCGGAGCGGCCGTGGCTGCGCTGGTCCCAGTGGACGGTGCGGACGACGCCGCGCAGCGCGGCCCGCTGGAAGTGCCAGGAGTCCTGGTTGAGGCAGTAGCCGTGGCTGAAGACGACGGTGACCGGGGCGGGCGTACGGCGCCCGAACAGCCGTCGGCGGCGCGGGGCCGGGACGCTCTGCGGTGCCGGCTCGTCCACCTCGTAGTACAGCTCGGTGCCGTCGTCGGCGTGCGCCGTGCCGGGGGCGCCGCGCAGGGTGCCGTACGGGCCGGTGGAGTCGAGGGCGAGGCGGGCCTTGCGGCGCATGCCGCGGCCGACGGTGAGCCGCTCGACGGCGACACCGGCGGCGGCGCCCGCGGCGATCACGCCGACCGCCGCACCGGCGAGACCGGCCATGCGCCAGCTGCCGGTGCCTGTCCCGGTGGCGGTGGCGGTGCCGACGGCGGCGGCGACCCCGGTGGCCGCCTCCGCCGCGGCCGCCACGGCGTCCGCGCTGCTCTCGCTCACGTCCCGTTCCTCCTCGTCCGGGGCCGTCCGTCACCCCACGCACGGCCCCGCGTACGGCCCCGGCCCCGCGCACGATCCCACGTGTGACGCCATGTGTGGCCCCCTGCGTGACGCCGCGCGCGGCCCCGCTCGTCGCCTCGTTCGTTCACCCGGTCGGAGTCACGCTTCCCGTTCGGCATTCACATTCACATGGACGCGGGGCACGCGGGTTCCGATCCGGGTCACGATTTCGTACGCGATGGTCCCGGCCGCCTGCGCCCAGTCCTCGGCGGTGGGCTCGCCCCGGTCGCCCGGTCCGAACAGCACCGCCTCGGCGCCGACCGGGGGTTCGTCGCCGTCGAGGTCCACCACGAACTGGTCCATGGCCACGCGTCCGGCGACCGTGCGCCACTTGCCGCCGACGAGGACAGGACCCGTCCCGGAGGCGTGGCGCGGGATCCCGTCCGCGTAGCCGACGGGGACCAGGCCGAGGGTGGTGGCGCCCGGGGTGACGTAGTGGTGGCCGTAGCTGACACCGTGGCCGTCGGGGACGTGCTTGACCAGGGCGA
Source organism: Streptomyces sp. B3I8 (assembly GCF_030816915.1). Lineage (NCBI taxonomy): Bacteria > Bacillati > Actinomycetota > Actinomycetes > Kitasatosporales > Streptomycetaceae > Streptomyces > Streptomyces sp. B3I8. The sequence goes on along the minus strand of NZ_JAUSYN010000002.1, from coordinate 4,201,188 downwards.
GGGAGGCGGACAGCGTCATCACCGGGCGCAGCCCGAAGTCGGCGGGGGCGCCCAGCTCGGGGCTGGGCGAGATGCCGTACATCGCGATGCCGGTGCGGACCAGGTCGAAGTGGCTGTCGGGGAGGGTCAGCGCGGCCGGCGAGTTGGCGATGTGCCGCACCTCGGGACGTACGCCGCGGTCCTCGGCGTACGCGACCATCTCACGGAAACGGGCGAGCTGGGGGGCGAGGGAGGGGTGACCCGGCTCGTCGGCGCACGCCAGGTGCGACCACAGTCCGGTGATCCGGACCAGGCCGGCCGCCTCCGCGCGCAGCGCCTCGTCGATCAGTTCCGGCCAGTCGGCGGGCGCGCAGCCGTTGCGGCCGAGGCCGGTGTCGGCCTTGAGCTGGACGCGGGCGGGGGCGCCGGCGGCGCGGGCGGCGGCGGCGGCCTCGCGCAGGGCCCACAGGGCGCTGACGCCCAGGTCGAGATCGGCGTCGACGGCTTCCCGCCAGGGTCCCCCAGGGGTCCACAGCCAGCACATGATGCGGCCCGGAATGCCCGCGGCGCGCAGGGCGAGCGCCTCCTCGGGGGTGGCGGTGCCGAGCCAGCGGGCGCCGGCGGCGAGGGCGGCGCGGGCGCAGGGGAGGGCGCCGTGGCCGTAGGCGTCGGCCTTCACGACCGCCATCAGCTGGGTGCCGGGGGTGCGGGTCCGCAGGGCGCGGATGTTGGCGCGGAACGCCGCGAGGTCGATCTCCGCGCGGGCCCGGAGGGGGGCGGCTTCACTGGTCATCATCGTGGGGTCAGTGTCTCAAAGGGGGTGGGTGGGGGGATTCCGGCGGGGCGGGGGGCTGGTGGGGTGGGGCCTTCTCGCGCGGTTCCCCGCGCCCCGTTCGGGGCGCGGCCCCGCCCCGAACGGGGCGCAGCCGTGGCACCCCGGCGGCGCCGGGTCGCGAAGCCGCCGTGACGGTGCCCGCGGCGGTGCGGTTCATTCCCGTACCGAGCGCCACGCGCGGGGGATCGCCCCGGCCACGTCGTGGGCGCCGACCGGGGCGCCCTCCGCGGCCAGCCGCCCGGCGAGGCCGTGGAGGTACGCGGCAGCGCTGCCGGCGTCCCGCGCGGACAGGCCCGCCGCCAGCAGGCTGCCCGCGAGGCCGGACAGGACGTCGCCGCTGCCCGCCGTGGCGAGCCACGGCGTCCCCGTCGCGTTGACCCGCACCGGCAGCACGCCCCCCTCCCCCGGATCTCCCGCGACCAGCGTCGTCGACCCCTTGAGCAGCACCGTCGCCCCGTACCGCGCCGCCAGTTCGCGCACCGCCGTCAGCCGGGCGCCCTCGACCTCCTCGCGGGAGACACCCAGCAGGGCGGCGGCCTCGCCGGCGTGCGGGGTCAGCAGGGTCGGCGCGGTGCGGGCGCGGACCGCGTCCCGGTCGGCCAGCCGCAGCCCGTCCGCGTCGAGCAGCACGGGCACGTCCGCCGCCAGGACCTCCGCCACCGGCCCCGCGTCGTCCCCCGCGCCGGGTCCGACGACCCACGCCTGCACGCGCCCCGCCTTCGTCGGGCCCCGGTCGGAGACGAGCGTCTCCGGGAACCGGGCGACGACCGCGTCCCCGGCCGCCCCCACGTACCGCACCGCCCCCGCCCCGCCGCGCAGTGCCCCGGCCACCGCCAGCACGGCCGCCCCGGGGTAGCGCGCGGACCCGGCGGCGATGCCGACGACCCCCCGCCGGTACTTGTCGCTCTCGGCCTCCGGCGCCGGCAGCAGCTCCGCCACGTCCGCGTGCTGGAGCGCCTCCAGCTCGGGCACGTCCGGCAGTTCCGGGCCGAGCCCGATGTCGACGAGGCGCACGGAACCGGCGTACTCCCGCGCGGGGTCGATCAGCAGCGCCGGTTTGTGCGTGCCGAAGGTGACCGTGAGGTCGGCGCGGACCGCCGGTCCCCGCACTTCGCCGGTGTCGGCCTCGACGCCGCTCGGCAGGTCGACGGCGACCACGGGCGCGTCCCCCTCCGCCACGATCCGCGCCGGCCGGGCCGCCTCCGGCCGCAGGCCGCCCCGGCCTCCGATCCCGACGATGCCGTCGACGACGAGATCGGCCCGGCGCAGCGGCGGCTCGGCGCCGTCCGGGCCCGTCGTCGTGCCGCCGGCCCGGCGCAGGGCCGCGAGGCCGCCCGGGTGGGTGCGGTCCGGGGCGAGCAGGACGGCGGTGACCCCGGCGCCCCTGGCGGCGAGCCGGGCACCGGCGTACAGGGCGTCGCCGCCGTTGTCGCCGCTGCCGACGAGGAGGACGACGCGGGCGCCGTACACCTTGCCGAGGAGTCGCGCGCAGGCGGCGGCCAGTCCGGCGGCGGCGCGCTGCATGAGGGTTCCGTCGGGAAGCCGCTCCATGAGCGCACGCTCGGCGCTCCTGACCGTTTCGACGCTGTACGCGGTACGCATGTGACCGAGTCTGCCCCGTATCGGCCCGCCGTACGTCACCGCCGTACGGCGACCCTCATCCCTCGGCGATCACGACCGCCGAGGCGATGCCGGCGTCGTGGCTCAGCGAGACGTGCCACCGCCGCACGCCGAGTTCCGCGGCCCGGGCCGCGACCGAGCCCTTCACCCGCAGCCGGGGGCGGCCGGTGTCCTCGACGAACACCTCGGCGTCCGTCCACAGCAGCCCGGCGGGGGCACCGAGCGCCTTGGCGAGGGCCTCCTTCGCGGCGAACCGGGCGGCCAGCGAGGCGGGGCCGCGGCGCTCACCGCCGGGCAGCAGCAGTTCGTCCTCCACGAAGAGCCGCCGCAGCAGGCCCGGCGTGCGCTCCACCGACGCCGCGAACCGCTCGATCTCGGCGACGTCGATCCCGACCCCGATGATTGCCATGCCGGAACCATAGGCCGCGCCGCGCGCCTTGGGGCACGCCCCTTCAGAAGCGCGGGGAACCGCGCGGCGCACCCCCACCCGCCCGCGCCCGAGAACGCACCCCGGGGTCCAGGGGGCGGAGCCCTTTGAAGGAGGGGAAGGGCAGCGGCGACGGGGGCGAGGGAAAACCCACCGGAAGCCGCCTACTCCACCGTCACCGACTTCGCCAGATTCCGCGGCTGGTCCACCTCGTTGCCGCGCGCGGTCGCCAACTCGCAGGCGAACACCTGCAACGGCACCGTCGCCACCAGCGGCTGCAACAGCGTCGGCGTCACCGGCACGCGGATCAGGTGGTCGGCGTACGGCACGACCGCCTCGTCGCCCTCCTCCGCGATCACGATCGTGCGTGCCCCCCGCGCCCGGATCTCCTGGATGTTCGACACGATCTTCTCGTGGAGGACGGACCGCCCGCGCGGCGACGGCACGACCACCACCACCGGCAGGTCCTCCTCGATCAGCGCGATCGGCCCGTGCTTCAGCTCGCCCGCCGCGAACCCCTCGGCGTGCATGTACGCGAGCTCCTTGAGCTTCAGCGCGCCCTCCAGCGCCACCGGATACCCCACGTGCCGCCCCAGGAACAGCACCGTGTCCTTGCCGGCGAGGGAACGTGCGAGCGCCCGTACCGGCTCCATGGTCTCCAGCACCCGGTCGACCGCCGCCGAGATCCCGGACAGGTCGCGGATGACGGCCCGGATCTCGTCACCCCACTTGGTGCCCCGCACCTGCCCCAGGTACAGCGCCACCAGGTAGCAGGCGACGAGCTGGGTGAGGAACGCCTTCGTCGAGGCGACCGCGACCTCGGGGCCGGCGTGCGTGTACAGCACGGCGTCGGACTCGCGCGGGATCGTCGAGCCGTTGGTGTTGCAGATGGCCAGCACCCGGGAGCCCTGCTCACGGGCGTGGCGCAGCGCCATCAGCGTGTCCATGGTCTCGCCGGACTGCGAGATCGCGATGACCAGCGACTGCCCGCCGAGGATCGGGTCCCGGTAGCGGAACTCGCTGGCCAGCTCGACCTCGCAGGGCAGCCGGGTCCAGTGCTCGATGGCGTACTTGGCGATCATCCCGGCGTGGAAGGCCGTCCCGCACGCCACGATCACGACCTTGTCGATCTCGCGCAGCTCGGAGTCGTCGATGCGCACCTCGTCCAGGGTCAGCGACCCGCCGGCGTCGATCCGGCCGAGCAGGGTGTCGGCGACCGCCTTCGGCTGCTCGGCGATCTCCTTGAGCATGAAGTAGTCGTAGCCGCCCTTCTCCGCCGCCGAGGCGTCCCAGTCGACGTGGTAGGCGCGTACGTCGGCGGGGCCGCCGTCGAAGCCGGTGACCGTCACTCCGTCCCGGCGCAGCTCGACGACCTGGTCCTGGCCCAGTTCGACGGCGGACCGGGTGTGCGCGATGAACGCGGCGACGTCCGAGGCGAGGAACGCCTCGCCCTCGCCGACGCCCACGACGAGCGGGGAGTTGCGGCGGGCGCCCACGACCACGTCCGGCTGGTCGGCGTGCGTGGCGACCAGCGTGAACGCGCCCTCCAGCCGTCGGCACACCAGCCGCATCGCCTCGGCGAGGTCGGCGCAGGAGGAGAACTCCTCGGCGAGCAGGTGGGCGACGACCTCGGTGTCCGTCTCGGAGGACAGCTCGTGCCCGCGCTCCTCCAGTTCGGCGCGCAGGGCGGCGAAGTTCTCGATGATGCCGTTGTGCACGACGGCGACCCGGCCGGCGTTGTCCAGATGCGGATGCGCGTTGACGTCGGTGGGGCCGCCGTGGGTGGCCCAGCGGGTGTGCCCGATACCGGTGGTGCCGGTCGGCAGCGGGCGGTCCTGGAGTTCCTTCTCCAGGTTGATCAGCTTCCCGGCCTTCTTCGCCGCGGCCAGACCGCCGTCGGCGAGGACGGCGACACCGGCGGAGTCGTACCCCCGGTACTCCAGCCGCTTGAGACCGGCCACGACCACATCGAGCGCCGACTGCGCCCCCACGTATCCCACGATTCCGCACATGCAGGGCAGCCTATGCGGCGAAGGGGCACCTGATCTCGTCGATCTTGCCCGAATTCGGAAACGAAACGGCCCGGAAGGGACGTTCGCGCGAGCCCCGGCTGCCTGCACGGCGGAAGACTCCAGGATGCTTCACACGATCCCCGGATCCGTGTTCCTCCTGTGTGCGCGGCATGGACCGCTTCGGGGCAGAAGGGATACAGTCGCCCATTCGGGAGTCCGCCGCCTCCCGAAGGACGGGGGACGGCCGTGCGTCTTCGACTTCACCGGTTCGCGCGCCGGCGACCGGCGCATGCCTCGGATCTCGCCGGCCGGGTCTGCAGCGAGCTGGCGGACGACCTCCCCGACGAGGACGTCGGGGAGGACCTCGACGACTGCCTCGCGATGTACCGGCTCGGCAGCAAGCCGCGCTGCGAGGAGGTGGAGTACCTGGGCATGGTCCAGGACGCCATCGATCGCTTGGCCGAGGGCGAGTGACGCATCCCACCCGGGCCTTCCGTACGTCTTCCCGTAACAATGGACCGTGATCTCTCCGGTCTCCCCGATGCCCCGGAGCGCCCACCGGTCCAGGCCGGAGGCGACTCCCTACGTCGACCTCACCCGCGCGGAGTGGAGCGCGCTGCGCGACAAGACGCCGCTGCCGCTCACCGCCGACGAGGTCGAGAAGCTGCGCGGCCTCGGCGACGTCATCGACCTCGACGAGGTGCGGGACATCTATCTCCCGCTGTCCCGGCTGCTCAACCTCTACGTCGGCGCCACCGACACGCTGCGCGGCGCGCTCAACACCTTCCTCGGCGAGCAGGGTTCCCAGTCCGGCACCCCGTTCGTCATAGGCGTCGCCGGCTCCGTCGCGGTCGGCAAGTCGACCGTCGCCCGGCTGCTGCGCGCGCTGCTCTCCCGCTGGCCCGAGCACCCGCGGGTCGAACTGGTCACCACCGATGGATTTCTGCTGCCGATGCGGGAGCTGAAGAAACGCGGCCTGGTCTCCCGCAAGGGCTTTCCCGAGTCCTACGACCGCCGCGCGCTCACCCGCTTCGTCGCCGACATCAAGGCCGGCAAGGAAGAGGTCACCGCGCCCGTCTACTCGCATCTCTTCTACGACATCGTGCCCGACCGGACGCTCACCGTCCGCCGCCCCGACATCCTGATCGTCGAGGGACTGAACGTCCTGCAGCCCGCCCTGCCCGGCAAGGACGGCCGCACCCGGGTCGGCCTCGCCGACTACTTCGACTTCAGCGTGTACGTCGATGCCCGCACCGAGGACATCGAGGGCTGGTACCTGAACCGCTTCCGCAAGCTGCGCGAGACCGCGTTCCAGAACCCCTCCTCGTACTTCCGCAAGTACACCCAGGTGTCCGAGGAGGAAGCACTCGACTACGCGCGCACGACCTGGCGGACCATCAACCGGCCCAACCTGCTGGAGAACGTGGCCCCGACCCGTGGTCGCGCGACCCTCGTCGTCCGCAAGGACGCGGATCACAAGGTGCAGCGACTGATCCTGCGCAAACTCTGACCTCGGCCAATACACCCGAATGGCCCTGCCCTCCGCTCGTGACCACCACGGCGCGCGTTCGTTTAAGCACTACGAGTAATCACCCCGTGCACGCGAGCGAAGGGCCCCACATCCCCATGCACAAGCTTCAGCAGATCGCCGTCGTCACGGCCGCCGCGGTCGGCAGCCTGGTCACCCTCGGCGCCGGCGTCAGCGCCGCCGACACCCCCGCCCCGGGTGCTCCGATGGCCGCCCAGCCGCAGATGGCCGCGCAGCCGCAGGCGCCCGCTCCGCAGCAGTACGGCCCGAGCCAAATGGTGGCCCAGCCGCAGCCGGCCCCGCAGATGGCCGCCCCGGCCCCGCAGGCCGCGCCGCAGCCGGCTCCGCAGATGGTCGCGCCGCAGGCGGCCCCGCAGGCCGCGCCCCGCAGCGCGCCCGAGGAGCAGAACAACGTCTACCGCCCGTACCAGGAGTGCAGCCCGCAGACGGTGATCGAGGCCAACATTCCGATCGCCCTGCTCGCCGCCGCCGACACCAAGGGCGACACCTGCTACCAGATCAATACCGCCTTCAACGAGAGCAAGTAGGAGCGCGCGACGCCGGACTCGCTCCCCCCTCGGGCTCTTCGGAAGTCGACCTTCCGGAGAGCCCGCCCTTTTCGCCGACCAGTCGATCGAGTGGTTCGCAGCCGGCCGACGACCACCTCCACGAGCCCGCCCCTGCGCCACGGAGGGCCCCGACGGCCCTCTCGCGCTTCAGCCGGATGGCCCTGCGCCCAGCGCGCCTCGCGCGACATCGATTACCCTCCGCTAACATCAGTCACTGTGAGCAGTCGGTCGATGACTGTCCGCTCACAGGCCTTTCCCCAAACTCACATCGGAGAGACAATGCGCAAGATCCAGAAGGTGGCCATCGTGGCCGCCATGCTGAGCAGCGTCGGCTTCATCGGCGCTGGCACCGCGTCCGCCAACGACGGCCCGGACATCGGCGTCTCGCAGGCCAACCAGTGCCGCTCGCACGACCTCAACATCGACATCCTGGGCGAGGTCGGCGTCCTGAACGGCCTGGCGGGCAACCTCCTGGGCGGCGAGGGCAACCCGGGTGCGCAGTCCACCCAGCAGGGTTCGAGCGTGAGCTGCGCCAACAGCGCCTTCTGAGCGCCGGCGGTTCGGTAGAACACTGAGAACGGGCCCGGGTGCCGATGCCACGAGCATCGCGTCCGGGCCCGTTCGCGTGCCCGCCACACCGTGCCGCACACAGGCGCCGCCCCGGCCCCCGGCGCCGGCCCCAGGGACACTCCGGCCGCCGCCCCGGGGGCACTCCGGGGCCACCTCGGCCACCGCCCCGGAGTCGCTTCGACCGCCACCCCCGGGGACACCCCGAGGTCACTTCGGTCGCCACCCCAGGGGCGCCCCGCCACCACTCCGGCACAGGACGTCCGAACGGGTTGTCCACAGCGGAGCCGTCCGGGCACCGTGAGCCCATGAACCCCGCCCCACAAGGGACTTCGGCCCGCTTCGACGATTGCGCCGGATGGGCTCCCCCACACCGCGCGCCTCATGCGACGGTGGTCGATCTCCGCTAACCTCCGTAACTGTGAGCAGTCAGACAGTCACCGACTGCGACACAAGTGAGTCCACACAAACCAAAACGGAGAGATAAATGCGCAAGATCCACAAGGCGGCTGTCGTCGTCGCCATGCTCAGCAGCGTCGGCTTCATGGGTGCGGGCACCGCTTCCGCCCACGAGGGCCCGGACGTCGACGTCACGCAGGCCAACGCCTGCCGCTCGCACGACCTGAACGTCGACGTCCTCGGCGAGGTCGGCCTGCTCAACGGCGTGCTGGGCAACGCCCTGGGCGGCGAGGGCAACCCCGGCGCTCAGGCCACCCACCAGGGCTCCTCCGTGAGCTGCTCCAACGACGCCTTCTGAACGTCGGCAGTCCCGCAGTAACCCCCTGAGGACGGGCTCCGGTATCCGCGCCACACGGCCGGCGCCGGGGCCCGTTCCTCGTCCCCCCTCCCCCGGCCTGGACGCACGACCGTTCACGGCGGACGCGTCCGGGCATCAATCATGAAGGACCGCACCACATGACCAGTCGCAACAAGATCGCAGTCGTCTCGTGGGTCGTCGGCGGCATCGCCATGACCTGTGCCGGCGTCGCCCACGCGCAGGCGTCCGCGGGTGAGTGCACGAGCGACGCCCGGGGCAACGTCACCTGCGTGAACAAGGGCGAGAATTCCTACACCAGCGAGGACGGCACCGTCCACGTCCATCAGGCGTGGAACTGCGCGACGGTCTCGAAGAACCGCCTGGAGCAGCCCCAGACGGGCGTGGGTCTGCAGGGGACGCAGTCCACGGAGGTCGGCAACTCGGTGAAGTGCTCCAACAGCGCTCCCTAGGGTCGCCTGTCGGGCGTCGCGGGCGTCGCGTACGCCTCGCGTCCGCCGGAAGCCGACAGCGGATGGCCGGACCCGGGTTCACCCGGATCCGGCCATCCGCCTTCCGGCGCCCCGCGCGGGCGCCGCGGTCTCACACCGGTACCGACGCCTCCGCGTCCGGCGCCCGCACGTCGCGCCGCCCCGCCCCGGTGCCCAGTTGCTCCAGCTCGTTGCAGTACGCGAGGCCGGTCAGCGGCTGCCCGGTGCAGAAGCGGGCGATCAGCTCGGAGAACTCCGCCATCCGTTCCACCGGGACCAGATGGTCGGCCTCCTTGAGGGTCGTGAACGTCGACGCGGGCAGCAGGGCGGCCACCTCGCGGCCCATGGCCGGGGTGCACAGCGTGTCGTACTCGCCGGTGAAGACCAGCGACGGCACGGTGGGCAGCGGCTCGTCCCGGTACCAGTCGTGGCTCAGCAACCGGTCGTTGTGCTCCACGGACATCCGCAGTTCCTCCGGCGACTGCCGCATGAACTGCGCGTAGAGCAAGCGGGAGACGATCTCGTGCTTGCGGACAGGCCCGAAGCCGGGCGGGGACATGAACCGCCGGACCAACTCGGTGGCGATCTCCGCGTGCGCGCCGCGCTCGAGCATCCGGGTCCAGCGCGGTACGGCTTCGGCGTAGTCGTCGGGGATCGCCTTGGTCATTCCCACCAGGCCGAGGGCGACCAGGTGTTCGGGGTAGTGCTGGGCGAAGCGCAGGGCGATGGCCCCGCCGAAGCAGACGCCGAGGAGGTTGACCTCCGGCATGGCCAGCTCCGTCAGCAGGTGGCGGACGTTCGCCGCAAGGAAGTCCAGGCCGTGACGTGCGGGCAGGAAGTCGGCCGTCCCGTAGCCCGGCAGGTCCACCGTGACCATCGTGAACAGAGGGGCGAGCCACTTCTCGTGCCGCACCCACGCGTAGCGGTTCTGCGAGGATCCCCCCAGCACCAGCAAAGGCGCCGTTAGGGACCGGTCCTGCCGGACGACACGGCACCGGTACCGGTAGCCCTCGAACACCAGCTCGCGCTCCTCCACCCGGACCGGTGCCGGCGGCATTCGGCCGGATCCCGAAGCGGGCGTGTCCTGGGCGACGTTGACGTCAGAGCGCATGTTGACCCCTGAGGGAAGGGACGATACCGGATTGTCCACGATCCCCCATTGGTCCACGATCACCCCTGATCGCCCGATGATGGGCGTGTCGGCGAGATGCTCGCCGAACTCCCCTTGCGCGCACCGGGCGACGGACGGACCCGCGCGATCACCGCCGCGAACACCTGCCGACGACCGCCGGGTTGACACGACGGCCGGACCCGGCGCCGTGCACCGGATCCGGCCGCGGGGCCGAACCGCCTATCCGAGCGCGGACTTCACGACATCGGCCAACCGCCCGGCGACCGACCGCGCCTGGTCGATGTCGGCGGCCTCGACCATGACCCGTACCAGCGGCTCGGTGCCCGAGGGGCGCAGCAGTACCCGTCCGGTCGAGCCGAGTTCGCGCTCCGCGTCGGTGACGGCGGCCGTCAGCTCGGCGGACGTCCTCACCCGGGTCCGGTCCACGTCGGGAACGTTGATCAGCACCTGCGGCAGCCGCTCCATGACGGAGGCGAGGTCCTTGAGCGTACGGCCGGTCCCGGCGACCCGGGCGGCGAGCAGCAGCCCGGTCAGCGTGCCGTCGCCGGTCGTCGCGTGGTCGAGGACGATGACGTGGCCGGACTGCTCGCCGCCCAGCGCGTAGTCCTTGTCCTTCATCTCCTCCAGCACGTACCGGTCGCCGACCCCGGTCTGCACGAGCGTGAGCCCCTCGCGCTCCATGGCCAGCTTGAAGCCGAGGTTGGACATGACGGTGGCGACGACCGTGTCCCCGCGCAGCGTGCCCTGCTCGCGCATGGCGAGCGCCAGCACGGCGAGGATCTGGTCGCCGTCGACCTCGTTGCCCTCGTGGTCCACGGCCAGGCAGCGGTCGGCGTCGCCGTCGTGCGCGATGCCGAGGTGGGCGCCGTGCTCGACGACGGCGGCGCGGAGCTTGTCCAGGTGGGTCGAGCCGCAGCCGTCGTTGATGTTGAGGCCGTCGGGCTCGGCGCCGATGGTGACGACGGTGGCCCCGGCCCGCGTGAACGCCTCCGGGGAGACGCGGGAGGCGGCGCCGTGGGCCTCGTCGAGGACGACGGTCAGCCCGTCGAGGCGGTTGGGGAGGACGGCGGTGAGGTGACCGACGTAACGGTCGAAGCCCTCGTCGTAGTCGGTGACCCGGCCGACGCCCGCGCCGGTGGGCCGCTGCCAGGGGGCGCCGGTGCGGTGCTCGGCGTAGACGGACTCGATGCGGTCCTCCAGCTCGTCGGCGAGCTTGTGGCCGCCGCGGGCGAAGAACTTGATGCCGTTGTCGGGCATGGCGTTGTGGCTGGCGGAGAGCATCACGCCGAGGTCGGCGCCGAGCGCGCCGGTGAGGTACGCCACGGCCGGCGTCGGCAGCACCCCCACGCGCAGGACGTCCACGCCCGCGCTGGCCAGGCCCGCGACGACGGCGGCCTCCAGGAACTCCCCCGACGCGCGCGGATCGCGCCCGACGACCGCCTTCGGCCGGTGGCCCTCGAACGTGCCCACCTCGGCCAGTACGTGTGCCGCCGCGACGGAGAGGCCGAGCGCGAGCTCCGCCGTCAGGTCCGCGTTGGCGACACCGCGCACGCCGTCCGTGCCGAAGAGTCGTCCCACAGTGGTGCCTCCGAATGTGCTCAGAAAATGCGGCTCGTGCGGGTGTGATCGATGTGACGCCGGGCACGGCCAGGGGCCCGCACAGCCCCCGGACATTCCTCGGAACACCTCGGGCGTTCCCCGGACATCACGTCCGACCACCGGGCCCGCCCTCAGGTTGTACCGCGCGAACCCGCGCCGGAGGGTTCATACCGGAAAGTACCGGAAGTTACGGGAAGGCCATACCCCAAGCCGCCTGAACCTGTGGTAAGACCGCCCCCCGACAAACGCACCGCCCCGGCGGCACGGGATGTGCCTCCGGGGCGGATACGGCGGTACGGCGTCCGGACGCCGGTGGAGGCGGTCCGGGGTGCGACTAGCGCTTGCTGTACTGCGGGGCCTTGCGGGCCTTCTTCAGACCGGCCTTCTTGCGCTCGACCGCACGGTCGTCGCGGCGCAGGAAGCCGGCCTTCTTCAGCGGGGCGCGGTTGTTGTCCACGTCCGCCTCGTTCAGCGCGCGGGCGACACCGAGACGGAGCGCACCGGCCTGGCCGGAGACACCGCCGCCGGAGATGCGGGCGACGACGTCGTAGCGGCCCTCGAGCTCGAGCACCTTGAAGGGCTCGTTGACTTCCTGCTGGTGCACCTTGTTCGGGAAGTAGTCCTCGAGGGTGCGACCGTTGATCTTCCACTTGCCGGTGCCCGGGACGATCCGGACGCGGGCGATGGCGTTCTTGCGACGGCCCAGGCCGGCGGCCGGCTGGGGCTCGCCGAAGCGGGACGACAGCGACTCGGAGGTGTACTCGCCCTCGACGGGCACCTCGGACTCGCTGGTGTAGCTCTCGATGTCAAGCTCTTCGAGCGGCTGCTCGGCAGTGGTCTCGGCCACGATTCTCCTCAGATTCTCTTCTGGTCTTAGGGGGTGGCCGGACTTACTGCGCGACCTGGGTGATCTCGAACGGCTGCGGCTGCTGCGCGCCGTGCGGGTGCTGGTCACCCTTGTAGACCTTCAGCTTCGAGAGCATCTGACGGCCCAGAGTGTTCTTGGGGAGCATGCCCTTGACGGCCTTCTCGATGGCCTTCTCGGGGTTCTTGTCCAGCAGGTCGTCGTAGCGCACGGAGCGCAGACCACCCGGGTACCCGGAGTGGCGGTACGCCATCTTCTGGGTCCGCTTGTTGCCGGACAGGTGCACCTTGTCGGCGTTGATGATGATGACGAAGTCACCGGTGTCGACGTGAGGCGCGTAGATCGGCTTGTGCTTGCCGCGCAGGATGGAGGCAGCTGTGGAGGCCAGACGGCCCAGGACGACGTCCTGAGCGTCGATGACGTGCCACTGGCGCGTCACATCGCCGGGCTTGGGGCTGTACGTACGCACGGTTCGTAGCCTTCGCTTCTTCAGTGAATGGTCCTGACAAGGTCACCGAAGACGATCACGACAGCCCTGACCGCATGGCGGCGACGCAAACCGCGTACATGGGGTCGCTGGTCATCGGTCCCGGAGACCGGTGTAAGGGCCCCTCACGTGAGAATGAGCAAGCCAATACACACAACGAACTAGAAGAATAACGGCGCCACCCCGGACGGGTCAAAACGGCCACCCGACCTGGGCACGAATGACCGCTCCGGGGCAGCTCCGGGGCCACGTCGTGATCGCGCCGGGATCGCCTCGGGGGCGGACGAGGCGCCGACGCGGGACCGGGCCGGGACCGGGCCGGGGGCGGCGCCGGGGGCGGGGCCACCCGGGGGATGGACCGCGCCGCGCCCGGCCCGTCTAAGATGCGGCGCATGAGTTATGGGCAGGGGGAGCCCCCGTGGGATCCCTGGAAACCGGGCTCCCAGCAACCGCAATGGGGCAATCAGAGCACCAGTGACGCACCGGACTGGGCCGCACTCGCCGACGCCTCGGCGTCGCGCAACAAACGGCGCCGGCTGTTGCTGATCGTCGGCGGCGCCGTCGCCACGGTCGCCGTCGGCACCGCCGTGGCGATGGCCGTCATGTCCGCGAACAGCGGGTCCGACGACAAGTCCGCCGGCAGTCTGCCCGGCAGCGCGAACGCCTCCGGCGGCTCCGCCTCCGCCGCGGAGCCCTCGTTCGACCCCACCTCCGCCCCGCCGCCGCTGGACCCGCTGGAGTTCATATCCAGCGCCGCGAAGGACAAGGCGGCGCTCAGCCCGGACACCCTGTTCCCGGGCTCACAGGTCACTCTCGACTCACGCGTTTACACGAAGCACGCCCGCTCCTCCACCACCAACTGCGCCTCCGCCGTCCGCGGCACGCTCCCCAAGGCGCTGACGTCCAACGGCTGCACCCGCGTCATGCGCGTGACCTACACCGCCAAGGGCGGCGTCGCCGTCACCGTGGGCGTCGCCGTCTTCGACACCGCGGACGACGCGACCAAGGCCCGCAAGGCCACGGACGACAAGAGCATCCTCACCTCGCTGCCCGGCTCCGGCGTCGGCGACTTCTGCCGCACCGCGGTCTGCCGCACCACGCGCAACTCCGTGGGCCGCTACGCCTACTTCACGCTGGGCGGGTTCACCGGCGCCAAGGACGTGACGGCCAAGGACACCAAGGTCTTCACCGCCGGCGACGACCTCGCCGAGTACACCTTCCGCCAGATCCACCGGCGCGGCGAGACCCAGGCCTCCGCGGCCGCCGTCAAGTAGCTCCCACGGGAGCACTCCTGCGGGAAGCGGCTCCACGGGGCGGGGGGCCACGCTCCCGCCCCCGCCAGGCCGCTCAGCAGCACCCGGCGCCGGGCGCCGTCCCCGGCAGGGTGCGCCGGTTGCGCGCCTCCTTGTTCCGCGCGGCGAGCAACTCGTCGGCGGGGTAGCCCACTTCCTCCAGGGTCAGCCCGTGCGGCCGCACGACGTGCACCGCCGAGTCCCGTACCCCCGCCGCGAGCACCTTCGCCGGCCAGTCCGGGCCTCGGTGCCCGTCCCCCACGAACAGCAGCGCGCCGATCAGCGAGCGCACCATGTTGTGGCAGAAGGCGTCGGCGCGGACGGTCGCGGTGACGATGCCGTCCCCGCCGCGCGCCAGGCTCAGTTCCTGGAGGGTCCGGATGGTCGTGGCCCCCTCCCGCCTCTTGCAGTACGCGGCGAAGTCGTGCTCACCCAGCAGCCCCCGCGCCGCCTCGTTCATGACGTCCACGTCGAGCGGCCAGTCGTGCCACAGGACGTGGTGGCGCAGCAGCGGGTCGACGCCGCCGGGGTTGTCGGTGACGCGGTAGGCGTACCGGCGCCAGACCGCCGAGAACCGTGCGTCGAAGCCTGCGGGCGCCTCCTTGAGCGCCCACACGCGCACGTCCCTGGACAGCCGCCCCGCGAGCCGCTTGAGCAGCTTCTCGTGGTGCTCGGCCCACACCTCGCGCGGCAGATCGACGTGGGCCACCTGCCCGCGCGCGTGCACACCGGCGTCGGTCCGCCCGGCCACCGTCAGCTCGTAGGTCGTCCCCCCGGACCGGGTGACCGTCCGCAGGGCGTCCTCGATCTCCCCCTGCACGGTCCGCCGCCCCCCGGCCTGCTTGGCCCACCCGGAGAACGCGGTTCCGTCGTAGGAGAGATCGAGCCGCACACGCACGAACCCGGGTTCCACTTCGTCACTCACGTACAGATCCTCTCAGCACGACAAAAGCGGGCCCGCTCCTCGAAGGGAGCGGGCCCGCTTGGAAGGGGCGCGAGGAGCCGCGCGATCGACCACGACTGGGCCGCAGCCGCGATCGCACAGTTCCCGGCGGACGCTTACGCGTCCTTGGCCTCCTCGGCCGGGGCCTCGGCGGCCTCGTCCTTCGAGAGGTCCGTCTTGGCCTCGGTGGAGACCTCGGTCTCCTTGGCCGCACGCTTGGTCGCGGCCTCGGCCTCGCCGGTCGCCTCCTGCGCCACAGTCAGCGCCTCGACGAGCTCGATGACGGCCATGGGCGCGTTGTCGCCACGGCGGTTGCCGATCTTGGTGATGCGGGTGTAGCCACCGGGACGGTTCTCGTAGCGCGGGCCGATCTCGGTGAAGAGCGTGTGGACGATGCTCTTGTCCGTGATCACCTGGAGCACCTGACGGCGGTTGTGAAGGTCGCCCTTCTTCGCCTTGGTGACCAGACGCTCGGCGTACGGACGCAGCTTGCGCGCCTTCGCCTCGGTGGTGGTGATGCGGCCGTGCTCGAACAGCGCCTTCGCGAGGTTCGCGAGGAGCAGCTTCTCGTGCGCGGCACTGCCGCCCAGACGGGCACCCTTGGTGGGCTTCGGCATGGTGTTTCTCCTAGGTGTCTGCCCCGGCCGTATCAGGTACCGGAGTCAGTATCCGAGCAGGCGGTCGCCTGTCGGAGATCCGGGGCGCCCTGTCGGACGCCCCGGAGGGCCGAACCGTCGAACCCGAGCCCTCAGTACTGCTCGGTCTCGACGAACCCGGCGTCCGCGTCGTCGTCGGCGCCGAAGGCGTCGGCGGCGGCGGTGGGGTCGAATCCGGGCGGGCTGTCCTTCAGGGCCAGGCCCATGCCGGCCAGCTTCGCCTTGACCTCGTCGATCGACTTCGCACCGAAGTTGCGGATGTCGAGCAGGTCCGCCTCGGACCGCGCCACGAGCTCACCCACGGAGTGGATGCCCTCGCGCTTGAGGCAGTTGTACGAGCGGACGGTGAGCTCGAGCTCCTCGATCGGGAGCGCGAGGTCGGCCGCCAGCGCCGCGTCCGTCGGGGACGGACCCATGTCGATGCCCTCGGCGTCGATGTTCAGCTCGCGGGCGAGACCGAACAGCTCGACCAGGGTCTTGCCCGCCGACGCCATGGCGTCGCGCGGCCGCATCGCCTGCTTGGTCTCGACGTCGACGATCAGCTTGTCGAAGTCGGTGCGCTGCTCGACACGCGTGGCCTCGACCTTGTACGTGACCTTCAGGACCGGCGAGTAGATCGAGTCGACCGGGATCCGGCCGATCTCCTGGCCGACCTGCTTGTTCTGCACGGCGGAGACGTAACCGCGGCCGCGCTCGACCGTCAGCTCCATCTCCAGCTTGCCCTTGCCGTTGAGCGTGGCGAGGACGAGGTCGGGGTTGTGCACCTCGACACCGGCCGGGGGCGCGATGTCGGCGGCGGTGACCAGACCCGGGCCCTGCTTGCGCAGGTACATCACGACCGGCTCGTCGTGCTCCGAGGAGACGACCAGCTGCTTGATGTTGAGGATCAGGTCGGTGACGTCCTCCTTGACGCCCGGCACGGTGGTGAACTCGTGCAGGACGCCGTCGATCCGGATGCTGGTGACGGCGGCACCGGGGATCGACGACAGGAGGGTGCGGCGGAGGGAGTTGCCGAGGGTGTAACCGAAGCCCGGCTCCAGCGGCTCGATCACGAACCGGGAGCGGAACTCGTCGACGACCTCTTCGGTCAACGAGGGACGCTGAGCGATCAGCATGTGTGGATCAGATCCTTCTTTCGTGGACGCCCGCTATTTGACGTCCGACGGAAACCGCACTCGGTGAGAAGTACGGGTACTGCAAGGGTACGGGCGGCACGGCCCTTGCGAGCCGTACCGCCCAGAACCCCGAGCCGAACCGGGCGGCCGTGCGTCGGACGCGACGACGCTTCGGCGGCCGGCAGCCGTGCCGCGACATCGTGGGGGACGACCCCCACACCCCCAGCCGGATACCGGTCGGCCGAGGCCCTGCGTCAGACGCGGCGACGCTTCGGCGGCCGGCAGCCGTTGTGCGGGGGGGGTCGGGGTGACGTCCTGGATGGAGCCGACCTCGAGGCCCGTGGCCTGCAGGGAGCGGATCGCGGTCTCACGACCGGAACCCGGGCCCTTGACGAACACGTCGACCTTGCGCATGCCGTGCTCCTGCGCGCGACGGGCGGCCGACTCGGCGGCCATCTGCGCGGCGAACGGCGTGGACTTCCGGGAGCCCTTGAAGCCGACGTGGCCGGCGGAGGCCCAGGAGATCACGTTGCCGGTCGGGTCGGTGATCGACACGATCGTGTTGTTGAACGTGCTCTTGATGTGCGCGTGGCCGTGAGCGACGTTCTTCTTTTCCTTGCGGCGCACCTTCTTGGCAGCGCCCTGACGTCCCTTGGGGGGCATGTCTTCTCCTACGGGAGGTGGTCGGTCCTACAGCGAAGACCGCTGGACGGCGAAGTCGCTGAGGACTACTTCTTGCCCGGCTTCTTCTTGCCGGCGATGGCGCGACGCGGGCCCTTGCGGGTACGGGCGTTGGTGCTGGTGCGCTGACCGCGGACGGGCAGACCGCGGCGGTGCCGCAGACCCTGGTACGTGCCGATCTCGACCTTGCGGCGGATGTCGGCCTGGATCTCGCGACGGAGGTCACCCTCGGTCTTGATGTTGCTGTCGACGTACTCGCGGATCGCGACGAGCTGCTCCTCGGAGAGGTCGCGAACGCGGGTGTTCGGGTCGACGCCGGTTGCGGCCAGCGTCTGCTGCGAAAGGGTCCGGCCGATGCCGAACACGTAGGTGAGGGCGATCTCCACGCGCTTTTCGCGCGGAATGTCAACACCGGAAACGCGTGCCATTCAATGGCTCCAGTTGATCTTCGGAGGTCTTCCGCAGGACCGGCTCCCAGCCGCCGTACGAGGTACGAACTGGGTCCCCGGCCTCCGAACCGGGGGTGTCGGACCTGTGTGCCAGATCCGGGCCCTGCGTATGAACAAAAACTGCTCGCGTCGCGCGAAATTCTGCGAATCGCAGAGGGTGCGGTCCTGTGTCAGCCCTGGCGCTGCTTGTGGCGCGGGTTCTCGCAGATGACCATGACCCGGCCGTGACGGCGGATCACCCTGCACTTGTCGCAGATCTTCTTGACGCTCGGCTTGACCTTCATGGGTGTGAGGTTCTCCGGGTCAGTTGCCGGCGGACCCGCGCGGAAGACACGCGGGACGTGGGCAAGATCTACTTGTACCGGTAGACGATCCGGCCACGCGTCAGGTCGTACGGAGACAGCTCCACCACGACCCGGTCGTCAGGGAGGATGCGGATGTAGTGCATGCGCATCTTGCCGCTGATGTGTGCCAGGACCTGGTGGCCGTTCTGGAGCTCGACCTTGAACATGGCGTTCGGAAGAGACTCGACGACAGTGCCCTCGATCTCGATGGCACCTTGCTTCTTGGCCACGCTTCGCCCTTCGAATCGACTACCTTGATCGACTTCGATACGTCCGCATGCGGACATGCGGGTGCACGAGAGCCGACGAGTCAGTCTACGTCAGCGCACCCTGAAAGGCGAAACGAGGAATCCTGCCCTGCCGCCGAGATCATCATGCCAACGGATCCCGATGTCGCCGCGAAGCCACACACGCCCGCCATCAGCCCAACGGATCCGGCGCCGCCGTGATGCCCAGCTCCGCCAGCTTCGCCCGGCCTCCGTCGGGTGCCGTGAGTACGAGCGGGCCCTGTTCGGTCAGGGCGACGGAGTGCTCCCAGTGGGAGGACCAGGTGCCGTCCGTCGTGATGACCGTCCAGTCGTCCTGGAGGACCTCGGTCTTCGGGGTGCCGAGGGAGACCATGGGCTCGATGGCCAGGCAGGTGCCGGGGACCAGCTTGGGGCCCTTGCCGCGCCGGCGGTCGACGTAGTTCAGCAGGTGCGGATCCATGTGCATCTCGGTGCCGATGCCGTGGCCGCCGTAGTCCTCGATGATCCCGTAACGGCCGCCGCCGGGCTTCGGCTGGCGGCGGATGTACGTCTCGACGGCACGGGAGATGTCCACGAGCCGGTTGCCGGCCTTCATCGCGGCGATGCCGGCCCACATCGACTCCTCCGTCACCCGGGAGAGCTCGATCAGCTCGGGGGCGTGGCCGGAGCCGACGAACGCGGTGTACGCGGCGTCGCCGTGCCAGCCGTCGACGATGGCGCCGCAGTCGATGGAGATGATGTCGCCGTCCTTGAGCACGACCTCGTCGGACGGGATGCCGTGCACCACGACGTCGTTCACGGAGGTGCAGATGGTGGCCGGGAAGCCGCCGTAGCCGAGGAAGTTCGGCTTGGCGTTGTGCTCGGCCAGCACCTTGCGGGCGACCTGGTCCAGATCGCTGGTCGTCGCACCGGGCACGGCCGCCTCACGCGTGGCCGCGTGAATGGCCGCGACGACCAGCCCCGCCTCGCGCATCTTCGCGATCTGCTCGGGGCTTTTGATCTGCACCATGACGGCAAGCGCCTTTCTGACCCGGAAAAGGTACGGACCCTGTCAACAATACGGCGCCGGGCGTCCCGCCCGGGGCGCCCCCTGTAGGAGCGCGGGGAACTGCGCGACCGGCCACCACGAACCCGCACCCGCCCCCGAGGCGCCAAGGGGCTCGAAGTGGCACAGCGCCTTCAGGGACGGGAAGGGCAGGGGCGGCGGGGCGAGAGAACCCGCCGCACCGCCACCCGCACCGCCGCACGCGACGACCGCGGCCCCCGCCAGGGGAACCGCGGCCGGAAAAGCGAAAAGCGAGAACCGGGCGCCGCCCTACTGCGGCGCCCCCTCGCGCTGCAACGCGCGCATCGCCCGCCCCGTCACGTCATCGACCTTCCCCAGCGCCGAGATCGTCACGACGAGCCCCTGCGCCTTGTAGTAGTCGATGATCGGCTCGGTCTGCGTGTGGTAGACCTCCAGCCGCGTCCGCACCGTCTCCTCGGAGTCGTCGTCGCGCTGGTACAGCTCGCCCCCGCACGTGTCGCACACACCGTCCGTCTTCGGCGGGTTGTACGTCACATGGAAGACGTGGCTGGAGTCCTTGCGGCAGATGCGCCGCCCTGCGATCCGCTTGACGACCTCGTCCTCCGGGACCTCCAGGTCCAGCACCGCGTCCAGCCGCATGCCCTCTTCCTTGAGCATGTCGTCCAGCGCCTCGGCCTGCGAGACGTTGCGGGGGAAGCCGTCGAGCAGGAACCCACCGGCCGCGTCGGACTGCTCCATGCGGTCCTTGGCCATGCCGATGGTGACCTCGTCCGGCACCAGGTTCCCCGCGTCCATGTAGGACTTCGCGAGTTTGCCCAGTTCGGTCTGCCGGCTGATGTTGGCGCGGAACAGGTCGCCCGTGGAGATGTGCGGGATCGACAGGTTCTTGGCCAGGAACGCGGCCTGCGTTCCCTTCCCGGCCCCGGGTGGCCCGACGAGGACAATTCGCATCAGCGGAGGAACCCTTCGTAATTGCGCTGCTGGAGCTGACTCTCGATCTGCTTCACGGTCTCGAGACCGACACCCACGATGATCAGGATGCTCGTCCCACCGAACGGGAAGTTCTGGTTCGCCCCGAAGCCCACCAACGCCATTGTCGGTACAAGAGCGATCAGACCCAGATACAGCGAACCCGGCCAGGTGATCCGGTTGAGTACGTAACTCAGGTACTCGGCGGTCGGCCGGCCAGCCCGGATGCCCGGGATGAAGCCACCATACTTCTTCATGTTGTCGGCGACTTCTTCGGGGTTGAAGGAGATCGCCACGTAGAAGAAGGCGAAGAAGACGATCAGCAGGAAGTACAAGGTGATGTAGACCGGGTGATCGCCCTTCACCATGTTCGTCTGGATCCAGGTCTTCCAGCCCGAGTTGCTCTTCGAGAACTGCGCGATCAGAGCCGGGATGTAGAGCAGCGACGACGCGAAGATGACGGGGATCACACCCGCCTGGTTGACCTTCAGCGGGATGTACGTCGAGGTGCCGCCGTAGGAACGGCGGCCGATCATCCGCTTCGCGTACTGGACGGGAACCCGGCGCTGGGCCTGCTCGACGAAGACCACGAGGCCGACCATGACGAGGCCGACCAGGATGACCGTGCCGAACTCGATCCAGCCGCCGGCCAGCGAGCCCTGGGTCTTGATGGCCCACAGCGCGGACGGGAAGGTGGCGGCGATCGAGATGAACATCAGGATCGACATGCCGTTGCCGATGCCGCGGTCGGTGATCAGCTCACCGAGCCACATCACCATGCACGTACCGGCGGTCATGGTGATGACCATGGTGATGGTCATGAAGATCGACTGGTCGGGCACGATCGACGTGGCGACCGGGCAGCCGCTGAACAGTGCGCCGCTGCGGGCGGTGGCCACCAGGCCGGTGCCCTGGAGGATGGCGAGGGCGACCGTCAGGTACCGCGTGTACTGCGTGATCTTCGCGGTACCGGCCTGCCCCTCCTTCTTCAGGGCTTCCAGGCGCGGGATCACCACGGTCAGCAGCTGCAGAATGATGCTCGCCGTGATGTACGGCATGATGCCCAGCGCGAAGATCGTGATCTGCAGCAGCGCGCCACCACTGAACATGTTCACCAGACCGAACAGGCCCTGGTTGCCCTTGGCGACGTCGATACAGGTCTGCACGCTCTTGTAGTCGACGCCGGGGATCGGGACGTGGGTACCGACGCGGTACACCACGATGATCGCGAGCGTGAAGAGCAGCTTCTTGCGCAGGTCGGGCGTCCTGAACGCCCGGGCGAAGCCGGTGAGCACGGTGCCTCCTGCGACCCCCGCGCACGTGCGTCAGAGGTGACGATTGGTGAGGTTCGACGAATACATAACGGCTGCCGGCCTCTCCTGGTGCCCGAGTGGGGCATCCGGCGAAACTTGACAGCGCAGGCCACCTTACCGGCGACACTGCCCCCCTAGGAACGACCAACCGGGGATACCCCAAATGTGGGGTATCCCCGGTCGGATTCGTTCATGTCATCGGCGCGCCCGACAGGGTCAGACGAGCTCGGTGACCGTGCCGCCGGCGGCGGCGATCTTCTCCTTGGCGGAGCCGGAGACGGCGTCGACCGTCACCTGCAGCGCCACGGAGACCTCGCCCTGGCCGAGGACCTTGACGAGGCTGTTCTTGCGAACGGCACCCTTGGCCACCAGGCCCTCGACGGTGACCTCGCCACCCTCGGGGTACAGCTCGGCCAGCTTGTCGAGGTTCACGACCTGGTACTCGGTCTTGAACGGGTTCTTGAAGCCCTTGAGCTTCGGAAGACGCATGTGGAGGGGCATCTGCCCGCCCTCGAAGCGCTCCGGAACCTGGTAACGGGCCTTGGTGCCCTTGGTACCACGACCGGCCGTCTTGCCCTTCGACGCCTCACCACGACCCACACGGGTCTTGGCGGTCTTGGCGCCCGGGGCCGGACGGAGGTTGTGGATCTTGAGCGGGTTGTTCTCCGCCATGATCAGTCGACCTCCTCGACCGACACGAGGTGGCGGACGGTGTGCACCATGCCGCGGAACTCGGGACGGTCCTCCTTGACGACCTGCGTGTTGATGCCCTTGAGACCAAGGGAACGCAGGGTGTCGCGATGGTTCTGCTTGCTGCCGATGTAGGACTTGACCTGCGTGATCTTGAGCTGCGCCATGATTACGCACCTGCCCCGGCACGCGCACGCAGCAGGGCGGCGGGAGCGACGTCCTCGAGCGGCAGACCGCGGCGGGCCGCGACCTCCTCGGGACGCTGCAGGCCCTTGAGGGCCGCCACGGTCGCGTGCACGATGTTGATCTGGTTGTCGGAGCCGAGCGACTTCGACAGGATGTCGTGGATACCGGCGCACTCGAGCACGGCGCGCACCGGGCCACCGGCGATGACGCCGGTACCGGGGGACGCGGGCTTGAGCAGCACGACGCCGGCAGCCTTCTCACCCTGGATGGGGTGAGGGATGGTGCCCTGGATGCGGGGGACCTTGAAGAAGTGCTTCTTGGCCTCCTCAACACCCTTGGCGATGGCGGCCGGCACCTCCTTGGCCTTGCCGTATCCGACGCCCACGGTGCCGTCACCGTCGCCCACCACGACCAGCGCGGTGAAGCTGAAGCGACGACCACCCTTCACGACCTTGGCGACACGGTTGATCGCGACGACGCGCTCGACGTACGCGGTCTTCTCGGCGGCGGATGCTCCGCCGTCACGGCCCTTCCGGTCCCGCCGCTCGCCGCCACCGGCACCGCCACCGCGGCGCTGGGGTCCAGCCATTGGAATTACCTCTCTCTGTTTCCGCTAGCGATACGGAACCGGATCAGAACTTCAGACCGGCTTCGCGGGCGGCGTCCGCCAGGGCGGCGATGCGCCCGGCGTACTGGTTGCCACCACGGTCGAACACGACGGCTTCGACACCGGCGGCCTTGGCGCGCTCCGCGACCAGGGCGCCGACCTGCTTGGCCAGCGCGGACTTGTCGCCCTCGCCGCCGCGGATCGACGTGTCCAGGGTGGACGCCGACGCCAGGGTGTGCCCCTTGAGGTCGTCGATCACCTGCGCCACGATGTGACGGTTGGAGCGGGTCACGACCAGGCGGGGGCGCTCGGCCGTACCGGAGACCTTCTTGCGGATCCGGATGTGCCGCCGCTTGATGGCGGTGCGCTTGTAGGCATCGCCCTTGGCGATCTTCTGCCCGTATGCCATGGCTTACTTACCCGCCTTTCCGACCTTGCGGCGGATGACTTCACCCTCGTACTTGACACCCTTGGCCTTGTACGGGTCGGGCTTGCGCAGCTTGCGGATGTTCGCCGCGACCTCGCCCACCTTCTGCTTGTCGATGCCCTCGACCGAGAAGCGGGTGGGGGCCTCCACCTTGAAGGTGATGCCCTCGGGTGCCTCGACGGTGATCGGGTGGCTGTAGCCGAGCGCGAACTCGAGGTTCGAACCCTTGGCCGTCACGCGGTAACCGACACCGCTGATCTCGAGCTTCTTCACGTAACCCTGGGTCACGCCGGTGATCATGTTCGCCACCAGCGTGCGGGACAGGCCGTGCAGGGCCTTGTTCTGACGCTCGTCGTTCGGGCGGGTGACGCTGAGCACGCCGTCCTCGCCCTTAGCGATCTCGATCGGCGCCGCAATGGTGTGCGACAGGGTGCCCTTGGGCCCCTTCACCTGCACCTGACGGCCGTCGATGGTGACGTCCACGCCGGCGGGAACCGCGATGGGGAGCTTGCCGATGCGCGACATAGCTGTTTCCTCCGTTCCCTTCCGCTACCAGACGTAGGCGAGGACTTCCCCACCCACGCCCTTCTTGCCGGCCTGCTTGTCGGTGAGGAGCCCATGCGACGTGGAGATGATCGCCACGCCCAGGCCGCCCAGCACCTTCGGCAGGTTGGTGGACTTCGCGTACACCCGGAGACCGGGCTTGGAGATCCGCTTGATGCCCGCGATGGAGCGCTCACGGTTGGGGCCGAACTTCAGCTCCAGGACGAGGTTCTTGCCGACCTCGGCGTCCTCGACCTTCCAGCCCGTGATGAAGCCCTCCTGCTGGAGGATCTCCGCGATGTGAGACTTGATCTTCGATGCCGGCATCCCCACGGAGTCGTGGTACGCCGAGTTCGCGTTACGCAGACGCGTGAGCATGTCTGCGATCGGATCAGTCATGGTCATGAATTGGCCTTCGGCCTCTCTCGCCGGGGTTTCCTGGTGCGCCATCCCTCTCCCCGATCCGAGACGGGACGGGTGCGGCGCGGTGGACCTACGGCGTAGTAAGCATTCATTGGCGGGTGGACCCGCGTACGTACAAGGGCACGGCAGGCGCCCAACCCCGCAAGCCTACGGCATGCGGGGCGGGCCTCCTGCCGACCCCAGTTGCTTACCGAGAGCCCTGGTGCACCCCAAGTGGGGTTTTACCAGGAGCTCTTGGTCACGCCCGGCAGCTCGCCGCGGTGAGCCATCTCACGGAGGCACACACGGCACAGGCCGAACTTGCGGTAGACGGAGTGCGGACGCCCACAGCGCTGGCAGCGGGTGTAGGCGCGCACGCCGAACTTGGGCTTGCGGGCAGCCTTCGCGATCAGAGCCTTCTTCGCCATCTCGCTCACGCCTCCTTGAAGGGGAAGCCGAGGTGACGGAGGAGCGCGCGGCCCTCGGCGTCGTTGGTCGCCGTGGTCACCACGGTGATGTCCATACCCCGGGTGCGGTCGATCTTGTCCTGGTCGATCTCGTGGAACATGACCTGCTCCGTGAGACCGAAGGTGTAGTTGCCCCGGCCGTCGAACTGCTTGGGGGACAGACCGCGGAAGTCGCGGATGCGCGGCAGCGCGAGCGACAGGGTGCGGTCCAGGAACTCCCACATGCGGTCGCCACGGAGCGTGACGTGGGCGCCGATCGGCTGACCCTCGCGCAGCTTGAACTGCGCGATGGACTTGCGGGCCTTGGTGACGGCCGGCTTCTGACCGGTGATGGTGGTCAGGTCACGGACGGCACCGTCCATGAGCTTGGAGTCACGGGCGGCGTCGCCGACACCCATGTTGACCACGATCTTGACGAGACCGGGGATCTGCATGACGTTCTCGTACTTGAACTCGTCACGCAGCTTGCCCGCGATCTCCTCGCGGTACTTCGTCTTGAGACGCGGAGTCGTGGTGGTAGCCATCAGATGTCCTCACCCGTCCGCTTGGCAACGCGGATCTTGTTGCCGTCCTCGTCGAAGCGGTAACCGACGCGCGTGACGACCTTGTTGCCGTCCTTCTCCACGACCAGCTGGACGTTGGAGACGTGGACGGGGGCCTCGGTGGTCACGATGCCGCCGGCCTGCGAGCCGCTGGCGGTCGGGCCGGCCTTGGTGTGCTTCTTGACCCGGTTGACACCCTCGACCAGGACGCGGTCCTCGCGGGGGAAGGCCGCGATGACCTTGCCCTGCTTGCCCTTGTCCTTACCGGTGATGACCTGGACCAGGTCGCCCTTCTTGATCTTCATGCTCACAGCACCTCCGGCGCGAGGGAGATGATCTTCATGAACTTCTTCTCGCGCAGCTCACGGCCGACGGGGCCGAAGATACGGGTGCCGCGAGGGTCGCCGTCGTTCTTCAGAATGACGGCGGCGTTCTCGTCGAAGCGGATGTACGAGCCGTCCGGACGGCGGCGCTCCTTGACGGTGCGAACGATGACCGCCTTGACGACGTCACCCTTCTTCACGTTGCCACCGGGGATCGCGTCCTTGACGGTGGCGACGATGACGTCACCGATGCCCGCGTAGCGGCGACCGGAGCCACCGAGCACACGGATGGTGAGAATTTCCTTCGCACCCGTGTTGTCGGCGACGCGCAGTCGCGACTCCTGCTGGATCACGTCTATCTCCTGATTGTCTGCCGGTTCCCGCGGGGCGCCGTGTGTGGCGGCCCTGCGAGCCTGGCGGAACCGTCCTGCGGGCTGCTCCCGCAGGAATTACTTGTGCCTCTCAGGCGGGCGACCCGCGCCGGGGGTTCGTGCTCCCGGGCCCTCAGGGGGTCCGGGCGCGGAACCCCCGGCGGGGGGGGCAGCGGGGGAGGTGTCCCCCGCTTGATTACTTCGCCTTCTCGAGGATCTCGACGACGCGCCAGCGCTTCGTCGCGGACAGCGGCCGGGTCTCCATGAGGAGGACACGGTCGCCGACACCCGCGGCGTTCTGCTCGTCGTGCGCCTTGAGCTTGTTGGTACGGCGGATGACCTTGCCGTACAGCGCGTGCTTGACGCGGTCCTCGACAGCGACGACGACGGTCTTGTCCATCTTGTCGCTGACGACGAGACCCTCGCGGGTCTTGCGGAAGCCGCGGGCCTCTGCAGTCTGCTCAGTCACGTTGCTCTCACTCATCAGGCGCTCTCCACCGTCTCGATGCCCAGCTCGCGCTCACGCATCAGGGTGTAGATCCGCGCGATGTCCTTCCGGACGGCCTTCAGCCGACCGTGGTTCTCGAGCTGACCGGTCGCCGCCTGGAAGCGGAGGTTGAACAGCTCTTCCTTGGCTTCGCGGAGCTTCGCCAGAAGCTCCTCGTCACCCAGTTCGCGCAGCTCGGACGCCTTGGTACCGGCCGACATCACGCTTCACCTGCCTCGCGCTTGACGATCCGGCACTTCATCGGCAGCTTGTGGGCCGCACGAGTCAGCGCCTCACGGGCGATCTTCTCGTTGGGGTAGGACAGCTCGAACATGACCCGACCCGGGTGCACGTTCGCGATCCACCACTCCGGCGAACCCTTACCGGAACCCATGCGGGTCTCGGCCGGCTTCTTCGTGAGCGGGCGGTCCGGGTAGATGTTGATCCAGACCTTGCCGCCACGCTTGATGTGGCGGGTCATCGCGATACGGGCCGCCTCGATCTGGCGGTTGGTCACGTACGCCGGCGTGAGGGCCTGAATGCCGTACTCGCCGAACGAAACCGTAGTACCGCCCTTGGCCTGACCACGGCGCTTCGGGTGGTGCTGCTTGCGGTGCTTGACCCTACGGGGGATCAGCATGTCGGTCAGGCCTCCGTTCCGGTGCTCTCAGCCGGAGCGGCAGCGGCGGCGGGAGCGTCGGCCTTGGGGGCCTCGGCAGCCGGCGCGGACTGCTGCTGCGGCTTGCGGCCGCGACCGCCACGCTCGCCACCGCGGCCACCGCGGGCCGGACGGTCGGCACCGCCGCGGGCCGGGCGGTTGCCGGCGCGGGCGGCCGCGTTCTCGGCGCGGACCTCGGCGATGTTCTTGACGTCGCCCTTGTAGATCCAGACCTTCACACCGATGCGGCCGAAGGTCGTCTTGGCCTCGAAGAAGCCGTAGTCCACGTTCGCGCGGAGCGTGTGCAGGGGCACACGGCCCTCGCGGTAGAACTCCGAGCGGGACATCTCGGCGCCGCCGAGGCGGCCACCGCACTGGATCTTGATGCCCTTGGCACCGGCCTTCATCGTGCCCTGCATGCTCTTGCGCATGGCGCGACGGAAGGAGACGCGGGAGGACAGCTGCTCGGCGACGGCCTGGGCCACCAGCTGAGCGTCCGTCTCCGGGCTCTTGACCTCGAGGATGTTCAGCTGGACCTGCTTGCCGGTCAGCTTCTCCAGGTCACCGCGGATGCGGTCGGCCTCGGCGCCGCGGCGGCCGATGACGATGCCCGGACGGGCCGTGTGGATGTCCACACGGACGCGGTCACGGGTGCGCTCGATCTCGACCTTGGAGATGCCGGCGCGCTCCATGCCGGACGTCATCATCCGACGGATGGCGACGTCTTCCTTGACGTAGTCCTTGTACAGCTTATCGGCGTACCAACGCGACTTGAAGTCGGTGGTGATGCCGAGCCGGAACCCGTGCGGGTTTACCTTCTGGCCCATTACCGGGTTCCTTCCTTGCTGCTGACGACCACGGTGATGTGGCTGGTCCGCTTGCGGATCCGGTAGGCACGGCCCTGGGCGCGCGGCCGGAACCGCTTCAGGGTCGGACCCTCGTCGACGTAGGCCTCGGAGATGACGAGGCTGTCGGCGTCGGTGTGGTCGTAGTTGTGCGCGGCGTTGGCGATGGCGCTGTCCAGCACCTTGCCGACCGGCACGCTCGCGGCCTGCGGGGCGAAACGCAGGACCGCCTGAGCCTCCGTGGCGTCCATGCCACGGATGAGGTCCACCACGCGGCGGGCCTTCATGGGCGTGACGCGGATGTACCGCGCCTGGGCCCTGGCTTCCATGGTTGTCCCTTCAGTGTTTGTCATGGTCATTCCACCCCGCTGTTAGCGGCGCTTCGACTTCCGGTCGTCCTTGACGTGACCCCGGAAGGTGCGCGTCGGCGAGAACTCGCCGAGCTTGTGGCCGACCATCGACTCGGTGACAAACACCGGGATGTGGGTCTTGCCGTTGTGCACCGCGATCGTGTGGCCGAGCATGGCCGGGACGATCATCGAGCGACGGGACCAGGTCTTGATGACGTTCTTGGAACCCGCTTCGTTCTGGACGTCCACCTTCTTGATGAGGTGGTCGTCGACGAAGGGCCCCTTCTTGAGACTGCGCGGCATCTGAACCCGCTCCTAGCGCTTCTTGTTCGTCTTGCGGCGGCGGACGATGTACTTGTTCGACGCCTTCTTGGGCGAACGAGTACGACCTTCCTTCTTGCCCCACGGGGACACCGGGTGGCGACCACCGGAGGTGCGGCCCTCGCCACCACCGTGCGGGTGGTCGACGGGGTTCATGACCACACCACGCACGGTCGGGCGGACGCCCAGCCAGCGCTTGCGTCCGGCCTTGCCCCAGTTGATGTTCGACTGCTCGGCGTTGCCGACCTCGCCGACCGTGGCGCGGCAGCGCTGGTCGACCAGGCGGATCTCACCGGACGGCATGCGGAGGTGGGCCATCGAGCCCTCCTTCGCGAGCAGCTGCACCGAAGCACCGGCGGAGCGGGCGAACTTGGCGCCGCCGCCCGGCCGCAGCTCGATGGCGTGCAGCGTGGTACCGACCGGGATGTTGCGCAGCGCGAGGTTGTTGCCCGGCTTGATGTCGGCGCCGGGACCGTTCTCGACGCGGTCGCCCTGCGACAGGCCACGCGGGGCGAGGATGTAGCGCTTCTCACCGTCGGCGTAGTGCAGCAGCGCGATGCGCGCGGTGCGGTTGGGGTCGTACTCGATGTGCGCGACCTTCGCCGGCACGCCGTCCTTGTCGTGACGACGGAAGTCGATCACGCGGTAGGCGCGCTTGTGTCCGCCACCCTGGTGGCGAACGGTCACACGACCGGAATTGTTACGGCCGCCCTTGCTGTGCAGGGGACGGACCAGCGACTTCTCCGGCGTGGACCGCGTGACCTCGACGAAGTCGGCGACGCTGGCGCCACGACGGCCAGGAGTCGTCGGCTTGTACTTGCGGATACCCATTGTCTCTCAGTCCTCGGAAAGTTCCGATTATCTGGACGTTCCGAACCTCCGTCAGGAGGTCGGACCGCCGAAGATGTCGATACGGTCGCCCTCGGCAAGGGTCACGATCGCGCGCTTGGTGCCGGCACGCTGACCGAAGCCGGTGCGGGTGCGCTTGCGCTTGCCCTGCCGGTTGATCGTGTTGACCCCGGTGACCTTGACCTCGAAGACCGCCTCGACGGCCTGCTTGATCTGGGTCTTGTTGCTGCCCGGCGCGACGATGAACGTGTACTTGTTGTCGTCGAGCAGGGCGTAGCTCTTCTCGGAGACGACCGGCTTCAGCAGCACGTCACGGGGGTCCGTGAACGACTTGCTGACCGGGGTCTCGACCGTGTTCTTGCCCTCGGCGGCGTGGCGGCGCGCCTTGGCGACGCGCGCGGCCTTGGCGGCCTTGGCCGCCTTGGAGGCGATGGACGGGTGACGCGTAGCCATCAGGCCTCGCTCCCTTCGGTGTCGTTGGCCTTGTTCGGGCCGGCGACGAAGGACTCGAAGGCGGCCTGGGTGAAGACCACGTCGTCCGAGACGAGAACGTCGTACGTGTTCAGCTGGCCCGGCTCCAGGATGTGGACCTGGGGCAGGTTGCGGGCGGACAGCCACGCGGCCTCGTCGGCGCGGTCGATGACCAGGAGCAGGTTCTTGCGCTCCGAGATCTTGCCGAACAGCGTCCGAGCGGCCTTGGTGGAGGCGGTCTCGCCCTCGATCACGCCGGTGACGACGTGGATCCGGTTGTGGCGGGCCCGGTCGGTGAGGGCGTGGCGCAGGGCCGCGGCCTTCATCTTCTTCGGGGTCCGCTGCGAGTAGTCACGCGGCTGCGGGCCGTGGACGACGCCACCGCCGGCGAACTGCGGCGCACGGGTCGAACCCTGACGGGCGCGGCCGGTGCCCTTCTGGCGGTACGGCTTCTTGCCGCCACCGCGGACCTCGCCGCGACGCTTGGTCTTGTGCGTGCCCTGGCGGGCAGCGGCGTTCTGCGCGACGACGACCTGGTGGATCAGCGGGATGCTGATCTTCTCCACGCCGAAGATCTCCGCGGGGAGCTCGACGCTACCGGTCTTCTCGCCGGCAGGCGAAAGGATGTCAACAGTGCTCATCGGTTCCTCAGGCCCCCTTGGCCGCGGTGCGGACCAGGACGAGGCCGCCGTTCGGACCGGGAACCGCGCCCTTGATGAGCAGCAGACCCTTCTCCGCGTCAACGGCGTGGACGGTCAGGTTCTGGGTGGTGACCCGCTCGTTGCCCATGCGGCCCGCCATGCGGAGGCCCTTGAACACGCGGCCCGGGGTGGCGCAGCCACCGATGGAGCCCGGCGAGCGGTGCTTGCGCTGGGTGCCGTGACCGGCGCCGAGGCCCTTGAAGTTGTGACGCTTCATGACACCGGCGAAGCCCTTGCCCTTGCTCTTGCCGGTGACGTCGACCTTCACGCCGGACTCGAAGACCTCGGCGGTGACTTCCTGGCCGAGCGTGTACTCGGCGGCGTCGGCCGTGCGGATCTCGACGAGGTGACGGCGGGGGGTGACGTCCGCCTTGGCGAAGTGGCCCTTGAGGGGCTTGTTCACCTTGCGGGGGTCGATGTCGCCGAACGCGATCTGGACGGACTCGTAGCCGTCGGCGTCGTTCGTGCGGACCTGGGTGACGACGTTGGGACCGGCCTTGACGACGGTGACCGGGACGACACGGTTGTTCTCGTCCCACACCTGCGTCATGCCGAGCTTCTCGCCCAGGATGCCCTTGATCTGCTTGGTCATCTTCAGATCACCGGCCTTCAGAGCTTGATCTCGATGTCGACACCGGCCGGGAGGTCGAGTCGCATCAGAGAGTCAACGGTCTTGGGGGTCGGGTCGAGGATGTCGATCAGGCGCTTGTGCGTGCGCATCTCGAAGTGCTCGCGCGAGTCCTTGTACTTGTGCGGCGACTTGATGACGCAGTACACGTTCTTCTCAGTGGGCAGCGGCACCGGGCCCGCGACCGACGCACCAGTGCGCGTCACCGTCTCGACGATCTTCTTCGCCGAGGAGTCGATGACCTCGTGGTCGTAGGCCTTGAGCCGGATGCGGATCTTCTGTCCCGCCATGGCTACTCAGTAGTCCTGTCTCTCGTAACGCTCTGGAACCCGGGGGCTTGTGCTCCCCCTCTCGCTCTCCGACCCACGCGGTCGGGCGTGTCGCGCTTCCGCTGACACAGATGTCCCTTGTTCGAACATCCCTGCTCTGGGAAGTGCGGGCCCTTCCGGAACCGCGGACCGAGGGCGAGAGGCCCACCGGGCGCCTGGCCGGTACCCCGCTGACACTTCCCGGAAGATTCCCGTACGTCCGCCCCAGAGCTGCCCGAGGGCAGTTGGGACGACGAGTACTGTGGGACTCGCTTCCGGTCCTCCCGGCGGGAGGCGCGCAGCATCGGCACTCGACCGAGCAACCCCGCTAGTCTGCCATACGGGGCGCTTCGCGCGCCAATTGAGCGCAGGAGAATACCCCGGGAGTGACGCGGATCAAACCAACGGGGGGTTGCACGGCGTGCGGAGGCACGGTTCGGTGCCCGCGCCGGGGCCGAGCGGTGACACGGTTCACGTGTCAGTGGTGACGCGTTTCACGGGCCGGGCGGCGGGCAGTTCGGGCGGTTCCCCCGGCCGTGGGCCGCGTACAGGGTGCGCAGCGCGCCGGTCAGCACGGCGGCCGTCTCCGCGTCCAGTGGGGCCAGGAACTCCCGTTCGACGTCCAGCCGCGCCTCGTCCGCGGCGCGACGGCACCGCGCCCCCTCCTCCGTCAGCATGACGACGTTGCGCCGCCGGTCGCGCTCGCTGCGGCGCCGTTCGACGAACCCCTTGTCCTCCAGCGCGTCGATGATCGCCACCATCGTCGTGCGGTCCACCCCGAGCCGTCCCGCGAGCTCCATCTGCGACCACTCCTGGCCGTCCCCCTCGATCGACGAGAGCACGCCGAGCTCGCGCGGGTTCATCCCGTAGGGCTCCAGCGCCGCCGTCATCCGTTCGCTGAGCCGGAAATAGGCGTGCTTGAACAGATAACCCAGCCTCGCGGAGAGGTCACCGGAGAGGTCACCGGGGAGATACGCGCCCGTCATGGAGGTAGCGTATCCTGGCACCTGACGATCAGCGTCACTGACGATCCGCGCAAGTGACGGTCCGGGCCGGGAGCCCGAGCGACGACCCTCACGAATCCAAGGAAGCGACACCCCGCGAATGAGCGACTCCTCGCCCGCCGAGGCCGTACGCACGGCCCCGGCACCCCCCTCCGGCACCGCCGTCGAGGCACCGGACCCCCGTCGCTGGTGGGGTCTGGTGATCATCGCGCTGGCCCAGCTGATGGTCGTCCTCGACGCGACCATCGTGAACATCGCGCTGCCGTCCGCGCAGAAGGCGCTGGGCATGACCGACGGCAACCGCCAGTGGGTCATCACCGCCTACACCCTCGCCTTCGGCGGTCTGCTGCTGCTCGGCGGCCGCGTCGCCGACCGTGTCGGCCGCAAGCGCACCTTCATCTTCGGCCTGATCGGCTTCGCCGTCGCCTCCGGCATCGGCGGCGCGGCCGGCAGCCCCGGCATGCTCTTCGCCGCGCGCGCCCTGCAGGGCGTGTTCGGCGCCGTCCTCGCGCCCTCCGCGCTGTCCCTGATGACCACGACGTTCACCGACCCGCGCGAGCGCGGCAAGGCGTTCGGCATCTACGGCGCCATCGCCGGCGCGGGCGCCGCGCTCGGCCTGCTGCTGGGCGGCGTGCTCACCTCGTACGCGAACTGGCGCTGGTGCCTGTACGTCAACATCCCGATCGCGATCGTCGCGGTGATCGGCGCGGTCGTCCTGCTGCACGACCGCCCCGGCCACAGCGAGGCCAAGCTGGACGTGCCCGGCGTCATCCTCGGCTGCGGCGGCCTGGTCGCCGTCGTCTACGGCTTCTCCGAGGCCCAGCCGCGCGGCTGGAGCGACGCCCTGGTGCTGACCCTGCTCTTCGGCGGCCTGGCGCTGCTCGTGGCGTTCGTTTTCTGGCAGACGAAGGCGAAGTCCCCGCTGCTGCCGCTGCGCATCCTCAGCGACCGCAACCGTGCCGGGTCCTTCCTGACGATGGCGCTCGCCACGATCGGCATGTTCGGTCTGTTCCTGTTCATGACCTACTACCTCCAGGGCATCCTCGGGTACTCCCCGGTCAGGAGCGGTCTGGCGTTCCTGCCGATGTCCGCGGCGATCATCACCGGCTCCACCCAGATCTCCGCCCGGCTGCTGCCGCGCGTGCCGGCCCGTGCGCTGATGGTGCCCGGCATGCTGCTCGCGGCCTCGGGGCTCCTGGTGCTGACCCAGCTCGGCGTCGACTCCTCGTACGCCACGCACATCCTCCCGGCCGAACTGCTGCTCGGGCTCGGCATGGGCCTGACCTTCATGCCGGTCTTCTCCACCGCGACCCACGGCGTCCGTCCGCAGGACGCGGGCGTGACCTCCGCGATGGTCAACACCTCGCAGCAGGTGGGCGGTTCGCTCGGCACCGCGCTGCTGAACACGATCGCCACGTCGGCGACGTCGACGTACATCGGCGGCCACCTCACCGATCCCTCGCGCAAGGCGCAGGTGGTGCGCGAGGGCATCGTGCACGGCTACACCCACGCCATCTGGTGGGGCGTGGCGGCCATGCTGATCGCCGCCGTGGCCTCGGGCGTCCTGGTCACCGCCCGCCCCCAGGGCCGCGGCGCCCCGGCCGGCGCGGGCGCGCACTGACGGCACGTCACCGAGCGGTATCGACGGCCGCCGTACGCAGGGCAACTGCCCTGCGTACGGCGGCCGTCGGTCGTTCGTGCCCCCTCCCGCGGTGATCGACATCACGCCCCCGGGTGAACGGAAGGCGTCCCCCCGGGGAACCCTCGCCGCCTCGCTCCCCTCTCTTCATTCGGAGGCCGCACGGACCGGCGCGCAGGGCGCGACGGGATCCGTACGGCCCGAGGATCACGGAGCACCGCAGCGCACCCGACCGCTGCAAGGCGGCGATCGGAGTGTGGAGCATGCGGTTCAGGCATGCCCGGGCTGCGTGGGCAGACAGGGCGAAACGACGCACGGAGGACAGTGCGGGCACCGGTACCGGCACCCCCGGTATCGACACCGCCGGCCTCGGCACCCCGGGAACGGGCAGGTCGGGGGCGGCCCGGCGGGCCGTGCTCGTCGGTGGTGCGGTGGGGCTGGGCGGGGCCGTCGTCGGGTACGGCCTCTCCCGGGTCGGCGGCACCTCCGCCAAGGCACCCACCGCCGGGTCCGCCCCCGTCACGGGGCGCCCCGCCGTGCAGGGCCGGCGTGCCCTGGTGATGCAGGTCCTCGCGCATCCGGACGACGACCTGTACTTCATGAACCCGGACACCCAGTACGCGATGGCCGCCGGCGCCCCGCTGGTCTGCGTGTACGTCACCGCGGGCGAGGCCGACGGCGTCAACAAGGTTCCCGGGCGCCCACACCCGCCCGCCGACAAGGCCGCCTACTCCTCCGCCCGCCACCAGGGCCTTCGGCAGAGCTACGCCACCCAGCTCGGGCTCCCCGTCTTCACTCGATGGGAGGAATCCTCCCTCACCCTGCCGGGCGGGCACCAGGCCGAGCTGAACACCCTCGAACACCAGGGCCGCCGCGTCGAACTCGTCCATCTCGACCTCGCCATGCACACGCCCTTCCGGCGCATGGGCGTGCCCGCGCTGTGGCGGCAGACCGGGCTGCGGCTGACCACCGTCGTCGCCGACGGCTCACCGGTGCGGCGGGTGCGCTCGTACGACCACGACGACCTCCTCGACGTCCTCGTCGGGCTGTTCGCGCACTACCGCCCCACCCTGGTGCACACCCTGGACCCCGACCCGGACATCCAGCTCAGCGACCGGATCACCCGCATCCGCGACAGCGAGCAGCCCGGCTACTCCGACCACGCCGACCACACCGCCGTCGCCTCCTTCACCTGGGCCGCGCTGGCCCGCTGGGCGCGGACGGCCGGGCCCGACGGTCCGCCGGAGTTCACCACCGTCGCCTACCGCGGCTACTACAACCACCACTGGCCGGACAACCTTCCGCCCGCGGTCCTGGACGCCAAGGCCGCGCACCTGGTGCCGTACGGCGGCTCCCCCGAGTGGAAGTGCGGCAACCCCGCCGGCTGCGGCGACTACAACGTCGGCGGCGACCGGCCGCTGCGCAACCGCAAGCGCTGGGTGCGCTCCACGCACTACCGTCACCCCGGCCCCCGGCTCGCGCTGACCGAGGCGGCGGGCGGGCGGCTGACCGCGTACGGGGTGCTCGGCATGCGGGCGGTGCGCTGGCAGGAGGGGGCGGACGGGACGTTCGGCGAGCCGTCCGACCTCGGCGGCGGCCCGCTCGCGCCGGCGCTCGGTTCGGCGGTGCTGGACGACGGCCGGCTGCTGCTCCTGGCGCTGCGGTTCGCGTCCGTCGTAGGGCTCGGCGGGTCCGACACCCGGGAGATCGTGCTGCTGGAGCAGCGCGCGCCGGGCGGCGCCTTCAGGGCGTGGACCGGGCTCGGCAACCCCGAGGGCGCCGACGCGAACCGGGGCCGGCGCATCGGCGTCCCCGTCGCGGTCACCGCGCCCGACGGCCGCGTCCACCTCTTCGTGCGCAACGCCGACCAGGGCATCAGCACCCGGGTCAGGGAGACCGGCGGGGCCTGGTCGCCGTGGCGGAACCTCGGCGGCGGGCCGGTGCAGGACGGGCTGACCGCGGTGGTCGGGGCGGACGGCCAGGTGCACGTGTACGCGCCCGGCCGCGACGCCGTGCACCACTGGACCCCGCAGGGCCCCTCCCCCGTCCCCGGCGTCCAGAGCGGACCGGCGGTCCCGGCCGGCGCGATAGCCGTGGCGGACGGACACCTGTACTACCGTCCGCCCGCCTCCCCCACGCTCCTCGCCCCCACGGGCGCAGCGGTGTCCTTCCCGGGCTACGGCCCCGTCACCGCGGCAGGCACCCACCTGCTGGGCCGCGGGCTCGACGGCCGGCTCCGCCTCGTCCACCGCACCACCGGCAAGCACGCCACGTCCACGACGGACTCCCTGGACGGCTTCGTACTGCACAGCTCCCGCCGCCGCGGCCCGGTGGCGGCGGGCCTGACCCCGGAGGGCCGCCCCTGGCTCTGGCAGCCCAACCCGACACCGGACCCGTCGTCGTCCGACGGCCCGGGGTCCCCGGCGCGCAAGGTATGAGGCGGCGGCCGAGACCCGGACTCCGGCCGACCGCCCCGGACCCTGGATGACTCCCTGGGCGAGCATCGCGTCGGCCACGCGTTCGCGCCCCGCACCCGGCGCCGACCAGGGGTGGGGCACGCTGCCGTTGAGGGGTCAGCCTTCCGAGGCGTACGCCACGAAGTGGGCCCAGGTGCCGGGCCCGAGCTCCAGCCGGGGACCCTCCACGTTCTTCGAGTCGCGGACATGCACGGTGCCGGGGGTGACGGCAAGCTCCACGCAGGAGTTGCCGTCGTTGCCGCTGCTGTAGCTGCTCTTGAACCACGCCAGCTCGGAGGCGTCCCCGGCAGTGGGCTTGCGGATCATGTTTCTCCCAGCAGTTGCTCGATGAAGGTCAGCGACTCCCGTGGCGAGAGCGCCTGAGCCCGGATGGTGCCATACCGCAGCTCAAGGATGCGCAGGTGTTTGGGTTCCGAGGTCGGCCGGCCGTTGAACGCGCCATCGGAGCGGCCCACCGCTGATCCGTCCGCGAACTTCAGAAGCTCGATCTTGCCGTCCATGCCGGAGTGCGTCTCGCAGTTCAACGGCATCACTTGAAGTACGACGTTGTGCAACTGCCCCACCTCCGACAGGCGTTCGAGCTGCTGGCGCCACACCATTGTGCCCCCGATAGGCCGCCGTAGGGCCGCCTCTTCCAGGACCCAACTGAGGGCAGGCGCGGGTGAACGGTCGAAGACCGAAGCACGAGCCACTCGCGCGGCCACCATCCGCTCCACCTCGTCCGGGGAGTACGGAGGCTGCATGGCCTTGAACAAGGCCCTTGCATGGTCGGCGACCTGCAGAAGGCCGTTGATGCCGTTGCTCTCGTAGATGCCGATCTCTACCGCCTGGGCCTCCAACTTGGCCAGTTCCCGAACTCGCTTCGGATACCGGACCTTCCTCACGTCCGCCCACGTCGCCGCGATGAGCCCACCCGCGTCCAGGACCTCGTCGGCCCTGACGAGGTAGTCCTGCCGGGGGATCCGTTTCCCGCCCTCCACCTTGTAGACCAGGTCCTCCCCGTACCCGATCGCCGCCCCGAACTCGGCGGCGCGGAGCCCCGCCGCCTCCCTCCGCAGCTTCAACTGCCGCCCCACCGTGGTGATCACGGCTACGCCCCACTCGTCGTCGGGGTCCACCTCCCACCCCGGCTCGTCCGCCCCGTCCGTCTCCGGCCTCGTCCGTACCGCCTCGCCGTCCACCGACATGCCGCGCTCCTCCGTAGTCCCGCGTCGTACCGCGACGCCCTACCCGTAGCAACGGTGCCGACGGTCCGGACAGCACCGGACAACCCGCCGACAGTCACGGTACGCAGCCGCCCAGTCACTCTTCACGGTAAGCGCGCTCAGCCACGCTGAGTGATGTGAATCAGGAAATCGCCGTAACCGAGGCCACGGCCCAACCGGCCGACCAGTTCCCCCACTTCACCGTGCTGCTGTCCGCCACGCGGCGCGGAGCCCGGCTGGCCCGCCTGCTCACGGAGGCGCAACTGCGCCACTGGGGGCTGCCCACGGAGACCGCGAGCCAGCTCGTGGCCGAACTGGCGGCCAACGCCGCGACCCACGGACGCGTCCCGGGGCGGGACTTCCGGCTGATGCTCCACGTGATCGGCGGCACGCTCCGCATCGAGGTCACCGACACGCGCGGTGACCGGCTCCCCGAGCTCCAACACCCGCAGGAAACCGCCGAGTCGGGGCGCGGGCTGCTCCTCGTCGACGCGCTCGCGGACCGGTGGGGAGTCACCGAGGACCGGTTCCCGCGCAAGACCGTGTGGGCCGAACTGTGCTGCTCATGGCCGGAACCCGCGCCCACGGGACCCGGTACCGCAGGCGGTCTTCCCGTAAAGGACCTGGGGGAGAAAGAACCCGACCAAGCCCCACCCTTCCCGCCCGTCGGTCAGCACATGGGAGCCGCTCACTCGGCCGGGTGAACATCGCCGGTTCGGCTGGATTTCGGCACCCCCGACGGCCCTACTCTCAGCGCACAGAGCGGCGCATATGCGTCGGCCCCCGGCCGGGACACGCAATCCCGATCGAGGGCCTGACCATCGAGGAAGACAACCCAGAAAGGCTTCCCCATGGGTGCCCAGAACCCTAGCGCTCCCACGCGCCCCCAGTCAGCCGATACCGCCGACAAACCCCCCTCCCGGGCGCATTCGCACCCCGGCCGGCGCCCCGGCCCGCGCGCCTTCGGCGTCACCCACGAGAACACCCGGCACACCTCCCGCTTCACGGTGATCGGCAACCACCTCGCCCAGCACCCGGAGCTGTCGCTGATCGCCATCGCGTTGGCCGTGCACATCCAGTCGCTGCCGAGCAACGCCCTCGTGGACATCAAGACCCTCGCCACGCGCTTCCCCGAGGGCCGCACCCGCATCGCGGCGGGTCTGCGCGAGCTGGAGGCGCACGGCTACCTGCGCCGCGAGCGCGAACGCACCCCGTCCGGCCGCATGATCACCCGCACGGTCTCCTGCAACCAGCCGGGGGCATCCCGCCACCACGCCCCCACCCGGACACCACCGCCGGAGCCACCCCCGCCGCCTCCGCAACCGAAGCCGCAACCGGCCGTGCAACCGGAAGCGGCAGCGGAAGCGGAAGCAGCAGGCGTCCCCGGCGCCGCGACCGACACCGAAACCCACCGGCCGCGCGGGAAGCGCAAGCCGCACCCCCTCCCGCCCGTGCCCCGGCCGCCCTGCCACTCCCCGACCATGCTGGAGAGGGCCACGGCGTTCCTCTGCGGCCTGCGCCGCCACGACCCCCGCCTGATGCTCTCCGCCTGCGACACGGCCCACCTGGCGCCAGGCGTCGTCGCGTGGATGCAGTACGACGTGCCGCTGTCCGCCGTACGCGCCGCCCTGACCTCCGACCTGCCGCCCGAGGACGATCTGCGCCGCCCGGCCGCCCTGCTGGCCCACCGCCTCACCGCCCTGCTACCGCCTCCGCCCCCGGTCCGGGCCCCGGCCGACCTCTCGCCGCAGCGGCACCCCCTGCACAACTGCGACGGCTGCGACCGCGCCTTCCGCGCCCCCGAATCGGGCCTGTGCGGCGACTGCCGTGCGGCAACCACTCACCCCTGACAACCGGAAAGCAACCACATGCTCAGCCCACCCCACGAAGCGATGCACCGCATCTTCCAGCACGACCCCGGACTCTTCAGCCGTGTGGCGCCACTGCTCGGCATTGCCGTACCCACGATCGTCGAGACCACTGTGCTGCCCTCGGCCATCGACACGAACAGCCCCGCCGGGTGTCGGCGGAACACGCAACTGCATCTGGAAACAGCGGGGCGAGGG
The DNA here is from genome assembly GCF_030816915.1 of Streptomyces sp. B3I8. Lineage (NCBI taxonomy): Bacteria > Bacillati > Actinomycetota > Actinomycetes > Kitasatosporales > Streptomycetaceae > Streptomyces > Streptomyces sp. B3I8. The sequence continues at coordinate 4,160,719 of NZ_JAUSYN010000002.1, read as the reverse complement.
TCATTCCTGCTGCTGATCGAGGCGCAGGACCGCAGGGCCTCCCGCAGGCCGGCGCACTGGGCACACCACGTCCCGTACCTGTGGACCCAGCACCAGCTGCCCACGGCCTTGCTGATCATGTGCTCCGACCAGGAGACGGCTCAGTGGGCCGGGCAGCCGGTGTCCAGTGGGCCGGTTCAACCACCCGCACTGACCCTGCGCCCCTTCGTGGCGAGCCCAAACAACCTGCCGCTGATCACCGATCTCGAGGAGGCCCGCGCCGACCCGGCGCTCGCCGCGCTCTCGGCCGTCATGCATCCGGCCGCTCCGCTCATCGGTTCCGCGCTGGAGGCGTTGTCCGCTTCCCTGCGGGATGTCCCGGACCTTCTTGCCTACCCGCTCACCGGTCTCACCGAGCTGGGTCTCCGCCTCCATCCGGCCAGGCACGCATGGAGTGATCTGATGCGGCCAATCATCAGGAGAAAAAGTCACGAGAGAGCCCGTATCGAACGCATCACGCGGACCCGCCGGGAAGATCTTCTGCTCATCCTGGCGGAACGGGGACTCATCCTCCCCGAAGATGCGCGCAGGCGAATCACATGGTGCCTCGACCCGGAGAGCCTTCGGCACTGGCTCCTCCGCTCCGTCACCGCGTCCTCCGTCGAAGAGATCTTCGACGACTGACCGGCTGCGCGCGGCGCGCCGCGGTGGCGGGCCGAATCATGAAAAGCCGTGACGGTCCGGACGACATCGCGGCAGGATGACCCGCACGGCAGGTCGTGACCTTCCTCGGACACTCACCGAACCGACAGGACCCACAGCTCGTGTTGCCTTCCTTCGCCGCGAATGGATTCCTTCCACTGGGCCGTTACTCGGTCTCCTTCGACGAAGCGGAATCTCTCCTCGTCGGCGCGCCGGAGTTCCGTGATTCCGCGACCCGCGCCCAACTGTGGGACGGATTGCACGACTACCTCGACAAGTTTCTCGCGCTCGAGGACGAGTACACGGACGCCCTCGGCGGACTCGTCCTCGTCCACAGGCTGTGGCTGGGAGGCAGCTACGTCAGCGCGAAACCCGACCCGCAGAACATCGACGCGACCCTGCTGATCGATACCAGAGCCGAGCGCGTGGTACGCGGCAAGCCTGGCTCCAAGTGGCTGACCACCGCGTTCAAGAGCCGGAACAGCATGAGGGAAAGGTATGGCGTCTCACCGATGAGAGTCGGGTACCGCCCTGTCGGCAATGTCTTCCGGCCTGAGGTCATGGCGCCCGAGGAACGGACATACTTCATGGAGAGAGGCGTGTGGGACGACTGGTGGCAGCGCTGCCGACTGCCTGATCACGCGGACCGTTCCCCGTCCGAGCGGAGTGCCGTCCCGGCACGCGGATACCTGGAGGTGCGACTGTGACCACCGGCGGCAGCTGGCGTGAGCGCAGGCGTGCGCTCCTGAGGGACGACCCCGGCGCCGTGGCGAGCGCGCGTCGCCTGCTGGAGGAGATGGGGACCGAGGAACGCGACGAAGAGGCGATCGAGGCGGATCACCGGGCAAGCCGCCTCGCCGTGGCACGCGAGTACGAACCGAACGCCCGCCTCGACGAAGAGCTCAGGCTCCGGCTCACCGGGCCCGACGCCGAGGGCGGCGCGCTGCGCTTCCAGTGGGGTGACGCCCTTCTCGATCCTGTAGAGAAGGCCGTCTCGCTGGCTTCGGGAACGCCGGTCCAGTTGGAACTCACCGGTGTATCGGCGGGCAGCACCGTGATCCACGCCCGCCCTGTGGCCGTGCCGCACTCACAGGACCAGTCGGCCCTGGATGCTCCGGCCGCCTCCGCGGCCAACAGCGGCATGCACACGCTCACAAAGCTGCTCGACGCGATCGAGTCCGAACAGGACGTGCGCGAATGGGCGCGGCTCTTCGACGCCGTGGACTCGATGGCCCGCGCACTGGACAAGTACGCGCTGGAACTGGGTGTGACCTGGTACGACGCGGAGGGCGGCATGTGCAGCGCCCGGCTGACGGAGCGCGGCCGCCACTACGTCGGACGCCTGCGCGACACCAGGCCGCGTGACCAGGAGCTCGCCATCTCCGGCAGGATCACGGAACTGCGCGAGAGTGGGTGGGTGAAGGTGAAGACCGGCACCGCGAAGAACGCCCCCGCCTACGACGTCCACTTCGAGGACCCCGCGGAGCTGCTCCGCATGCGCCCCGGTCTCGGAGACAACGTCCACTTCCGGGTCAGGTTCCGTCAACGCCTGGACTCCGTCGGTATCGCGCGGGCCACCGAGTACACATATCTGGGCCCCGCAGCGGAACAGCCCGCGCTTCCGCTGGACTCCTGAACCGAGTGACATGCACTACCTGGGGTAAGGCCCGGGCGCGGCGCTCAGCTCCTCACTCCTGCTCGACCACGAACGCGATGACCGCGCGCATTCGTACCCCGGTCCCGCGTGGTTGCAGATCACCGCGCACCGCTGCCTCCAGGCGACGGCGCCAAGCATCGGCGGCCCTGTCCACGTCCTCCGGGCGAGCTCGACCCGCACCCGGCGCGGGCGAGCGAAATCCTCGTGGCCGACCCGGCCGAAGTGGCCTCGCTGGTAGACCACTTCCCATGGCTCATCGCTCCGGACACGGGTCTCATACGACTCGCTTGAAGCCCCCGAGCCGAGTCAACGGCAGGACGGGACGCGCCGACGAGGCCGTGCGGCTCCCGTCGCGTGATGTCCCCGTTGTCCCGCGGTGCCCCTCACGTCCGCGTGACCGTCCCGCACTGGTCGCGTCCGGCGTCGTCCGGCAGCGCCTCGCTGCGGTCGTACGGGTCCGTTTCCGGGCCGGTGGCGGGGGCGCCCGTCGGGGTGTCGCCGGGGGAGACGGGGTGGATGTAGCCGTCGTACACGCCGCACTCGAAGTTGTAGAACTGGGCGTCGTTCTCGGCCAGCGACAGTTTGCCCCTGGTGGCGATCCACTTGGCCGGGTCGGCGAGCGTCATGGTCAGGTCGCGGCGCACGATGGTGCGCGCCACCCGGCTGTCGCCGCCGTCCGCGTCCGCGTGCACGAGCGGGTAGACGAAGCTGTAGTCCGCGTGGACCTGTATCTGGCCCGCCTTCCCGGCCTCGAACGTCAGGTGGCCGCGCACCTTGACCGTGTCACCGGCGAGCAGTACCTGCTTCGGGTCGAAGCGGGTGACGTAGTTCAGCGGGTCGTGCTCGCGTGCCGGGGTGCGCAGCGCGCTGTGGATCTGGGACAGCAGCTTCGGCTGTTCGGGGTCCAGGACCGCCAGCGCCTTGCCCGGGTCGCCGCCGCGCAGGACCTTCGGATCGAGGTTCGCCGCGACCAGGAACTCCTTCGTGCGGCGCAGCGCCAGCGCCACGTCGTCCTTGCTCATCCCGCCGACCGCCTTCGCGGCCGGCAGCACGATGGCGTCCGGGCCCTCGGCCCAGCCGCGGGCCGGTGAGCCGAGGAACGGGTGGGCGCGGGTGGGCGTCCCGGCCTGGTCCACGGCGTCGGGCGCGCCGGTCGGCAGGGCCGTCTCGGCCGGGAGCGCGGAGGGGGCCGAGTCGGCCGCCGAGTCGTGGCCGGGAAAGCGGTCGGTGAGGAGGGACGGGCGGATCGCTACCATCGCCAGCGCCACCGCGGCCAGCACACCGACCGCCGACCACAGTCCGCGCCGGCGCCCGCGGCCACCGTTCATCTCCTGCCAGGCGGGGCCCGTGCGCCAGCCGGGCGGGGTCGCGGGGGCGGCGGTCCGGGCCGCCTTCCGGCCTCCGCGACGCCACCTCCGGCCGCTGCGGCGCCACCTCCGGCCGCCCTTCCCCGCCCGCTCGGCCGCCTCGTCCTGCTCCCGCAGCCGCCGGGCCACCATCCGGGCCCGCGCCGACGGCTCCTTCGGCGGGGCCACGCCGCCGCCCTCCACCACGTCGCGCTGGAACGCCTCCCACTCCTCGTCGGATATGGATGACGCGGCGGGCAGGGCGGACGACTCCTCGTCGGGCTGCTCGGGGGGCGGGACGGTACTCACGGGCTCACTCTCGGGGTGCTGTGCGGATCGGGCCGCGGGATCGGGCCGTGCGCGGGGGTCTGATCATTCCTAGGTGGCATACGTGCTGTTCACAAGGGGTGCACGGGACCGTCACGAGAGCTGTGATCCAACCGGTACGGGTTCGAGGCCCATCCGTCCGCCGGAGTCCGCGACCGCCGTCGGGAGCACGCCGGCCGGCGGCCGCGGACCTGACCTCCGCGACCGCCGGCGTTCCGGGGCGGCGCCTCCCGGCACCGGTACGGCTCGGGCAGTACGACTCAGCCGCACACCTCGGCCAGGGAGGCTGCCGCGTCCCAGCGCAGCCGCCTGCTCTCCAGGGGCCCCAGGTACGTCGGTGTCAGCCCGCCGGTGTCGATCACCAGCCGTTGCAGCACGACCGTCGGGTCGACCATCCAGAACGTCAGGCGGTGTACACCGGCTGACCCGATCGTGTGCCGGGTGGCGGTGCGGTTGACGTTGTCCGAGGTGTGGCGGGCCCACTGCCTGTTCATGATTCCGTCGTCCGCGCCGGTGGCGCCGATGACGTCCACGGTCTGCGGGGCGTCGTCGTCGAAGGAGACCGCGTACCGCAGCCCGGCGTGGGCGAGTGCCGGATTGCGGGGCGACAGGTACGCCCACACGGTGACCTCGCCCGGGGTCAGGACGCTCACCTCGTACTCCAGGCGGGGCGAGGTCCCACCGGGGGTCTGCGCGGCGGCCGTGACCGGCACCGGTGTCATGCCCGCGCCGGTGCGGCCGATGCCGTCGACGCGCTGCCACTCCACTCCGCGGGCGCCGACCGCGCGGCTGTGGTGCTCGGCGTCGATCGCGATGTAGCCGCCCGCCTCGACGAAGCCGCGCAGCGCGCGGGCGGTGCGCCGGTCGGGCCGGTGGGCCACAGCGGTGACGGTGACGGTCCGGCTGCCGGGGCCGTGCACCACGAGGTCGGCCTCGCTCCTGCCCTCCGGTGCCTTCGCCCAGTCGACCTCGACGGTCACGCGCACCTGCTGGTCCACCGTGCCGTGCGGGCGGTCGACGCGCAGCCAGCGGGCGGAGGTGGTGACGCGGTAGTCGAAGGGGCGGCGGCCCCGGTTGAAGACCTCGACGTACTGCTCGGGCCGGGTCTGGTAGGGACTGAACTCGGGCAGCACGGCCCGCTGTTCGGCGTGCGGCCACCAGTGGGCGGAGCCGTCGACCGCCACGCCCAGCTCCGCCCGGTTCGGCAGCTCGATGCGCCGGACGGCGGGGAAGAGCACGTCGGGGATGGCGACGTTGTTCAGCTCGGGCTGCTGCCACGGCGCGTTGGGCCCGTACCGGTCGACGTCGCCGTAGTCGATGTGCGGCTGGGTCTGGAACCCCTTCCATTTGCCGCCCGCCACCAGGTTGTTGAAGCGGTCCTGGAGGGCGAAGTCGTCCTTGAGGCGGGCCTCGGCGCTGGTCGCGCGGGCGTTGGTGGCGGCCCGGCCCTGCGCGGCGTAGAGGAGGTTGGTGAACTCGGCCTCGCGCAGCGCGTAGAGGTTGGCGGTGGCCCCGACCTCGTAGCCGACGAGTTCGAACCAGGCGTCCTGAGCGCCCTCGGGCAGCCGCCGGGCGGCCTTCTCGGCGCGCTCGGCGAGCCGGCGCCACTGCGCGGTGGCACGTTCCAGTTCGCGGTGATCGGTGAGCGAGAAGGGGGTCGCCTGATCGTCGTAGACGATCGCGGACTCGTCCTCGGTGGGGTTCTTGTCCGGGTCGAGGGTGATCCTCCGGTTGAGCAGTTCGGGCTTGCGGACGGACTGGAGCCGCGCGTACTCGGCGAGGATCGAGGCGATCGCGGTGGACCGGGCCTCACCGAAGTTCTGCCGGGCGTAGCGGCGCTCCCACTCGGGGAGGGCGTCGAGGTCCCAGCGGCCTGGGTTCCAGGCGTAGTCGAGGAAGAACTGGGTGGGCAGCTCGTTGCCCTTGAGATCACCCGTATTGGTGACCCACAGTCCGTGGTTGCCGTAGGCGACGGCCTGGCGGAGCTGGTCCCACATGTTCGGCAGGGAGGTGGTGTCGACCCACTTGTAGTTGCGGCCCGCGCCCACGTAGTCGAAGTGGTAGTACAGCCCGTAACCGCCGGAGCGGGCGGGCTCCGCGGGATCGGGGTGCTTGCGGATGTTGCCCCAGTTGTCGTCGGTGAGGACGACGGTGACGTCGTCGGGGACGCGCAGGCCGCGGTCCCAGTAGCGCTGGACCTCCTTGTAGAGCGTCCAGACCTGGGGAACGGTGGTGACGTCCTTGCCGGTGACGTCGGCGAGGATCTTCCGCTGGGTGGCGATGATCTCCCGCATCAGCTCGATGCCGTCGCCGTCGGGGAGGCTGGTGTCGCCGTTGCCGCGCATGCCGAGGGTGACCACGCCCTCGAAGTCCTGTTCGACCATCCGGCGGATGCCGTCGGCCCAGTACTTCTTCAGCGCGTCGGCGTTGTTGCGGAAGGACCACTCGCCGGTTCCGCCGTACGGGTCGTGGCCGGGGGTGACGATCGTGCCGTCCTTGTCGCGGACGGCGGCCACGGCGTGCCGGTTCCACTCCTCGATGCCGCGCATCATGGGCGCCTCGTGCGAGGTGCCCATGACGATGCCGTACCGGGTGGCGCGGGCGTGGTTCTCCGGGTCGTCCTCGGCGAAGGCGCGGCCCCACACCGCCGGCCACAGGTAGTTCGCCTTCAGCCTGAGCAGCAGTTCGAAGACCTTGGCGTAGAAGTCGGCGTTGAAACCGCCCTCGTGCCCCTGCGCCTTGCCGGGGCCGAAGTGGGCTGGGGCCCAGGTGCCGAGCGCGGGGTTCTCGTCGTTGAGGAAGACGCCGCGGTACTTCACGGCGGGGGTGCCCTGAGTGTGCCGGCCGGGCCGGACGTAGAGGGCCTCGCGGTGGACGGGCCGGACATCGTCCCACCAGTACCAGGGGGAGACGCCGATGCCGAGGCTGACGTCGTAGGCGCCGAAGACGGTGCCGCGCTGGTCGCTGCCCACGATCACGAAGGCGCGGTCCACGCCGGGGAACGGGTGCTCGACGACCGTCTGGAGCGAGGTCTCCCACCTGCCCTCGACGCCTCCGACGTCCAGCTTCCCGCTCGCCACCAGGCCGTCGACGAGGGCGCTGCGGCCGAGGGTGCCGAGCACGACCACCTCACGGGCGGCGGGCAGCTTGTCCCTGCCGGTGTGCGCGAGGGCGGGGCGGACGCCGGTGACGCGCTCGATGTCGTCCCTCAGATCACCGGCGACGCGCAGCACACCGGCGTGGTCGCCGCCGTCGACGGCGATCGGCACCGCGCGCCCGGCACGCACGAGCGCGAGTGCGCCGGGCCGGGGCGTGAAGGAGACGTAGGCGCCGGGATCCGTCGCCCGCGGCCGACTCCCGGCCGCGGGCGCGGCCGACTGGGCGTGCGCCGCCCCCGCCAGCCCCGGCACGCCCCCGAGCAGCCCGAGCCCCAGCGCACTCCCCGCCCCTGCCCCGATCACGGCCCTCCGACTCGGCCGCCGACCGCCGCCGTCCCTGTCCATGCGCTCCTCCGTCCACCACGGCCCGCGACCGACTGGTCATGACCGCGCCACATCATGGTTCGGAGAATTCCCCGAAACAATAGGCCGTCGGCTACGGCAGACTTTCGGTCTCCGGGGTGCCGGGAGTCCAGGAGGTCTCCGGGGTCCCGGGAGTCCAGGAGAGGGTCACGTCTCATCGAGGTGCAGGGGACAGCAGTCCCCCACCCCCGGGGGTCCAGGGGGCAGAGCCCCCTCGGGGCCGACGGCGCCCCTCATGTCCCGACGGGGTGCAAGCGCGCAGCCCCGCGGGGACACGGGCGGGCGGAGCCCGGGGTCGGGGGCACAGGGGGCTTAGCCCCCGCCGGGGTCGAAGGGGGCGGAGCCCCTGGGGGACGGGAAGGGTAGGGGCGGCGGGGGCGAAACCCCCCGGGCCGTCGGCCCCCGCACGCGCACAAGCAACCGACCCCCGCCGGCGCACGACCCCCTCGCGCAAGCGAACCCCCTCCGGCCGACCCACCCAGCCGGCCGCCCCCGCCCCCAACGCGAAGGGCCCGTACGACCGAAGTCGTACGGGCCCTCTCACACACGTGCTCGCAGCGGAGCTACCAGGCCGAAGCCGTCAAGTGTTACTTGACGATCTTGGTGACCTGGCCGGCGCCGACGGTCCGGCCACCCTCACGGATGGCGAACTTGAGGCCCTCCTCCATGGCGACGGGCTGGATGAGCTCCACCTTCATCTCGGTGTTGTCACCCGGCATGACCATCTCGGTGCCCTCGGGGAGGGTCACCACGCCGGTCACGTCCGTCGTACGGAAGTAGAACTGCGGGCGGTAGTTGTTGAAGAACGGCGTGTGGCGGCCGCCCTCGTCCTTGGACAGGATGTACGCCTGCGCCTCGAACTCGGTGTGCGGGGTGACCGAGCCCGGCTTGATGATGACCTGGCCGCGCTCGACGTCCTCGCGCTTGATGCCGCGGAGCAGCAGACCGACGTTCTCACCGGCCTGACCCTCGTCCAGCAGCTTCCGGAACATCTCGATGCCGGTGACCGTGGTGGTGGTCTTCTCCTGCTTGATGCCGACGATGTCCACGGTCTCGTTGACCTTGAGGACACCGCGCTCGATACGACCGGTGACGACCGTGCCACGACCGGTGATCGTGAAGACGTCCTCGATCGGCATCAGGAACGGCTTGTCGACGTCACGCTCGGGCTGCGGGATCGCCTCGTCGACGGCGGCCATCAGGTTCAGGACCGACTGGCCCCACTCCTTGTCGCCCTCGAGCGCCTTGAGCGCCGAGACGCGCACGACCGGAAGGTCGTCGCCCGGGAACTCGTACTCGGAGAGGAGCTCACGGACCTCGAGCTCGACGAGCTCCATGATCTCCTCGTCGTCCACCATGTCGGCCTTGTTCAGGGCGACGACGATGTACGGGACGCCGACCTGGCGGGCCAGGAGCACGTGCTCCTTGGTCTGCGGCATCGGGCCGTCGGTGGCGGCGACCACCAGGATGGCGCCGTCCATCTGCGCCGCACCGGTGATCATGTTCTTGATGTAGTCCGCGTGACCGGGGCAGTCGACGTGGGCGTAGTGACGCGACTCGGTCTGGTACTCGACGTGCGCGATGGAGATGGTGATACCGCGCTGGCGCTCCTCAGGAGCCTTGTCGATCTGGTCGAAGGCCGAGGCCTCGTTCAGGTCCGGGTACGCGTCGTGCAGCACCTTGGTAATGGCGGCCGTGAGGGTCGTCTTACCGTGGTCGATGTGACCGATGGTGCCGATGTTGACGTGCGGCTTAGTCCGCTCGAACTTCGCCTTCGCCACTGGGGTCCTCCTGTGGAGTGGTTCTGTACGCCTTACTCATCGGCGCCAGGATGATCTTTGCTGGGGTGCCGCCCGCCGGGATTCTCCCTCACCGGTCGAATCCCGGCGGTCGGTGTCAAGCCTAAAGCGTGTGAACGGGGTGCGTTACTCGCCCTTGGCCTTCGCGATGATCTCCTCGGCGACGTTCCGGGGAACCTCGGCGTAGGAGTCGAACTGCATCGAGTAGCTCGCGCGACCCGATGTCTTGCTGCGGAGGTCGCCGACGTAGCCGAACATCTCCGACAGCGGGACCAGGCCCTTGACGACGCGGGCGCCGGCACGCTCCTCCATGGCCTGGATCTGGCCACGGCGGGAGTTGATGTCGCCGATCACATCGCCCATGTAGTCCTCGGGCGTGGTGACCTCGACGGCCATCATCGGCTCGAGCAGCACGGGGCTGGCCTTGCGCGCGGCCTCCTTGAACGCCTGCGAACCGGCGATCTTGAAGGCGAGCTCGGAGGAGTCGACCTCGTGGTAGCCACCGTCGATGAGCGTGACGCGGACGCCCGTCATCTCGTAGCCGGCCAGGATGCCGAACTGCATGGCCTCCTGCGCACCGGCGTCGACCGAAGGGATGTACTCCTTCGGGATACGGCCACCGGTGACCTTGTTCACGAACTCGTAGCTCGCGTCGCCGCCCTCGATGGGCTCGATCGCGATCTGCACCTTGGCGAACTGACCGGTACCACCGGTCTGCTTCTTGTGGGTGTAGTCCACGCGCTCGACGGCCTTACGGATCGTCTCACGGTAGGCGACCTGCGGCTTGCCGACGTTGGCCTCGACCTTGAACTCGCGCCGCATCCGGTCGACCAGCACCTCGAGGTGAAGCTCGCCCATGCCGCCGATGACGGTCTGGCCGGTCTCCTCGTTGGTGTGCACCTGGAAGGAGGGGTCCTCCTCCGCGAGACGCTGGATGGCGACACCCAGCTTCTCCTGGTCGCCCTTGGACTTGGGCTCGATCGCGACCTCGATGACCGGCGCCGGGAAGTCCATGGACTCCAGGATGACCGGGTTCTTCTCGTCCGCGAGCGTCTCACCGGTGGTGGTCTGCTTCAGGCCCATGACGGCGACGATGTCGCCGGCGCCCACCGACTCGATCTCCTCACGCTTGTTGGCGTGCATGCGGTAGATCTTGCCGATGCGCTCCTTGCGGCCCTTGACCGAGTTCAGCACGGCGGTGCCGGACTGCAGACGGCCGGAGTACACGCGGACGAACGTGAGCTTGCCCAGGTGCGGGTCGCTCATGATCTTGAACGCGAGCGCGGACAGCGGCTCGTCCTCGGACGGCTTGCGCTTGACGACGACCTCGGGGTCCTTGACGTCGTGGCCCTCGATGGCCTCGACGTCGAGCGGGGTCGGCAGGTAGCGCACGACCGCGTCGAGCAGGGGCTGGACGCCCTTGTTCTTGAACGCGGTACCGCAGAACACCGGGGTGACCGTGATGTCGTTGGACTTGCCGGAGGCGATGGTGATGCGACGGATCGCCGCGTACAGCTGCTCCTCGGTGGGCTCCTGGCCCTCCAGGAACAGCTCCATCATCTCCTCGTCGTTCTCCGCGACGGCCTCGACCAGCTTGCCGCGCCACTCCTCGGCGGCCTCGGTGTGCGTGGCCGGGATGTCGACGACGTCGTACATCTCGCCCTTGGCCGCCTCGGCGGACCACACGAGCGCCTTCATGCGGACCAGGTCCACGACGCCCTTGAAGTCGGCCTCGGCACCGATCGGGAGCTGCATGACGAGCGGCTGGGCGCCCAGGCGGTCCGAGATCATGTCCACGCAGCGGTGGAACTCGGCACCCGTACGGTCCAGCTTGTTGACGAAGCAGATGCGCGGCACGCCGTAACGGTCGGCCTGACGCCACACCGTCTCGGACTGCGGCTCGACACCGGCGACACCGTCGAACACCGTCACGGCACCGTCGAGCACACGCAGGGAGCGCTCCACCTCGACGGTGAAGTCGACGTGCCCCGGGGTGTCGATGATGTTGATGGTGTAGTCGTTGTCCTCGAGGGGCCAGTGACAGGTGGTCGCAGCAGACGTGATCGTGATGCCACGCTCCTGCTCCTGCTCCATCCAGTCCATCGTGGCGGCGCCGTCGTGGACCTCACCGATCTTGTACGAAACGCCGGTGTAGAACAGGATCCGCTCAGTGGTGGTCGTCTTGCCCGCGTCGATGTGGGCCATGATCCCGATGTTGCGGACCTTGGCCAGGTCAAGTGAAGTGGTAGCCATAAGGCTTCAGTCTTCTCTCGGTCTCGATGTGGGTAGCGACTACCAGCGGTAGTGCGCGAAGGCCTTGTTGGACTCGGCCATCTTGTGCGTGTCCTCGCGCTTCTTCACCGCGGCACCGAGGCCGTTGGAAGCGTCGAGGAGCTCGTTGAGCAGGCGCTCGGTCATGGTCTTCTCGCGACGGGCGCGGGAGTAACCGACCAGCCAGCGCAGCGCGAGCGTGTTGGCGCGACCGGGCTTGACCTCGATCGGCACCTGGTACGTGGCGCCACCGACACGGCGGGACTTGACCTCGAGGGTCGGCTTGATGTTCTCCAGCGCGCGCTTCAGCGTGATGATCGGGTCGTTGCCCGTCTTCTCACGCAGACCCTCCATGGCGCCGTAGACGATGCGCTCGGCGGTGGAGCGCTTGCCGTTCAGCAGCACCTTGTTGATCAGGGAGGTCACCAGAGGAGAGCCGTAGACCGGGTCGATGATGACCGGACGCTTCGGGGCGGGGCCCTTACGAGGCATTCTTACTTCTCCTTCTTGGCGCCGTAGCGGCTGCGGGCCTGCTTGCGGTTCTTGACACCCTGGGTGTCGAGCGAACCACGGATGATCTTGTAACGAACACCCGGCAGGTCCTTCACACGGCCGCCGCGCACGAGCACGATGGAGTGCTCCTGCAGGTTGTGTCCCTCACCCGGAATGTAAGCGGTGACCTCGATGCCGCTGGTCAGACGCACACGCGCGACCTTGCGGAGGGCCGAGTTCGGCTTCTTCGGGGTGGTCGTGAACACACGCGTGCAGACGCCGCGACGCTGGGGCGAACCCTCGAGTGCGGGCGTCTTGTTCTTCTCGACCTTGTCCTGCCGGCCCTTCCGGACCAGCTGCTGGATCGTAGGCACTACTTCTCCGGTTTCTGTGTGCCGATGGGTACAGCTAACCTGGAACATCTCCGACCCACGCGGTCGGGTGTGTCGAATACTGCAGATCCCCGCCGCGAGGCAGAAAAGGCGCAGATCACGGTGGCCGGTGACGGCTCCCCGTACGGGTGCAGGCACGCACGAGGGCCAGGGCACACCCCAGGCACAAGGTCTGAGCGTACCTACCGCATCGGCTGCGGTCAAAACAACTTCTCCGCGGCCGACCGCCGCCGGGGCTACGACATCGACGCCGCCGCGACCACGAAGAGCACGAACAGCGTCCAGCCCGCGATCGACAGCCAGCCCAGGATGAGGCCGGCGAGCGCGAAGCCGTCGCCCCCCTCGCCCGTGCGACGTATCTCGCTGCGGGCGGTGTGGCCCAGCACCACCGCGGGGATACCGGTGAGCCCCGCCGTCATCGTCGTCAGGATGCCGCACACCAGGGCGCCCACGGCCTTGCCGTTGTTGGGCGGGGGCAGCGCCGGCGCCGGCAGGAACGTACGCGGCACGGGGCCCATGGAGGGCTGCACCGGGACCGGTCCCTGCGGCAGGTCGGCGACGAGCAGCCCGAGCTCCCCCACCGTGCGCGCCTCGTAGGCCCGCGCGACGCGCCGCTCCAGCTCCGCCTGCTGCAGCCGCCCCTCGCTGAAGCCCGCTCTGAGCACGTCCACAGCCCGCTCACGGTCCGCGTGGGACGCGAGCATCGACGAGCCGTGCTGGGCGTTCTGCCCGTTCCACGGCTGCCACGGTGTCGGGTACGTCACGGAATACCTCCCCCGGCGGCGGTATGGCCTCCATCATCTTCGAACGCGCCCGGAAGCGCGATGGTTCCCCCCAGCCCCGAAGACGACCGGGAAGGCGCCCGGGACCGCCCCGGAAGGCCGTACACGCCGACGGGCGGCCACCCCTGGAGGTGACCGCCCGTCGGTCTGCCGCGGGCCGCCTGCGCGGCCCGCGCCGATGACTACTGGTTGTACGGACCGTAGTCGTAGTCCTCCAGCGGCACCGCCTGGCCGGAGCCCGTGCCGAACGGCGAGTAGTCGATGTCGTCGTAACCGACTGCCGAGTACATCGCCGCCTTGGCCTCCTCGGTCGGCTCGACCCGGATGTTGCGGTAGCGGGACAGACCCGTACCGGCCGGGATGAGCTTGCCGATGATGACGTTCTCCTTGAGGCCGATCAGGCTGTCGGACTTGGCGTTGATCGCCGCGTCCGTCAGGACCCTGGTCGTCTCCTGGAAGGAGGCGGCCGACAGCCAGGACTCCGTCGCCAGCGAGGCCTTGGTGATACCCATCAGCTGCGGACGACCGGAGGCCGGGTGACCGTTCTCCTGGACCACACGACGGTTCTCGGTCTCGAACTTGCCGCGCTCGACGAGCTCGCCCGGCAGCAGTTCCGCGTCGCCGGACTCGATGATCGTGACCCGGCGGAGCATCTGCCGGATGATGATCTCGATGTGCTTGTCGTGGATCGACACGCCCTGCGAGTTGTAGACCTTCTGGACCTCGCCGACCAGGTGCACCTGGACCGCGCGCTGGCCGAGGATGCGCAGCACGTCGTGCGGGTTGGTGGCACCCACCGTGAGCTTCTGGCCCACGTCGACGTGATCGCCCTCGGAGACCAGCAGACGGGCACGCTTGGAGATCGGGAACGCCGTCTCGTCGCTGCCGTCGTCCGGGGTGACGACGATCTTCTTCGTCTTCTCGGTCTCCTCGATCCGCACGCGGCCGGCGGCCTCGGAGATCGGGGCGACACCCTTCGGGGTACGGGCCTCGAAGAGCTCGACGACACGCGGCAGACCCTGCGTGATGTCGTCACCGGCCACACCACCGGTGTGGAAGGTACGCATCGTCAGCTGGGTGCCGGGCTCACCGATGGACTGGGCGGCGATGATGCCGACCGCCTCACCGATGTCGACCAGCTTGCCGGTGGCCAGCGAACGGCCGTAGCACATGGCGCAGGTGCCGACCGCGGACTCGCAGGTCAGGACCGAGCGGGTCTTGACCTCCTCGACGCCGTGCTTGACGAGCTCCTCGATGAGGACGTCGCCCAGGTCGGTGCCGGCCGGGGCCAGCACCTTGCCCTCGACGACGATGTCCTCGGCGAGGCAGCGCGCGTACACGGACGTCTCGACGTCCTCGGTCTTGGCCAGCACGCCGTCCGCGCCGCGCTCGGCGATCTTCAGCCGCAGGCCGCGGTCGGTGCCGCAGTCCTCCTCGCGGATGATGACGTCCTGCGAGACGTCGACCAGACGACGGGTGAGGTAACCCGAGTCGGCCGTACGCAGGGCGGTGTCCGCCAGACCCTTACGGGCACCGTGCGTGGAGATGAAGTACTCCAGCACGGACAGGCCCTCACGGAAGGACGCCTTGATGGGACGCGGGATCGTCTCGTTCTTGGCGTTGGACACCAGACCACGCATACCGGCGATCTGACGCATCTGCATCATGTTTCCGCGCGCACCCGAGTCGACCATCATGAAGATGGGGTTCGTCTTCGGGAAGTTCGCGTTCATCGCCTCGGCGACCTCGTTGGTCGCCTTGGTCCAGATCGCGATGAGCTCCTGCGTGCGCTCTTCCTTGGTGATCAGACCGCGCTCGTACTGCTTCTGGACCTTCTCGTCCTGCGCCTCGTAGCCCTTGACGATCTCCTTCTTCGCCTCGGGAACGACGACGTCGGAGATGGCCACGGTGACGCCGGAGCGGGTGCCCCAGTAGAAGCCCGCCGCCTTCAGGTTGTCGAGCGTCGCCGCCACGATCACCTTGGGGTAGCGCTCGGCCAGGTCGTTGACGATCTCGCCGAGCTGCTTCTTGCCCACCGAGTAGTCGACGAACGGGTAGTCCTCGGGCAGCAGCTCGTTGAAGAGCGCGCGGCCCAGGGTCGTCCGCAGCCGGAACGGGTCGCCGGGCTGCCAGGCGGCGGCGTCGGCGTCGTCCTCGGAGACCGGCGGGGTCCAGCCGCGCGGCGGGATGGTGCCCACCGGGAAACGGATGTCGACGGGCGACTGGAGGGCCAGCTCGCCGGCGTCGAACGCCATGGTCGCCTCGGCGGTGGAGCCGAACGCGCGGCCCTCGCCCTTGGTGTCCCGCATCTCGCCGTCGGTGGTGAGGAAGAACAGACCGAGGACCATGTCCTGGGTCGGCATCGTCACCGGACGGCCGTCGGCGGGCTTGAGGATGTTGTTCGAGGACAGCATCAGGATGCGGGCCTCGGCCTGCGCCTCCGCGGACAGCGGCAGGTGCACGGCCATCTGGTCACCGTCGAAGTCCGCGTTGAACGCGGTGCAGACGAGCGGGTGGATCTGGATGGCCTTGCCCTCGACCAGCTGCGGCTCGAAGGCCTGGATGCCGAGGCGGTGCAGGGTGGGCGCACGGTTCAGCAGCACCGGGTGCTCGGCGATGACCTCTTCGAGGACGTCGTACACCACGGTGCGGCCGCGCTCGACCATGCGCTTGGCCGACTTGATGTTCTGCGCGTGGTTCAGGTCGACCAGGCGCTTCATCACGAACGGCTTGAACAGCTCCAGCGCCATCGCCTTCGGCAGACCGCACTGGTGCAGCTTGAGCTGCGGACCGACGACGATCACGGAACGCGCGGAGTAGTCCACGCGCTTGCCGAGCAGGTTCTGACGGAAGCGGCCCTGCTTGCCCTTGAGCATGTCGGACAGCGACTTCAGCGGACGGTTGCCGGGGCCCGTGACCGGGCGGCCGCGGCGGCCGTTGTCGAAGAGCGCGTCGACGGCCTCCTGGAGCATGCGCTTCTCGTTGTTCACGATGATCTCGGGCGCGCCGAGGTCGAGAAGCCGCTTCAGGCGGTTGTTGCGGTTGATGACACGGCGGTACAGGTCGTTCAGGTCGGAGGTCGCGAAGCGGCCACCGTCCAGCTGCACCATCGGACGCAGGTCCGGCGGGATGACCGGGACGCAGTCCAGGACCATGCCCTTGGGGCTGTTGGACGTCTGCAGGAACGCGGAGACGACCTTCAGCCGCTTCAGGGCGCGGGTCTTCTTCTGGCCCTTGCCGGTGCGGATGATCTCGCGGAGGCGCTCGGCCTCCTCGTCGAGGTCGAAGGACTCCAGGCGCTTCTGCAGCGCCGCGGCACCCATCGAGCCGTCGAAGTAGGTGCCGAAGCGGTCGCGCAGTTCGCGGTAGAGCAGCTCGTCACCCTCGAGGTCCTGGACCTTGAGGTTCTTGAACCGGGTCCACACCTCGTCGAGACGGTCGATCTCGCGCTGGGCGCGGTCGCGCAGCTGCTTCATCTCGCGCTCGGCGCCCTCGCGCACCTTGCGGCGCACGTCGGCCTTGGCACCCTCGGCCTCGAGCTCGGCCAGGTCGGTCTCGAGCTTCTTGGCGCGGGCCTCGAGGTCGGCGTCGCGGCGGTTCTCGATCTGCTGGCGCTCGACGGAGACGTGCGCCTCCAGCGAGGGCAGGTCGCGGGTGCGGCGCTCCTCGTCGACGTACGTGATCATGTACGCCGCGAAGTAGATGACCTTCTCCAGGTCCTTCGGGGCGAGGTCGAGCAGGTAGCCGAGGCGCGACGGGACGCCCTTGAAGTACCAGATGTGCGTGACGGGGGCGGCCAGTTCGATGTGGCCCATCCGCTCACGGCGCACCTTGGCGCGCGTGACCTCGACGCCACAGCGCTCACAGATGATGCCCTTGAAGCGGACGCGCTTGTACTTGCCGCAGTAGCACTCCCAGTCCCGGGTGGGGCCGAAGATCTTCTCGCAGAAGAGCCCGTCCTTTTCCGGCTTGAGGGTGCGGTAGTTGATGGTCTCGGGCTTCTTGACCTCACCGTGGCTCCACTGACGGATGTCGTCAGCGGTGGCCAGGCCGATCCGGAGCTCATCGAAGAAGTTGACGTCGAGCACTATGCGTCAATCCCTCTCAGGGTTGTAAGTCTGTGGTCTGAAACGGGGGTCGCGGGATCGGCGGGACCTCTGAGGAAGAGGCCCCGCCTGACTCCCGTCAGACCTCTTCGACGCTGCTCGGCTCGCGCCGGGACAGGTCGATGCCGAGCTCCTCCGCCGCGCGGAAGACGTCCTCGTCGGTGTCGCGCATCTCGATGGACATGCCGTCGCTGGACAGCACCTCCACGTTGAGGCACAGGGACTGCATCTCCTTGATGAGCACCTTGAAGGACTCGGGGATGCCGGGCTCGGGGATGTTCTCGCCCTTGACGATGGCCTCGTAGACCTTCACGCGGCCGGTGACGTCGTCGGACTTGATGGTCAGCAGCTCCTGGAGGGCGTAAGCGGCGCCGTACGCCTCCAGCGCCCACACCTCCATCTCACCGAAGCGCTGGCCACCGAACTGGGCCTTACCACCCAGCGGCTGCTGGGTGATCATCGAGTACGGACCGGTCGAACGGGCGTGCAGCTTGTCGTCGACCAGGTGGTGCAGCTTGAGGATGTACATGTAGCCGACCGAGATCGGCGCCGGGAACGGCTCGCCGGAGCGGCCGTCGAACAGCCTCGCCTTGCCGGTGGGCTGCACCATGCGCTCGCCGTCCCGGTTGGGGATGGTGTGCTGGAGCAGACCCGCCAGCTCGTCCTCGCGGGCACCGTCGAACACCGGGGTGGCGACGTTGGTGCCGGGCGCGACGTTGTCGGCGCCGATGCCCTGGAGCCGCGTCGCCCACTCCTCCGCGAGGCCGGAGACGTCCCAGCCGCGGCTGGCGAGCCAGCCGAGGTGGATCTCCAGGACCTGTCCCGGGTTCATGCGGGACGGGACACCGAGGGGGTTGAGGATGATGTCGACCGGGGTGCCGTCCTCCAGGAACGGCATGTCCTCGATCGGCAGGATCTTGGAGATGACACCCTTGTTGCCGTGACGGCCGGCGAGCTTGTCACCGTCGGTGATCTTGCGCTTCTGGGCCACGTAGACGCGGACCAGCTGGTTCACGCCGGGCGGCAGCTCGTCGCCCTCCTCGCGGTCGAAGAGGCGGACGCCGATGACCTTGCCGATCTCGCCGTGCGGCACCTTCAGCGAGGTGTCACGGACCTCACGCGCCTTCTCACCGAAGATCGCGCGCAGCAGCCGCTCCTCCGGGGTCAGCTCGGTCTCGCCCTTGGGCGTGACCTTGCCGACGAGGATGTCGCCGGCGACGACCTCGGCACCGATGCGGATGATGCCGCGCTCGTCGAGGTCGGCGAGGACCTCCTCGGAGACGTTCGGGATGTCCCGGGTGATCTCCTCGGGGCCGAGCTTGGTGTCACGGGCGTCGACCTCGTGCTCCTCGATGTGGATCGAGGAGAGGACGTCGTCCTGCACGAGGCGCTGCGACAGGATGATCGCGTCCTCGTAGTTGTGACCCTCCCACGGCATGAACGCGACGAGCAGGTTCTTGCCGAGCGCCATCTCACCGTTCTGGGTGGCCGGACCGTCGGCGAGCACCTGGCCCGTGACGACGTGGTCGCCCTCGTTGACGATGACCTTCTGGTTGACCGAGGTGCCCTGGTTGGACCGGGAGAACTTGGCCAGGCGGTACGTGATGTACGTGCCGTCGTCGTTGGCGGTGGTGATGTAGTCCGCGGAGACCTCCTGGACCACACCGTCCTTCTCGGCCTTGACCACGTCACCGGCGTCGACGGCGGAGCGGTACTCCATGCCGGTGCCGACGAGCGGGGCCTCGCTCTTGATGAGGGGCACGGCCTGGCGCATCATGTTCGCGCCCATGAGGGCACGGTTGGCGTCGTCGTGCTCCAGGAACGGGATCATGGCGGTCGCGACCGACACCATCTGGCGCGGCGAGACGTCCATGTAGTCCACGTCGTCACCGGGGACGTAGTCGACCTCGCCGCCGCGGCGGCGGACCAGGACCCGGGACTCCTCGAACCGCATGTCGTCGGTGAGCGTGGCGTTGGCCTGCGCGATGACGAAGCGGTCCTCCTCGTCGGCGGTCAGGTAGTCGACGTCGTCGGTGACCCGGCCCTCGACGACCTTGCGGTACGGCGTCTCGACGAAGCCGAACGCGTTGACGCGGCCGTAGGAGGCGAGCGAGCCGATCAGACCGATGTTCGGGCCTTCGGGCGTCTCGATCGGGCACATGCGGCCGTAGTGCGAGGGGTGCACGTCACGGACCTCGAAGCCGGCCCGCTCACGGGAGAGACCACCCGGGCCGAGGGCCGACAGGCGGCGCTTGTGGGTGAGCCCCGACAGCGGGTTGTTCTGGTCCATGAACTGCGACAGCTGGCTGGTGCCGAAGAACTCCTTGATGGAGGCGACGACCGGCCGGATGTTGATCAGGGTCTGCGGCGTGATCGCCTCGACGTCCTGGGTCGTCATGCGCTCGCGCACGACGCGCTCCATCCGCGCCAGACCCGTGCGGACCTGGTTCTGGATGAGCTCGCCGACACTGCGCAGACGGCGGTTGCCGAAGTGGTCGATGTCGTCGGTCTCGACGACGACCGGCTGGCCGTTGTCCCCGACGGTCTCGGTCTCACCGGCGTGCAGCTGCACCAGGTACTTGATCGTCGAGATGATGTCCTCGACGGTCAGGATGCCGGCGTCCAGCGGCGCGTCCGCGCCCAGCTTCTTGTTGACCTTGTAGCGGCCGACCTTGGCCAGGTCGTAGCGCTTGGGGTTGAAGTAGAGGTTCTCGAGCAGCGTCTGCGCGGCCTCACGCGTGGGGGGCTCGCCCGGGCGCAGCTTGCGGTAGATGTCGAGCAGCGCGTCGTCCTGGCCCTGGGTGTGGTCCTTCTCCAGGGTGGCGCGCATGGACTCGTACTCGCCGAACTCCTCGAGGATCTGCTCGGTGGTCCAGCCGAGGGCCTTGAGAAGGACGGTGACGGACTGCTTGCGCTTGCGGTCGATGCGGACGCCGACCATGTCGCGCTTGTCGATCTCCATCTCCAGCCAGGCACCCCGGGAGGGGATGATCTTCGCGGAGAAGATGTCCTTGTCGGAGGTCTTGTCGATGGAGGAGTCGAAGTAGACGCCCGGCGAACGGACCAGCTGGGACACCACGACACGCTCGGTGCCGTTGATGACGAAGGTGCCCTTGTTCGTCATGAGCGGGAAGTCGCCCATGAAGACGGTCTGGGACTTGATCTCGCCGGTCTCGTTGTTGGTGAACTCGGCGGTGACGAAGAGCGGGGCGGCGAACGTGAAGTCGCGCTCCTTGCACTCGTCGATGCTGTTCTTCGGCGGTTCGAAGCGGTGGTCGCGGAAGGTCAGCGACATCGACCCGGAGAAGTCCTCGATCGGGGAGATCTCCTCGAAGATCTCCTCCAGACCGGACTTGGTGGGGACGTCCTGACCGGACTCGAGAGCCGACTCGACGCGAGCCTTCCAGGCGTCGTTGCCGAGCAGCCAGTCGAAGCTCTCGGTTTGCAGCGCGAGAAGGTTCGGAACCTCGAGGGGCTCCTTGATCTTTGCAAAGGAGATGCGCAGCGGGGCGGTGCTGGCAGCGTTGTTCGTATTCGCGGTCGAGGCATTGCGCGAGGCGGCCAAGAGGGGGTCCTTCCGAGGGCTCGGACTCACTACGCGCGTCCCGGTAGCTCACCGGACACCGGGACAGGGGTTCCTGAGGTCGGCCAGAAGGCCAGGTCAGGGACGTCCAGTCGCCGGGCTCGAATGAGGGCGTGCTTCTGGTGACGGGCAGGAAGCAGCTAACAGGCAGCGCAAAGGGACAGTGTAGCCACTTGGCACACTGATGTCCAGTGCGGGTCTACGGGCGCTGAAAGGCCCTCGTTGTTCCTCAACACCTGCGGCAAGCCACGCCCTCGATGCACATCGATACTGCCCTCTTCGTCGCCGATCCATGCCTCGGATTCGGATCGTTGTGACGACGCGTCCTGAGAATTGCGCGCTGCGTGCGGTTCGTCAAGGCCCCCCTTGCCCGAACCGGTTGCTGCCCTCGTCATGTGCGGCGGGCACCGAAGGGTGTCCTGAGGCACGACGAAGATCACCCTACCCCCCGGTGACCGGGGTGCAAGGCGGCCGTCGCCGACGCCTCGGAATGCCGGTGAGCGACCACCCGATTGGATGATCGCTCGCCGGGGCCCGGGCGTTACACCCGGCCTCGCACCGGGCCGCCACGGCCCTTCCAGGGCCCCCGGAAACGCGGGAAGCCCGTACGGAGCCGGAGCTCCGTACGGGCTTCCCTGCGAACGGGGTGCGAGGTTACTTGACCTCGACCGACGCGCCGGCGCCCTCGAGGGACTCCTTCGCCTTGGCCGCGGCCTCCTTGGTGACCTTCTCCAGGACCGGCTTCGGCGCACCGTCGACCAGGTCCTTGGCCTCCTTCAGGCCCAGGGAGGTCAGCTCGCGCACGACCTTGATGACCTGGATCTTCTTGTCGCCGGCGCCGGTGAGGACGACGTCGAACTCGTCCTGCTCCTCGGCGGCCTCGGCCGGGGCGGCCGGGCCGGCCGGACCGGCGACGGCGACGGCCGCGGCGGCGGTGACGTCGAACTTCTCCTCGAACGCCTTCACGAACTCGGAGAGCTCGATGAGGGTCATCTCCTCGAACTGCGCGAGCAGGTCGTCCTGGCTGAGCTTCGCCATGGTGGCGGTCCTTCCACTAATTCGGCGGGTGCCGGATGTACATGTGAGGCGGGCGTACGTTCGGCCCGCTACGACCGTCGCCTCAGGCGGCGGTCATGGTGCGAGCCGAGTTACTCGGCACCGCCCTGCTCGTCCTGCTTGGCACGAAGGGCGTCCACGGTGCGGACGAGCTTCGAGGGAAGCGCCTGGAAGAGCTGAGCAGCCTGGGACTGCTTGCCCTTGAAGGCACCCGCCAGCTTGGAGAGCAGAACCTCGCGGGACTCGAGGTCCGCAAGCTTCTTGATCTCGTCGGCGGACAGCGCCTTGCCGTCAAGGACACCGCCCTTGATGACGAGATTCGGGTTGTCCTTGGCGAAGTCACGAAGACCCTTCGCCGACACCACCGGGTCACCGGTGACGAAGGCGACTGCCGTCGGACCGTTGAAAAGGTCGTCCAGCGTCGTGATCCCGGCCTCGTTGGCCGCAATCTTGGTCAGCGTGTTCTTCACCACGGCGTACTGGGCGTTCTCACCGAGCGAACGACGCAGCGTCTTGAGCTGCGCCACGGTGAGACCGCGGTACTCGGTCAGCACGGCGGCGCTGGAGTTGCGGAACTGGTCCGTCAACTCGGCCACCGCGGCAGCCTTGTCGGGCCTCGCCATAGAGTTTCGGCCTCCTTCCGGGTGAATTCGGACCGCGCGGACCCGAAGGAGGACTGGGGAAAACGAAACGCCCCGGCACAGGTGCACGGGGCGTGGCTCAACCTTTTGTCGCACGCACGGGGCGCGGACCCGAGGGAGCTCATCCACAGTCACCTGCGCGGGTCGTCCGCTGTTCAGCGGATCCTTCGGCCACCGCACCCTCTTACGAGCGCGCGGCAACGACCAGCGGTCTTTGGCTTCTGTGGAAGCGTACGTGAACGGGGCGGCGCCAGGCAAATCCGCCCCGTACCGCGGCCGGGAGGCGCTCAGCCCGCCTGGAGCTCCTTCATCATCTCGGCCAGGTCGGTCGTCTCCCCGGCCGGCGGGGCGGTGACCTTCACGGGCTTGTTGTAGTCGAGGAAGGTGATCGTGAGGTCCAGCGGGCCCTCGTCGGCATCACCCCGTATGCGGAACCGCTTCGTGTGGTCGCTGCCGTCGATCCACATGTCCATGGTGAGCTCGTCGACGCCCATCGTCCGGTACTGCTGGACAGCCTTGCGGCGCTCCTCCGCGGTCAGCCTGCTTTCCTTCTTGAGGGACTTGTCCAGCGTGTCGATGTCGACGGTGCCCTCGTAGTGGGTCGTCCTGACGCCGTCGACGGTGTCGGTGCCGACCTTCTTCACCTCGTCGGCGCCCGTGAGCAAGGTGGACTGGGCCGCCGGGTTCTGCTCGGCCTGGGAAGCCGCGCCCAGCCGGTCGAGCTGCTTGCCGGCGTCCGTCCCGGACATGTCCAGCTTCATCCAGGTCTTGCCGTCGAGCTCCTTGGAGGCCTCTTCGCCCGCGTTGATGTACATGGCCTTGCCGACCAGCCGGACCTCTGCGGTCGCGTCCGAGCCCAGGCTCGGCACCGACACCTTCATGCTCATCGCCATGTCGGGCTTGAGCCGCAGGCCGGCGTCCGCCTCGACGCGACCCTCCTGGGGGACCCTGCCGCTCACGCGGTAATGCATGGAGGTGAGCTGTTCCGAGTGCTTCGCCGCCTTGGCCACGGCCGCGGCCGGCGTCATGGCGGGGGACTTTTCCGCCTCCTGACCCTTGCCGCAACTCACCGCGCCCGTGGCCAGCAGCAGCGCGGCCAGCCCGGCACCCACGGGCAGATGTACGGATCTCTTGTTCATGATTCCCCCACTGGACACAGGCGACCGATGGCTCACACACAGGAAGGACGCGAGATCGACCTGGAAAGTTCGAATGATCTTACGATTTTCCATGAGCCCGGCCCCCGCCGCCCGGTATTTCCACCGGCCGTCGAACCATGAACGAACGAACGGGCCCCGCACCTTGAGAAAGGTGCGAGGCCCGTCGGTGTACCGCTGGGGCGAGCCGTCGGCTCAGACCGCGGCCGGGTCCTCCTCGACGAGGAGGTTGCGGGTGCGGTTCGGGTCGAGCAGGATGCCGGGGCCCATCGTGGTGCTGAGGGCGGCCTTCTTGATGTACCGGCCCTTGGCGGCGGACGGCTTCAGACGGAGGATCTCCTCCAGCGCCGCGCCGTAGTTCTCCACCAGCTTGGTGTCGTCGAAGGACGCCTTGCCGATGATGAAGTGC
The DNA here is from genome assembly GCF_030816915.1 of Streptomyces sp. B3I8. Taxonomy (NCBI): domain Bacteria; kingdom Bacillati; phylum Actinomycetota; class Actinomycetes; order Kitasatosporales; family Streptomycetaceae; genus Streptomyces; species Streptomyces sp. B3I8. The sequence continues at coordinate 4,136,499 of NZ_JAUSYN010000002.1, read as the reverse complement.
AGGTTCGAGTGCTTGTCGACGCGGAACTCGATCTTGCCGCCCTTGATGTCGTTGACGGCCTTCACGACGTCCGGGGTGACGGTGCCGGTCTTCGGGTTCGGCATCAGACCACGGGGACCGAGCACACGGCCCAGGCGGCCGACCTTGCCCATGAGGTCCGGGGTGGCGACGACGGCGTCGAAGTCCAGGCGGCCCTTCGACACCTCGTCGATGAGCTCGTCGGAGCCGACGATGTCGGCGCCCGCGGCACGCGCGGCCTCGGCACGGTCACCGGTCGCGAAGACCAGGACCCGGGCGGTCTTGCCGGTGCCGTGCGGGAGGTTCACGGTGCCACGGACCATCTGGTCCGCCTTGCGCGGGTCGACACCCAGGCGGAAGGCGACCTCGACGGTGCCGTCGAACTTCGAGGTGGAGGTCTCCTTGGCGAGACGGACGGCCTCGAGCGGGGCGTACAGCTTGTCCCGGTCGATCTTGGCGTCCGCAGCGCGGAGAGCCTTGCTGCGCTTGCTCACAACTGCTCCTGTGTTCGTTTGAGGAGTCGTGGTACGGGCCGAGCAGGCCCTTCCACGGTTCTACGAGGTACTACGGGGCTGGTGCGACCCGAGGGTGGTTCAGCCCTCGACCGTGACGCCCATGGAACGCGCGGTGCCCGCGATGATCTTCGAGGCGGCGTCCAGGTCGTTGGCGTTGAGGTCGGCCATCTTGGTCTCGGCGATCTCGCGGACCTGGGCCTGCGTGATCTTGGCGACCTTGGTCTTGTGCGGCTCGCCGGAACCCTTCTCCACGCCCGCGGCCTTGAGGATCATCTTGGCGGCCGGCGGGGTCTTGGTGATGAAGGTGAAGGAGCGGTCCTCGTAGACCGTGATCTCCACCGGGATCACCCAGCCGCGCTGCGACTCGGTCGCGGCGTTGTAGGCCTTGCAGAACTCCATGATGTTGACACCGTGCTGACCCAGCGCGGGGCCGACCGGCGGAGCCGGGTTGGCGGCACCGGCCTGGATCTGGAGCTTGATGAGCCCCGTGACCTTCTTCTTCTTGGGAGGCATGGCTCTCCGGGTCCTTTCGATTCGGGTCCTGCCCGCCCCCGGGGACCACCCGGACGCAGGCATACCGCACAACGATAACGGGTATACATGTGCGGCTGAAAACCGAGCAGGTCAGGCGGTCACCGAGGCGACCGTCTGACCTGCTCGGAAGTGGTGGGGAGACCCAGAAGGTCAGTTCTTCTGGATCTGGTCGAAGCTCAGCTCGACCGGCGTCTCGCGGCCGAAGATCTCGACGAGGCCCTTGACCTTCTTCGAGTCGGCGTTGATCTCGTTGATGGTCGCCTGGAGAGTGGCGAAGGGGCCGTCGGTGACGGTGACCGAGTCGCCGACCTCGAAGTCCAGCACCTGCACCTCGACCTTGCGCTGCGGCGCCGGCTTGCCCTCGGCCTCGGCGGCCTCGCGGGCGGCCTTCTCCTCGGCCTCCGGGGCGAGCATCTTCACGATCTCGTCCAGGGACAGCGGGTACGGGTCGTAGGCGTTGCCGACGAAACCGGTGACACCGGGGGTGTTGCGGACGACGCCCCAGGACTCGTTCGTCAGATCCATGCGGACGAGGACGTAACCGGGCAGCTTGTTCTGCCGGACGGTCTTGCGCTCGCCGTTCTTGATCTGGACGATCTCTTCCTCGGGCACCTCGGCCTGGTAGACGAACTCCTCGACGTTCAGCGAGACGGCGCGCTGCTCCAGGTTGGCCTTCACACGCTTCTCGTAACCGGCGTAGGTGTGGATCACGTACCAGTCGCCGGGCAGCGTGCGCAGTTCCTCGCGGAGCCGGGTGACCGGGTCGAGCTCGGGCTCCGGCTCGGCCTCCGCGGTGTCCTCGCCGTCCTCGGTGTCGACGGCGGCGTCCTCGGTGTCCGTCTCGTCGTCGGCACCGGTCGCGGTGGTGTCCGACTCCGGCTCCGTCTGTGCCGTGTCCGTGTCGCTGTCGCCCTCGGCGCCGGCCTCTTCGGCGACGGCTTCCTCGGCGGCGTCCTCGTGTGCGGCGGCCTCGGCAGCCTGGGCCTCGGTGGACTCCTCGGCGTCCCCGGTGTCCGCGCCCTCGACGGTGTCGAGCTCGTCCTCCACGGACTCGACCGGCTCGATGGCGTCGTTCAGGTTCGGGTCAGACACTGTGGCTGCTTCTTCCTGGATACAGAGGGGTGGAACATGCGAAAGGGGCGCCGGTCACGGCGCCCTTCGCTCCGGGCTCAGCCGAAGACGTACTTCGCTGCGTGGTTGAGGCCATAGTCAATCACGGTCACCAGACCGATCATGATGGCGACGAAGAAGATCACCACGGTGGTGTACGACGTCAGCTGGTTGCGCGACGGCCAGACGACCTTGCGGAGTTCCGCGACGATCTGGCGGTAGAAGAGGGCGAGGCGCTTGAGGGGGCCCTTCTTGCCCCGCTTACCGCCCCTGCGCTGCTTCTTGCTCTCCGACACCTCGTCCTGGGCGTCAGGCGCGTCGAGGGAGCCCACGGCGTCCGTCATTCATCCTCACCTGATCCCGGGTCGTGGCCGTGCCGCGCCCGGTTGAGCCGCACGGCGAGTGCATGAAGTACGTACTCTGCAGCACACATCCTCGGTGAAGGAGTGTGTAGCAGGGCCGGAGGGACTTGAACCCCCAACCGCTGGTTTTGGAGACCAGTGCTCTACCAATTGAGCTACGACCCTTTGTCCGTCCCCCAACGTACCGCATCCGGCCGGGTGCAGGATGTGCACCGGCTCGACGCGGACCGTCGGAGGCCAACGACGTAGGAGTGTACGTGGTCCGCGGCCGGGCGTCGAACGAGAAGCGCCCGTACGGTGATCGGAGCGCGACGGGGCCCCGCCGGCCCCGTGCCGAATCTTGGCCGAACCCGGTACAGGCCGCCCCTTGCCGCACCCGGTGCCGTGGACGCGGTGGAGTGGATACGTACAGGCGTCCGGGCCCGGCCCTCTCGTGTTCAGTCCGTGAAACCCGCGTGCCCGGGTTCTTTCCGGTCTGGAACGATGGGTGCATGAGCCCTGCAACCCCTCCCACCGAGCGCCGGGTCTCCGCCCGCGTCGGCGCGATCTCCGAGTCCGCCACCCTCGCCGTGGACGCCAAGGCGAAGGCCCTGAAGGCCGCCGGACGCCCGGTGATCGGCTTCGGCGCCGGTGAGCCCGACTTCCCGACGCCGGACTACATCGTCGAGGCCGCCGTCGAGGCGTGCAAGAACCCGAAGTACCACCGGTACACGCCGGCCGGCGGCCTGCCCGAGCTGAAGGCCGCGATCGCCGCGAAGACGCTGCGCGACTCGGACTACGAGGTCGACCCGTCGCAGATCCTCGTCACCAACGGCGGCAAGCAGGCCATCTACAACGCCTTCGCCGCGATCCTGGACCCGGGCGACGAGGTCATCGTCCCGGCCCCGTACTGGACGACGTACCCCGAGTCGATCCGGCTGGCCGGCGGTGTCCCGGTGGAGGTCGTCGCCGACGAGACCACCGGTTACCGGGTGAGCGTCGAGCAGCTCGAGGCCGCGCGCACCGAGAAGACCAAGTGCGTCCTGTTCGTCTCCCCGTCCAACCCCACCGGCGCGGTCTACGGCCGGGCCGAGGCGGAGGCGATCGGCCGCTGGGCCGTCGAGCACGGCCTGTGGGTGCTCACCGACGAGATCTACGAGCACCTCGTCTACGGCGACGCCACCTTCACCTCGTTGCCGGCGCTCCTACCCGAGCTGCGCGACAAGTGCATCGTGGTCAACGGCGTGGCCAAGACGTACGCGATGACCGGCTGGCGGGTGGGCTGGATCATCGGCCCCAAGGACGTCGTCAAGGCGGCCACCAACCTGCAGTCGCACGCCACGTCGAACGTGAACAACGTGGCCCAGGTGGCCGCGCTGGCCGCCGTCTCCGGGAACCTGGACGCGGTCGCACAGATGCGCGAGGCCTTCGACCGGCGCCGCAAGCTCATCGTGCGGATGCTCAACGAGATCGACGGCGTCCTGTGCCCCGAGCCGGAGGGCGCGTTCTACGCATACCCCTCGGTCAAGGAGCTCCTCGGCAAGGACATCCGCGGGCGGCGTCCGCAGAGCTCGGTGGAGCTGGCCGCGCTGATCCTGGAGGAGGCCGAGGTCGCGGTCGTCCCGGGCGAGGCCTTCGGCACGCCGGGTTACCTGCGGCTGTCGTACGCGCTGGGCGACGAGGACCTCGTCGAGGGCGTGAGCCGCATCCAGAAGCTGCTGGCGGAGGCGCGGGACTGACGTTCCCGTCCGCCCCAGGACGCGGGCCCGGCCTCCTCAAACGGGGGGCCGGGCCCGCGTTCGTCTGTGCGAGCAAGGCCACTATCGGCGAAAGTGGTACCGGGACGGTCCGGGCGTGCGGCAGGATCATGCAATGGAGCGTGTACGTGAACTCTCCGAGCAACGCGGTGCCCGCGATGTCTCCGAGCTGCCGAAGGCCCATCTGCATCTGCACTTCACCGGGTCGATGCGGCCCGCCACCCTGCTGGAACTCGCCGACAAGTACGGCGTGCACCTGCCCGACGCGCTGACCGAGGCCCTCCTCGGCGGCGAGCCGCCGAGACTGCGGGCGACGGACGAACGCGGCTGGTTCCGCTTCCAGCGGCTGTACGACGCGGCCCGCTCGTGCCTGCGGGAACCGGAGGACATCCAGCGGCTGGTCCGGGAGGCGGCCGAGGAGGACGTCCGGGACGGCTCCCGGTGGCTGGAGATCCAGGTGGATCCCACGTCGTACGCCCCCCGGCTGGGCGGGCTGATCCCGGCGCTGGAGATCATCCTGGACGCGGTCGACTCGGCGCGCCGGGAGACGGGTCTGCACATGCGCGTCCTGGTGGCCGCGAACCGCATGAAGCACCCGCTGGACGCCCGCACCCTGGCCCGGCTGGCCGTGCGGTACGCGGACCGGGGCGTCGTGGGCTTCGGCCTGTCGAACGACGAGCGGCGCGGCATGGCCCGCGACTTCGACCGCGCGTTCGCCATCGCGCGCGAGGGCGGTCTGCTGTCGGCCCCGCACGGCGGCGAGCTGAACGGCCCGCCGTCGGTCCGCGACTGCCTCGACGACCTGCACGCCAACCGGCTCGGCCACGGCGTCCGGGCGGCCGAGGACCCGCGGCTGCTGGCGCGGCTGGCCGAGCGCGGCGTGACCTGCGAGGTGTGCCCGGCCTCCAACGTGGCGCTCGGCGTCTACGAGAAGCCGGAGGACGTCCCGCTGCGGACGCTCTACGAGGCGGGCGTGCCGATGGCGCTGGGCGCCGACGACCCGCTGCTGTTCGGCTCGCGCCTGGCGGCGCAGTACGAGATCGCCCGCCGCCACCACGGCTTCACCGACGCGGAGCTGGCGGAGCTGGCCCGCCAGTCGGTACGGGGGTCGGCGGCGCCGGAGGACGTACGGGCCGGGCTGCTGGCGGACATCGACGCGTGGCTCGCCGCCCCGCCGGCCGCCGCTGCCGGGCGCACGCCCGCCCCGGCCTCACACCTGTAGGTCGACGCCGACCATCACCGGCTCGTTGACCAGGGTGACCCCGAACGCCTCGCGGACCCCGGCCACGACCTCCCGGGCCAGTGCGAGGAGGTCCTCGGTGGTGGCCCCGCCGCGGTTGGTGAGCGCGAGGGTGTGCTTGGTGGAGATGCGGGCGGGGCCGCCGCCGTAGCCCTTGGTGAAGCCGGCGCGGTCGATCAGCCAGGCCGCCGAGGTCTTGGTGCGGCCCTCCCCCGCCGGGTACGCGGGCGGCTCCACGCCGTCGCCGAGCCGTTCCCGCACGCGGCTGCGGAAGGCGGCGAACGCCTCGTCGTCGAGGATCGGGTTGGTGAAGAAGGACCCGGCCGACCACGTGTCGTGGTCCTCGGGGTCCAGCACCATGCCCTTGCCGGCGCGCAGCTTCAGCACCGTCTCGCGCGCGTCGGCGAGCGGCACGCGCTCCCCCGGTCCGACGCCCAGCGCCCGCGCGGTCTCGGCGTACTTCAGGGGCGCCGACAGCCCGCCGGCGTCCTCCAGGGCGAACCGGACGCGCAGGACGACGTACCGCTCCGGGTCGGCCTTGAAGCGGCTGTGCCGGTACGAGAAGGCGCACTCCCCGTTGGTGAGGGTCACCGTCTCGCCGGCGCGGCGGTCGTAGGCGATCACCTCGGTGAGGGTGGAGGAGACCTCCTGGCCGTACGCGCCGACGTTCTGCACCGGCGTCGCGCCGGCGGAGCCGGGGATTCCGGCGAGGCACTCGATGCCGGCGAGCCCCGCCTCGACGGTGCGTGCGACCACGTCGCTCCACACCTCGCCGGCCGCCACCTCCAGACGGTTCCCGTCGAGTTCGATCCCGCGGGTGGCGATGCGCAGGGCGGTCCCCGCGAAGCCTTTGTCCCCGACGACCAGGTTCGATCCCCCGCCGATCAGCAGCAACGGCGTCCCGGAGGCGTCGGCCTCCCGCACGACCTCGACCACCTCGGCGTCCTCGGCCGCGGTGACCAGCCGGTCCACCGGACCGCCGAGCCGGAAGGTGGTCAGGGGGGCGAGCGAAGCATCATGAAGTACCTGCACGCCCCAAAGCCTACGGGCCGCCATGACGGACCCCCTAAGGGGCGCGGGGCCGTGACACTGTGCGGCTCCGCCGCGCGGGCGCGACCATCCGCACACCCGCTGACGGACGACGACCCCTCGGGCCGGAAGGCGCCCGAGGGGGTCGAGGGGGCGCAGCCCCCGGAGGGCGGGAAGGGCGGGCGGGGCCAAACCCCCCACCGCCCCCACCCTCAGCGCTCCGCCACCACCTCCAGCACATCCCCCCGCACGGCCGCCCCGCCCACAACGTCTGCGACGCCCTCGGCGTCCTCGACCGCCACGCTCTTCTCCGACCGCCGCCGTCCGGGAATCACCAGCGCCGCTCCACCGGCGAGGGCGACAACCCCCGCGCCGACCACCAGCGCCGGCCGCAGCCCGTCCACGAACGCCTCCGCCGTCTCGTAGCCGCCCTGCGCGGAGAAGATGGACGCCATCACGGCGACGCCCAGCGCGCCTCCCACCTCGCGCAACGCGTTGTTCGCCCCGGAGGCGATCCCCTGCTCCCCCTCCCGCACGCTCGACATCACGAGGTGCGAAGCCGGTGCGAAGTACAGGGACATTCCCACGCCGCTCACGATCAGCCCCGGCAGCTGCGCCGCGTACGACGCGTCGGCCGTGACCACCGCGGCGAGATATCCGAGCCCGAGCGCCTGGAGGAAGAGCCCCGCGGCGACCACCGGCCGCCCTCCGACCCGGTCGGCGAGATAGCCCGCGACCGGGGCGATCAGCATCGGCATGCCGGTCCACGGCAGCATCCGCAGTCCCGCCTCCGTGGGCGAGTAGCCGAGCACCCCCTGCATGTACTGGCTGAGCAGGAAGATCGAGCCGAACATGCCGAGGAACATCAGCAGGCTCGCCGCGTTGATCCCGGCGAAGGCACGGGAGCGGAACAGGCGCATCGGAAGCATGGGGTTCGCGGCGCGCGAGCCGTGCACCACGAACCCGGTCAGCAGCGCCGTCCCGGCGAACAGCCCGGTCAGCACCAGGCTGCTCGTCCAGCCGTCGGCGGGGCCGCGGACCAGCCCGTAGACGATGCCGAAGAGGCCACCGCTGGCGAGCACGGTACCGATCGGGTCGAGCCGGGCCCCGGTGCCGTAGGACTCGGCGAGGCGGAGCCGGGCGAGCGGCAGCAGGGCGAGGCCTATCGGCACGTTCAGCCAGAAGATCCAGTGCCAGGACACGTGTTCGGTGAGACTGCCGCCGATGAGCGGCCCGGAGGCGACGGCGAGTCCGTTGACGGCGCCCCAGATGCCGAAGGCCATGCCGCGCTTGGCGGCGGGTACGGCGGCGGTGAGCAGGGTCAGGGTGAGCGGCATCATGATCGCCGCGCCGACGCCCTGCACGGCCCGGGCGGCGATCAGCGAGTCGATGCCGGGTGCCATGGCCGCGGCGGCCGACGCGGCGGTGAAGACGGTGAGTCCGGTGACGAAGAGCCGCCGCCGGCCGAACCGGTCGCCGAGCGCGGCACCGAACATGAGCAGGACGGCGAAGGTGAGCGTGTAGGCGCTCACGGTCCATTCCAGGTCGTCCAGCGCGCCCCCGAGATCCTCGCGGATCGAGGGCAGCGCGGTGGTGACGACGAGGTTGTCGAGCGACGCCATGAAACCGGCGGTGCTGGTGAGGACGAGGGCCCAGACGGTCCCTCCCCGGCGTGCGGTCTGTTGCGACATGAGGATTTCCTCACTAGTTAGTAATCGACCACTAAGTTTCCTGGGCGGACGGCGGGCAGGGCAGGCCCGAGCCGTGGGTGCGGCACGCAACCGCGTATCCGCGGCCCGCCCCGGCCACGTCGTCCGCTGCTTCTACTTCTCCAGCCGGCCCTTGACCCGGGCCGACGGGTACAGCCCTTCCCACACCCGGTGCTCGGGCGGGAAACCCATCGCGACCAGGCAGTTGACTAGCATTCCGTACGCCAGGAAGGTCGTCGTCTCGTCGACGTCCGCGCCGAGCGGGAGGTGGACGGTGTCCCACATGTTCATCCACTGGGCCCGCACGGCCTCGCCGAACTCGTGGTCGCCGTCCTGCTCGGCGGCGGCCACGGCGACGTACGTCTGCATCTGCATCTGCAGCAGCTCGGGGCGATCGGCGATGAGTCGCGTATAGGCGTTGGCCATGGCATGCAGGGCCTCCTCACCCCGCAGCCCCTCGCCCGCCTTCCCGAGCGCCTCGGTGATCTCGGCCGTACAGCGCACGGTCGCCGCGCGGAAGATCGCCCGCTTGTCCGGGAAGAGCCGGAAGAGGTACGGCTGCGACACTCCGACCCGCCTGGCGATCACCTCGGTGGACGTGCCGTTGTAACCGCCGCGGGCGAACTCGTTCGTCGCCGCACGGATGACGCTTTCGCGCCGCTCTTCCGCGCTCATCCTGACCATGGGAGTAAGTTAGTGCTCAATCACTAACTACGTCAAGGGGCTCCGGAGGATCGCGGGATGGGCCGGGCGGTCGACTGCCGCCGACGGGCGGGCGGTGACGGCCGGCGACCTCACGCAGACGGGTGGCACGGCCGCCGCCCTCACGCGGACGGGCCCGCACCTCCTCCGTGAAGGGGTGCGGGCCCGTCCCGCCGTTCCACAGGTTCCGCGAGGCGCGGGGCGTCAGGCCAGCCGGACGACCGCGCGGGACATGCCGAGCACCTTCTGTCCGGCGCTGGTCGCCGTCAGGTCCACGCGGACGGTGTTGTCGTCGAGCTTGGCGGCGATCTTGGCGCTGACCTCGACGAGGGCGCCCTTGTCGTCGTCCGGGACGACGACCGGCTTGGTGAAGCGGACGCCGTACTCGACGACCGCCCCCGGGTCACCGGCCCAGTCGGTGACCACGCGGATCGCCGAGGCCATGGTGAACATGCCGTGCGCGATGACGTCCGGCAGCCCGACCTCCCTGGCGAACCGCTCGTTCCAGTGGATCGGGTTGAAGTCGCCGGAGGCGCCCGCGTACCGGACCAACGTGGCCCGGTTCACAGGGAACGTCTGCGCGGGCAGCTCGGTGCCGACCTCGACGTCGGCGTACGCGATCTTCGCCGCCATCGTCCTCACGCCCCCTCTTCGGCCGCGCGGGCCACGAGCTTGGTCCAGGCGGTCACGACGTGCTCGCCCGACTCGTCGTGCACCTCGCCGCGGATGTCCAGGATGTCGTTGCCGGCCATGGACCTGATCGCCTCGATGGTCGAGGTGACCGTGAGCCGGTCGCCGGCGCGCACCGGCCGGGTGTAGGCGAACTTCTGGTCGCCGTGCACGACGCGGCTGAAGTCCAGTCCGAGCTGCGGGTCCTCGATCACCTGGCCCGCGGCCTTGAAGGAGATCGCGAAGACGAAGGTCGGCGGGGCGATCACATCCGCGTGCCCGAGCGCCTTGGCGGCCTCGGGGTCGGTGTACGCCGGGTCGGCGGCCCCCACTGCCTCCGCGAACTCGCGGATCTTCTCCCGGCCCACCTCGTAGGGGGCGGTGGGCGGGTAGGACCGCCCCACGAAGGACTGGTCGAGCGCCATCGGCTCGGCACCTCCTGCTGATGTCTGGGTGGGCTGGGAGAGCGGTCACCGGAAGGACCGGGGGCCGGTGGGACGAGCGTACAAAACGACACGAGGCCGCCCCCCGAACAGCGGGGGCGGCCTCGTGTACGAGCCTTGTTATCGCGTTTCGCGGTGCGCGGTGTGCGCGTTGCAACGCGGGCAGTGCTTTTTCATCTCCAGACGATCCGGGTTGTTACGCCGGTTCTTCTTGGTGATGTAGTTCCGCTCCTTGCACTCCACGCAGGCCAGCGTGATCTTCGGGCGGACGTCGGTGGCAGCCACGTGAGTGCTCCTTGACGAACGGTTGACTTGCTTGAATGAACGCAGAAAAGAGTAGCCGATCGAAGGACCGACCCCGCAATCGGCTACTTGAAGTAGCGGTGACCGGACTTGAACCGGTGACACAGCGATTATGAGCCGCTTGCTCTACCGACTGAGCTACACCGCTGCAGGTGTGATCAGCACCCGCCTCGCGACGGGAACCTCACTCACCAGAGCCCCAAAACGGAATCGAACCGTTGACCTTCTCCTTACCATGGAGACGCTCTGCCGACTGAGCTATTGGGGCGAGCGAGGAAGACATTACACGCTCGCCCGCCGTTCGCCCAAATCCGTTTCGTGCCGCCGGGCCCGACCTGTTCCCTCCTCGCTCGGTGCCCCGTTCCCACCCCACTTCGCGCGTCGTTCCACCCTCCCCCCGCGCCCCGTTCCCGTCCCGCCCCGCGCCTGGTTTCCCTCCCGTCGCGCGCCTGGTTTCCGCCCCGTCGCGCGCCTGGTTTCCGCCCCGTCGCGCGCCTCGTTCCGGTGGCGTGCCGGCGGTGCGTGCGGTGCCGTTCTCGCTGCCTCACCAGCCCCGGGACCACACCGGTACGACTATTTCGCTCCTCCCCGTCACGACCGAGTCGCCGTCCTAGGCTCGGCCTCACTCCGCGTGATCCTGGCCTCCGTCTCACGCGTCCGCCCGTGCCCCCTCGCGCCGCCCGATCCCAGGAGTGCGATGCCCGACGACCGCCCGCAGCCGCCTCGCTTCCCCTTCCCGGCCCCCTCGGCAGTCCCGGCGTTCCCCGCCGGACCGGCCGGACTGCTGCTGTGCGGAGCACGGCTCGCGGACGGCCGGACGGTGGACGTACGGCTGGGCGGCGACCGGATCGAGGCGGTCGGCACCGCCGGAAGCCTGGTGCCCGGACCGGCCGGCTCCCGCGTCGACCTCGGCGGCTACCTGCTCCTCCCCGCCCCCGCCGAACCGCACGCCCACGGCGACACGGCCCTGTCCGCCGACGGCCCGCCCTCCTGCGACCCCCGGGAGGTACAGCGGCGGGCCACCGAGGCCGCCCTGCTGCAACTCGGGCACGGTGCCACGGCACTGCGCTCGCACGTCCGGGTCGGCGGGATGCAGGGGCTCGACGCGTTCGCCGCCGTACTGCGGGCCCGCCGATCGCTGTGCGGTCTCGCCGAGCTGACGGCGGTGGCGATGCCCCGCGTACTGACCGGGGCGGCCGGCGCGGACGGGCTGGCGCTGCTGCGGGACGCGGTGAAGATGGGCGCGGCCGCGGTGGGCGGCTGCCCGGACACCGACCCCGATCCCACCGGGTACGTGGAGGCGGTCCTGGAGGTCGCCTCCGAGCACGGGCTCCCCGTCGACCTGCACACCGACGCCGCCGACCCGGCGCGGCTCGCCCGGATCGCGACGATGGCGGGCGGGCTGCGGCCCGGAGTGACGCTGGGCCCCTGCGGCGGCCTCGGCCGGCTGCCGGAGGAGGCCGCAGGACGGGCGGCCGACCAGCTCGCGGCGGCCGGCGTCGGCGTGGTGTGCCTGCCGCAGGGCGGCTGCGGAGCGGCCGGCCGGTACGGCACCCCTCCCCTACGGCTGCTGCGCGCGGCCGGGGTACGGGTCGCGGCGGGCAGCGGAGCGCTGCGGGACGCGGCCAACCCGGTAGGCCGGGGTGATCCGCTGGAGGCCGCGTACCTGCTGGCCTCGCGGCAGGCGCTGCGCCCGGAGACAGCGTACGAAGCGGTGAGCACGGCGGCGCGGGCCGTGCTGGGGCTGCCGGAGGTGCGGGTGGAGGCGGGCTTCCCGGCCGAGCTGCTCGCGGTGCGCGGCGCGGATCTGGCGGGCGCGCTGTCGCTCGCGTACAGCAGGATCGTGGTGCACCGGGGGCGCGTGGTGGCGCGGACCAGCGCGGTCCGCGAGTACTGCGATTCGGCGGCGACGGCGGCGCTGGGCCTGCCCAGGCAGGGGCGGGGCGAGGTGTCGTAAGGGGCGGGACGGGGGGCCGTACGGGTCGGGACGGGGCGTCGTAGGCGGTGGCCCGGTCGGGGTCCCCCTGATGGGGGTGCGTGCGCCGGGGCGTGCGGGCGTGCGACACGGCGGGGGCGTCGCTCCCGGCGTACCGTCTACCTCATGCGCATTGTCATCGCTGGGGGTCATGGTCAGATCGCGCTGCGGCTGGAGCGGCTGCTCACCGCGCGCGGCGACGAGGTGGCGGGGATCATCCGCCGGGCGGAGCAGGCCGAGGACCTGCGGGCGGCCGGCGCCGAACCGCTCGTGTGCGACCTGGAGTCCGCGTCCGAGGACGAGGTGGCGGAACTGCTGCGGGGCGCGGACGCGGTGGTGTTCGCGGCGGGCGCCGGCCCGAGCAGCGGAACGGAACGCAAGGACACGGTGGACCGCGGCGCCGCGGTGCTGGTCGCGGACGCGGCCGCACGCGCGGGCGTACGCCGCTACGTCGTCGTGTCGTCCATGGGCGCCGACCCCGAACACCCCGGGGACGACGTCTTCGACGTGTACCTGCGGGCCAAGGGCGCGGCCGACGCGTATGTGCGCGGCCACTCGGCACTGGACTGGACGATCCTGCGCCCGGGCCGGTTGACAGACGACGCGGGCACGGGCCTGGTGCGTCTGGAGGCGGCGACGGGCCGCGGCCCGGTCCCACGGGACGACGTGGCGGCGGTCCTCGCGGAACTCGTCGACACCCCGGCGACGGCGGGCCTGACCCTGGAGCTGATCAGCGGTTCGGCGCCGGTGTCGGTGGCGGTGAAGGCGGTCGCCGGGAACTGACAGGGGAACGGAAGGACCCGGGTCGCCCGGGGGCGGCGGGAGGCCGGCTCAGAAGAGGGGCATCTGCCCGGGGAACTCCGGGACGGCGTAACCGTCCAACGCGGGCTGCGCGGCGTCCGGTTGGGCGGACCGCCGGGAGCCGGGGCAGGAGACGAGTTCCCCGGCGGCCCGCGCCCCCGGTGGATCGTGCCGTGCGAACCGCCCGGCCACGACGGCGATCTCCCGACGGCACTCGGGACAGGTCCTGCGACGCGACGACATGCGTTCAGCCTACGAGCGGGCGCACCCACACGGCGGCTTTCCGCTGCCCGAGGCTGCTGCGGCTGCCTGCTGCTGTGTCCGGAAGCAGGGCCGGCCGAACTCTTCCAGCGCGTGTGGGGAAAGGCCGTCCGGGCTCAGGCGTCCCGCCGGGTCACCGCCCAGGCGATCTCCTGGAGTTGCCGGTGCGCCTCCGCCGACGGCCGGACGCGCGACAGCGCCCGCAGCGCGGCGGACAACTGTCGGTCCGCCTCCCGCTCCGCCGCCTCCCGGCCGCCGGCCTCCTCGACCAGTTCGCGCGCCAGTGCGATGTCCCGCGCGTCCATGGCGTCCGGGGAGTCGTACAGCGCACGCAGCCGACGTGCCGCCGGACCGTCGGTCTCCAGGGCGGTCACCACCGGCAACGACTTCTTCCGCGCTGCCAGATCCCCGCCCACCGGCTTGCCGCTGCGCGCCGAGCGCCCCCAGATGCCCAGTACGTCGTCCGCACACTGGAACGCCACCCCCAGCCGGCGCCCGAACTCCCGCAACCCGCGCACCCGAACCTCGTCGGCCCCGGCCAACACGCCGCCGAGAGCGCCGGCGCAGCCCATCAGGGAGCCCGTCTTGCCCTCGGCCATGGCCAGGTACTGAGCCATTGACACCTCGGGCGCCTTCTCGTAAGCGACGTCGCGGCTCTGGCCCTCCACGAGTTCCATCAGCGCGTCCACCAGTTCCTTCACGGCGACGGCCATCCGCTGCGGCTGCGCCTCCGTCAGCACGCGCATCGCCGCGACCAGAAGGGCGTCACCGGTGAGCACCGCCGCGGGCGTACCGAACACGGACCAGGCGGCCGGGCGGTGCCGGCGCAGATCGTCCCCGTCGATGACGTCGTCGTGCAGCAGCGTGAAGTCGTGCACGAGCTCCACGGCGACGGCTCCCGGGACCGCGCTCTCGGGGGTGCCGCCGACGGCCATCGCGGACAGCAGGGTCAGGGCGGGGCGGATGGACTTGCCCCCTCCGGTCGTCGAGCGGGTCGGCGTGCCGTCGGCCTCGCACCAGCCCCGGTGGTATCCGGCCACCCGGCTCTCGTTCGCGGGCAGCGCTGCCAGGGCCGCCCGGAGAGCAGGAGACAGCAGCGCGTCGACCCAGCCCAGCCGAGGAAACGTGTCGGCCTGGGCGGGGGCGGTGATCTGCGACATGCACTGCTCCTCAGTACTGCGAACCGTGGACCGCGCCGGTGAGACCTGGCGCATCACGTACGGGCGCCAGTCAAGCGGGTGCCCGACAACCCGCAGAAGTCACGCCCCTCCGCCCACCCCGAGGATCACCGGGGCGGCCCATCCCCGCACCGCCCCGCCCGACGTGAGGGGCACGGTCCATACGTCCGCGCGGTCCGCCGAGCACACGAAGAAGGGTCCGCGGCCTGCTTGTGCAGCAGGCCGCGGACCCTTTCTTTCCCACGTGGCGGCGCCAGGATTCGAACCTGGGAAGGCTGAGCCGGCAGATTTACAGTCTGCTCCCTTTGGCCGCTCGGGCACACCGCCGGGGGTGATCGCCGTGGAAGCCGCTCGCGCGGCGCTCCGTGGCAACGACGTAAACGATACCTGATGCAGGGGGGTGCTCCGCCACTTGGTTGATCAGTACCGCGAGGGGTCGGGGTGGCTAGGCTTATGCGGATGCGGCCCCGTCCGCCGGTGCGGGCCGGGACCGTTCCGCACTCTCCGATCCACCCGATCCATCCGATACAAGGAGCCACAGGACATGGCCGACTCCAGTTTCGACATCGTCTCGAAGGTCGAGCGGCAGGAGGTCGACAACGCCCTCAACCAGGCCGGCAAGGAGATCTCCCAGCGCTACGACTTCAAGAACGTCGGCGCCTCGATCGCCTGGTCCGGCGAGAAGATCCTGATGCAGGCGAACTCCGAGGAGCGGGTGAAGGCCATCCTCGACGTCTTCCAGTCGAAGCTGGTCAAGCGCGGGATCTCACTGAAGGTGCTGGACGCCGGTGAGCCGCAGCTGTCCGGCAAGGAGTACAAGATCTTCGCCTCCATCGAGGAGGGCATCTCCCAGGACAACGCCAAGAAAGTGGCGAAGATCATCCGTGACGAGGGGCCCAAGGGCGTGAAGGCCCAGGTGCAGGGTGACGAGCTGCGGGTCAGCTCCAAGAGCCGGGACGACCTCCAGGCCGTCATCGCCCTCCTCAAGGGCAGGGACTTCGACTTCGCACTGCAGTTCGTCAACTACCGGTGAGACGGGTGCCCTTCGGCACCCGGTGAGCCAAGCAGCCGCCGATGCGCCGGTGAGGCGCGAGAGGGCGGGCGCCCCGTGCGGGGTGCCCGCCCTCTGCTGTGGCCGGTACGTGGTCAGCGGCGGGAGTCGCCGAACAGGACGCGGTAGACGATCAGCAGCACCAGGGAGCCGCCGATCGCCGAGGCCCAGGTCGGGCCGTCGAAGAAGTGCTTGCTGATCGAGTGGTCCAGCCACCGCGCGGAGATCCACCCTCCGATGAAGGCGCCCGCGATACCGATGAGAGTGGTGCCGACGAGGCCGCCCGGGTCCTTGCCCGGGAGCAGGAGCTTGGCGGCGGCCCCTGCCAACAGTCCCAGGATCATCCAGCTGACGATGGTCATGCCCTCGACCTGCCCTTCCCCGTTGTGCCCGCGTGCCCTGCTGTGCCCGCGCCGTGCCGTCGGCCGCGTTCCGACCCGGCACGGTTCGGTTCGTCCTGCCCTTCTCGGCCGGCCTGCGGCTTCGCCTCACCTGCGTTCCGGGCTGTGTCCTCGTCCCGCGGGACGATCTCCGCCGCGTCGGCGGTTGCAGCCGGCGGCGGGCGGCCCGGCCGCCCGCGCTCGCGTGCGGGGTGCGGTCCGTGCGGGGGGTCAGCGCGCCGCGAACGGCTGGTCCGTGGGGACGATCTCGCGTCCCAGCGGCAGCAGCGAGACGGGGATGAGCTTGAAGTTGGCGATGCCGAACGGGATGCCGATGATCGTCACGCACAGCACGATGCCGGTGACGATGTGGGCGAGCGCCAGCCACCAGCCGGCGAGCACCAGCCACAGCACGTTGCCCAGGCAGGACGCGGCTCCGGCGTCGCGCCGCTCCACGGTCGTATAGCCGAACGGCCACAGCGCGTAGAGGCCGATACGAAAAGCGGCGATGCCGAACGGGATGCCGATGATCGTCACGCAGAGCAGCGCACCGGCGAGGAGATAGCCGAGGAACAGCCAGAAGCCGCTGAGTACCAGCCAGATCACGTTCAGGATTGTCTTCACCGCTGTCGACCTGCCATCTGTTCGAGTCGGGTGATGCGCTCCGCCATCGGCGGATGGGTGGAGAACAGTCTGGCAAACCCCTGGCCGGGCCGGAACGGGTTGGCGATCATCATGTGGCTGGCCGTCTCGATGCGCGGCTCGGGCGGCAGCGGAAGCTGCTTGGTGCCCGTCTCCAGCTTGCGCAGGGCGCTGGCCAGGGCCAGCGGGTCGCCGGTGAGCTGGGCGCCGGAGGCGTCCGCCTCGTACTCCCTGGAGCGGCTGATCGAGAGCTGGATCAGGGTGGCGGCGAGGGGGCCGAGGAGCATGATCATCAGCATGCCGAGGAGGCCGGGGCCGTCGTCGTCCTCGGAACGGCCGATCGGGATCAGCCAGGCGAAGTTGACCAGGAACATGATCACGGAGGCGAGGGCGCCGGCGACGGAGGAGATGAGGATGTCGCGGTTGTAGACGTGGCTCAGTTCGTGGCCGATCACGCCGCGCAGTTCGCGTGCGTCCAGCAGGCGCAGGATGCCGTCGGTGCAGCAGACCGCGGCGTGGCGCGGGTTGCGGCCGGTGGCGAACGCGTTGGGGGCCTCGGTGGGCGAGATGTACAGGCGGGGCATGGGCTGACGGGCCTCGGTGGAGAGCTCGCGCACCATGCGGTACAGCTCGGGGGCCTCGAACTCGCTGACCGGGCGGGCGCGCATGGCGCGCAGGGCGAGCTTGTCGCTGTTCCAGTACGCGTACGCGTTGGTGCCGAGCGCGACCAGGACCGCCACGACGAGGCCGGCGCGGCCGAAGAGCGAGCCGATGACGATGATGAGCGCGGACAGTCCCCCGAGGAGGACTGCGGTTCTGATCCCGTTGTGCCGGCGGTGCACGGTAGGCCCTCCAAGTCGTACGGCAGGGGAACCCTTTGTCTGGGGATGCTGTCGACGGATGCCGTTGACGCCACTTCTCAGTGGATCCTCCCGATCTGGTCAACGCCAGGCGGGTGGGGCAAGTTCCCTCGTCCGCGCACGGGCGGCCCGGTGCCGTACGGGTGAGGTGCGGCTATCGGGGGAGTGCGCCTGTGCGGGTGAGGTGCGTGCAGGGGGTGCGCCCGTACGGGTCGGGTGCCCGTGCGGGTCGGGTGGGTGCGCTGCGCCGGTGTCCCACACGCGCGGGCGCGGGCACTGGTGTCGCGCGCCGCGGCGCCCGACGGGAGCGCGGGGCGGTCCGGCGGGCGCCGCAAGGATCTGAGCGGTCCACGACCCGGCGGGGCCGGGTCAGAAGAGCCCGGTGTCGGAGAAGCGCAGGACGAGCTGGGGGGCGCCGGACAGGGCGACGCCGACGACGCCGGTGAGGGCGAGCGCGGCCGTGAGCGGGGCCGGCAGCGGGTGCCGTACGGAGTCGCCGTCGGGAGCCCGGAAGAGCAGGGCCGTCCACTTCAGGTAGTAGAAGAGGGCGATGACGACGTTGACGGCCATGACGACGGCGAGCCAGCCGAGGCCCGCGTCGACGGCCGCGGAGAACACGGTGACCTTGGCGAACAGGCCGATCACGCCCGGCGGTAGTCCGGCCAGGCAGAGCAGGAAGAAGGCCAGCAGCAGCGCGGTGAGCGGGTTGGTGGCGTACAGGCCGCGATAGTCGGCCACGCGGTTGCGGGCGTGGGCGCGGCCGACGAGCGCGGCGACGGCGAAGGCGCCGAGGTTGACGGCCGCGTACATGAGGGCGTAGGCGACGGTCGAACCGACGGCGTGGTCGGCACCCTTGGCGTCGTTGGAGTAGGCGGCCGACGCGATCGGCACCAGGAGGTAGCCGGCCTGGCCGACGGAGGACCAGGCGAGCAGGCGTACCGCGCTGTACGCGCGCGTGGCGCCCTGCCGCAGGGCGCCGACGTTGCCGACGGTCATGGTGAGCGCGGCAAGGGCGGCGAGCGCGGGGCCCCAGACGTCGGCGTACGAGGGCAGGGCGACGACGGTGACCAGGATGAGGCCGGTGAACCCGACCGCCTTGCCGACGACCGAGAGGTAGGCCGCGATCGGCAGCGGCGCGCCCACATAGGTGTCGGGCACCCAGAAGTGGAACGGGACGGCGGCGGTCTTGAAGGCGAAGCCGACCAGGGTGAGGACGACGCCGGCCTGGGCGAGGGTGTGGAACTGGCCGTCGACGTGCTGGATGCGGCCGGCGATCTCGGTGAGGTAGAGGGTGCCGGTGGTGGCGTAGAGGAAGCTGATGCCCATGAGGGTGACGGCGGTCGCGGTCACCGAGGAGAGGAAGAACTTCAGGGCCGCCTCGGAGGACTTGCGGTCGCCGTGGCGCAGGCCGACGAGGGCGAACGCGGGCAGGGAGGCGACCTCGAGGGCGACGACGAGGGTGGCGAGGTCGCGGGAGGCGGGCAGCAGGGCGGCGCCCGCGGCGGAGGACAGCAGCAGGAACCAGTACTCGCCGTCGGGGAGGGCCCGGTCGGAGTCCTTGAGGGTGGTGACCGAGAGCAGTGCCGTCAGCAGAGCGCCGCCGAGGACGAGGAACTGGATGACGAGGGTGAAGGTGTCCACGGTGTAGCTGCACGCGCGCGCGGAGGCGTGCGCGCCCCGGACGCAGAAGGTGGCGCGGTCGCCGTCGAGGAGGGGCAGCAGCAGGAGGCCGGAGGCGGCGAGACCGGCCACCGACATCCAGCCGAGCAGGGGCTTCCTGGCCTCGGTGACGAAGAGGTCGGCCACCAGTACGACGAGCCCCACGGCGGCGGTGAGCACGGTGGGCGCGAGCGCGAGCCAGTCGACGGACTGGACCGCGGAGGCGGCGAGGGGACTCATCGGGTGCCTCCTGCGAGGAGCTGCTGCACGGCCGGGTCGGTCAGGCCGAGGAGTGCTCTGGGCCACAGGCCGGCGACGACGGTGAGGGCGACGAGCGGGGTCCAGGCCGCGTATTCGAACGTGTGGACGTCGGCGAGTTTCGGGGCCTCCCGCGGTGCGGCTCCCATGCAGACGCGGCGGACCACGACGAGCATGTACGCGGCGGTGAGCAGGGTGCCGAACGCGGC
This sequence comes from Streptomyces sp. B3I8, assembly GCF_030816915.1. Lineage (NCBI taxonomy): Bacteria > Bacillati > Actinomycetota > Actinomycetes > Kitasatosporales > Streptomycetaceae > Streptomyces > Streptomyces sp. B3I8. Next base: position 4,116,855 of record NZ_JAUSYN010000002.1, on the reverse strand, counting down.
GATCGCCATGAAGGTGAGGAAGGCGGGGCGGCTGAGGCCGTCGGCCGGGTCGAACGCGCCGAACAGCGCGAGCATCTCGCCCCAGAATCCGGCGAGTCCGGGCAGGCCGAGGGAGGCCACGGCGGCGAAGGCGAGCAGTCCGCCGAGGCGGGGCGCCCGGCCGTAGAGCGCGGCACCGGCGTGCTTGGCGAGGGTGTCGAGGTCGACGGTGCCGGTGCGGTCCTTCAACGCGCCGACCAGGAAGAACAGCAGGCCGGTGATGAGGCCGTGGGCGATGTTGGCGAAGAGGGCGCCGTTCACGCCGGTCGGGGACATGGTGGAGATGCCGAGCAGCACGAAGCCCATGTGGCCGACGGAGGAGTACGCGATCAGGCGCTTGAGGTCGCCCTTCGCGCCCCGCCGGGCGAGGGCGAGACAGGCGAGGGAGCCGTAGATGATCCCGGTGACGGCGAAGGCGGCGAGGTAGGGCGCGAAGGTGTGGAACCCGTGGGGCGCGATCGGCAGCAGAATGCGGACGAACCCGTACGTACCCATCTTCAGCAGGACGCCGGCCAGCAGGACCGAGCCGACGGTGGGCGCGGCGGTGTGGGCGTCGGGCAGCCAACTGTGCAGCGGCCACATCGGGGTCTTCACCGCGAGTCCGATCCCGATCGCCAGAACGGCGATGACCTGCACGGATGCGGAGAGTGACCGGCCGTTGTCAGTGGCGAGTGCCACCATGTCGAACGTGCCCGCCTTGAGCCCGATCAGGAGCAGGCCGAGCAGCATGACCACGGATCCGAGCAGGGTGTAGAGGATGAAGCGCCAGGCGGCCCGGGTCCGGTCCGCACCGCCCCAGCGGGCGATGAGGAAGTACATCGGGATGAGCACGGTCTCGAAGGCGAGGAAGAAGAGCAGCAGGTCGAGGACGGCGAAGGTGGCGAGGGTGCCGCCCTCGAGCAGGAGCAGCAGGGAGACGAACGCCTTCGGGGCCGGGCCCGCGGGTGGCTTGAAGTAGGAGTGGAGCGCGCAGAGGAAGGTCAGCAGCGCGGTCAGGACCAGGAGGGGGAGGGAAATGCCGTCGACGCCGAGGTGGATGCGCACGTGGAGTGCGGGGATCCAGCTCATGTCGGTCGTGGCCTGCATCTTCGACGGATGGTCGTGGTCGAAGCCGAGCGCGAGGGCGATCGCCGCGATGAGGACGGCGCCGGTGACGGTCACGCCGTGCCGCAGCACGGCCTGCTCGGGTGACTTTCCCTTCAGCCCGGGGGGCGCCGGCAGGAGGGCTGCGAGCGCGCCGAGGAGCGGGGCGGCGACGAGGAACGCCAGAAGGAACTGCATCACGGATTCGCTCATATCGATCACGCCTGCTCACGCTCCCGTGGCGACGAGGACGGCGGCGACGGTCAGGACGACGGTGCCGGCGAGCAGCGCGCTCACATAGGTCTGCAGATTGCCGGTCTGGGCGCGTCGTACGGCACCGCCCAGCAGGCGGGGCAGGGCGCCCGCGCCCTGGACGTAGGTGTCGACGACCTCGCGGTCGAGGAACCGGACGAGCCGCGCGCCGGCCTGGACGGGGCGGACGAAGAGCGCCATGTAGACGGCGTCGAGGCGGAAGCCGGCGGCCGCGTGGCGGTGCAGCGGGCCGAGCAGCAGCCGTCCGGGGTCCGCGGGGTCGGGCGCGGAGGCCACGTCGCCGTAGGCGGGGGTGTGGCTGGCGATGACCTCGGCCTCGACCTCCCCGGCGTCGCCCTCGGGGTGGGCGGCGACGGCGCCGAGCGGGGTGCGGGCCGCCAGCGCGGTGGTGTGCCGCCACGCGCCGTAGGTCACGGCCACGCCGACCAGGGCGAGGCCGGTGCCGAGGACGCCGGTCTGCAGGCTGGGCGTCAGGTCCCGGCCGTCGAACCAGTCGGGCAGCACGCCGTAGGCGAGGCCGAAGGCGAGGGAGGGGACGGCGAGCACCCAGAGCACGGCGTTCATGACGACGGGCTGCCGGCCGTGGTCGGGAGCCTCAGCGCCCCGGCCGCGGAAGGCGAGCAGCCACAGGCGGGTGGCGTAGGCACCGGTGAGGAGGGCGGTGAACAGGCCGGCGACGAGGACGATCCAGCCCGCGGCGCCGGGGGCGTGCTCGGTGTGGCCGGTGGCCACGTGCTCGGCGGCGCCGAGCACGGCCTCCTTGGAGAAGAAGCCGCTGAACGGCGGGATCGCGGCGAGCGCGAGCAGGGCCACGGTCATCGTCCAGAAGGCGTCGGGGACGCGGGCGCGCAGGTTGCCCATGCGGGACATGGCGGCCAGCGAGTTGGTGCCGGCGGCATGGATGATCACGCCGGCGGCGAGGAAGAGGAGCGCCTTGAAGGCGCCGTGGGCGAGGAGGTGGAAGACGGCGGCACCGCGGTCGCCGACGGCGAGGGCGCCGCTGAGATAGCCGAGCTGGCCGATCGTCGAGTAGGCGAGGACGCGCTTGATGTCGTCCTGGGCGAGCGCGGCGAGTCCCGAACCGGCCATGGTGACGGCGGCCATCACGGCGAGGACGACCATCGCGGCCCGGGAGGTCTCGAAGACCGGGAGGAGGCGGGCGACGAAGTAGATGCCGGCGGCGACCATGGTCGCGGCGTGGATCAGCGCGGAGACCGGTGTGGGACCGGCCATCGCGTCGGGGAGCCAGGTGTGCAGGGGGAACTGCGCCGACTTGCCCGCCACGCCGGCCAGGAGCAGCAGGGCGATCAGGGTCGGGTGGTCGAGGCCGCCGTGCGCGACGGCGCCGAGGATCCGGGTGAGGCGGAACGAGCCGGTTTCCTGGGCGAGGGCGAGCAGGCCGATGAGGAAGGGGACGTCACCGAGTTTGGTCACCAGGAAGGCCTTGATCGAGGCGGCTCGGGCCTCGGGGGTCTCCCAGTAGTGGCCGACCAGGAAGTAGGAGCAGATGCCCATGATCTCCCAGCCGACCAGCAGCACCATGAGGTCGCCGGAGTAGACGACGAGCAGCATCGCGGAGGTGAAGAGGGAGACGAGGGCGGCGTACGAGGGGTAGCGCGGGTCGTGGCGCAGGTAGCCCGTCGAATAGAGCTGCACGCAGGTGGCGACGGTGCCGACGAGGACGGCGACGAGGGCGGCGAAGCCGTCGATGTGCAGGGCGAGCTCGATGGGGACCGAGCCGGTGGGGGTGAGTTCGGTGGCGGCGTCGACCGCGCCGTCGCCGCCCTGGCGGGCCGCGACCAGTACGGCCAGGACGAACGCCGCGAGGGTGGGCAGGACGGCGAGGGGCCGGACGAAGCCGGGGGCGGTGCGGCCGAGGAGCAGACCGGCCGCGGCGCCGAGGAAGGGAAGGAGGGGGACGAGGACGGCGAGGGTGGTCGTGCTCACGCGGTGGCCTCAGCCTTCTGGGCCGCGGTGGCTGCCGGGCCGTCGCTGTCGTCGTGATCGGCGTGATCGCTGCTGTCGTGATCGTCGGGGCCGGGGGGCTCGGCGGTGTCGCGGAGCTTGTCGATGTCGGCGGTGCCGCGGTTGCGGTGCACGGCGAGGACGATCGCCAGGCCGATGCCGATCTCGGCGGCGGCGATGGCGATGGTGAACAGGGTCAGGGCCTGGCCGGAGTGGAGGCGGTCGCGGGCGGCGCGGTCGAGCCAGACGTCGAAGGCGACCAGGTTGAGGTTGACGGCGTTGAGCATCAGCTCCACCGACATCAGGACCAGGATCGCGTTGCGACGGGCGAGGACGCCGTACAGGCCGGTGCAGAACAGGAGGGCGGAGAGCACGGCGGGATAGGCGAGGTGCATCAGCGGGCACCCCCCTCGGCCGGTCGTCGGCCGTCGCGGGCGCCCGGGACGCCGGGGGGCGTGGTGGCGTCGGCCTTCGCCTTGCGGGACAGGACGATCGCGCCGACGAGAGCGGCGAGGAGGAGGACGGAGAGGGCCTCGAAGGGGAGGACCCAGTTCTGGAAGAGGGCCGCGCCGGTGACCCGGGTGGAGCCGGCCGGGGCGCCGTCCAGATCCACCCACGTGGTGCGGAAGGCGTCGACCACCACCCAGACGAGGGCGGACGCGGCGGCGACGGCCACGGTGAGGGCGGCCCAGCGGTTGCCGGAGTCGGCGTCCGGGGAGCGGCCGATGGGGGCGCGGGTGAGCATCAGACCGAACAGGAGGAGGACGACGACGGAACCGACGTAGATGAGGACCTGCATCCAGGCGATGAACTCGGCGGTGAGCAGGAGGTATTCGACGGCGAGGCCGCCGAGGGCCACCACCAGCCACAGGGCGGCGTGCACGAGCTGCCGGGTGGTGACGGTGACGAGGGCGGCGCCGAGGGTGACCAGGCCGACGAGGAGGAAGGCGATCTCGACGCCGGTCGGGGAGAGGAATCCGTGGGTTGCGGCGGTGCCGGCGGTCGTCGTGACGTGCGCGGCGGTGGCGGCGGCTGTGGCGAGGGTCGTCACGACTCACCTTCCTGCGGGGAGGTCGCCTCGGCCTGGGCCGCCGCGAGCTTGTCGGCGGTCTTGCGGGCGGCGGCGATCTCCTTGGGCTCCTCCGCGCCGGGGTCGAGGGCGGGCGGGGCCGGAACGGTCCACATCCACTCGCGGAGCCTGTCGCGCTCGTGGGTGAGGTCGCGAATGTCGGTCTCGGCGTACTCGAACTCCGGGGACCAGAACAGGGCGTCGAAAGGACAGACCTCGATGCAGATACCGCAGTACATGCACAGGGAGAAGTCGATGGCGAAGCGGTCGAGGACGTTGCGGCTGCGTTCGCGGCCGCCGGGGGTCGACGCCGGGACCGTCTCCTTGTGGGAGTCGATGTAGATACACCAGTCCGGGCACTCGCGGGCGCACAGCATGCAGACCGTGCAGTTCTCCTCGAACAGACCGATCACGCCGCGGCTGCGGGGCGGGAGTTCGGGCTGGACGTCCGGGTACTGCGCGGTGACGGTCTTCTTCGTCATCGTGCGCAGGGTGACGGCCAGGCCCTTGGCCAGGCCGGAGCCGGGGATCGACGGGCGCGGCATCAGGAGATCACCACCTTGACGACGCCGGTGAGGGCGATCTGGGCGAGGGCGAGCGGGACGAGGACGGTCCAGGAGAGTTTCTGCAACTGGTCCTCGCGCAGCCGGGGGTAGGTGACGCGGAGCCAGATGACGACGAAAGCGAGGACGGCGGTCTTCAGCAGGGTCCAGACCCAGCCGAGGCCGTCGGCGCCCCACGGGCCGTGCCAGCCCCCCAGGAAGAGGACGGTGGTCAGACCGCACAGGACGACGATCCCGGCGTACTCGGCGAGGAGGAACAGGGCGAAACGCAGGCCCGTGTACTCGGTGTACGCACCGAAGATGATCTCCGAGTCGGCGACGGGCATGTCGAACGGGGGGCGCTGGAGCTCGGCGAGTCCGGCGACGAAGAAGACGAGCGCGCCGACGATCTGCCAGGGCAGCCACCACCACTCGAAGGCGTCGAGGATGCCGGTGAGCGAGACGGTTCCGGCCGCCATCGCCACGGAGGCGGCGGTGAGCAGCATCGGGAGCTCGTAGGAGAGGAGCTGGGCGGCGGTGCGCAGGCCGCCGAGGAGGGAGTACTTGTTGGCGGAGGCCCAGCCGGCCATGAGCGAGCCGAGGACGCCGATGCCCATGACGGCGAGCACGAAGAAGATACCCGCGCCGACGCTCTGGCCGACGGCCCCCTCGCCGGGGCCGACCGGGATGACGAGGAGAACGAGGAGGTAGGGCAGCAGCGCGACGGCCGGGGCGAGCTGGAAGACGCGGCGGTCGGCGTCGGCCGGGACGACGCTCTCCTTCTGAGCGAACTTCACGCCGTCGGCGACGAGTTGGGCCCAGCCGTGGAAGCCGCCGGCGTACATGGGGCCGAGGCGGCCCTGCATGTGCGCCATCACCTTGTGCTCGGTCTGGCCGACGACGAGGGGGAAGGTCAGGAAGACGACGAAGACGACGAGGAGTCGCAGGGCGACGTCGAGGGCGTCGTTCACTGCGTGCCTCCGGTGGGACGGTCGTCGTCCGGGTCGGGAGTGGTGCGGTCGGCGGGCGGTTCGGGGGCGGGCTCGGCGGGTGATGCGGGGGCGGGCTCCGCGGGTGAGCCAGGGGTGGGCTCGGCCGACGGTTCGGGAGCGGGCTCCTCGAAGGTCGGACGGGCGTGGTGCCAGGGGGCGTCGAAGTCGCGCGGGGCGGGGGTGGGGGTCGTGTCCCCGGTCGGGTTCGCGCCCCGGATCGGGTCCGTGCCCCCGGTCCGGCTCGCGCCGTCGGCGGGGTTCGTGTCGGCGGCCCGGTTCGGCCGCGGCGGCTCGGTGGTGTCCGCCTCCGTACGCGGGGAGGCCGAGCCCTCGCCCGCCGAGCGGGCACGGCGGGGCGGCCGTGCGGGGGTGGTGCCCTCCGCCGGGGGCGCCTGCGCGGGGGCCGTCGGCTCGGGGGCCGTCGTCCCGGCGGCCGTCGCCTCGGACCCCGTGGCCCCCGGTGCCTGGCTCGTCGAGCCCTGGGAGGCCGTGCGGGTGCGGCGCGGGGGACGCTCGCCCGGGGTGCGGGCGGGGCGGTCGCCGGCGGCGCGGGCGCCGCGGGCCGGGCGGGACGGGGCCGCCGGGAGCTGTCCCTTGAGGGGGCCCCACTCGTTCGGGTCGGGGACGCCCGGGGGCAGCATCTGGCGGCGCTTGGGCCCGCCGTGCTCGGACTCGCCCGGTTCCTTGGCCCCCGGCCACGCCTTGGCGACGCGGGCGGCGAGGACGAAGTCCTTGCGCAGCGGGTGGCCCTCGAAGGTCTCGGGGAGCAGCAGGTGGTCCAGCGCCGGGTGGCCCTCGAAGTCGACGCCGAACATCTCGTGGGTCTCGCGTTCGTGCCAGCCGGCGCCCGCGTAGACGTCCACGGCGGTGGGCAGGACGGGGGCCTCGTGCGGCACTGTCGTACGGACCATGAGGCGCCGCACCGGAGAGAGGGCGACCACGTGGGCCGAGACGCGGAAGCCGGTGCCCGGTTCGTCGACCGCGCTGAGCCAGTCGAAGTAGGTGCAGGCCAGAGTGGACCGGGCGGTGCGCAGGGCGGTGATCCACTCGCTGGGCGGCACGTCGACGGTGAGGAGGTCGTACGCCTCCTCGGCCGTGGCCTCCGGGCCGAAGAGCTCACCGACGGGGGCGGGCAGCCAGCCGGCCCCGGTCATCGCACGCCTCCCCCGGAGCCTTCGGAGTCCCCGGAGCCTCCGGAACCCTCGGAACGTCGCACCGGGGGCCGTACCGGCCCGGACTGCAGCGCGGCCGTCGACGGGCGCGCCGCGCCGCTCTCGCCGTACCGCTCCCCCAGCGACTCGCGGGCGATCTTCTCCTGGAGCTTGATGATCCCCTGCAGCAGCGCCTCCGGGCGGGGCGGGCAGCCGGGGACGTAGACGTCGACGGGGATGATCTGGTCGACGCCCTTGGTGACGGCGTAGGAGTCCCAGTACGGGCCGCCGCAGTTGGAGCAGGCGCCGAAGGAGATGACGTACTTCGGCTCGGGCATCTGCTCGTACAGCCGCTTCACGGCGGGCGCCATCTTGTCCGTCACCGTGCCGGAGACGACCATCAGGTCGGCCTGGCGCGGACCCGGCGCGAAGGGGATCACCCCGAGCCGCATGAAGTCGTGGCGGGACATCGACGCGGCGATGAACTCGATGGCGCAGCAGGCGAGTCCGAAGTTGAAGACCCACAGCGAGTAGCGGCGGCCCCAGTTCAGGACCACCTTCATCGGTTCGGGAGCGAGCCGGGCCAGCGTGCCGAGCCGCCTGGGCTCGAGCGCGCCGGACACGTCCGAGGAACCCGGCGGCCCGGTGACCGGAGCGGGGTCCGGCAGGAACACGCGCTGCGAGCCGCCGGAAGCGGGCGGCGAGCCGCCGGGAGAGGTGGGGGTCACGTCCATGTCAGGACGCCCTTCTTGTACGCGTAGAGCAGTCCCACGGCCAGGAAGCCGAGGAAGAGGAACATCTCGACGAGGGTCGCCGCGCCGTAGCCGGGCGCGGCGAACACGGTCGCCCACGGGAAGAGGAAGATCGAGTCGACCGCGAAGATCACGTAGAGGAACGCGTAGACGTAGTAGCGGACCTGGGTGTGGGCCCAGCCCTCGCCGACGGGGTCGACGCCGCACTCGTACGTCAGGAGTTTCTCGGGTGTGGGCACGGCGGGGCGCAGCAGACGGTTGGCGCCGAACGCGACCGATACGAAGAGCACGCCGACGACGGCGAGCAGTCCGACGACCGAGTAGGAATGGAAATACTCCGCCGCGACGACGACCGTCTGTCCCGGCTGTTCCGGCTCCGGCACGCCCGCCCCTCGCTCCCTGACCTCGTGACCTGCGACTTCTGCAACTGCTGTGGCTTCTGCAACTGCTGCGGCCTCCGCAGCGGCTGCGACTCCTGTGCGCCTTCGCGAACCGTGGTGAGTCCGGCGATCCGTACGCACGGGAGTCTAGGCCCTGCTAAAGAGACGGTAAGCAGCCCGTCGCACCTTGAGATACGGGGGTACCCTCCGCGGGCGCCGGCACCCCGCGCACCCGGTGGACCTGGACCGGGTCGCGGATCCGCCGTGGTGGGGTTTTCCCCCGGTTCCCGGAGGCGGTCCGCCTCATGGCGCTCCCGCCGCCCGACCGGCACGCTGACGGCATGACGGAACACCGGACGACAGCGAGCGCGGGACCGGCAGCGGCAGTGGGAACGGCGGCGACGCCGGGGGCCGGGGCCGACCCGGACGACGTGCGGCTGCCGCCCCCGCGGCTCGCCCTCACCGGGCAGACCTGGCGGGAGATCGCGCACCTGCTGGGGAACCTGCCGGTGGCCCTGGTCGGTTTCGTCTACTCGGTGACGGTGCTGTCCGTCGGGTCGGCGCTGACCGTGACCGTGATCGGGCTGCCGCTGCTGGCACTGGGGCTGGCCGGCGCCCGGCAGCTCGGCAGGCTGGAGCGGGCCAGGGCGCGGGTGCTGCTCGACGTGCGGGTGGCGGAGCCGACGCCGCTGCCCGTGCTCGCGGGGGGACGGTGGAGCCGTCGGCTGTGGCTGGCGCTGAAGGACCCGGTGGGCTGGCGGACGGTGCTGTACGACGTCATACGGCTGCCGTGGGCGATCTTCACCTTCACCGTGACGCTGACGTCGCTGTTCGTGCTGTGGCCGGTCCTGCCCATCCTCGCCCGGGGACTCACCAACGTGGACCGGGTGATGGTGCGCGCCCTGCTCTCCCCCTCCGACGAACTGGAGCGGCGGATCCACGAACTGGAGTCCGACCGCGGCTTCGTGGTGGACACGGCGGCGGCGGACCTGCGGCGCATCGAGCGCGATCTGCACGACGGGGCCCAGGCCCGGCTGGTGGCGCTGGCGATGGGGCTCGGTCTGGCCAAGGAGAAGCTGCTGGAAGATCCGGACGCGGCCGCGGTGATGGTCGACGAGGCGCACGGCGAGGTGAAGCTCGCCCTCCAGGAGCTGCGGGACCTGGCGCGCGGCATCCACCCCGCGGTCCTCACCGACCGGGGCCTCGACGCGGCGCTCTCCTCGGTCGCCACGCGCTGCACGGTGCCCGTGAAGGTCACCGTCGAGCTCCCGGCCCGGCCGGCCGCCGCGATCGAGGGCATCGCCTACTTCACCGTCTCCGAGCTGTTGCAGAACATCAGCAAGCACAGCGGGGCGCGGTCGGCGGCCGTCGACGTGTGGCGGTCCGAGGGGCGGCTGCTGATCCAGGTGTGGGATGACGGCCGGGGCGGGGCCCGGCTGGACGGCGGCACGGGCATGGCGGGCCTCGCGGACCGGCTCGACGCGGTCGACGGCCTGTTCGTCATCGACTCGCCGGAAGGCGGCCCCACGACGATCACGGCCGAGCTGCCGTGGTGGGACCGCGACGGCCGCCGGGACGGCCGCCGGGACCGGTCGCTCCGGGGGCCCGGGACGGGACGGAAGTAGCCCCCGCCCCGCCCCGGCTCCCCGGCCCTCCCTCGCCCGGACGGTCCCCGAGGGTGGGGAAAACCCCCGCACCGGGACGCCGACCCGCTCCATGGCCGTAGGGGCCCTGGACGCGGAGGCTTGTGCACAGCGACGGAGCGACGGCGACACGAGACGACGACACGAACGGACGGCGGCGATGGCCACGCAGTACGGGCAGGGATACGCGCGGGAGTACGACCAGGTCGACCAGGTGCCCGGGTACGGGTACGGCCCCGAGGAGCGGGCGCGCCGGCACCGGTTGCCGGCCGGGTTGCGGGCGCCGTTCGAGGGGCGGAGCTGGCGCGAGTTCTCGTATCTGATGCTCAGCCTCCCGCTCAGCATCCTCATGTTCACGCTGGCCGTGACGATGCTGTCGCTCGGGGCGGGCCTGCTGGTCACCTTCGTCGGCATCCCGCTGCTCGCGGCGACGCTCGTGGCCTGCCGCGGCTTCGGCACGCTGGAGCGGGCGAGGGCGCGCGGCCTGCTGGGGCTGGACGTCGCCGAGCCGGAGCCCCTGCGGCCCCGGGAGCGGGGGGTGCTGGCCTGGACGGGGGCGGTGTTCCGCAGCGGCTCGTCGTGGCGGCACCTGCTGTACGCGCTGCTGCACCTGCCGTGGGCGGTGTTCGCATTCGCCGTCGCGGTGAGTTTCTGGGCGTACGGCTGGGCGATGCTCACGTATCCGCTGTGGTTCTGGGTCTTCCCCGTGTGGGCCGGCCAGGGCGGCATCCAGCTGTACGGCGACGAGGCCCACCGCATCTACCTCGACAACCCGTTCGAGATCACCATGACCGCGCTGGTGGGCCTGCTGTTCACGATGGCCACGCCGTGGATCGTGCGCGGGCTGACCACCGTGGACCGGGTGCTGGTGCACGGGCTGCTGGGGCCGTCGCGGCTGTCGGCGCGCGTGGTGGAGCTGGAGTCGGACCGGGGGGTCGTGGTCGACACGGCGGCGGCGGATCTGCGGCGCATCGAGCGCGATCTGCACGACGGGGCCCAGGCCCGGCTGGTGGCGCTGGCGATGGACCTGGGGCTGGCGAAGGAGAAGGTCACCGAGGATCCGCAGGCGGCGGCGCGCATGGTGGAGGAGGCGCACGGCGAGGTGAAGACGGCGCTGCAGGAGCTGCGGGACCTGGCGCGCGGCATCCACCCCGCGGTCCTCACCGACCGGGGCCTCGACGCGGCGCTCTCCTCGGTCGCCACGCGCTGCACGGTGCCGGTGCACGTGGAGGTGGACCTGTCCGCGCGGCCGGCGCCGGCGATCGAGGGGATCGCCTACTTCACGGTGTGCGAGCTGCTGCAGAACGTCAGCAAGCACAGCGGGGCCGGGCGGGGGGTCGTGGACGTGTGGCGGGCCGAGGACCGGCTGATGCTGCAGGTGGAGGACGACGGGGTGGGCGGGGCCGACGTGGGGGCGGGGTCCGGGCTCGCGGGGCTGGCGGAGCGGCTGGACGCGGTGGACGGGATCCTGGTGGTCGACTCCCCCGCGGGCGGGCCCACGCGGGTCACGGCGGAGCTGCCCTGGCGGGCGTGACGGTTCCTCTCCGGGGGCCCGCCCTTCTCGCCCCGTGGGGCCGGCCCCTCCCGTGGGGCCGGCTCGTGTCCGCCCCCGCGGGGCCGGCTCTCCTCGCCCCCGCCGCCCCTGCCCTTCCCGTCCTCAAGGGGCTCCGCCCCTTCGACCCCGGCACGGGGCTCCGCCCCGTTCCGCGCGATTCCCCGCGCCCCTGTCGCCTCCGCGCCCCCATCACCCCCCGTACGCCGTCGGCCCCTGCGATGCTTGTGGCGTCGTCGCGCGCGGAGCGCACATGTATCGCAGGGGGGAACGTCACCGTGGAGGACAGGGTGCGGGTGGTCATCGCCGAGGATTCCGTGCTGTTGAGAGAGGGCCTGACCCGCCTCCTCACCGACCGGGGGCACGACGTCGTCGCCGGGGTCGGCGACGGTGAGGCGCTGATCAAGACGATCACCGAGCTCTCCGCCGAGGGCGCCCTCCCGGACGTCGTCGTCGCGGACGTCCGGATGCCGCCCACCCACACGGACGAGGGTGTGCGGGCCGCCGTCGAACTGCGGCGCACCCATCCCGGGCTCGGCGTCCTCGTACTGTCGCAGTACGTCGAGGAGCGGTACGCGACCGAACTGCTGGCCGCCTCCAGTCGCGGTGTCGGCTATCTGCTCAAGGACCGCGTCGCGGAGGTCCGCGAGTTCGTGGACGCCGTGGTCCGGGTGGCGCGGGGCGGCACGGCCCTGGACCCCGAGGTGGTCGCGCAGCTCCTGGGCCGCAGCCGCAAGCAGGACGTGCTGGCGGGGCTCACGCCGAGGGAGCGCGAGGTGCTGGGGCTGATGGCGGAGGGGCGGACCAACTCCGCGGTCGCGCGGCAGCTCGTGGTGAGCGACGGCGCGGTCGAGAAGCACGTCAGCAACATCTTCCTCAAGCTGGGTCTGTCCCCGAGTGACGGGGATCACCGTCGCGTACTGGCTGTGCTCACGTATCTGAATTCCTAGACTGCCCGGGCGGCCCTCGTTGACAATCTGTCAGCAAGGTCCGGCCCGGTTCGGCAGGGCTCGGCAGGGCTGCCGCACGCACGGCCGAGCGGTCTCATTTCCACGTCCATCATGCGAACGGCCGAGGGAAGGCGACCCTTACCGACGTAGGGTTGTGCCGGAATGGTCGGCGGGACGACCGCTCCCGGCCGGCCGCCTCGAGGGAGGTCCAGTTCAGTGACCAGCAAGGTCAGCAGCACAACGGAACAGGCCGACGGGGCCGACGGGGCCCTCGTGGGAGGACAGCGCAAACCGGCGGGCAGCAAGGACGTCCGTCGGCTCGACCGGGTGATCATCCGGTTCGCGGGCGACTCCGGTGACGGTATGCAGCTCACCGGGGACCGCTTCACCTCCGAGACCGCCTCGTTCGGCAACGATCTGTCGACCCTGCCGAACTTCCCCGCCGAGATCCGCGCCCCCGCGGGGACCCTGCCGGGTGTCTCCTCGTTCCAGTTGCACTTCGCCGATCACGACATCCTCACCCCGGGGGACGCGCCGAACGTTCTGGTGGCGATGAACCCGGCGGCACTGAAGGCGAACGTGGGGGACCTGCCGCGCGGCGCGGAGATCATCGTCAACACGGACGAGTTCACCAAGCGCGCCATGCAGAAGGTCGGCTACGCCGTCTCGCCGCTGGAGGACGGTTCGCTGGACGGCTACCAGATCCACCCGGTGCCGCTGACCACGCTCACCGTGGAGGCGCTCAAGGAGTTCGCACTGAGCCGCAAGGAGGCCGAGCGCAGCAAGAACATGTTCGCGCTGGGTCTGCTGTCGTGGATGTACCACCGGCCGACCGAGGGCACGGAGAAGTTCCTGCGGACGAAGTTCGCCAAGAAGCCGGACATCGCGGCGGCGAACATCGCCGCGTTCCGCGCGGGCTGGAACTTCGGCGAGACGACGGAGGACTTCGCGGTCTCCTACGAGGTCGCCCCGGCCGTCACCGCGTTCCCCACCGGCACCTACCGCAACATCTCCGGCAACCTCGCGCTGTCCTACGGTCTGGTGGCCGCCTCGCGTCAGGCGGAGCTGCCGCTGTACCTGGGCTCGTACCCGATCACCCCGGCCTCCGACATCCTGCACGAGCTCAGCAAGCACAAGAACTTCGGCGTGCGGACCTTCCAGGCGGAGGACGAGATCGCGGGCATCGGCGCGGCGCTGGGCGCGGCGTTCGGCGGTTCGCTCGCCGTGACCACGACCTCCGGGCCCGGCGTGGCACTGAAGTCGGAGACGATCGGGCTCGCCGTCTCCCTGGAGCTGCCGCTGCTGATCGTCGACATCCAGCGCGGCGGCCCCTCGACCGGTCTGCCCACCAAGACCGAGCAGGCGGACCTGCTGCAGGCGATGTACGGCCGCAACGGCGAGGCACCCGTCCCCGTCGTCGCCCCGCGCACCCCCGCGGACTGCTTCGAGGCGGCCCTGGAAGCGGCGCGCATCGCGCTGACCTACCGCACCCCGGTCTTCCTGCTCTCCGACGGCTACCTCGCCAACGGCTCCGAGCCGTGGCGGATCCCGGAGCCCGACGAACTGCCCGACCTGCGGGTGCGGTTCGCGCAGGGCCCCAACCACACCCTGGACGACGGCACCGAGACGTTCTGGCCCTACAAGCGCGATGCGCAGACCCTCGCCCGCCCCTGGGCCGTCCCCGGCACACCCGGCCTGGAACACCGCATCGGCGGCATCGAGAAGCAGGACGGCACCGGCAACATCTCCTACGACCCCGCCAACCACGACTTCATGGTCCGCACCCGGCAGGCCAAGATCGACGGCATCGACGTCGCCGACCTGGAGGTGGACGACCCGGGCGGCGCCGCCCGCACCCTGGTCCTGGGATGGGGCTCGACGTACGGGCCGATCACGGCGGCCGTACGGCGGCTGCGCACGGCCGGCGAGGACATCGCCCAGGCCCACCTGCGCCACCTCAACCCCTTCCCGAAGAACCTGGGCACGGTGCTCGGCTCCTACGACAAGGTCGTGATCCCCGAGATGAACCTCGGCCAGCTCGCCACCCTGATCCGGGCCAAGTACCTCGTGGACGCGCACTCGTACAACCAGGTCAACGGCATGCCGTTCAAGGCCGAACAGCTCGCCACGGCTCTGAAGGAGGCCATCGATGGCTGACACGACGACCACCGCACCCGGCACGGGCGGACCGGCCGGTGGCACCGGGGGTGCCCCCGTGAGCGGCACCGCGGGCGGGGCGTTCGCGTCGCTTTCCCTGGTGCCGAAGGCCGCCGGGAAGCAGTCGATGAAGGACTTCAAGTCCGACCAGGAGGTCCGCTGGTGCCCGGGCTGCGGCGATTACGCGGTCCTCGCCGCCGTCCAGGGCTTCATGCCGGAACTGGGGGTGGCGAGGGAGAACATCGTCTTCGTCTCCGGCATCGGCTGCTCCTCCCGCTTCCCGTACTACATGAACACCTACGGGATGCACTCCATCCACGGCCGCGCCCCCGCCATCGCCACCGGCCTCGCCACCTCGCGGCGGGACCTGTCGGTGTGGGTGGTCACCGGTGACGGCGACGCACTGTCCATCGGCGGCAACCACCTCATCCACGCCCTGCGCCGCAACGTGAACCTCAAGATCCTGCTGTTCAACAACCGGATCTACGGGCTGACCAAGGGCCAGTACTCGCCGACCTCCGAGATCGGCAAGATCACCAAGTCGACGCCGATGGGCTCGCTCGACGTGCCCTTCAACCCGGTCTCGCTCGCGCTCGGCGCGGAGGCCTCGTTCGTCGCCCGCACCGTGGACTCCGACCGCAAGCACCTCACCGAGGTCCTGCGCCAGGCGGCCGCGCACCCGGGCACCGCGCTGGTGGAGATCTACCAGAACTGCAACATCTTCAACGACGGCGCGTTCGAACCGCTCAAGGACCGCGAACAGGCCCAGGAGGCCGTGATCCGCCTGGAGCACGGACAGCCGATCCGGTTCGGCGCCGACGGCGGCAAGGGCGTCGTGCGGGATGCGGCGACCGGGGACCTCCAGGTCGTCGAGGTGACGCCGGAGAACGAGGCACAGGTACTCGTGCACGACGCGCACTCCGCCTCCCCGACCACCGCGTTCGCGCTGTCACGGCTCGCCGACCCCGACACCCTGCACCGGACCCCGATCGGGGTGTTCCGCTCCGTGGAACGCCCGGTCTACGACACGCTGATGGCCGGACAGCTCGACACGGCGATCGAACAACACGGCAAGGGCGACCTCGCCGCGCTGATGGCCGGCGGCGACACCTGGACAGTGGTCGGCTGAGCCGACCGCCGGCCCGCTCGGGACACCGGCGTCCTCACGAAGCCCGGACCGCGGACGCCGCGGACCGGGCTTCGTCGCGCGCGGCGCGGGTCGTGCCGGGGGCGGCGGGCGGCTCGTCGCGCGCCTTGTCGTGGGCGGCGCGCGTCTCGTCGTACGTGGCGCGGGCGCGTTGTACGTCGTCCATGCGCCGGTCGGCCCAGAGGGCGAGCGCGCGCACCTGTTCCGCCGCCTCGCGGCCCAGATCCGTCAGCCAGTAGTCGACGCGGGGCGGTATCACCGGCTTGGCGTCCCGGTGCACGAGGCCGTCGCGTTCCAGGGTCTGCAGGGTCTGCGCGAGCATCTTCTCGCTGACGGCACGGCCACCGACCCCGTTGACCTCGCGGCGCAGCTCGCCGAATCGGTAGGGGCGGTTCAGCAGTGTGCTGAGGACGAGGACGGCCCAGCGACTGGTCACGTGTTCGAGGACGAGGCGGTGGGGACACATCGCCTCGCCCGCGCCGTCCACCTTGCTCGGGGTCATTGCAGAACCCTAACCCGACATCAGTACCTTACTTCAAAGTGGGTACTGTGCTTTGGTTAGTGCAGCTCCTAGGGTGAGTGATGTCAGCGAACCACCGCCCACCCCTCAGGAGTGCACCTCACCATGAGCATCGTCGTCACCGGAGCCACCGGACACCTCGGCCGGCACGTCGTGGAGCAGCTGCTGGAGAAGGTTCCGGCCGACCAGATCACCGCCGTCGTGCGCGACGAGTCACGGGCCGCCGACCTCGCCGCGCGCGGCGTGCGGCTCGCCGTCGCCGACTACAACGCGCCCGAGACCTTCGACGGCCTGTTCTCGGCCGGCGACAAGGTGCTGCTGATCTCCGGCAACGAGTTCGCCAAGGGCCGGGTCCAGCAGCACACGGTCGTCATCGAGGCCGCCCGCGCCGCCGGGGTCGCCCTGCTCGCCTACACCAGCGCCCCGGTGACCCTGAAGGCCTCGCTCGCCGACGACCACCGGGCCACCGAGCAGGTGCTGCTGACCTCCGGGGTGCCGTACGTGCTGCTGCGCAACGGCTGGTACCACGAGAACTACACCGAGCAGCTCGCCCCCGTGCTCGAGCACGGCGCGGTGGTCCACGCCGCGGGCGAGGGCCGGCTCTCCTCCGCCGCGCGCGCGGACTACGCGGCCGCCGCGGTGGCGGTGCTGACCGGCGAGGGCCACGAGAACAAGACCTACGAGCTGGGCGGCGACGAGGCGTGGGGCTTCGCCGAGTTCGCGGCCGAGGTGAGCCGGCAGACCGGCAGGGAGATCGGCTACACCGCCGTCTCCGCCGAGGAGTACACGGGCATCCTGACCGGCGCCGGGCTCCCCGAGCCGGCCGCCGCGATGTTCGCGGGGGTGGACGTCGCCATCGCCAACGGCGAGCTGGAGATCACGACCGGCGACCTGTCCCGCCTGGCCGGTCGCCCGACCACGCCGCTGGCCGACGCGATCGCGGTGGCGCTCAAGGGCTGACCGCGGCACGTCCGGGGCGACCCCCGGCTGTCATGACCGTATGCCGATACGGGCATGACAGCCGGGGGTTTCCGGCGTTACCTTGCGCGGAGGGTCGTACGGACGCCCGAACCGCGCACGCGCGGCGCACGGAACCGGTGTACGGCCCGTGGAAGCCGCGGTGGAGCGCGGGAGAGCGTGGGAGAGGAGGCGCCGGTGCCCGGGCAGCCGACCAAGGGATCGAACGGGCCCGACGGCGAGTCGCGCGCCGGTCTGTTCAACGGCTTCGCCGCGTACGGCATGTGGGGCCTCGTCCCCCTGTTCTGGCCGCTGCTGAAGCCGGCCGGCGCGGTGGAGATACTCGCCCACCGCATGGTCTGGTCGCTCGGCCTGGTCGGGGTGGCGCTGCTGGTGATGCGCCGCTGGGCGTGGGCGGGCGAGCTGCTGCGGTCGCCGCGACGGCTGGGGCTGGTCACGATCGCCGCCGCCGTGATCACCGTCAACTGGGGTGTCTACATCTGGGCGGTGAACTCCGGGCACGTCGTCGAGGCCTCGCTCGGCTACTTCATCAACCCGCTGGTCACCATCGCCATGGGTGTGCTGCTGCTGAAGGAACGGCTGCGGACCACGCAGTGGGCGGCCGTCGGGATCGGCGCCCTCGCGGTGGTCGTCCTCACCGTCGGCTACGGCCGGCCGCCGTGGATCTCCCTCTGCCTCGCCTTCTCGTTCGCCACGTACGGACTGGTGAAGAAGAAGGTCAACCTGGGCGGCATCGAATCGCTGGCCGCGGAGACCGCCGTGCTGTTCCCGCCGGCGCTCGCCTATCTGCTGTGGAGGGGCACGCACGGCGGTTCGACGTTCGCCTCGCACGGCGTCGGCCACGCCGTGCTGCTCGCCGCGGCCGGCCTGGTGACCGCGCTGCCGCTGGTGTGCTTCGGGGCCGCCGCGATCCGGGTGCCGCTGTCGACACTGGGGCTGCTGCAGTACCTGACGCCGGTCTTCCAGTTCCTGCTGGGCATCCTGTACTTCCACGAGGAGATGCCACCCGAGCGGTGGGCGGGATTCGTCCTGGTGTGGGCGGCCCTCGTCCTGCTGACCTGGGACGCGCTGCGCACGGCCCGCCGGAGTGCCGTGGCGCTGCGGAACCGTACGGCGCGTGAACGGGCCGCCGCCCCCGCCGGTGCGGCGGCTACGGCGCGGGAGCCGGGGCGGGCGCCCCGGCCCGAGGGGGCCGAGGGGACGTCGAGCCGCTGAGGACGGCGTCCAGGCCCTCTCGGCTCCCTGTGCGTCCGTGCCGTCCGGTCTACTGCTCCTCGGCGAGGGCGCGGGCGCGTCCGGCGAGGCGGGTCATGCGGTTGCGCGCCGACCGGAGCTGCTCCAGGTCGTCGGCGGCGGGACCCTCGTTCGCCGCGAGCTCGGTCCAGGTGCCGAGCAGGTCGCGGCCCAGGTGCAGTCCCTGGAGCGGGTCGCGCACCGCGCGCCAGGCGGCGGCCGCGCTCTGCACGTTGCCGTACGCGGCGCGCGCGTCCCCCAGCCGGTGGTGCACCCGGGCGAGCTCCAGAGAGAGGTGGAACGAACGGAGCGGGTCCCCTGCCAGGTAGGCGACGTACGCGCTGAGTTCGCGCAGCCGCAGCACCTCCGGGTGCTCGCCGCCGAGCGTGCCGGAGGCCTCCGCGACCGTCTCCTCGGCGAGCGCCGCGGCCTCGTCGATGCGCCCG
The DNA here is from genome assembly GCF_030816915.1 of Streptomyces sp. B3I8. NCBI lineage: Bacteria > Bacillati > Actinomycetota > Actinomycetes > Kitasatosporales > Streptomycetaceae > Streptomyces > Streptomyces sp. B3I8. The sequence continues at coordinate 4,097,983 of NZ_JAUSYN010000002.1, read as the reverse complement.
TTGCGCACCGCCTCGCCGATGGTCGCCATGGGGGCGGTGAACGGCCCGTCGGGGGTGCCGGGCACAGTGCCGGGCTCGGCCGCCAGCACCACGTCGACCACGGAGTCGAACTCCCGCACGGGCGGCTCCTTCACCTCCTCCACGGGCACGGTGCGCGGCGCGGGGGTGGGCTTCCAGGCCGGAGCGGAGTAGAAGTCCGGGTCGGATTCGGGATCGGAGGCCGGGGCGCGGGTGGGCGCCTGTGCGGGGGTGGGTGCCTGCGTGGGGGCGGGTGCCCGCGTCGGGGCAGGTGCCTCGGCGGCCGGGGCCGGGGCGGGTGCGGGCTCCTGCACCGGGACCTGGGCCGGCAGTACCGGCGGGGGGCCGAACTCCCCCCGCGGGGGCTGGACGGTGCCCGGCTCCGGGGGCCGCGGGCCGTTTCCGTCGTCGGTCGTGGGGGCGGTGGGGCCCGCGGACAGGTCCTGGGCGAGCCCGGGCGTCACCGTGATCAGCGGCTGCTGCTCGGGAACCGCCCGCAGCATGAAGGTCGCCACGGTGTGCCCGGCGGGCGTCGCTCCCGGCCGCGCCTCCTGACCGTGCCGGGCACCGGCGGTATCCGGCGCCCGCTCCGCCGACTGCTGAGCCGCCCGCTCCTCCGTCCGCTCCTCGACCGCCCGCAGCGCACGGGTCGGCCTGTCGCGGCGGGGCTCCGGCGTGGCCGCCGGTGCCGCGCCGGGCGGTGGCGGCGGCGTGACGCGCGTCCCCGCCTGCGTCCCCGCCTGCGCCGCCGGCGCCGCCTGCCCCGCGTCCGTCCGGACGGAGGTCGGCACGACGGCCTCGAACCGCTCCGGCTGTCCCGCGTACGTGCTCGACCCGTCCACGTGGATCCGCAGCGGGATCACGTAACCGATGCGTTCGTCGCGCACCGTCGCGAGGACGGGATGCCCGGCGGCGAGGGTGAGGCGGTGCAGATGGTTCAGTACGGCCTCCTGGACCGACTCCCCCGTGCCCGCGACCACCGGCATACCGCCGACCGTCGCGCCCCCGCCCGGCCCACGCTCCGGTTCCCGCTGCGTCGGCACCGGCACCCGGACCTCGATCGGGGTCGGTCCGGCGCCGGTGTGCGCCGTGGAGACGGCCCCCGCTGTGGAGCGGCTCCGCTTGTGTTCGCGGTGGAGTCGAGACATCGTTCCTCACTCGGGTCGTTCGGCGGAGGTGCGCGGGGAGGGGGTCGTGGAGACTGCCGGGAACCGTACGCTCCCTCGTCCGCAAGATCCCCGTTCGCGTACGGTGTTGAGTCTCGCGCTTGTTTTCCGCGCCTGGCGTCACCGGGACGTGACATTTTCGTCCCAAGAACTCGTGCCCGAATCCGGGTGCCCCGCGGCGCCGTGGCATCCACCGGTCCGACGAGGAGGAGGCAGTCGATGCAGCCAGCCGCAGGGCGGGGAACCGGCGGTCCGGGAGGCACCGGGCAGCCCCCCGGCGGACCGGACATCTGGCTCCGCGGACCGGTGGGCGACACGGTGCCCCCGACGTATCCGGCGGCTCCGGCGTACGCGGCGTCACCGGCGCGTCCCGGTGTACCGCCCGCGACGGCGAGTCCCCGGCGTTTCAGTTGGGTGGCGACGCACGGCGGGGCCGGTGTCACCACGCTCGCCGCGGTCTTCGGCGGTCACGACACCGGTCGGGCCTGGCCCCGGCCCGACCACGGCGAACCCCCGTCGGTCCTCCTCGTCGGCCGTACGCACGCCACGGGGCTGGAGGCCGTGGCGAACACCCTCGACATCTTCCGCCGGGGCGACGCGCCGCCCGGCCTCGACCTCGACGCCGTCGTCCTCGTCGCGGACGCACCGGGCCGGCTGCCGCGCCCGCTCGCCCAGCGGGTCAAGGCCGTCGAGGCGGCGATCGACGTCTACCGCGTGCCGTGGGTGACAGCCTGGCGCACCAACGACCTCAGCGGCCGCCCCCCGCGCGAGTGCGACCACCTCGCCCGGCTGACGGGCCCACCCGGCCCGCCCCCCGCCCGCCGCTGACCGCCGGTTCAGCCTTCGGAGGTGTCCCGGTCTCGGCCCCCGGGCAAAGCCCCGGTCTGCCTCAGGAACCCGAGCGCGTCCGCGACCGACCAGTGCTCGACCTGCAGACCGTCGCGATACCGGACGAGGTCCATCACCTCGAGTGCGAACGGCCTGCCCGACGGCGCGATGCCGGCCCACTCGCCGGTGTGGCGTCCGCGGAGCACCTTGTGCGTCGCCACCAGATCGCCCTCACCGACGCACTGTTTCACCTCGACACGGAGATCCGAGAAGGCCGCGTGCAGTGCCGCGACCGCCGCGCGGACACCTTCCCGGTCCTCCCCTCGGCCCGGTTCCGCGCTGTGATTGTGGAAGGAGGGACTGACGAGTTCGTCGATGAGTTCGAGACGCGCGTTGTTCTGCACCTCTTCGACGAAGAGACGCATACGCCGGGTGTTCCGGTCGCCCTTGCCCATGTGCCCGTACTCCTGACCTCGCCGACCGCCGGGAAGCGTCGACCGCCCCTCGCCGGGGCCGACGGTCGACGCGGCCTCACCCAACCACCCGGCAGGCGCGCGACCAACACCCGCCGGGCCTCCCTCCCATACCCTGAGGGTATGGATTCGCGCGCGCTGGCCTACTTCGTGGCCGTGGCCGAGGAACGCAACTTCAGCCGTGCCGCCGACCGGCTCGGCATCTCCCAGCCGTCACTGTCCCGCGCGATGCAACGGCTCGAGCGCCGGCTCGGCGTTCGGCTGCTGGACCGCACCAGCCGCCAGGTCCTCCTGACCCGCCCCGGAGAAACCCTTCTCGAAGAGGGACGCAAGGCCCTGGCCGCCCTGACGGCGGCGGAGAACGCGACCCGACGTGCCGGACGGGCCCCCCGGCGCCTCACCGTCGCGATGAAGCCGGGCGGCGACGGCGGGCTGCTGCCCTCCGTACTCGCCCGTTTCGCCGACCGTCCCGACGCCGACACCGTCGGGGCCGACGTCGAGGTCGAAGTGCTCCTCTGCGGGATCGGCGGGGAGACAGCCCTGCTGCGCGACGGCACCGCGGACCTCGCACTGCTGCGCCTGCCCCAGGACGATCTCGCCGGTCTGGACACCGAGGAGTTGCTGACCGAGCGCGAGGTGGCGGTCCTGCCGCGCACACACCGTCTGGCCGGCGCCTCCTGCCTGCGCATGTCCGATCTCGTCGGCGAGGTCTTCCCTCGGTGGTCCGCGCGGTCGCCCGGCGAGGGGCCTCTCATCACGGACACCGGTCAGATCGCCGAGCTGATCGCCCTGGGCCGCATGATCGCCCTCCTGCCGGAGTCGGTCGCCCGGCGTCTCGGCCATGGCCTGCTCACCGTGCCCGTCGAGAACCGCCGCACCACCCTGCTCGCCGTCTGGCCCGCGGACCGCGACGACCGGGAACTCGCCGCCTTCCTCCGTACGGCCGCGGACGTCGCCGCGACCCACCCGGCCGCCGCCGGGGCGCCCCTGGCCGACATGTCCCACCACATCGCGGACGCTGCGGACGTGCGGACACCGCTCAGGCGGTGATGTCCTTCGCCGTGAAGCGGGCCCAGGCGGCCGAGCCGAACACCGCGCCGTACAGGGCCTGGAGGCCGAGGTCGCGGAGCAGGTCGTCCCAGTAGACGGGGTCCCGCATCAGGTCCGCGAAGGACAGCCAGTAGTGGGAGAAGAGGTACGGCCGCATCGCGTGCAGTTGGGGTATCTGGTCGAGGATCTGCACGGTGATCAGGAGCCCGACCGTCGTCGCCATCGCCGCGATGCCGCTGTTGGTGAGCGTGGAGACGAACAGACCGAGCGTCGCCACTCCGACCAGGGAGGCGGCCACGACCACCGCGATGAGCAATGCCCGCAGGAGTCCGTCGCCGAAGCCTATGCGGGTGCCGGAGATGGTCGTCAGCTCGCCCAGGGGGAACAGCAGGGCACCGACCGCGAGTGCCGAGACCGCCACCGCCAGGGTCGCGGCCAGGCAGAACGTCAGTACCGTCGCGTACTTGGCGAGCAGCAGCCGGGTGCGGCCGGCCGGCGCGACCAGGAGGTAACGCAGGGTGCCGGCGTTCGCCTCGCCGGCGAGGGCGTCGCCCGCGACGACGCCGACGGCCATCGGCAGGAAGAAGGGGAGCGTCGCGGCGAGCGCGGTGAACACCAGGAACAGGCCGTTGTTGGTGATCTGCGCGAGGAACGCCGGGCCGCCCTCGCCCCCGCCGGCGGAGGAGCCGTCGCTCGTCTCGATCTTCACGGCGACACCGACGAGCACCGGCACCGCGACCAGCACCCCCAGCAGCGCGAGCGTGCGCCAGCGGCGGAAGGTGAGGCCCAGCTCGCTGCGGAACAGCCCGAGGGACCACAGCGGACGCGGCCGGCGCACGGCAGCGGCAGCCGACTCCGGCACCGGCGCGGCCGCCGCCGTCCCCGTCGCAGTCCCCGTGCCCGTGCCCGTGCCCGACGCCTCAGCCCGCGACATCGAAGCCCTCCCCCGTCAGAGCCACGAACGTGTCCTCCAGCGAGGCCCGTTCCACGGCGAAGCCCCGCACGCGCACCCCCGCCGTCACCAAGGCCGCGTTGAGGTCGGCGAGTTCGCCCTCCGGGGGTTCTCCGGTGACGGTGACCCGGTCCTCGGCCAGTACGACGTCGTCCACGCCCTGTTCCTTCAGTACCCGGGCCGCGTCCACCGCGTTCGCCGCGTCCGGGGTGGTCACGACCAGCCGTCCCCGCGCGCCGGCCGCCAGTTCGGCCACCGTGCCCTGGGTCAGGAGCCGGCCCCCGGCCATCACGGCCACGTGGGTGCAGACCTGCTCGATCTCGTCCAGCAGGTGGGAGGAGAGGAAGACGGTGGTGCCGTCGCAGGCCAACTCCCTGACCAGGGTGCGGATCTCACGCATGCCCTGCGGGTCGAGGCCGTTGGTCGGCTCGTCCAGGACGAGCAGCCGTCGCGGCCGGAGCAGGGCCGCGGCGAGGCCGAGCCGCTGCTTCATGCCGAGCGAGTACGCCCTCGCCTTCTTGCCGGCGGCCGCGGTCAGCCCGACCCGGTCCAGGGCGGCCCCGACCCGGGCCCGCCGGGTGCGGGGGTCGGCGGTGGGGTCGGCGTCGTCGTAGCGCAGGAGGTTGTCGCGCCCGGAGAGGAAGCCGTACAGCGCCGGGCCCTCGATGAGCGCGCCGACGTGCGGGAGGACGGCACGGCCCGCGCGGGGCATGGGCCGGCCGAGCACGTGCGCCGTGCCGGAGGTCGGCTCGATGAGACCCATCAGCATGCGGATCGTGGTGGTCTTGCCGGAACCGTTGGGCCCGAGGAAGCCGAAGACGCTGCCCGCCGGGACGGTCAGGTCGAGACCGTCCACGGCGAGCTGTCCGCCGCGGTACCGCTTGGTGAGCGCACGGGTGGCGATGACCGCCCCGACCTCGGAACCGACCTCGGCCCCGGCCTCGTCCCCGGCCCCGTCACCTGCGGCCGGGGACGGCTCCGCCGTGGACCGGGACGTCGTGGACGGTTGCGCCGTGTCCTCCGCGGACGGTTCCTCCATGCGCTCCCCCACTCGTGGCCCTGCCGTCCGCCGGGGCGGACCCGGCACCTACTTGGCCGCGTCGGCCGCCTTCACCAGCGCGTCCTTGGTGACCGCGCCCACGTACACCTTGCCGTCCTCGGTCATCAGCGCGTTGACCAGGCGGGTCGAGTAGACCGTGCCCGAGCCGAACTTGCCGCTCACCTTGTCCCCGAAGGAGCCGAGGAGGCCGGAGGCAGCACTGTCGTCGGCCGAACCCGAGCCGTGCGAGGAGCCGGAGGGCATGCTCTCGTCACCGCCGAACTCGGCTATCGCAGACCAGCCCTCGCCGATCGTCCTGGCGCCACCCGCGCCGTCCGCGCCGCCGAGGTCGCCGAAAGCGCCGAGGCCGGGCAGGCCCGCGCCCGGCATGCCGCCCGCACCCTTGTGCGGCGCCGCCTTCTCCGCGTCGTCCTCCTCGGTGACCTTGGTGCCCTTGGGCGGGGTGAAGTCGAACGTCGACGCGGCCGGCCGGTCGAAGCTGACCTTGGTGAAGCCCGCGTCCACCACGGCCGCGCCGCCCGAGGCGGGGGTGAGCGTGAACTTCAGCGGCATCCCGGTGCGCGCGTCCACCGCGATGCTGACCGCACCGATCGTCGAACCGGACTTCTCCGGCTTGACCAGCAGCTTGTAGGCGTCCCGACCGGCGACGCGGACGGTGCCGTCGACCGTGACGGACGTCGTGCCGTCGGCGGCCTTCAGGACCTGCTGCGCGAGGTCCTTGGGGGTGAGTGACGTGTCGTCGCCCCCGGGGCCGTGGTGCCCGCCGCCCTTCTTCCCGTGGCCGTCGTGGGTCGCGCCGCCCGGTTCCTGGGCGTGGAAGGCCTGGTTGGACGCGCTGTCGTACGCCCACACCTCGTCGCCGTTGTGGATGACGCTGTACTCGGCCGCCTTCTCGACGATGGACAGCTTGTGCCTGTCCGGCCCGTCCATCGCCACACGCAGGGTGTGCGTGCCGCTCGCCAGCTCCGTCAGCCTGGCGGAGGGGTCGGCGGTGGAGCCGCCCTGGGACGAGGCACCGGAGAGCAGGCCGCTCTCCAGGCCGCCCAGGTCCGGCAGACCCAGATCGGTGGTGATCTTGAAGGTGCCGGAAAGCTGGTCCACGTGCGACGCGGCGACCTTCTCGACGAGCTTCTGCGCGCTGATCTTCGGCAGGTCGGGGTCACCGGAGTCGGCGAGCGCCGGGACGAGCCCGATGGTCGCCGCCGTCACCCCCACCACCGCGGCGGGGACGACGTACCGCGAGGCCTTGCGCCGCGCCCCGCCCGCGCTGCCACCCGTGTTCCCGCCCGGGGTCGCACCGGGGGTGATGTCGTCGGTTCCGTACGGTGCCATGTGTGCCTTACCTCCGTCGTCGGCGGCGGCCTGCCGTGCTCTCGCTCCCCTCGGCTCCCGGTTCACGCTCGAGCCAAGACTTCCCACCCCGTGCCGCCATTGTCACCCGAAGTCCGGGGAGGTGGTCCTCTCCATATGACCAAAAAGTCCGCGACGAGGCGTCAACCCCCGGGTCCAACTCCGCGTACTCCTGCGGTATGACACGCGGGTGGAGATCGTCCACCCTCCCGTAGGGGGAAGGGCCCGTGAGATGCGAAAGGGAGGGGAGGACAGGGCGAAGAGGCGGGTCGTGGGGTGGAGGTTCCGGGGTGTCACCCGGCCCGGTGGACCACCAGTTCGCACATCTCCGTCAGCGCCGTCTTCGCCGCGCACTCCGGCAGCGGGGCCAGCGCCGACCGCGCGTCCTCCGCGTACCGCACCGTGTCCCGCCGCGCCTGCTCGAGGGCGGGGTGTTCCCGCAGCTGGTCCAGGGCCTCGTCGAGACGGGCGTCGTCGCTCAGGTCGGAGTCGAGCAGCTCGCACAGGGCCACGTCCGCCGGCAGCCCGAGCCGCTCGGCCTGCTCGCGCAGCCGCAGCACCGGCAGGGTGGGGATGCCCTCGCGCAGGTCGGTGCCCGGCGTCTTGCCGGACTCGCGGGAGTCGGAGGCGATGTCGAGTACGTCGTCGGCGAGCTGGAAGGCGACGCCGAGCCGCTCTCCGTACTGCGTGAGCACGTCCACGACCGTCTCGTCGGCGCCGGACATCATCGCGCCGAACCGACAGGCCACCGCGACCAGGGAGCCGGTCTTGCCGGCCAGCACGTCGAGGTAGTGGTCGACGGGGTCCCGGCCGTCGCGCGGCCCGGCGGTCTCCAGGATCTGCCCGGTGACCAGCCGTTCGAACGCCTCCGCCTGGATCCGGACCGCCTCGGGGCCGAGGTCGGCCAGCATGTGGGAGGCGCGGGAGAAGAGGAAGTCGCCGGTGAGGACCGCGACCGAGTTGCCCCAGCGGGTGTTGGCGCTGTCCACCCCGCGCCGCACCTCGGCCTCGTCCATGACGTCGTCGTGGTAGAGCGTGGCGAGATGAGTGAGCTCGACGACGACCGCCGAGGGCACGATCCCCGGCGCGTACGGGTCGCCGAACTGCGCCGCCAGCATCACCAGCAGCGGCCGGAACCGCTTCCCGCCCGCGCGGACGAGATGCTGTGCGGCCTCCGTGATGAAGGGGACCCCGCTCTTGGTGGCTTCGAGCAGGCCCTCCTCGACAGCCGTCAGACCCACCTGGACATCGGCTTCCAGAGCCTGGTCCCGCACGCTCAGCCCGAATGGCCCGACGACGGTCACGAGGGGTCTCCTGTCTGCTGGTGTCTGGCGACGGTTACACGGTTTGTCGATAGGTCGCTGCCCTCACTCAAGTCAGCGTATCCGGTCATGTTTCGATCACCACGAGCGCCCATGGTTCCAGGCCGGGACGTACCGGATCAGAGACGGCATGTTCGTGATCGGGTGATACGCACGGTCATGTACGGACTTATGCATGATCCACATCACGGCGGCCCCCCGGGCGGATCCCCCGGGCATCGTCCGGACGACACGGACATTCCCCGCGCGGACGACTTGCGAACATTGAGCCTATTCCGCACCATACGTCCGTCTCACGCCCTCAGTGAGTTGGGTCACGCGCACACCTCGCGGGACGCACTGCTCCGGAATCTCACATTCCCCTTACCCGGACGCCCAGTTGAGCCGGGTGGCGCACAAAGGATCAACATCCCAAAACGCCCAGCAAAAGATCAACCGGATAGAACCTCGTTTTCGTCACTTGTTCCTCACAGGTTCTCTCGCATAGCTTCCTCCCCGATCCGGGTGGAACGCCGAGTCCTGCCGCCGTCCGGAGCACCCATTCACCCATCTCGCACGGCAGGAGCGGGGGACCCAGGTAAGTCGCCGGTCCGGGGCCAAGTCCCGGCACGGCTAGGGGTGAAGCCGGTCCCGCGTGCGTGGGCCGGCCGGGCACCTCCCAGCCCGAACCCGACAGCTCACCTCGCAGGCGACGGAGAGGAAATCCGCCATGTCCCGCTTCGCCCTGCCCGGCTTCCGCCTGCCCGCCCGCGCCCTGATCGCCGCCGGCACCGGTGCCGCCGCCCTCGCGCTCCCGCTGTTCGGCGCCACCCAGGCCTCCGCGGCCACGCCCACCGCCGCCACGACGACGACCGCGGCGACGACGACCGCCACCACGGCCACCTACGCCAACAACCTCGACGGCTGGATCCAGCAGTCGCTGTCGATCATGGCGCAGAACGGCATCCCCGGCAGCTACGACGGCATCCAGCGCAACATCATGCGGGAGTCGTCAGGCAACCCGCTCGCCGTGAACAACTGGGACTCCAACGCCCTGGCGGGCACCCCGTCCAAGGGACTGCTCCAGATCATCGACCCGACGTTCCTCGCCTACCACGTGCCCGGCACCTCGTTCGACCCGTTCGACCCGATCGCCAACATCACGGCGTCCTGCAACTACGCGGCCGCGCGGTACGGCTCGATCGACAACGTGTACGGCGCGTACTGAACCGGGCCGACCGCCCGGACGGGCCCCCGCACCCGACCCGGTGCCCATACCTGCCCGTGCCCCTACCCGACCCGGGGGCTCCGCACCTGGTTCGGGGGTCGACGCCTGGAACAGGTGACTGACGCCTTGACCGGGGGCTGACCCTGGTCCTGGGCTCACGCCCCGGCCGGGAAGAGGCGTTCGAGGACGACGGCGATGCCGTCGTCCTCGTTCGACGCCGTGACCTCGTCGGCGACCGCCTTGAGTTCGGGATGGGCGTTGGCCATGGCCACCCCGCGGGCCGCCCAGTCGAACATGGGGATGTCGTTGGGCATGTCCCCGAAGGCGAGGGTCCGGGCCGGGGAAAGCCCCAGCCGCTCGGCCGCCAGCGCCAGCCCCGTCGCCTTCGTCACGCCACATGGCTGGAGTTCGACGGTCCCGGGCCCGGACATGGTGACCGTGGCCAGCGAACCGACCGCCCCCCGGGCCGCCGCCGCCAGTTCGTCGTCGGACAGGAAGGGGTGGCGCAGCAGCACCTTGCTGATCGGCTCGGCCCACAGGTCGTCGCGCCGGTCGACCCGTACGGCGGGCAGCGTGGGGTGCGGCATGAGGTAGCCGGGCTCGATCAGCGTCAGCCCGTCCGCCCCGTCCTGGTCGACGGCCGCGTACACCTCGCCGACCTCGGCCTCCACCTTGCCGAGCGCGGTCTCGGCCAGCTCCCGGTCCAGCGTGACGGACCACAGCAGCCGGTCCGCGCCGGCGTCGTACAACTGTGCGCCCTGCCCGCACACCGCGAGCCCCTCGCCGCCCAGGTCCTCCAGGAGCGGGCGCACCCTCGGCGCCGGCCGGCCCGTCACCACCAGGTGCGTCGCCCCGGCGGCGGCCACCCGCGCGAGGGCGGCGAGGGACCGGTCGGAGAGCGTGTCGTCGCCGCGCAGCAGCGTTCCGTCCAGGTCAGTGGCGATGAGGGCATATGCGGTGGGTGCGGCCATGATCAGAGAATACGGATGTCGGGCCCCACCGACCCGCCCCGAACCGGACGACGTCCGCTTTCTCGTGTGCAACGACCGGCCCGACAGCGACAGTTGGCGCACGGCGCCTACGCCGTCAGCCAACACCCCCCACGCGTACTGCCCATGGCGGGCGACTCGGCCGTAACGTGTGGCCCGACCACCGGGAACGCGTCCGCCCGTCACCAGCGGGGAACCGCGTCCCCGCCCGGCGCGCACGAAAGCGAGGCAGCACCGCATGCCCCCGTTCGACGTCCCCGAGGGCGACCCCTTCGGCCCGCACAACCTTCCCTACGGCGTCTTCACCCCGCCCGGCGGCACCGCGCGGACGGTGGGCGTCCGGCTCGGCGACCATGTGCTCGACGCGGGCGCGGCGGCCCTCGCACTCGGTTCGCCGTACGCGTCGCTGCTGGCCCGGCCGACGCTGAACCCGCTGCTGGCGGCGGGCCGCACCGCCTGGTCCGACGTCCGGCGCGCGCTGACCGCGTGGGTCACCGTCCCCTCCCACCGGGAGGCGGTCGCCGCGCTGCTGCACCCGCTGTCCGAGGTGCGGCTGCATCTGCCGTTCGAGGTCGCGGACTACGTCGACTTCTACTCCTCCGAGCATCACGCGCGGAACGTCGGGCAGATCTTCCGCCCGGACGCGGCCGACTCCCTCACCCCGAACTGGAAGCACCTGCCCATCGGTTACCACGGGCGGGCGGGCACGGTCGTGGTGTCCGGCACGGAGGTCGTACGGCCGTCCGGACAGCGCAAGGCACCGACCGACCCCGAACCGGCGTTCGGGCCTTCGGTGCGGCTGGACATCGAGGCGGAGGTCGGCTTCGTCGTCGGCACGCCCTCGCCGCTGGGCCGGCCCGTGCCGCTGTCCGCCTTCCGCGACCACGTGTTCGGGCTGTGCCTGCTCAACGACTGGTCGGCCCGGGACGTCCAGGCCTGGGAGTACGTGCCGCTCGGCCCGTTCCTCGGCAAGTCCTTCGCCACGTCGGTGTCGGCGTGGATCACCCCGCTGGACGCCCTGGAGGAGGCACGGGTGACCCCGCCCGAGCGCACCCACCCGCTGCTGCCGTATCTCGACGACTCCGGCACCGACGAGGGCCCCGGCGGCTACGACCTGCGACTGTCCGTCGCGGTCAACGGCCACGTGGTGTCCGAACCGCCGTTCGCCACGATGTACTGGACGGCCGCGCAGCAGCTCGCTCACATGACGGTGAACGGGGCCTCGCTGCGCACGGGCGACCTGTACGGGTCGGGGACGGTCAGCGGGCCCGGCGCGCGCGAGCGGGGCTCGCTGCTGGAGCTGACCTGGAACGGCCGGGACCCGCTGGAACTGCCCGGGGGCGACCGCACGTTCCTCCAGGACGGCGACGAGGTCACCCTCACGGCCTGGGCCCCCGGTCCGGACGGGGCCCGGGTGGGACTCGGCGAGGTGTCGGGGAAGGTGGTTCCGGGGGCGCTCTGAGGTGGCGCATCTCACCCCCTTCCCCGCGAACCCCCAGGTCGACCGTGATCTGACGCTCTCCCAGATGGCGCAACACTTCAGCAACACCCCATACCCCACTGTTTCAGTAGGGTTCCCCGCATGCCACCCACCGATCGCCTCCGGGACCACGCCGGCCAGGGCGCGACCACCGTCGCCGCCCGCCGGCGCCGGCTGCGCGCGGACCGGGCGCGGCAGCTCGCCGACCTGCTGCGCCGGCAGATCCTGACCGGCGCCTTCCCCACCGGCACCCTCCCCCACGAGGCCACCCTCGGCGCCGAGTACGCCGCATCCCGCAACACCGTCCGCCAGGCCCTGGATCTGCTGCGCGCCGAGGGCCTGGTGGACCGGCTCCCCGGTGTCGGCACCGTCGTCGTGGCGCGCAAGTACCCCCACGGACTGGACCGGCTGATGGGCCTCGCGGAAACCCTGCGTGAACACGGCGACGTCACCAACGAGGTCCGCACCGTGGGCCCCGCCCCGGCGCCCGCCCCGGTGGCCGAGCGGCTCCGCCTCCCGTCCGGCGCCGACGTCCTCTACATCGAACGCCTGCGCCGACTGGGCGGCCTCCCGCTCTCCCTCGACCTCACCTACATCCCCCTCGACATCGGCACCTCCCTGCTCGGCGCGGACCTGGAACACACCGACGTGTTCCGGCTCCTGGAGGTTGTGACCGGGCAGCCGCTCGGTCACGCCGAGATCACCCTGGAGGCGGTGAACGCGGACGCCCACTCCGCCGCCGTGCTCCAGGCTCCGCGCGGCGCGGCCGTCCTGATGCTGGAACGGCTGACCCACCTCGCCGACGGCCGGCCCGTCGACCTGGAGTTCATCCGCTTCCGCGGCGACCGGATCACCATGAGCGGCCTGCTGCGCCGCTCCCTGCACTGACTTCCCTTCCTCTTCCGCCGTACGACGAACGACCCCTACGGAGACAGCCATGTCCTTGGTGCCCCAGCGGGCCGACGTGCCCGTGACCATCGACGAGTCCAAGTGCATCGACGGCTGCACGCTCTGCGTGGACATGTGCCCGCTGGACTCCCTCGCCATCGACGAGAGCAACGGCAAGGCGTACATGCACGTCGACGAGTGCTGGTACTGCGGCCCGTGCGCGGCCCGGTGTCCCACCGGAGCCGTCACGGTCAACATGCCCTACCTGCTCCGCTGAACTCACCGACCCGCTCCGGTGAGCCCGCCCACGCGCTCCGTTCCGGTGAACGCACCGACCCGTTCCGGCGAGAGGCCCGATCGATCATGAAACCCAAGGCAGCCGCCGCGGCCGCCGTGCTCCTGCTGCCGCTCACCGCCTGCGGCGGCAACGCGGCGGCCGGGGACGGCTCCACGGTCACCGTCACCGTCGGCTACCAGTCCAAGACCATCAACACCGTCACCGCCGGCACCCTGCTGCGCTCCCTCGGCTACTTCGAGAAGGAGCTCAACTCCCTCGGCGACGGCAAGCACTACAAGGTCCAGTGGCAGGACTACGCCACCGGCGCCCCGATCACCGCGCAGATGACCGCCGGGAAGATCGACATCGGGTCGATGGGCGACTTCCCGCTCCTCATCAACGCGGCCCGCGGCAAGCAGCTCGACCAGCCGACCCGGCTCGTCTCCGTCACCGGCTACAACCTCCGCGGCGGCCTCAACACCATCGTCACCGCCCCGGACTCGAAACTCACCTCCCTGAAGGACCTCAAGGGCAAGAAGGTCTCCACCAGCATCGGCTCGGCCGCCGACGGCACCCTCGTCCGGGCCCTGCAACGCGCCGGGATCGACCCGGACAAGGGCGTCGAGAAACTCAACCAGCAGCCGGCGGTCGGCGCGTCGGCGCTCTCCTCGGGCAGCGCCGACGCCCTCTCCCAGTTCGTCGCCTGGCCCGGACTGCTCGCCTACCAGGGCAAGGCCAAGGCCCTGTACGACGGCGCCGAGCTGAACCTGCCCACCTTCCACGGCGTCACCGCCCGCAAGGACTTCGCCGAGCGGCGCCCCGCCGTCCTCGAGGCGTTCCTCAAGGCCCAGGCCGAGGCGACCGACTACCTCGACGACCACCCGGTGGCCGCCGCCGAGAAGGTCGCGAAGGCCACCGCCCTGCCCGCCGAGGTCGTCTATCTCTACAACGGCGCCCACGGCATCGCCACCTTCGACCCCAGCGTCAAGCCACGGCTGATCTCCGCACTCGAGCAGGACGTCTCGATCCTCAAGGCCGCCAAGCTCACCGGCGACATCGACGTGGCCGCCTTCGTCGACGACACCTACGTCAAGAAGGCCCTCGGCACCTCCTACGCCGAGCGGCTCGCCGCCGCCCCGCCCGCCGCCGCGAGCGAGGCCTGGCCCAAGGGCGCCGACGCCACACGGAGCTTCACCTCGCCCAGAGCCCTGCTGGCGTACACGGCCCGGCACGGCAAGGACCTCCGCGCGGCCTACGTGCCCGACACCACCACCGGCACCCTGTGGTTCGCCGACAAGGCGGTGTGGGTGGCCGACGGCGACCGGCTGCTGCCGTTCGTCACCCCGAGCACCGCGAAGGCGTACGCCGCCGCCCACGCGGGCGCCCGCACCGTCCCGTACCGCGAGGCACAGGAGCTGGCCTCATGACCCGGTATCTGCTGCGGATCACCTCGATCGCCGCCGCCCTCGGCCTCTGGCAGGTGCTCACCGAGTACGACGTCGACGTGTGGCTGCGCTTCTCCCAGTTCCCCACCGTCACCGACGTGGCCCGCGCCTTCGCCGCCCGGCTGGCCGGCCCCGACTACTGGACCGACCTCACCGACAGCCTCACCCGGATCGTCCTCGGCTTCCTGCTGGCCGCCGTGCTCGGGGTCGCGGCCGGCGTGCTGGTGGCCCGCTCGCGGCTGGCCGAGGACCTGCTCGGCCCGGTCCTCGAGGTGATCCGCCCGATCCCGGCGATCGCCCTCGTCCCCGTCGCCATCCTCCTCTTCCCCTCCAACGAGCAGGGCATCGTCTTCATCACCTGCACCGCCGCCTTCTTCCCCGTGCTGGTCTCCACCCGGCACGCGGTGCGCGCGCTGGTCCCCGTCTGGGAGGAGGCGGTGCGGACCATGGGCGGCGGACGGTGGCGGGTGCTGGGCTCGGTGGTGCTGCCGGGGGCGCTGCCCGGCATCTTCGGCGGGCTGTCGGTCGGCATCGGGGTCTCCTGGATCTGCGTGATCTCCGCCGAGATGATCTCCGGCCAGTACGGCGTCGGCTACCGCACCTGGCAGGACTACACCGTCGTCGACTACCCCGGTGTGTTCGTCGGCATGGTCACCATCGGCGTCCTCGGCTGGGTCACGTCCACCGCCGTGGAACTGCTGGGCCGCCGGCTCACCCGCTGGCTGCCACGCACGTCGTACGTGCCCGCCGCGCGGACGCCCCGGGTGCCGCGCGCGTCCCGGGTGCCGCACGCCGCTCGGGTGACCCGGGCCGCCCGGACGCGCGCCGCCGACGGTTCCGCCGCTGATTCCGCAGCCGGTCCGGCCGCTGATTCCGCCGCTGATTCCGCAGCCGGTCACGCACCGAAGCAGCCGACCACCGAGGAGGCGGTCCCGCATGACCAGCTCATCTGATGTCCGCCGGGCGCCCGGCAGCGCGCCCGCGACTCCCCCGGCGGCCCCGGCGCGCGGTGCGGGGCTCACCCTGCGCGGCACAGCCCTCGGCCGGCCCGGCGCGCCCGCGCTCGCCGGTGTCGACCTCGACGTGGCGCCCGGCGAGATCCTCACCGTCGTCGGCCCGTCCGGCTGCGGCAAGTCGACCCTGCTGCGCACCCTCGCCGGGCTGCTGCCCGCGCTGTCCGGGACCGTGGAGCAGGACGGCCTGCCCCTCACGGCTCCCGCCGCCGAACGCGCCCTGGTCTTCCAGGAGGACGCCCTGCTGCCCTGGCGCACCCTGCGCGCCAACGTCGAACTCCCGCTCGCCATCGCCGGGCTGGCCCGCGCCGAGCGCCGGGCGCAGGCGGAGACCTGGCTGGCCCGGGTCGGACTCGCCGAGCAGGCCAAGAAGCTGCCACACCGGGTCTCCGGCGGGCAGCGCCAGCGCGCCCAGCTCGCCCGCGCGCTCGCCGCGGCGCCGCGCGCCGTGCTGATGGACGAGCCCTTCGGCGCGCTGGACGCCCAGACCCGCGCGGGGATGCAGGACCTGCTGGTGGAGGTGCTCCGGGGCACCGGCGCCACGGTCGTCTTCGTCACCCACGACGTGGACGAGGCGCTGTTCCTCGGCGACCGGGTGGCCCTCCTCGGCGCGGGCCGGCTGCTCGGCGTGCGCGACGTCCCGCGCCCCCGCGACCGGGCCGCCCGCGACGACCCGGCCCGCGTCGCCCTACGGCGCACGGTCCTGGAGTCCCTGGGCGACCGCCCGGACCACGAACCGGGCGACCGCCCGGACCACGAACCGGCCGAGGGGGCGCGTTCCGCGGAACGCGCCGGTTCCGCCGGTTCCCCCTCCGCCACCCCCGTCTCGAAGTGAAAGGCAGCCCCGTGGACATCCCCGCCCTCGCCGACGCCGAAGAGCTGTCCTGCGACGTCCTGGTCATCGGCGGCGGCACGGCCGGCACCATGGCGGCGCTGACGGCCGCCGAACACGGCGCGGACGTCCTGCTGCTGGAGAAGGCGCACGTCCGGCACTCCGGCGCGCTCGCCATGGGCATGGACGGCGTCAACAACGCCGTCATCCCCGGCCGTGCCGAGCCCGACGACTACGTCGCCGAGATCACCCGCGCCAACGACGGCATCGTCGACCAGTCCACCGTCCGCCAGACCGCCACCCGCGGCTTCGACATGGTGCGCCGGCTGGAGTCCTACGGGGTGAAGTTCGAGAAGGACGAGCACGGCGAGTACGCGGTGCGGCAGGTGCACCGTTCCGGCTCGTACGTGCTGCCGATGCCGGAGGGCAAGGACGTCAAGAAGGTCCTCTACCGGCAGTTGCGGCGGCGCGAGATGCGGGAGCGGATCCGCATCGAGAACCGGGTGATGCCGGTGCGCGTGCTGACGGCCGAGGGCCGGGCCGTGGGCGCGGCCGGGTTCAACACCCGCACCGGACGGTTCGTCACCGTCCGCGCGGGCGCGGTGATCCTCGCCACCGGCGCCGCCGGGCGGCTCGGTCTGCCCGCCTCCGGCTACCTCTACGGCACCTACGAGAATCCCACCAACGCCGGTGACGGCTACTCGATGGCGTACCACGCGGGCGCCGAGCTCACCGGCATCGAGTGCTTCCAGATCAACCCGCTGATCAAGGACTACAACGGCCCCGCCTGCGCCTATGTCGCCAACCCGTTCGGCGGCTACCAGGTCAACCGGCACGGCGAGCGCTTCGTCGACTCCGACTACTGGTCGGGGCAGATGATGTCCGAGTTCGCGGCGGAGGTGGCCAGCGACCGGGGGCCGGTGTACCTGAAGCTGAGCCATCTGCCGGAGGAGTCGGTCTCGGCGCTGGAGTCGATCCTGCACTCCACCGAGCGCCCCACCCGCGGCACCTTCCACTCCGGGCGGGGCCACGACTACCGCACCCACGACGTCGAGATGCACATCTCCGAGATCGGCCTGTGCAGCGGCCACTCCGCCTCCGGGGTCCGCGTCGACGACCACGCCCGCACGACCGTGCCCCGGCTGTACGCCGCCGGTGACATGGCGTGCGTGCCGCACAACTACATGATCGGCGCGTTCGTCTTCGGCGACCTGGCGGGCGCGGACGCCGCCCGGTACACGGCCTACCGGGGCGAACTGCCGGACGACCAGGTGCGCGAGGCGCACGAGCTGGTCTACCGCCCGCTGCGCCACCCGGACGGTCCGCCGCAGACCCAGGTCGAGTACAAGCTGCGCCGCTTCGTCAACGACTACGTGGCCCCGCCGAAGTCGGGCGCCCGGCTGTCGCTGGCCCTGGAGGCGTTCGAGCGGATGCGCGGTGACATCGCGTCGATGGGCGCGCGCACCCCGCACGAGCTGATGCGCTGCGCCGAGGTCTCCTTCATCCGCGACTGCGCCGAGATGGCCGCGCGGTCCTCCCTGGCCCGTACGGAGTCCCGCTGGGGCCTCTACCACGAGCGCGTCGACCTTCCCGAGCGCGACGACGCCTCCTGGTTCCACCACCTCGACCTGCACAAGTCCCCCTCCGGCGCGATGGTCTTCACGGCACGGCCGGTCGAGCCGTACCTGGTGCCGGTCGAGGGCTTCGCCCCGACCGGCGGCCCCGCCCGCCTGCTCGGCGAGGTCCACCCCGAGCAGGTGGCCACGGCCGGCGCGCGGGACGCGGCCCCGGTGGGCGCGCGGACGCCCGCCGTGGGCGGCGGTGCCCACACGGCCGACGGCGCGGCCGGTGACGCCGGTGCGCCCGGCACCGGTGCCGACGCCCTCGCCGCTGCCGCTGCCGGCGGGGCGTCCGGCCCCGGCGAGGGCGCCGAGGCGTTGTCCTCGCCCCGTCTTCTCGGGCTGCTCGCCCTCACCGAGGAGGAGCCCGACCTCGACGACCTTCGACCCTTCCTCGACGACCCGGCCGCCCCGGTCCGCCGGGTGGCGGTCACGGTCCTCACCGAGACCGTGCCGCCCGGCACCGGGCCGGCACTCGCCGGTGCCCTCTCGGACTCCGACACCGAGGTGCGCGCCACCGCCGCCTCCTCGCTGCGGGAGCTCGTCGAGACGCTCCCGGCGGAGCCGGACCTGCGCGAGCCCCTCGTCCGTGCCCTCGCCGGGCCCGACCCCGTCGTCAAGGCCGCCGCCCTCGACGTCCTGCGCGCCCTGCGGCTGGGCGACACCGGGGTCTACGCCGACGCACTGGACGACGAGGACACCGCCGTCCGTATCGAGGCGGTCCGCGCCCTGGTGTCCGTGGACGCGGCCGGTCCCCTGACCCGGGCCGCCGCCGACCCCTCCCGCGAGGTCCGGGTCGCGGTGGCCAAGGCCCTGGCCACACTCGGCACGGCCGCCGGGGAACTCGCGTCCACCGCTCCGGAGGCCGGTTCCGGTGCCGGCGGCCTCCTCGCCGCGCTGGACCCGCTCACCGGCGACCCCGACGCCCTGGTGCGCGGAGCCGCCTTCGAGGCACTGGCGGCCACCGGGTGCCCGGCACCGTTCGCCGGGCGTGCCGTCGCCGCGCAGGCCGACGGTGCGTGGCAGGTACGGGCCGGGGCGGCGACCGCGCTGGGCGCCGCCGACCCCGACACCGCGGTCCCCGCGCTGGCCAAGGCCCTGGCCGACCCCAACGCGGACGTCCGCAAGGCGGCGGTGCTCGCGTTGCTCAGGCACGCGGAGCCGGGGGTGCCGGGTACGCCCGACGGGCCCGTCACGCCCCGCGCGGCCGACGGGTCCGACGCGGTCGCGGCCGCGCGGGCGGCGTTGGCCACGGCCGTGACGGACACGGACGCGGATGTCCGTGCGTACGCGGCGCGGGCCGGGATCCCGCAGGGGTCGGGCGCCTAAGAGCTCGGGGGGCGGTGCGTGCGCGAATACCGGTGAATCGTGGTTACCCGCGCGGTTCCCCGCGCCCCTTGAGGGCCCCGCCCCCTCCATCGGTACGGATACGCCGCAGGCGCCCACCCGGCGGAACCACACGCGCCCCGCGCCCCTCACGGGCCCCGGCGGGCGCGCCGGGGTTCTATATCTCTTCCTCCACCGTTCCCGCCGTCCCCGACAGGGCTGCCAGCGCCCCCAGCACGCCCTCCCCGTACGTCGCCAGTTTCTTCTCGCCCACTCCGCTGATGGCGCCCAGTTCGGCCACCGTGGCCGGCCGGGCCGTCGCGATCTCGCGGAGGGTCGCGTCGTGGAAGATGATGTACGCGGGGACGCCCTGCTCGCGGGCCTGGTCGGCACGCCAGGCGCGCAGGGCCTCGAACGCGGGGACCAGCTCGGCCGGCAGTTCGGCGGCCGCCGCCCGCGCCTTGCGCTCGCCCCGGCCGCCGCCGGACGCCCGGGCCGCCGCCGGTTTCTCCGGCTCCTTGCGCAGCGGCACCTCCCGCCCGTGCCACAGCACCGCGTCGCTCTCCTCGGTGAGCACCAGCGTGCCGTACTCGCCCTCGACCGCGAGCAGCCCCTGGGCCAGCAACTGGCGCACCACGCCCCGCCATTCGCCCTCGCCCAGCTCCTCGCCGATGCCGAACACCGAGAGCTGGTCGTGGTCGAACTGGATCACCTTCGCCGTGCGCTTGCCCAGCAGGATGTCGATGATCTGGCCGGTGCCGAACTTCTGCCGGCGTTCCCGCTCCAGCCGCCACACCGTGGAGAGCACCTTCTGCGCGGCGACCGTGCCGTCCCAGGTCTCCGGCGGGGTCAGACACGTGTCGCAGTTGCCGCAGGCCTCGGCGGCCGCGTCCTGGCCGAAGTAGGCGAGCAGCTGGCCCCGGCGGCACCGGGCGGTCTCGCACAGCGCGAGCATCGCGTCGAGATGGGCCGCGGCCCGTCTGCGGAACGTCTCGTCGCCCTCGCCGGACTGGATCATCTTGCGCTGCTGGACGACGTCGTTCAGGCCGTACGTCATCCAGGCCGTGGACGGCAGTCCGTCGCGGCCGGCGCGGCCGGTCTCCTGGTAGTAGCCCTCGACCGACTTCGGCAGGTCCAGGTGGGCGACGAACCGGACGTCCGGCTTGTCGATGCCCATGCCGAAGGCGATGGTCGCGACGACGACCAGGCCGTCCTCCCGCAGGAAGCGGGCCTGGTGGGCGGCGCGCGTGCCCGCGTCCAGACCCGCGTGGTACGGCACCGCCTCGATGCCGTTGGCGCCGAGGAACTCGGCGGTCCTGTCCACCGAGTTGCGCGACAGGCAGTACACGATGCCCGCGTCCCCGGCGTGTTCCTCGCGCAGGAACGACAGGAGCTGTTTCTTCGGCTCCGCCTTCGGCACGATCCGGTACTGGATGTTGGGCCGGTCGAAACTCGCCACGAAGTGGCGGGCGTCCGGCATGCCGAGCCGTTCGGTGATCTCCCGGTGGGTGGCGTGCGTCGCCGTGGCGGTGAGCGCGAGTCGCGGCACATCGGGCCAGCGTTCGCCGAGCAGGGACAGGGCGAGGTAGTCGGGGCGGAAGTCGTGGCCCCACTGGGAGACGCAGTGCGCCTCGTCGATCGCGAAGACCGAGATCTTGCCGCGGGCGAGCAGTTCTCGCATCGGTTCCAGGCGCAGCCGTTCCGGGGCCAGGTAGAGCAGGTCGAGTTCGCCGGCGAGGAACTCGGCCTCGACCATCCGCCGCTCGTCGAAGTCCTGCGTGGAGTTCATGAACCCGGCCCGCACGCCCAGCGCCCGCAGGGCGTCCACCTGGTCCTGCATCAGCGCGATCAGCGGCGAGATCACGACGCCCGTACCCGGTCTGACCAGGGCGGGGATCTGGTAGCACAGGGACTTTCCGGCGCCCGTCGGCATGAGCACCACGGCGTCGCCGCCCGCGACGACGTGCTCGATGATCGCTTCCTGCTCGCCGCGGAAGGAGTCGTACCCGAAGACCCGGTGCAGCGTGGCCAGCGCCTCGCCGTCACCGCTCGCCACCGGTACATCCACGTCGGTCGTCACAACCGTCCCGCCCATCCCGTGCATCGCTCGTCCCCCGTACGTCGTCCCTCGACCACTGCGTCCACGATAGGCGCCCGCGCCGACAGCCCCGGAGTTATCCACAGGCCGACCTTGCGCCCGAGGTCAATGACACGGCAATCGTTCACACGTACGTGTGGAGCCTGTCCGTTTCCGGCCGATAGTCTGAATGCGCCGGCGAGACTCCGTCCCATGGGAGCACTGATGAGCGTCGCACCGAAGGCGTCCAAGCCGAGCTGGCCGATGCCGCCCGAGGGCGGCTGGACCGCCGACGACCTGGACCGGCTTCCGAATCTGCCTCCGCACACGGAACTGATCGACGGGAGCCTGGTCTTCGTGAGTCCGCAGACCTTGTTCCACACGCGCACCATCGACTTCTTCACCTGGCAGCTACAGTCTTTGGCCCCAGCCGACTTCGAGGTCATCCGCGAGTTCACCATCGACATCGACCGCCAGAACCGGCCCGAGCCGGACGTGGTCGTGGTCCGCGCGGACGTGGTACAGGACCCGGAGCAGACCCGGTTCCCGGCGGAAGCGGTCCTGCTGGCCATGGAGGTCGTCTCGGAGGATTCCGTGTCCCGCGACCGCGAGACGAAGCCACTGAAGTACGCCCGTGCGGGGATCGCCCACTACTGGCGGGTGGAGAACGAGAAGGGCCGGGCCGCGGTGCACGCTTTCGAACTGGAGCCCACCACCGGCGCGTACACCAGCGTCGGCATCTTCCGCGAGCGCATGAAGGTGGAGGTCCCGTTCCCCGTGGACCTCGATCTCGCCGGGATCCGGATGCCTCCGCGGCCGAGCGCATAGCTCCGCACCATCGGACGCGGGAACAGGAAAGCGCACACGGCACACGGCTGCGGCCCGGCACCCCCACGGGAGCCGGGCCGCAGCCGTACGAACGAACCCTCAGCGCACGAACACCCCCGCCTGGCTCGCCAGGTCCAGGAAGTACTGCGGGGCGACGCCCAGGACGACCGTGACCGCGACGCCCGCCGCGATCGCCACCGTCGTCATGGGGGAGGCGACCGCGACCGTCGGGCCCTCCGGGTGCGGGCGGCTGAAGAACATCAGCACGATCACCCGGATGTAGAAGAACGCCGCGATCGCCGACGAGATCACACCGACCACGACCAGCGGCATCGCGCCGCCGTCCGCCGCCGCCTTGAACACGGCGAACTTGCCCGCGAACCCGGAGGTCAGCGGGATGCCCGCGAAGGCCAGCAGGAAGACCGCGAACACCGCCGCCACCAGCGGCGAGCGGCGGCCGAGTCCGGCCCACTTCGACAGGTGCGTGGCCTCGCCGCCCGCGTCCCGGACCAGGGTGACCACCGCGAAGGCGCCGATCGTCACGAAGGAGTACGCGGCCAGGTAGAACAGCACGGACGAGATGCCGTCGGGCGTGGTCGCGATGACACCGGCGAGGATGAAGCCGGCGTGCGCGATGGACGAGTACGCCAGCAGCCGCTTGATGTCGGTCTGGGTGATCGCCACGATCGCGCCGCCCAGCATGGTGACGATCGCCACCGCCCACATCACCGGCCGCCAGTCCCAGCGCATCCCCGGCAGGACGACGTACAGCAGCCGCAGCAGCGCGCCGAACGCCGCCACCTTCGTCGCCGAGGCCATGAACCCGGTGACCGGGGTCGGGGCGCCCTGGTACACGTCCGGGGTCCACATGTGGAACGGCACCGCGCCCACCTTGAACAGCAGCCCCATGACGATCATCGCGGAGCCGACAAGGAGCAGCGCGTCGTTGCCCATGGTGCCGGCGAGGGCAGGGTCCACGTTGGTGACCGTGCCGTCGACGACCTGCGCGATGCGCCCGTACGACACCGAGCCCGCGTACCCGTACAGCAGTGCGATGCCGAACAGGGTGAAGGCGGAGGCGAACGCGCCGAGCAGGAAGTACTTGACCGCGGCCTCCTGCGACAGCAGCCGCTTGCGGCGGGCCAGGGCGCACAGCAGGTACAGCGGCAGCGAGAAGACCTCCAGGGCCACGAACAGCGTCAGCAGGTCGTTGGCGGAGGGGAAGACCAGCATGCCGGCGATCGCGAAGAGCAGCAGCGGGAACGCCTCGGTGGTGGTGAACCCGGCCTTGACCGCGGCCTTCTCGCTGTCGCTGCCGGGCACGGAGGCGGCCTGCGCGGCGAAGGAGTCGACCCGGTTGCCGTGCGCGGCCGGATCGAGCCGGCGCTCGGCGAAGGTGAAGACGCCGAGCAGTCCGGCGAGCAGGATCGTGCCCTGGAGGAACAGGGACGGCCCGTCGACGGAGACGGCGCCCATGGCGGCGACATGGGCCTTGGTGGTGCCGTAGCCGTCGGCCGCCAGGGCGATCACCGCGGCGAAGGCGGCGCACAGCGCCACCACGGATACGAACACCTGTGCGTAGTAGCGGTGCTTGCGCGGGCCGAACGCCTCGACGAGCACTCCGACGAGTGCCGCGCCCAGCACGATCAGGGTGGGCGACAATTGCCCGTACTCGATCTTCGGCGCGTCGATCTTGGAGATCGGGTCGGCCGTGGCCGCCGCGGTTGTCCACAGGCTGTGGACGGCTGCTGTGCTCACCGTGCCGCCTCCACGTCGGGCTTGGGATCTGTCTTGTGTACGTCGGACATCGTGTGCTGGACCGCCGGGTTGACGAGGTCGGCGACCGGCTTCGGGTAGACGCCCAGGAAGAGCAGCAGGGCGATCAGCGGGGTGACGACCACCAGCTCGCGCACCTTCAGGTCCGGCATCGTGGCGACTTCCGCCTTCACCGGACCCGTCATCGTCCGCTGATACAGGACGAGTGTGTAGAGCGCGGCGAGGACGATGCCGAAGGTCGCGACGATCCCGATGACCGGGTGCCGGGTGAAGGTGCCGACCAGGACCAGGAACTCACTGACGAACGGGGCGAGCCCCGGCAGCGACAACGTGGCCAGACCACCGATCAGGAACGTGCCGGCCAGCACCGGCGCGACCTTCTGCACCCCGCCGTAGTCCGCGATCAGGCGTGAGCCGCGGCGCGAGATCAGGAAGCCGGCCACCAGCAGCAGCGCGGCGGTCGAGATGCCGTGGTTGACCATGTACAGCGTCGCGCCGGACTGGCCCTGGCTGGTCATCGCGAAGATGCCCATGATGATGAAACCGAAGTGGGAGATCGACGCGTAGGCGATCAGGCGCTTGATGTCGCGCTGGCCGACGGCGAGCAGCGCCCCGTAGATGATGCTGATCACCGCCAGGACCATGATCACCGGGGTCGCCCACTTCGACGCCTCCGGGAAGAGCTGGAGGCAGAACCGCAGCATCGCGAAGGTGCCCACCTTGTCCACGACCGCGGTGATGAGCACCGCGACCGGGGCGGTGGACTCCCCCATGGCGTTGGGCAGCCAGGTGTGCAGCGGCCACAGCGGCGCCTTCACCGCGAAGGCGAGGAAGAAGCCGAGGAACAGCCAGCGTTCGGTGCTCGTCGCCATGTCCAGCGAGCCGTTCGCCCGCGCCTCGGCGATCTCCTGGAGGGAGAAGTTCCCGGTGACGGTGTAGAGACCGATCACCGCGGCCAGCATGATCAACCCGCCGGCCAGGTTGTAGAGCAGGAACTTCACCGCGGCGTACGAGCGCTGGGTGGACGCCGCCTCCTCGCCGCCCTGGTGGGCGCGGTCCCCGAAGCCTCCGATGAGGAAGTACAGGGGGATCAGCATGGCTTCGAAGAAGATGTAGAAGAGGAAGACGTCGGTGGCCTCGAAGGAGATGATCACCATCGCCTCGACCGCCAGGATCAGCGCGAAGAAGCCCTGGGTGGGCCGCCAGCGACTGCTGCCGGTCTCCAGGGGATCGGCGTCGTGCCAGCCCGCCAGGACGATGAACGGGATCAGCAGCGCGGTCAGCGCGAGGAGCGCCACCCCGATGCCGTCCACGCCCAGTTCGTAGCGGACGCCGAAGTCGCTGATCCAGGAGTGCGACTCGGTGAGCTGGTAGCGGTCGCCGTCCGGGTCGAAGCGGACCAGGACCGCGATGGCCAGGCCGAGCGTGGCCAGCGAGACGGCCAGCGCCAGCCATTTGGCCGCGACGCGCCGCGCGGCCGGCACGGCGGCCGTGGCGACCGCTCCCACCGCGGGGAGCGCCGCCGTCACTGTCAGCAGGGGAAAGGACATCGCTATCAGACCGCCCTCATCAGCAGGGTCAAGGCGATGAGCACCGCCGCACCGCCGAACATGGAGACCGCGTACGAGCGCGCGTAGCCGTTCTGCAGCCGGCGCAGCCGTCCGGACAGACCGCCGACGGAGGCGGCCGAGCCGTTGACGACCCCGTCGACCAGGGTGTGGTCGACGTACACCAGCGAGCGCGTGAGGTGCTCGCCGCCGCGGACCAGGACGACGTGGTTGAAGTCGTCCTGGAGCAGGTCGCGCCGGGCGGCCCGGGTGAGCAGCGATCCGCGCGGGGCGGTGGCCGGCACCGGACGGCGCCCGTACTGCAGCCAGGCGAGGCCGGCGCCGACGACCAGCAGCACCAGCGTGGCCGCGGTGACCGCCGCCGCGCTGACCGGGGAGTTGCCCTCCTCGTGCCCGGTGACGGGCTCCAGCCAGTGCAGGAAGCGGTTCCCGACACCGAAGAAGGCGCCCGCGAAGACCGAGCCGAAGGCCAGCACGATCATGGGGATCGTCATCACCGAGGGCGACTCGTGCGGGTGCGGCTCCGCGTGCTCGCCGCGCTCCTCGGCGGCCGGCTCCACGTCGGGCTCGGCCGGGGAGGCGGTGGGCTTCTCGCGCCAGCGCTCCTCGCCGAAGAACGTCATCAGCATCACGCGCGTCATGTAGTACGCGGTGAGGGCGGCGCCCAGCAGGGCCGCGCCGCCGAGGATCCAGCCCTCGGTGCCGCCCTTGGCGAAGGCGGCCTCGATGATCTTGTCCTTGGAGAAGAAGCCGGACAGGCCCGGGAAGCCGATGATGGCGAGGTAGCCGAGGCCGAAGGTGACGAAGGTGACCGGCATGTACTTGCGCAGGCCGCCGTAGCGCCGCATGTCGACCTCGTCGTTCATGCCGTGCATGACGGAACCGGCGCCGAGGAAGAGTCCGGCCTTGAAGAAGCCGTGCGTCACCAGGTGCATGATCGCGAAGGCGTAGCCGATGGGGCCGAGGCCCGCGGCGAGCACCATGTAGCCGATCTGCGACATCGTCGAGCCGGCCAGCGCCTTCTTGATGTCGTCCTTCGCGCAACCGACGATCGCACCGAACAGCAGCGTGACCGCGCCGACGATCGTGACGACGAGCTGCGCGTCGGGCGCGGCGTTGAACAGGGCGCCGGAGCGGACGATCAGATACACGCCGGCGGTCACCATCGTCGCCGCGTGGATGAGCGCGGAGACCGGGGTCGGGCCCTCCATGGCGTCGCCGAGCCAGGACTGCAGCGGCACCTGGGCGGACTTGCCGCAGGCGGCGAGCAGCAGCATCAGCGCGATGGCGGTGAGCTTGCCCTCGGAGGCCCCGTCCACGCCGCCGAGGACCGGGGTGAAGGCGAACGTCCCGAAGGTGGTGAACATCAGCATGATGGCGATGGACAGGCCCATGTCGCCGACGCGGTTGACCAGGAAGGCCTTCTTCGCTGCGGTGGCCGCGCTGGGCTTGTGCTGCCAGAAGCCGATCAGCAGGTAGGAGGCGAGACCGACGCCCTCCCAGCCGACGTACAGCAGCAGGTAGTTGTCGGCGAGGACCAGCAGCAGCATCGCCGCGAGGAACAGGTTCAGATAGCCGAAGAAGCGGCGCTTGCGCTCGTCGTGCTCCATGTACCCGACCGAGTACAGGTGGATGAGCGAGCCGACGCCGGTGATCAGCAGGACGAACGTCATCGAGAGCTGGTCGATCCGGAAGGTGACGTCGGCCTGGAAGCCGGCGACCGGGATCCAGCTGAACAGGTGCTGGGTGACGGCGCGGTGGTCGGCCGCCCTGCCGAGCATGTCGGCGAAGAGGAGCACGCCGATCACGAACGAGGCGGCGGCCAGCGCCGTGCCGATCCAGTGGCCGACGGCGTCCAGGCGGCGGCCGCCGCACAGCAGGACGGCCGCTCCGAGCAGGGGCGCCGCGATCAGCAGCGCAATCAGGTTCTCCACGATTGATCCGACCCCTTACAGCTTCATCAGGCTGGCGTCGTCGACCGAGGCCGAGTGGCGGGAACGGAACAGCGACACGATGATCGCGAGGCCGACCACGACCTCGGCGGCGGCGACGACCATCGTGAAGAAGGCGATGATCTGGCCGTCGAGATTGCCGTGCATCCGGGAGAAGGTGACGAACGCCAGGTTGCAGGCGTTGAGCATCAGCTCGATGCACATGAAGAGCACGATCGCGTTGCGCCTGATCAGTACGCCGGTGGCGCCGATCGTGAACAACAGGGCGGCGAGATACAGGTAGTTGACGGGATTCACTGTGTGCCCTCCCCGCTCCTCGTGCGCTCCAGGCGTTCCTCGGAGCGCTGTTCCAGGGCCTTCAGGTCACCGATCGCCTCACGCGACACGTCACGGATCTGGCCGCGCTCGCGCAGCGTCCGGTTGACGGTCAGCTCGGACGGTGTGCCGTCGGGCAGCAGACCGGCGATGTCCACCGCGTTGTGCCGGGCGTACACGCCGGGGGCGGGCAGTGGCGGCAGGTGCCTGCCCTCGCGCACCCGCTGCTCGGACAGCTCGCGCTGGGTGAGGGCCCGTTCGGTGCGCTCCCGGTGGGTGAGCACCATGGCGCCGACGGCTGCCGTGATGAGCAGGGCGCCGGTGATCTCGAAGGCGAAGACGTACTTGGTGAAGATGAGGGAGGCCAGCCCCTGTACGTTGCCGCCAGCGTTGGCCTCGCCCAGGCCGTCGAACTCGGTGAGCGAGGCGTTGCCGATCCCGCCGAGCAGCAGGACGCCGAAGCCGACGCCGCACAGCAGGGCCAGCCAGCGCTGGCCCTTGACTGTCTCCTTCAGGGAGTCCGCCGCGGTGACGCCGACCAGCATGACGACGAACAGGAACAGCATCATGATCGCGCCGGTGTAGACGACGACCTGCACGATGCCCAGGAAGTAGGCGCCGTTGGCGAGGTAGAACACCGCCAGGACGATCATGGTGCCGGCCAGCGAGAGCGCGCTGTGCACGGCCCGCCGCATGAAGACCGTGCACAGGGCGCCGATCACGGCGACCGTGCCGAGGATCCAGAACTGCACGGCCTCGCCCGTGGACGTGGAGTACGCCGCGAGCGTGCTGGGGGCGGCCAGGGTGGCGAGCGGCGTCATCGGCCGATCACCTCCTCGGCGGCCGGTTCGTCCGGGCCGAAGGTCGAGGCGGCCTCCTGCGGCGTCTCCCCCTTGGAGACGGCGACCTGGCGCTCGGTGCCGGGCGCCGCCCGCGTCACCAGACCGCGGTAGTAGTCCTGCTCGTCGGTGCCGGGGAAGATCGAGTGGGGCGTGTCGACCATGCCCTCCTCCAGACCGGCGAGCAGTTGCTCCTTGGTGTAGATGAGGTTGGCGCGGCTGGAGTCGGCCAGCTCGAACTCGTTGGTCATCGTCAGCGCCCGGGTGGGGCACGCCTCGATGCACAGGCCGCACAGGATGCAGCGGGCGTAGTTGATCTGGTAGACGCGGCCGTACCGCTCGCCCGGCGAGTAGCGCTCCTCGTCGGTGTTGTCGGCGCCCTCCACATAGATGGCGTCGGCCGGACAGGCCCAGGCGCACAGTTCGCAGCCCACGCACTTCTCCAGCCCGTCCGGATGGCGGTTGAGCTGGTGCCGGCCGTGGAACCGCGGGGCGGTGGTCTTCTCCTGCTCCGGGTACTGCTCGGTCAGCCGCTTCTTGAACATGGCCTTGAAGGTCACGCCGAAGCCGGCCACCGGATTGAGGAAACCGGGATCGGTGTCCTTGCGCTCGTCAGCCATCGGACGCCTCCTTTCCGTCACGCGTCGCATGGGAATCGTCACTGGCAGTATCGGACCCACCACTGACAATCAGTTCCCGCTCCCGCTTCGGACGGCGCCTGGGCACCGGCGGCAGCGACTGTCCGGGCAGCGGCGGTACGGGGAATCCGCCCGCCATCGGGTCGAACGCGGTCCGCTCCGCCGCGGCCTCCGGCTCCTGCTCCGGCTTGCCCTTGTCGCGGAACATGTCGACGAGGAAGGAGAGCAGCAGCAGCGCGAGGACGCCGCCGGCGACGTAGAGGGCGATGTCGGTGAAGCCGTAGTTCTCGTTCCGCAGCGCGCGCACGGTGGCGACGAGCATCAGCCAGACCACGGAGACCGGGATGAGGACCTTCCAGCCGAGCTTCATCAGCTGGTCGTAGCGCACGCGGGGCAGCGTGCCGCGCAGCCAGATGAAGAAGAACAGCAGCAGCTGGACCTTGATGACGAACCAGAGCATCGGCCACCAGCCGTGGTTCGCGCCCTCCCAGAAGGTGCTGATCGGCCAGGGGGCCCGCCAGCCGCCCAGGAAGAGCGTGGTGGACACGGCCGAGACGGTCACCATGTTGACGTACTCGGCGAGCATGAACATCGCGAACTTGATCGACGAGTACTCGGTGTTGAAGCCGCCGACCAGGTCGCCCTCGGACTCCGGCATGTCGAAGGGGGCGCGGTTGGTCTCGCCCACCATGGTGACGATGTAGAGGATGAAGGAGACCGGCAGCAGCAGGATGTACCAGCGGTCCTGCTGCTGTTCGACGATCGTGGACGTCGACATCGAGCCCGAGTACAGGAACACCGAGGCGAAGGCGGCGCCCATGGCGATCTCGTAGGAGATCATCTGCGCGGCCGAGCGCAACCCGCCGAGCAGCGGGTACGTCGACCCGGAGCTCCAGCCGGCGAGGACGATGCCGTAGATGCCGACCGAGGCGACCGCGAGGATGAACAGCATCGCGATGGGCAGGTCGGTGAGCTGCATCGCGGTGCGGTGGCCGAAGATCGAGACCTCGTTGCCGGACGGTCCGAAGGGGATCACCGCGATCGCCATGAACGCGGGGACGGCCGCCACGATCGGCGCGAGGACGTACACCACCTTGTCCGCGCGTTTGACGACGAGGTCCTCCTTGAGCATCAGCTTGATGCCGTCGGCGAGCGACTGGAGCATGCCCCAGGGGCCGTGCCGGTTGGGACCGATACGCAACTGCATCCAGGCGACGACCTTGCGTTCCCAGACGATGGAGAACAGCACGGTCACCATCAGGAAGGCGAAACAGAAGACCGCCTTGACGACGACCAGCCACCACGGGTCGGTGCCGAACATCGACAGGTCGTCGGCGGCGAGGTACCCGGTCACGCCTCCACCTCCTTCGGGGCTTCCTGCGGGGCGTCGGCAGCGGACGTCGCCGGGCCGATGCGGACGAGTGCGCCGGGCAGCACCCCGGTGTCGGAGCCGACGCCCCCACCGGTGGAGTTCAGCGGGAGCCAGACCACCCGGTCGGGCATCTCGGTGACCTCCAGCGGCAGTTCGGTGGTGCCGGACGGGCCGGTGACGGCGAGCAGGTCGCCCTCCTTGACGCCCGCCTCGGCGGCCGTGGCGGCCGACACGCGGGCGTGGGCGGCGTGCCGGGTGCCGGCCAGGGCCTCGTCGCCGTCCTGGAGCCGGCCCTGGTCGAGCAGCAGCCGGTGCCCGGCGAGGACCGCCTCACCGGCGGCCGGACGCGGCAGTTGCACCGCGACCTCCACCGGGTTGCCGGCTCCGGTGCCCTCCCAGCCGCCGAGCCGGTCCAGTTCGGCGCGGGTGGTGCGCAGATCCGGCAGGCCCAGGTGGACGTCCATGGCGTCGGCGAGCATCTGCAGCACCCGGGTGTCGGCGGGGGCCAGGCGGCGGGTCATCTGGTCGGGCTTGAGCGCGGCCTCGAAGGAGCGCGCCCTGCCCTCCCAGTTGAGGAAGGTGCCCGCCTTCTCGACGACCGCGGCGACCGGCAGGACGACGTCCGCGCGCGCGGTGACCTCACTGGGCCGCAGCTCCAGGGAGACCAGGAAGCCGACCTCGTCGAGCGCGGCACGCGCGCGTGCCGGGTCGGGCAGGTCGGCGACCTCGACGCCCGCCACCACCAGGGCGCGCAGCTCACCGGTGGCGGCGGCCTCGACGATCTGTCCGGTGTCGCGGCCGTAGCGGTGCGGGAGGGCGGCGACGCCCCAGGCGGCGGCGACCTCCTCGCGGGCGCGGGGGTCGGTGGCCGGACGGCCGCCGGGCAGCAGCGTGGGCAGCGCGCCCGCCTCGATCGCGCCGCGCTCACCGGCCCGGCGCGGGATCCACACCAGCCGGGCGCCGGTCGCGGCGGCGGCCCGTACGGCGGCGGTGAGCGCACCGGCCACCGCGGCCAGCCGCTCGCCGACGACGATGACGGCGCCCTCGCCGCGCAGCGCCTCGGCGGCCGTGACGCCGTCGCCCTCCAGGCCGACGCCGCCTGCCAGCGCGTCCAGCCACTCGGTCTCGGTGCCCGGCGCGGCCGGCAGCAGCACGCCGCCCGCCTTTTCCAGGCCCCGCGTGGAGTGCGTGGCCAGGGCGAAGACCCGCTGTCCGTGCCCGCGCCAGGCCTTGCGCAGCCGCAGGAAGACACCGGGTGCCTCCTCCTCGGCCTCGATCCCGACGAGGAGGACGGCGGGCGCCTTCTCCAGGGCCGTGTACGTGACGCCGGTACCGTCCAGGCTGTGGCCGTGCCCGGCGATCCGGGCGGCCAGGAAGTCGGCCTCCTCGGCGCTGTGCACGCGCGCGCGGAAGTCGATGTCGTTGGTGTCGAGGGCCACGCGCGCGAACTTGCTGTACGCGTAGGCGTCCTCCACCGTGAGCCGGCCGCCGGTCAGCACACCGGCGCTGCCCCGGGCGGCCCGCAGGCCGCGCGCGGCGACGTCGAGCGCCTCGGGCCAGGAGGCGGGCTCCAGAACGCCGTCGGCATTGCGCACCAGGGGGGTGCTCAGCCGGTCGGGCTGCTGTGCGTAGCGGAACGCGAAGCGCCCCTTGTCGCACATCCACTCCTCGTTGACCTCGGGGTCGTTGGCCGCCAGGCGCCGCATGACCTTGCCGCGCCGGTGGTCGGTGCGGGTGGCGCAGCCGCCGGAGCAGTGCTCGCACACCGAGGGGGAGGACACCAGGTCGAAGGGGCGGGAGCGGAATCGGTACGCCGCCGAGGTCAGCGCGCCGACCGGGCAGATCTGGATGGTGTTGCCGGAGAAGTACGACTCGAACGGGTCGTCCTCGCCGGTGCCGACCTGCTGGAGCGCGCCCCGCTCGATCAGCTCGATCATCGGGTCGCCGGCGATCTGATTCGAGAAGCGGGTGCAGCGCGCGCACAGCACGCACCGCTCGCGGTCGAGCAGCACCTGGGTGGAGATCGGCACCGGCTTCTCGTAGGTCCGCTTCTTCCCGTCGAAGCGGGAGTCGGCCTGGCCGTGCGACATGGCCTGGTTCTGCAGCGGGCACTCGCCGCCCTTGTCGCAGACGGGGCAGTCCAGCGGGTGGTTGATGAGCAGCAGCTCCATCACACCCTTCTGGGCCTTCTCGGCGACGGGGGAGGTGAGATGGGTCTTCACGACCATGCCGTCGGTGCACGTGATGGTGCAGGACGCCATCGGCTTGCGCTGGCCCTCGACCTCGACGATGCACTGGCGGCAGGCACCGGCGGGGTCGAGCAGGGGGTGGTCGCAGAAGCGGGGGATCTCGATGCCGAGCTGCTCGGCGGCGCGGATGACCAGGGTGCCCTTGGGCACGCTGAGTTCGGCGCCGTCGATCGTCAGCGTGACGAGGTCCTCCGGCGGCACCGCGGCCTCTCCCCCGCCCGAAGGGGCATTGGTGGTCACGATCATGCGTGCACCTCCGTGTGCTGGTCCGCCCAGGCCGTCGACCTGGCGGGGTCGAAGGGGCAGCCGCGGCCCGTGATGTGCTCCTCGTACTCCGCGCGGAAGTACTTCAGGGAGGAGAAGATCGGGGCGGCGGCGCCGTCGCCGAGGGCGCAGAAGGCCTTGCCGTTGATGTTGTCGGCGATGTCGTTCAGCTTGTCGAGGTCGGACATCACGCCCTTGCCGGCCTCGATGTCGCGCAGCAACTGCACGAGCCAGTAGGTCCCCTCGCGGCAGGGCGTGCACTTGCCGCAGGACTCGTGGGCGTAGAACTCGGTCCAGCGGGTGACGGCGCGCACGACGCAGGTCGTCTCGTCGAAGCACTGCAGTGCCTTGGTGCCGAGCATCGAGCCGGCGGCACCCACGCCCTCGTAGTCGAGGGGCACGTCGAGGTGTTCCTCGGTGAACATCGGCGTCGAGGAGCCGCCCGGCGTCCAGAACTTCAGCCGGTGGCCGGGGCGGATCCCGCCGCTCATGTCGAGGAGCTGGCGCAGGGTGATGCCGAGCGGGGCCTCGTACTGGCCGGGGCCGGCGACGTGGCCGCTGAGCGAGTACAGCGTGAAGCCGGGCGACTTCTCGCTGCCCATCGACCTGAACCATTCCTTGCCGTTTTTCAGGATCGCGGGAACCGATGCGATCGACTCGACGTTGTTCACCACAGTCGGGCACGCGTAGAGGCCCGCGACGGCAGGGAAGGGGGGACGCAGCCGCGGCTGGCCGCGGCGGCCTTCGAGCGAGTCGAGCAGCGCGGTCTCCTCACCGCAGATGTACGCGCCCGCACCCGCGTGCACGGTGAGTTCGAGGTCGAGTCCGCTGCCCAGGATGTTCTCGCCGAGGTAGCCGGCGGCGTACGCCTCGCGGACTGCCTCGTGCAACCGCCTCAGTACGGGGACGACTTCGCCCCGCAGATAGATGAAGGCGTGCGACGACCTGATGGCGTAGCACGCGATGACGATGCCCTCGATGAGGCTGTGCGGGTTGGCGAACAGGAGCGGGATGTCCTTGCAGGTCCCGGGCTCCGATTCGTCGGCGTTGACAACTAGATAGTGGGGCTTGCCGTCCCCCTGGGGGATGAACTGCCATTTCATCCCGGTGGGGAATCCCGCGCCGCCGCGGCCGCGCAGTCCGGATTCCTTGACGTAGGCGATGAGGTCGTCCGGCGACATGGCGAGCGCCTTGCGGAGCCCCTCGTACCCCTCGTGCCTGCGGTACGTGTCCAGCGTCCAGGACTCGTCCTCGTCCCAGAAGGCCGACAGTACGGGTGCGAGCAGCTTCTCGGGGCCCGTCTCCGGGCCGTCCTCGAACTCGTGCGGGCGGGCGGTGCCGCCGTCCTCGGCTGCCAAGGTCATCACTCCCCCTCCTCGGCGACGGGGCCCGCGGGGTGGGCCGGGTCGGATGCCGATGTGGCCTCGGGCGCGTCGTGCGAACTGAGGTGCTCGCTCGGCGACGGGTCGTGCGGTGCCGCGTTCCCGGGCGCGCGGTCCGGGGTCCGGTCCCCCGGTGTCTCGTGCGGGCCGCCGTCGCGCGGGTGGACCACGCGGGCGGGGGCGGTCTCGCCCTTGGCCAGGCGCAGGCCGGTCAGCGAGGCGTGGCCGGCGCCGCCGGAGGCCGCGACGGCGCCCTCGCGTGCGTCGGGGAAGCCCGCCAGGATGCGGGCGGTCTCCTTGAAGGTGCACAGGGGGGCGCCGCGGGTCGGGGAGACCTCGGCCCCCGCGCGCAGCTCGTCGACGAGACGCCTGGCGCTCTCCACGGTCTGGTTGTCGAAGAACTCCCAGTTGACCATCACGACCGGGGCGAAGTCGCAGGCCGCGTTGCACTCGATGTGCTCCAGGGTGACCTTGCCGTCGTCGGTGGTCTCGCCGTTGCCGACGCCGAGGTGCTCCTGGAGGGCGGAGTAGATCGCGTCGCCGCCCATGACCGCGCACAGCGTGTTGGTGCAGACGCCGACCTGGTAGTCGCCGCTCGGCCGGCGCCGGTACATGGTGTAGAAGGTCGCGACGGCGGTGACCTCGGCGGTGGTGAGGCCGAGCAGCTCGGCGCAGAACCGCATGCCGGTGCGCGTGACGTACCCCTCCTCCGACTGCACCAGGTGCAGCATCGGCAGGAGGGCGGAACGGGAGTCCGGGTAGCGGGCGACGATCTCGCGCGCGTCCCGCTCCAGCCGGGCGCGGACGTCGTCCGGGTAGGGGGGCGCGGGCAGCTCGGGCATGCCCAGGCCAACGCCCTTCGAGGGGGTGGTGGTCACCGGTCGACGCCTCCCATCACGGGGTCGATGGACGCCACGGCGACGATGACGTCGGCGACCTGGCCGCCCTCGCACATCGCCGCCATGGCCTGAAGGTTGGTGAAGGACGGGTCGCGGAAGTGGACCCGGTAGGGCCGGGTGCCTCCGTCGGAGACGACATGCGCCCCGAGCTCGCCCTTGGGTGACTCGATGGCCACGTACGCCTGTCCCGGCGGGACGCGGAACCCCTCGGTCACCAGCTTGAAGTGGTGGATCAGGGCCTCCATGGAGGTGCCCATGATGTTCTTGATGTGGTCCAGGGAGTTGCCCAGGCCGTCCGGTCCCAACGCGAGCTGGGCGGGCCAGGCGATCTTCTTGTCGGCGACCATGACCGGGCCGGGCTGCAGCCGGTCCAGGCACTGCTCGATGATCCTGAGCGACTGGCGCATTTCTTCCAGGCGGATCAGGAAGCGGCCGTAGGAGTCGCAGGTGTCGGCGGTGGGCACGTCGAAGTCGTACGTCTCGTAGCCGCAGTAGGGCTGTGCCTTGCGCAGGTCGTGCGGCAGTCCGGCGGAGCGCAGGATCGGGCCGGTGGCACCGAGCGCCATGCAGCCGGCCAGGTCGAGGTAGCCGACGTCCTGCATGCGGGCCTTGAAGATGGGGTTCCCGGTGGCGAGCTTGTCGTACTCCGGGAGGTTCTTGTGCATCTTCTTCACGAACTCGCGGATCTGGTCCACCGCGCCGGGCGGCAGGTCCTGGGCGAGTCCGCCGGGGCGGATGAACGCGTGGTTCATGCGCAGGCCGGTGACGAGTTCGTAGATGTCGAGAATGAGTTCACGATCACGGAATCCGTAGATCATGATCGTGGTCGCGCCCAGTTCCATGCCGCCGGTGGCGATGCACACCAGGTGCGAGGAGAGCCGGTTGAGCTCCATCAGGAGCACGCGGATGATCGTGGCGCGGTCGGGGATCCGGTCCTCGATGCCGAGGAGTTTCTCCACGGCGAGGCAGTACGCCGCCTCGTTGAAGAAGGGCGTCAGATAGTCCATGCGCGTCACGAACGTGGTGCCCTGGGTCCACGTCCGGTACTCGAGGTTCTTCTCGATGCCGGTGTGGAGGTAGCCGATGCCGCAGCGGGCCTCGGTGACCGTCTCGCCGTCGATCTCCAGGATGAGCCGGAGCACGCCGTGCGTGGACGGGTGCTGGGGGCCCATGTTGACGATGATGCGCTCGTCGTCGGACTTCGCGGCGCTCTGGGCGATCTCGTCCCAGTCGCCGCCGGTCACCGTGTAGACGGTGCCTTCGGTGGTCTCACGTGCTGATGCCGACTGTGTGCTCACGAGTACGACCTCCGCTGGTCCGGAGCCGGGATCTGGGCGCCCTTGTACTCGACGGGGATGCCGCCGAGGGGATAGTCCTTGCGCTGCGGATGGCCCTGCCAGTCGTCCGGCATCATGATCCGCGTCAGCGACGGGTGGCCGTCGAAGACGATGCCGAAGAAGTCGTACGCCTCCCGCTCGTGCCAGTCGTTGGTCGGGTAGACGGGGACGAGCGAGGGGATGTGCGGGTCGGCGTCGGGGGCGCTGACCTCCAGCCGGATCACCCGGTTGTGGGTGAGCGAGCGCAGGTGGTAGACGGCGTGCAGTTCGCGGCCCTTGTCGCCGGGGTAGTGCACGGCGCTCACTCCGGTGCACAGCTCGAAGCGGAGCGCCGGGTCGTCGCGCAGGGTCCTGGCGACGGTGGGCAGGAACTCGCGCTCGATGTGGAAGGTCAGTTCGCCGCGGTCGACGACCGTCCGGTCGATGACGTTGCCGGGGACCAGGCCCTGTTCCTCCAGGGCGCCCTCCAACTCGTCGGCGACCTCGTCGAAGTAGCCGTCCGGGCCGCCGTAGGGCCGGGTCGAGGCGCCGGGGAGCCGGACGGAGCGGACGAGGCCGCCGTAGCCGGAGGTGTCGCCGCCGTTGTTCGCGCCGAACATGCCGCGCTGGACGCGGATCTCCTCGCCGCCCTCGCCGCGCCTGCCGGGGAGGTTCTCGGCGGACAGGTCCTTCTCGGGGTTGGGCGCGTCCGGGGCACCGGCGGCCTTCGAACCGGCGGCGGCCTTCGCGTCGCCCGCGGCGGGCCCGGAGTCCGCGGCCGGCTTGGAGTCCGCAGCGGGCTTCACGTCGCCCGCGGCCGGCTTCGCGTCACCGGGTGCGTTCTTCGCGCCACCCTGCGTGCTGTTCGCGTCGCTCATCGCAGCAGCCCCTTCATCTCGATCGTGGGCAGGGCCTTGAGCGCCGCCTCCTCCGCCTCGCGGGCCGCCTCTTCGGCGTTCACGCCGAGCTTGGAGTGCTGGATCTTCTGGTGGAGCTTGAGGATCGCGTCCATCAGCATCTCCGGACGCGGCGGGCAGCCCGGAAGGTAGATGTCGACGGGGACGACGTGGTCGACGCCCTGGACGATCGCGTAGTTGTTGAACATGCCGCCCGAGGAGGCGCAGACGCCCATGGAGATCACCCACTTCGGGTTGGGCATCTGGTCGTAGACCTGCCGCAGCACGGGCGCCATCTTCTGGCTGACCCGGCCCGCGACGATCATCAGGTCGGCCTGGCGCGGCGAGCCGCGGAAGACCTCCATGCCGAATCGCGCCAGGTCGTAGCGGCCGGCCCCGGTGGTCATCATCTCGATGGCGCAGCAGGCCAGTCCGAAGGTCGCCGGGAAGACCGACGACTTGCGCACCCAGCCCGCGGCCTGCTCGACGGTGGTCAGCAGGAAGCCGCTCGGCAGCTTTTCTTCGAGTCCCATGTCCTATTGCCCCTCAGTCCCATTCCAGGCCGCCGCGCCGCCATACGTACGCGTACGCGACGAAGACGGTGAGCACGAAGAGCAGCATCTCCACGAGCCCGAAGATCCCCAGGGAGTCGAAGGTGACGGCCCAGGGATAGAGGAAGACGATCTCGATGTCGAAGACGATGAAGAGCATCGCCGTCAGGTAGTACTTGATGGGGAACCGCCCGCCGCCGGCCGGCGTGGGGGTCGGCTCGATCCCGCACTCGTAGGCCTCGAGCTTGGCGCGGTTGTACCGCTTCGGACCGATCAGCGTGGCCATGACCACGGAGAAGATCGCAAAGCCTGCCCCGAGGGCTCCCAGTACGAGGATGGGCGCATACGCGTTCACCGCTCCTCGCTCCTCTCAGTCGGCACTGACTGGCGGTTGCGCCGGGCCGGCGGCCCCCTCACGGTCCCCGCTCTCCCCACCTTTTCCGACGAAGATCGCGTTCATGTGAAGCAGGTCACAAGCCCAACTGCCCCGCATCCTATGCCCGAGGGTCTGTGATCTGCGACACGGGGGTCACGACGTACTTTGTGATCTCCACCACCCGGCGAACGATCATGAAGCCGGATGAGCGGTGATCTTCGTACGCGAAGCATCCAGACGATCACCAAGAGGTGACATTTCCGCTCGTCGACGCAGGTCACAGCGTCGACTCCTCTATCAAGCCGTCGCCGTCCAAAGCAAATTGGCGTGCCGCCAGATCCCTTGATAGAGGGGACTGTTCGCGCGGACGGCGAGAGAAGGCGCCCGCAATGGTGACGGAACCGGACATGTGCCCGTATTCACGAGCGGCGCGGCATCGCGGCCGGCCACCACGGGCGCGTCCGGCCGACACCGGGCCGACATCACCGGCGCCCGACCGCCGCCCGGCCGGCATCGGGCCGGGCGCCGCCCGCCGGGCCACCGCACCGGACCTCCCCACTGTGACCTGCGCCACACCGGCGACGAGCGTTCAAGAACCGGGCTTGGCCATCTGCCTCAACCGGTGGTAGGCACTGGGCAATTCGGGCGTAACAACGAAACACCATGATCACGGGCTTGATCGACTGCACCCGCTATGCCCGTTACGGCGTCAATGAGGGGCGACTCGGAGGAATTTCAGGTCTCGATTGAACAACTGTGGCGGAGCACACGTTTCTTGAAGGTATGGAGGAGCCCCTGGTACCGCTTAGACCCATGTCCCACACCGCTCACATACGAAGCCACCGGAAACCCCGCCGCAACGCGTCCTCGGTCGCGGTGCGGGCCGGAGTCGCCGGTGGTGTGCTCAGCACCCTGGCCGTGGCCGGCGCCTCGGCTCAGGCCAGTGCGGCCGAGCCTGTGACGCAGACGATGGAGCTGCCCACGCTCACGGCCGATCTCGCGCAGCAGATCGCGCAGTCCGCGGACGCCACCCAGCAGGCGGCGGCCAACTACCAGCTGCGTGCCGAGCGCGACACCGCCGCCGCGCAGGCCGCGAAGGAGGCCAAGGCCGACCTCGCCCACGCCAAGAAGGTGGCGAAGGCGAAGGACGAGGCCAAGCGCAAGGCGGAGGCCGCGCGCAAGACCGCCGAGGCCGCCTCGCGTTCCTCGGACCGCACCACCCTCGCCACGACCGTCTCGTCGGGCACCAGCACGTCCTCGTCCACGCCCACCGGGTCGGCGGCGGCGGTCATCGCCTTCGTCAAGGCTCAGGTCGGCAAGGCGTACGTCTCCGGCGCCACCGGTCCGTCGGCGTACGACTGCTCCGGCCTGGTGCAGACCGCCTTCAAGCAGGTGGGCATCACCCTGCCGCGCGTCTCGCAGGACCAGTCGACGGCCGGCACCCAGGTCTCGCTGAGCAACCTGCAGCCGGGCGACATCCTGTACTGGGGTGGCGCGGGCAGCGCGTACCACGTCGGCGTCTACGTCGGCGACGGCATGTTCGTCGGCGCGCAGAACCCGTCCAGCGGTGTCGTGGAGCGGCCGCTCTCCTACGACCCGCCGAGCGGTGCGGTGCGCGTGCTCTGAGCGGTTCGCCGCCCACACCACGCCCTCCGCGGCGCGCCACCCGGCGCGTACATGATCCATACGGTCGGAAGCCACCGCCCCTCCCACGGGCGGTGGCTTCGGCTGTGCCGACCCGGACCCCCTCGGGCGCCCCCGGCACCCGGAAGCCCTCCGGGAGCCCCTGAAGGGCCCCCGAAGGGCTTCCCGCGCCTCCTGGGGCCGGCGGTGTCCGGGGAGTTCTCCGCCTACGCCTTCGGGGCCACCTTCGACAGGCCGTTGATGATGCGGTCCATCGCGTCGCCGCCCGTGGGATCCGTGAGGTTGGCGAGGAGCTTGAGGGTGAACTTCATCAGCACCGGGTGGGTCAGGCCGCGCTGCGCGGCGATCTGCATGACCTTCGGGTTGCCGATCAGCTTCACGAAGGCCCGGCCGAGGTTGTAGTAGCCGCCGTAGGTGTCCTTCAGGACCTGCGGGTAGCGGCGCAGCGCGATCTCCCGCTGGGCGGGCGTCGCCCGGGCGTGCGCCTGGACGATGACGTCGGCGGCGATCTGCCCGGACTCCATCGCGTACGCGATGCCCTCGCCGTTGAACGGGTTGACCAGGCCACCCGCGTCGCCGACCAGCAGCAGGCCCTTGGTGTAGTGCGGCTGGCGGTTGAACGCCATGGGAAGGGCGGCGCCGCGGATCGGGCCCGTCATGTTGTCCGGGGTGTAACCCCAGTCCTCGGGCATGGAGGCGCACCAGGCCTTGAGGATCTCGCGCCAGTCGAGCTCCTTGAAGGCGGCGGAGGTGTTGAGGACGCCGAGACCGACG
Organism: Streptomyces sp. B3I8; assembly: GCF_030816915.1. Classification (NCBI taxonomy): domain Bacteria; kingdom Bacillati; phylum Actinomycetota; class Actinomycetes; order Kitasatosporales; family Streptomycetaceae; genus Streptomyces; species Streptomyces sp. B3I8. The sequence continues at coordinate 4,056,972 of NZ_JAUSYN010000002.1, read as the reverse complement.
TTGCTCGTGCCGTCCCCCATGCCGAAGATCCAGCCGTACCCCGGCAGCAACCGGTCCTGGGGGCCGCGGCGGTCCCACAACTCCAGCCAGGACTCCAGGTAGTCGTCGTCGTGCCGGGGCGAGGTGAAGTATGTGCGGACGGCGACGCCCATCGGGCGGTCCTCGCGGCGGTGCAGGCCCATCGCCAGGGACAGCCGGGTGGAGTTGCCGTCGGCGGCGACCACGAGGGGGGCGTGGAAGGTGACTTCCTTCTTCTCCTCGCCCAGCTTGGCGTGCACGCCGGTGATGCGGCCGGTGCGGTCGTCGGTGATCGGGGCGCCCACGTTGCAGCGCTCGTACAGCCGGGCGCCGGCCTTCTGGGCCTGGCGGGCGAGCTGTTCGTCGAAGTCGTCGCGCTTGCGGACGAGTCCGTAGTCCGGGTAGCTGGCGAGGTCCGGCCAGTCCAGTTCGAGACGGACGCCGCCGCCGATGATGCGCAGGCCCCGGTTGCGGAGCCAGCCGGCCTCCTCGGAGATGTCGATGCCCATGGCGACGAGCTGCTTGGTCGCGCGGGGGGTGAGGCCGTCGCCGCAGACCTTCTCGCGGGGGAAGGCGGTCTTCTCCAGGAGCAGGACGTCGAGGCCCGCCTTGGCGAGGTAGTAGGCGGTGGTGGAACCGGCTGGTCCGGCCCCGACGACGATCACATCGGCGGTGTGCTCGGTGAGGGGCTGGGGCTCGGTCACGTGGGTCTCCCCGAGTCTCGAGGGTGGAACGCCGGGGCCCGGCGGTGGACAGGGGCAGTCTATTCAGGAGCTTCGGCCGGACCGGCCGAGGGGCGCGACCGACCCGTCGTCACTCTCCGTGGCGATCTGTCACGGTACGGCGCCGGGCACTTCCGGCCGGGCCCCACCCGTGCTTACCCTGGGCGTACCGCTGGGGGTGACAGCCGTGCGAATAACACCCGAAACGCCCGAGGTGCGGGTTCCGCGTCTCGTGGGACTGATGGCCGTGGACGCCCGTGAGAGCGCCGCCGCACAGGGAGTGCTGCTCTCCGCACCCGACCGGCCGGACTTCGCGATGACGACCGTCGTGGACCACGTGGTCCGCCAGTACCCGCCGCCCGGCACCGAGGTCCCACGCGGCACCGTGGTCACCGTCTGGTTCGAGTTCGGCGCGGGCGAGGGCGGCGGCGGTGTTCGGGAGCCGCGGCGCCCGGTCCCGCCCCCCGGCGGGATGCGGCGCGAACTGGACGAGCCGGGCGAATCCCTGTTCATCCAGTGATCCGGTGGGCCCGCGCGACGCGCTCGAAGGACGCGTTCGTCCGGTGAGCGGCCCGGCGGCGGGACCTCACTCCGCCTTGAAGCCCCGGTGCAGGGCCACCACGCCGCCCGTCAGGTTGCGCCAGGCCACCTTGGACCAGCCGGCCCCGGTCAGGCGCGCGGCCAGGGCGGGCTGGTCGGGCCAGGCGCGGATCGACTCGGCGAGGTAGACGTACGCGTCCGGGTTGGACGACACCGTCCGCGCCACCGGCGGCAGCGCCCGCATCAGGTACTCGGTGTAGACGGTGCGGAACGGCGCCCACGTCGGGTGCGAGAACTCGCAGATCACGACCCGGCCGCCGGGCTTCGTCACCCGGTGCATCTCGCGCAGCGCCGTGTCCGTGTCCTGCACGTTGCGCAGCCCGAAGGAGATCGTCACCGCGTCGAACGTGTCGTCCTTGAACGGCAGCCGTGTCGCGTCCCCCGCCGTGAACGGCAGCCAGGCGTGCCGCTGCTTGCCGACCCGCAGCATGCCGGTCGAGAAGTCGCAGGGGACGACGTACGCACCGGTCCGCGCGAACGGCAGCGACGACGTCGCCGTACCGGCGGCGAGGTCCAGCACCTTCTGCGCGGGGCGCGCGTCGACCGCCTTGGCCACCGCCTTGCGCCACACCCGGTCCTGGCCGAGCGAGAGGACGTCGTTGGTGAGGTCGTACCGCTCGGCCACGTCGTCGAACATCGAGGCGACTTCGTGCGGCTGCTTGTTCAGGGATGCGCGGGTCACCCGGCCATTGTGGCAGCACGGACCGGACCGACCCGGACTCGCCCCGGCACGGGACTCACCCCGGCACCGGACCCGGTCCGGTTCACCCCGGCAGCGGCCTCGGCCGCTTCTCCGCCACCACGTCCTCCACGTCCTCCACCCCTCCGCACAGCGGCACGAACACGGCGATCAGCAGCCGGCCGGTGCCGCACATGAACCACTGGCTCTCCAGTGGCAGGTACTTCTCGGACGCGGGTACGTTCCAGAACCGGTCGATCAGCGGCACCGCCAGGATCAGCGCGATCTCGTGCCAGAGACAGACGGTGACCGCCCGCGCGTCGAGGAGGGTCGCGATCCGGTCCTGCCATCGCCCTGCGGCCGGAGGTGTCGAGGAACACGGGTCCCTCGCCGGACCCCCCGTTGCCGCGTTCGCGACGGCGACCGCGCCCGGTGGGCACGACGGCACGGTTTTCGATGGCGGACTCGGATTGCATTCCCCGGACAGTAGAGACGCTTTATGTGCCCCGAACTCTGGACGAGTTGTGAGCCGGCCCAGAAAAATCCCCGGACCTGTCCGTTCCCTGGGTGAAGCGAGCCTTTTCTGTCATCGACGGCACAGCGGCGTGTGCTTCATTTACTCTTCCATTCTTCGGACCGCTCGGAATGCGCCTCCGTTTCCCGGAGACGAGACGGGGATCACCTTCCCCGGGACGGAAACCACCGTTCCCAGGCGGAGTTCACCACCCTGGGCGGAAATCACGAAAGGGGGTGCGTGTGTGATGAGGAGTTCTCCGAGGCCGGCCGTCGGGCTCGTCTGCCTGGTGGCGCCGGCCTGTGCCGGATGCTCCGCCGACGACGGGGCCTCCTCCTCCGGCGCGGGAGGTTCGTCTTCCGGTTCGGGAGGCTTTTCTTCCGGTTCAGGGGGCTCGTCCGCCGGTTCACGGGGCGCGGGCAGTTCGCCGGGCGGGTCCTCGACTTCCTACGAGCCGTACGTGAGTGCCACCACCGCCGTGGGCATGGACACCGCCGGTTCTCCCTCGACGTGCAACCTCGCCTTCGTCATCTCCGACGGCGACGACTGCGTTGCGAAGCGGAACGGCCAGTACACCCTCGGCAACGCGGCGGTGAAGTCCCGCATCGCGGCACTGAAGAAGTCCGGCGCCTCGGTACGGGTCTCCTTCGGCGGGTCCTCCGGGAAGGAGCTCGGGGCCACCTGCGGCAGTGCCTCCGCACTGACGAAGGCGTACGGGGCCGCGCTGGACGCGGCGGGGGCCGCGCAGGCGGACTTCGACATCGAGGGCGACGAGTTGGCCGACTCCGATTCGATCGCGTTGCGGTCCGAGGCGATCACGCTGCTGCAGAAGGAGCGCGCCGACCTGTCGGTGTCGTTCACGCTGCCCGTGATGCCGTCGGGGCTGGAGGCGGACGGTGTGGCGCTGCTGGAGTCCGCCGATGACCACGGGGTGCAGGTCTCCACGGTCGACATCATGACGATGAATTACGGCAGTTCGCACACGGGGGACATGGGCGACTACGCGATCACCTCCGCCGAGGCGGCGCACGATCAGGTGGAGGAGGTGTTCGGGTTGTCGTCGAAGGGGGCGTGGCGGGGGCCGGCACTCACGTCGATGCTGGGGGTCAACGACGTGGACGGGGAGACGTTCACCGTCGCGGACGCGGAGCGGGTGCGGGCGTTCGCGGAAGGGAAGGGGGTGGCGTGGGTGTCGATGTGGTCGGCGTTCCGGGATCAGCAGTGCGAGGACGGGGCGGCGTCCTCGGGGGATGCGGCGACGGATTGCAGTGGGGTGAAGCAGGGGGCGGGGGACTTCGCGGAGGCCTTCTCGGGGTGACGGTTCCCTCCGGGGGGTGCGCGGGCGGGCGCCCCCGCCGGGGCGCCCCCGGTTCGTGTCAGGTGCGGCGGTGGACCAGCCGGCCGGCGCAGATGGTGGCCCGGACCGGGTTCTCGTCCATGACGTTCGCGACGTCCATGACGTTCGTGAGGACCGTCAGGTCGGCCCGGTGGCCCGCGGTCAGTGGAGTCGGGGGACGTGGCGTGGGGAGGACGGTCACGCCGGTGCGGGCGGCGGCTGTGCGGAGTTCGGGGGTGGTGTGGGCGGCCGTGACCGCCACCGCGCCCCGCTTCAGCACCTCGTGGACGCGTTCGCGGGGGCTCGGGGCGTCCGGGAGCGGACCCTCGTGCGTGAGACCGGGGCCCAGCGTGCCGGACCAGCGGCGCACGCGGGCCGCCGGGTAACGGGCCGTCAGCTCCGCGCGTGTGCCGACCGCGGCGATACGGTCGCCCTCGACGGCGACCGCGCCGTCCGCCACCGGCTCCGACTCCGACTCCCAGGTACGGCGCAGCGCGTCCGCCGCGTGGATGGTCAGCACGGGTCCGCGCCCTCCCCCGGCGTCAGTTGGACGCCAGCAGCTTCAGTTCCGGGTGGGCCGTGCCGCCCGCGATCGCCGTGGACGAGATGTGCGAGACGACGCGCTCGTCGACCGGGTCGTTCGCCGGGTCGTCGTGCACGACGAGGTGCTCGTACGTCGTGGCGCGCTGCGCCGGGACGCGGCCCGCCCGGCGGATCAGATCGATGATCTCCAGGCGGTTGGAGCGGTGCTTGGCGCCGGCCGAGGAGACGACGTTCTCCTCCAGCATGATCGAGCCGAGGTCGTCCGCGCCGTAGTGCAGCGACAGTTGGCCGACCTCCTTGCCGGTGGTCAGCCAGGAGCCCTGGATGTGCCGGACGTTGTCCAGGAAGAGGCGGGCGATGGCGATCATCCGCAGGTACTCGAAGAGCGTGGCCTGGGTGCGGCCCTTCAGGTGGTTGTTCTCGGGCTGGTAGGTGTACGGGATGAACGCGCGGAAGCCTCCCGTGCGGTCCTGCACGTCACGGATCATGCGCAGGTGCTCGATCCGCTCGGCGTTGGTCTCGCCCGTGCCCATCAGCATCGTCGAGGTGGACTCCACGCCCAGCCGGTGCGCGGCCTCCATGATCTCCAGCCAGCGTTCGCCGGACTCCTTCAGCGGGGCGATCGCCTTGCGCGGCCGCTCCGGGAGCAGTTCGGCGCCGGCGCCCGCGAAGGAGTCGAGGCCGGCGGCGTGGATGCGGGTGATCGCCTCCTCGACCGTCACCCCCGAGATGCGGGCCATGTGCTCGACCTCGCTCGCCCCCAGGCTGTGGATGACGAGCTGGGGGAACTCCTTCTTGATGGCCGCGAAGTGCTTCTCGTAGTACTCGACGCCGTAGTCCGGGTGGTGGCCGCCCTGGAACATGATCTGCGTGCCGCCGAGTTCGACGGTCTCCGCGCAGCGGCGCAGGATGTCGTCGAGGTCGCGCGTCCAGCCCTTGGCGGTGTCCTTCGGGGCGGCGTAGAAGGCGCAGAACTTGCACGCCGTCACACAGACGTTCGTGTAGTTGATGTTCCGCTCGATGATGTACGTCGCGATGTGCTCGACACCGGCGTACTTGAGGCGACGGGCGGAGTCCGCGGCGGCGCCCAGGGCGTGCAGGGGTGCGTCGCGGTAGAGCGCGAGAGCCTCTTCGGGGGTGATGCGTCCACCCGCGGCCGCACGGTCGAGGACGGGCTGAAGGTCGGCCTTCTCGGTCACCGGGGGTGTCCCTTTCGTCCAGGGGTGGGGGCGGACCGGTCCAGCGTACGCCAGGGGTCCTCCGGGTTGCCCGGGCGCCCTGGGCCGGTCCTCGGGCCGGTCCTACGCCGCGTACGCCCCCATCAGCAGCCCCGCGTACGCGCCCGCGAGCAGGAACGGGCCGAAGGGGATGGCCGTGCGGCGGGTGGCCCGGCGGGCGAGGACGAGGGCGAGACCGTAGAGGCCGGCAAGGAGGAAGCCGGCGAAGGTGCCGAGCACCACCGTCCCCCAGCCGTACCAGCCGAGCACGGCACCGAGGCCCAGGGCGAGTTTGACGTCGCCGAAGCCCATGCCGTCGGGGTTGACCAGGAAGAGCAGGAAGTACCCGGCGCCCAGGACGAGCGCGCCGAGCAGCGCGGTGCGCCAGTGGCCCGCGTGCTCGGGCAGGACGGCCACCGCGCCCAGCAGGGCGGGCGCGAGGACGGCGAGCGGGAGGGTGAGCACGTCCGGCAGCCGCTGGACCCGGAAGTCGACGATCGTCAGCAGCACGCCGGCGGGGGCGAGCAGCAGCCACACGGCGAGTTCGGGGCGGGTTCCGGTGGCGAGCGCGAGCGCCGCGCACGCCAGGGCGGTCACGGCGCACACGAGGGCGCTCCCGGGACCGTACGCCCCGTCCTCCGGGCAGCGCGCCGGGCCGAGCCAGCCGCCGATGCGGTGCCCGCCCGGGCAACGGTCACGCCACGGCTCGCCCGCCGCCACCGACAGGCGGTACGCGAACCGGGGCACCAGGGCGCCCGCGCCCGCCCCCCACAGACCGGCGACAACCACGACCGCCCACCCCACGGCATCCACGCCCCACACAGTAGAGCGCCGGGCGGGGCGGCGGGCGTGGAGCGGCCGGGGGACGGGTGCCGAGGGGCGGTGGGGGCGCCGAAGTGCGGTCGGCCGGTGCGGGCGGTCAGTCGAGCAGGTCGACCTTCACGTCGGCCGGGAAGCCCGTCGTCGGGCCCACCCGGCGCGCGAACTCCGTGACCGCCTCCAGCTGCGGGCCGCCGAAGCGGAAGTCCAGCGTCGTGAAGTACCGTTCCAGCACCTCGGCGTCGAAGGCCTCCCAGCGGGCGGCCTGTTCGGCGACCTTGCCGACCTCCTCCAGGGAGAGGTTGCGGGAGGCGAGGAACGCCTGGTGCACCTGGCGGGTGAGCTCCGGCTCGCGCTCCAGGTAGTCCTTGCGGGCCGCCCATACCGCGAAGACGAACGGCAGCCCCGTCCACTCCTTCCACAGCGCGCCCAGGTCGTGCACGGCCAGGCCGTACTTCGGGCCGTCGTGGAGGTTGGCCCGCAGCGCCGCGTCGCCGATGAGGACGGCGGCGTCGGCCTCCCGCATCATCAGGGCGAGGTCGGGCGGGCAGGTGTAGTAGTCCGGCCGCACACCGAACCGCTCGGCGAGCAGGAGCTGAGCGAGCCGGACGGAGGTGCGGGAGGTGGAGCCGAGGGCGACACGGGCGCCGTCCAACTGCTCCAGCGGCACCTGGGAGACGATCACGCAGGACATCACCGGGCCGTCGCAGCCCACCGCGATGTCGGGGAACGCGACGAGGTCGTCGGCGTTCTTCAGGTACTCGACGAGGGTGACGGGACCGATGTCGAGCTCGCCCGCGACCAGCCGCTCGCTGAGCTTCTCGGGGGTGTCCTTGGTCAGCTCGAAGTCGAGGAGCGTCCCGGTTCTCGCGAGCCCCCAGTAGAGGGGCAGGCAGTTCAGGAACTGGATGTGGCCGACGCGCGGCCGGATGCGAGAATTGTCCACATCGCGAGACTAGACCCCGTCGGCCGAGGGCCGGTTCCTGGGGGTACGGCACCGGGGCCGGCCTGGTACGGGGCGAGTTTTCGGGCCCTCTCGGTCAACCCCTCTACGACACTCTTCAAACATCCGAGTGACGTGATCTTGCTCCCTGTTGCGTCCCGGTGTCTGCGTGCTAGGCTCGCAGCAAGTTGCAGTTTGGTTTCCTTGCAGTACAGAGCCTGCGGAGCATGTAACCGCAGGCTCTCGTCGTTTTCAGACGTATGCAGTTGTGCGGCATTCAGTTTTCACAATCGCAGGGTTCTGGAGCAGGGCGACCCTTTGGGCCCAAGGAGGGCTTATGGCTACCGGAACCGTGAAGTGGTTCAACGCCGAAAAGGGCTTTGGTTTCATCGCCCAGGAAGGCGGCGGCCCGGACGTCTTCGTCCACTACTCCGCGATCAACGCGAACGGCTTCCGTTCGCTTGAGGAGAACCAGGCGGTGAGCTTCGACGTCACGCAGGGTCCCAAGGGCCCGCAGGCGGAGAACGTCACCCCCATGTAAGTCCTCGGCCCGATCCGGACCCGACGAGCAGTACCCAAGGAGCCCCTCGCGCCATCGGCGCAGGGGCTCCTGCCTTTTGCCTCCGGCCGCTGGGCGGGGGCCGCGGGCCCCCGGTGCCACGTGTGGCCGGGGGGCCGCATCGGGCGGGGGCGCCCGGCCGGGGCGCACGGTGTCAGACGGCGTACAGGTCCTCGATCTCCCGGGCGTAGTCCTGGGAGATCCGCGCGCGGCGGAGTTTCATCGTCGGGGTCAGGTGGCCCGCCGCCTCCGTGAAGTCGCCGGGAAGGACGCGGAAGCGGCGGATGGATTCGGGGCGGGAGACCAGGCGGTTGGCCTCGTCGACCGCGCGTTGGAGGACCGCGTGCAGATCGGGGTCGTCCAGGAGGAGTTCCGGCGGGACGCCGTGCTTGCCGTTCATACGGCGCCAGTGGGTGATGCCGTCCCGGTCCAGGGTGAGCAGCGCGGCGACGAACGGGCGGCGGTCGCCGAGCAGCATGCACTGGGAGATCAGCGGGTGCGAGCGCAGCCAGTTCTCCAGCGGTGCCGGGGCGACGTTCTTGCCGCCCGCGGTGATCAGGATCTCCTTCTTGCGGCCGGTGATCGTCAGGTGCCCCTCGTCGTCGAGGGCGCCGAGGTCCCCGGTCGGCAGCCAGCCGTCGGAGGTGCCCGGGACGACCCCGCCGGCGTGCGGATCCCAGTAGCCGCGGAACACATGGGGGCCGGCGAGGAGGATCTCGCCGTCGGCCGCGATCCGCACCCGCGTGCCCGGCAGCGGCCAGCCGACGGTGCCGAGCCGGGGCCGCAGCGGCGGTGTCACCGTGGCCGCCCCGGTCGTCTCCGTCAGGCCGTACCCCTCGAAGATCTGGATGCCGGCGCCGGCGTAGAACGCGGCGAGCCGGCGGCCCAGCGGCGAGCCGCCGCAGATGAGGTACCGGACCCTGCCGCCCATGGCGGCGCGGATGCGGCGGTAGACCAGGGGGTCGTAGAGCGCCCGGGCCGCCCGCAGCGCCCGGCCGGGCCCGCCGGTGCCGTGCTGCCGGGCCTCCGCCGCCTCCCCGTACCGTTCGGCGACGGAGGCGGCCCGGTCGAAGGAGCCGGCCCGACCGCCCGACTCGGCCTTCGCGCGGGCCGAGTGGAACACCTTCTCCAGCATGTACGGGATGGCCAGCAGACACGTCGGCCGGAAGCCGGCCAGGTCCGCCAGCAGGTCCTCGGTGCGCAGGCTGGGCGCGTGCCCGAGGGTGACGCGGGCGCGCAGGCAGGCGACGGCGACCATCCGGCCGAAGACGTGCGACATCGGCAGGAACAGCAGGACCGACGGCTCCTCGCTGTGCTGCGCCCGGAAGACCGGGTGGAGCAGTTCCACCGCGTTGTCGACCTCCGCGAGGAAGTTGCCGTGGGTCAGGGCGCAGCCCTTGGGCCGCCCGGTGGTGCCGGAGGTGTAGACGAGGGTGGCCAGCGAGTCCGGGCCGAGGACGCCGCGCCGGACGCCGACCTCCTGGTCGGGCACGTCGCGGCCCCGCTCCGCGAGCCGGTCGAGGTGGCCCTTGTCGAGGATCCAGAGGTGGTGCAGGTCGGGGAGCCGGTCGCGTTCCGGGCCGAGGGCGGCGGCCATCGCGGCCGTCTCGGTGGCCAGGGCGACCGCGCCGGAGTCCTGGAGGATCCAGCGGGCCTGGAAGGGCGAGGAGGTGGGGTAGATCGGCACCGTGACGAGGCCCGCCGCCCAGGCGGCGAAGTCCAGCAGGGTCCACTCGTACGTCGTGCGCGCCATGACGGCGATGCGGTCGCCGGGGGCGAGTCCCTCGGCGATCAGCCCCTTCGCCACCGCGAGCACCTCGGCGGCGAAGCGCGCCGCCGGCACGTCGCTCCAGCTCCAGCCACCGGACTTGCCGTCGGCAGTCGTACGGCGCCGCAGAACGGTTTCCTCCGGGGCGGCGGAGGCGTTGTCGAAGGGGATGTCGGCCAGCGAGCCATGGGTGACCGTGGCGGCCAGCGGCGGCACCGACACCTCCCGGACGACACCGTCCAGCCGTTTGAGTGTCGGCTCCACCAGCACGGGAGCGCCACCCCGGACGCGATCGGGGTCCGGCACGGCGCCGGACGGACCGGCGTGGTCGGCGTACGGACCGGCGTGGTCGGCGTACGGATCGGTCCGGGCGGCGTACGGATCGGGGCCGACGGCGGCCGGACCGGGGTGGGCGGCGGGCACGGGTGAGACGGGGTGCGGGGTGGACACGAGCGGCTCCTGGGCGTTCGGCGACGAAACACCTCTTGCGTGTGCGGGTACGGGCCGCGGGGGCCGGTGCGTTCACCCCGCGGGACGTGCCACGGCCGGACACGGAGGCGTCACCGGCGTCACCGGCGTCGCGTTCGTGATCGTATTGCGGCGCGGTGTGGACCTTGTGGTGTTTCGGGGGGCGTCCGGCGCCGGGGGTGTGTGCGTTCCACCGTGCGCCGTCCTCTCCCTTCGGCACGCTGTTTCGCGCAAGCCCTTACCGGCGGTAACCTGACTCCTGGGCAAGCCGCCGCGCCCGCCCGCCGCCGACCCTGCCGGGAGCAGCCGGATCATGGCCGGCCGTCGTCCTGGTCGACCGTCGTCTCCCTCCCCGACGTTCCCGGAGATCCCGTGCAGACCACCGACACCGGCCACCCGGATCCCCCCGACCCGACCGGCCCCCGGCACCCCGGCACCCCCGCCGCGCGCCCGGACGTCACCCTCTCCTCCGTGCCCGCGCTCCTCCCGTCGTTCGCCCGCGGGGCGCTGCTCTCGGCGTTCCGCCGGCCCCGGCCGGGCGCCGTGCCGCCCCGGACTCGCCTGGTGGTGCCCGGGGTGCGGATCGACCTGGCCCGGCTCGCCGCGTACGAGCGGATCTGCGGGTTCGCCACCGGCTGCGACGCGTTGCCGGTGACCTACCCGCACGTGCTCGCCTTCCCGTCGGCCATGCGGCTCATGGCCGACCGCCGCTTCCCGCTGCCGCTGCTCGGCCTCGTGCACACCTCGTTCGAAGTCACCCAGCGGTGCACGCTGCGCACCGGCACGGCGTACGAACTGGCCGTGTACGCAGAGGATCTGACGCCGCACCGGCGCGGCACGGAGGTCACCGTGGCGACCGAGGCGCGGGCCGGGGGCCGCCTCGTCTGGGAGTCGCGCAGCACCTATCTGGCCCGGCACCGCACCCCCGCCGCGCCGCCGGACGCCGCCACGCGCCCCGCTCCCCCGCCCCCGCTCCCCGCCACGGCCCAGTGGCGGCTCGGCGCGGACGTGGGGCGGCGGTACGCGGCGGTCTCGGGCGACCGCAACCCGATCCATCTGCATCCGCTCACCGCCCGCCCGTTCGGCTTCCCGCGGCCTCTCGCGCACGGCATGTGGACGGTCGCCCGCTGCCTGGCCGAACAGCCCGTCGCGGAATCGGTGCGCGTACGGGCGGAGTTCAGGGCACCGGTGCCGCTCCCCGGCACGGTCACCTACGCGGGCGACACCACCGGCCGCTTCCAACTCCGCACCGGCGAACGGCTCCACGTCACGGGCACGGTCATGCCACGCTAGCCCGCCCCGACCGGCACCTGTGTCCGCTCCGGCGGGGTCCACGGGCGGCCCTCCATCAGGCCGCCGAGTCCTGCCCAGGCGAAGTTCATCAGCGTGCCGGCGGCCTGCCGGGCCGGGATGCCGGGGGTGGTGTTGGCCCAGGCCGCGAGCGACTCGGCGGCTCCGACCAGTGCCTCGGCGAGCGCGGCGGCCTCCTGCCGGGGCAGTTCCCGGTCGCGGCGGCCGGCCCGGGAGGCGTCCGCGATGAGCTGCGTGACGAACGCGACGATCTCCTCGCGCATCGCGCCCACCTCGGCGGCGAACGGCTCGCCCGTCGTACGGGCCTGGAGGTGCAGCACCGCCCAGCCGTCCGGGTTCTCCGCGGTGTGCGTGAAGAACGCCAGCAGCCCCTCCCAGAGCTGCCGGTCGGCGGGGAGCGTGGGGTCCACACCGGCGCGCACGGCGGCGGTGAGCGCCGCCGCCTCCCGGCGGATGCAGGCGGTGAAGAGGTCTTCCTTGGAGTTCAGGTACAGGTAGACCAGCGGCTTGGAGACCCCGGCGAGGTCGGCGATCTCGTCCATGGAGGCACCGCGGTAGCCACGTCGGCCGAAGGTACGGACGGCCGCGTCGAGCATCTGCCGCTCACGCACGGCCCGCGGCATCCGCTTGCTCTTCACTTCGCCCATGGCCACAGGGTAGTTGCAGAACTCGCGCAGGTGCCCGGGTGCGGCCCGGGCGGGGGTTCAGGAGGTCTGCTCCTGGGCCCGGCCGCCCGGAGCCTGGGGCTGGGCGGGGGCGGTCCGGGTGGACTGGGCGCGGGACCGTACGGCCTCGTCGGCGAGGTCCTCCTGGCTGCGGTTGGCGTCCAGGTTGGCCTTCATCCGGTCCACCCGGCGCACCACGTTCGCGGAGGCCCGGTCCCGCTCGCCCCGCAGCACCACGAAGCTGATGGGCGCGGAGATCACGAGCGCGAGCAGGGCGATCCACATGCCGTTGGAGTCGCCGAGTCCGCGCGGGACGATGCCGGACTCGACGAGACCCCAGACGACCACGAGGCAGCCCGCGAAGATCCCTAGGCGCATCAGCGTGTAGCGGAGCATCTCAACCCACTCTTCCGTTCCGACGTGTCGCGGTCTCGAAGGTGTCGGTGTGCCGGGCGGCCGACCGAACATTCCGGCGCGAACATCGCCAAAGGCGTCGTCCGTGCTCTCCAGTGAAGCACGCGCGCACCCCGGTACCGCAGGCGGGTTCGACGGGCGCCGCCCCGTCGGACAAGGGCCCCGTCGGCCGAGAGTTCCGGTCCGACAAGGGCCCCTCGGGCGAGGGGCCCCGTCGGACAGGGCCCCCGTCAGGCCAGGGCGCGGAGCATCGTGATGTCGTCGCGGTCGTCCCCCGGGCCCACCCGGATCGCGCCGGGCACCCGGCCGACCTCCTTGTAGCCGCACCCTTCGTAGAACCGTTCGAGGCCGGTGCCGCCCCGGCAGGTGAGCCGTATCGCGTCGATGCCGGGCATCCGGCGCACGGCCCGCTCGGCGGCGGCGAGCAGGTCGCGCCCGTGGCCGCGGCCCTGGTGACGCGGGTGGACCATCACCGTGTGGAGCCACACCCAGTGCCGCATCAGCGGGTGCGTGTTGCGGGCGACGAAGGCCGCCGCGACGGTCTCGCCCGCCTCGTCCCGGCCGACGAGGAGCCGGGTGTGACCCTCGGCCATGGCGACGAAGTGCCGCACCAGCGCCGGACGTATGTCCTCGGGCCCCACCGGCGGCACGAAGCCGACCGAGCCGCCCGAGTTCGACACGTCCGTCCACAGGGTGAGCAGGCCGTTGCGGAGGGCGGGCGTGACCTCCGGGTCCAGGGTGAGGTCCAGCGACACGGCCGGCCTCACACCCGCATCGGCTGGGGCTCGTCGCGGCGGGCCGGGTCGGCGCCGTCGTACTCGCGGATGATCTCGTAGCGCGTGTTGCGCTCGACCGGGCGGAACCCGGCGTCGCGGATCAGGTCGAGCAGGTCCTCGCGGGTGAGCTTGTTCGGCGTGCCGTAGTCGTCCGCGTCGTGCGTGATCTTGTACTCGACGACCGAGCCGTCCATGTCGTCCGCGCCGTGCTGGAGGGCGAGCTGCGCGGTCCGCACGCCGTGCATGACCCAGAAGACCTTGACGTGCGGGACGTTGTCGAACAGCAGCCGGGAGACCGCGAAGGTCTTCAGCGCCTCCGCGCCCGTCGCCATCCGGGTGCGTGCCTGGAGGCGGTTGCGGATCTTGCCGTCCTTCATGTCGACGAAGTCGTGCTGGTAGCGCAGCGGGATGAAGACCTGGAAGCCGCCGGTCTCGTCCTGCAGCTCGCGCAGCCGCAGCACGTGGTCCACGCGGTGGCGGGGCTCCTCGATGTGCCCGTACAGCATGGTGCACGGGGTCTTGAGCCCCTTCTCGTGCGCCAGCCGGTGGATGCGCGACCAATCCTCCCAGTGGGTGCGGTGGTCGACGATGTGCTGCCGCACCTCCCAGTCGAAGATCTCCGCGCCGCCTCCGGTGAGGGACTCCAGACCGGCGTCGATCAGCTCGTCCAGGATGTCGGAGGCGGACATTCCGGAGATCGTCTCGAAGTGGTGGATCTCGGTGGCCGTGAACGCCTTGAGGGACACGTCCGGCAGCGCGGCCTTCAACTCCCGCAGCGAGCGCGGGTAATAGCGCCACGGCAGGTTGGGGTGCAGCCCGTTGACGATGTGCAGTTCGGTGAGGTTCTCGCCCTCCATCGCCTTGGCGAGCTTCACCGCCTCCTCGATGCGCATCGTGTACGCGTCCTTCTCGCCCGGCTTGCGCTGGAAGGAGCAGTAGGCGCAGGACGCCGTGCACACGTTCGTCATGTTGAGGTGACGGTTGACGTTGAAGTGGACGACGTCGCCGTTCTTCCGCGTCCGCACCTCGTGGGCGAGCCCGCCGAGCCAGGCCAGGTCGTCCGACTCGTACAGCGCGACGCCGTCCTCGCGGGTCAGCCGTTCACCGGACCTGACCTTGTCCTCCAGCTCGCGCTTGAGCCCGACGTCCATGCGATACCTCATCTCTCCGTGCGGACTGCCGCAGTCCCGGACAACCGTACGCCCGCGCGGGCGGGCCCCCGCGCGGGACCTCAGCTCACCTCTTCGGGCAGCTCGCCCACTCTGTTCTCCCACTTCGTGGAGAGCACGATCGTGGTACGGGTCCGGGAGACGCCCTTGGTGCCGGACAGCCGCCGGATGGTCCGCTCCAGGTCGTCCACGTCCGAGGCCCGCACCTTGATCATGAAGGAGTCGTCTCCCGCGATGAACCAGCAGTCCTCGATCTCGTGCAGGTCCTTCAGCCGGGTCGCCACGTCCTCGTGGTCGACGGCGTCGGAGAGCGAGATGCCGATCAGGGCGGTGACGCCGAGCCCGAGCGAGGCGGAGTCGACGGTGGCGCGATACCCGGTGATCACGCCGGCCGCCTCCAGGCGGTTGATGCGGTCGGTGACACTGGGTCCCGACAGACCGACGAGGCGGCCCAGCTCCGCGTAGGAGGCCCGGCCGTTCTCCCGCAGGGCCTGGATGAGCTGCCTGTCCACCGCGTCCATGCGATCGCTAGCCTTCCGCTGAGTTGGGGTAGTGGGGGTGTTGCGTCGTCGTGCGGCCGCCGCCGAGGTCGCCCTCCCAACGGCGGTAGAGGGTGTGCGGAACGCCCGCCGCGTCCAGGGCCCGTCCGGCGACGAAGTCCACCAGGTCCTGGATGTGCGTCGCCCCCGCGTAGAAGGCGGGCGAGGCGGGCAGGACCGTCGCCCCGGCGTCGTCCAGGGCCACCAGGTGCCGCAGGGTCTGCCCGTTCAGCGGGGTCTCGCGGACGGTGACGACCAGGCGGCGCCCCTCCTTGAGCGTCACGCTCGCCGCGCGCTGCAGCAGGTCCTTGGAGAGCCCGAGCGCGACCCCGGCCACGCAGGCCGTCGACGCGGGCACGATCAGCATGCCCTTGGCGGGGTACGACCCCGAGGACGGGCCCGCCGCCAGGTCCCCGGCCGCCCAGTGCCGTACGGCGCCGAGAGAGGCGGTCCGGTCGGTCTCGGCGATCTCAGCGGCGAACGTGTCGGGCTTGCCGTCGGCGCCCCGGGCCAGCCAGGCCCGCAGGTCGGCCTGCCAGTGCGCGTCCCGGAAGCCGATGCCCGTCTCGTCCAGCAGGGTCAGCCGGGCGGCGCGCGACACCACGAGGTCCACGCTCTCGCCGGCGGCGAGCAGCGCACGCAGCACGGCCGCGGCATACGGGGTACCGGAAGCGCCCGACACCCCTACGATCCAAGGTGTACGCGCCGTCCTGCCTGGGTTGGCTGGGTTCACGACACCGAGCCTATCCGGCGTCGGGAGGTGGGAACCGGACGAGGGGGTCCGACCGTTGACCGGGGGGACGAGTCGGACGACTCACCCGGCGCGTCACTGGAGGATCGCCGGCAGGGGGAGCCATGCGGGGTACGGAAAGCAGGGGCGGCGAAGACGCGTTGCCCGTGTGGTCGCGGGGCGAGCGGGCGAAGGCGGCGGCCGGGCTGATGGCCGGCTGGGTGGCACTGCTGTGGCTGCTGGAGCTCGTCGACGTGGCGAGCGGCCACGCCCTCGACGGTCTCGGCATCGAACCGCGCCGCACTTCCGAGCTGGTCGACGTCGTACCGGCCGCGTTCGTCCACTTCGGCTTCGGGCACGTGGCCGCGAACAGCGTGCCGCTGCTGGTGCTCGGCTTCCTGGCGGCCCTGGGCGGGATACGCCGGTTCGCACTGGTCTGCGCGCTGATCGTCGTCGCCGACGGCCTGGGCGTATGGCTGGTGGCCCCCGCCCACACCAACACCGCGGGCGCCTCCGGCCTGATCTTCGGCCTCTTCGGCTTCCTCCTGGTCAGCGGCTTCACCGAACGCCGCCCCCTGGGCGTGGTGGCCGGCCTGCTGGTGGCCGCCGTCTGGGGCACCTCCATCCTCACCGGCCTGGCCCCCACCCAGACGGGCATCAGCTGGCAGGGCCATCTGATCGGCCTGATATCGGGACTGGCGGCGGCGTTCCTGTTCCGGCGGCGGACACCGGCCGATCAGCGGGCCGGGCGGCTCTTCCAGCGCCGTCGGCTCAGAGGGTGACGACCAGCTTCTTCGCGGACACGCCCTTCTTGAGCTGCCGCAGCGCCTCGGGGATGGCGTCCAGTCCGTGGCCGACGACACTGGCGTCGGGCGCGGCCCGGAAGACGCCGGAGGCGAGCGCGGCCGGGAGGAAATCCGCGTAGATCGCCGGTCCGATCTCATTGTCCTTGAGCGTGCCGCCCCAGATGCCGCTCACCGTGACCCCGAGGCGCGATGCCCGCCGGGCCCCCATGCGGACGAACAGGCTGGGCATGGCCGAGGCGACGCGCTTGCTGCCCGTGGTCCGTGCGGCGACCGCGATGGTGGGCTTGAGTGATCCGTTGCCGATCGCCAGAGTGCCGGCCAGTGGGCTCTCGCCGATCCGCTCCACGAGCTCCGCCACGGCAGTGGAGCTGTTGCGGTCGACGATCTCGGCCGCGCCCAGCGAGCGAACGTAGTCGAAGTTGCGCGGGGACGCGGTCGCCACGACCCGGTAACCGGCATTGCGGGCGAGCTGTACCGCGCTGGAGCCCACGCTCGTCGACGCGCCCCACACCAGCACCGTCTCCGACCGGTCGGCGGCACTCACGGTGGGCAGCGCCAGCGCGAGGTGGTCCTTCTGGAACATGCCCGTCGCCGCGGTCGACAGGGTCAGGGGTAGCACGGCCGCCTGCTCGAAGGGCAAGGTGTCGGGCAGGGGGGACAGCATGTGCTGCATCAGCACGACATAGTGCTGGAAGGCACCCTCCGCGGCCCGGTTCTGCGATTTCTCCACGCCGAACGCATGCCCCAGGACACGATCGCCGGGCTTCACGCGCGTCACGCCCGGGCCGGTCTCGACGACCTCTCCGGCCACGTCCGAGCCGATGACGGCCGGAAACGTCAGCCACGGCAGGACCAGGCGGTAGGCGAGGCCCGGTATCGCGTCGACGGGGTTCACGGCGACGGCCCGGACCCGCACGACGACCTCACCCTGCGCCGCGGGTGTGTAGGCGGCGGGGCCCACTTCGAAGCGCGTACCGCGCTTGGGGAGCCACAGAGCGCTGTTCTGCTCGGTCATCTCGGAGATCTTTCCGTTCGATGGCTGCCGGAGGCGTGCGCCGACGGCGAATGCTGCCCCGCACGCCGGCCGCTACACGGTCAGACCGCGTACCAGCAGATCGAGCAGGGCACAGAGGAAGAGGGCGATACCGATGAAACCGTTGACGCTGAAGAACGCCCGATTCAGACGGGTCAGGTCGTGGGGGCGGACCAGGGTGTGTTCGTAGACGAACGCGCCGGCGACGATCACCAGGCCGAGCCAGAAGAAGGGGCCGGCGTCGGTGGCGAGGGCGAACCAGACGAAGAGGGCGGTGGTGACGGTGTGGCAGGCCCGGGCGCCCCAGATCGCGGCGGGGATGCCGAAGCGGGCGGGCACGGACCGGACGCCGACCTCACGGTCGGTCTCCACGTCCTGGCAGGCGTAGATCAGGTCGAAGCCGCCGATCCAGATGCCGACGGCCAGGCCGAGGATCACCGCGTCCCAGGACCAGGAGCCGCTGATCGCCAGCCAGCCGCCGATCGGGCCCATCGCCTGGGCGAGGCCGAGGATGGCCTGCGGGAAGTTGGTGAACCGCTTGCCGTAGGGGTAGACCACCATCGGGATCACGGCGACGGGGGCCAGGGCCAGGCAGAGCGGGTTGAGCGCCGCGGCGGCGCCCAGGAAGACGACGAGGGCGACGAGGGCGCCGGTCCAGGCGTGCTTGACCGACATCGCGCCGGTGACGAGTTCGCGGTGGGCGGTGCGCGGGTTGCGTGCGTCGATCTCGCGGTCGATGATCCGGTTCGCGGCCATGGCGAACGTCCGCAGCCCCACCATGGCGACGGTGACGAGCAGGAGCCGGCCCCAGTGGATGTTCTCGTCCCACTCGTACATCGCGCTGAGGGAGGCGATGTAGGCGAAGGGGAGCGCGAAGACGGAGTGCTCGATCATCACCAGGCGCAGGAACGCCTTGGTGCGTCCCGGCTGCTGGGGCAGGGCGGCGGAGGCGCTGGTCACAGTCCGTACTCCTTCCACCGGCGGTCGACTCTCGCCGCCGTCTCGGGGTCCGACAGGACCATCTCGGGCCAGCCCCCGTCGCGCGTGTACCCCTCCTCGGGCCACTTGCGCGTGGCGTCGATGCCCGCCTTGCCGCCCCAGAACTGCTGGTAGGAGGCGTGGTCGAGATGGTCGACGGGGCCCTCGACGACGCTGAGGTCGCGGGCGTAGTCGGTGTTGCCGAGGGCGCGCCAGGCGACCTCGTGCAGGTCGTGGACGTCACAGTCGGCGTCGACGACCACGATCAGCTTGGTCAGCGACATCATGTGGGCGCCCCACACCGCGTGCATGACCTTCTGGGCGTGCTTGGGGTACTTCTTGTCGATCGAGACGATCGCGCAGTTGTGGAAGCCGCCGGCCTCGGGGAGGTGGTAGTCCACGATGTCCGGCACGATGATCTTGAGCAGGGGGAGGAAGAAGCGTTCCGTGGCCCTGCCCAGCGGGCCGTCCTCCGTCGGGGGGCGGCCGACCACGATCGACTGGAGCAGGGGGCGCCTGCGCATCGTCACGCAGTCGATCGTGAGCGCGGGGAACGGCTCCTGCGGGGTGTAGAAGCCGGTGTGGTCGCCGAACGGGCCCTCGGGGAGCATCCGGCCGGGCTCCAGCCAGCCCTCCAGTACGACCTCGGCCTGCGCCGGGACCTGGAGCGGAACGGATCTGCAGTCGACCATCTCGATGCGCCGGCCCGCGAGGAAGCCGGCGAACAGGTACTCGTCGATGTCGCCGGGCAGCGGGGCGGTGGCGGCGTAGGTCACGGCGGGCGGGCAGCCGAAGGCGATGGCGACGGGGAGCCGTTCGCCGCGGCGGGCGGCGACCTGGTAGTGGTTGCGGCTGTCCTTGTGGATCTGCCAGTGCATGCCGATGGTGCGCGCGTCGTGCCGCTGGAGGCGGTAGAGGCCCAGGTTGCGGATGCCCGACTCGGGGTCCTTGGTGTGGGTGAGGCCCAGGTTGAAGAAGGAGCCGCCGTCCTGGGGCCAGGTGAACAGCGCGGGCAGCGCGTTCAGGTCGACGTCGTCGCCGCGCAGCACGACCTCCTGCACGGGGGCGCTGTCGCCCTTGACCTTCTTCGGCGGGACGTGCGCCATCGCGCCGAGCTTGCCGAAGGCCTCGCGGACGCCGACGAAGCCGTGCGGCAGTTCGGGCCTGAGCAGGCCGCCGATCCGGTCGGAGATGTCTCCGAACGACTTCAGGCCGAGGGCCTTGAGGAGGCGGCGGTCGGTGCCGAACACGTTCATCGCCAGGGGCATCGCGCTGCCCTTGACGTTCTCGAAGAGGAGGGCGGGACCGCCGGACTTCTGCACCCGGTCGGCGATCTCCCCGACCTCCAGGTACGGGTCGACCTCGGCCTTGATGCGCTTGAGGTCGCCCTCGCGTTCCAGCGCCCGGAGCAGGGAGCGAAGATCGTCGTAAGCCATGCGTCCCAGTATCCGTCACCGGCTAACCTGGGCCCGTCACCGGGGCCGAGACGGTCCCGCCCGCCGCGGCCCGCCGGGTCCCGTCACCGGGGCCCGCACCGCCCCGGCACCGCCTTCGGCCCTCTGGGGGATCGCGCGACCATGCTCAGGTACCTGCCGTTGCTGCTGATGCTGGCCCTGTGGATCTACGCCTTCGTGGACTGCCTGAACACCCCCGAGGAAGAGGTACGAGGGCTGCCGAAGGTGGTCTGGGTGATCGTGATCCTGCTGTTCGGCGAGGTGCTGGTGGGACCGGTGGCGTGGCTGGTGGCGGGGAAGCGGCGGCGGGGCGCCACCGCCGGTGCCGCCGGCGGCGGCCGCTGGGTGGCCCCCGACGACAACCCCGAGTTCCTGAAGTCCCTCGGGGAGGACGGGAAGAAGCGGGACGCGGAGGGCTGAGCGAAAACCTTCGCTCCCCCTCGGGCGCCCCGGCCCGCCCCGTTCCCCGCGCCCCTCTGCCGGGGCGCGGGGCTCACACGCCGGCGTACGAGTGCTTGCCCGAGACGAAGATGTTGACGCCGTAGTAGTTGAAGAGCCAGCAGCCGAAGGCGATCAGGGCGATGTAGGCGGCCTTGCGGCCCTTCCAGCCGGCCGTGGCGCGGGCGTGCAGGTAGCACGCGTAGGCGACCCAGGTGATGAAGGACCAGGTCTCCTTGGGGTCCCAGTTCCAGTAGCGGCCCCACGCGTCGCCCGCCCAGATCGCGCCCGCGATGATCGTGAACGTCCACAGCGGGAAGACGGCCGCGTTGATCCGGTACGCGAACTTGTCCAGGGAGGCGGATGCCGGCAGGCGTTCGAGGACGGACGTGGCGAAACGGCCCGGCGTGCCGCCGTTCGCCAGCTTGTTCTCGTAGGAGTCCTTGAACAGGTAGAGGATCGTGCCGACGGCCCCGACGTAGAACACCGCGCCGCAGAAGATCGCGGTGGAGACGTGGATGTAGAGCCAGTACGAGTGCAGCGCGGGGACGAGCTGGTCGCTCGCCGTGTAGAGCACGGTGACCGCGAGCCCCAGGTCGAGCAGGACCGTGGTGATCAGCGGCAGGCCGAGCCAGCGGACGTTCTTGCGCAGCAGGAGCAGGAGCAGGAAGACGGCGACCGCGACCGTGGAGAACGTGATGTTGAACTCGTACATGTTGCCCCACGGCGCCCGTCGCACCGACAGGGCGCGGGTGAGAACGCCGCTGAACTCGATGAGGAACGAGAGCACGGTGAGCGAGACGGCGATCCTGCCGTACATGTCGCCCTGCTCGTCGCCGCCGTGGGCGCCGGGCCCGTCCGGCACGTCGCGGGAACCGGCCGCGGCGCGGACCACGACCTGCGGGCGGTCCAGGACGGCGGTGCCGCCCGCCGACCGGACGGTGACCGCCGGGCCCTGTGCGCCTGCCGCCCCGGCTCCGTCCGCGGTCAGCGCGTTGGCCGTGCGGGCCACCTTGCTGCGGCTGCCGAACAGCCATTCGGCGATGTAGGCGAAGAAGGCCAGGGTGTAGACGGCCATCGAGGAGTAGATGAGCGTATTGCTGACGCTCGCGAGGTGTTCGTTGGTGGCGGCGAGGCTGTTCACTGCTTCTCTGCCCCTTCAGTGGCGGAAACGGTGGGTCCGGCGGCGTCCGGATCCCCGTCGGAGGTGTCGGCGTCGGACGGGCCGGCGGCGGGGGTGTCGGCGGCGGAAGTGTCGGCGACGGACGTGGCGGCGGCGTCGGAGTCCTGGGCGCCCGCGTCGGGCTCGGCGGGCTCGGCGGCGCCCGGTTCGGCGTCGTCATCGGCCGGGCCGGTCCCGGGCGGCGCCGTCGGAGCCGTCGGAGCCTGCGCGTGGATGCGGGCGGCCAGGTCGCCCAGCTCCTGCGGGAGCTTCGCGGATTCGCTGCGGCCCAGGCCCGCCATCTCCACGACCGTGACGCCGTCGGCACCCCGCACGGCCCGTACCCACACCCGCCGGCGCGAGATGAACAGCGAGGCGGCCAGACCCAGGATCGCGGTGACGGCCCCGGCCAGCGCCCAGACGCTGCCGGGCTCCTGGACGATCTGGAAGCCGGCCCACTCCTTGATGTCCTTCTCGAAGGTGATCGAGCCGTTGCCGCCCGGCAGCTTCATGGTCTGTCCCGGCGCCAGCCGGTCCTTGAAGATGTCGCCGTCGGCGGTCTTGTACTGCTTCGCGTGCGAGGTGTCGAGCTGGTACACGTTCTGCGGGATGCCGGAGTCCGAGCCGAGGCTCCCGTGGTATGCCGTCAGCGCGAGCACCGGATTGTCCAGCGACGGGAACTGGGACACCATCGTGCCCTTGCCGGCGCCCGCGAAGGTCGGCACGAAGAACGCGGCGAAGCCGAGCTGCTCGCTCCTCCCCTGGGCGTTGGTGTAGCCGTCGAGCACCTTGATAGCGCCCTGCGAGGTGACGTTGGAGTCGCTCGGCAGCAGCGGCACGGCCTGGTGGAAGACGACCTTGCCCTTGGCGTCGCGCACGGTGACGACCGGGGCGTAGCCGTGGCTGACCAGGTAGACCTTGGAGTCGCCGATGTGCAGCGGGTGGTTGACCTGGACCGTGGTCTTCTTCTGCACGCCGTCGGCGCCCTCGCGGTAGGTGAGCGCCGCCTCGTACGTGCGCGGGGTGCCCCGGTTGGGGCCGGTGCGCTCGTAGGTGCCGGTGAAGCTCTTCAGGTCGAAGCTGAAGGGGACGAGGTCGTCGGAGCCGAAGAGGCTGCCGGACTTGATGTCGTCGTACTGCGTGGGCGTGTTGGCGAAGCCGTCGCCCTCGATCACCAGCTTGTCGCCGTCGGACTTGTAGAGCTGGCCCCAGGCGAAGGAGACGAGCAGCACGATCAGCGCGATGTGGAAGAGCAGGTTGCCGAGTTCGCGCACGTACCCCTTCTCGGCGGCGACCGCGTCCCCGACGACGTGGGAGCGGAAGCGGCGCCGGCGCAGCGCGTCGAGCGCGGCGGCGCGCACCGTCTCGGGCTCGGCGTCGGTGCGCCAGGTCGCGTACGCGGGCAGCCGGGTCAGCCGGCGCGGGGCGCCCGGCGGGCGGCCGCGGAGCTGGCCGACGAACTGCCAGGTGCGCGGGATGATGCAGCCGATGAGGGAGACGAAGAGCAGGATGTAGATCGCGGAGAACCACACCGAGCTGTAGACGTGGAACAGTCCGAGCCGTTCATAGACGGGCCCGAGCGTGGTGTGGGCGGCCTTGAACGACTCGACCTTGAGCGCGTCGGTGCCCGACTGCGGGATCAGCGAGCCGGGGATCGCGCCCAGGGAGAGCAGGAAGAGCAGGATCAGCGCGACCCGCATGGAGGTCAGCTGCCGCCAGAACCAGCGGGCCCAGCCGGTGATCTCGCGCAGGGTCCAGACGAGGCGGCCCTTGGCGCCGGGCCCGCGGACCCCGCCGAAGGAGCCGGGTACGACGGTGTCGGTGGGGGCGGTGGACAGCTGGGAGCCGGCGGCACCGAGGTCGTGGTCCTCACCGTCCGCGTTGGCCGGCTGCCGTGCCGCGTCGGTGGTCGTGGACTCGCTCATCGATCAGATCCCCACAGTGAAGCCGTTGGACCAGGTCTGCATCTCCTGCACCAGGTGGTCCCAGGCGCCGGTCAGCAGCAGTACCCCCGTGGCGATCATCATGCTGCCGCCGAGCCGCATGACCCACACGTAGTGCCGCTTGACCCAGCCGAAGGCGCCGAGCGCCTTGCGGAAGGCCACGGCGGCGAGCACGAACGGTACGCCCAGACCGAGGCAGTAGGCGACGGTCAGTATGGCCCCGCGGCCCGCGCTCGCCTCGTTGGAGGAGAGGGCGAGCACGGAGGCGAGGGTCGGGCCGATGCACGGCGTCCAGCCGATGCCGAACAGCGCGCCGAGGACGGGCGCGCCGATCAGCCCGGCGGTGGGGCGGCGGTGGAAGCGGAACTCGCGCTGGGTGAGCCAGGGCATCAGGCCCATGAAGAAGACGCCGAGGGCGATCATCAGGCCGCCGAGCACCTTGGAGAGGGTGCCGCTGTACTCCTGGAGCGTCTGCCCGAAGTAGCCGAAGAGCGCCCCGCCGGAGACGAACACCACGGTGAACCCGGCGACGAAGAGCGCGGCCCCGCCGGCCATCCGGCCGCGCCGGGCCTCGGCCAGATCGGTGCCGGTCACGCCGGTCACGTAGGAGAGGTAGCCGGGGACGAGCGGCAGGACGCACGGGGAGAAGAAGGAGACGAGGCCCCCGAGTACGGCGACCGGGACCGCGAGGAGCAGGGCTCCGTTGCGGACCGTCATGTTCGGGTCGGTGGCTGCGGCGAGGAGCACGGTGTCACTTCTCCGCTACGACCGGGTCGAGCATCTCGTGCAGCTTTTCCTCGCTCAGTGGCTGCAGCGTCCGCGCGGCGATCCTGCCGTCCCGGTCGAGGATCAGCGTGGAGGGGATGGCCTGCGGGTTGAGCGTGCCCTTCCGGAAGCGCAGCAGGAGCCGGCCGGCGGGGTCGTACAGGCTCGGATAGGTGATCCCGTGGGCCTTCTCGAACTCGACGGCGGGGGTGGTGCTGGTGTCCCGCGTGTTGATGCCGACGAACTGCACGCCCTTGCTCGCGCTCTCCTTGGCGACCTTGGCGAAGCTGTCGGCCTCGGCCCGGCAGGGCGAGCACCAGGAGCCCCAGACGTTCACGACGACGACCTTGCCCTTGTAGTCGGCGACGTCGAGCTGCTTGCCGTCGATGGTCCTGCCGGACAGGTCGGGCGCGGTCTGGCGGTCACCCTCGCCGGCGGTGTCGATGCCGTCCTTGCCGGCCACGAAGTTGGTGTTCCCCGATCCCCCGGACACCCCGCCGGAGCCGCAGGCGGTCAGCAGGAGTGCCGCGACGGCGGCCCCGGCGCCGGCCAGGGCGGTGCGACGACGGCTGCGACGGCGGCTCACGATGCGGTTCGGGTGCTGGGGGGCACGGCAGGCGGCGGTCATGTGAAAAGTTTCGCATGTCCGTTCCCGGGATCTTCCGCGCCCCCCTCGCGGACGGAAACCCGCATTTCAGGCAGGGTGCGCACGTCAGGCGGCGTCCTCGGAGCCCTTTCCGGTACCCGTACCAGTGCCCTTGCCCTTGCCGGTTCCTGTGCCCTTGCCCGTGCCGGTGTCGTCCTTGAGGAACTCCTTCCAGCCGCCGGCCGGCTTCTGGCCGACATCGAGCGACTGGAGCTTCTCGACGATCTCGGGGCGCTGCACGTCGAGCCAGTCCACGAACTGGCGGAAGGAGACCATGCGCACGTCGGCGCCCTTCTCCTTCTCCCGGGCGATGTGCGTGAACGCCTGCTCGACGGCGTCCATGTAGATGCCGCCGTTCCACTCCTCGAAGTGGTTGCCGATGAAGAAGGGCGCCCGGTTGGACTCGTAGGCCCGCTTGAAGCCGTTGATGTAGGCGTTCGCGGCCTGGGTGCGCCAGCCCGGGTAGTTCGACGGCGGGGCCTTGGTGGAGTTGACGGACTGGTTGGCCAGCATGTTGTAGTCCATCGAGAGGACCTCGAAGCTGTGGCCCGGGAACGGCACGCCCTGCAGGGGCAGGTCCCACACCCGGTTCCGCCGCACGGGCCAGCGCTGGCGGCCGCCGGGCGAGGAGGCGTCGTAGCGCCAGCCGAGCTCGCGCGCGGTCGGGAGCAGGTTGTCCTGGCCGAGCAGGCAGGGGGTGCGGCCGCCGACGAGCTCCTTGTCGTAGTCGAACGGGAGCGAGGGCAGGTCGGTCCAGCCGGTGTTGGTCCGCCACTCCTTGACGAAGGACTTGGCCTGGTCTATCTCGCTGTGCCACTGCTTGGGCGTCCAGTTGGCGACGGTGCCGTGGCCGGAGCAGAAGTGGCCGTTGAAGTGGGTGCCTATCTCGTGGCCGTCGAGCCATGCCTGGCGTGTGTACTTCAGCGTGAGCTTGATGTGCTCGTCGGTGAGGTAGCCGATGTCGGAGGCACCGGGCGCGTTGTTCGGCCCGTGGTACAGGCGCTTCTTCGACTCCGGGAGCAGATACAGCCCGGAGAGGAAGAACGTCATGTGCGCGTCGTGCTCCCGGGCGAGCTTCAGGAAGCGCGGGAAGAGTCCGTTGCCGACCTCGCCGGCGCCGTCCCAGGAGAAGATCACGAACTGCGGAGGGGTCTGCCCCGGCTCCAGCGGCTCGGGCTTGCCGGGCTGGTGCGGCTGGGGACCGGTGTCGGAGGTGGAGCCGTCGCCTATGGGGCGCGCGGTGGGCTTGGGGGTCCCGGACTTCTGCTTCCCGTGCCCGCCGGAACCGGCGGCGTGCCCGGAGGCGTCGTCGTTCCCGCCGCACGCGGCGAGTCCCATCGCCGCAGCGGCCCCCGCGCCGAGCCCGATCATTCCTCGCCGGCTGATGTTCCCCATGGGGCGGCCCCTCGATCTCACTGCACTCAGCTTCCGCTCAGCTGACTCCCAGCTGACACAGAGGTAGAGGGCGGGGGCGAGCCAGGGGTTCCGTTCGGGGGATGATTATCGACCAGTTGTTACGAAAATACGATCATTTGGCTCAACAGGGGACAGGGCGCAGGGCGGTGCCCCCGGCGGGGACGGCGTCCCGCCGGGAGAAGGGCGCGGGGGCGGCTCGGACAACCGGCCCTGCACCGCGCCGCCCGCCCACGCTCGACCGCCCGCGCTCGACCGCCCGGGGGCGCGCCCGGACGGTCGGGCGCGCCCCCGAAACGCTGTCACGCCGTCAGGCGCCGAACGCCTTGGTGTTCCCCTTCGCCCTGGCCCCGGCCAGAAGGTGCGGCGGAACCAGGTCGCGGGCCGGCTCGGTGTAACCCACCGAGACGATCCGGTCGCCCTGGAACGTGAACGTCGTCAACGACGCGAGCGTGCACTGCCGCTTGCGCGGATCGTGCCACAGCCTCCGCTTCTCCACGTACGACCGCAGGGTCCAGATCGGCAGCTGATGACTGACGCACACCGCCTCGTGCCCCCGCGCCGCGTCCCTCGCGGCGTGCAGCGCGCCCATCATCCGGACGACCTGGTCCACGTACGGCTCGCCCCAGGACGGCTTGAACGGGTTGACGACGTGCTTCCAGTTGGCCGGCCGCCGCAGCGCGCCGTCGCCGACGCCGAAGGTCTTGCCCTGGAAGACGTTCTCCGCCTCGATCAGCCGTTCGTCCGTGGCGAGGTCGAGGCCGTGCGCCTTGGCGATGGGTGTCGCCGTCTCCTGGGCCCGCTCCAGCGGGGAGGCCACGACATGCGTGATGTCACGGGTCGTGAGGTGCTCGGCGACCCGCTCGGCCATCTTCCGGCCCAGCTCGGAGAGGTGGTACCCGGGCAGCCGCCCGTACAGAAGGCCGTCGGGGTTCTCCACCTCGCCGTGCCGCATCACGTGCACGACGGTGATCTCACCGCTTCTGTCGTCTGTCGGGGTGCTCATGCGGCCGTGGCCTCCGCTGCTGCTCTGGCCGCCGCCGGAAGGGCGTCGGCGATCCGCTCCAGGGCCCGGTCGTCGTGCGCCGTCGACACGAACCAGGACTCGAAGGAGGAAGGGGGAAGGTGGACGCCCTGGGCGAGCATCGAGTGGAAGAACGCGGTGAAGCGGTACGACTCCTGCGCCCTGGCGTCGTCGTAGTTCCGCACCGGACGGTCGGTGAAGAAGACGGAGAACATGTTGGAGGCGTTCTGCACGGTGTGCGCGACGCCCTCCTTGGTGAGCGCCTCGGTCACCAGCGCCCGCAGTCGCTCGGAGACCGCGTCGACCGTGGCGTACGCCGCGTCGTCGAGGAGCCGCAGCTGGGCGAGGCCGGCGGCGGTGGCGACCGGGTTCCCGGAGAGGGTGCCGGCCTGGTAGACGGGGCCGGCCGGGGCGAGGTGCGCCATGACGTCGGCACGACCGCCGAACGCGGCGGCGGGGAAGCCGCCGCCCATCACCTTGCCGAAGGTCATCAGGTCGGGCTCGACGCCGTCGACGCCGTACCACCCGGCACGGCTGGTGCGGAAGCCCGTCATCACCTCGTCGGAGATGTACAGGGCGCCGTTGTCCCGGCACAGGTCGCGCAGCCCCTGGTTGAAGCCGGGCAGCGGTGGGACGACCCCCATGTTGCCGGGCGAGGCCTCGGTGATCACACAGGCGATCTCACCGGGGTGCGCGGCGAAGGCGGCGCGCACGGCGTCGAGGTCGTTGTACGGCAGCACGATCGTGTCGCCCGCCTGGGCGCCGGTGACGCCGGGGGTGTCGGGCAGGGCGAAGGTGGCGACGCCGGAGCCGGCCGCGGCGAGGAGGGAGTCGACGTGCCCGTGGTAGCACCCGGCGAACTTCACCACCTTCGCGCGCCGCGTGAACCCGCGTGCGAGACGGATGGCGGACATGGTGGCCTCGGTGCCGCTGGACACCAGCCGGACCTGCTCCAGGGGCGCGACCCGGGCGACCATCTCCTCCGCGAGCGCGACCTCGCCCTCGCCCGGGGTGCCGAAGGAGGTGCCGCGGGCGACGGCCTCCCGGACGGCCGCGATCACCTCGGGACGGGCGTGGCCGAGGATCATGGGTCCCCAGGAACACACGAGGTCCACGTATTCCCTGCCGTCGGCGTCGGTCAGATAGGGACCGGTGCCGGACACCATGAACCGGGGCGTACCGCCCACGGCGCCGAAGGCGCGCACCGGAGAGTTCACGCCGCCCGGCGTGACGGCCTCGGCGCGTCGGAAAAGAGTCTGCGAAACTGGGGCTTCGTACGGATAGCTCACATGAGCCATGGTGTCAGAGGCGTCGAAGATCCCGCGGACTGGTGTTTCACCGCACGTTTCGGCGAGCGGCCGTGGGGGAGGTCACTGACACGATGATCGGGTTGCGCGGCGGGGACCACGAGTCCTAGAAAAGCAGTCGGGTGGAGATATGCATCGCGGTGGCGGACTGGGCGAGGGGACCGATGACCGGGGTCCTCGGCGTGCCCGGCGGGGAAGGCACCGACGCGACGCGGAGGAGACGACAGACCAGCAGCAAGCACGACAGACCTCTCAGCCGCCGCAGGCATCTCAACCGTCACAGACTTCTCAACCGTCACAGGCATCCCAGCCGTCGCAGTCGGCTCGGACACAGGGTCCGGAGCCCGCACCGGCGGGGGCTTCACCGGCGGAACCTGAGCGAATCGAGCGGCTGGCGCGTATGGATGGCATGGACCATGCGAACCGTAGGGCTGACCACAGGCCGGATGGATTCGGCGCAGGAAGCGGGAATGGTGGTCGGGTGGGGGTGACGTACAAGTACTTCGGCGCGCCCGACGGCGCCACGGCGGCCCGTGTCCCGATCTCGATGCGCCCCGAGGAGCTCGGCGGGGACGAGCTCGGCATGGGCGGCATGTTCACCAAGATCAAGCCGGAGACCATGGCGGCGATGGTCCTCACCGGCATAGAGGGCGTACCGCTGCACAAGGTCCCCCCGCTCGAACTGGTGGTCCTGCACCCCGACTACGCGGTCGTGAAACTCCCGATGACGGTCGTCGACCCGCTGCGCGGCATAGGCGAGGAGGCGGTCGGCGCGGCCGCCTTCATCTGGTCCACGGTCCCCGACCGCGGCGGCCCCCGCGACGCGTTCAACGTCTACCAACTCCTCCACGAATGGCAGGACTTCAGCCACCGCCTGCACGAGGCGGGACACCAGCCGTACTGCCTGGTGTGGCCCTAGGGGCTTTCGTTCGGATCAGGCCGGCCGGGAGGCGCGGTGCGTCTTCGACCGACCCGAGCGGGGTCCGGTGCGTGCGGCGGCGAGGCGGAGAAGGACGCCAGGGCGGAGCCCCGGCAACCGACGACAACGCCGCACAGGCGCGTGCCGGACCCCGCGACGCCGGAATGATCCAAACGAGAGGCCCCAGGTTCTCGTGAGGGTGCGGGCGGGGTCTTCGGAGCCCGTCCCGGTCGGCTGCCCCGCGCCCACCCCCGTCACCTCCCGGAAAGCCCCCCGCCGTGCTCGTCGCCCGCTCCCTCGCCCTGTTCTGCGTCGCCGCGCTGTTCGAGATCGGGGGTGCCTGGCTCGTGTGGCAGGGGGTGCGTGAGCACCGGGGGTGGGTGTGGATCGGGGCGGGGGTCGTCGCGCTGGGGCTGTACGGGCTGGTGGCCACCTTCCAGAGCGACGACCACTTCGGGCGGGTCCTCGCCGCGTACGGCGGGATCTTCGTCGCCGGGTCGATCGCGTGGGGCGTGGTCGCCGACGGGTACCGCCCCGACCGTTACGACGTGATCGGCGCGCTCGTGTGCCTCGCGGGGATGGCGGTCCTCATGTACGCGCCGCGCGGCGGCTGAGGGTGCGGCTGACCGCGGGCGCGACGTACGCGGCCGGGACACAGGCGGAGCGGTGCGTCGCCGCGTCGGCGTGTGCCACCGTGGACGCATGTCGCACACGAACGACGCCGCGGCGCCGTGCCGCACGCCGCTCACGGAGCACCCCTTCACCGCCGCGGAGCGGCCCGGGACGGCCGCCGTGCGCGTCGTGCCGATGACCGTCGCGCACGCGGGCCAGGTCCTGGCGATCTACCGCGCGGGCATCGACGAGGGTGACGCCACCTTCGAGACGACCGCACCCGCCTGGCCGGCCTTCGACGCCGCCAAGCTGCCCGAACACCGGTTCGTCGCGCTGGACGGGGCGAGGACGGACGGCTCCGGGGCGGTGCTCGGGTGGGTCGCCGTGGCGCGGGTCTCCGACCGGTGCGCGTACGCCGGTGTCGTCGAGCACTCGGTGTACGTCCACCCGGGCGCCCGCGGCCGGGGCGTCGCCTCCGCGCTGCTGCGGGCGCTGATCGCGTCCACGGAGGCGGCCGGGATCTGGACCGTCCAGTCCGGGATCTTCCCGGAGAACGCCGCCAGCCTCGCCCTGCACGCACGCCTGGGCTTCCGCGTCATCGGCGTGCGCGAGCACGTCGGCCGGCACCGCGGGCGCTGGCGCGACGTCGTCCTCGTGGAGCGCCGCAGCCCGGTGGTCGGCTGAGGACCGCCGGCCACGGCCGGTCCCCCGGTGCGCATGTCTACTTGCCGGTGCCGACGGGGTCGACCGTGATCGTCGGGGTGGTGCTGTCGAAGACGCCGACGTTCAGGTGGACGGGCAGCGTCGTGGAGTGGGTCTCGCCCGGCGGGGTGACGACGAGGCGGGTGAAGGTCGTACCGCTGCCGCCGCCGGTGTTCGGCGTGAAGTGCAGGGTGAAGCGGGTCTCCTGGCCCGACGGAACGATCACGTGCGGCGTGCCGAGCTTGCTGCGGGTGGCGCTGACGGTGCCGTCCTTGCCCGCGAGGTCTACCCCGGGGAAGCCCTGCGACGTGCACGACACGGACCCGGTGTTCTTGAGGTTGACGATGAGGGTGCCCTCGCCCATGCCCCCGGACGTGCTGAAGCCGAGCCCGGAGGTCGTGCAGTTGTGACCGGACGAGCGGGACGAACCGACGGCACCGGCACCGGCGCCGGCGGCCGCGCCGCGCACGGACTTCCTGTGCGTGGTGGTCTTGTGGGTGGAGGTCCTGCTGTGGCCGCTCTTGCCGGTGCCGGAGTGCCGGGAACCGCTGTGCGAGGATCCACCGCCCTGGCAGGCGGTGAGCGACAGACCTGCCACGAGGGCCACGGTCACGACGGCGACCTGCTTCTGAGCGCGCATGTTTCTCTTCTCCTTCGAGCGCTTGCGGCACTTCGAGTGCTTTCTGCGCTTCGGCACGGGGATCACGGTTCACGGTGTCGGGAACTCGGCACGTTGGTACGTGCGTACGCATCACTGTGATGCGCGACAGCGCCGGGCAGTTCGCGTCGGCCGGTTTCTGACACGCCCTCGTGACAGACCACTGCCGGATCGCGAACCCCGGTACGGAACAGGGACGTTGCGGGCCGGCCTCACTCACCGCCCGGCGGAGCCCCCGTCACCGTGAAGCCCATGACCGAGCCGCCCCCCTCGCGCCGGTAGGCGAACGGCGCTCCCCCGTGCGACGTCGCCACTTCCCGGACGATCGACAGGCCGAGGCCCGATCCCGGCAGGCTGCGTGCGTCGGCCGTGCGGTAGAAGCGGTCGAAGATCCGGTGCAGGTCCCCTTCCGCCACGCCCGGTCCCCGGTCCAGCACCTCCACCCGGACCGCGCTCGCGCGGGGCGGCGGCGCCGCGTCCGTGCGGGTGGCCCCCCGGTGCGCCGCCCCGGCCACCGTGATGCCGATGGGGGCGGTTCCGGCGCGGTCGAACTTCACCGCGTTGTCGACCAGGTTCGACATCGCCCGCTGGAGTGCCGACGCCCGTCCGTCCACCGTCGTGTCGCCGGTGACCCGGACGTTCACCTCCCGGCCGGTGCGACGGCGGGCGATCACCGCCACGTCCTCCGCGATGTCGCCCAGCGCGACCCGTTGCACCGGTTCGGTGTCCGACTGTCCGGCCGCGAGGTCGACGAGTTCGTTGACGAGGTCCGTCAGTTCCCGGGACTCCTGCGCGAGGTCGGCGACCAGCTCCTCCCGTGCGGAGGGCGGCAGTTCGTCGATGCGGCGCAGCAGCGAGATGTTGGTCCGCAGCGAGGTCAGCGGCGTCCGCAGCTCGTGCCCCGCGTCCTGCACCAGCCGTCGCTGGTCCTCCTCCGACTGGGCCAGCCGGCCGAGCATCCGGTCGAACGAGCGGCCGAGCCGGGCCACCTCGTCGTGTCCCGTCACCGGCACCTGGATGCCGAGCCGCCGGGTGCGGGCCACGTCCTCCGCCGCCGCGGTGAGCCGGACCAGCCGCCGCGTGATCCGCCGGGCCAGCCACCAGCCGAACAGGCCGGACCCGATCACCACGGCGGCGACCAGCGAGACCGTCCGTTTCTGCAGCTCCCGCAGCAGGTCCTCGGTGTCGCTGAACTCCTGCGCCACCTGGACCGCGCCCCGGCCGCCGCCCAGCGAGACGATCGCCACGCGGTAGAAGTCCCCGGCGACCGCGATCTCGCCCTGCTCGACGAGCTGACCCGCGCTCGCGGCACCGGCCATGCGCCGGCCGGTCGCGTCGACGGGCAGCCGGGGTTTGCCGGGGTCGACGACCCCCCCGTCCGGGCCGATGACCTGGATGTCCATCCGGTTGGAGCGGAAGATCGAGGCGCGCGGGCCGTCCCGGTCGGGGTCGTCCTTGGCGAAGTCGTCGGAGTCGAAGCGCTGCTGCCGCACCTGGTTGCGCAGGTCCCCCACGCGCTCCGAGAAGACGGTCTTCTCGTCGAAGCGGACGAGCCGCGCGGCGGCGCCGTAACTGAGGAACCCGATCAGCACGGTGACGCCGGCGGCGACGGCCGCGAACGACAGGGTGAAGGTGGTGCGCAGCGACGACACCCGCCGCCACCGGCCGAGGAGCCGCTTCACCGGGGCCGCCGGTCGCGGGGCCGCCGGTCGCGGACCGGCCGCCGGTCACGGCCCGTGCCCACTAGTCCTCCCTCAGCACGTACCCCACACCCCGCACCGTGTGGATCAGCGCGGGCGCCCCCGGTTCGTCCAGCTTGCGCCGCAGGTAGCCGACGTACACGGCGAGGTTCTTCGAGCCGGGGCCGAAGTCGTAGCCCCAGATGCGGTCGTAGATCGTCGCGTGGTCGAGCACGATCCCGGCGTTGCGCGCGAGGAGTTCCAGCAGGTCGAACTCCGTGCGGGTGAGTTCCAGCTCCCGTTCCCCGCGCCACGCCCGCCGCGCCTGGACGTCCATGCGCAGCCCCGCCGCCGCGAGCTGCCCGCCGCCCCCGCGCTCCGCCCGCACCACCGGCCCGCCGTTCTGCGGGCCCTCGGGCGTGACGGGCGGCCCGCCGTATCCGACGCCGCCCGTGCGCCGCAGCAGCGCGCGCAGCCGGGCGAAGACCTCCTCCACGTCGAACGGTTTGACGACGTAGTCGTCCGCGCCCGCGTCCAGACCGGCGATCCGGTCCGCCGTCTCGACCAGCGCGGTGAGCATCAGGATGGGCGTACGGTCACCCTCCGCACGGAGTACACGGCAGACCTGCAAGCCGTCGATGCCGGGCATCATCACGTCGAGAAGCAGCACGTCGGGCGGGGTGCGGTGGGCGTGCGCGAGCGCCTCCACCCCGTCGGCCACGGCGGTCACCTCGTAACCCTCGAGTGTCAGGGCGCGTTCCAGGGCATGACGGATGGCACGGTCGTCCTCGGCCAGCAGAACTGTTTGGGTCACCCCACCAGTCTGCCAAGGCCACGGCCGGGTACCCACCGGATGGGCCGGGGTGGGGGCGGGCTTCTTACCCGCCTCTCACCGCGAGCGGCCCGGTGGTTTACCTCGCCGGGCCACCGTGTCCCGTACGTCACGCATCGCGCGGCCCCGTCAGGAAGCGCGTCGGGAAGGCACAGGATGAACCGCACGACCAGCACGACGAGCCGGGCCACGGGCACGGGTCCGGCCGCCGGCACGGAGACCCCTACGGGTGCGGGCGCCGGAACGGCAACCCGCGCGGAAACCCGTGTGGAGACCCGTACGGCGCCCCGTACGGCGCCCCGTACGGGTCCGGGCCTGGCGGCCCGGAAGGCCGCCGCCGCGCTGGCCCTCCGCCTGTGGCGCCGCCGCCGTCGGAAGATCACCTTCCTGCTGCACAACGCGTACGCCATCGGCGGCACCGTCCGCACCACCTTCAACCTCGCCGCCGCGCTCGCCGACGACCACGACGTGGAGATCGTCTCCATGTCCCGGCACCGGGACACTCCCCGCTTCGACCTCGACCCGCGCGTCCGCCTCGTCGCCCTGGTCGACATCCGCCCGGGCAGCCCCGACCTGGACGATCCCGCGTACGCCCGGCCGGCCGAGGACTTCCCCGCCACCGAGAAGCGGCACAGGCAGTACTCCCGTCTCACCGACCTGCGCGTGCGCGCCCACCTCGCGGACTGCGACGCCGACGTGCTCATCGGCACCCGGCCCGGCATCAACGTCTACCTCGCCCGCTTCGGCCCCCGCCGCGCGCTGCGCATCGCCCAGGAACACCTGCGGCACGACGCGCACGGCAAGCGGCTGCGCGCCGAACTCGCCCGCCACTACCGGTCCATGGACGCGCTGGTGACGATGACCGAGGCCGACGCACGGGTGTACCGCAGGCGGATGCCGCTGCCCGGCGTGCGGGTGGTGTCGGTGCCGAACGTCGTACCGCCGGTCGACGTGCCGCCGTCCGACGGCACCTCGAAGGTGATCGCCGCGGCCGGCCGGCTCGCCCCGGGCAAACGGTACGACCTGCTGCTGGAGGCGTTCGCCACGGTCGCGGCCAAGGAACCCGACTGGCAGTTGCGCATCTACGGCGGCGGCGACGCCCATGAGCAGCTGGAGACTTTGATCGACGACCTCGGGCTGACCGGACGGGCCCGGCTGATGGGGCCGCGCACCCCGATCGAGACGGAGTTCGCGCGGGCGTCCCTGGTGGTCAGCGCCTCGGACGCGGAATCGTTCGGGATGACGCTGGTGGAGGCGATGCGCTGCGGGGTGCCGGTGATCAGCACGGACTGCCCGCTGGGGCCCGCCGAGATCGTCACGGACGGCGTCGACGGCCGCCTCGTCCCCGTCGGCGACGCCCTCGCCCTCGCCGACGCGATCCTCGATCTCATCGCCGACGACGACCTGCGCCACCGTATGGCCGGGGCCGCCCTCGACAGCGCCCGCCGCTACGACCCCGTCCCGATCGCCGCCCGCTACGACCAGCTCTTCGCCGGCCTCCGGCTGACCCGCGCCCGCCGCGCATGGCGGCGCCGGATCACGCGCTGAGGGGCGCGGCCGAGACACCCGGGCGCGCGATCACCGCGCCGCACGCCCTCCGTCTCCCCCGCCCCGCACGCTCCTGCCCTGCCCGCTCCCGCGCCGCCCGCTCCCATACTGCCTACTCCCGCCCCGCGTCCTCCCGCACCGCGTCCTTCGCCGCCGTGACCAGCGACGCGTGGTCGGGCGCGTCCGGGACTCCCGCCGGGCGCCGGGCCGCGAACTCCTCGCGCAGCACCGGCACGACCTCCTCGCCGAGCATGTCGAGCTGCTCCAGCACGGTCTTCAGCGGCAGCCCCGCGTGGTCCATGAGGAAGAGCTGGCGCTGGTAGTCGCCCGCGTACTCGCGGAAAGCCAGCGTCTTCTCGATCACCTGCTGCGGCGAGCCCACGGTCAGCGGCGTCTGCTCGGTGAAGTCCTCCAGGGACGGCCCGTGCCCGTACACCGGCGCGTTGTCGAAGTAGGGACGGAACTCGCGCACCGCGTCCTGGGAGTTCTTCCTCATGAAGACCTGCCCGCCCAGCCCGACGATCGCCTGCTCGGGCGTGCCGTGCCCGTAGTGGGCGTACCGGCTGCGGTACAGCTCGACCATCCGCCTGGTGTGGTCGGCGGGCCAGAAGATGTTGTTGTGGAAGAAGCCGTCGCCGTAGTACGCGGCCTGTTCGGCGATCTCCGGGGAGCGGATGGAGCCGTGCCAGACGAACGGCGGCACGCCGTCCAGCGGGCGGGGCGTGGAGGTGAAGCCCTGCAGCGGCGTGCGGAACTTCCCCTCCCAGTCGACGACGTCCTCGCGCCACAGCCGGTGCAGGAGGGCGTAATGCTCCACCGCCAGGTCGATGCCCTGGCGGATGTCCTGCCCGAACCAGGGATAGACCGGGCCGGTGTTGCCGCGCCCCGTCATCAGGTCGACCCGGCCGTCGGCCAGGTGCTGGAGCATGGCGAAGTCCTCGGCGATCTTCACCGGGTCGTTGGTGGTGATCAGGGTGGTGGAGGTGGACAGGATCAGCCGCTCGGTGCGGGCGGCGACGTAGCCCAGCATCGTGGTCGGCGAGGACGGCACGAAGGGCGGGTTGTGGTGCTCGCCGGTGGCGAAGACGTCCAGGCCGACCTCCTCGGCCTTCAGCGCGACGGCGACCATGGCCTTGATCCGCTCGCGCTCGGTGGGCGTGCGCCCCGTGGTCGGGTCGGGGGTGACGTCCCCGACGCTGAAGATCCCGAACTGCATGGCCGCTCACCCTCCGGTTTGTTGACGGTTCAACCATACCTCCCCAACGATGCCGCTCTCCCCGCCATTCCACCGCCCGGCACCACCCCACATCCCCCCGAACCGGGCCGCCTATCCTGACGACGACGCACGCCCGGACCCCTGGACCCCGCACCCGTCTCTCACCACACCCGCACCCGCACCCTCGCCCGTACTCGCACCCGCACCCGACACACCCGGCCACTCGCCCCACACCGCGCAGGAGCACCCATGACCTCCACCGCCTCCCGCATCGCCGTCGTCACCGGCGCGAGCAGTGGGATCGGCGCCGCGACGGCCCGGCAGCTCGCCGCCGCCGGCTACCGCGTCGTCCTCACCGCCCGCCGCAAGGACCGCATCGAGGCACTCGCCGCGGAACTGACCGCGGCCGGTCACTCCGCGACGGCCTACCCGCTCGACGTCACCGACCGCGCGGCGGTGGACGAGTTCGCCACCGCCTTCCCCACCCTCGGCGTCCTCGTCAACAACGCCGGCGGCGCCCTCGGCGCCGACCCGGTCTCCACCGGCGACCCCGAGGACTGGCGCCGGATGTACGAGACGAACGTCCTCGGCACCCTGCACATGACCCAGGCCATGCTCCCCGCGCTCACCGCGAGCGGCGACGGCACGGTGGTCGTCGTCTCCTCCACGGCCGGCCACGGCACGTACGAGGGCGGCGCGGGCTACGTCGCCGCCAAGCACGGTGCCCACGTGCTCGCCGAGACGCTGCGCCTGGAGATCGTCGGCACCCCGGTCCGGGTGATCGAGGTCGCCCCCGGCATGGTGAAGACCGACGAGTTCGCCCTGACCCGCTTCGCGGGCGACGGGACGAGGGCCGCGAAGGTCTACGAGGGCGTCGCCGAGCCCCTCACCGCCGACGACGTCGCCGACACGATCACCTGGGCCGTCACCCGCCCGTCCCACGTCAACATCGACCTCCTGGTCGTCCGCCCCCGCGCCCAGGCCTCCAACACGAAGGTCCACCGCGAGCGGTGACGACGAGCGGCCCGCGGCCCCCCAAAAAAAGGGGGGAACCGCGGGCCGCGACCGGTCGGGCGGTCCGGTGTACGTCAGCCCTTGACGCACACCACCTGCCTCAACCCTTCACACACACCACCTGTTTGAGCTTCGCCACGACCTCCACCAGGTCGCGCTGCTGGTCGATGACCTGCTCGATCGGCTTGTACGCACCCGGGATCTCGTCCACGACGCCGGAGTCCTTGCGGCACTCCACACCCCGCGTCTGCTCCTCCAGGTCCTTCGTCGAGAAGCGACGCCTGGCCGCGTTGCGGCTCATCCGCCGGCCCGCGCCGTGCGAGGCCGAGTTGAACGCGGCCGCGTTCCCGAGACCCTTCACGATGTACGAGCCGGTTCCCATGGAACCCGGGATGATCCCGTACTCGCCGGAGCCCGCCCGGATCGCGCCCTTGCGGGTGACCAGCAGATCCATGCCCTCGTACCGCTCCTGAGCCACGTAGTTGTGGTGACAGGAGATCTCCTGCTCGAAGGTGGGCCGCGCCTTCTTGAACTCCTTGCGGACGACATCCTTCAGCAGCGCCATCATCAGCGTGCGGTTGTGCTTCGCGTACTCCTGCGCCCAGAACAGGTCGTTGCGGTACGCCGCCATCTGCGGGGTGTCCGCGACGAAGACGGCGAGGTCGCGGTCGACCAGGCCCTGGTTGTGCGGGAGCTTCTGCGCCACGCCGATGTGGTGCTCCGCCAGTTCCTTGCCGATGTTCCGGGAACCGGAGTGGAGCATCAGCCAGACAGAACCTGTCGTATCCGTACACACTTCGACGAAGTGATTTCCCCCGCCAAGCGTTCCCATCTGCTTAGTGGCACGTTCCTGACGGAATCTGACCGCTTCCGCGACTCCCCCGAACCGCGCCCAGAAGTCCCCCCATCCCGCCGTCGCCAGCCCGTGGAAGCCGGACGGGTCGACCGGGTCGTCGTGCATGCCGCGGCCGACCGGGATGGACCGCTCGATCCGCGAGCGGAGGTGGGAGAGGTCCCCGGGGAGGTCGTTGACGGTCAGGGACGTGCGCACCGCCGACATGCCGCAGCCGATGTCCACACCCACCGCCGCCGGGCACACCGCGTCCCGCATCGCGATGACCGAACCGACCGTCGCGCCCTTGCCGTAGTGGACGTCCGGCATGACCGCCAGGCCCTCGATCCACGGCAGCGTCGACACGTTGCGGAGCTGCTGCATCGCCGCGTCCTCGACCGACGCCGGGTCCGCCCACATACGGATCGGGACTCTCGCGCCCGGTACCTCGACGTACGACATGCCGTCCCCCACTCCTCGAAACTGCTCGATCCCCCGCGTTTCCCCATGAAGGACGCAGAGACACCAAAGCGCAAAAACCGTCGCCGAGTTCGGCGAACCGGACAGCCGACCGGCGCCCACGGCAGCGCGTGCGATAGACATTGTCCGCAGGGGCACCCACCGCGCGGCAACCGAATAACCGCAGGGCACGCCCCACCCCGCCCGCCGGACCCGGCCCGGGGAACCCGACGAGAGGAGCCTTGACCGTGCAGCGGAAGGCGTACGTCCCGGCCGCCGTCGCGCTCCTCGCGGCCCTGCTCGCCGCCTGCACCGGCGGCTCCGGCGACGGCTCGGCCCAGGACGACAAGGCCGGCGGCACCGCCACGTCCGCCCCGGTCGCGCAGCCCGGCAGGTACAGCACCCTCTCGGACGCCTGCACCGTGGCCGACCACGATCAACTCGACGCGCTGCTGCCGGGGTTGAAGCTGCTGACGGACGAGGAGCAGCGCGAGAAGGCGTACGACGGCACGGCGACCCTCACCTACGACAACGACCGTCGCTCCGGCTGCCGCTGGAAGGCGGAGTCCGACTCGGCCTCGGACCAGCTCTACGTCGACTTCGAACGGATCGTGTCGTACGACGCCTCGGTCAGCGACGACGACAGCGCGGCGCGGGTCTTCGGGGAGAAGGCGGACGCGGCGGACATTCCCCGCGACGGTGCCGTCACCTCCGTCGGCCCGAACACGACATCCTCCGGGAGTCCCTCACAGGGCTCCGGCGCGCCCGCCTCCGGGAAGGGCTCCAAGACATCCCAGGGGTCAAAGGGTTCCAAGGGCGCGAAGGGGACCAAGTCGCCCGAGGGGGCCGGCCACTCCGGTTCCGGCAGCCCGGACCCGTCCCCGGGCGCCACCGGTTCCGCGTCCGTGCTGCCGCGCCTGCTCGAGGGTCTGGGAGACGAGGCGTACCTCGACGACGACCTGAGCCCCACCCAGCAGCGCACCGTGACTGTGGTGTTCCGCACGTCCAACGTGATCGTGACGGTCCAGTACGAGGAGCAGCCGACGCGTACCGGCACGGTCGCGGGAAGCAAGGAAATGCAGGACAGGGCCCAGAATCTGGCGCGGCAACTGGCCGACTCCTTCGAGGGGTAGCCGCTTCACGGCGGACGTCGGGGCCCGGGGAGGAAGCGTCCGAACCGGAACCGCGGGCTGTTCCCACCGCGTACCGTGGCCCCTCGGACCTGTTCCGACCGCACGAAGCACAAGCGTCATGAGTGAAGGAACCATGCACCGACCTGCACAGCGAGACCGTCGAGAGCAGCTGCCCGCGGACGGCGCGGGGCACGAGGGGCACGGCCCGCGGGGCGGACGCCGGCCCGGCAGGCTGCTGTGGGGCGCGGCCGTCGTCGTCCCGGCGATGCTGATCGCCGCGGGCTGCTCCTCCGGCTCCTCCGACGACGGTGGCGGTGACGACGCCGCCGCCAAGAAGCCGGCGTCGAGCGCGGCCCCGTCGGACTCCGCCTCCTCGTCGCCCGACACGGTGCGCGAGGCGGCGTACGCGAAGCTGCCGGACGCGTGTGCCGTGCTGTCGAAGAAGACGTTGGAGGACCTTGTCCCGAAGGGCGTGAAGGGCAAGGCGGGCTCGTCCGACGACACGGACGCCCGTGGGAACTGCTCGTGGGACAGCCTCGACAACAACGGGGTGAAGGGCTCGCAGTTCCGCTGGCTGAACGTGGCGATGCTGCGCTTCGACTCGGACGCCTCGCGGGGCGAGGGCGACAAGCGGGCGGGGGATTACTTCACCAAGCAGGTCGCCGACGCGCAGGCGGTCGAGGGCGCGAAGCAGACGAAGACGCAGCCGGTGCCGGGCACGGGCGACGAGGCGACGCTGGTGCGGTACGACCTGAAGAAGAAGGAGGGCGCCTTCAAGCAGCAGACGGTCGTCACGCGCGTGGAGAACGTGGTCGTCACGCTCGACTACAACGGTGCGGGGCTGGCGGGCGACAAGACGCCGGACGCCGACGACCTGGTGAAGCTGGCGGAGAAGGCGGCGAAGGAGGCGGTGGCCTCGGTGACCTCGGCGAACAAGGGCGGCGGTGGGGGCTCGGACGCCGGTGCGTCGCCGGACGCGTCGAAGTCCAAGTCCACGCCGGAGTCGAAGTCGTCGTCGAAGGACCCGGGCGGGAAGGACTCCAAGGACGCGAAGGCCGCGAAGGATTCCGACGGGAAGTCGTCGCCTTCGGCCGGAGCCTCCCTCAAGTCGGCCGCCGACAGCTGAGGTTGCGCGTCTCCTCCCAGGGGCCCGGTCCGGCGCGGACCGGGCCCCTCGCGCATCGGTTCCCGGCGGCTTCCGGACCGGGCGTCCGTTCACCCGCACATGTGTGCCACTCTGTTCCGCGCAACAACACGCACAGGGAGGGGAGTCAGGGTGGCCGCGCCACTGAAGCTGACACGGATGCACCGGGTGCTGATCGGCGTGGTCGTCACCGGTGCCGTCATCATCGCCGGGATCGGCTTCGCGGGTTCGTACGCGGCCGTACGGAAGCTGGCCCTGGAGAAGGGCTTCGGTAACTTCAGTTACGTCTTCCCCATCGGCATCGACGCGGGCATCTGTGTGCTGCTCGCGCTGGACCTGCTGCTGACCTGGATCCGCATACCCTTCCCGCTGCTGCGTCAGACCGCGTGGGTGCTCACCGCGGCGACGATCGCGTTCAACGGCGCGGCGGCCTGGCCGGACCCGCTGGGCGTGGGCATGCACGCGGTGATCCCGGTGCTGTTCGTGGTGTCGGTGGAGGCGGCCCGGCACGCGGTCGGCCGGATCGCGGACATCACGGCCGACAAGCACATGGAAGGCGTGCGGCTGACCCGCTGGATGCTCTCCCCGCTGCCGACGTTCCTGCTGTGGCGGCGGATGAAGCTGTGGGAGCTGCGGTCGTACGAGCAGGTGATCAAGCTGGAGCAGGAGCGGCTGGTGTACCAGGCGCGGCTGCGGTCCCGGTTCGGCCGGGCGTGGCGGCGCAAGGCGCCGGTGGAGTCGCTGATGCCGCTGCGGCTGGCCCGGTACGGGGTGCCGCTGGCGCAGACGGCGCCGTCGGGTCTCGCGGCGGCGGGGATCGAGCCGGCGGTGCTGCCGTCGGTGTCTTTGGCGTCGTCGGCGGCGGCGTCGGTGTTGGAGCAGGGCGCGGGCGAGGGTGCCGTCGCGGGCGCGGCCCCGTCCGGCGGCCGGCGGCCCGAACTGGCGGGTGGCGCCGGGCAGAGGGGCGGTCCCGGGCAGGCGAACGGCTTCGGGCGGCCGGAACCCCGGGGGTACGAGGCGTACGAGGGGCCGGGGGGCTTCGAGGGCTACGAGGAGCAGTTGCCGCCCGATGTCCAGGGCGCCCAGAGCCCGTGGTTCCGGCCGCCGCGCGACATCGACTACCAGGGGGGCTACGACCCGTCGTACGACCCGGCGTACGGGTCCGAGGACCAGTACGAGCAGTGGTACGAGGAGCAGCAGCCCGAGCAGTTCGAGGCGCCGGCGCCGGAGGAGACGGGGAGTTTCCCGATCCCGGCGGGGCCGAACCGGACGCGGGAGCTGGGCGAGGGGGGCGCGTCGCCCGCCGCGGAACCGGACGAGGACTCGTACTACCAGGTGTTCAAGCAGTCGATCAACGGGAGCTATCCGACGCCGCGGGAGTTCGGTGACAACGTGGAGGCGGAGTTCGGCAACCGGTTGGCGGGTGAGGAGGCGAAGCGGCTGGTCACCCGCTTCACCAATCGCCATACGGCGGAGCTGGAGGACGACCACATCGCCTGAGGGCGGTTTTTCTCGCGCCCGCCGCCCCCGCCCTCTTCGTCCCTTCAAGGGGCTCCGCCCCCTTGCACCCCGAGGGAGGCCGCATCATCGGCCAACCGCCGGTGGCACACCCCGTGCGGTTCCCCGCCCCTGAGCCGGGGCTGCGCCGCGTCAGGGGCGCGGGGAGCCGCGCGGCCGGCCACGACGCGTCCGCACCCGCCCGACCCCCACAAGCCTTCGAGCTCCAGGGCGCCCCCACCCCCGGGGAGCAGGGCGCCTTCCGGGCCATGAAGCCCCCCGGAGGGGGCAACACGCCGTACCCCTACTCCCCCAGCAGCGTCCGTACCCGCTGCTGGCCCACCGCCAGGAGCAGCGTCGGGAGCCGCGGTCCCGTGTCCCGCCCGACCAGCAGCTCGTACAGCAGCGCGAAGAACGTGCGCTGGGCGGTCTTGATCTCCGCCGGGAGTTCCTTCGGCGTCGCGTCGGCCGGGAAGCCCGCCTGCACCTTCGGCACTCCGTAGACCAGGTGCGTCAGCCCGTCCAGCGACCAGTGGTCGTCCAGTCCGTCGAGCAGCAGCCGCAGCGACTGCCGGTCCCGCTCGTCGAGCGACTTCAGCCGCTCGGCGTCGGGCTCGGAGCGCACGATCGTGCGCTGGTCGGCCGGGACGTGCGTGTTGATCCACGCCTCGGCCCGGTCGTAGCGGGGCCGGGCCTCGTCCAGGGAGCGCAGCGGGTGCGCCGGGTCGAGGTCGGAGAGGATGCGCAGCGCCTGGTCCTGGTGGCCTGCGGTGACGTCGGCCACCGAGGCGAGCGTCCGGTACGGCAGCGGGCGCGGCGTCCGCGGCAGCTCACCGGCGGCGGTGCCGACGGCACGCGTGTACGCGGCGACGTCCCCCGGCAGCGCGGAGCCGTCGGCGACCTTGGCCGCCAGCCTGTCCCACTCGTCGTAGAGCCGCTGGATCTCCTGGTCGAAGGCGATCTTGAAGGACTGGTTGGGCCGGCGCCGGGCGTAGAGCCAGCGCAGCAGCTGCGGCTCCATGATCCGCAGGGCGTCGGCCGGGGTGGGCACGCCGCCCTTCGACGACGACATCTTGGCCATGCCGGAGATGCCGACGAAGGCGTACATGGGGCCGATCGGCCGCTCGCCGCCGAAGATGCCGACGATCTCCTTGCCGACCTGGAACGAGGAGCCCGGCGAGGAGTGGTCGACGCCGCTCGGCTCGAAGATCACGCCCTCGTGGGCCCAGCGCATCGGCCAGTCGACCTTCCAGACCAGCTTGCCGCGGTCGAACTCGTCGAGCCGGACGGTCTCGGTGTGCCCGCACGCCGTGCAGGTGTACGACAGCTCGGTGGTGTCGTCGTCGTACGCCGTGACGGTGGTGAGGTCCTTCTCGCAGTTGCCGCAGTACGGCTTGTACGGGAAATAGCCGGCGCTGCCGGAGCTGCCGTCGTCCTCGGCGGCGGCGCCGGAACCCTCGGCGGCCTCCAGCTCGGCCTCGTCCAGCTGCTTCTGCTGCGGCTTGGCGGGGGTCTTCTTGGTGCGGTACTGGTCGAGGATCGCGTCGATGTCGCCGCGGTGCTTCATCGCGTGCAGGATCTGCGCGCGGTAG
The DNA here is from genome assembly GCF_030816915.1 of Streptomyces sp. B3I8. NCBI lineage: Bacteria > Bacillati > Actinomycetota > Actinomycetes > Kitasatosporales > Streptomycetaceae > Streptomyces > Streptomyces sp. B3I8. Next base: position 4,012,376 of record NZ_JAUSYN010000002.1, on the reverse strand, counting down.
GCGCCGGAGGTGTACTGCGCCGTCTGGCTGATCCCGTCGAACTCCACGCCGAGCTCGGCCAGCGAGGCGGTCATCGCGGCCTTGAAGTGCTCGGCCCAGTTGGGGTGCGCCGAGCCGCGCGGCGCCGGCACCGAGGTGAGCGGCCTGCCGATGTGCTCGGCCCAGGTCTCGTCGACCCCGGGGACGCCGGCCGGCACCTTGCGGTAGCGGTCGTAGTCGTCCCAGGAGATCAGGTGCCGGACCTCGTACCCGCGACGGCGGACCTCGTCGGCGACCAGGTGCGGGGTCATGACCTCGCGGAGGTTGCCCAGGTGGATGGGGCCGGACGGGGAGAGCCCGGACGCGACCACAACGGGTTTCCCGGGGGCGCGGCGCTCCGACGACGCGATGACCTCGTCCGCGAAACGGGAGACCCAGTCGGTGGTCTCGCTGCTCTGAGCCACGTTCGGCACGTCCTCTTGATTTCCGGTCCATTTGATGGGCGTCTCCATCTTCCCATCCCTGGGCGCGACCGGGAAAACCGCTTTACCCCCATGGGATACTGGGCGTGCCCATCCGATCCCTCGAGGAGAACGGCACCCCTTCCTATGACCTCGGTCACGTCCCTCAGCGACTCCGTCCAGCAGCACCTGTCGTCCGCCCTCTCGGCCGCCCTGCCCCAGGCCGCCGGCGCGGACCCGCTGCTGCGACGAAGCGACCGGGCGGACTACCAGGCCAACGGGATCCTGGCGCTCGCGAAGAAGGAGAAGGCGAACCCGCGGGAGCTGGCGACGCAGGTCGTCTCACACATCGTGACCGGCGGCGGCGAGGTGATCGCGGACGTCGAGGTCTCCGGGCCCGGCTTCCTGAACATCACGGTCACTGACGGGGCGATCGTGCGGAACCTCGCGGCACGGGCCGCCGACCCCGAGGGCCGGCTCGGCGTGCCGCGCGCGGAGCGGCCGGGCACGACGGTCGTCGACTACGCGCAGCCCAACGTGGCCAAGGAGATGCACGTCGGCCATCTGCGGTCCGCGGTGATCGGCGACTCGGTGGTCCAGTTGCTGGAGTTCACCGGCGAGAACGTCGTGCGCCGGCACCACATCGGCGACTGGGGCACCCAGTTCGGCATGCTGATCCAGTACCTGGACGAGCACCCCGGGGAGCTGGACCACCAAGCCTCCGAGGTGTCCGAGGTGTCCGAGGCGAGCGGCCAGGAGGCGATGTCCAACCTGGACCGCCTCTACAAGGCGGCGCGCGCGCTGTTCGACTCCGACAAGGAGTTCGGGACCCGCGCCCGGCGCCGGGTGGTCGACCTCCAGGCGGGGGACGCGCACACGCTCGCCACCTGGCAGAAGTTCGTCGACGAGTCGAAGATCTACTTCTTCTCCGTCTTCGACAAGCTGGACATGGAGATCCAGGACGAGGACATCGTCGGCGAGTCCGGCTACAACGACATGCTCGCCGAGACCTGCCGCCTGTTGGAGGAGTCCGGCGTCGCGGTGCGCTCGGAGGGCGCGCTGTGCGTGTTCTTCGACGACGTCAAGGGCCCGGACGGCAACCCGGTCCCGCTGATCGTGCAGAAGTCCGACGGTGGCTACGGCTACGCGGCCACCGACCTCTCGGCGATCCGCGACCGCGTCTTCCGGCTGAAGGCGAGCACGCTGCTGTACGTCGTGGACGCGCGGCAGTCGCTGCACTTCAAGATGGTCTTCGAGACCGCGCGCCGGGCCGGCTGGCTGGGCGAGGACGTCACGGCGCACCAGCTCGCGTTCGGCACGGTGCTGGGCGCGGACGGCAAGCCGTTCAAGACCCGTGAGGGCGAGACGGTGCGGCTGGTGGACCTGCTGGACGAGGCGGTGGAGCGCGCCGCGGCCGTCGTCCGGGAGAAGGCGCGGGAGCTGTCGGAGGCGGAGATCACCGAGCGGGGTGCCCAGCTGGGCATCGGCGCGGTGAAGTACGCGGACCTGTCGACGTCGGCGAACCGGGACTACAAGTTCGACCTGGACCAGATGGTGTCGCTGAACGGCGACACCAGCGTGTACCTGCAGTACGCGTACGCCCGTATCCAGTCGATCCTGCGCAAGGCGGGGGACGTGGCCCCGGCCGCGCACCCGGAGCTGGAACTGGCACCGGCGGAGCGGGCGCTCGGACTGCACGTCGACGCGTTCGCGGAGACGGTCGCCGACGCGGCGGCGGAGTACGCCCCGCACAAGCTGACCGCGTACCTGTACCAGCTCGCGTCGCTGTACACGACGTTCTACGACAAGTGCCCGGTGCTGAAGGCCGAGTCGCCGGCGCAGGTGGAGAACCGGCTCTTCCTGTGCGACGTGACGGCGCGGACGCTCCATCGGGGCATGGCGCTGCTGGGCATCCGGACGCCCGAGCGGCTCTGAGCGACACGGGGTCGCACGGTTCGTACGGGGAGGGGCGGCACCGCGGCGGTGCCGCCCCTCCGTCGTCCCGTACCCGTCGTCCTGGTGGCCTGCCCGCCGTGAGCACGGTTTCCGGCACCCGCGCAAGCGGTTCGGGCACGAACAACCCGGGCGAGCTACACAACTCTTGTTCTCTCCATACGAACGCCGCCGGGAGTCGTAAGCTGCCGCGCATGTTGCCCAAGGTGGACACATTCGACGAACTGGACGCGGTGTGCGCCGACGAGAAACTGGTGCGTGCCGCCTGCCGGGAACTGGTGCACCAACTGGGGCTCTACGGGGCGCCGGTGGTCCACTTCGAGGACGGCTCCCTGCCGGTGTTCGCGGTCGGGGACGACATGGTGTTCAAGTTCTACCCGGGCATCCAGGCCTCGAAGTCCTCCTTCGAGGCGGTCGTGCTCGACCATCTGTGGCGCCAGCTGCCCGTCGAGACGCCCCGCTTGATCACCACGAACGAGTACGTGAACGGCTGGCGCTACGTGATGATGACGCGCCTGCCCGGCATCGACATGGCCCGCGGCTGGCACCGGATCCCGCCCGCCGACAAGGACCGGCTGATCAGTGAGGCCGGCGAGGTGCTGGCCTCACTGCACAAGATGGACATCACCCCGCTGAAAGGCGCCCTCCCCCCGCTCGACTGGGAGGACTTCGTCGCCCAGCGGCGCGTGGAGGCCATGAAACTGCACAGCTCCAAGCCCGTGCCCCGGGTGTGGCTGGAGCAGATCCCCGACTTCCTGAACTCGGTACGGCTGCCCGTCACGGACGAACGCGTGCTGCTGCACACCGAGTTCATGCGCGAACACCTGACCGTCGCACCGCGCGAGAACTGGCGCCTGACGGGCCTGTTCGACTTCGAGACGGCGCTGATCGGCGACCCGGCGTACGACTTCGCCAGCGTCGGCGCGTTCGTCACGTACGGGCAGCCGCGGCAGATGCGGCGGTTCTTCCGGGCGTACGGACGCGATCCGTTCGACCCGGACCAGATGCTGGCGTACCTGCTGCTGCACCTGTACTGCGATCTGCCGTTCTACTTCAGCGAGTTGCCGACCCCCGCGGAGCCGAGGCTGGACATCCTGGCGGAGACGTGGTTCGGCACGAACGGCTGACCGGACGGGTCCGGCCGGCGGGTCAGCGGGCCGGCCGGCCGGCCGGCGGGTCAGCCTGATAACCCCTGCCGGTGCCTGCCGGTGTCGTCGCTCAGGTCGGGTCCTCCACCCGTTCCCAGCCGCCGTCACCGGTCAGCGCGTAGGCGTAGTAGGACTTCTCGCCCGCGCTCGTACGGAACGGGCGGCCGTGGTCGTCGATGCGGAGGGTGCCCTTGCGGGTGCCGCTGGACCAGTCCAGCTCCAGGTACCAGCGGACGTCGTGACCGCTGGTGTGCGCGTTGACGAAGAACACCTCGGGGTCCGACTCGCTCACCCGGTAGGGGAAGTTGCGCTGCCCCCCGATCGGCATGGCCAGCGGATTGCCCTGGTCGAGAGAGACGTCGAAGGACTTGGTGTCCACCCCGCCGCCGCAGCCGATGCCCATCGCGTACTTGGACCAGCCGAGCGGCGGGTTGCTGCTCACCACCCGCACGTGCAGCTCGCGCAGGACCACGGTCTCGTGACCCGTGCCCTGGATGGTGAGGGAGACCATCTGGCTGTCGGCGGCGACCCCGTCGAACGGGGTGATCCAGCCGACGACGTTCTGCTGCACGGGCGGCGGAGGGACGTTCTCCGGGCGGCGGTCCACCAGGAAGGACTGCTCGCAGGGCGCGTCCCAGTAGTACGGGTTGGTGGTCACCGCGAGCGGTACGCCACTGGACTCACCGGAACCGCCGGAACCGCCCGAGCCGCCCGGACCGGCGGCGCGGGACGTGGTGGCCTTCGGTGACGCCGTGTGCTTCCGGGAGGAGGTCGGCGAGGGCGAGGTGCTCGCGCTCCGGGACGCCTTGCGGGTGGCGTGCGAGGGGGAGCGCTCGGAGGAGACGGTGGCCGCGGCTCCCTTCGTGTCCCCGGTCCCCCGGCCGCCGTCGCCCGGCAGCAGGCTGACGAGCAGCGCCACGGCGGCGACGGCGGCGACCCCGCCCCCGGCGAGCAGCGCGGTCCGCCGCGGGCGGCGGGGGCGGGCGCCCGAGCCGGAGCCGGTGGGGGCGAGCCGGGTGACGGGATCGTGGAACTCGGAGACGGTGGAGTCGGCGTCAGGGTTGGCGGCGGCGTCCGCGTCCGTCCCTCCGGGGGCGGCGGTGTCGGGCACGTCCGACGCAGCCGGGGCACTCGCGGTCTTCGGAGCCTCGGCGGGGGCGGCCGCCTCCGGAGCCTTCGCGGCATCCGGCGCCGCAGAAGAAGCTGTCCCCGGACCCGGACTCGTCCCCGTCCCCGCCTCCCCCTTCACTCCGCGCAGCGCGTCCGCCCGCACCCACCGGCGGTGCAGTTCGAGGAGTTCCTCGGGCGTCGCCCGGCACACGCGGGCCAGGCGCTCGACGGGCGCGTACTCCACCGGTACGACGTCACCGTTCACATACCGGTGCAGCGTCGAGGCACTCATGTGCAGTCGTTTGCCGAGCACCCCGTAACTGAGCCCCGAACGCTCCTTCAGCGTGCGCAGCAGTTCGGCGAAATCGTCCCCCGCCACCGTTTCTCCCTCTCCTCGCGTCCCGGACGCGCATTCCAGCCGATCACTGTTCCCCCAGGTCAGGGCCACTCTTGGCGTTCCATTGTCCCGTATCCGGCGGCGGCTGTGGCCACTGGGACGACTGCTGACCCAAGCTGTGGTCATCCAAGCACGCCGCTCCCGGCACCCGGTCGAGCGGCACCCGGTTCCCCCTCGCCCTACAGGAGTTCAGCCATGTCCGCTCGTACCCGCACCGCTTCCCGCACCGCCTCCCGCGCCTCCTTCCGCACCCCCCGCACCCGGCTGCTGGCGGCCGCCACGATCGCGGTGGCCGCGTTCGCCCTGACGGCCTGTGAGGACGGCACCGGTACGCAGACCAGCTCGGCCGGCTCGACCTCGTCGGGCACCTCGTCGAACACCTCGGCGGGCAGCTCCGCCCTGCAGGACACGTCGTCCGGTACCGACGGGTCGGGGACCGACTCCGGTTCCTCCGCCTCGAAGGGTACGAGCGGTGCGAACGCCGGGAGCGGCTCCGCGAACGGAAGCGGTACCCGTGCCTCCGGCTCGGGGGGCTCCGGCAAGGGAAGTTCCGCCTCCGGACAGAGCGCCGGGCAAAGCGCCGGCAAGCAGGACAGCGGCAAGCCCGCGAAGTGCTCCTCGTCCACCGTGCGGTTCACCGCCTCGAAGGTGAACCGCCCGCTCAACCACCTGCTGCTCACCGCCACCAACCACGGCTCGAAGCCCTGCGTCCTGCCCGCCTACCCGATGGCGAGGTTCGGCGACGCCCAGTCCGTACCGCCGGTCATCAAGGCGTCCCAGCCGCAGTCGACGGTGGTGCTGGCCCCGGGCGGCTCCGGGTACGCGGCGGTCGCGCTGGCGTCCGCCGACGGCAGCGGCAGCAACGGCCACACAGTGAAGACCCTGAGCATCCCCTTCGACGACGGCACCATGGGCACCGCGACCCTGCCCTCGGGCGGCGTCTTCGTCGACGACTCGCTGAAGGTGACGTACTGGCAGAGCGAGATGAGCAACGCCCTGGAGCACTGATCAGCCCCGCACGGGCGCGGCCACCTCGGGCCGCGCCCCGGCGCGAGAACGGCATCCCCAGCCCGTCGGCCGAACCGGCCCGGCGAGCGCTTCGCTGTGTGCGCTCTCAGCGCAGCCGGTGGGCGACCTCGACCGCCCAGTACGTCAGGATGTTCCGCGCCCCCGCGCGCCTGATGCCGAGCAGGGACTCCATGATCGCCGCGTCCCGGTCGATCCAGCCCTTCTCCGCCGCGGCCTCGATCATCGAGTACTCGCCGGAGATCTGGTACGCCGCCACCGGCACGTCGCACGCCTCGGCGACCCGCGCGACGATGTCGAGGTAGGGCCCGGCCGGTTTGACCATGACCATGTCGGCGCCCTCCTCCAGATCGAGGGCCAGCTCCCGCAGGGACTCGCCGATGTTCGCCGGGTCCTGCTGGTAGGTCTTGCGGTCGCCCTTGAGGGAGGAGCCGACCGCCTCCCGGAACGGGCCGTAGAAGGCGGAGGAGTACTTCGCGGTGTAGGCGAGGACGGAGACGTCCTCGCGCCCGATCTGGTCGAGGGCGTCGCGGATGACGCCGATCTGCCCGTCCATCATGCCGCTGGGACCGACGACATGGGCTCCGGCGTCGGCCTGCACCTGGGCCATCTCGGCGTAGCGCTCGAGCGTGGCGTCGTTGTCGACGCGGCCCTCGGCGTCGAGGACACCGCAGTGGCCGTGGTCGGTGAACTCGTCCAGGCACAGGTCGGACATGACGATCAGTTCGTCACCGACCTCCGCCCGCACGTCGCGCAGCGCGACCTGGAGAACTCCGTCGGGATCGGTGCCGGCGGTGCCGACGGCGTCCTTCCTGTCCTCCTCGGGCACGCCGAACAGCATGATCCCGGAGATGCCGGCCTCCACGGCCTCGACCGCGGCCTTGCGCAGGCTGTCCCGGGTGTGCTGCACGACTCCGGGCATCGCCCGGACGGGCACGGGCTCCCGGGCACCCTCGCGCACGAACGCGGGAAGGATGAGGTCGGCCGGATGCAGCCGGGTCTCGGCGACCATGCGGCGCATGGCCGGGGTGGTACGCAGACGCCGGGGCCGCGTACCCGGAAAGGATCCGTACGTCGTCATACCATCCACGCTACGCCCGTGGGACCCGTGCCTTTACCGACGCGAAGTCGGGCGGGGCACTCCGGCGGCACCCTTCGGCGTCGCACATCCCACCGTCTCAGCGATTGCCACCCCGGATCGGCCGCGGAGCCCGCCCGTGGAGCTGAGCCCGCAGTCGAGCCAGGGCACGGCCGCGTCCGCGAGCCGGTCCACGTCCCGAAGGAAAGGACGAGCCGGTCGTCGATACGACGCAGCCGGGCGAGGAGCGTGACGGCCTCACCGTGCCGCGGGCTGCGACGGGGCGGGGCGACGGACGGGGCGGCGTCCGCCGCGACCTCGGAGGCGGCCGGGGTGCCCGGGTCGGCCGAAGAGTCCGGGGCAGCCGGGAGTTCCTCGGACCCGCAGGTCACCGGCTCGCCCGGAGCCCCATGTGAACGGTCGGTTGTGGACGGCCAGTCAGGGCCGAGACTGCCCTGCCCGCACACCCCCGCGCCAGCCACCCCGCCGCTTTCACCCACCCGAGTGACACACAGCAGGTTTGGCAGGTGGGAAGGGTTCTTTCCCCCACGTTCCTACTCCTCGACCGCCCGCGCCTCCGTCCACCACACCACCGCATCCCGCGTTTCCGGGCTCCGGTCGGCCGGGCGCCGGTCAGCTCCCCAGCGGGCGGTACTCAGTGCCTCAGCCCCTCAGATTCACCTCCGCCCACACCGTCTTCGACGGCACTGGCCCGCACCGTACGCCCCAGCGGTCGGCGAGCCCCTCGACGAGCAGCAGCCCGTAGCCCGACTCCGCCTGTGTGTCGACGGTCTCCCGGGGGCTCACGGGCAGTTGGTCGCCGCGCGCGTCCGTCACCTCGATGCGGAGCGTCGCCGGTGCGGCGAGCGTCAGCGTGAGGCGGAAGCTGCGGCCCGGCACCCGGCCGTGCAGCACCGCATTGCTCGCCAACTCCGCCACGATCAGCCGGCCCGGGTCCAACGGCAGGTCCCATTCGGCGAGTTGCTCCACCGCGAGCAGCCTCGCCAACCGGGCTCCGCGCCGTGTCGCGGACAACGGCACGGAGAAACGGCGTACCGCCGGTGCCGGTTCCGGTTCCGGTTCCGGTGCCGGTGCCGGTGCCGCCGTAGCGGAATTGCTGGTTCGGGTGATGTCATCACTCATGTCACTCAGCGTGTTCAAACGTGCTTACTCTGTGAAGAGTCGGTGGCCGTGCGGAGCGCGACCGTACGGGCCCGGTCCGGTTTCCGTCCGGTCCGTCCGTGGTGACGGACCGTGCACGGCCGCAGTTGTACACAGAGGTTCGGCGGAGGGCAGGGGCGGTGGGCGATGAGCGACTGGGATGTTGAGCCGGAGGACGACGAGTTCAACGCGGTGATGCGGGCGGTGGTGCGCCAGTTGAAGCTCTGGCGCGAGGCCGCCGGGATGACCCAGGCGGAGTTCGGGACGGCGATCGGGTACGGGCTGGAGCTGGTCTCGTCCGTGGAACGGGGCCGGCGCATCCCGCGCCCCGAGTACCTGGACGCGGCGGACGAGGTCCTGGGCGCGGGCGGCAAGATCTCCGCGATGAAGGGGGACGTGGCAGAGGCCCGCTACCCGAAGAAGGTACGGGACCTCAAAAAGCTGGAGGCCGAGGCCGTCGAGCTGTGCGCCTACAACAACTCCGTGGTGCATGGGCTGTTGCAGACGGAGGAGTACGCACGGGCCGTCTTCGGTGCACGCCGTCCGGCGTTCACCGAGGACGAGTTGGAGCAACGAGCAGCCGCTCGGCTGGGCCGTCAAGCAATCGTCAGCGGCACCACCGGACGGCCCGTATTCAGCTTCGTCCAGTGCGAATCGACGCTGCGGCGCCCCATTGGCGGCAGACTGGTCATGCGCAACCAGCTCGAACACCTGCTGGAAGTGGCCCAGTTCCGTAACGTCGACCTCCAGGTGCTCCCCTTGAGCCTGGAAGAGAATTCGGGACTGGCCGGCTCCTTCCGGCTCCTCAGGTTGAACGACGGCTCCACGGTGGGGCACGCGGAGGTTCAGCACATCAGCCGAGTGATCGCCGACCCGAAACAGGTTCAACTGCTGGAGATCCGCTATGGCAACATCCGTGCTCAGGCGCTCACGCCACGCGAGTCGCTGACCTTCGTCGAGAAAGTTTTGGAGGAGACATGACCTTGGCCCCCGCCCCCAGAGACGGGCACGGCCCCAAGTGGATAAAGAGCGGCTACAGCGGAGCCGATACCCCATCCTGCGTCGAAATCGCCTGGGTCAAGAGCAGCTACAGCACCGACGAGGGCCCCGACTGCGTCGAAGTCGCCCCCATCCGCGGCCGCATCCTCATCCGCGACTCGAAGAACCCCACCGGACCCCGGCTCGCCCTCGCCCCCACCGCTTGGACGGCCTTCCTGCCGTACGCCTCCACCCACTGACGGAGCGCACGTACGGCTGTGCCCGTGCCCCGTCGACGTGGGCACGGGCACGGGCGTGGAACCGGTGACGCGCGGTGGTCAGCGCCCCTCGTGCCCCCACCAGCCACCGTTCCGCTGCGTGACCTCGGCGGCGACCCGCTGGATCGACTTCACGGCCAGGTCCTTGCGGTCGACGTAGATGTAGTGCCCGCTGTTCGCGGCCGTACGGATCGTGCTGCGATACGAAACCCCCATCCACGCGTACTGACCCTTCGTCCAGTCGGCCTCCAACCGGGGCCCGTAGGCCGGGAACTGGGCCAGGTACTGCTGCCCGTGCCGGATGACCTCGGCCGGGATCCACCCCGCCGACCGGACCTTCCCGTCGGGGACGACGAGGTTCTCCGGGTTCTGCCCCTGCATCACGGCGATCGTCTGCGCCCGCAGATCGCCCGCGTCACCGGTGGCCGACTCCGGGATCACCCGGGTCACATCCGCCGTCGTCGTCGACGAGGTGGCATCCATCAGAACCAGACCCTTGACCTTGTCACGGTGGTCGGGAGCGTAACGGGCCGCGATCAGACCACCCAGCGAGTGACCGGCAAGCACGACAGGCGAGTCACCGGACACCCGGTCGATCACCCCGGTCAGCACCCGGCCCGTGTCCGCCATGCTCTGCGGACCCTCCGGCTTGTCACTCCCGCCCTCACCGAGCCGGTCGTAGGAGCAGACCCGGTTCTTGGCGCTCAGCGTCCTCTGCAGGTCCGCCATCGCGCCCAGGCCGTCCCCCAGACCCGCCACCAGCACCACCACCGGCTTACGGTCGCTCTGCCACCCCCCGCAGGACACGTTCACCGAATGCCCCTCCACACTGATCTTCTTCTCCCCGACGAAGGACTCCCCGCGACCGACGTGACCCGTGTGCTTGCCCCACGCCGCGCTCTCGTACGCCGCCCCGCCGCCATGCCCCTTCGCCTGCGCCACACCGGCGTAACCCGTACCGGCGACGGTGCAGCAGAGGGCGGCGACGGCGGTGGCCTTGAGCATGCGGTTCATGGAGTCCTCCGAAGACGAACAGGGAAGCTGGTAGCGAACGGCGGACCCCTTCACCAGGTCCTCGGCCCAAGCCCTGCGGCCATGACTGAACGCTATGAATTTCCCGTCCGGAAGTCGTCACCCCACCGTGGGTACTGCCCGTAGCTCTCCAGGGGGAAGGCACCACCCGTACCTCCACCCCCAGGTCCAGCCCCACCTACGCCACCCGGGGCAGCACCGCACTGCCGATCGGAACCACCGCAGGTCAGGCCGCCCCCACCAACCCCGCCGCCTTTCGCGCCCCACGCTGCCGTCGCGCCCAAGGGACGCCCGGGGGTGCGGTCAGACCCACCGAAGGTGCCGACGCAGTACCCGTTCACCTGTCACGCGGGTCCTGCTCCCGGCGTGGGACCGAGACCGGCCTGGGGCTGGCCGCCGTCCACCGGGATGTGGGCCCCGTTCACGGCGCCCGAGGCAGGTGACAGCAGAAACGTGATCACTCGGGCCACCTCCTCCGCGTTCAGGAGCCGCCCGCTCGGGTTGCGGCCCGCGTAGGCGGCGTAGGTCTCCGGATCCCGCTGACGGAGGCGGTCCCAGCTCTTCCCCGGCAGAAGGATGGATCCGGGGCTCACGGTGTTCACTCGGACCCGGTGGGGGGCCAGTTCTTGGCAGAGTGCCCCCGCCAGATAGATCTCAGCGGACTTGGCAGCCCCGTACTGTGCCGGAAAGCGGGGTTTCCAGCCGGAGATGGACGAGACGAGGACGACGGAACCGCCCGCACGGAGATGCGGCAGCCCCGCCCGTACGGCCCGCACCGCATGGCCACCGTTCAGCTCCCAGGTCGCCTGCCAGTCCTCGCGTGTGGATTCGAGCAGTCCGCCGCCCCGCTTGCCGCCGACATTGGCGACCAACCCGTCGAGCCCGCCGAGCTCACGCCCTGCCCTGTCCGTGAAGTCCTCCAACTCGTCCGGCGCGAGGACGTCCACGGCACCCGTGATCACCCTGCCGTTCTCGCTCCTCAACTCGGCTGCCGCACGCACGAGCCGGTCCGCGTCCCGTCCGCAGAGAGCGACCGAGGCACCTTCCGCCACCAGTAGACGTGCGACGGCGAACCCGAGACCCCGGCTGCCACCGGTGATCAGAAAAGTCCGGTTCCGCAGCCCGTACGTGACCGCGGGCGCGATGTTCTCCTCCATGACTCCAGCCTGTCACCCGGCCACCCGCCGCCTCTCAACGGACCAGTTTGCGGATGACGATGCCCACGATCAGTGTGGTGAACAGCAGGCCCGCCGAGGCGAACGCGACAGCGAGTGCCGTCCACTGGCTCGATTTGAGTTCCGACGGCAGGCCGGTGCCGACGTTCAGCCACAGTGCGAGGGCCAGGAGCAGGGACTTCCCCGCGGACGCCGGATCCGTCATTCCCTGGCCGGGGTCACGCAGCGGGCCGGCCACATGGAGTGCCGCGGCCGTGAGGAGGATGCCCGCCATGAGGAAGCGCGCCGGATTGCGGGCCCGTACGCCCCAGCCGAGGACGCCTCCGACAATGCCGCGGGAGACACTGCGCCGCAGCAGGGGCAGCAGGGCGGCCTCGCGTTGCCGGGTGAGGTAGTAGAGCTGATCCACCTCCCGGTTCCGATTCCGCCTGGCCAGCGCCGAGCGAACCGACTCCAGGGCGGTACCGGTCACTTCGGTGAAGGAACGTTCGAGGAAGGAGACGATCTGGCCTCCGTCCCGGAAGACCTCGCCGGCGAGTTCCATGTCACTGACGCTGGAGGCCGCGTCGAGGCTGTAGCGCGAGCCGCCACCGGGCAGCCCGAGAGTGTCGGTGACCGAGGTTCCCCGGAGGCTGATCACCATGGGCTCCCGCGAGGTCGCCGTCAGGCGCATGACCGTGCTGTTGTCGAGGGCGAGGCATGCGGTCACCTCCGCACGGTCGCGTGCGCTGCCATGGGTCTCCAGTCCCCGCACCTCCACCGGGCCACGCACCGTGCTGTCGCTGATGGTGCTGTGGTCCTCGGCAGGAATCACCAGCCCGTTCACACGTACCGACTCGCTGCACCGCAGCTCCGTCGCCCGCAGAGGCTCGTCCAGACGTACCCGTTGCAGGTTCAGTTCCTGCGCTTCCACGTCTCGCAGGTCCAGCGCGGACAGCCAGAGGTCGTCGAAGGTGATGTCCTCCCGAGCGCGCACGGCGCGGGCGACCACCCGAGGGCGGCCGAGGCGTCCCCCGGTGACCTGGCTCTTCACCGCCAAAGCCGACAGCCGGGCCTGGGTGATGTGCACGTCCCCGCGCAGCGCGTTGATCTGCAGGAGCTCCTCGACCCGCAGGCGCTCCAGCCGGGTGGCACCGCAGGAGTGGAGTGCGGCGGAGACGAGCGAGGTGTCGGTGATGATCAGCTCGCAGCCCATCGGGGTGTTACGGACGGTCAGCCGCCCGATCCTCGAATTCGCCACCAGGACGGCGTCCGCCTCCACATGGTCGATGACCAGTTCGTCGATGTGGCAGGAGCGGACGGTGAGCGTTCCGTCGATGCTGACGCGTTCGAGAGTGACCCGGGCCGCGGAGACGACGTCGAGGAGAAGGTCCGCCTCGACCTCCTCCTGACGTAAGTGAACACTGCGGTCGGCGACGGTACGTTGTCTGCCGATCCTCGCCAGTTCCTCGATGGTGCGGACAGCTCCCACAGGCATCCCCCTCCTGCTTGTGACGGCGTGTTGCGTCAGGTGACGAGGTCCACGGCCGCCCGCAGTTCGTCGGGCAGGCGAGCGGGCACGGCCGGACCGTCGAGAGCGGCCACGACCTTCCGGGCAGCCTGTTCGGGCTCCACCTCGTCGGTGCGAACCACCACATCGAAAAGGTCACGCAGGTCGGAGTCGAGGAGGTCCCGCGCGGTCTCGTCCCAGGCCTTCAGCCGTTTCGCGGTATCGGCGTCGTTGCGCAGCCTGGACCGGGTCTCGCACACCCCTCGTGGCACCCAGAGCAGCACACGCAACCACCTCGTCCCCGTGTCGGACAACAAGGTGCGCAGGTCGGTGACGTTCCCCATGTGCACCACCGGTACCTGTCCGTGCTTCTGAGGCTCCTCGAGGAGACGCCGGTCGACTGCGTAGACATTGCCGTAGCGGCGGGTCTCCACCAGGACACGGTTCTGTGCACGCAGATCGTTCAGCTCGTCCTCGGTGACGAACCGGTACCCGGCCGACCGGCCCGTGCCCTGTTTCAGCTTGGTGAGCAGCTCGAAACGGGGGTCGACGGCGGACAGCGCCGCGGTGACGGTGTCCTTCCCCGCCGTGGGCGGACCGTAGAGGGCGACGGCGGTCATGATCTCTCCCTCAGTGTCTGTGCCACGGACTCGCACTGTTCGGCCAGGGGCCGGGACGCGGTGATGCGGTTGTCGATCACATGATGAGAGACGACCGGGCGCAGATCGAGGTCCATGCCGTTCGCGTACGCCGACCAGTGAGCCAGTTTCCAGGTGTCCCGCGAGGCGTTGCGCGAGATCAGACGTTCCCGCATGGACTCCACGTCGCTGTCCACCCACAGCGCCTCGAACCGGGCACCCAGCCGACGGCACCGCCTCGCCACCCGGCCGGTCCACTGGGTGTCGGCGGCCTCGGCGAGAAAGGGTGCGACCAGGACGACGGAGATGCCGCACTCGAGGTTCTCCCAGGCCGCCTTCATCAGGCACTCGTATTCCAGTGGCCTGACATGCTCCAGATACGCGGGACTGTGCCGGTCGTCCGGGTCACCGCCCATGGCCTGCAGGAGCCGTTCCGTGAGGGGGCGGCTCAGCGTGTCCTTGTCGAGCATCGCCCACCCCGTCGCCGCCGCGAGCAACTTGCCGGCCTCCGACTTGCCCGAACCGGCATACCCCCCGACCAGCGCGAGGGTGAGCCGACTCGTATCTGCGGTTGTGATGGTCACTCGGCCCCTCCCGATAGGTCGTACGTGACGATCTTAGGAGCACGACGCATCTCCTGAGGCGTGTAAACGCCTGCAGCACGGGGGAGTTGGCCGGATCGCTCCCGTCAGCGCCCCTCGTGCCCCCACCGGCCGTTGTTCTGCTGCGTGACCTCGGCGGCGACCCGCTGGATCGACTTCACGGCCAGGTCCTTGCGGTCTACGTAGATGTAGTGGCCGCTGTTCTCCGCCACGCGGATCGTGCCGCGGTGGGACACGGTCGTCCACGTGTACTGACCCTTCGTCCAGTCGGCCTCCAACCGGGGCCCGTAGGCCGGGAACTGGGCCAGGTACTGCTGCCCGTGCCGGATGACCTCGGCCGGGATCCACCCCGCCGACCGGACCTTCCCGTCGGGGACGACGAGGTTCTCCGGGTTCTGCCCCTGCATGACCCCAATGGTCTGCGCCCGCAGATCGCCCGCGTCACCGGTGGCCGACTCCGGGATCACCCGGGTCACATCCGCCGTCGTCGTCGACGAGGTGGCATCCATCAGAACCAGACCCTTGACCTTGTCACGGTGGTCGGGAGCGTAACGGGCCGCGATCAGACCACCCAGCGAGTGACCGGCAAGCACGACAGGCGAGTCACCGGACACCCGGTCGATCACCCCGGTCAGCACCCGGCCCGTGTCCGCCATGCTCTGCGGACCCTCCGGCTTGTCACTCCCGCCCTCACCGAGCCGGTCGTAGGAGCAGACCCGGTTCTTCTCACTCAGCGTCCTCTGCAGGTCCGCCATCGCGCCCAGGCCGTCCCCCAGACCCGCCACCAGCATGACCACGGGCTTGCGCCCCGTCTGCCGCCCCGCGCAGGACACGTTCACCGAATGCCCCTCCACACTGATCTTCTTCTCCCCGACGAAGGAGTCGACCCGGCCCGTGCTGCCCGCGTGGGTCGCCCTGACAGTGCTGCCGTCCGCCCCGCCGTCGTGTCCGGCGGCCTGCGCCACACCCACGTATCCGGTTCCGGCGACGGTGCAGCACAGCGCGGCGACGGCGGTGGCCTTGAGCATGCGGTTCATGGGGTCCTCCGGGAGCGCGGGACAGCGGATCAGTGAACGGTGGGTCCCTTCACCAGGCCCTCGGCCCAGGCGTTGCGGCCATGACTGAACGCTATGTGCGCGCGCCTGAGGACGCGTCACCCCACCGTGGACACCTGCGTGTAGCTCCACCGGGGGACAGCGCCGGTGCGGCGCCGGCCCGCATCGGGCGCGGGACGGGCCCGCCCCCCGCCGTCCCACCGACCCGCACCGCCCTCCCGGCGCGTCATTCCCCGTCGCGTGCCGACAGGCGGTGCGTGATCCGGTCGAACAGCTCCGTCAGCGGCTCGCCGATCTCCCGGCCGAACCCGGTCAGCCCGTAGGTCACCTGAGGCGGTGTCGTCGGCTCGACCTTCCGCCAGACCAGGCCGTCCTGGACCAGCGTGCGCAGGGTCTGGGCGAGCATCTTCTCGCTGATGCCCTGAATGCTCTCCCGCAGCTCGTAGAAGCGGAGGTCGTTGCTCCGCAGGGAGATGAGCACCCAGACGCCCCACCTGCTCGTCACATGGTCGACCATGTCCCTCGCGAGGCAGTCCGTGTGAAACACGTCATAGCGCCTGCCCGCTCCGGCCTGTCTGTGCTGCACGCCTTCCACCATGTCATGAGCTTACCTTCAGGTATGCCCTTACCCAGAGTTAGCCCATCCTCGTAGCGTGCGGACCACATACGAGACACACCATCAAGGAGCTGGACATGATCGTGGTGACTGGGGCCACCGGAAACATCGGGCGGCCGTTGACGCGCACGCTCGCCGCGACGGGCGCGCAGGTGACGGCGGTCTCGCGGCACGCGGCGGCGGTGCCGGACGGCGTCCGCCACCTGGTGGCCGACCTCGCCGACCCGGACAGCCTCACGCCCGCGCTGACCGGCGCGAAGTCGCTCTTCCTGATGCTGTCCGGCGACCTGCACGCGACCGGGGCCGACCCGGCCGACCTCATCGCCCGGGCCGCCGGCAGCGGAGTCCGCCGCGTCGTCCTGCTCTCCACCCTCGGGGTGGTGACCAGGCCCTTCGGCACCACCCGCCTCGCGATGCGGGCGCTGGAGGACACGCTGCGGGAGTCCGGTCCGGAGTGGGCCGTCCTGCGGCCGGGCGGCTTCGCCTCCAACGCGCTGTGGTGGGCCGAGTCCGTCCGCACCCGGCGGGTCGTCGCCGCGCCCTTCGGAGACGTCGGGGTGCCGGTCGTCGACCCGGCGGACATCGCCGAGGTCGCGGCGGCCTGCCTGCTGGAAGACCGGCACACCGGCAGCTCCTACGAGCTGACCGGACCGGCGGTCATCACGCCCCGGGAACAGACGCAGGCGCTCGCCGACGCACTGGGCTCGCCCGTCGGGTTCCACGAACTGACCCGGGAGGAGGCCAGGGCCGGCATGGCACGGAGCATGCCTGCGGAGCTCGCCGACGACACGCTGGACATCCTCGGCTCCCCCAGCCCGGCCGAGCTGCACGTCAGCCCGGACGTCGAGCGGGTGCTGGGCCGCGCCCCGCGCACCTTCGCGGACTGGGCCGCCCGCCACGTCGACGTGTTCCGCTGAGCCCGGAGCCCGGCGGGTCCTCCCGCCGGGCTCGAGCGCATCCCCGCCGGCCGCCGCACCGCGCGCCCACGGCCGCGCCGCCGGCCCCGCACATGGCCGTGCCCCCGTCGTCCGGTCGAACCGGAGCGCGGGGGCACGGCCATGTCGTACTAGGCGTCAGGCGCCGAACGCCGGAGAACCGGCCGTCACGTCGTGGTCGTCGAGCGCCTCCGGCGCGACCCCGGGCGGCGTTCGCTCGGGCGGGTGACCGGGTCGCCCGCCTCCAGCGCCGCACGGCGGCGGCGGGCGCCGAAGTCCGCCAGCGCCTCGGCCAGCTTCTGCACCGACGGCTCGGGCGACATGACGTCCACCCGCAGCCCGTGCTCCTCCGCCGTCTTCGCCGTGGCCGGGCCGATGCAGGCGATGACCGTCACGTTGTGCGGCTTGCCGGCGATGCCGACCAGGTTCCGCACCGTCGAGGACGACGTGAACAGGACCGCGTCGAAGCCGCCGCCCTTGATCGCCTCACGGGTCTCCGCGGGCGGCGGCGAGGCACGCACCGTGCGGTAGGCGGTGACGTCGTCGACCTCCCAGCCCAGCTCGATCAGGCCGGCCACCAGCGTCTCGGTGGCGATGTCGGCACGCGGGAGGAAGACCCGGTCGATCGGGTCGAAGACCGGGTCGTACGGCGGCCAGTCCTCCAGCAGACCCGCGGCCGACTGCTCGCCGCTCGGCACCAGATCCGGCTTCACCCCGAAGGCGATCAGCGCGTTCGCGGTCTGCTCGCCGACCGCGGCGACCTTGATGCCCGCGAAGGCGCGCGCGTCCAGGCCGTACTCCTCGAACTTCTCCCGGACCGCCTTCACCGCGTTGACCGAGGTGAACGCGATCCACTCGTAGCGGCCGGTGACCAGGCCCTTGACCGCGCGCTCCATCTGCTGCGGCGTGCGCGGCGGTTCGACGGCGATCGTCGGGACCTCGTGCGGCACGGCACCGTAGGAGCGCAGCTGGTCGGAGAGCGACGCCGCCTGCTCCTTGGTGCGCGGCACGAGCACCCGCCAGCCGAACAGCGGCTTGGACTCGAACCAGGACAGCCGCTCGCGCTGCGCCGCGGCGGAACGCTCGCCGACGACGGCTATCACCGAACGGCCGCCCTCCGGCGAGGGCAGCACCTTGGCCTGCTTCAGCGTCTGCGCGATCGTGCCGAGCGTGGCGGTCCAGGTGCGCTGCCGCGTCGTCGTACCGCCGACCGTCACGGTCAGCGGGGTGTCCGGCTTGCGGCCCCCGGTCACCAGTTCGCCCGCGGCGGCGGCCACGGAGTCCAGCGTGGTGGAGACGACGACCGTGCAGTCGGAGGCGCCGACCTCGCTCCAGCAGCGGTCGGAGGCGGTACGGGCGTCGACGAACCTGACGTCCGTGCCCTCGGCGTCCCGCAGCGGCACACCGGCGTACGCGGGCACGCCGACGGCGGTCGCGACGCCGGGCACCACCTCGAAGGTCACACCCGCGGCGGCGCAGGCGAGCATCTCCTCGGCGGCGCACGTGTCGAGCCCGGGGTCCCCGGTCACCGCACGCACGACCCGCCTGCCGCCCCGCGCGGCCTGCATGACAAGATTGGCGGCATCCCTGGATGCGGGGACGGCAGCGGTTGTTGACGCATCGTCGACGACCGCCAGTTGAGGTGTGCCCGCGTAGGCGGCGGAGGGGACCGACGCGTCCGCCTCCGTGCGCAGCACGGTGACGCCCGGCGGAGCGTGGACACGCACGACGTCGAGCACGTCCGGCTCGGCGACGAGGACGTCCGCGTGCGCCAGCGCCTCCACGGCGCGCAGGGTCAGCAGCCCCGGGTCCCCGGGGCCGGCACCCAGGAAGGTGACGTGCCCGGATCCGTGGCCTACGGGAAGGTTGGTGGGGCTCACTGTGCTCGCTCCCCCATCAGACCGGCCGCGCCCTTGGCCAGCATCTCGGAGGCGAGTTCGCGACCGAGCGCCATTGCCTGGTCGTGCGTCTCGGGCACGGGACCGGTGGTGGACATCTGCACCAGCGTCGAGCCGTCGGTGGTGCCGACGACGCCGCGCAGGCGCATTTCCTTGTCGATCTGCCCGTCGTCCAGAAGGTCGGCGAGCGCACCCACGGGCGCACTGCAGCCGGCCTCCAGGGCGGCGAGCAGGGCTCGCTCGGCGGTGACGGCGGCCCGGGTGAACGGGTCGTCGAGCTCCGCGAGCGCGGCGGCGAGTGCGGCGTCGGCGGCGTTGCCCGCCGTCCGGCACTCGACCGCCAGGGCCCCCTGGCCGGGGGCCGGAAGCACGGTGTCGACCGACAGGAAGTCGGTCACCTCGGAGGTCCTGCCGATCCGGTTGAGCCCGGCGGCGGCCAGCACCACCGCGTCCAGCTCGCCCTTGCGGACGTATCCGATACGGGTGTCGATGTTGCCGCGGATCGGCACCGTCTCGATGCGCATCCCGTGGTCGCGGGCGTACGCGTTGAGCTGCGCCATGCGGCGCGGCGAGCCGGTGCCGACGCGGGCGCCGTCCGGCAGCTCGGCGAAGGTCAACCCGTCCCGGGCGATCAGCACGTCGCGCGGGTCCTCGCGCCGGGGCACGGCGGCCAGGGTCAGCTCGTCGGGCTGCGTGGTCGGCAGGTCCTTGAGCGAGTGCACGGCGAAGTCGACCTCGCCGCGCAGCAGCGCCTCACGCAGCGCGGCGACGAACACACCGGTGCCGCCGATCTGCGCCAGGTGCTCGCGCGAGGTGTCCCCGTACGTCGTGATCTCCACGAGCTCGACGGGCCGTCCGGTCACCTCACCGACCGCATCGGCCACCAGTCCGGACTGGGCCATGGCCAGCTTGCTGCGCCTGGTCCCCAGCCTCAGTGCCTGCTCAGTCATGCTCGCCCTCGGTTCTTGGCGTTCTCGGTGTTGTTCATGGTGCTGGTGCCGCTCCGCGCGTCCTCGGCGGTCGTGCCGGTGATCCCCGCACTTTCCGCACTCCCCGCGATCCCCGCACTCCTCAGGGCGCCGACCGCGTCGGCCGGGGGCCGGTCCGCGCCGTCCGTCCGGGAGACCCGGGCGACCGTCTCGGGGTCCAGGTCGAACAGGGTGCGCAGCGCGTCCGCGTACCCGGCGCCGCCGGGCTCGGCGGCCAGCTGCTTGACCCGTACGGTCGGGGCGTGCAGCAGTTTGTCGACGACGCGCCGCACGGTGCGGGTGATCTCGCCGCGCTGTCTGTCGTCGAGGTCCGGCAGGCGTCCGTCGAGCCGGGCGATCTCGCTCGCGACCACGTCGGCAGCCATCGTACGCAGCGCGACGACCGTCGGGGTGATGTGCGCGGCCCGCTGGGCGGCGCCGAACGCGGCGACCTCGTCGGAGACGATGCGGCGGACCTGCTCGACGTCGGCGGCCATCGGCGCGTCGGCGGAGGCCTCGGCCAGCGACTCCAGGTCGACCAGGCGCACGCCGCGCAGCCGGTGCGCGGCCGCGTCGATGTCCCTCGGCATCGCCAGGTCCAGCAGCGACAGCACGGGGGTGGGGCGCGGGATCTCGGCCACCGGCTCGGGCAGGCGGCGCTCGGGGATGCGGCCGAAGGCCTCGGCGGCGGCGGCGAGCGCGGCGATCAGTTCGGTGTCGTCCGCGGGGGTGCGGTCCGGGGCGCGGCGGCCGCCGTCGCGGCGGTCCGCGGTGCCCGTGCCCTTGTCGACCCAGACGGCGTGCTGCTCCAGCGTCGCGGCGTCCATGCCGGCGACGGCGGCCTCGCCCGCGACGGAGAACCCGCCGGTGGCACCGGTGGCACCCTGCACGGCGGACAGGTCCAGCGGGCAGTTCTCGTCACCGGCGCCACCGGTCCGCTCGCCGGTGCCGGTGGGGCGCACGCCGGTGCGCACGGATGCCGTCGCGGGGACGGCGGCCAGGACGCGCGGCGAGGGGATCCGGCCCTCGACGGCCGCGGCGATCTCCTGCGCGGTCAGCACCAGGCCGGTCGCACCCGTGCAGGACACCGCGACGTCGGCACGTGTCAGCTCGTCGGGCACCGTTTCCATCGGCACGGCCCACGCGGTGACGTCCGTGTCGTCGCCCTCGGTGAGGGTCCGCGCCAGCCGCTCGGCCCGCTCGTGGGTACGGTTGGCGATCACGACCTCGGCCACGCCGACCCGGGCGAGCGTCACCGCCGCCAGCGAGGACATGGAGCCGGCGCCGATCACCAGGGCGCGCTTGCCGCGGGCCCAGCCCTCCACCGGGGCACCGGCGGCGAGCTGTTCCAGGCCGAAGGTGACCAGGGACTGCCCGGCGCGGTCGATGCCGGTCTCGGAGTGGGCGCGCTTGCCGACCCGCAGGGCCTGCTGGAACAGGTCGTTCAGCAGCCGGCCGGCGGTGTGCAGCTCCTGCGCGGTGGCGAGGGAGTCCTTGATCTGGCCGAGGATCTGGCCCTCGCCGACGACCATCGAGTCCAGCCCGCAGGCCACCGAGAACAGGTGGTGGACGGCGCGGTCCTCGTAGTGCACATAAAGATAAGGAGTGAGCTCGTCCAGACCGACCCCGCTGTGCTGGGCGAGCAGCGTGGACAGCTCGGCGACGCCCGCGTGGAACTTGTCCACGTCGGCGTAGAGCTCTATGCGGTTGCAGGTGGCGAGCACCGCGGCCTCGGTGGCCGGTTCGGCGGCGACCGTGTCCTGGAGCAGCTTGGACTGGGCGTCCGCGTTCAGGGCGGCGCGCTCCAGGACGCTGACCGGGGCGCTGCGGTGACTCAGCCCGACGACGAGGAGACTCATGCCGGCATCACGGCGGGGACGTCCCCGTCGGGCCCCTGCTCGGGGGAGAGAGGCGTCGGCCCGGCGTCGACGGCGGGGGCCTGGTTCCTCGCGGCGCGCTTGGCGACGACCGGCGGCTCCTCCGCGGCCGGCAGGGCGCCGTCGATACCGGCTCCCGGGTTCTCCTCGCCGGCCTTGCGCTGCTCGTGGAAGGCGAGGATCTGCAGCTCGATGGAGAGGTCGACCTTGCGCACGTCGACGCCGTCGGGGACGGACAGCACGGTCGGCGCGAAGTTCAGGATGGAGGTGACACCGGCGGCGACCAGTCGCTCGCACACCTGCTGGGCGGCACCGGCGGGGGTGGCGATGACGCCGATCGACACACCGTTGTCCTCGATGATCTTCTCGAGCTCGTCGGTGTGCTGCACCGCGATGCCCGCGACCGTCCTGCCGGTCAGGGCGGGGTCGGCGTCTATCAGCGCGGCGACCCGGAAGCCGCGGGAGGCGAACCCGCCGTAATTGGCGAGCGCGGCGCCGAGGTTGCCGATGCCGACGATGACGACCGGCCAGTCCTGCGTCAGGCCCAGCTCGCGGGAGATCTGGTAGACGAGGTACTCGACGTCGTACCCCACACCCCGGGTGCCGTAGGAGCCGAGATAGGAGAAGTCCTTGCGCAGCTTGGCGGAGTTGACTCCCGCCGCGGCCGCGAGTTCCTCCGAGGAGACCGTGGGTACCGAGCGTTCCGACAGTGCGGTGAGGGCTCGGAGGTACAGCGGAAGACGGGCGACGGTGGCCTCGGGAATTCCTCGGCTGCGGGTCGCCGGTCGGTGAGTTCGGCCAGTTGCCACGGTGCTCCTGCGGGTAGAGCGGGGCTGCAGGCGGTCGTGTGTCCCCGGACCGCCCCGTCGAATGCAGGCTATGTCTTTGTGAACGCGTGCACAAAGATGGTGTCCGATTTGCCCGCCGAACGTGACCGGGCTCACGCAGGTTTCACGGGCGCGCGGGGAACCGGTGCGGGTGCACACGTGTTCCTCTCCTCCAGAGGGCAAAACCGCACACTCTCCTCGCCGAACCCGCCCCCCGAGACACGAACGCCTTCGATCCTAAGCGACGGAGGCGATGTGTTGGACTGGTCGGTCAGTCACGGGAGTGCGGCGGATCAGCCCAGGGCCTTGCGGAGGCGGTCCTCGTTCACCCGCCAGAAGGTGTGCTGTTCACCGTCGATGAGTACGACGGGGATCTGCTCCCAGTAGCGGCGGTTGAGTTCCTCGTCCTCGGTGATGTCCTTGTGTTCCCAGGGCACGTCGAGATCGGCGCACACCCTGGCGACGACGGCCTCGGCGTCGTCGCACAGATGACAGCCGGGCTTGCGCACGAGGGTGACGAGACGGGCGCGGGACGCGCGCCGCAGCAAAGGGCTCATGCCCCCATCCTCTCTCGCCCCCGCCGCCCGTACCCTTCCCGTCCCCTGGGGCTCCACCCCCGCCCCCGAAGATCGCGCGGTTCCCCGCGCCCTCGAAACGGCGCGCAGCACCCTCCAAGGAGCGCGGGGAACCGCGCAGGCCTCCGCGCCCCCGTAGGGACTCGTTCACGAGTCGGCAACCGCCACGGCGCGGAACGCACAAGTGGACTGGCTATGCTCACCGCATGGCCGCTCTCGGATGGCTCACCCCCCGTAGGCGCTCCGCCACCGCACGGAGCGTGCTGGCAGGCGAGGCCTCGGCGGAGGCCGCGCGCAAGACGTCCCAGGACGCCGGCGCCCCGACCGCCCCCGACCACGAGGAACCGGAAGCCCCGTTTCCCGTCTTCGGCGACGACCGGGCCGCCGCCTTCTTCGACCTGGACAACACCGTCATGCAGGGCGCCGCCCTGTTCCACTTCGGCCGCGGCCTGTACAAGCGGAAGTTCTTCGAGACCCGCGACCTCGCCCGCTTCGCCTGGCAGCAGGCGTGGTTCCGGCTGGCCGGTGTCGAGGACCCGGAGCACATGCAGGAGGCCCGCGACTCCGCGCTCTCCATCGTCAAGGGCCACCGCGTCGCCGAGCTGCAGTCGATCGGCGAGGAGATCTACGACGAGTACATGGCCGAGCGCATCTGGCCGGGCACCCGCGCGCTGGCCCAGGCGCACCTCGACGCCGGGCAGAAGGTGTGGCTCGTCACTGCCGCCCCCGTGGAGATCGCCACGGTGATCGCACGCCGGCTCGGCCTGACCGGCGCGCTCGGCACGGTCGCCGAGTCGGTCGACGGCGTCTACACCGGCCGCCTCGTCGGCGAGCCGCTGCACGGCCCGGCCAAGGCGGAGGCCGTACGGGCCCTGGCGACGGCGGAGGGCCTGGACCTGTCCCGCTGCGCCGCGTACAGCGACAGCCACAACGACATCCCGATGCTGTCCCTCGTCGGACATCCGTACGCGATCAACCCCGACGCGAAGCTGCGCAAGCACGCGCGCCGGCTCGACTGGCGACTGCGGGACTACCGCACCGGACGCAAGGCGGCGAAGGTCGGCATTCCCGCGGCCGCCGGCGTCGGCGCCGTGGCGGGCGGCACGGCCGCCGCGATCGCACTGACCCGTCGCCGCCGGTAACCACCCGGACGGAGAACCCGGGCGGCCGTGCGGACGGCAATTCGCGGCCGCCGCCAATACGTCGGACGTAGGCGAAACCCGATGCCGAGCGGTCACCAAGCGGTCATTCGGTGACACGCAAATGTGTGCGGAAGCGCTACAGAAGCGACGTAATCGATGATTTGAGCAACTGGGCGTAGCGCAGCCTGTACGAAGCGTTATTCTCCTCAGACGCAATCCGGTACCCCTCCACCGCTACGACGGGTGAATGGTTCCGCACTGCACGTGATGGAAGCTCTGCCTCTGGGAGTCCCGTGTACCCACACGTCGGGGTTGACGCCTCGGGCCTGGCTACGCTCCGCGCTACGGTCCTCGACCTGCTGCGCGGTCTCGTCCCCACCGCGTACGCCGTCCCGGCCTTCGCCGCCGCCGCGCCCGCCGGTCCGTGCTACGCACTGGCCGACGGCAGTGCCGCGGTCGGCGGAACACGCGGCCGACCGGGCCCCGCCACGACCGCCCGCCGTCCCGCCGCCGACAGTGACAGTGCCCGCATGATGGATCTCGTGGAACGCGCCCAGGCCGGCGAGGCCGAAGCCTTCGGGCGCCTGTACGACCAATACAGCGACACCGTCCACCGCTACATCTACTACCGCGTGAACAGCAAGGCCACGGCCGAGGACCTCACCAGCGAGACCTTTCTGCGCGCACTGCGCCGGATCGGCACCTTCACCTGGCAGGGCCGCGACTTCGGTGCCTGGCTCGTCACGATCGCCCGCAACCTCGTCGCCGACCACTTCAAGTCCAGCCGCTTCCGGCTGGAGGTCACCACCGGCGAGATGCTCGACGCCAACGAGGTCGCGCGCTCACCCGAGGACTCCGTCCTGGAGCACCTCTCCAACGCCGCCCTCCTCGACGCCGTCCGCAGACTCAACCCCCAGCAGCAGGAGTGCGTCACGCTCCGGTTCCTCCAGGGTCTCTCCGTCGCCGAGACCGCCCGGGTCATGGGCAAGAACGAAGGCGCCATCAAGACCCTCCAGTACCGCGCCGTGCGCACCCTCGCCCGCCTGCTGCCCGAAGACGCCCGCTGACCCCCGACCCCGACCGACACCCCGCACATCCGTCGACGCCCGTCGATGCGAGTCGATCCATGGACGTCGCCCGTCGACGCCCGTCGACGCCCGTCTGCTCCGTCCGACGTCGTACACCCGCCGACGCCCGCACACCGAGCGTCACCTCAACACACCTTTCGTCATCGGCCGGTTGGCCCCGCGGCCGGATCGCCCGCCGTCCGTAACCCAAGTGCCAAGCCGCTCGTTGTGCGGGATACAGGCTCCCTGTGGTCACACCTGACCGACTCTGCTCACCCTTTCGTGTGCAAGCGGTCGGAGGTGTGCAACCCTCAGGACCCCCTGGGGAGTCGACCGTCATGACGAGAGGAGGTGCCGCCAGTGATCGCGAACGTATCGGCGCACCGGCGGGCGAACGCCTTCGCCCAGGCCCTGGAGGAGCTGACCGACCGGGGCCCGGCGGCCGAGCAGCCCGACCTTCCGGACACGGCTCCGACCACGGAGGAGGGCACCGGGCAACAGCGTCTGCTCGCCCTCGCCACCGGCCTCGGCGAGCTGCCCAAACCCCAGCTCGATCCCGAGGTCAAGGTCGTGCACCGAGCCCGGCTCGTGGCCGCGATGGAGGCCATGCTGAGCGAAGGCACCGTCGGGGGCGAGGCAACGGATCCCGCGGTGCCCGAGCAGCGCGACGCCCGCGAACGCGGCGCGCACCGGGCGGGCCCGCTGGGGAGGCTGCGTCCGCGCACCCGGCTGGCCAAGGGCCTCACCGCCGGCGGACTCGGCCTCGGTGTGGCCGCCGCGTCCTTCGGCGGAGTCGCCGCCGCCAGCACGGACGCCCTGCCCGGTGACTCGCTCTACGGCCTCAAACGCGGCATCGAGGACGTCCGGCTCGACCTGGCCGACGGCGACTCGGACCGCGGCCGGGTCTACCTCGACCAGGCCTCCACCCGGCTGAGCGAGGCCCGTCGGCTGATGGAACGCGACCGCTCGGGCCCGCTGGACCACGAGTCCCTCAGCGAAGTCCGCCGCGCGCTCGACGGCATGCGGCACGACGCCTCCGAGGGCCACCGCCTGCTGCACGAGGCCTACGCGCACGACCCCGAGTCCCTGGGCCCCCTGCGCACCCTCTCCGCGTTCTCCCGCTCGCACGGCGAGGCGTGGAGCGAACTGAGCAGACGGCTGCCGGTGCAGCTCGGGGACGTCGCGAGTGAGGTGTCGGAGGTCTTCGCCGCCATAAACGACGAGGTCACCCCGCTGTTGCCGTCGGCCCCGCCGGAGGACGGCTTCGACGACGAGCAGGGCTCCGCCCCCGCCTCGCCCACCGGGTCCGCCCGCAGCGACCACCCGGAGCCCGGCACCGGCCGCGGCAGCGCGCCCGGCGGCGACGGCGGCACCGCCCACAAGCCGGAGCCGTCCTCCTCCCGGGACCGCGACCGTGACCGTGACGAGGGTCTGCTCGGCGGCAGCACCGGCGGCCTGCTCGATCCGCCGCGGCACGGCGCCGTCGCCGGCCCGTCGGCGGGCGGCAGCAAGCACCCGACCATGGAACCCGACGTCACCCTCCCGCCCCTCCTCCCGGGCCTGCTGCCCGGCCTCGGCATCGACAACGAGGGCGACAGGGGCGACGAGAACAACCAGAACACAGAGAACGCGGAGTAGAGAAGAGAGCGGTACGCGCGCGGGGCGCCCCTCGGTCGAGGGGCGCCCCCGTCGTACGTCCTCCTGGGGTCAGAAGAAGACCGACCGCCGCTGCACCAGCAGTTTGTACAGCGTGTGCTGGATCTGCTCCCTGACCTGGTCGGTCAGGTTGAACATCAGCATCGGGTCCTCGGCCGCCTCCGGCGGATAACCGTCCGTCGGGATCGGCTCGCCGAACTGGATCGTCCACTTCGTCGGCAGCGGCACCGCGCCCAGCGGCCCCAGCCACGGGAACGTCGGCGTCAGCGGGAAGTACGGGAAGCCCAGCACCCGCGCCAGCGTCCGGGAGTTGCCGATCATCGGGTAGATCTCCTCGGCCCCGACCACCGAGCAGGGAATGATCGGTGTGCCGTGCTTCAGCGCCGTCGAGACGAAGCCGCCGCGGCCGAAGCGCTGCAACTTGTACCGGTCGCCGAAGGGCTTGCCGAGCCCCTTGAACCCCTCCGGCATCACTCCGACCAGCTCCCCCCGCTCCAGCAGCCGGGCCGCGTCCTCCGCGCAGGCCAGGGTGTGGCCGAGCTTGCGGGCCAGCTCGTTGACCACCGGCAGCACGAACACCAGGTCGGCCGCGAGGAGGCGCAGGTGGCGCCCCGCCGGATGGTGGTCGTGGACGGCGACCTGCATCATCAGGCCGTCCATCGGCAGCGTCCCGGAGTGGTTGGCGACGATCAGCGCCCCGCCCTCCGACGGGATGTTCTCGACGCCCTTCACCTCGACCCGGAAGTACTTCTCGTACAGCGGCCGCAGCAGTGACATCAGGACCTGGTCGGTGAGCTCCTCGTCGTAGCCGAAGTCGTCGACCTCGTACTCGCCGGTCAGCCTGCGCCGCAGGAAGGCGAGCCCGCCGGCGATGCGCCGCTCGAGACCGCCGCCGTCGCCCGCACCGCGACCGTCGCCGAGCCCCGCACCACTGTCGGCGTCCGTCACGGGGGCGTCGCCCTGCGCCCCGTCGGGCACGGCCTTCACCCCGCGGGCCCCCGCGGCCCCGGTCCCGGGCTCCCCGCCGCGCCGGCCGGCCGTGCCTCGGCGCCGCGGCGTGCGGTGCACGGCGGGACCGCGGGACCGGTCGTCGTCGAACGGAATGACCTTGGCGTCCGCCATCGTTGCTGCGCTCCTCGGTTCGCGCTCTGCTGGGCGCTCTGCGTCAGTGGGCGTTCTCGGCGCCGCGCGCCGGGGGACCGGCCGGGGACGGAGACGGGGACCGGCCGCCGCCCAGCGCGGGCAGCGCGGCGATCCGGTCGACGACGCCCGCCACCGTCTCCGGCGGGAGCAGCCCGGGCCCCCGGCCGCGCGCGAAGTCCTCGAAGGTCCCGGCGGTCGTGTACGCGGGGGTGAAGCCCAGTGTGTCGCGCATCTGGTCCGTCGCCACCACCCGGCCATGGGTCAGCAACCGGATCTGCTCGGGCGAGAAGTCCGTCATGCCCAGCGTACGGAAGGCCGAGCCGGCCCAGGTGACCGCGGGCAGCAGCAGCGGCACGGTGGGCCGTCCCAGCCGCCGGGCGCACTGCGAGAGCAGCAGCACCCCCTCGCCCGCGATGTTGAAGGTGCCGCTGTTGAGCGTGGCCCGCCGCTCCTCGGCGGAGCCGATCCGCAGCGCCTCGATCACATCGTCCTCGTGCACGAACTGCAGCCGCGGGTCGTAGCCGAACACGGTGGGCAGCACGGGCAGCGAGAAGTACGAGGCGAGCGGCGAATCCCCGCTGGGTCCGAGGATGTTGGCGAACCGCAGCACGCACACGGCCACGTCGGGGCGGCGCCGCGCGAACCCGCGGACGTACCCCTCGACCTCGACGGTGTCCTTGGCGAAGCCACCGCTCGGCAGCGACTTCGCCGGGGTCGTCTCGGTGAAGACGGCCGGGTCGCGGGGCGCCGAGCCGTACACGTTCGTACTGGACTTCACGACCAGCCGTCTGACCGTCGGCGACTTCTGGCAGGCGCCGAGGAGCTGCATCGTGCCGATGACGTTGGTCTCCTTGACCGAGGTCCGGCTGCCGCTGCCCAGCGGGGTGCCGCTGATGTCCATGTGGACGACCGTGTCCACGCAGGTCTGGGCGAGCACCCGGGCGATGGTCGGCTGCCGGATGTCGGCCCGCACGAACTCCGCGTCGCCCAGGTCGTGCTCGGGCGTGACGGCGTCCACGGCGACGACCCGGTCGACGTCCGGGTCGCGCACCATGCGCCGCACGAACCTGCCCGCCAGCGGACGGGCCACCCCGGTCACGAGCACGACCTTTCCCAAGACCAGTGCCTTCCTTCCGCCGCCGTCGGCTCCGGTACTCCTCGCACGGTAACCCGCGCGTTCCCGCGTACCCCCGCAGGCGCCCGTACCCGCTCGGGTCATCCGATCAGAACCGGACGCCCGCTGTCACGCCCAACCACCGGATCCGGCCGACGAGTCCGGCGAGCCCGCCCGGGACCGGCGTACGGAGACGGCTGTGGCCCCCCGCCTCGGAAGGCAGGGGGCCACAGAACACGCCACGACGCGTCGCGCGCGTCACCGCATCACCACCGCGTACGGCGGATGCGGCCTACTTCTTGTTGCGACGCTGCACTCGCGTGCGCTTCAGCAGCTTGCGGTGCTTCTTCTTGGCCATCCGCTTGCGCCGCTTCTTGATAACAGAGCCCACGACTACCCTCGCTCACTTCTCATCACTCGGTGCTGGGCGCCATGGGCCCATACGACCTACGAGGGGCCAGCCTACCCGCACCGGGCGCCGAGCTTGTAATCGAGGGTTCCGAGGGGTCTCGGACGGTCCGGTCGCCTCCTCGGTCAGGCTGTCTCCACCCCCACGTAGCTGTCCTTGAGGTACTCGTGCACCGCCTGCTCCGGCACCCGGAAGGACCTGCCCACCCGGATCGCCGGCAGATGACCGCTGTGCACCAGCCGGTACACGGTCATCTTCGACACTCGCATCACCGCGGCGACTTCCGCCACGGTCAGGAACTGAACCTCGTTCAGAGGCCTCTCGCCAGCAGCAGCCATGACACACCTGAACCTTCCGCACTCGACGGCCACCGGCTTCCCCTTCCGGTGACTCTTCGTCGTTGCGTGCTCACTCCCCAGACTAGGGGCGGGTGATGCAAGTGGGGAAGAGGGGGATCTCTTCGGCGGCCTACTGTGACAGACACGCTCGATTGAGTACATAGCGAGTAAGCGGCCGGTAGTAAGAGGACCGCGCAGCGTCATCGAGGGGCACGACGACGGACACGCGCCCCTCCGCCTGCCCCACGAAGGGCGCGGGATCGTTGACGTCCGCCGGTCCGATCGCCTCGAACCCCAGCTGACCTGCGCCGCAGATCCATCCGTGGTCGCCGATCACCAGCTTCGGGAGCGGCCCGCCGGCCTCCGCGGCGGCCGCCAGGGCGAGCCGTACGGGCAGTGGTGAGTGCGTGTGCGCGCCGGGCTCACAACCGGCGGCTTCGGCGGCGGGGTCACGGACGCACCCGACTCCCCGTACGTACGCGAGGTTGTAGGTGCGTAGACCGAACCGGGTCGTTATGTCGACACGGCGACCCTGCGCCGGGGTGAGGACAGCACACCCCGCCGTCGACAACGCGTCTGCGAGCGCGACGTAGAAACCGAGGAGCCGGTGCGGGTGACCGGTGCCGAGGAGCACGGGTTCCCGGTGCCGCGCGGCCCGCGCGAGCCGGGCGGCGAAGGCGTGCAGTGCGACGACGGTACGACCGGGGTCGATCACATCGTGGCCGGATGTGCACCGAGGGTCGTCCATAACGCCGCACTTCTCGGCCATGAGCCGCAGCACGTCGCGTTCGTCCCATACCCCTTCGGGATCGATCCCGATCGTCACCCGCGGGTCCCGCACGCCGAAGAGCCGATAACTCCGCAGACTCGCCTCCCGCGACGTCCCCACGACCCCCGCAAGCCCCACCCGCACCAAATAAGCCCGCAACCCCTCGGTGACCACCACGCTACGGAATGCTACGGCTGGGGTGCGGGGATCTGCGCGACCAGCCCCCACCGGCCCGCAGCCGACAACGCACCATGGGGTGGAAGGGGCGAAGCCCCTTGAGGGACGGGAAGGGTCGAGGGCGGCGGGAGCGAAGAACTCCCGGGCGCCCCCCACCGCCATCACCGCCCTACGGCAACAACCCCCGCAACGGAAACACCGCCCGCCGCGTCGCCCGCACCGCCTGGTCCAACCGGTCCGCGGGGTCGTACCCCGCCTCCCAGTCCGCATAGGCCACCGGCCACCGCCCGTCCGTCATCCGCCCCGGCCCCAACTGCCGCGTCCGCGCGTACACCCGCTGCCGCCACCCCTGCGGGATCACCGTCTCCGGCGCGACCTCGTGCCCGGCCGCGATGCCCACCAGATGCGTCCACGACCGCGGCACCACGTCCACGACCGCGTAACCGCCCCCGCCCAGCGCGACCCACCGCCCCTCCGCGTACGTGTGCGCCAGCTCGTGGCAGGCGACCTGCACCGCCCGCTGCGCGTCCAGCGACACCGCGAGATGCGCGAGCGGATCCTCGAAATGCGTGTCCGCCCCGTGCTGCGACACCAGCACCTGCGGCCGGAACTCCGCCACCAGCTCCGGCACCACCGCGTGGAACGCCCGCAGCCAGCCCGCGTCCCCCGTCCCGGCCGGCAGCGCCACGTTCACCGCCGAGCCCTCCGCACGCCCGGCGCCGGTCTCCTGCGGCCACCCGGTCTGCGGGAACAGGGTCTGCGGATGCTCGTGCAGCGAGATCGTCAACACCCGCGGGTCCTCCCAGAACGCCGCCTGCACCCCGTCACCGTGATGCACGTCGACATCCACGTACACGACCCGCTCCGCACCCAGCTCCAGCAACCGCGCGACGGCGAGGGCCGCGTCGTTGTACACGCAGAACCCGGACGCCCCGGCCGGCATCGCATGGTGCAGCCCGCCCGAGAAGTTGACCGCGTGCAACGCCTCCCCGCGCCACACCGCCTCCGCCGCGCCCACCGACTGTCCCGCGATCAGCGCGGACACCTCGTGCATCCCGGCGAACGCGGGATCGTCCAGCGTGCCGAGCCCGTACTTCGTGTCGGCCGCCGCCGGATCCGCGGAGGCCGCCCGCACCGCGGCGATGTAGTCCTCGCGGTGCACCAGCCGCAGCGTCGAATCCCCGGCGGCCCGGGCCGCGACCACCTCCACGTGCCGGTCGAGGCCGAGGGCGTCGACGAGGTCCTTCGTCAGCGCCAGCCGGACCGGATCCATCGGATGGTCCGGCCCGAAGTCATAGCCCGTTACCCGCTCGTCCCACATCAGCCGCGCGCGCCCGCTCATGTCCGTCACCGTATCTGTCCGCGCGCGGCGCGAACGAACGGGCGTACGCGAGCGTCGCCAGCACGAGCACCATCGGCACGCACATGGCACCCCGGTAGCTCCATGCGTCCCCCAGCGCCCCCACCAGCGGGGACCCGACCAGGAAGCCCACATAGTTGAACACGTTGAGCCGTGCGATCGCCGTGTCCGACGCCTCAGCGCCACCCTGCTCGAAGGCCCGCCGCCCGGCCGCCGCGAACGTCCCCGGCACCAGCACGCACAACCCGAGCCCCAAGAGGGTGAACCCCAGCATTCCCACCCAGGCCCCCGGTGCCACGGCCACCACCGCGAACCCCACCGCCGCGACCACCGCGCCGAGACGTACGACGGTCGCGGCGCCGAGCCGCCGCACCCCCCAGTCCCCCAGCGACCGGCCCACCAGGGTCGTCACCATGTACACGTTGTACGGGACGGTCGCGAGCTGCTCGCTGCCGCCGAGCACGTCCTGGAGGTACTTCGCACTCCAGTTGGAGACGGTCGAGTCCCCGATGTACGCGAAGGTCATCACCAGGCAGAACGGCAACAGCATCCGGAAGACGAGAGAACCGCCCCCGGATCCACCCGACGCCGCCTCCGGCTCCGCCGGCGCCGATGGCGCTTCCGGTGCCGGTGCCGGCCCCCCTTCGGACCGCTCCTCGCCGGGCCGCTCCCCGTCGACGTACCACCGGCTACCCACGAACGCCGCCGGCAGCAGCACCAGCACCACCGGCGCGTACGACACCCACAGCGCGAGATGCCAGTGCGCCCCCGCCCAGGCCAGCGAGGCGCCGAGGATGCCGCCCAGGCTGTACGCGGCGTGGAAGCCGAGCATGATGCTGCGCCCGTACGCCCGCTGCAGACTCACCCCCAGCATGTTCATGGACGCGTCCAGCGCCCCGACGGACAGCCCGAACACGGCGAGCGCGACGCCGAGCACGGGCATCCGGTCCCCCGAGCCGACCCCGACCAGCGCCAGCAGCACCACCGGCTGCGACCACCGCAGCACCCGGCTCGGCCGGACCCGCCTGACCAGCTGCTCGGTGCTCACGCTGCCGACGCCCGCGAGGATCGGCACCGCGGCGAGAAAAACGGGGAGCAGCGCGTCGGAGACGCGGTAACGGTCCTGGATGGCGGGGATGCGTGTGACGAGCAGCGCGAAGGCGACGCCCTGGGCGAAGAAGCCGAACGCCAAGGAGGCCCTGCCTCGCCGCAGCATCTCTGTCATGGCGGCGAGCGTAGGGCCCCGGGCTACCGGTGGGTAGATGTGGTGATCGAAGAACTGCGCCGAAGCTCGGCGCGGTTCGACCTGCGGTACTTCACCGGGCGACGGCGGCTGCGACCGGTCCGGCAGGAGCGGCGGAGGCGACGGGAGCAGGGGCCACCGGCGCGGCCGGGGCGACCTGGTCCGTCGTCCGCTCCTCGCCGCCCGCCTCGGCGATCAGCAGGTGCGCCATCGGCTCGGCGGCCACAGCAGCGCTCACCAGGAACCCGAGGACCATCGCGGCGATCATGATCACGGAGCCCAGCCAGACCATGGTGTCCACAGGGATCGTGTACGCCCCGACCACCCGCACCACGCACTCGCCGAGCAGCACCGCGCCCCACACCAGCGAGAACCGCCGCTCGGCCCGCCGGAACGCCGGCGACCCGTCCAGCAGCCGCTCCCAGGCGGCCTCCCGTCCGGCGTCGCCCTTGACCAGCCACGGCTTGAGCGCCGCCGTCATCATCGGCCTGCCCATCCCGACGGAGACGAGGATGCCGATCCCGATCGCGCTGCTCACCCCACTGTCCTTGGCGAGCATCAGCCGCGGGTCACCGCTGAGGTAGCTGAGCAGCACCCCGACGACGTTGACGAAAAGGATCAGGCTCGACAGCCCGTTGAGCTCGCGCTTCTTCACCGCGCCCCACACGGTGCGCACAGCCGGACCGACACTGCTCCAGGCCAGCGCGGCGACCGTGCCGAGGCCGAGGGCGTCCTTGAGGAGGTAGTACGACCCGATGGGCAGGCCGACGTCGAGGAGGAGCGGCGTGAGGTTCGCGAGGGGGCTCCGGCGGGCTGCTGCGGTCTTCGTCGTCATGGGTAAAGCTTCGCGCCGGGGCCCCTTGGGCCGACAGAAACGTTCGTCCGGAGCTCCGCATGACAAATGTCAGCCCCCGACCATGGGCAGGGTCACCCTCCGGCTCATCGCAGCAGGTCGAGCAGCTCCCCCATCTCCCCGAACAGTCGCGTGGCCTCGCCGAGCCGCTCGGGCGGCGTCATCGCGGTGAACCCGTACACGTCCATCCCGGCCGCGACGGCCGCCCGCACCCCGAGCGGACTGTCCTCCACGACCGCGCACCGCTCCACCGGCACCCCCATCCGCTCGGCGGCGTACAGGAAGAGGTCCGGCGCCGGCTTCCCCCGGCCCACGTCCTGCGAGGAGAAGATCCTGCCCTCGTCGAAGAACCGGTCGAGCCCGGCCGCCCGGTGCCCCACCCGGATCCGCTCGTGACTCCCGGACGAGGCCACGCAGTACGGCACCCCGTCCGCCGCCAGCCTGCCCAGCACGGCGTCCACGCCGGCCACCGGCCGCAACTCGCGTTCGAACGCGGCGAACACGCGCGCGTGGAATACGTCGTCGAAGTCCTTGGGCAGCCGCTGCCCGGTCCGCTCCTCGACGAGGTCGTGCACCCGGTGCATCGCGGCTCCCATGTAGTCGCGCAGTGAATCCTCGTAGGTGGTGGGGTGCCCCAGCTCGGTGAGATAAGCGGCGAGAAGTGTGTTGGAAAGGGGCTCACTGTCGACGAGAACACCGTCGTTGTCGAAGATGACGAGGTCATAGCGCATGTACGCCACCCTAAACGCAGAAAACCCCGCACCATGAGGTGCGGGGTTTCCCACAATAATTGTTCGGCGGTGTCCTACTCTCCCACAGGGTCCCCCCTGCAGTACCATCGGCGCTGTAAGGCTTAGCTTCCGGGTTCGGAATGTAACCGGGCGTTTCCCCTACGCTATGACCACCGAAACACTATGAAACACACAACCAGCAACCGGTGACCAAACACGGCCTGATCGTTCGTGGTTTCAGAACCAACACAGTGGACGCGAGCAACTGAGGACAAGCCCTCGGCCTATTAGTACCGGTCACCTCCACACCTCACGGTGCTTCCAGATCCGGCCTATCAACCCAGTCGTCTACTGGGAGCCTTACCCCATCAAGTGGGTGGGAGTCCTCATCTCGAAGCAGGCTTCCCGCTTAGATGCTTTCAGCGGTTATCCCTCCCGAACGTAGCCAACCAGCCATGCCCTTGGCAGAACAACTGGCACACCAGAGGTTCGTCCGTCCCGGTCCTCTCGTACTAGGGACAGCCCTTCTCAAGACTCCTACGCGCGCAGCGGATAGGGACCGAACTGTCTCACGACGTTCTAAACCCAGCTCGCGTACCGCTTTAATGGGCGAACAGCCCAACCCTTGGGACCGACTCCAGCCCCAGGATGCGACGAGCCGACATCGAGGTGCCAAACCATCCCGTCGATATGGACTCTTGGGGAAGATCAGCCTGTTATCCCCGGGGTACCTTTTATCCGTTGAGCGACGGCGCTTCCACAAGCCACCGCCGGATCACTAGTCCCGACTTTCGTCCCTGCTCGACCCGTCGGTCTCACAGTCAAGCTCCCTTGTGCACTTACACTCACCACCTGATTACCAACCAGGCTGAGGGAACCTTTGGGCGCCTCCGTTACCCTTTAGGAGGCAACCGCCCCAGTTAAACTACCCATCAGACACTGTCCCTGATCCGGATCACGGACCCAGGTTAGACATCCAGCACGACCAGACTGGTATTTCAACGACGACTCCACCCGAACTGGCGTCCGAGCTTCACAGTCTCCCAGCTATCCTACACAAGCCGAACCGAACACCAATATCAAACTGTAGTAAAGGTCCCGGGGTCTTTCCGTCCTGCTGCGCGAAACGAGCATCTTTACTCGTAGTGCAATTTCACCGGGCCTATGGTTGAGACAGTCGAGAAGTCGTTACGCCATTCGTGCAGGTCGGAACTTACCCGACAAGGAATTTCGCTACCTTAGGATGGTTATAGTTACCACCGCCGTTTACTGGCGCTTAAGTTCTCAGCTTCGCCACCCCGAAAGATGACTAACCGGTCCCCTTAACGTTCCAGCACCGGGCAGGCGTCAGTCCGTATACATCGCCTTACGGCTTCGCACGGACCTGTGTTTTTAGTAAACAGTCGCTTCTCGCTGGTCTCTGCGGCCACACCCAGCTCAAGGAGCAAGTCCCCTCACCAGACATGGCCCCCCTTCTCCCGAAGTTACGGGGGCATTTTGCCGAGTTCCTTAACCATAGTTCACCCGAACGCCTCGGTATTCTCTACCAGACCACCTGAGTCGGTTTAGGGTACGGGCCGCCATGAAACTCGCTAGAGGCTTTTCTCGACAGCATAGGATCATCCACTTCACCACAATCGGCTCGGCATCAGGTCTCAGCCTCCATGAACGGCGGATTTACCTACCGTCCGGCCTACACCCTTACCCCGGGACAACCACCGCCCGGGATGGACTACCTTCCTGCGTCACCCCATCACTCACCTACTAACCGCTTGGGCCGGCGGCTCCACCACTCCGAGATTGTCCGAAGACGCACCCGGCGGTTTCACGGCCTTAGCATCACGATGCTCGATGTTTGACGCTTCACAGCGGGTACCGGAATATCAACCGGTTATCCATCGACTACGCCTGTCGGCCTCGCCTTAGGTCCCGACTTACCCTGGGCAGATCAGCTTGACCCAGGAACCCTTAGTCAATCGGCGCACACGTTTCCCACGTGTGAATCGCTACTCATGCCTGCATTCTCACTCGTCAACCGTCCACAACTCGCTTCCACGGCTGCTTCACCCGGCAGACGACGCTCCCCTACCCATCACAGCCTCCGTTGGGAGTACATGCTGCAATGACACGACTTCGGCGGTACGCTTGAGCCCCGCTACATTGTCGGCGCGGAATCACTAGACCAGTGAGCTATTACGCACTCTTTCAAGGGTGGCTGCTTCTAAGCCAACCTCCTGGTTGTCTCTGCGACTCCACATCCTTTCCCACTTAGCGTACGCTTAGGGGCCTTAGTCGATGCTCTGGGCTGTTTCCCTCTCGACCATGGAGCTTATCCCCCACAGTCTCACTGCCGCGCTCTCACTTACCGGCATTCGGAGTTTGGCTAAGGTCAGTAACCCGGTAGGGCCCATCGCCTATCCAGTGCTCTACCTCCGGCAAGAAACACACGACGCTGCACCTAAATGCATTTCGGGGAGAACCAGCTATCACGGAGTTTGATTGGCCTTTCACCCCTAACCACAGGTCATCCCCCAGGTTTTCAACCCTGGTGGGTTCGGTCCTCCACGACCTCTTACAGCCGCTTCAACCTGCCCATGGCTAGATCACTCCGCTTCGGGTCTTGAGCGTGCTACTCAACCGCCCTGTTCGGACTCGCTTTCGCTACGGCTACCCCACAACGGGTTAACCTCGCAACACACCGCAAACTCGCAGGCTCATTCTTCAAAAGGCACGCAGTCACGACGTTGAGTGCAAGCACTCAACGCGACGCTCCCACGGCTTGTAGGCACACGGTTTCAGGTACTATTTCACTCCGCTCCCGCGGTACTTTTCACCATTCCCTCACGGTACTATCCGCTATCGGTCACCAGGGAATATTTAGGCTTAGCGGGTGGTCCCGCCAGATTCACACGGGATTTCTCGGGCCCCGTGCTACTTGGGTGTCTCTCAAACGAGCCGCTAATGTTTCGACTACGGGGGTCTTACCCTCTACGCCGGACCTTTCGCATGTCCTTCGCCTACATCAACGGTTTCTGACTCGTCCTGTCGCCGGCAGACGACAGAAGAGAGATCCCACAACCCCCACAACGCAACCCCTGCCGGGTCTCACACGCCATAGGTTTGGCCTCATCCGGTTTCGCTCGCCACTACTCCCGGAATCACGGTTGTTTTCTCTTCCTGCGGGTACTGAGATGTTTCACTTCCCCGCGTTCCCTCCACTTGCCCTATGTGTTCAGGCAAGGGTGACAGCCCATGACGACTGCCGGGTTTCCCCATTCGGACACCCCCGGATCAAAGCCTGGTTGACGACTCCCCGGGGCCTATCGTGGCCTCCCACGTCCTTCATCGGTTCCTGGTGCCAAGGCATCCACCGTGCGCCCTTAAAAACTTGGCCACAGATGCTCGCGTCCACTGTGCAGTTCTCAAACAACGACCAACCACCCATCACCCCGGGAA
This sequence comes from Streptomyces sp. B3I8, assembly GCF_030816915.1. Classification (NCBI taxonomy): domain Bacteria; kingdom Bacillati; phylum Actinomycetota; class Actinomycetes; order Kitasatosporales; family Streptomycetaceae; genus Streptomyces; species Streptomyces sp. B3I8. Next base: position 3,973,662 of record NZ_JAUSYN010000002.1, on the reverse strand, counting down.
CAACATCCCGAGTGCACTGGGGCCGGCAACCCGAAGACCCAGCCTCACGGCCGTGCCCTCAGACACCCAACAGCATGCCCGACCAGACCCCGCCCGGAGATCACGCGTTCCACACTCCGAAGAGCAGTACTAGCAGCCTCCGACGCCGGAAACCCGGCCGAATAGTCAACGTTCCACCCATGAGCAACCAGCACCGGACGTACGCCGATGTACTGGCCTCTGGACTGCCGAAGCAGCCAAGAAGTGCTCCTTAGAAAGGAGGTGATCCAGCCGCACCTTCCGGTACGGCTACCTTGTTACGACTTCGTCCCAATCGCCAGTCCCACCTTCGACCGCTCCCTCCCTTGCGGGTTGGGCCACGGGCTTCGGGTGTTACCGACTTTCGTGACGTGACGGGCGGTGTGTACAAGGCCCGGGAACGTATTCACCGCAGCAATGCTGATCTGCGATTACTAGCAACTCCGACTTCATGGGGTCGAGTTGCAGACCCCAATCCGAACTGAGACCGGCTTTTTGAGATTCGCTCCACCTCACGGTATCGCAGCTCATTGTACCGGCCATTGTAGCACGTGTGCAGCCCAAGACATAAGGGGCATGATGACTTGACGTCGTCCCCACCTTCCTCCGAGTTGACCCCGGCGGTCTCCCGTGAGTCCCCAACACCCCGAAGGGCTTGCTGGCAACACGGGACAAGGGTTGCGCTCGTTGCGGGACTTAACCCAACATCTCACGACACGAGCTGACGACAGCCATGCACCACCTGTACACCGACCACAAGGGGGGCACTATCTCTAATGCTTTCCGGTGTATGTCAAGCCTTGGTAAGGTTCTTCGCGTTGCGTCGAATTAAGCCACATGCTCCGCTGCTTGTGCGGGCCCCCGTCAATTCCTTTGAGTTTTAGCCTTGCGGCCGTACTCCCCAGGCGGGGAACTTAATGCGTTAGCTGCGGCACCGACGACGTGGAATGTCGCCAACACCTAGTTCCCACCGTTTACGGCGTGGACTACCAGGGTATCTAATCCTGTTCGCTCCCCACGCTTTCGCTCCTCAGCGTCAGTAATGGCCCAGAGATCCGCCTTCGCCACCGGTGTTCCTCCTGATATCTGCGCATTTCACCGCTACACCAGGAATTCCGATCTCCCCTACCACACTCTAGCTAGCCCGTATCGAATGCAGACCCGGGGTTAAGCCCCGGGCTTTCACACCCGACGTGACAAGCCGCCTACGAGCTCTTTACGCCCAATAATTCCGGACAACGCTTGCGCCCTACGTATTACCGCGGCTGCTGGCACGTAGTTAGCCGGCGCTTCTTCTGCAGGTACCGTCACTTTCGCTTCTTCCCTGCTGAAAGAGGTTTACAACCCGAAGGCCGTCATCCCTCACGCGGCGTCGCTGCATCAGGCTTTCGCCCATTGTGCAATATTCCCCACTGCTGCCTCCCGTAGGAGTCTGGGCCGTGTCTCAGTCCCAGTGTGGCCGGTCGCCCTCTCAGGCCGGCTACCCGTCGTCGCCTTGGTGAGCCATTACCTCACCAACAAGCTGATAGGCCGCGGGCTCATCCTTCACCGCCGGAGCTTTTAACCACCACTCAGGAGAGTGGAAGTGTTATCCGGTATTAGACCCCGTTTCCAGGGCTTGTCCCAGAGTGAAGGGCAGATTGCCCACGTGTTACTCACCCGTTCGCCACTAATCCCCACCGAAGTGGTTCATCGTTCGACTTGCATGTGTTAAGCACGCCGCCAGCGTTCGTCCTGAGCCAGGATCAAACTCTCCGTGAATGCTTCCGGGTCATCCCGGTAACACACACGAGAGCGGAACAGCCGGGCGGAATAAGCCCAGCCGTTCACAGCGTCCTCGCTGTGTTCTTCTTCAAAGGAACCTCAACCCGATCGGAAACCGACCAGGTCGGGGTATCAACATATCTGGCGTTGACTTTTGGCACGCTGTTGAGTTCTCAAGGAACGGACGCTTCCTTTGTACTCACCCGAGAGACTCTCTCAGGCTTTCCTCCGGGCGCTTCCCTTCGGTCTTGCGTTTCCGACTCTATCAGACGTTTTCGCTGTCCGATTTCCTCGGTGCTTTCCAGGTTCCCGCTTCCGCGTTTCCCTTTCCGGCGGTTCCGACTTTATCAGATCCTTTTTCGATCCGATCCCCAGTCAGGAGGGGTTGTCTTCCCGGCCGTTGGGCCGTTCCGACTGGTGAGACCTTAGCGGATTCCCCGCTCCCGAAGCCAATCGGGGCCGGTGTCCTGTGCGGACACGGAATCCTCATTTCGCACGCACGCATACCGAAGTAATGACGACGACGCCGTGACAGCGACGTTTCGCCGAGGATCGACAGGTACTTGCGGAATGGCTGTCCGGGGACCGGCCCGAGGGCGGCGCTCACGTTCGGACAGCCCGGAGTACATTACGGATCGCCCCTGGGCCTGTCAACTCCGTGCTGTACGGGGCCATGCGGGCGCCGGTGGGCGTACTCTCGTCCTCATGACCTCGCGCACGTGTAGCCAGCTCTGGTGGGCCGCCTGACGGCGGCCGACCCACGTGCGCGAACCACGGCCGCCGCTTCGGCGGCCGTTCTCGTTTCTCCCCTCCCGGGGGTCGGCCCGCCGGTGCGGCGGCCTCGACCAGGAGGCAGGAGAGATGGCGAGGATCTTCAGCGGGGTCAAGCCGACAGGGCATCTGACACTGGGGAACTACCTGGGCGCCGTACGGCGGTGGGCCGAGGTGGATCAGCATGCGGCCGACGCGTTGTTCTGCGTCGTCGATCTGCACGCGCTGACCGTGGACCACGATCCGGCGCGGGTGCGCCGGCTCAGTCGGCAGGCGGCGACGCTGCTGCTGGCGGCGGGGCTCGACCCGGCGCTGTGCACGGTGTTCGTCCAGAGTCATGTGGATGAGCACGCCCGGCTGTCGTACCTGCTCGAATGCGTCGCGACGGACGGCGAGATGCGGCGGATGATCCAGTACAAGGAGAAGTCCGTGCGGGAGCGGGCGCGGGGCGGCAGTGTGCGGCTGTCGCTGCTGACGTACCCCGTGCTGATGGCGGCGGACATCCTGGCGTACGGGACGGACGACGTGCCGGTGGGGGACGACCAGGCGCAGCACGTCGAGCTGGCGCGGGATCTCGCGGTGCGGTTCAACCAGCGGTACGGGCACACGTTCGTGGTGCCGAGAACGGTGCGGCCACAGGTCGCCGCGCGGGTGATGAGTCTGCAGGACCCGACGGTGAAGATGGGCAAGAGCGACGACGTGGGGCCGGGTGTCGTCTATCTGCTGGACGAGCCGGAGGTCGTGCGGAAGAAGGTCGCGCGGGCGGTCACCGACAGTGGGCGGGACGTGGTGTACGACCGGGAGGAACGGCCGGGGATCGCCAATCTGCTGGAGATCCTCACGGCGTGCACGGGCGGTGCGGACGGGGAGCCGGAGAAGCTGGCGGCGGCGTACGACTCGTACGGGGCGTTGAAGCGGGATGTCGCGGAGGCGGTGGTCGAGGTGTTGCGGCCGGTGCGGGAGCGGCATCGGGAGCTGTGCGCGGATCCGGCGTACGTGGAGGGGGTGCTGCGGGTGGGGGCCGAGCGGGCCCGGGAGGTGGCCCGGCCCCGGGTCGACGCGGCGTACCGGGCGATCGGGTTGCTGCCCGCGGGGTGAACGCCCGCCCCGGACCGGTGCCGCTCGGGTACGGCACCGGTCCGGGGCGGTGGCGTCGGTCAGTTGTTGGTGCCGGAGGCCAGTTCGCGGCTGCGGTCGCGGGCGGCCTCCAGGGCCGCGATCAGGGCGGCGCGGACGCCGTGGTTCTCGAGTTCGCGGATCGCGCTGATCGTGGTGCCGGCGGGGGACGTGACGTTCTCGCGGAGCTTCACGGGGTGTTCGCCGCTGTCGCGGAGCATCGTGGCCGCGCCGATCGCGGACTGGACGATGAGGTCGTGTGCCTTGTCGCGGGGCAGGCCGAGGAGGATGCCGGCGTCCGTCATGGCCTCGACGAGGTAGAAGAAGTACGCCGGGCCGGAGCCGGAGAGGGCGGTACAGGCGTCCTGCTGCGACTCGGGTACCTGGAGGGTCTTGCCGACGGCGCCGAAGATCTCCTCGGCGTGGGCCACGTGGGCGGGGGTGGCGTGGGTGCCGGGGGAGATGACGGACATCGCCTCGTCGACCAGGGCGGGGGTGTTCGTCATGACGCGGACGACCGGGGTGCCGGGGGTGAGGCGGTCCTCGAGGGAGGCGGTGGTGATGCCGGCGGCGCCGCTGATGACCAGGCGGTCGGCGGGGGTGTGGGGGGCCAGTTCGGTGAGGAGGGTGCCCATGTCCTGCGGTTTGACCGTGAGGATGAGGGTGTCCGCGGTCTTGGCGGCTTCGGCGTTGGTGACGGGGGTGACGCCGTAACGGGTGCGGAGGTGGTCCGCGCGCTCGGTGCGGCGGGTGGTGACGAGGAGGTCCGCGGGGGTCCAGCCGGCCCGGATCATCCCGCTGAGCAGGGCTTCGCCGATCTTGCCGGTGCCGAGGACTGCGACTTTCTGGGTCATGGCGTGGGGTGCCCTCCGGGGGTGCGACGCGTCATCGTCTTCGGGGTCTTTGGGCATCTTTGCACCGGGGGTGCGGGGTGGGGGTGGGTGTCCGGTGGGCGGACGGGCGACGGCGCCCAAGGGGGCGCTCGCGCCTATGCCTTGCCCCGGCGTCTGCGGGAGGGGTTGCCGGTGCGGCGGGTCGAGCGCTTCTGGTGGCGGGCGCGGGCGGCCTCGTACTCCTCGCGGTGCAGCGACTCGCCCGGTGCTTCCTTCAGGGAGCGGACGAAGTAGGCCAGGAGGGAGCCGATGAAGCCGATGGCCAGCAAACCCCGGAGCGACGCCTGGCGGTCGGGGTCGGGGCGGCGGGTGAAGGAGCCCCAGGTGTGACCGAACGCGAGCGCGCTGCAGATCGCGAACATCACGACCATCAGCACGCTCACCAGGCTGCCGACGTCGGCGATGCGCAGGCCGTCGTAGGCGAAGCGCAGGACGAAGCTGCCGAGGGCGGCCGCCGCGAGCGAGCCGACGGACACGCCGGCGCGGCGGGCGGCGTAGCCGCGGGGGCCGGCGTCGTGGTCGACCCAGGTGGTGCCGAAGAAGCGGAGGGGCTCGGGGCGGGGGCCGCCGCCGGAGTGGGGGGTGTCTCCGCCGGTCCGGTCGTCCGGGGGTGTTCCGTCGCTCTTGCCGGCGGTCTGCCCGTGCACGCGTTCGTTCCGCCCGTTTCGTTCGCTCACCGGTCGATTATCGCTCCGCCCCTGCCCGTCCCTCGTGGTGGGAGGGGCGGGCAGGGGCCGGGCTCAGGAGCAGCGTGGGGCGACGTAGCCGTCGCTGTCCGTCTTGACGTAGGCGTCGGAGACGAACTGCGCGTTGCCGATGCAGTCCCAGATCTTCGACGTGCCGTAGTAGCCGCTCACCGAGTCGCCCGAACTCTGGCAGATGATCGGGACGCTCGAGCCGGCGCGCAGTGTCTTGACGATGCTGTAGTTCACGCCCGGTCCGCTGCGGACGTGCAGCTCGACTCCGGGGGCGATCGGGTACAACTTGGTCGCCGCCGCCGTCGACGCCACCGCCTCGCCCAAAGGTTCGACGAGGAGTTCGGGCGGCGCTGTCGGTGCGCTCTCCGGTGTGATCTCTTCCGTGGCCATGTGGCCTCCCCCGTACGTGAGTTGAGAATGTTTCACGCCAATCGCTCTGGCGCCGCCGAGGCTAGCAAGCCCCACGGGATTCGTACGTGGCATCGACTAGGCTCGGCGCGTCGTGCATGCGGACGCGAGGCACGGGGGTGACTGATGCCGCCACGGCGCAACGCCGGTACCGAACCGGAAGCGGAGCATCCGGTCTACGCCGGGCAGTACCGGCTGGAGGCGGAGCTGGGCTCCGGTGGCATGGGTGTCGTCCACCTCGCCCGGTCCGCCTCGGGGCTGCGCCTCGCGGTGAAGGTGGTGCACGCCCAGTTCGCCCAGGACCCCGAGTTCAGGGGGCGGTTCCGGCAGGAGATCGCGGCCGCGCGACGGGTCAGCGGCGCGTTCACGGCGTCCGTCGTCGACGCGGATCCGGAGGCCGAGCGGCCGTGGATGGCGACCCTCTACATCCCCGGGCCCACACTCGCCGAGCATGTGAAGCGGAACGGCGCGCTGCCCCCGGCGCGGCTGCGTCGGCTGATGGCGGGACTGGCCGAGGCGCTGCGGGACATCCACCGCGTCGGTGTCGTGCACCGCGATCTCAAGCCGAGCAACGTCCTGCTCGCCGAGGACGGGCCCAAGGTCATCGACTTCGGCATCTCCCGGCCCTCGGACAGTGAACTGCGCACGGAGACGGGCAAGTTGATCGGCACGCCGCCGTTCATGGCACCGGAGCAGTTCCGCAGGCCGCGGGAGGTGGGACCGGCCGCGGACATCTTCGCGCTGGGGTCCGTGCTGGTGCACGCGGCGACGGGCCGGGGGCCGTTCCACTCCGACAGTCCGTACCTCGTGGCATATCAAGTCGTGCACGACGAGGCAGACTTGACAGGGCTGCCGGACGACCTCGCAGGGCTCGTCGCGCGCTGCCTGGCCAAGGAGCCGGAGGACCGGCCGACGCCGGACGAGGTGATGACGGCACTGCGGTCGGTGTCCGCCTCGTACGACACGCAGGCGTTCATACCCGCGCAGCGGGAGGTGTCCGGCCTGGAGGCCGCGGGGGTCGAGCCTCTCGCCGGGGATTTCGGCGAGGACCTCGGCGAGGACCCCCTCCAGGGTTCTGCCGGGGGCCGTGCGGAGGGGCGTGGGCGATCGGCGGGGTGGTCGCGGAGGCGGTCGTGGGTGGTGGGGGGTGCCGTCGCCGTGGTGCTCGCCGTCGTCGGTGGCGGTGTCGGTGTGCTGGTCGGTTCCGGGGCCGGTGAGCACGGCGAGAGCCGGGGCACGGCCTCCGCGGCGGCCGCGGTCCGGCCGTGGGCCGTCCGGTTGCGTGCCCCCGGAGTCACGGCGAGCGGCATGGCGCACTGCGTGGCGGGAGACGGGCGGCTGTACTGCACGCGGGACGGGGTACTGGCCGCCGCCGTCGACCCCGACGACGGGCACACCCTGTGGGTGCGCGCGGGCGGGGCCGGCGCGGGCGCGGGGACCCCGGTGCTGTCCGGCGGGCTGCTGCACGTCGTCGACGCGGGTGGGAAACGGCTGACCGCCCTCGACCCCGCGACCGGCCGGACGCGCTGGAGCCGGGACACCACCCGGTACGCGGGGCGGATCGCGCACGCGGGCGGTGTCGTCCTGCTCACCGGCGACGACTCGGAGGTGACCGCGCTGGACTCGGCGACCGGAGCGGTGAAGTGGCGGCACTCGGTACCGGGGTTGTCGTTGCCCGCGTTCCGGGTGTTCGGGGACGGGCTCGCCTACGTGACACAGAGCGCGGATCCGGACGGGACGACGGTGACCGCCGTGGACCCGCGGACCGGGGCCGTGCGGGCGCGACGGCGGATGGACGGGGCGTTGACCGTCGTCGGGGCGCGGGGCGGGGTGGTGTGGTTCACCTCCACGGATGCCTCGTCGTACACGGACGCGGTGGTGCGGTACGACGGCGCGAGCGGGGATGTGCGCCGGGTGGAGTTGCGGTATCCGTTGCCCGGGGCGCAGGTGGTGGTGCACGGGGAGACGGTGTATCTACTGGCCAGTGGGGGCGCGGTGGTGGCCGTCGAGACGAAGGGGACCGGCCGGCAGAAGTGGCGGTCGGAGACGTCCGTGAGTCTGGCGTCCGCGCCCGTGGTGGCCGGGGGGCGGCTGTGCTTCATGGCGGCGGACGGGCGGCTGCTGGCGGTGGACGCGGAGCGGGGCGTCGTGCTGGGGCAGACGGGGGTGCGGATGGGGGGTGCGCGGGGGGCCCTGCCGGGGGCTTTGGCGGTGCCGGTGGTCAGTGGGGGGCGGGTGGTGGGTGCGGCGCCGGACGGGGTGGTGTTCGGGGTGGGCGTGCGGGATCCCTCCGGGTGGTGAGGGTGGGGAGGGTGGGGTTCGGGTGGGGTTTCTTCGCCCCCGCCGCCCCTACCCTTCCCGTCCCTTCAAGGGGTTCCCGTCCCTTCAAGGGCTCCCGCCCCTTGGACCCCGGGTGCCTGGTCAGCCCAGCTTGGTGACGTCGCGGACTGCGCCCTTGTCGGCGCTTGTGGCCATGGCGGCGTAGGCGCGGAGGGCTGTGGAGACCTTGCGGGTGCGGTTGCGGGGCGCGTAGGTGCCGTCGAGGGCCTCGGCGCGGCGGGCGAGTTCCGCCTCGTCGACGAGGAGTTCGATCGTGCGGCCGGGGATGTCGATGCGGATGCGGTCGCCGTCCTCGACGAGCGCGATCGTGCCGCCGGACGCCGCCTCGGGCGAGGCGTGGCCGATGGACAGGCCGGACGTGCCGCCGGAGAAGCGGCCGTCGGTGACCAGCGCGCAGGTCTTCCCCAGGCCCCGGCCCTTGAGGTACGAGGTCGGGTAGAGCATCTCCTGCATGCCGGGGCCGCCCTTGGGGCCCTCGTAGCGGATGACGACGACGTCGCCGTCCTTGATGGTCTTGGTGAGGATCTTCTCGACGGCCTCCTCCTGGGAGTCGCAGACCACCGCGGGGCCTTCGAAGGTCCAGATGGACTCGTCGACGCCTGCCGTCTTCACCACGCAGCCGTCCACCGCGAGGTTGCCGCGCAGGACCGCCAGGCCGCCGTCCTTGGAGTAGGCGTGGTCGGCGGAGCGGATGCAGCCGCCCTCGGCGTCGGTGTCCAGCGCCTCCCAGCGCTCGGACTGCGAGAAGGCCTCGGCGGAGCGGACGCAGCCGGGGGCCGCGTGCCACAGCTCGACCGCCTCGGGGGACGGGGAGCCGCCGCGCACGTCCCAGGTCTTCAGCCAGTCGGAGAGCGAGGGGCTGTGCACCGAGTGCACGTCCTCGTTGAGCAGGCCCGCGCGGTGCAGTTCGCCGAGGAGGGCGGGGATGCCGCCGGCGCGGTGCACGTCCTCCATGTAGTACGTACGGTCCTTGGCGACGTTCGGGGCGACCTTGGCCAGGCACGGCACGCGGCGCGAGACGGCGTCGATCTGCTCCAGGCCGAACTCGACGCCCGCCTCCTGGGCGGCGGCGAGCAGGTGCAGGATCGTGTTGGTGGAGCCGCCCATCGCGATGTCGAGCGCCATGGCGTTCTCGAACGCGGCGAACGTGGCGACGTTGCGCGGCAGGACCGTGTCGTCGTCCTGCTCGTAGTAGCGACGGGTGATGTCCATCACCGTGCGGGCGGCGTTCTCGTACAGCGCCTTGCGGGCCGTGTGGGTGGCGAGGACGGAGCCGTTGCCGGGGAGGGAGAGGCCGATGGCCTCGGTCAGGCAGTTCATCGAGTTGGCGGTGAACATGCCGGAACACGAGCCGCAGGTCGGACAGGCGTTCTCCTCGATACGGAGGATGTCCGCGTCGGAGATCTTGTCGTTGACGGCGTCGGAGATCGCGTCGACCAGGTCGAGCGTGCGGACCGTGCCGTCGACCAGGGTGGCGCGGCCGGACTCCATCGGGCCGCCGGAGACGAAGACCGTCGGGATGTTCAGGCGCAGTGCGGCCATCAGCATGCCCGGGGTGATCTTGTCGCAGTTGGAGATGCAGACCAGGGCGTCGGCGCAGTGCGCCTCGACCATGTACTCCACGCTGTCGGCGATCAGGTCGCGCGAGGGCAGGCTGTAGAGCATGCCGCCGTGGCCCATCGCGATGCCGTCGTCGACGGCGATCGTGTTGAACTCGCGCGGGATGCCGCCGGCCGCGCTGATCGCCTCGGAGACGATCCGGCCGACCGGCTGGAGGTGGGTGTGCCCCGGCACGAACTCCGTGAAGGAGTTGGCGACCGCGATGATCGGCTTACGGCCGATGTCCGCGCCGGGTACACCGGAGGCACGCATAAGGGCGCGGGCGCCCGCCATGTTGCGGCCGTGGGTGACTGTGCGGGACCTCAGCTCGGGCATCGTCGCTCGCTCCTTCGGAGAGTTATGACTGCGGTCGAGCGTACGCCGGTCATCCAGGTGCCGGGACGGGTTGTCCGGAATGCGGGATGCGTGTCTCGGCCACCGCACTGACCTGGAGCGTCACCCACTGCTGCGGAGCGTCACCCGCGCGGCAGGTCCGCGGTCGAGGCCAGGTGGAGGCGGGTGAAGGCCAGGGCCTCCGCCAGGTCCGCCTCGCGCTCGGCGGCGGACATGGCGCGGCGGGTGTTGACCTCGATCACGACGTGGCCGCCGAACCCGGTGCGCGCGAGGTGTTCGAGCACCTCCGCGCACGGCTGTCCGCCGCGGCCGGGCACCAGGTGCTCGTCCTTCGCCGAGCCCTTGCCGTCGGCGAGGTGGACGTGTCCGAGGCGGTCGCCCATGCGGTCGAGCATGGCCAGGGTGTCGGTGCGGGCGGTCGCGGCGTGGCTGAGGTCGATCGTGAAGTGACGGTAGTCGTCCTTGGTGACGTCCCAGTCGGGCGCGTAGGCGAGCATCTCGCGGTCGCGGTACCGCCAGGGGTACATGTTCTCGACGGCGAACCGCACATCGGTCTCGTCGGCCATGCGCCAGACGCCGTCGACGAAGTCGCGCGCGTACTGACGCTGCCAGCGGAACGGGGGGTGGACGACGACCGTGCTCGCCCCGAGTCTCTCGGCGGCGGCGCGGGCCCGCTGCAGCTTGGTCCAGGGGTCGGTGGACCACACGCGCTGCGTGATGAGCAGGCAGGGGGCGTGCACGGCGAGGATCGGTATGCGGTGGTAGTCGCTGAGTCTGCGCAGCGCCTCGATGTCCTGGCTGACCGGGTCGGTCCAGACCATGACCTCGACGCCGTCGTAGCCGAGGCGCGCGGCGATCTCGAAGGCCGTCGCCGTGGACTCCGGGTAGACGGAGGCGGTGGACAGGGCGACCTTCGTTTCCGTGTCCGGGATCTGCACGGGGGGCTCCGCCATGGGGACAGGTTACGGGGTGCGGTCGGGTGGTGTGCGGGCGCCCGCGGGGTGACGGCGCCCGCTGCGGGGCACCGTCCGGGGCGCCCTTCGTCTACGTCCCCATCTGGTCCAGGCTGCGCAGGATGACGCCCTCCCGCAGCGCCCAGGGGCAGATCTCCAGGGACTCCACGGCGAGCAGATCCATCGCGGCCTCGGCGACCAGCGCGCCGGCCACGAGCTGGTGGGCGCGGTCCTCGGCGACGCCGGGAAGCTCGGCGCGCTCCCGCGTGGTCATCGAGGCGAGCCTCGGCACGCACGCCTCCAGGGACTCCCGTTTCAGCTCGCGCTGCACGTACAGACCCTCCGCGGAGCGGGCCGCGCCGCAGATGCGGGCGAGCTGGCGGAAGGTCTTGGACGTGGCCACGACGTGGTCCGGCGGTCCGAACCGGCTGAACTCGCCGACCGTGCGCGCTATCTCCGCGCGCACGTGCTTGCGCAGCGCGCGGACGTCGTCCGGGGCGGGCGGGTCCCCCGGCAGCCGACCGGCGGTCAGCCGGCCCGCGCCCAGCGGCAGCGACACCGCGGCGTCGGGCTGCTCGTCGATGCCGTAGGCGATCTCCAGCGAGCCGCCGCCGATGTCGAGGACCAGCAGCTTCCCCGCCGACCAGCCGAACCAGCGGCGGGCGGCGAGGAACGTGAGCCGCGCCTCCTCCGCGCCGCTGAGCACCTGGAGCTCGACGCCGGTCTCCTCGCGCACCCGGGCGAGGACCTCGTCGGCATTGCGGGCCTCGCGCACCGCGGAGGTGGCGAAGGGCAACAGGTCCTCCACGCCCTTGTCCTCTGCGGCCTGGAGGGCGTCGCGGACGACGGCGACCAGACGGTCGACGCCCTCCGTACCGATCGCCCCGTCGTCGTCGAGGAGTTGGGCGAGCCGTAGCTCCGCCTTGTGCGAGTGCGCGGGCAGCGGGCGGGCGCCGGGGTGCGCGTCCACCACCAGCAGGTGGACCGTGTTCGATCCCACGTCGAGGACACCGAGTCTCATGGACGCAAACGCTACTGCCGACGGGCACTTACCCTGGAGGCGTGCCAAAGACGAAAAACGCGAAGAGCGGCAAGCGGGGCAAAAAGGCCGGGGCCGCGGTGGGCCGTGAGGCCTCTTCGCCGGTGCGCGAGGGTTCCTCCGACGAGAAGGGGCTCGACTTCGCGCGTGCGTGGGTGGAGTTCCCCGACCCGGCCGACGACGAGCAGGTCTTCCGCTGCGACCTGACGTGGCTGACCTCGCGCTGGAACTGCGTCTTCGGCGCCGGCTGCCAGGGCATCGAGGCGGGCCGCGCCGACGACGGGTGCTGCACGCTGGGGGCGCACTTCTCCGACGAGGAGGACGAGGAGCGCGTCGCCGGTCATGTGGCGAGGCTCACGCCGGACATCTGGCAGCACCACGACGAGGGGCTGCGGGGCGGCTGGGTCGCGGAGACCGGCGAGGACGGTGAGGGTTCCCGGCAGACCCGCCCGTTCCAGGGCTCGTGCATCTTCCAGAACCGTCCCGGTTTCGCGGGCGGCGCCGGCTGCTCGCTGCACATCCTGGCGCTGCGCGAGGGGCGCGAGCCGCTGGAGACCAAGCCGGACGTGTGCTGGCAGCTTCCGGTGCGGCGCACGTACGACTGGATCGACCGGCCCGACGACACCCGCGTGCTGCAGGTGTCGATCGGCGAGTACGACCGCCGGGGCTGGGGCCCGGGCGGGCACGACCTGCACTGGTGGTGCACGTCGGCGACCTCGGCGCACGGCGCGGGCGACCCGGTGTACGTGTCCTACCGGGCGGAGCTGACCGAGCTGATGGGCAAGGCCGGGTACGACCGGCTGGTCGAGCTGTGCGAGGAGCGGCTGGCCCGGGGGCTGCCGCTGGTGGCACCGCATCCGGCGGATCCGGTGTCGGTGGAGTCGGTGTCGGTGTCGGTTTCGGTGGAGTCGGCGGGCCCGGTGGACCCGGCGGTCTGAGCGCATCGCCCTGAGCTCACCCTCCTGCGCGCACCCCTGAGCCCTCCGGGTGGATGCGAGCCCCGCGCGGCGCTCACGGCGCGGGGCTCGCCCCGTCCGCGGGGTCCGTCCGGGGCGTGGGACCGCCGTCGCCGGGCGGTGTGACGGGGGCGGTGGTGCTCGGGGCCGGCGTCGGGTCGTCGGGCGTGGAGCCGGGGCCGGGGTCGGACGCGCCCGGGGTGGCGGTGGGCCGCGGGTGGTGGTGAGGGTGATGGTGGTGGTGCTGGTGGCCGCGGGGCGGCGCCGGGGGGTCGGTGGCCGGGGCTGCGGAACCGGCCGTGCCGTAGCCGTCGATGGTGACCTTCGTGCCGCCGGGGGCGAGCGTCACGCCGGCGCGCCACGGGCCGACGGGCTCGCGCAGGTGGTCGACGTACACCCGTACGGTCACGGACTCGCCGGGCGCGAGGGTGCCGGAGGAGCGGCTCGGATAGAGCCAGGGCGCGGTGGTCCTCACCGTCCAGCGCACCGGTGAGCCGCCGGCGGCCCGCAGGGTGATCAGGGTCGTCGTGCCGCTGCTCTCCGCGTCGACCGTGAGGCGGCCGGCGACGCGGGCGGCGTCCGGTCCGCCGTCCACCACGGCGACGTCCACGTCGGCCGGGCGGCGGCCGGAACGGCGCGGGCCCCGGGATTCCCGGGCTTCACGGGAGTCGCGGCTCACGCGCGCGTTGCCCGCGTTCTCGTACGTGTCCCCCGTGCCGCCGTCGGCCGCTCCCGGGTCCGGGACCTCACCGGCGGTGGCGGGGCGGCCGTCCGTGCCCTCGCCGATCAGCGGGGCGCCCCGGTAGGCGGCCCACAGCGCCAGGACGGGGGCCGCGACGACCGTGGCGACGACCGTCGTGGTGAGCGCCCGGGCGCGCAGGCGTTCGCGGCGGGCCGCGTGGTCGCCGGGGTCCATCGGGAAGCCGCGGCGGTCGAAGCGGGGACCCCTGCCGCGTACCCGCGGGTGGTGGGCCGCCGCCGCGCGCAGGGCGGCGCGGGGTGCGGGCAGGACGGGCAGTTCGTCGGGGGTGACGGTGGCGCCGGGCCAGGTGCCGGGCAGGACGCGTTCGGCGGTGCGGCGGCACCGGGGGCAGTCGTCGACGTGCCGGACGAGCTCGGTGCGCAGCGCGGTGCCGAGGACGACCCGGCGGTCGCCGGTGAGGTGGGCGACGCCGGGGCAGGTGCCGGTCTCCACCACGGCGAGGGCGGCACGGGTGCGTTCCACCTCGCAGGCGGCGGAGGCGAGCAGTTCCCGGGCGGCTGCGAGGTCCTGGCCGAGGACGGCGGCGACCTCGTGGGCGGCGAGCCGGTGGCGCACGGCCAGTTCGAGCGCCTCCCGCTGTTCGGGGGTGGTGCCGGCGGCCTCCGGCCAGGCCAGCAGCGCCAGCTCGCGGCGGCGGCGCTCGCGGGTGTCCGGTGTGAGGTCCGTCGCCCCGGGGGTCGTGGCGAGCGCGGTGGCGGCGCGCCGGTCGGCGGCGTCCCTGGCGGCGGTCGCACCCACGGCGGCGCCCTTGGCCGGGGCGCCCCGGCCGCCGGGACCGGCCGCGTGGGTCGCCGTGCGAGGAGCCGCGTGGGTCGCCGTACGGGTGGCCGCGCCACGGGGACCGGACTCCGCGAGCCGGCGCCGGCAGGCCCAGCGGGCCAGCGCGTACAGCCAGGCGCGGCGGTCGGCGGCGGCCTCCGGACCGTGCCGGCCGCGCCGGTCGGCCACGGCGAGGACGTCGCCGAGGGCGGCGATCGCCGCGTCGTGGTCGCACAGGGCCGACAGGCAGTAGGTGAACAGACCGTCCAGAGGGGGTTCGAGCCGCGTGGAGGGGCGCGCGGACGTGCGCACGCTCCCCTGCGCCTGCGCCGGGCGCGAGCCGGGGGTGTACGTGGAGGTCTCCGGGCCACTGCTCATCACCCGAGCGACCGTAGGCGCCCGCACCCTGTCCGTTCTCACCCCTTCCGCACTTTTACTCCGTACGGGTGAAACGATCCCTCATCCGAGTGCGGGGTGCCGTCCCGGCGGGTTCCTGTGCGGTCGCCGGGGTGGGGGCCGGCCGAGTTCCACCGCGCCTCCCCGGCCCCGCTGTCAGTGCCCCCCGCTACGGTTTCCGCATGGCTGCCCGTACCAAGACCACCAAGGACCGTCCCTCCTACCGCTGCACGGAGTGCGGTTGGCAGACGGCCAAGTGGCTCGGCCGCTGCCCCGAATGCCAGGCCTGGGGCACCGTCGAGGAGTACGGCACCCCCGCCGTCCGTACGACGGCGCCCGGCCGCGTCACCACCTCGGCCCTGCCCATCGCCGAGGTCGACGGCCGCCAGGCCACCGCCCGCTCCACCGGCGTCCCCGAACTCGACCGTGTGCTCGGCGGCGGCCTGGTCCCCGGCGCGGTCGTGCTCCTCGCGGGCGAACCCGGCGTCGGCAAGTCGACGCTCCTGCTGGACGTCGCGGCCAAGGCCGCCGGCCCCGAACACCGCACCCTCTACGTCACGGGCGAGGAGTCCGCGAGCCAGGTCCGGATGCGCGCCGACCGCATCAAGGCGCTCGACGACCACCTGTACCTCGCCGCCGAGACCGATCTCGCCGCCGTCCTCGGCCACTTGGACGAGGTCAAGCCGTCCCTGCTGATCGTCGACTCCGTGCAGACGGTCGCCTCTCCGGAGATCGACGGCGCGCCCGGCGGCATGGCCCAGGTCCGCGAGGTGGCCGGCGCCCTCATCCGCGCCTCCAAGGAGCGCGGCATGGCCACGCTCCTGGTGGGCCACGTCACGAAGGACGGCGCCATCGCGGGCCCCCGCCTCCTCGAACACCTCGTGGACGTGGTGCTGTCCTTCGAGGGCGACCGCCACGCCCGCCTGCGCCTCGTACGCGGCGTCAAGAACCGGTACGGCGCCACGGACGAGGTCGGCTGCTTCGAACTGCACGACGAGGGCATCGTGGGCCTGGCCGACCCCAGCGGCCTGTTCCTCACCCGGCGCGACGAACCGGTGCCCGGCACCTGCCTGACCGTCACCCTGGAGGGCCGCCGCCCGCTGGTCACCGAGGTGCAGTCGCTCACGGTCGACTCCCAGCTCCCCTCGCCCCGGCGCACCACCTCGGGGCTGGAGACCTCCCGCGTCTCGATGGTGCTCGCCGTGCTCGAACAGCGCGGCCGGATCAGCGCGCTGGGCAAGCGGGACATCTACACGGCCACGGTCGGCGGGGTGAAACTCTCGGAGCCCGCCGCCGACCTCGCCATAGCCCTCGCGCTCGCCTCCGCCGCGACCGACACCCCCCTGCCGAAGAACCTCGTCGCGATCGGCGAGGTGGGCCTGGCGGGCGAGGTGAGACGGGTCACGGGCGTGCAGCGCAGGCTGGCCGAGGCGCACCGCCTGGGCTTCACACATGCCCTGGTCCCGGGCGATCCGGGGAAGGTCCCACCGGGCATGAAGGTGCTGGAAGTGGCGGACATGGGGGACGCGCTGCGGGTGCTGCCGCGCTCCCGTGGCCGAGAGGCCCCGCAGGAGCGGGAGGACCGCCGGTAGACTTTGCCCTGGTCTCGCCCGTCCGTACGAACCGAGAGTGCGACACGGAGCGCCCCAGAACCGCGACCGGAGGAGTGCAGTGGCAGCCAACGACCGGGCGGCAGCTCCCGGAAAATCCGGTGGGAGTTCCGGTACCGACGGCCTGATGCGCGCCTCCCTGAGCGCCGTGGCGCCGGGCACGAGCCTGCGCGACGGACTGGAGCGGGTGCTGCGCGGCAACACCGGCGGACTCATCGTGCTCGGCTCCGACAAGACCGTCGAGTCGATGTGCACGGGCGGTTTCGTCCTCGACGTCGAGTTCACGGCGACGCGGCTGCGCGAGCTGTGCAAGCTCGACGGCGGCATCGTGCTCTCCTCCGACCTGTCGAAGATCCTCCGCGCGGGAGTGCAGTTGCTGCCCGACCCGACGATCCCCACGGAGGAGACCGGCACCCGGCACCGCACCGCGGACCGGGTCAGCAAGCAGGTCAAGTACCCCGTGGTCTCGGTCTCCCAGTCGATGCGCCTGATCGCGCTGTACGTCGACGGGCAGCGCCGGGTGCTGGAGGACTCGGCGGCGATCCTGTCCCGCGCCAACCAGGCGCTGGCCACGCTGGAGCGGTACAAGCTCCGCCTGGACGAGGTGGCGGGCACGCTGTCGGCGCTGGAGATCGAGGACCTGGTGACGGTCCGGGACGTCTCGGCGGTCGCGCAGCGCCTGGAGATGGTCCGCCGCATCGCCACCGAGATCGCCGAGTACGTGGTCGAGCTCGGCACCGACGGCCGTCTTCTCGCCCTCCAGCTCGACGAGTTGATCGCGGGCGTGGAACCCGAGCGCGAACTGGTCGTGCGGGACTACGTCCCCGAGCCCACCGCCAAGCGTTCCCGCACGGTCGACGAGGCCCTCGCCGAGCTCGACGCGCTGAGCCACGCGGAACTGCTGGAGCTGTCCACGGTCGCCCGCGCGCTCGGCTACACCGGCTCCCCCGAGGCGCTGGACTCCGCCGTCTCGCCGCGCGGCTTCCGGCTGCTGGCGAAGGTGCCCCGGTTGCCCGGCGCGATCATCGACCGCCTGGTCGAGCACTTCGGCGGCCTGCAGAAGCTGCTCGCCGCGAGCGTCGACGACCTGCAGACGGTCGACGGCGTCGGCGAGGCCCGCGCCCGCAGCGTCCGCGAGGGCCTGTCCCGGCTCGCGGAGTCGTCGATCCTGGAGCGGTACGTCTGAGACCGGCGCGGCACGTCCGGGGTGAGGGGCGCGGCTGCCGCCGGCCCCCGCGCCGGTACGGCCGCACGAAACCGAACGGGGCCGTGCGGGGCCGTGCCCTTCGCCGGGACGAACCGCACGAACCGTACGGTCAGTCCTTGGCCAGGACGAACGACGTCTGCGCCTTGTCGAACCCGGTGGCCTTCGCCTCCACGAGGTACGTGCCCGCCGACGCCTTGCCCGCCTTCGGCGTCGCGCAGTGCGGGGCGCTCGGCTCGCGGTCCCACTTCACCGTGTACGTCGCGCTGCCCTCGGCCGGCACCCGGAAGAGGACGCTGCCGGCGCCCTTGGGGCAGTCGTCGGAGGCCCAGAAGTCGTCGTCCTCACCCGTCTGAGTGATCGTCACCACCACGTGGCGCGGGCCGAGATCGACCTTGCAGTCACCGGCGGAGGTGTTGTGGGCCGTCAGTCGCAGGGTGGGGGTCTGCTCGGGGGCGTAGGCGTTGTGGACGCTGCTGACGGTCAACTTCACCGACCCGGCGGTGCAGTCGGGCAACGTGGAGCCGGCGGGCACCTGTTCGCCGCTGACCCCGCCGCCGCCGGCCGCGCCGCCGCCCTCCGCACCGCCGGCGGAACCGCCGCTTCCGGTGCCCGAGCCGTCGCTGTCGCCGGAGCCGGCCGAACCGTCCGAGCCACCCGAGCCGCCGTCGCTGTCGCCGCCCGACTCGTCGCGGCCGCCCGGGTGTTGGCTGATCGCGGGACCCGAGCTGGAGGGTCCCGGGGTGATCGAGGGCGCGGGATTCTTGCCGTCGCCACCGCCCTCGCTCTTCTTCCCGCCACCTCCGCCGAGGGCGACGATCCATACGACGAGGAGTGCCAGCACCCCGACTACGGCAAGGAGAACGGCCCTCCGACGCCAGTAGATGGAGGAGGGGAGCGGCCCGACCGGATTGCGCAGAGATCCCACGGCCCAAACCTTACGAGAGAACACTCGCCCAACTGGCCGTCACCCGCCGCCCGACGGCAACTTTTCCGGATCATCATCTGTTCCAACGAACCTCGGCCCGCCCGGAAGGGCCCGGACGGGCGCCGACGCGGAACTACGCGGTTGTCCGCGCCCGCGCCGAGCCGCGAGGCCGACACGGCGCCCCGTACCTCTCACCGCGATCCGGTCACGACACCCGGACACCCCGCCGGGGCGACACGCCGCACCACGCCCCCGCCCCGTGGCAGGATCGAAACCGCCATGACAGCACCCACCGCGCACACCACAGACGCCCCCACCGCCGCCTCCCCCACGACCCACCCCATCCCCACCCCCGCCGCGGACCCCACGCCCCCGGCGGCCCCCGCCGTCACCGGGGGACACCTGCACACCCCTGTCATCGCCTGGTTCGAGGCGCACGCCCGGGACCTCCCCTGGCGCCGCCCCGACGCCGGGCCCTGGGGCGTGATGGTCAGCGAGTTCATGCTCCAGCAGACCCCGGTCAACCGCGTCCTGCCGGTCTACGAGCAGTGGCTCGCGCGCTGGCCGCGCCCCGCCGACCTCGCCAAAGAGGCGCCCGGCGAGGCCGTCCGCGCCTGGGGCCGCCTCGGCTACCCCCGCCGCGCGCTGCGGTTGCACGGCGCGGCCGTCGCCATAACGGAACGGCACGGCGGTGACGTCCCCACCGACCACGCCCAGCTGCTCGCGCTGCCCGGCATCGGCGAGTACACCGCCGCGGCGGTGGCGTCGTTCGCGTACGGCCAGCGGCACGCCGTGCTGGACACCAACGTCCGCCGCGTGCTCGCCCGCGCGGTCACCGGCGTCCAGTACCCGCCGAACGCGACCACGGCCGCCGAGCGCAAGCTGGCCCGCGCCCTGCTGCCGGAGGACGAGCACACGGCCTCCCGCTGGGCGGCGGCGTCGATGGAGCTCGGCGCGCTGGTGTGCACGGCGAAGAACGAGAGCTGCCACCGCTGCCCGATCGCCGACCGGTGCGCCTGGCACGTCGCGGGCAAGCCCGCGCACGACGGCCCGCCGCGCCGCGTCCAGTCGTACGCGGGTACGGACCGTCAGGTGCGCGGCCGGCTGCTCGCCGTGCTCCGGGAGGCCGCGCACCCCGTTCCGCAGGCGGCCCTGGACCGGGTGTGGAACGAACCGGTGCAGCGCGCCCGCGCGCTGGACGGTCTGGTCTCCGACGGACTGGTCGAGCCGCTGCCCGGCGGCCGGTACCGCCTTCCCCTGAGCTGAGCCCGCGTCGCACATGAGCTGACCCCGCGTCGCACCCGGGCTCGGCCCGGGGGCGGCCCCCGCCCGGAGCCGGGCCGGTACCGCGATGCGGGCGTTGTTCTCTACCCACGCTTCCCCGTCCCACACCCCACCGACAGCGACGTCACAGTCCACCGTGACGCGGCCCGCCCGTCACCCCCACCACGGATCCCCCCATAGCGGCATTGATCACCCCCTCCCTTTAGCCCACGCTTACTTCCGTTACACAACCGACGGACAGCCGAGCGCCGTCCGCAGGCTTCCTCGGACAGCCTCGTGACAACGCCTCCGTAGTTTTCTTCTCGTACCCGGCGAGGACAGGACGGCCGGAACGGAGAACCGACGACACGTCGGCGCGGGGCGCGGGAGGCGATGGACATGACGCAGGTTCAGGGCGAGGTGCTCGAGTTCGAGGAGTACGTCCGCACACGGCAGGACGCGCTGCTGCGCAGTGCGCGCCGGCTGGTGCCCGACCCGGTCGACGCCCAGGATCTCCTGCAGACCGCGCTCGTACGGACGTACGGCCGATGGGAGGGCATCGCCGACAAGCGTCTGGCCGACGCCTATCTGCGCCGGGTCATGATCAACACCCGGACCGAGTGGTGGCGCGCCCGCAAGCTGGAGGAAGTGCCCACCGAGCAGCTCCCGGACGCCTCCGTCGACGACTCGGCCGAGCAGCACGCGGACCGCGCCCTGCTGATGGACGTCCTCAAGGTTCTCGCTCCCAAGCAACGCAGCGTCGTGGTGCTGCGACACTGGGAGCAGATGACCACGGAGGAGACCGCCGCCGCCCTCGGCATGTCGGCCGGCACGGTGAAGAGCACGCTGCACCGGGCGCTCGCCCGGCTCCGCGAGGAGCTGGAGTCCCGCGATCTGGACGCACGGGCGCTGGAGCGTGAGGAGCGGGAGCGTTGCGCGGCCTAGGACCTGTCCGGGGCAGAGGGATCGGATGGCCCGGCAGGGCCCTCAAGGCGGTGATCGCGGCAGTGGCCGTGATCGCCGCCCTCGGCCTTTTGGTCTCCGCGTGCGCCACGGGCGGGACCGGCGCCCGGGACGAGGGCCCGGCGGGCAGCGAAACACTCGCCCCGGTCTCCTCGCCGTCGCGTTCGGGTCCGGGGGCGCGGTCGGTGCCGAAGCCGGCGTCGCCCTCGGAGTCGGTGCCCGCCCCGGCCGAGCAGGAGAAGCAGCGCGGGATCGCGGTCAAGCTCGTGCTGAGCGACCCCGAGGTCAGTCCGGCGGTGAAACGCCAGCTCAAGCCGTGCGTCGCGGACGAGTACCCGGTGGACGTGTCGTACGGCGGGCTGACCCATGGATCCGCGGACGACATCGTGGTGAACGTGATGACATGTGGAGACGCGGTGGGCGTCGGCGCCTACGTGTACCGCCTGGACGATCATGGGTACGACAATGTGTTCAAGGCGGAGGATCCGCCGGTCTACGCGGAGATCGACCGGGGCGACCTGGTCGTGACCCAGCAGCTGTACCGCAAGGGGGACTCGCTGACCTACCCGTCCAGCGAGGAGGTCGTCACCTACCGCTGGTCGGCGAACCGCTTCGTCCCGCAGTCACGGGTGCGCAACGACTACAGCAACGCGGTGGACCAGGACGCGACAGCGGCGCCCAGCACCGGCTGAGGCCCGGCCACGGGCCAGAGCCCCGGGTCCGCCCGCACGCGGGTCGGGGCAGCAGCACAATGGGCCCACCCGGCCCACCAGGCGAACGCACCCGGCACCACCAGCACCACCAGCACCACCGGACACTCCCACACTTCCCTTCGACCGAGAGCACCGATGCCAGAGCAGACCCATGTCCTGTTCGTGGAGGACGACGACGTCATCCGTGAGGCCACGCAACTGGCGCTGGAGCGTGACGGCTTCGCGGTCACCGCCATGCCCGACGGGCTGTCGGGCCTGGAGTCGTTCCGCGCCCGGCGCCCCGACATCGCGCTGCTGGACGTGATGGTGCCGGGGCTCGACGGGGTGAGCCTGTGCCGGCGCATCCGGGACGA
Source organism: Streptomyces sp. B3I8 (assembly GCF_030816915.1). Classification (NCBI taxonomy): domain Bacteria; kingdom Bacillati; phylum Actinomycetota; class Actinomycetes; order Kitasatosporales; family Streptomycetaceae; genus Streptomyces; species Streptomyces sp. B3I8. The sequence goes on along the minus strand of NZ_JAUSYN010000002.1, from coordinate 3,951,801 downwards.
GTCGAACGTTCCGGTGATCATGCTCTCGGCACGCGCCGACTCCATCGACGTCGTCCTCGGTCTGGAGGCGGGCGCCGACGACTACGTGACCAAGCCGTTCGACGGGGCCGTGCTGGTCGCCCGGATCCGCGCGGTGCTGCGCCGCTTCGGGCACGCGGGGGGCATCCGCGGGGACGAGCCGGACGCGGTGGCCGAGGGCGGGGTGCTCACCTTCGGCGAACTGGAGGTGGACACCAGCGGCATGGAGGTGCGCCGCTCCGGGCGCCCGGTGTCGCTCACGCCGACCGAGATGCGGCTGCTGCTGGAGTTCTCCGCGGCGCCGAACACGGTGCTGTCGCGGGACAAACTGCTGGAGCGGGTGTGGGACTACGGCTGGGGCGGGGACACCCGCGTCGTCGACGTCCATGTGCAGCGGCTGCGGACGAAGATCGGCCAGGACCGGATCGAGACGGTCCGCGGCTTCGGCTACAAACTGAAGGCCTGAGCGGGGCGGGGGATGCGGAGGATGTTTCGGCGCCGAGGGCGGTCCGGCGGCGCGGCGGGGGGCGGTGTGCCGCACGCGCGCGGTGCCGCCGACGACGACGGCGTGACCGGCACTGCGGACGGGCCGTACGGTACCGGTACCGATGCGGGTGATCCGTACGTGACGTACCTCGGCGGGCCGGAGTCGCACGGCGCGGAACCGCGCGAGCCGGGCGGGTCCCGCACCGGCGTGCGCGCCCCCGGGGCGCCCGACCTGGCCGCGCCCGGGTCCGGTCCGCGCGCCCTCGGTATGCGTACGGGACTGCGGTGGAAGCTCAGCGCGGCGATCGCCCTGGTCGGCGCGCTCGTGGCGGTCGCCCTGAGCCTGGTGGTGCACAACGCGGCGCGCGTCTCGATGCTGGACAACTCACGCGATCTGGCCGACGAGCGGATCCAGGTGGCACAGCGTATGTACGAGTCCGGGCGCACCCAGGCCTTCGGGGTCAAGGTCGACGACCCGGGCATCCCCCGGGATCTGCTGATGAGGGTCAAGCAGGGCCGGCGGGCCACCTACGTGGCGGAGGGGCTGCACGGGGTGCCGGACATCTGGGCGGCCGTGCCGCTCAAGGACGGCAGGGTGCTGTCGCTGCAGACCACCTTCACGGACCGCAGCGCCAGCGTGATCGACGACCTCGACGAGGCGCTGCTGATCGGCTCGATCGCGGTCGTCCTCGGCGGTAGCGCGCTCGGCGTGCTCATCGGCGGACAGATGTCGCGCCGGCTGCGCAAGGCGGCGGCCGCGGCGAACCGGGTCGCCATGGGCGAGCGGGACGTACGGGTGCGGGACTCGATCGGCGGCGTCGTACGGGACGAGACGGACGATCTCGCGCGGGCGGTGGACGCGATGGCGGAGGCGCTGCAGCAGCGCATCGAGGCGGAGCGCCGGGTGACCGCGGACATCGCGCACGAGCTGCGCACCCCGGTGACGGGTCTGCTCACGGCGGCCGAGCTGCTGCCGCCGGGCCGGCCGACCGAGCTGGTGCTCGACCGGGCGAAGGCGATGCGGACGCTGGTCGAGGACGTGCTGGAGGTGGCCCGGCTGGACGGGGCGTCGGAGCGGGCCGAGCTCCAGGACATCCTGCTCGGGCAGTTCGTGACCCGGCGGGTGGCGGCGAAGGACGCGGACATCGAGGTGACGGTGGTGCACGAGTCGGCGGTCACCACGGACCCGCGCCGGCTGGAGCGTGTGCTGTTCAACCTGCTGGCGAACGCGGCACGGCACGGCCGGCCGCCGGTGCGGGTGGCGGTGGAGGGCCGGGTGATCCGGGTGCGGGACCACGGGCCCGGCTTCCCCGCGGAGCTGCTGGAGGAGGGGCCGAGCCGGTTCCGCACCGGCAGCCCCGACCGGGCCGGCCGGGGTCACGGCCTGGGCCTGACGATCGCGGCGGGCCAGGCGCGGGTGCTGGGCGCCCGTCTCACCTTCCGCAATGTGCGCGCCCCGGGGGCTCCCGAGACGGGCCCCGCCCAAGGGGCGATGGCGGTCCTCTGGCTCCCGGAGCACGCCCCCACCAACACCGGCAGCTACCCGATGCTGCCGCAGGAGGCCCCGTAGGGGACGCGCCGGGAGCCGGGCGGCCGCCGTACCCGCTCCCCGGAGCAGGGCACGTCAGGGCCGGAGGTTGTTCTCCAGGTCCTCCAGGAGGCCGGGGTGGGCCGGCTGCCAGCCGAGGGCCTCGCGGGTGTGGGCGCTGGAGGCCGGCTGGTCCATGGCGAAGATCGGGGCGAACGGGCCGAAGTTCTCGTCCGGGACCCGCTCGACCGGCAGGCCGAGCCGCCGGCCGATGACCGCCGCGATGTCCCGCACCGCGTCACCCTCGTCGGCGACGGCGTGCCAGGACGTGCCGGCCGGCGCCTTCTCTAGGGCCAGCCGGAACAGGACGGCCGCGTCGCGCGCGTGCACGGCCGGCCAGCGCTGGGTGCCGTCGCCCGGGTAACCGGCCACCCCCGAGCGGCGCGCCGCCTCGGTCAGCATGCCGGCGAAACCGCCGTGACCCTGGTCGTGGACCGTGCGCGGCATGCGCACGGCCGAGCTGCGCACACCGCGCGAGGCGAGGTCCAGCACCGCCGTGACCGAACGGGCCCGGCCGGCCACCGGGCCTTCGGTCGGCAGTGGATCGGCCTCGGTGGAGGCGCGGCCCGGCACCCAGGGGGTGCCCGAGACGGTGACGAACGGGCGGTCGCTGCCGAGGAGTTCCTCCCCCAGCGCGGTGACCGCGGCGCTCTCCTCGGCGATGCTGCGCGCGAGCGCGTCCGGGCTGGCGTAGTCGCGTCCGAACGCCAGGCTGATGACGCCGTCGGACTGGGCGGCGCCGGAGCGCAGCACGTCGAGATCCGCCAGCGATCCGCGCAGCACCTTGGCGCCGGCGCTCTCCAGGGCCTTCGTTGAGGCGTCCGAGCGGGCCAGCGCGAGCACGGTGTGACCGCCCGTGAGCAGTTCGGCGACGACGGCGGTACCGATGGTGCCGGTGCCGCCGGTGACGAGGACATGCATGAGTTCTCCCGGAGGAAGACGGTGGATGGGGGGCAGGAACGGCCATCAGCGATGGGACCCTTGTGCCATCACTGAGCCTACAGGGCGATGGGACTTTTGTCCCATCACTCGTCCGCCTATCCTGTCCGTCATGGCCAGATGGCAACCAGGTGCGTCCCAGCGACTCGTCGTCGCGGCCGTCGACCTGTTCACCGAGCAGGGGTACGACGCCACGACGGTGACGCAGATCGCCGAGCGGGCGGGCGTCACCAAGAGCACCTTCTTCCGGTACTTCTCCGACAAGCGGGAGCTTCTGGTCGCGGGGCAGGAGACGCTCAGCAGGCTCCTCGCGGAGGGCATCGCCGAGGCGCCGGCGGACGCGACGCCGCTGCGGGCGGTGGCGGCCGGACTGGAACGTGCCTCGGGCGCCATGGGGACGGCCAGCCGCGAACTCGGCCCCCGGCTGCGGGCGGCCGTGGCGGCCAGCACCGAACTCCAGGAGCGCGACGCCCTCAAGAGCGTCGGCCTCGCCGCCGCGATGACGGCCGCGCTGGTCGCGCGCGGCGTCCCCGAGCCGACCGCGCACCTCGCGGCCGAGCTGGGCGTCCTCGCGTTCAAACGGGGCTACGCCCACTGGTCCGAGAACAGCCGCGAGGACGCTGAGGGCCTGGCCCCCCACGCTCTGGCGGCGCTGGACGAACTGCACGCGGCCATGACGACGCTGGGCTGAGCCGGGGCCGGCGCGTCCGGTGTCCGGCTCGGTCGCGGCGGCCCGCGTGTCCGCCACGCGCGGCCCCCGGCCCGCCACCTCCGCGCAGCCCACTTCGAGCGCCCATACGCGCACCCGCACGCCGAGGCCCCCCGGGTGAACCCGGGGGGCCTCGGCAGACGGAGCTGTGGGAAACGGTCAGACGGCCTCTGCAACCGCCGGCCGCTCCCCGGCGGCGTCCCCGGCCGCCTCCTCCGCCGGCTTCGGGCCGCCGGCTCCCCGCAGCGGCACCTCCTTGACGAACACCGCCGCCACCAGCGCGACCACGGCCACGGCCGCGCCCAGCAGGAACGCCGAGTGCGTACCCGCGGACACCGCGAACTGGTACGCCTCCCGCGCCTGCGCCGGCAGCTTCGCCAGGCTCGCCGCGTCGAGCTGCGCCGACTGCTCGGTCATCTTGCCGCCGAGGTCACCCGCCCGCTCGACCATGACGTCCTGCACCCGGTGGTTGAACAGCGCGCCCATGATCGCGACACCGAACGACGAGCCGAGCGTCCGGAACAGGGTGGCGGAGGACGAGGCGACGCCCATGTCCTTCATCTCCACGCTGTTCTGCGCCACCAGCATGGTGATCTGCATCAGGCAGCCCATGCCCGCGCCGAGCACCGCCATGTAGATCCCGGAGGTCAGCCGGGTCGTCTCGACGTCCATCCGCGACAGCAGGAACAGTCCGACGATGAGCAGCGCTCCGCCGACCAGCGGGAACACCTTGTACCGGCCGCTGTTGGTGGTGACCCGTCCGGCCACCATCGAGACGACGAGCATCGCGCCGAGCATCGGCAGCAGCAGCAGCCCGGAGTTGGTGGCGGACGCGCCCTGCACCGACTGCTGGTACAGCGGCAGGAAGAGGACGGCGCCGAACATCACGAAACCGGTGATGAAGCCGATGATCGACATCAGCGAGAAGTTGCGGTTGCGGAAGATGTGCAGCGGCATGATCGGCGCGGCGGCCCTGGTCTGCCAGAACAGGAACCCGACGAGTGCGGCGACACCGATGCCGATCAGCTCCATGATGCGCGCCGAGCCCCAGGCGTACTCCGTGCCGCCCCAGGTGGTGACCAGCACGATGGAGGTGATGCCCAGCGTCAGCAGCGCGGCGCCGAGGTAGTCGATACGGGTCTCCGCCCGCTTCTTCGGCAGGTGCAGCACGACGCTGACGGCGGCGAGCGCGACCGCGCCGAGCGGCAGGTTGATGTAGAAGGACCAGCGCCAGCCGAGGTGGTCGGTGATGGTGCCGCCGACCAGCGGGCCCGCGATCATCGCGAGCGCCATCACGCCGGCCATCATGCCCTGGTACTTGCCCCGCTCACGCGGCGGGATCAGGTCGCCGATGATCGCCATGACGCCGACCATCAGACCGCCGGCGCCGAGGCCCTGCACGGCGCGGAAGCCGATGAGCTGCCCCATGTCCTGCGCCATGCCGCTGAGCGCCGACCCGATCAGGAAGATCACGATCGAGGTCATGAAGACGCCCTTGCGCCCGTACATGTCGCCGAGCTTGCCCCACAGGGGCGTCGCGGCGGCCGTGGCGAGCGTGTACGCGGTGACCACCCACGACAGGTGTTCGAGCCCGCCGAGCTCACCGACGATCGTCGGCATCGCGGTGCCGACGATCATGTTGTCCAGCATCGCGAGCAGCATCGCGATCATCAGGGCGAGCAGGACGACGCGTACGCTGCGCGGCTGTTTGCCGCCGTCCTCGGCCCCGGATTTCTCGGCCCCCACGGGCCTGTCGGCCGCTATGTCCGCGGTCTCCGCCATCGTCCCCACATCCCCTGCTTGCCACTGATTCCCTCGCACACCGCCGCGTGCGGGTGGTCTTTCGCCGAAGGCCGCTACTTACTTGCCGCCCGGCTAGTTCTTCACACTGCGAGAAGGTACCCTCGTAACTAGCCGGGCGTCAAGTAAGTTTCCCCCGGCCGCCGGACAACCGGCCGGCGGGCAGGTCCGAGGGAGTGCGAGGAGAGTCGGAATGGGCAGCATGGACGGCAACAGGCACCGGCGGCGGGGCGACACCCGTCAGCGCATCCAGGATGTTGCCCTCGACCTCTTCTCCGAGCAGGGGTACGAGAAGACCTCGCTGCGGGAGATCGCCGAGCGGCTGGACGTCACCAAGGCGGCGCTCTACTACCACTTCAAGACCAAGGAAGACATCCTCATCGGCATCTTCGGGGACCTGACCTCGCCGATCGACGAGCTCATCGCCTGGGGCCGGGAGCAGCCGCACACCCTGGCCACCAAGCAGGAGGTCATCCGCCGCTACAGCGGGGCCCTCGCCGACGCCGGGCCGCTCTTCCGCTTCATGCAGGAGAACCAGGCGACGATGCGGGAGCTGCGCATCGGCGAGCTGTTCAAGGACCGGATGCTGGAACTGAGCGGCATCATCCGGGACGACGGCGCCCCGCTGGCCGACCAGGTCCGCTGCATCACCGCGCTGTTCACGCTGCACGCGGGGATGTTCGCGCTGCGGGAGCTCGATGCCGATCCGGAGGACAAGCGGAAGGCGGTCCTGGAGGTCGCACTCGACCTGGTGACGAAGGCGCACAACGGCGGCTGACGGCACCGGCGGTGCACACGGAAACGGCGGTGCGCACGGAAACGGCGTGTGGCGGAGCACAGGGCTCCGCCACACGCCGTTTCCCGTGGGGGGAAGTCAGACGCCCGTGCCGTGCGAACGCAGGAAGGCGACCGGGTTGACCGCCGAGCCGTAGTTCGGGGTCTTGCGGATCTCGAAGTGCAGGTGGGGACCGGTCGAGTTGCCGGTGTTGCCGCTGCGGGCGATGTGCTGCCCGGTGGCGACGACCTGGCCGGGCCGCACGTCGATCCGGGAGAGGTGCGCGTACTGCGAGTACGTGCCGTTGGCGTGCTTGACGACGATCGCGTTGCCGTACGCCGGGCCGTCGCCGGCGCCGTTGCCGCCGGCCTTGACGACGGTCCCGCCGTGCGCGGCGACGACGTCCGTACCGATCGGCACCGCGAAGTCCTGCCCACTGTGCTTGTGCGCCCAGTGGCTGCCGTTCTGGTCGAAGCCGGCGCTGAGCGCGTACTTCTTGACCGGGTCGACCCAGGAGGCGGCCTTCTTGACCGCGGCGGCCTTGGCGTTCGCCTTGGCGGCCTTCGCCTTGGCCTTCGCGGCGGCGGCGGCCTGCTCGGCGTGGGTCGCGGCCTCGGCCTGCGCGGCGGCCTGCGCGCGTACGGCGGCGGCGAGGGTGCTGGACGTCGCGCTGATCGGGGTGGCGGCGACGGTGTCGGCGGCTACCGCGGCTCCCGCACCCAGGACGACCGAGGCGCCCAGGCCGACGCCGAGGACGGCGGCGCGGGTGCGGAGCGAGGACGTACGGGGGTGGCGGCGGAGCGTGGAGCGGAAGGACATCGAAACCTCAGGTGATGGGGGACAGGGCCGTAAGCAGCCACCCGGTGCGCGACGCTTCGGATGCGTCGTCCGGGTGGCTCGTCCTTGGTAACCCCGAGGTGGGCGAATGCCCAAAATCGTGATCTCTTGGGGTGAGTTAGTACGAGAGGTCGACCTCTCGGCTCATTGCCCGTTTTGCGGCTCCGGGTGGGCCCACTAGGGGTCGTAGTACCGTCCGTCGGCCCTGTGCGGGACGTCACCGCGTCGGAGGCCGCCCGGCCGCGCCGATGTGACCCCGGCTACGTGCCCTTTTCTCGCCCCCGCCGCCCCTACCCGTCCCGTCCCCACAGGGGCTCCGCCCCTGGGACCCCCCGTGAGGGCGGGGGCGCGGGAAGCGGACGGAAGAGCTCGGGCGGGCGGGGTGCGCGGGCGGGTGCGTCGTGACGTGCCGCGCAGTTCCCCGCGCCCCTGGAAACGGGGGGCCGCGCAAGACGGCACGAACCGCCGTGCGCCCCCGTGCACCCCGGCCGGGCGGGCCCGCGGGCACCGCCCGGCCCCGGGCGCGCCGCCCGGCAGGAGCGCGCGGTACGCCCCAGAGCCGCGTCGCACGCGCGACGCGGCTCTGGACGCGGCACGCCCCAAGGCGCAGCCGTACGACACAGCCCGCGGTGCGCGCCGCAGGGCGCACCGCCCGGCCCAGGACGCGGCACCCGGCCCAGGGCGGCACGACCCAGGACGCGTCGTACGACACAGCCCGCGGTGCGCGCCCCAAAGCTCGGTGTACGCCCTGGGCGGGGCGCCCGAGTCCAGGGCGTGCCACCTGGCCGGCACACGCCACCCGGCCGGAGCGCGCCGTACACCGCCGAGCGCACCGCCTCAGAGTGAGGGGTATGCCTCAGGGCGCCCTCCGTCCGCCTCGGAGCGCGCCGTACACCGTCGCGCGTGCCGTACACCGTCGCGCGTGCCATGGGGCATGCGAAAAGGGGCTGCCCCGGGACCGAAGTCCCGGGGCAGCCCCCTGTGCCGCTCAGACGGTCGTAGCCCGGAGGGCTACGCCTCCTTGCTCAGGTTCGGGCCGGCGCCGCCGGCTGCCTGCTCGATGGGCGGGGCGTCGGGCAGCGCCGCCTTCTCCTCGCCGCGGAAGGTGAAGGTCGCGGTGTCGCCCTCGCCCTCCGTGTCCACGACCACGATGTGGCCGGGCCGCAGCTCGCCGAAGAGGATCTTCTCGGACAGCGTGTCCTCGACCTCCCGCTGGATCGTCCGGCGCAGCGGCCGGGCGCCCAGCACGGGGTCGTAGCCCTTCTTGGACAGCAGCTCCTTCGCGGACTGGGAGAGCTCGAGGCCCATGTCCCGGTCCTTCAGGCGCTCGTCCACCTTGTCGATCATCAGGTCGACGATCGCGAGGATGTCCTGCTGGGTCAGCTGCGGGAAGACGACGACGTCGTCGACACGGTTGAGGAACTCGGGCCGGAAGTGCTGCTTGAGCTCGTCCGAGACCTTGTTCTTCATCCGCTCGTAGTTGGACTTCGTGTCGCCCTGGGCCGCGAAGCCGAGGTTGAAGCCCTTGGAGATGTCCCGGGTGCCGAGGTTGGTCGTCATGATGATGACCGTGTTCTTGAAGTCCACGACCCGGCCCTGGGAGTCGGTCAGGCGACCGTCCTCCAGGATCTGCAGCAGCGAGTTGAAGATGTCCGGGTGGGCCTTCTCGACCTCGTCGAAGAGGACGACCGAGAACGGCTTGCGGCGCACCTTCTCGGTGAGCTGGCCGCCCTCCTCGTAGCCCACGTAGCCGGGGGGCGAACCGAAGAGGCGCGAGACCGTGTGCTTCTCACTGAATTCCGACATGTCGAGGGAGATCAGCGCGTCCTCGTCACCGAAGAGGAACTCGGCGAGCGCCTTGGACAGCTCGGTCTTACCGACACCGGACGGGCCGGCGAAGATGAACGAGCCGCCGGGACGCTTGGGGTCCTTCAGGCCGGCACGGGTTCGGCGGATCGCCTTGGAGAGCGCCTTGACGGCGTCCTTCTGGCCGATGACCCGCTTGTGGAGCTCGTCCTCCATGCGCAGCAGGCGCGAGGACTCCTCCTCCGTGAGCTTGAAGACCGGGATGCCGGTGGCCGTGGCGAGGACCTCGGCGATCAGGTCGCCGTCGACCTCGGCGACGACGTCCATGTCGCCGGCCTTCCACTCCTTCTCCCGCTTGGTCTTGGCGGCCAGGAGCTGCTTCTCCTTGTCGCGCAGGGAGGCGGCCTTCTCGAAGTCCTGCGAGTCGATCGCGGACTCCTTGTCGCGGCGGACGCCGGCGATCTTCTCGTCGAACTCGCGGAGGTCCGGCGGCGCGGTCATCCGGCGGATGCGCATCCGGGAGCCCGCCTCGTCGATCAGGTCGATCGCCTTGTCCGGCAGGAAGCGGTCCGAGATGTAGCGGTCGGCCAGGGTGGCGGCCTGGACCAGGGCCTCGTCCGTGATGGAGACGCGGTGGTGCGCCTCGTAGCGGTCGCGCAGGCCCTTGAGGATCTCGATCGTGTGCGGCAGGGACGGCTCGGCGACCTGGATGGGCTGGAAGCGGCGCTCGAGGGCCGCGTCCTTCTCCAGGTGCTTGCGGTACTCGTCCAGCGTCGTCGCACCGATGGTCTGCAGTTCCCCGCGGGCCAGCATCGGCTTGAGGATGGAGGCCGCGTCGATCGCGCCCTCGGCGGCACCCGCACCGACCAGTGTGTGCAGCTCGTCGATGAACAGGATGATGTCGCCGCGGGTGCGGATCTCCTTGAGGACCTTCTTCAGGCGCTCCTCGAAGTCACCGCGGTAGCGGGAGCCGGCGACCAGGGCGCCGAGGTCCAGGGTGTAGAGGTGCTTGTCCTTGAGGGTCTCGGGCACCTCCCCCTTGACGATGGCCTGCGCGAGGCCCTCGACGACGGCGGTCTTGCCGACGCCGGGCTCACCGATGAGCACCGGGTTGTTCTTGGTGCGGCGGGACAGCACCTGCATGACCCGCTCGATCTCCTTCTCGCGCCCGATGACCGGGTCGAGCTTGGATTCGCGGGCGGCCTGGGTGAGGTTCCGGCCGAACTGGTCGAGGACCAGGGACGTCGAGGGCGTGCCCTCGGCAGGGCCGCCGGCGGTGGCGGTCTCCTTGCCCTGGTAGCCCGACAGCAGCTGGATGACCTGCTGGCGGACACGGTTGAGATCTGCGCCCAGCTTGACCAGGACCTGGGCGGCGACGCCCTCGCCCTCACGGATCAGGCCGAGCAGGATGTGCTCCGTGCCGATGTAGTTGTGGCCCAGCTGAAGGGCCTCGCGGAGCGACAGCTCCAGGACCTTCTTGGCACGGGGGGTGAAGGGAATGTGACCCGACGGGGCCTGCTGGCCCTGCCCGATGATCTCCTCCACCTGCTGGCGGACCGCCTCGAGCGAAATCCCGAGGCTCTCAAGGGCCTTGGCGGCGACACCCTCACCCTCGTGGATCAGGCCCAGGAGGATGTGCTCGGTGCCGATGTAGTTGTGGTTGAGCATCCGGGCTTCTTCCTGAGCCAGGACGACAACCCGCCGCGCGCGGTCGGTGAACCTCTCGAACATCGTTAATCGCTCCTCAGAGCGGTCAGGCAGTAAGGGGGCTGTCCCCTCCCTGTCCTTCCGCAGCTTAGTCCCGCAAGCGGGGACCGCTCATTCCAACTGCCGACACCGTCGATGGCCTCCTGACCCCGAACGCCGACATCTGCCACAACCCGATGGTGCGAGACGATGTTCCCGCAGGCCAGGCACTTACCCCACTCTCCAGTACGCCGATGGCGAACGTGGGGCGGCCCATTCCGCGCGTCGCCCCCTCCCACTAGGCATGTCTTACCCGCAGGTACTGACAGTCCATGCCGCGGACACCGATTCCCTCCGCTACGGGCGAACAACCTTGCGCGGCACCTCGACCCGAAAGGACGCCCGGAGCGGCACGGAACGTGTGCGCGACGACACCGAGCGTAACCCGCGGCGCCGGTCGGCTGTTGCTCCGGGCATGGCCCCCACCGCCGCCCCGGCCCCCCTTCCGCTCCCCCGCCGGCCACCGGCAGAGGAGCGCTCCGCGGGCGCCACGGGCGACGCGGGCGCCACGGGCGATGCGGGCGCCGCGGACGAAGCGGTGCGCCGGTGGTACGAGAACGAGCTGGGCTGGGCCACGGCACCGGGGCCGCCGGTGCGGCTCGTCACGGGGCTGCGGTTCGACGTCCTGGACGTCCCGCGCGGGGTGGGCGCGGCGGCCCTGCGGCGGCTGGGCCCCGCGTCCCCGGTGGCGCTGCACGGGGACCGGGTGCGGCTGCTGGTGGCCGCGGGCAGCGCGGAGGAGCTGCCGGGGCTGCTGGAGTGGCTGGAGTGGGGCTCGCTGCCCCTGGACCTGCGTGCGCTGGGCGCGGGCGGCGACATCACGGCACCGACACCGGATTCCGCCCCGACTGCCGCCCCGGTCTCCACCCCGGCCGCCGTCGGTTCGCAGGGGGCCGCCGTCTGGTTGCGGCCCCCCGTACCGGGACGCGAGGTGGAGTCGTCGCTGCCGACGCTGTCGGCCCTGGGGGGCGGTGGGGGCGCCCCCGACCTCGTACGGCTGGTGGAGACGGTGGCCACGGAATGCCACCGCGTCCGGCTGCGGCGCGCCGCCGCTCAGCCGTTGGCCTTCTCGTAGGCCTCGCGGATCGTCGCCGGGACGCGGCCGCGGTCGTTGACCTCGTAGCCGTTCTCCTTCGCCCAGGCGCGGATCTGCGCGGTGTCCTGGCTGCCGCCGGACGCCGCGGCGCGCGCCTTTCCGCGTCCGCCCGAGGCACGGCCTCCGGTGCGGCGGCCGCCCTTGACGTAGGCGTCGAGAAGGCCACGGAGTTTGTCCGCATTGGCGGTCGTGAGGTCGATCTCGTAGGTCTTGCCGTCCAGCGCGAACGTCACTGTCTCGTCCGCCTCACCGCCGTCGAGGTCGTCGACAAGAAGGACCTGAACCTTCTGCGCCACTGTATTTCCTTTCATCGAAAACTATGGGGCCGGGGGCCGGCGGCGCCGGCCGCTGTTTCGCACCCCTGTTATATGCAGTACTGCACTACGTCGGAAAGCAAACCGCTTTTGAAGGAAAAACACAAACCCTTGGGCAGGAACCGGGGCCGGGCAAGGGAACGCCGCCGCCTCCGGGTAGCACCGGAAACGCACGCGTATCGGACATAGGGCGCCTGCGCCGCACGGAACTGTGTGCGGGTGCGGAAGCGAGTGACCGGTAGAACCCGGAGAGCGATCACAGATGCAGAAGCATCCGACTGTTGCCCAAGGTGTTCGGTTTCACTCGTTCGAGACCGAGGAACTCCGCGACACCCTCGTCATAGGAGCGTGACAGCTCCGCGTAGACATCCGAGTCCACTGGTGTCTCGCCGATCTCGACGAAGCCGTGCCTGCCGAAGAACTCGACCTCGAAGGTCAGACAGAAAACGCGGCGCACACCGAGCCAGCGCGCGGTCTGCAGCAACTTCTCCAGCAACTGATGGCCCACACCGAGGCCGCGGGCCTGCGGGCCGACCGCGAGCGTACGGACTTCCGCGAGGTCTTCCCACATCACGTGCAGTGCGCCGCAGCCGACGACCTCGGCGTTGTCGTCGCGTTCCGCGACCCAGAACTCCTGGATGTCCTCGTAAAGGGTGACGGTCGCTTTGTCGAGCAGGATGCCGCGTCGCACGTAGGAGTCGAGGAGTCGGCGCACCGCCGGGACATCACTGGTCCTCGCCCGGCGGACGGTGACGGCTTTAACAGCCCCTTCGGGGCTTCCTGGGCTCTTCGCTGGCATGAACGGACGTTATCGCCCGCCGTCCGGACGCCCGGCGCCGGGGCTCTCGTCCGCGCTCTCCTCCGGATCCTCATGGACGCTCTCCCGCGAGCTCCGATCGGACGCCGGCGAATCCGCTGTTTCGGAAGGGGACCGCGATTCGGATTCCCGGGTCCGCGGTCCCTGGGCGATGCGGACGGCGTCCTGGAGGGCCTGCCGCTGTTCCTCGCTCATCATCCCGAAGAACGCGACCAGGGCGGCCGCCGGGTTGTCGCTCTGCGACCACGCGTCGTTCATCAGGGCGGCGGCGTAGGCGGCGCGGGTGGAGACCGCCTCATATCGATAGGCCCGGCCTTCCGCCTCACGGCGCACCCAGCCCTTCTGATGGAGATTGTCCAAAACGGTCATCACCGTGGTGTAGGCGATGGACCGTTCCCGCTGGAGATCTTCCAGGACTTCCCGGACGGTCACCGGGCGGTTCCACTGCCACACCCGCGTCATGACGGCGTCTTCGAGTTCTCCCAAGGGACGAGGCACACGCCGAACCCTAGTGGGGCTTTCCGTAAAAAGCGTGACAAAAAGGGCGTACGACTCGAAAGGGTGAGATTCGAGTCGTACGCCCCAGGACGAGGACGCGGAGGAGGTGACCCACCCGTGTCCGGGCGGTCACCGCGCGGGCGGGTCAGGCGCCGTCGGCGTTCTTGGCGGGCGGCGCGTTCTCGGCGCGCGCGAGCGCGGCGTCGACGGCCGCGTCCTCCTTGTACTTGTTGGCGCCGCCCTGGCTCTTGACCATCGTGACGATCACACCGACGAAGAGAGCCGCCATCACGATGGGCGGCACGAGCGCGGAGAGGTAGTCCATGGATCCAGAGTAGCCCCGGGGCTCTCGCGGGCCGGGCCGGGTGCGGTCAGCCCACGAGGGCCGGCGTGCGCCGCCCCGAGGGGGGCGGGGCGGGCCTGCGCTTCGGGGGGAAGACCTCGCCCGGGGTGGGGACCGGGCGCCGCGGGCGAGTGGCCCTCCCCGGACCGCGGGCCGGGCCGGGCGGCGGGGGTGGGGATGGAGGCGGGGGTGTCCGGACGGGGCCGGGCTTGTCGGGGGCCGGCTCGGCGGGGGCAGGCTCGTCCGGGGCCGGCTCGTCCGGGGCGGGTGCGGCGGGGGTAGGTTCGTCGGGGGCCGGGCGTTCCGCGGGGCCGGGGCCGTCCCCGGAGGCGCGGGCGGCGGGGAACCGGCAGCGGGCCAGGAGCGCGGCGGCGGTGGGATTGCCGCTCAGGGCGCCGAGCGCGGCGAGGTCGTCGCGGCAGGGACGGTGGCCGGCGCGGAGGGCGTCCCGGAGGAGGTCCAGGTAGGCGGCGGCCGTGGCGGGGAGGGCGGCGCGGTGGCGGGCGAGGTCGGCGAGGAGGAAGGCGTGCTGCCGGGCGGCCTCCCGGGTCGCCTCGTCGAGGGACGCGGCGAGGCGACGGCAGCCGTGCCGGTCCTCGGCGGGAACGGGACGGGAGTGGAGGGCGAGGGCCAGGACGCGGCGGAGAACGCGCAGCTCCTCCGCGCCGAACGCCATGCCGCGGTGACCGTGTGGCGTGGGCATGAGGTGACGGTACGCGCTCATCGGACAAAACGGGCAGAAGGGAGGTGTCTGGCGTGCCGTGGCACCGTGCCACGGCCGGAGTGCCCGCACGACCCCGCGCAATGGCGCTGCGCGGGGAAGGCGGGCCCCGTCACACCCGCGGTGTGTTGCGGGCGTGGACCAGGCGGAGGCCGATCAGGGTCAGCCAGGGCTCGTGGGCGTCGATCTCGGCCGCCTCGCCCAGGACCATCGGGGCGAGGCCCCCCGTCGCGATGACGGTCACGTCGTCCGGGTCGTCGGCCAGTTCGCGGGCCATGCGGTTGACGACGCCGTCGACCTGGCCGGCGAAACCGAAGACGATGCCCGCCTGCATCGCCTCCACCGTGTTCTTGCCGATCACCGCCCGCGGCCGGGCCAGCTCGATCTTGCGGAGCTGCGCGCCGCGCACGCCCAGCGCCTCCACCGAGATCTCGATGCCCGGGGCGATCACGCCGCCCACGTACTCCCCGCGCGCGGACACCGCGTCGAACGTCGTCGCCGTGCCGAAGTCGACGACGATCGCCGGTCCGCCGTACAGCTCCACGGCCGCGACCGCGTTGATGATGCGGTCGGCACCGACCTCCTTGGGGTTGTCCATGAGGATCGGCACGCCCGTCTTGACGCCCGGTTCGACGAGGACGGCGGGGACGTCGCCGTAGTAGCGGCGGGTCACCTCGCGCAGCTCGTGCAGGACCGACGGCACGGTGGCGCAGATGGCGATGCCGTCGATGCCGTCACCCAGGTCGTCGCCGAGCAGCGGGTGCATGCCCATCAGGCCATGGAGGAGGACGGCGAGTTCGTCGGCGGTGCGGCGCGCGTCCGTGGAGATGCGCCAGTGTTCGACGATCTCTTCGCCGTCGAACAGTCCGAGCACGGTGTGCGTGTTGCCCACGTCGATGGTCAGCAGCATGGCGTCGAAAACCTGTTCCCTTATTCCGTTTCCGCCGCGCGCAGGTCGAGGCCGATGTCGAGGATGGGCGAGGAGTGTGTGAGGGCGCCGACCGCGAGGAAGTCCACGCCGGTCTCCGCGTACGCCTTGGCGCTGCCCAGGGTGAGCCGGCCGGACGCCTCCAGGAGGGCGCGTCCGTGGACGAGGGCGACCGCCTCCGCGCACTCGTCGGGGGTGAAGTTGTCCAGCAGGATGAGGTCCGCGCCCGCGTCCACGACCTCGCGGAGCTGGTGCAGGGTGTCGACCTCGACCTCGATCGGCACCTCGGGGAACGTCTCGCGCACCGCCCGGAACGCCTGGGCGACGCCGCCCGCGGCGACCACGTGGTTGTCCTTCACCAGGGCCGCGTCCGACAGGGACATCCGGTGGTTGACGCCGCCGCCGCAGCGGACGGCGAACTTCTCCAGGGACCGCAGCCCCGGCGTGGTCTTGCGGGTGTCGCGCACGCGGGTCTTCGTACCCTCCAGCGCGTCCGCCCACGCGCGCGTGGCGCTCGCGATGCCCGACATCCGGCACAGCAGGTTGAGCGCGCTGCGCTCGGCCGTCAGCAGGTCGCGGGTGCGGGTGGTGACGGTGAGCAGCTTCTGCCCGGCCGTCACGCGGTCGCCGTCCTCGACGTGCCGTTCGACCTCGAACTCGTCGGTGCAGACGACGGACAGGACGGCCTCGGCTACGCGCAGCCCGGCCACGACGCCGTCCTCACGGGCGGTGAAGTCACCGGTGGCGCGGTCGTCCTCGGGGATGGTCGCCACCGTGGTGACGTCCACGCCGCCGTCGAGGTCCTCCATGATGGCGACGCCTGCCAGGTCCTCGACCTCGACGGGGTCGAGCCCGGCGTCGGTCAGGAGCTGGGCGAGCGCGGGGTCGAGCCCGCACTCGGCGTAGTCGTGGTCGTCGTGGTCGCCGTGCGCACCACCGGCGCCGCACGCGCAGCCGGCGCCGCAGCCGCCGCTGTCACCCCCGTCACCGACGAGGGGGAGGAGGTCGGGGGTGCCGGGGGTCTCGGGGGTGTCGCTCACGTCGGTCACTGCTCCTGGGGCTCGGTGGTCACGGGGCTCCCGGCGGCCGCCCGGGCGGGGCCCAGGGTCGGCGGGAAGTCCGCGGTGTCGGTGGTGCGGATCGCGAGGGTGCGGCCGGGGGTCAGGGTGACGACGACATGGCGCCGCCAGGCGTCGTCGTCGCGCTCGGCGTGGTCCTCGCGCCAGTGGCAGCCGCGGGTCTCCTCGCGCAGCAGCGCGGCGGCGACCAGGGCGCGGGCCACGCACAGCAGGTTGGTGGCCTCCCAGGTGTCGACGCCGGGCTCGGCCGTCTTGCCGTGCTCGTCGAACGCGGCCAGGGCACCGGTCCGCAGCCGTTCGAGCCGTTCGGCGGCCGCGCGCAGGGAGGCGGCGGAGCGCAGCACGCCCGCGCCCTCGGTCATGATCCGCTGGAGGGCGAGGCGGGCCTCGGGCGGCAGCAGCGGGTGCCCGGGACGTCCGGGCTCCGGCGCGGGAGCGGGGACGGGCACGCGCGTGAGGGGCCCGTCCGCGCCCTCGGCGGCCCGGCCCGCCGCGATGTCGGCGGCGATCCGCTCGGCGTAGACGAGGCCCTCCAGGAGGGAGTTCGAGGCGAGCCGGTTCGCGCCGTGCACGCCGGTGCACGCGACCTCCCCGCACGCGTACAGGCCGGGCACGGTGGTCCGGCCGTGGCGGTCGGTGCGCACGCCACCGGAAGCGTAGTGGGCGGCCGGGGCGACCGGGATCGGCTCGGTGACCGGGTCGATGCCGTGGGCGCGGCAGGCGGCGAGGATGGTGGGGAAGCGGCGCTCCCACATGTCCGCGCCGAAGTGCCGGGCGTCCAGGAACATGTGTTCGGCGCCCTGTTCCTGCATCCGCCGTGTGATGCCCTTGGCGACGATGTCCCGGGGCGCCAGTTCGGCCAGCTCGTGCTGACCCACCATGAAGCGCGTGCCGCCGGCGTCGACCAGGTGGGCACCCTCGCCGCGCACCGCCTCCGAGACCAGCGGCTGCTGGCCCTCCGCGCCCGCGCCGAGGAACAGCACGGTCGGGTGGAACTGGACGAACTCCAGGTCGGAGACCTCGGCGCCCGCACGGAGCGCGAGGGCGACGCCGTCGCCCGTCGACACGGACGGGTTGGTGGTGGCCGAGAAGACCTGGCCCATGCCGCCGGTGGCGAGGACCACCGCGGGCGCGTGGACGGCGCCGACGCCGTCGTGCTGGCCCTCCCCCATCACGTGCAGGGTGACACCGGCGGTGCGGCCCTCGGCGTCGGTGAGGAGGTCGAGTACGAGTGCGTTCTCGACCGTGCGCAGCCCGCGTGCGCGCACGGCCTCGACCAGCGCCCGGGAGATCTCGGCGCCGGTGGCGTCGCCGCCCGCGTGCGCGATGCGGCGGCGATGGTGGCCGCCCTCGCGGGTCAGCGCCAGGCCGCCGCGCTCGGACTCGTCGAAGTGCGCCCCGGTCCCGATCAGCCGCCGTACGGCGTCCGGGCCCTCGGTGACGAGGATCCGGACCGCCTCCTCGTCGCACAGCCCGGCGCCGGCGACCAGGGTGTCCTCAAGATGCTGCTCGGGGGTGTCGCCCTCGCCGAGGGCCGCGGCGATGCCGCCCTGCGCCCAGCGGGTGGAGCCGTCGTCGAGCCGCGCCTTGGTGACGACGACGGTGTCCAGACCGGCGGCCTCGCAGCGCAGGGCCGCGGTCAGACCGGCGACGCCGGAGCCGACGACCACCACGTCCGCGGTGAGGGACCAGCCGGGGGAGGGCGCGTGCAGTCGTATGCCTGTGCTGTTGCCTGTGCTGCTGCTTGTGCCTGTGCTGGTCACGAGGCCGCTCCGCGGTTGTCGGGGGTGCCGGGCGCTCCGGGGGCGGGGGCCTGGAAGGTGAGGGGGAGGTTGTCGATCAGCCGGGTGGCGCCGACCCGGGCGGCGACGGCGAGGACGGCCTCGCCGGTGAAGTCGTCCGGCACCTCGGTGAAGTCGGAGGGGTCGACGAGGGCCAGGTAGTCCAGGACGAGCGGCGGGTCCAGGCGGGCCGCCTCGTCCAGGACGGCGCGGGCGGCGGCGCGCACGGCGGACGGGCCGCAGGGGGTCGCGCGGGCGACGGCGTGCGCGTCGGCGGCGGCCCGGGACTCGCCCAGGGCGTCGAGCGCCTGCGCGCGCGCCGGCGTGGCGGGCACCTCGCGCGCCCGCGCACGCAGCGCCTCCTGCGCGGCGTGCCGGTCGCGGCCCGCGAACAGGGCGCGCGACAGCGCGAGCGCGGTGCGCCGCTCGGCGGCGGACAGGTAGCGGTTCCGGCTGGACAGCGCCAGCCCGTCCGCCTCGCGCACGGTGGGCACGCCGACGATCTCCACGCCGAAGTTCAGGTCGCGCGCCATGCGGCGGATCAGGGCGAGTTGCTGGGCGTCCTTCTGCCCGTAGAACGCCACGTCGGGGCGGGTGAGGTGGAGCAGCTTGGCGACGACGGTGAGCATGCCGTCGAAGTGCCCGGGGCGTACGGCACCCTCCAGGCGCCCGCCCATGGGACCGGCGCTCAGCCGTACCTGCGGCTCGCCGCCGGGGTAGACCTCCTCCGCGGAGGGCGCGAACACGAGGTCCGCGCCGGCCGCCTCGGCGACGGACAGGTCGGCGTCCAGGGTGCGCGGGTAGCGGTCGAGGTCCTCGCCCGCGCCGAACTGCAGCGGGTTGACGAAGACGGTGACCACGACGAGACCCTCGTCGCCGACGTGGGCGCGGGCGGCCCTGATGAGGGTGGCGTGCCCTTCGTGGAGGGCGCCCATGGTCATGACGACGCCGGTGGGGCGGGCGCCGGCGGTGCTGCCGGACGCCGTGCGCTCGGCGCGCAGACGTTCGAGGTCGGCGAGGGTCGGGGCGACGGCGAAGCCCTGCCCGGGGTTCCGGCCGCCGTGGCTGGTGCGGGGGCTCATCGGGGGTCCCCCTCTCCGGGGTGCTCGGGGTGCTCGGGATTCTCGGGGTGCTCGGGATTCTCGGGGTGCTCGAGGTGCTCGAGGTGTTCGGGGTGTTCGCGGTGGTCGGGGTGGTCCGGGCTCCGAGGGTCGTCAGGACCCTCGGGGGGCTCGGGGTGCTCGCGGATCTCCGGGTGCCCGGGGGTCTTCGACTCCCCCGGACCGCCGCCGTTCCCCGTCGCCCCCGGGAGGTCCGTAGGCCCTGGAAGGTCCGCCGTCCCCGGCACGTCCGTCGCCCCCGCGAGCACCTCCAGCAGGGCCTCGGCCGGTTCCGGCCTGAGCAGGCCGTGGGCCAGCGCCCGGTCGGCGGTGGTGCGGGCCATCGCGAGGTAACCCGGGACGGCCGCCGGGGCGTGCCGGCGCAACTCGGCGACATGGGCGGCGACCGTGCCCGCGTCCCCACGCGCGACGGGGCCGGTCAGGGCCGCGTCACCGGAGCGCAGGGCGTTGTCGAGGGCCGCGCCGAGCAGGGGGCCGAGCATCCGGTCGGGCGCCGCGACACCCGCGGTGCGCAGCACTTCCATCGACTGGGCGACGAGGGTGACCAGGTGGTTGGCGCCGAGGGCGAGGGCCGCGTGGTAGAGGGGGCGGCTGTCCTCGGCGATCCACTCGGGCTCACCGCCCATCTCGATCACCAGGGCCTCGGCGGCCAGTCGCAGCTCCTCGGGCGCGGTGACGCCGAAGGAGCAGCCGGCCAGCCGCTGCACGTCCACGGGGGTGCCGGTGAAGGTCATCGCCGGGTGCAGGGCGAGCGGGAGCGCGCCGGCCCGCAGGGCGGGGTCCAGCACCTTCGTGCCGTAGCGGCCGGAGGTGTGCACCAGGAGTTGCCCGGGGCGGACGGCGCCGGTCTCGGCGAGGCCCGCCACCAGCGGGGGCAGGACGTCGTCGGGCACCGTGAGCAGGACCAGCTCGGCACGCCGGAGGACCTCCTCCGGGGCGACGAGGGGGACGCCGGGCAGCAGGGCCTCGGCCCGGCGGCGGGAGGCGTCGGAGACGCCGGACGCGGCCACCGGGCGGTGACCGGCGAGTTGGAGCGAGGCGGCGAGGGCCGGGCCCACGCGGCCGGTGCCGACGACACCGACGGTGAGCCGGGCGGGGCGGTCCCGTGGGTCTGGCTGCTGGACTGTACTCACGCGAGTGGCCTTCCCGTTCCAGTCCGCGAGGGGTACCGGACGATTTCTCGTCATGCTAACGCGATCCCCGGTCCGGGGGCCGCGCCGCCGACCCCGCGGGCCCCTCTGCGATCCCTGGGGCACAGCCGTGTCCACCTTGGGGAGTACGTGCCGGGCTCACGGATCGACCCTCCGGTTGACTCCCGCATACCGCACGGTTCCCTACGCTGGGTTACGTGCAACGCCTCTACGATTTTCTCCGCCGGCACCCGACATGGGTCGACAGCTTCTGGGCCGTCGTTCTCTTCGGCCTGGCCGGTGCGAGCGTGGAGAGCACCTCCCGGCTCCAGGGACACCACGGCGGTTACGCCGAGGCGCTCGCCCTGTCCGCCGTCCTGTGCCTCGTCGTGGCCCTGCGCCGCCGTACGGCGGAGCGGATGCTGCTGCTCACCACGGCCGTCGGCCTGGCCCAGCTGGTGCTGGACGTGGAGCCGACGGCCGCCGACTTCGCCATGCTGGTGATCGTCTACACGGTGGCCGCGAACGGCGCCCGCTGGGCCTCCCGGTTCGCCCTGTCCCTCGGGCTGTGCGCGGCCGCCGTCGGGGAGATCCGCTGGCCGGAGCCGCACACGAGCGCGCTGGGTCACGTGGCCCTCGTCGTCTTCCTGACCGTGCCGTTCGCCCTCGCCTGGGTGCTCGGCGACTCCCTGCGCACCCGCCGGGCGTACTTCGCGCAGCTGGAGGAGCGCGCCGCCCGCCTGGAGAAGGAGCGCGAGGCGCAGGCCAAGGTCGCGGTCGCCGCCGAGCGCGCCCGCATCGCCCGCGAGCTGCACGACGTCGTCGCGCACAACGTCTCCGTGATGGTCGTGCAGGCCGACGGCGCCGCGTACGTCCTGGACGCGGCGCCCGACCAGGCGAAGAACGCACTGGAGACGATCTCCTCCACCGGCCGCCAGGCCCTCGCCGAGATGCGCCGCCTGCTGGGCGTGCTGCGCACCGGCGAGCACGTGGAGGGCGGTGAGTACGTGCCGCAACCGGATGTCGAACAGATAGACGAGCTGATCGAGCAGTGCCGCTCCTCCGGACTGCCCGTCGACTTCAAGGTCGAGGGCACCCCGCGCCCGCTGCCCAGCGGCGTCGAACTGACGGCGTACCGGATCGTGCAGGAGGCGCTCACCAACACGCGCAAGCACGGCGGACCCAACACGGGCGCCAGCGTGCGCCTGGTCTACTTCGACGACGGCCTCGGCCTGCTCATCGAGGACGACGGCAAGGGCGCCCCGCACGAGCTGTACGAGGAGGGCGGCTTCGACGGACAGGGGCACGGACTGATCGGCATGCGCGAGCGGGTCGGTATGGTCGGCGGAACGCTCGACGCGGGCCCGCGCCCGGGTGGCGGGTTCCGCATCAGCGCCCTGCTACCGCTCAAACCGGCCCACTGACACGTGCATGTTTCAGCCAGGGCCCCTTCGGCAGTCCGACAATCCGCCAGGCCGCGATGCGTCGGACTCCGATACGCCAGACTGCAGTGCGCCAGACCTCGACGCGTAAGACCTCAACGCGTCGGACCACCGTCAGGACAGGGGTGAGGACACCACCATGCCGATCCGCGTGATGCTCGTCGACGACCAGGAGCTGCTGCGCACCGGCTTCCGCATGGTGCTCGCCGCCCAGCCGGACATGGAGGTCGTCGCGGAGGCGGGCGACGGCGTCGCGGCGTTGCAGGCGCTGCGCGCCACCGCGGTCGACGTCGTCCTGATGGACGTCCGCATGCCGAAGCTGGACGGCGTGGAGGCCACCCGCCGGATCTGCGCCCAGGCCGACCCGCCCAAGGTCCTCATCCTCACCACGTTCGACCTGGACGAGTACGCGTTCTCCGGGCTGAAGGCGGGCGCCTCCGGCTTCATGCTCAAGGACGTCCCGCCGGGCGAACTGCTCACCGCGATCCGCTCCGTGCACAGCGGGGACGCGGTGGTGGCCCCCTCCACCACGCGCCGGCTGCTCGACCGGTTCGCGCCGATGCTGCCGGAGACGACCGCCCGGCCCCGCCACGAGGGCCTGGAACGGCTCACCGAGCGCGAACGCGAGGTGATGGTGCTGGTCGCCCAGGGCCTGTCGAACGGCGAGATCGCGGCCCGGCTGGTGCTGTCCGAGGCCACGGTGAAGACGCACGTGGGCCGCATACTCACCAAGCTGGGGCTGCGGGACCGCGTGCAGGTCGTGGTCCTCGCGTACGAGACGGGCCTGGTCCGCGCGGGCGGCAACGGCTGACGGCTGACGGCTGACGGCTGACGGCTGACGGCTGACGGCTGACGGCTGACGGCTGACGGCTGACCGTTCTCCCGGGGGTCCGGGTCACGGTTCGGCCGAACGTGGCCGTCCGCCCGGCGTCGTACCACTAGGGTCTGCGCATGCTTCTGTGGATCAACGGGCCCTTCGGGGGCGGCAAGACACAGACCGCGTACGAGATACGGCGGCGGCTGCCCGGCAGTGTCGTCTGCGACCCCGAGCACGCCGGTTTCGGGCTGCTCCGCATGCTGCCGCGCGAGCTGCGGGACGACCGCGGCGGGAAGCGGCTCATCGACGACTTCCAGGATCTGGTGTCGTGGCGGCAGGGCGTCGTGGAGGTCCTCGACGTCGTGCTCACCGGACACGCCGGCGTGGTGATCGTCCCCATGACGGTCACCGACCCGGGGTACTTCACCGAGACCGTCGGCCGGCTGCGCGAACTCGGCCACGACGTACGGCACTTCTCGCTCCTCGCCGAGCGCGAGACCGTAACTCGGAGGCTGCGCGAGCGCGGCCCCGGTCAGTTGCTGAGGCGCGCCACCGGCCGGGGCGGCGGGCCGCACCGGGAGAGCCGGGCGGTCCGGCGGCTCGACCACTGCCTCGAACGGCTGTCCGAGCCGGAGTTCGCCGAGCACCTGTGGACGGACCACTCGACCGTGCCGAAGACCGCCGACCGCATCGCCGTCCTGGCCGGCCTGACGCTCCGCCCGAACAACGAGGGCCGGCTGCGCACCCGGGTGCGCCAGGTGCGGGTCGGCCTCCCGCACGTCCGCCTCGACTGACCCGTCCCGTACGGTCGCGCGTACCGCGCCTGTACGGTCGCGCGAGCGCGCCGCAGCCCGCGCATAGCCTGGGCACGTGAGCGACGAAGCGGCGGACGAGCAGGACGGCCGAGGGGCCGGGCCCGAGTGGCGCGGGTGGCGGGAAGCGGCCCAGGAGGCCCTGTACGGGCCGGCGGGCTTCTACCGGTGTCAGGGGCCCGAGGGGCCCGCCGGGCACTTCCGTACGTCCGTGCACGCCTCGCCGCGCTACGCGGCCGCCGTGGCCCGGCTGCTCGCCCGGCTCGACGCGGCGCTGGACCGGCCCGCCGAGCTCGCCTTCGTCGACATGGCGGCCGGCCGCGGCGAGCTGGCCGCCGGGGTGCTCGCCGCGCTCCCCGGGGAACTCGCCTCCCGGACGCGCGCGTACGCCGTGGAGGTCGCCGGCCGGCCCGAAGGGCTCGACCCCCGCGTCGAGTGGCTGGCCGCGCCGCCCGGAGGCGTCACCGGGCTGCTGTTCGCCAACGAGTGGCTCGACAACGTGCCCGTGGACGTGGCCGAGGCCGACGCGGCGGGCGTACGGCGCCGGGTCCTCGTCCGGCGGGACGGCACCGAACGGCTCGGCGGGCCCGTCACGGGACCGGATGCGGACTGGCTGGAGCGGTGGTGGCCCCTCCCGGGGCCGTCGGGCGACGCCCCGCACACCGGCCTTCGCGCCGAGATAGGGCTGCCCCGGGACACCGCCTGGGCGGCCGCCGTCGGTTCGCTCGCCCGGGGTCTGGCCGTCGCCGTCGACTACGCGCACACCAGGGAGACCCGCCCGCCCTTCGGAACCCTCACCGGTTTCCGGGAGGGCCGCGAGACGCGCCCCGTGCCGGACGGGCTCCACGACCTCACCGCCCATGTCGCGCTGGACGCCTGCGCGGGCCCCGGCGCCCGGCTGCTGACCCAGCGGGACGCCCTGCGCGCCCTGGGCGTCGCCGGCGCCCGGCCGCCGCTCGCCCTCGCCACCACCGACCCGGCCCGCTACGTACGGGCCCTGGCGTCGGCCGGTGAGGCCGCCGAACTGACCGCCCCGGGCGGCCTCGGCGACTTCGGGTGGCTGCTCCAGCCGGTCGGTCTCGCGGACGTGCCCCTGTAGGGGCCCGCGCTGCCGGACGCCCTACTTGTCGATGTCGCCGACCACGAAGAACATCGACCCCAGGATGGCCACCATGTCCGCGACCAGCGTGCCCGGCAGCAGTTCGGTGAGCGCCTGGATGTTGTTGAAGGACGCCGAGCGCAGCTTGAGCCGGTACGGCGTCTTGTCGCCCTTGCTGACCAGGTAATAGCCGTTGATGCCGAGCGGGTTCTCGGTCCAGGCGTAGGTGTGGCCCTCGGGGGCCTTGAGCACCTTGGGCAGACGCTGGTTGACCGGGCCGGGCGGCAGCTCGGCGAGCCGGTCCAGGCAGGCGTCGGCGAGGTCGAGGGCGTTGTGGGTCTGCTCCAGCAGGCACTCGAAGCGGGCCAGGCAGTCGCCCTCCTCCCGGGTGACCACCTTCAGCACGTCCTGGAGCCCCCCGTACGCCAGGTACGGCTCGTCGCGCCGCAGGTCGAAGTCGACGCCGGAGGCGCGCGCGATGGGCCCGCTCACCCCGTACGCGTGCACCGCCTCGGGCGACAGGACGCCGACCCCGCGCGTACGGCCGCGGAAGATCTCGTTGCCGAGCACCAGATCGTCGTAGACGTCCATGCGGGAGCGGACGTCGGCGACGGCGCCGCGCGCCCGCGTGGTCCACCCGGCGGGCAGGTCCTCCTTGAGGCCGCCGACCCGGTTGAACATGTAGTGCAGGCGCCCGCCGGAGACCTCCTCCATCACGTGCTGGATCTCCTCGCGCTCCCGGAACGCGTAGAACATCGGCGTGATGCCGCCGAGCTCCAGCGGGTACGAGCCGAGGAACATCAGGTGGTTCAGCACCCGGTTCAGCTCCGCGAGCAGGGTGCGGAGCCACACGGCGCGGGCGGGGACCTCCATGCCGAGCATCCGTTCGACGGCGAGGACCACGCCCAGTTCGTTGGCGAAGGCCGACAGCCAGTCGTGACGGTTGGCGAGCACGATGATCTGACGGTAGTCACGCGCCTCGAACAGCTTCTCCGCGCCCCGGTGCATGTAGCCGATGACCGGCTGGGCGCTGAGGATCCGCTCGCCGTCCAGCACGAGGCGCAGCCGCAGCACGCCGTGCGTGGACGGGTGCTGGGGCCCGATGTTGAGCACCATGTCGGTGCTCTCCGCGGCGCCGCCGATACCGACCGTGGTCTCCGTCGTGGGAGTCATGGCATCAGTCTCTCGTACGTACGCTTGCGGCATGGAGCTGGGGAGCACCGCGGGCGGCGGCGCGGCGGAGGACGAGGACGGCACGGGCGGGGACGGCACAGGCGATGCGGCTGGTGCGGCCGGCCGCGGCGAGCCTGTGTGGCGCGGGCTGCCGCCCGGACTGCTGCGGATGCGGCGGCTGCTGCTGGCGCTGTGGCTCGGGTCGGCGGCCCTCGGCGCCGGGTTGCTGCCGGGGCTGCTGGCCGGGCCCGGCTGGGCGCTGTGCGCGCTGCTGCCGCTCGCCGCGCTGGCCTGGGGCTGGGTGCTGCTGGGCCGCAACTGGCGCTCCTGGCGGTACGCCGAGCGCGCCGACGACCTGCTGATCAGCCGGGGCGTGCTGTGGCGCGAGGAGACCGTGGTGCCGTACGGCAGGATGCAGCTCGTGGAAGTCACCTCCGGCCCCGTCGAACGGCGGTTCGGGCTGGCGACGGTGCAGCTGCACACGGCGGCCGCGGCGACGGACGCGACGATCCCGGGCCTCGCCCCCGCCGAGGCCGAACGCCTGCGCGACCACCTCACCCGGCTCGGCGAGGCCCGATCGGCCGGGCTGTGACGGGCGAGGGCGCACGGGAGGAGCGCGCGCCGGGTGTACGCGAGGAACGCGCGCCGAGCGTGGGGGAAGAGCGCGCGCCGGGTCTGCGGGAGGAGCGTGCGCCGAGCGTGCGGGACGATCGCCCGCCACGTGGACGGAAGCCTCTCGCGCCCGGGGCGCACGACGGGGCGGGGCACCGGCCCGGCGAGCGCAGGCTGCACCCTGTCACGCCCTTCCGCCGGGCCTGGGCACCCCTCGCCGTCGTCTTCGGCTGGGCGGTGCACGACCCCGACCAAACGCAGCGCCAGCTGGACCGGCTGGCCACCACCACCCTCCTCCTCGCCCTCGCCGTCCTCGTCCCGGCCGCCGCTCTGTACGGCTTCCTGAGCTGGTGGTTCACCCACTTCTCGGTCACCGACAGCGAGCTGCGCATCCGCACCGGACTGCTCTTCCGCCGCACCGCGCACATCCGGCTCGAACGGCTCCAGGCGGTCGACGTCACCCAGCCGCTGCTCGCCCGGGTGGCGGGCGTGGCCAAGCTGCGGCTGGACGTCATAGGCGTCGACAAGAAGGACGAGCTGGCCTACCTGGGCCAGTCGGAGGCCCGTGCCCTGCGCGCCGAACTCCTCGCCCGCGCGGCCGGGTTCGCGCCCGAGACCGCGCACGAGGTGGGCGAGGCCCCGTCCCGGGGGCTGCTGCGGGTGCCGCCCGGCATGCTCGCCGCCTCGCTCGCGCTGACCGTCACCACCTGGGCGACACTGGCCGGCGCGCTCGTCCTTCCGGCCCTGCTGTGGCTCGCCACCCACAACCTGTGGACGGTGCTGGCGACCGCGCTGCCCCTGCTCGGCGCGGCCGGCGCGGGCAGCGTGGGCCGGTTCGCCACCGAGTACGACTGGACGGTGGCCGAGTCGCCCGACGGGCTCCGCATCGACCGCGGACTGCTCGACCGCGCGCACGAGACCGTGCCGCCGGGGCGGGTGCAGACCGTACGGATCGTGCAGCCGGTGCTGTGGCGGCGGCCCGACTGGGTGCGGGTGGAGCTGTCGGTCGCCGGATCGTCCAACACGGTGCTCGTGCCGGTCGCCCCGCGCGAGATCGCCGAGGCGCTGGTGACCCGGATACTGCCCGGCGTCACCGTGCCGGCCGAACTGTCGCGCCCACCGCGCCGGGCGGGCCGCTGCCTGCCGCTGTGGTGGCGCGGCCACGGGCTCGCGGTGACGGACACGGTGTTCGCCGCCCGGCACGGGCTGCTGGGCCGCCGGCTCGCCCTGGTCCCGCACGCGAAGGTGCAGAGCGTACGGCTGACGCAGGGGCCGTGGGCCCGGCTGCACGGGCTGGCCTCGGTGCGCGTGGACAACGGCGCGGGCGGGACCGTCGCCGCCCGGCTGCGGGACGCCGGCGAGGCGGCGGAGCTGCTGCGCGCCCAGGCGGACCGTTCCGGCACCGGGCGCCGGGCCGCGCCGCCGGACCGCTGGATGGCGTGACGGGACGGCCACTGCGTCGCCGTCGCCGTCGGCCGGGGAGAGGCTGCGCCGCCGTCCGCGAGAGGGGGCTACGAGGCCGCCGAGCGCAGTCCCTCGATGTCGATCTGCTCGGTCTCGTCGTGCGCCGTCAGGTCGATGACCTGCCCGGCCCGCACCCCGGGACCGGCCGGCTTGAACCCGGACTCGGCCTCCGCCTTGTGCAGCGCGAGCGCCTCCTGGCCGACGACATCCGCGAGGTCCTCGTTCTGCACGGAGTCCGCCGTGCGCTCGGGGGCCGTCTTCTGGGTGCCGAAGAAGTCGAACCCGCCCTGGACCGATGGCCGTCGGGGGGCCTCGGCCGGTACGACGGCGACCGCCGTGGGCACGGTGAAGTGCCCGGGTCCGGTGGGCCGGCCGAGCGGGGCGCCGGCCGCGGGGGCGGGTGCCGCCGCGTCCGTCGGCCCGTGGACGGCCGTGTCCTGCGCGGGGGCGTCGGCCGTCGCGGCGGCGTCCTCGGCGGACCGCTGCCGGGGGGCGCGGGTCGGCGGGTCGTCCTGGGGACCGCGGTCGTCGTGGGAGTCGCCGTCGGTGACCGGCTCCGCGGGGTCCTCGGCGGTCGCGACCTCGGCGTCGGCGGGTGCCTGGACGGCGTCCTCGGCGGAGCCGTCGGACCCCTGGAGGGCGGTGGCCGTGTGCTCGGCGGACTCGACGGCCTCTGCGGACTCGGCGGACGCGACGGAGGCGTCAGGGGCCGCGCCCTCGGAGGTGTCGGTGTCCTTGTCGTCCTGGGTGTCCTTCGTGTGCTTGGCGTCCTTGGCGTCCTTGGTCAGGGCGCCCGCGCGCGCGAGGCGCTCCAGCGCGGAGTCGGCGCTCCGGAAGAGCGCGCCGCCGGACGGGGAGAACGCCCGGGGCCCCTCGGAAGCCGCCGGTGCCGGCGCGTCGGCCGCGCTCGTGGCCTCCGTCGCCGCCGTGGCCGTCGCCGCCTCGCGCGCGGACTCCGCGGACTCCTCCGTCTCGGACGCCGCCGCCTCGTTCTCCGGCGCCGCCTCGATCTCCAGCAGGCGGCGGCCCTCCAGCGCGCTCGCGCGCTCCGTCTCCGCCGTGGCGTACCGGCGCAGCAGCGCGGCATGCTCGTTGCGCAGCCGGGCCAGCTCGGTGCGCTTGGCCCGCAGCTTGTGCTCCATCTTCTGGCGCAGCTCGCGCGACTCCTCGACGTCGGTCTCGAGCTCCGCGACCCGCTCCTCGTGCCGCCACTCGTCACTCGCCCGCGCACGCGTGAGGTCGGCGACGCGTTTGCCGGCCGCGACGTCCCAGCGGCGCATGACGAACGTGCCGACGACCGTCGTCACCGCGGCACCCGCGGCCAGCGCACGGAGCAGCGCGGTTTCCGTGAACAACCAGGGTCCCACGGCGCAGACGACCGAGACGCCTGCGATCGCCGAGGGGGGCAACAGCCGGTGCAGAGGCGGGGAATGACGGTGACGTCCACGTGGCATGGCCAGAAACTTACCGCGCGTAGGCGAATGATGGTGCCCCGGCCGGTAAAAACACGGCCACACCGAAAGCTTCCTGATGCATCAACCGCCCCAAGGGTGCGGAACGGAAGTGCGGGCGCGGTGCGCGAACGTTCCGACAGCTCCCTCTCAAGATCATTTCTTGGGGTTTCCGTGATCGGCCCACAACGCCCATTCCCGCCCCCGGCACCCCGTGCGACCTGCGGTTCGCCTATATCCGCCTTTTCGCCGCGCATTACCGGGCGCCGAGCCGGCCGCTCATCCAGCGCAGCGTCGCCGGGATCTCCCGGCGCCAGGTGTTGAAGTTGTGGCCGCCGCTGTCCAGGATGATCGACGAGATCCTGGTGAACCCCTTGGCCTTCACCCGCCTTATGAACTCCAGCGTGTCCTTGTAGTTGTTCTCGCCCTCTCGACTGCTGCTGACGAGCAGTGAGGTGTCCGGCGCGGGCAGGTTCTCGAGGCACCACCACAGGTCGGCGCGGTGGCGCAGGTTCCGGTCGCCGCCGTACAGGTCGCCGGTGGTGCGGTCCACGGGTGCCTCGTAGTACGCGGACAGGCCCGCGCCGGCGGCGTAGGTGTCCGGGTGATGGATGGCCAGTTTCAGTGCGCAGTAGCCGCCCGTCGAGTCGCCGACGACGCCCCAGCCGCCGGGTGCGCGGTCCACCCGGTAGTGCGCCACGACGGCCTCGGGCAGGTCCGCGGCAAAGAACGACTCGGCGCGCGGGCCGCCGGGGACGTCCACGCACTCGGTGTCGCGCGGCGGTGCCACGGTGGGCCGCAGCATCACGAGCACCATCGGCCGCATCCGCCCCGCCGCGGCCAGCCGGTGGGCCGTCTGCGGGTAGCGCAGCCCCCGCACGAGCGCCTCGGCCGTGCCCGGATAGCCGGTGAGCACCACGGCGACGGGGAAGGTGCGGGCGCGGTACCGGGGCCGGAAGTACTCCGGCGGCAGATAGACCAGCGCGGGCGTGGCGATGCGGGTCGTGCGGCCGACGATCCGGACGCGCTGGATCTGTCCGTCGGCCGTGTCCGGCCCGGCGGGCCCGTCGACCCCTTCGAGGCCGACGACCCGCAGCGGTCCGTCCGCGCCGCCCGCTCCGCCCGGGGTGTACTCGACCACCACACCCTCGCCCCGTTCCCGGCCGAACAGATCCGCCCAGCTCGCGTAGAAGCCGAAGTCGCGGTTGGCGGCGAGGGCCACGCAGACGAAGAGCGCGAGCTGGGTGGCGAGCAGCAGCCCGACGCGTCCGCCGACGGTCCGCCAGGAGCCGCGGGCCAGCCGGGGCCAGCACCAGACGGTGCCGGCGAACAGCGCGGTGGCGCACAGCGTGGCGGCGATGAGGGTGGTGGTGCCGGTGAGGCCCATCGGCCTCCCTTCGCCTGTGCCGGGTCCCGGGGTGCGCGGCGGAGCGCACCGGGAGGGAACGGAGTGCATCAGGATAGAGGGGGCAAGCCGGACGCCCGCGCAAACGCGTCGGGAGCGGGCACGCGGTGCGCCGACAGGTGCGGGCTCGCCCGGCCCGCGGCACGTACCCGCGGTTGGCCGGCGGCGGCGACCGGCATGCCGCCCCGGGCCGGGGCGATGCGCGGGCGGGCTTCGTCGATACGGCCGGCCTGGCGCCGCAGGGGGAAGGGGTGGACGGACACCAGGTCGAAGGCGCCCGCCGGCGGCGCCACCGCCGCGGCGCCACCTCGACCGCCCTGTCGCAGACCACCGGCATCCCGATCAGGACCCTGTCCCGGCTCGAATCCGGGCAGCGCAGCGCACCGAGGTCGACGCCCGAGGCAGCGGGGCGGCCGATGCTCGCGAGCTCGCGGAACCCGCACGGGCGCGGGCCCGTGGGCGCCCGCGGGTGCGGGAACAGGTGGCCCTCACGCGGTACGCCGCCTACGCGGTACGTCCTCCCCCGGTACGCCGCCTACGCTGAACACATGCGCGAAGAGACCGGGCGGAGCCCCGTGGCTGGACTGCCGACATGGGACCGCTGTGCGGTCATGGGAGTCGTCAACGTGACGCCCGACTCCTTCTCCGACGGCGGCCGCTGGTTCGACACCACCGCTGCCGTCAAGCACGGCCTGGACCTCGTCGGAGAGGGCGCCGACCTGGTCGACGTCGGCGGCGAGTCCACCCGGCCCGGCGCCACCCGCGTCGACGAGGCCGAGGAACTCCGGCGGGTCGTCCCCGTGGTGCGGGGCCTCGCCTCCGAGGGGGTGGTGGTCTCCGTCGACACCATGCGGGCCCGGGTCGCCGAGCAGGCGGTGGCCGCCGGTGCCGTCCTCGTCAACGACGTCAGCGGCGGCCTGTCCGACCCGGCGATGGTCCCCGTCGTCGCCGCCTCGGGCGTCCCCTTCGTCGTCATGCACTGGCGCGGCTTCCTGGAGGGCGGCAACATCCGGGGCGTGTACGGGGACGTCGTCACCGAGGTCGTCGACGAGCTGCACGCGCGCGTGGAGGCCGTCCTGGCCGGCGGTGTCGCGCCGGACCGGATCGTCGTCGACCCGGGACTCGGCTTCTCCAAGGACGTCGACCACGACCTCGCCCTGCTGGCCCGCCTGGACCGGGTCCTCGGCCTCGGCCACCCGCTGCTGGTCGCCGCCTCGCGCAAGCGGTTCCTGGGCCGGGTGCTGGCCGGGCCGGACGGCGCCCCGCCGCCCGCCCGCGAGCGGGACGCCGCCACCGCCGCCGTCTCCGCGCTGGCGGCGCAGGCGGGCGCGTGGGCGGTGCGGGTGCACGAGGTGCGCGCGACCGCCGACGCCGTGCGCGTCGCCCGCGCCGTGGAAGGAGCCCGATGACCGCCCCCCACCTCGACGTCGAACAGGTCGAACAGGCCAACACCGCCTTCTACGAGGCGATGGAACGCGGCGACTTCGAGGAGCTGTCCTCGATCTGGCTGACCCCCTCCGACGTGGGCGTCGACGAGGAGTACCACGACCCGGCCGAGAGCGGGGTGATCTCCTGCGTCCACCCGGGCTGGCCGGTGCTCACCGGACGCGGCGAGGTGCTGCGGTCGTACGCGCTGATCATGGCGAACACCGAGTACATCCAGTTCTTCCTCACCGACGTGCACGTCTCGGTGACCGGCGACACCGCCGTGGTCACCTGCACCGAGAACATCCTCAGCGGCGGCCCCGCGCCCGAGGGCGGCGACGAGCCGGGGCCGCTCGTCGGCCAGCTCGTGGTCGCCACCAACGTCTGGCGCCGCACCCCGGACGGCTGGCGGCTGTGGTCCCACCACGCCTCCCCGGTACTGGCCGAATCCGACGGCGGGGACACCGGGGGAACCGGCGGCGACCCGGACACGACGGCCTGAACGGACACCGTCGGCCGGCCGATGCGGGGTGGATGCCGGGGCACGTCCTTCACACGTACCTTCACATGTCCGTCCACGATCCGGACGTGGGGGGAATCACGGCCCCTCGCGCGGCGGCCGGCCCGTGGGCGTCCTCGCTCGGGCGGGACGGCCGAAGCGGCCGGTTCCGGCCGTCGTCGGGCCCGTGTCCCCGGGCGGGGGTGCTGTCAGTGGGCACGGGTAGATTCGTTCGTGGCCGGTATGCCGCCCGCATATGGCCCCGGCGGCCGTCGCCCGGCCGCTCCGCACCGACCGGCAGGAGTGAGACGCGTGGACCGTGTCGCGTTGCGCGGGCTGAGGGCCCGCGGCCACCACGGCGTGTTCCCCGAGGAACGCGAACGGGGGCAGACCTTCGTCGTGGACGTCGTCCTCGGCCTGGACACCCGCCCCGCCGCCGCGGACGACGACCTGACGAAGACGGTGCACTACGGGATCGTCGCCGAGGAGGTCGTGGCACTCGTCGGGGGCGACCCCGTCGACCTGATCGAGACCCTCGCCGAGCGCATCGCCCGCCGCCTGTCTGCGGCACGAACGGGTCGAGGAGGTCGAGGTGTGCGTGCACAAGCCCGAGGCCCCCCTCACCGTGCCGTTCGACGACGTGACCGTCACCATCGCCCGGAGCCGCGTATGACAGCCTTCAGCCCCGGACCCGGCGACCCTGTGGTCCAGCCCGTGCCCGCCTCGGTGACCGCGCGGGTGGACGCCGCCGACAGCACCCTGCAGAACCCCCGGGGCGCCGTGCTCTCCCTGGGCTCCAACCTCGGCAACCGCCTGGAGACCCTCCAGGGCGCCGTCGACGCCATGGAGGACACGCCCGGCGTCCGCGTCAAGGCGGTCTCCCCCGTCTACGAGACGGAGCCGTGGGGCGTCGAACCGGGCAGCCAGCCGTCCTACTTCAACGCGGTGGTCGTGCTCAGGACGACGCTGCCGCCGTCCTCGCTGCTGGAGCGGGCGCAGGCGGTGGAGGAGGCCTTCCACCGGGTCCGGGACGAACGCTGGGGGCCGCGCACGCTCGACGTCGACATCGTGTCGTACGACGACGCCGTCTCCGACGATCCCGTGCTGACCCTCCCCCACCCGCGCGCGCACCAGCGGGCCTTCGTGCTGGCACCCTGGTACGACGTGGACCCCTCCGCGGCGTTGCCCGGGCACGGCAGGGTGGCCGACCTGCTCGCCGCGCTCACCCGGGACGGTGTGGCGCCGCGCGCGGACCTGGAACTACGGCTGCCCGAGTAGTCGTTAAGGTCTATCGAGCCGGAACGACCGCTCGACACCGACGAAGGGGCACCGTGAAAGAGCTGCGCATCAGGACGCTGGCGGCGGTGTTCGTGGTGGCCGGAGTCCTGTCCTGGGCGGGCGCCCGACTGTGGACGGCGGTGGGCACCCTCCCGGGCGTCCCGCCGGCCGCGCCCATCGTCCTGGCGCTGATCGCCGCGGTCCTGCTGGCCACCGCGCTGTCGCTGCGCTCCCGGCTACGGGCCCAGCGCGAGCGCCGGCCCGAGGCGAAGGGCGTGGACCCCCTGATGGCCGCCCGCTCGGTCGTCTTCGGCCAGGCGAGCGCCCTGGTCGCCGCGCTCGTCGCCGGCATGTACGGCGGCGTGGGCGCCTTCCTGCTGGAGTACCTCGACATCCCCAGCCGACGCGACCAGGCCATCTACGCGGGCGCCTCGGTCGTCGCCGGCATCGCGGTCATAGCGGCCGCCTTCTTCCTGGAGCGCGTGTGCAGGCTCCCGGAGGACGGTGACGACGACAAGAACGACGGCAACGGCACCGCGGCCCCCGCCTGAGGCACCGCCGGTTCCCGCGCCGGGTGACTGCCGACGGCTCAGCGGGCCATGATCAGGCTCATCGCCTCGTTGCGGGTGGCGGCGTCGCGCAGCTGGCCGCGCACCGCCGACGTGATCGTCTTGGCACCGGGCTTGCGGATGCCCCGCATCGACATGCACATGTGCTCGCACTCGACCACCACGATCACCCCGCGCGGTTCGAGGATCTCCATGAGCGAGTCGGCGACCTGCGTGGTGAGCCGCTCCTGCACCTGGGGGCGGCGGGCGTAGACGTCCACCAGCCGGGCCAGCTTCGACAGGCCGGTGATCTTCCCGTTGGCCGACGGGATGTATCCGACGTGCGCCACGCCGCGGAACGGCACCAGGTGGTGCTCGCAGGTCGAGTACACCTCGATGTCCTTCACCAGCACCATCTCGTCGTGGCCCAGGTCGAACGTCGTGGTGAGCACGTCCTCGGGGCGCTGCCACAGTCCTGCGAAGATCTCCTGGTACGCCCGCGCCACCCGGCCCGGGGTGTCCCTGAGGCCCTCGCGGTCGGGGTCCTCGCCGATGGCGATGAGGAGCTCGCGCACGGCGTTCTCGGCGCGCTTCTCGTCGAACTCGCCGATCGTGCTCTCGCCGTCCAGCGTCACCGGGTCCGTCATCTGCTCCCTCGTTCCTGAGCCTGTGACGCGTCCGGGGTCTCCCACGCGTCGTGCGTACCGGCCGCGCGTACGGGGGCGCTCCCGCGCGGCCGTACGACGAAATGCCGCGCCTCCCAGGCTAGAACCTGGGAGGCGCGGCATTTGTTCCGGGCCCGACGGGCGGCCGGCGGACGACCGTCGGGCCCGTCAGAGCCGTGGGACTCAGCTGTCCCGGCGGTCCTCCGGGGCCGGCTCGACCACCGGGGCGGACTCGGCCGCCGTGGACTTGACGGTGCTGATCGCCGTGGCGCCGTTCGCCCCGTTCGTCAGTGCGAGCTCCTTCGGGGAGAGCACCGGCGGGCGGGTGGACGGCGTGCGACGCGAGGAACCGGTCCACGCGGGACGCGGGGGACGCTTGTGGATGGAGGCGAAGACCTCGGCGATCTCCTCCTTGCCCAGCGTCTCCTTCTCCAGCAGGGCCAGCACCAGGTTGTCGAGCACGTCGCGGTTCTCGACCAGGATCTCCCAGGCCTCGTTGTGCGCGTTCTCGATCAGCTTCTTGACTTCCTCGTCCACCAGCGCGGCGACCTCTTCCGAGTAGTCGCGCTGGTGAGCCATCTCACGGCCGAGGAACGGCTCGGTGTTGTCGCCGCCGAACTTGATGGCGCCGAGCCGCTCGGTCATGCCGTACTGGGTGACCATGGCGCGCGCCGTGGACGTGGCCTTCTCGATGTCGTTGGCCGCGCCCGTGGTCGGGTCGTGGAACACCAGTTCCTCGGCCGCCCGGCCGCCCAGCATGTAGGCGAGCTGGTCCAGCATCTCGTTGCGCGTGGTCGAGTACTTGTCCTCTTCCGGCAGGACCATCGTGTAACCGAGGGCCCGGCCGCGGGACAGGATGGTGATCTTGTGCACCGGGTCGGAGTTCGGCGAGGCCGCCGCGACCAGGGCGTGACCGCCCTCGTGGTACGCGGTGATCTTCTTCTCCTTGTCCGACATGATCCGGGTCCGCTTCTGCGGGCCCGCGACCACACGGTCGATCGCCTCGTCCAGCATCTGGTTGTCGATCAGCTTGCGGTCGCTGCGGGCCGTCAGCAGCGCGGCCTCGTTCAGCACGTTGGACAGATCGGCACCGGTGAAGCCGGGGGTACGGCGGGCGACGGCCGACAGGTCGACGTCCGGGGCGACCGGCTTGCCCTTCTGGTGGACCTTGAGGATCTCCAGCCGGCCCTGCATGTCCGGGCGGTCGACGGCGATCTGCCGGTCGAACCGGCCGGGGCGCAGCAGCGCCGGGTCCAGGATGTCGGGCCGGTTGGTGGCCGCGATGAGGATGACGCCGCCCTTGACGTCGAAGCCGTCCATCTCGACGAGGAGCTGGTTCAGCGTCTGCTCGCGCTCGTCGTGACCACCGCCGAGGCCGGCGCCGCGATGGCGGCCGACCGCGTCGATCTCGTCGACGAAGACGATCGCCGGGGCGTTCGCCTTGGCCTGTTCGAAGAGGTCACGGACCCGGGAGGCACCGACACCGACGAACATCTCGACGAAGTCGGAACCGGAGATCGAGTAGAAGGGGACCCCGGCCTCACCGGCGACGGCCCGCGCGAGCAGCGTCTTGCCGGTTCCGGGCGGGCCGTACAGCAGCACGCCCTTGGGGATCTTGGCGCCGACGGCCTGGAACTTCGCCGGCTCCTGGAGGAACTCCTTGATCTCGTGGAGCTCCTCGACGGCCTCGTCCGACCCGGCGACGTCCGAGAACGTCGTCTTCGGGGTGTCCTTGGTGATGAGCTTCGCCTTGGACTTCCCGAAGTTCATGACCCGGGAGCCGCCACCCTGCATCTGGTTCATCAGGAACAGGAAAATGACGACGATGAGGACGAAGGGGAGCAGCGTCAGCAGAATGCCCAGGAAGGGGTTCTGCTTGGACGGCGAGACCGTGTATCCGTCCGGGATCTGCTTGTTCTGGTACTTGTCCTGAAGAGTGTTGGCCAGGTTGACGCCCTGGTCGCCGATGTAGCTCGCCTGGATCTTCGAGCTGCCCTCGACCTTGACGCCGTCCTTGAGCTGGACCTTGATGACCTGGTCGTCACCGGTGGAGAGCTTGGCCGACTCGACCTTGTTCTGGTTGATCGCCTGGACGACCTGGCCGGTGTCCACCGTCTTGTAGCCGCCGGAGGAGCCGACGACCTGCATCAACACGACCACGGCAAGGACGGCCAGCACGATCCACATGACCGGCCCACGGAAGTATCGCTTCACGTCCATCCATACGGAGCGGTGCCGCCCCGTCCCTCCTGCCATAGTGAGTTTGATAGAAGACTGTTCTTCGGACGGTACCCCAGGATTGTCACCCGACGCCGCAGCGCGGGTTCCCGCGATCCCGTCCTCGCATGCTTCAACGGCGGGGACCCCGCAGGGGTTCCCGGCCGTCCCGCGGAAGCCCGCGGGAACCCTGCCGCGCGGGGTCAGCCGCCGTACACGTGGGGCGCGAGCGTACCGACGAACGGGAGGTTCCGGTACTTCTCGGCGTAGTCGAGCCCGTAGCCCACGACGAACTCGTTGGCGATGTCGAAGCCGACCCACTCCACGTCGATCGCGACCTTGGCCGCGTCGGGCTTGCGCAGCAGCGTGCACACCTTGAGGGAGGCGGGCTCCCGGGAGCCCAGGTTCGAGATCAGCCAGGACAGGGTCAGGCCGGAGTCGATGATGTCCTCGACGATCAGGACGTGCCGTCCCTTGATGTCGGTGTCGAGGTCCTTCAGGATCCGCACCACACCCGAGGACTGGGTGCCGGCTCCGTAGGAGGAGACCGCCATCCAGTCCATCGTGACGGGGGTGGACAGCGCGCGGGCGAGGTCCGCCATGACCATCACCGCGCCCTTGAGGACGCCGACGATCAGCAGGTCCTTGTCCGCGTACTCCGCGTCGATCTTCGCGGCCAGCTCGGCCAGCTTCGCGTCGATCTCTTCCTTGGTGATGAGCACCTCTTTGAGGTCGGTGCCCATGTCTTTCGCGTCCACCCGCATCACTTTCGGTCGTCCCACCGGCCATTCCGGGCCACCGCACGACCCCTGCGGAGGGTCCGGTGGGAGGGGCCCGGATTCAGCCTTGCCGAATCACCAGTCTGCCACCCTGGCGACGGACCACGACCCGGCCCGGGAGATTGATGGCCCCCTGACCTCGCCAGGCGGTGACCAGCCGGTCGACCTCCTCGATGTGGCGGGCGAAGAGGGAGCCGCCCGGGGCACCGGCCGCGAGGGCGGCGCGGCGCAGGATGCGGCG
This sequence comes from Streptomyces sp. B3I8, assembly GCF_030816915.1. Lineage (NCBI taxonomy): Bacteria > Bacillati > Actinomycetota > Actinomycetes > Kitasatosporales > Streptomycetaceae > Streptomyces > Streptomyces sp. B3I8. The sequence goes on along the minus strand of NZ_JAUSYN010000002.1, from coordinate 3,913,342 downwards.
GCGCACGGCCGGGGGGAGTACGTCGAGTTTGGCGCATTCCAGCCGTCCGGCGTCGTCCCGTACGCCTTCCTCGGCCTCGCGGGCCCAGGCGTCGAGTGCGTCGGCGTCCTCCCGGGAGAGCCGCGCGGTGCGGGCGAGGGCCTCGACGACGCCCTTGCCGAGCGCCTTCTCCAGAGCGGGCAGCCCCTCGTGGCGGAGCCGGGAGCGGGTGTAGGCGGGGTCGGAGTTGTGCGGGTCGTCCCAGACGGGTAGGGACTGGGCCATGCAGGCCGTGCGGGCGGTCTGCCGGTCGAGCCGCAGGAAGGGGCGGCGGTAACGGCCGGCGGCCCCCGAGACCGCCGCCATTCCGGACAGGGAACGGATGCCGGAGCCGCGGGCGAGGCCGAGCAGGACCGTCTCGGCCTGGTCGTCGCGGGTGTGGCCGAGCAGGACGGCGGCGGCGCCGTGGCGGTCCGCGGCGGCGTCGAGCGCGGCGTAGCGGGCGTCGCGGGCGGCGGCCTCGGGGCCGCCGTCACGGCCGACGGAGACCGCGATCGACTCGACCGGGTCCAGGCCGAGTGCGCGCAGACGTTCGACGACCTCCTCGGCGCGCTGGTCGGAGCCGGCCTGCAGGCCGTGGTCGACGGTGACGCCTCCGGCGCGGATGCCGAGCCGGGACGCCTCGAAGGCGAGGGCGGAGGCGAGTGCCATCGAGTCGGCGCCGCCGGAACAGGCCACGAGCACGAGCGGCCCGGTGCGGCCGGGGCCGAGCGGGGCGGGCACGGCGGGGAAGGCTCCGGGCACGGGGACGGCCGCGGGATGCGCGGGGGCGGGGCCGGCGCGGTGGACGGAGCCGGTGGGACGGGCGGCCTCGGCGGGGTGGACGGCTTCCGCGAGGTGGACCGCTTCCGCAGGGCGTACGGCCTCTGCGGGGCGCGCGGGGGAGGTCGCCGACGCGGTGCGTCCGCCGCCGGCCGGCGGGGCGGGGGCGCGACGGAGGGCGTCGACGCCGTCGGGGGCGCCGGTGGTGGCGTGTTCGGTGAGGATGTCGTGGAGGACGCGGCGGACCGCCAGGCGTATCGCCGCGACCGCGGGGTGGGGACCCATGTCCGGTTCCCTTCATGAAGTTTTCGGGGGGGTTGACCCCTGGTTCGGTCACGCAGAGTGTGTAGATGGTGACAGAACCGGGGCGTTTCCCGAGCATCGCACGCCTTTCCCGGGCCCACGGTCCCTCGGACGGGTGATTGCGGGGGCGTTCCCCTGCCGTCGACCGGATTCGTTCAGGCTCCGGACGAGTGCTGTCAGGACCCGGCAGCCGCTGTCATGACCCGGTCCGGCGCCGGGACCCGCCCCTCCGGTGTCGCCTGCCCGTCGTCCCGCACCTGTCCGTCAGGACTCCGGCTTGCGGTGCACCCGTGCGATCCAGTCCGCCGGTGCGGCGATCTCCGACTTGGTGGGCAGGGTGTTCGGCGAGGTCCACACCCGGTTGAAGCCGTCCATGCCGACCTCCTCGACGACAGCCCGGACGAACCGTTCACCGTCCCGGTACTGGCGCAGCTTGGCGTCCAGGCCGAGCAGCCTGCGCAGCGCGAGGTCCAGGCGGGAGGCGCCCTTGGCGCGGCGCTGCTGGAACTTCTCGCGGATCTCGGCGACGGACGGCACGACCGCGGGGCCGACCCCGTCCATCACGAAGTCGGCGTGGCCCTCCAGCAGCGACATCACCGCGGTCAGTCGGCCGAGGATCTCCCGCTGGGCGGGCGTCTGCACCAGCTCGACCAGGGAGCGGCCGCCGTCGTCGTCCCGCTCGCCCTCGGGGCGCCCGCCGGCCAGGGACTGGGCGGCCTCCCGAATGCGCTCCAGGACCGTCATGGGGTCCATCTCGGTCTCGCCGAGGAAGGACTGGATCTCGCCCTGGACGTGGTCGCGCAGCCAGGGCACGGCCGTGAACTGCGTGCGGTGCGTCTCCTCGTGGAGGCAGACCCAGAGCCGGAAGTCGTGCGGGTCGACCTCCAGTTCGCGTTCCACGTGGACGATGTTGGGCGCGACCAGCAGCAGTCGGCCGCCGCCGTCCTCGCCCGCGGGCAGATCGCGCGAGGCCGGGGCGAAGGTCTCGTACTGGCCGAGGACCCGGGAGGACATGAAGGCCAGCAGCATGCCGACCTCCACGCCGGTGACCTTGCCGCCGACGGCGCCGAGGACCGCACCGCCGGGGGTGCCGCCGCGCCGTTCCTGCATCTTGTCGAGCAGCGGCTTCAGCAGCTCGCGGAAGCCGGCGACGTTGGCCCGGACCCAGCCGGGGCGGTCGACGACCAGGACGGGGGTGTCGTGCGCGCCCGCCTCGCCGAGCCGGGTGAAGCCCCGCACGTGCTCCTCGGAGGCCTTGGCGTGCTTGCGCAGTTCCGCGACGACGGCCCGGGCCTCGTCACGGCTGACCTCGGGGCCCGGCCGCACGAAGCGGGTCGCGGTCGCCACCGCGAGATTCCAGTCGATCATCCCGGACGATGCTGCACCACCGATGCTCGTCATGTGTCAACGGTACGGGAGCGCTGCCGCTGGGGGCAGGTGGAAGCGGGGCGCCCTCCGGCCCCGGGCGCCGCGCCCCCTGTCCCGGGCGCGCCCGGACGTCGTCAGCGCGCGAGGCGGGCGGCGGCGCGGTCGAGGGCGGCTCGGGCGGCGGGCTGGTCCATGGAGTTCTCGGTCAGGAAGGCGAAGGCGAGGAGGCGGCCACTGGCGTCCACGACCGTGCCGGCGAGGGTGTTGACGCCGGTCAGGGAGCCGGTCTTGGCCCGGACGAGGCCGGTGCCCGCGCGGGTGTCGGCGCCCTCGTAGCGGTCGCTGAGGGTGCCGGTGAAGCCGGCGACCGGCAGGCCGGTGAGGACCGGACGCAGCTCGGGGTGGTCGGCGGAACCGGCCAGGACGAGCAGGGAGGTCAGCAGGCGGGCGGTGAGCTTGTCGCGGCGGTCGAGGCCGCTGCCGTCGTGGAACCGCGCGCCCGCGACCGGCAGTCCGAGCTTCTTCACCTGTGCGCCGACGGCCGCGGCACCGCCCGCGAAGCTCCCCGCGCCGCCGGTGCCGAGGGCGGTCTGGCGGGCCAGGGCCTCGGCGATGTCGTTGTCGCTGTTGGTCAGCATGCGTTCGACGACGGCGGAGAGCGGCGGCGACTGGACGGCGGCCAGGGCCTCGGCACGGTCGGTGGCCTCGGCGGAGCCCGCCACGGTGGCCTTCACGCCGTGGCCGCCGAGCAGGGCGGCGAAGCGTCGGGCGGCGGCCTCGGCCGGGTCGGCGGTACGGGTGGCGGGGCCGCTCGCGGAATCGTCCAGGCGGCCCTCGTCGGCCGTCAGCGGGGTGACCTCGGCGAGGTTCTCGTTGACGCCGATGGGGTGCCTGGTGGTGCCGGTGTAGAGGGAGGTGTCGTACGTCAGGGTCACGGAGGTCAGGTGCCGCTTCCTCAGCGCGGCGGCCGTGGTGTCGGCGAGGGTGCGCAGGCTGGCCCAGCCGTCCGCCTTCTTGCGTGCGGTGAGGGTGGGGTCGCCGCCGCCGACGAGGACGACCTTCCGGGTGCCGGGTTCCACGACCGTGCGGGTGGTGAGGCGGTGGTCGGGACCGAGCGCGGAGAGCGCGGCGACGGCGGTGGCGATCTTGGTGGTGGAGGCGGGGGTGAGCCCGGCGTCCGCGTCCTCGGCGTACAGCCGTTCGCCGGTGGTGACGTCGACGACGGCGGCCCCGCGCCGGTCGCCCAGCGAGGGGTCCTCCAGCAGCGGGCCGAGGATGCCGGCGAGGTTCTTGCCGGTGGCTTTGTCGGTTCCGGTGCCCTTGGCGGTTCCGGTGGTTCCCGTGGCTGCGGAGCGGTCGAGGCCGGTCAGTACGGCGACGGCGCTGGGGGCGGGGCGGGGAGCGCCCGGGCCGGAGCCGTGCGGGGCGCCGGTGGCGGCCGCGACGGCGCGCTCCCGCTCGGCGACGCGCCGGCCGCCGGCGCCCCAGGGACCGGCGGCGGTCACCGCACCGGCGGCCACCGCCAGTCCGACGACGACGGCGACCAGGGCGAACCGGGCGGTGCCGGCCCGCGGGGAGCGCGTACGGAGACCGTGCGCGACTCCCCCGAGGCGCGCACGCCCGTCCCGCACGGCGCGCAGGAGATACGGCAGCGCGCCGTGGACGACATCGGCGAGGCGGGCGGCGCGCGGTCCGACGACCGCGCGGACCCGCGCCACGGGTGCGGCCGTGCGGGGCCTGCCGGCTCCCGGAGCGGCGGGGGTGGGCCCACCGGGGGTGGCGGGGGCCGGGTCGCTCGCGGGGTCGGGGGACTTGCCGGCTGCGGGTCCGGCGGAGCCGGGGGCCGGGCCGGCCGCGGGGTCGAGGGTCGCCTCGGCCACGGAGCCGGAGGCCGCCTCGGCCGCTGTCGCGGGCGCCGGGGCGGTCGGGGACCGGGGTGCAGGGTCGCCCTCCGGGCCGGGCCCCGGGGCGGCCGCCTCTCCGCCTCCGTCCGTGTCGCCCCCGCCCGCCGGGACACCGTCCGCCTCCGGCTCTTGAGCCGGGCCGGCCGGATCGGCCGGATCGGCGGAAGCCGACTCCGCGGAGTCCGGCTCCGCCTCGGCCCCCGGGCCGCGGTCCGCCCCGGCGGTCCCGGGCGGGGTGGCGGCGTCGGCCCCTTCGGGGGGCCCGTCGGCCTTCGCTCCGGTGGAGACGTCGGCCCCCTCCGCGGTGGGCCCGTCCGCCGAGATGCCCCTCGGCTTCGACTCCGGGTCCGGCTCCCGGTCCGGATCGGCATTTGTGATTCGCGTCACGAGGGACCCCCCTCGCTCGTGATCCGCGCCACACGCTGTGTCACCGTGCGCTCGGTTCGTGCCACCCTCTGTTCCGGCACGGCCTCCGCGAACCGCGCCGGGCGCGGGTACGCGGCCGGCCAGGCCCTCAGCTCCGGCACGACCACCAGCCCCTTTCGCGATCACACGCAAGCGTGAGGGACACTTAACCACCAGAACTATGTGTTGATCATGGAGGAGCCACCGGTGGAGTTCGACGTCACGATCGAGATCCCGAAGGGTTCGCGGAACAAGTACGAGGTGGACCACGAGACCGGTCGGATCCGCCTGGACCGTCGACTCTTCACCTCGACCAGCTACCCGGCCGACTACGGCTTCGTCGAGAACACCCTCGGCGAGGACGGCGACCCGCTGGACGCGTTGGTCCTGCTCGAGGAGCCGACGTTCCCCGGCTGCCTCATCAAGTGCCGCACCATCGGCATGTTCCGGATGACCGACGAGGCCGGCGGCGACGACAAGCTGCTGTGCGTCCCGGCTTCGGACCCGCGCGTGGAGCACCTGCGGGACATCCACCACGTGTCCGAGTTCGACCGCCTGGAGATCCAGCACTTCTTCGAGGTGTACAAGGACCTCGAGCCCGGCAAGTCGGTCGAGGGCGCCAACTGGGTCGGCCGCACGGATGCCGAGGCCGAGATCGAGCGGTCGTACAAGCGTGCCGAGGAGCACGGGGGTCACTGACCTCCCCGCCCCTCCCCGTCGTACCGAACGGGCCGCGTTACCCCTGTGGGCGACGCGGCCCGTTGGTCTGTCGTGCGCATACTGAGGCGTGCGGGGAGTACCCGTACCGAGGACGCAGTGACCGGGCCGCGCGTACGAGAGGTGGGGCGAACTGGTGGCGGAGGGCGAGGCGGACGGCCGCAAGCCGCAGTCGGACGAGGCGCGCAGCGCGTTCGCGCCCCCGACGACAGCCGCAGCGGGAGCGGGCGGCGCATCGGGCACTGCCGGCACGTCAGGCACGTCAGGCACGTCAGGCACGTCAGGTGACAACGAGTCGTCGACGACGTCCGAGTTCGCCGTCCCCAAGGGCCTGGACGTGCCGCACGCGCCCGCCGGTGAGTCGGAGACCACCTCCGAGTTCGCGATGCCGCGCGGTCTGGACGTGCCGCAGCCCCCGCCCGTCGAGCCCGAGCGGTCCGCGTTCAGCCCCCCGCGCACGTACAGCGCCCGCGATGCCCCGCCCGCCTTCACGCCGCCCACCGGCGTGCCCCTGGTGAAGCTCACCAAGGAGGCGCCCTGGCAGGACCGGATGCGCACGATGCTGCGCATGTCCGTCACCGAGCGGCCCGCCCTGGAGACGGTGCGGCGTGCCGACGAGCCGGGCCCGGCCGTGCCGCGCGTCCTCGACCTCACCCTCCGCATCGGCGAACTGCTGCTCGCGGGCGGGGAGGGCGCCGAGGACGTCGAGGCCGCGATGTTCGCGGTCTGCCGCTCCTACGGCCTGGACCGCTGTGAGCCCAACGTCACCTTCACGCTGCTGTCCGTCTCGTACCAGCCGTCCCTCGTCGACGACCCGGTCTCGGCCTCCCGCGTGGTACGCCGCCGCGGTACCGACTACACCCGGCTCTCCGCCGTCTTCCAGCTCGTCGACGACCTCAGCGACGACGAGACGGAAATCTCCCTGGAGGAGGCCTACGGGCGGCTCGCGGAGATACGGCGCAACCGGCACCCGTACCCCGGCTGGGCGCTGACCGCGGCGAGCGGACTGCTCGCGGGCGCCGCCTCGGTCCTGGTCGGCGGCGGTCTGTTCGTGTTCCTCGCCGCCGCGGCGGGCGCGATGCTCGGCGACCGGCTGGCCTGGCTGTGCGCCGGGCGCGGCCTGCCGGAGTTCTACCAGTTCACGGTGGCGGCCATGCCCCCGGCCGCGATCGGCGTGGCCCTCACGCTCGCGGACGTCGACGTGAAGGCGTCCGCGGTGATCACGGGTGGCCTGTTCGCGCTGCTGCCGGGGCGGGCGCTGGTGGCGGGCGTGCAGGACGGGCTCACCGGCTTCTACATCACCGCCTCCGCGCGCTTGCTGGAGGTCATGTACTTCTTCACCGGCATCGTTGTCGGGGTGCTCGTGGTGCTGTACTTCGGGGTGACGCTGGGCGCCGAGCTCAATCCGGACGCGGCGCTCGGCAGCGTCCAGCGGCCGGGATGGCAGCTCGCCGCCTCCATGCTGCTGTCGCTGACCTTCGCGGTGCTGCTCCAGCAGGAGCGCTCGACGGTGTTGCTGGTCACCCTCAACGGCGGGGTGGCCTGGTCGATCTACGGCGCGATGCGCTACGCGGGCGACCTGTCGCCGGTGGCGTCCACGGCCGCGGCGGCCGGACTGGTCGGCCTCTTCGGACAGCTCCTGTCGCGCTACCGGTTCGCGTCCGCGCTGCCGTTCACCACGGCGGCGATCGGCCCGCTGCTGCCCGGTTCGGCGACGTACTTCGGGCTGCTGGGCATCGCCCAGAACGACATCGACGGCGGCCTGGTGTCGCTCACCAAGGCCGTGGCGCTCTCCATGGCCATCGCGATCGGGGTGAACCTGGGGGCCGAGATCTCCCGGCTGTTCCTGCGGGTCGGCTCGGCGGAGGGACGGCGGGCCGCGAAGCGGACCCGGGGGTTCTAGGCCGTGTCCGAAAAATGGCCTTCGAGAGCCCTTAGGGCCTCTCGTCTGGATCATTCCGGCGTCGCGGGGTCCGGCACGGGTCGGTCGAAGACGCACCGCGCCTCCCAGCCGGCCTGAGCCAAACGAAAGACCCTAGTGGGCGAGATGCTGGAGCCAGTCCTGAAGGAGTGCGGTCTCGACGGGGCGGAGTGGGACGGTAGCTGGATCCGCCCTGCTGAGGGTGGCATCGAGCGCGAGGGCGCGAGCGGCGAGGGTGGAGTCCGGGGCTGGACTCGTGTCGGTGGTCAGGGCGTCGATGAGTGCTTCCCGCATGCGCGGTGAGACCTGCGGGTCGCGTTCGCCCTCGGGGATGCCGATCAGGGAGAGCGTGACGCCGGTCACCGCTGCCAGCGTGAGGTGGGCGGCAAGGACGGGCGGTACTCGTAGGCGGCCGTCGGAGGCGGCGCGGCCGAGGAACGTCATGAGGAGTTCCTGAGCCTCCCGTGCGGCAGGTGGGCGCCGACCGGGGCGGTCGGTGCCGTACATCAGCAGGTAGAGGGCGGGGTGTTCCAGGCCGAAGTCGACATGCATGTCCCATCCGCGGCGTATGCCGTCGACCGGGTCGCCGCTCGACGACAAGGTGTGTTTCTGCGCCACGTAAAGGTCGAAGGCGTGTATGGCCAGCGCCGAAAGCAGCCCGTCCTTGTCACCGAAGAGCTGGTACAAGGAGGCGGCCCGGATACCTGCCGCCGCGGCGACGGCGCGGGTGGACAGCGCCTGGGCGCCCTTCCGCTCCAAGAGCTCGGCTGCGACTTCCAGGATCTGCCTGCGACTGCGGGTCTTCGCATCATCCACAGTTGCAATGCTACGACACCCGGTGTATCACTGATTCGTTCAGTGATACCGATATTCGCGTTGCAGTGATACGGCAGGAGAGCTCGATGAATCGTGTGGGATACGGAGCCATGCAGCTCGCGGGCCCCGGGGTCTGGGGATTTCCGGACGACCCGGAGGCCGCGCGGCGGGTGTTGCGCCTGGCCGTCGAGCTGGGCGTGACCTTCTTCGACACCGCGAACGCCTACGGGCCACGAACGGTGAACCAGCTGATCGGGCAGGCACTGGGACCGATCCCCGCGGGCGTGATCGTGGGCAACAAGGTCGGTGCGGAACGCGGCCCGGACAAGTCCTGGGTCGTCGACGGCCGCCCCGAGACGGTCCGGCGGCAGGTGCATGAGGCCCTTACCGACATGGGAACGGAAGCGAGCGAGCTGACTTACCTCCGACTCGTCGGTGACTCACCCGGCGCGCACCAGGACGTACCGCTGGAGGAGTCGCTCGGCGCACTCGTCCAGCTTCGAGACCAGGGGCTGATCCGCCGCATCGGCCTGTCCGGCGCGTCCCCGCAGATGCTGGCCCGCGCCCAGCAGACGACCCCCATCGCGGCAGTGCAGAACCGCTTCAACCTGCTTGACCGCAGCGGCGTCCAGGTCCTCGCCGACTGTGAGACGCAGGGCATCCTCTTCATCCCCTACTTCCCGCTGGCCGCCGGACAGCTCAGCGGCCACCAAGAGCTGACCGGCCCGGCGGAGCGCCTGGGTGCCACACCGGCCCAGATCGCACTGGCCTGGCTGCTGCGCCGTTCGCCCTCCATGGTCGTCATCCCCGGCACAAGCAATCCCGACCACCTGCGGTCCAACATCGCAGCTTCCGAAGTTGCCGAACAATTGACCGACACCGAGGTCGCGCGCCTGACCGCACTCGTCGACGAGTCGCAAGCGGTCCTCGACCGGCCCACACCCCCCATTCAGAGCCACCGCTGAACAAGGGCCCCGGGAATGTCGTGATCGGCCTCGGCCGCGTCTGACGATCTCCCCAGCCACCGTCTGCCGGGTCATCCACCGCCTGCGTCCGCCACCGGCCCTGGAGCCCGCCCCGCGGCCGGTTGCCGGCGTGGACCGACTGTGGATCGTGGACTGCGCCTACCTCGGCACCGGCCCGGTCGTCCCGCACCGCAAGAGAGCCGGTCGCCCCCTCCTGCGCGGCCAGGAAGAAGACAACGCCGAGCACCGGCGCGTCCGCGCCCGCGTCGAGCACACCTTCGCCCGGATGAAGAACTGGAAGATCCGCGCGACTGCCGCCGGAAAGGAGACGGCCTCCACCACGCGGTCCAAGCCGTCGCCACCATGCACAACCTCGCCATGACACGGTGAAACAACAGGCCAGGCGCCACTTCGGCGTGCCGAAGCCGGACCTTCCGCAACACCCTTCAGTGGTACGGGTGCTGCTGTCGGCGGCCCTGGTCGTAGCCGTACGGCTGCTGCGACTGGTCCTCGTACTGCTGGGGGTACTGCTGCCCCTGGCCGTAGTCCTGGTAGCCGTAATCCTGCTGGTCACCGTAGTGCTGCTGATCGCCGTAGTGCTGCTGATCGCCGTAGTGCTGCTGATCGCCGCCGTGGTGCTGCTGATCGCCATGATGCTGCTGGGTGCCGTGATGCTGCTGATCGCCGTACGGCTGCCGGCCACCGTACGGCTGCTGCTGCCCGGCGTTGCCCATCCCGTGACCGGTCCCGCCGTTGTCGCGGTGGCCGCTGCCGTAACGCTGGTCCTGGTGGGCCGGGGGGACGGCGCGCAGGCGGGTGGTGGCGTCGTCCATCTGCGGGTGCCGGGGGAGGCCGTGGGCCGCTTGTCCGGCCGGTGCCGGCTGGGGCGCTGCCTCGGGAGGGTTCTTCTTCGCCTTGGACCGGGCGCGCAGGAACTCGATGGCGATCGGGACGACCGAGACGAGCACGATCAGGATGAGGATCGCCTCGATGTTGTTCTTGACCGCGTCGATCTTGCCCAGCCAGGAGCCGAGCAGCGTCACGCCCGCGCCCCACAGGACGCCGCCGATGACGTTGAAGGTCAGGAACGAGCGGTACCGCATGCCGCTGACGCCCGCGATGATCGGGGTGAACGTGCGCACGACGGGCACGAAGCGGGCGAGGACGAGGGACTTGGCGCCGTACTTCTCGAAGAACTCGTGCGCCTTGACGACGTTCTCCTGCTTGAACAGCCGGGAGTCGGGGCGGTTGAAGAGCGAGGGGCCGACCTTCTTGCCGAACATGAAGCCCGCCTGGTCGCCCAGGACCGCGGCGAGGCAGATCAGCACGACCGCCGCCCACAGGGGGAAGTCCATCTGGTGCGACGTGATCAGCAGACCGCAGGTGAACAGCAGCGAGTCGCCCGGCAGGAAGAAGCCGATGAGCAGGCCCGACTCGGCGAAGACGACGAGGAGCAGGCCCCAGATGCCGAACGAGTCGAGGAGGTGATTCGGATCCATCCAGCTCGGTCCGAGGGCAAGCGTCTGCACGGTTCCGGGCTCCCGAGGAGTGAGGGGGTACGGCCGCACCGAGAAGGTGTGGCCGGTCAAAGCTATCAACGCAAGGTGTCCCCGCCGGGTTCCACGGGTGTCACCAGGATGCCCTGTGCGCCCCCTGCGACGAATGCGCGGGTCGGCTCAGAACGGGAAGCGGCTGCGGCCGTGCTGCACCGAGATCCACTTCTGCGTGGTGAACGCCTCCACCGTCGTCTCGCCGTTCAGCCGGCCCACCCCGGAGTGCTTCTCGCCGCCGAAGGGGACCTGCGGCTCGTCGTGGACCGTGCCGTCGTTCACGTGGAACATGCCGGTGTCGATCCGCCGGGCGAAGGCCACACCGCGCTCGACGTCCCCGGTGTGGACAGCGCCGCTGAGACCGTACGGGGTGTCGTTGACGAGGCGGACGGCCTCCTCCTCGCCGTCGAACGGGAGGAGCAGCGCCACCGGGCCGAACAGCTCCTGCCTGAGCAGGGGGGAGCCGGCCGGGATGTCGGTGAGGACGGACGGCTCGACGAGGTTGGCCGTGGTCCGCCCGCGCACCAGGGCGGTGGCACCCGCCTCGACGGCCTGGTCGACGGCGCCGGTGAGGGCGTCGGCCTGGGAGGAGTTGATGACCGGGCCGATGACCGTGGCCGGGTCACTGGGGTCGCCGGCCTTGAGGGACTTCACCTTGGCGACGAACTTCGCGGTGAACTCCTCCAGCACCGAGCGGTCGACGAGGATGCGGTTGGCGGCCATGCAGACCTGGCCCTGGTGGACGTACCGGCTGAAGACGGCCGCGTCGACGGCGTAGTCGAGGTCGGCGTCGTCCAGTACCACCAGGGCGCTGTTGCCGCCGAGTTCGAGGACCGTGCGCTTGAAGTGCGAGGCGCAGACCGTGGCCACGTGCCGGCCGACCTTGTCGGAGCCGGTGAAGGAGATCACCTTGGGCACCGGGTGCTCCAGGAAGGCATCGCCGATCTCCGAGATGTCGGTGACCACGACGTTGAGCAGGCCGCCGGGGAGCCCCGCGTCCTCGAAGATCTTCGCGACCAGGGTGCCGCCGGTGACGGGCGTGTCCTGGTGCGGCTTGAGGACGACCGCGTTGCCGAGCGCGAGCGCCGGGGCGACGGACTTCAGGGAGAGCAGGAAGGGGAAGTTGAAGGGGCTGATCACCCCGACGACGCCGACGGGGACGCGGTACACGCGGTTCTCCTTGCCCTCGGTCGGCGAGGGGAGGACGCGGGCCTGGGGGGTCAGCGTCAGGTGGACCGCCTCGCGCAGGAACTCCTTGGCGAGGTGCAGTTCGAAGCCGGCCTTGGTGCGGGTGCCGCCCAGTTCGGCGATGATCAGCTCGGCGATCTCCGCCTCACGCTCCTCCAGGAGGCGCAGGGCTTTCTCGAACACCGCGCGCCGGGCGTAGGCGTTGGTGGCCGCCCAGTCCCGCTGGGCGCGCTCGGCGGCGCGGTAGGCCTGATCGACCTCGTCCACGGTGGCTATCGTGATCGTCGCGAGCTTCTCGCCGTCGTACGGGTTGAAGTCGATGATCTCCCAGGCCCCGGTACCCGGACGCCACTCGCCGTCGATGTACTGCTGAGCCAGGTCCGTGAAGTAGGACGACATGTTCTCCCTCGATCCCCTGTCGCTGCCGTGACAGCCGTCGCAGTCGTCGCAGTCGCCGTCATCCGCTCGACCGATCGGTCGCTCGACGAGTGTTCGATCGAACGTCATCGTACGTGTGGGACTGGGGAGTTGGGAGGCGCCGGGCGGACTCGGGCGGACCGGGCTCGGGCTCGGGAGAGAGGGACCCGGGAGAGAGGGACCCGGGTGCGGGCTCTGGAGAAGGATCCGGGAGCGGGTTCAGGAGAGCTGGAGCAGTCCGCGCAGGAGGTGGCGGCTCTCCTCGGGCGAGGGACTGTCCTGCTGGAGCTGCTTGAGCGCCTGCTCGTACTGGGCGACGTCCTCGGGCTTGTCGAGGTACAGGGCGCTGGTGAGCTGCTCCAGGTAGACGACGTCCGAGAGGTCGGACTCGGGGAAACTGAGCAGGGTGAAGGCGCCGCTCTCGCCGGAGTGGCCGCCGAAACCGAACGGCATGACCTGCAACCGTACGTTGGGGCGCTCGGAGAGGTCGATGAGGTGCTGGAGCTGATCGCGCATCACCTCGCGGTCGCCGTAGGGCCGGCGCAGTGCCGCCTCGTCCAGGACGATGTGGAACTCCGGGGCCTTCTCGGAGACCAGGCACTTCTGGCGTTCCAGGCGCAGCGCCACCCGGCGGTCGATGTCGGCCGCGGCGGCGCCGCGCATGCCGCGGGTGACCACGGCCCGCGCGTACGCCTCGGTCTGCAGCAGACCGTGCACGAACTGCACCTCGTAGGAGCGGATCAGGTGGGCCGAGCCCTCCAGGCCGATGTATGTGGGGAACCAGCTGGGCAGGACGTCCGAGTAGCTGTGCCACCACCCGGCGACGTTCGCCTCCTTCGCGAGGGAGAGCAGGGAGGTGCGCTCCGCCTCGTCGGCGACGCCGTACAGCGTCAACAGGTCCTCGACGTCCCGCGTCTTGAAGCTCACGCGACCCAACTCCATGCGGCTGATCTTCGATTCGGAGGCGCGGATCGAATAGCCGGCCGCTTCCCGCGTGATACCCCGCGACTCCCGCAGACGCCTGAGGTGTGACCCCAGCAGCATGCGCCGCACCACCGAGCCGCTAGTGGACTCCCCAGCGCTCACTTCGTCAGCCCTCCCCAACGGTCTTTCGGACGCGCAGTCTGCCACTAAACCACGACCAGCAGTACTCGTGCGATTACAGAAATGGAAAGCGGTGGCCCGCGGAGCGCCGGGAGGGGCAGGGAAGAGGTGCGTGGGGGCGACCGGAAAGGCCTCTCAGGGCACGGAACGGGCCGTGGGGGAGGAACAGCGGGGAAGAAAGTGACGGAAGAAATGCGTGACAAGCGGTACGGGAGGGTCCATTCCAGGCATCTGCACGTGCATCTGCCCTTGCATCTGCTGTACGCATCGGAAACCATGGTCCCGCGCCACCGCTGCATCGCCACGACCGCGAACACCCGGGAGTGCCTCGCATGGGGACGAATGGATCGACCATGCTCGAGCCCTTACGGCAGGGACTTCCGCCGCTGGACCCCGCGGCCGTGTCCACCGCCACCTCCTGCGGCCTGCCCGCCCGGTACGAAGCGGTGCGCGAGGCACGCCGGTTCACCCGGCGGACCCTCGACCAGTGGGAGCGGGGCGACCTCTTCGACGACGTGTGCCTGGTGGTCTCCGAACTCGTCACCAACGCACTGCGCCACGCGCTTCCGGCGGACCTGCCCGGCGGCGCCGACCAGGCCGCTCCGGTGCGGCTGCACCTGATGCGGTGGGCGACGCGGCTGGTCTGCGCGGTGCGCGATCCCAGCCGGGAGAGCCCCGTCGCGCGGGACGCGGAGGAGGCTGCGGACGACTTCTCGGCGGAGTGCGGACGCGGACTGCTCCTCGTCGAGTCCTTCGCCGACGGCTGGGGCTGGCATCCACTGGCCGGCACACTCGGCGGCAAGGTCGTGTGGGCGATGTTCCGCCTGACGCCTCCGGGGGACTGATCCAGCGGGACCGGTCCCGCTGCACTGATCCCGCTGGACCGATCCCGCTGGACCGATCCCGGGGAGCTGAGCCCGGGGCCACTTGCGGGAGGGTGCGGATTGCCCGAGGGTGCGGGCGGCGGGGCTCAGGAGCCCGGTCGCCCCGCACCCGCGTTCGCTTCCGCACCCGCGTTCATATTCGTACTCGCGTCCGCGACCGCGTTCGCGGCGGGGCGCCGGCGCCCCGCGCGTTCCCGCTTGACGCGTGTCACGCGATCAGATGATCGAACTCGCCGTCCTTGACACCCAGCAGCATGGCCTCGATCTCCGCGCGGGTGTAGACGAGCGCGGGCCCGTCGGGAAAGCGCGAGTTCCGTACGGCCACGTCACCGCCGGGCAGCCTGGCGAACTCGACGCAGGAGCCCTGCGAGTTGCTGTGCCGGCTCTTCTGCCAGGCCACTCCGTACAACTCTGTCGCGGCCATGCCGTTGTACACGTCATCCACGTCGCACACGTCGTGGTCCACAGGTCGCTCCCCGGGTGGTGCATTGGCTGATGTGGCCATTGATGCAGTGGTCAACTGCCCCGGATCATAGCCCCGTTCACCTGCGGATGCATGAGCAGATGCACGTGCACGCGGGGTGTTCCCCCGGTTACAGCTTTTACGGTCCCTTGACTGACCACCGCCCTTCACCCGTCTGCCCAAGACCCCGTCCCACATGCGGCGTCGCTCGATCACTGGCCGGTTTTCCGCCCACGTGAGAGAAGACGTGCGTGATCCCGTCCTCGTTCCCGCCCGAGTCCCGATGTCCGTCCCTCGGCCGGGTGCGGCACACCGAGCGACAAGCCACGACGAACCCGCACAACGCCCCCACCCACCCCACCACCCCCGGCTGGTAACTTGCCGCCCACGCCGCCCGAAGCCGGCATCGGCACCGGCAACCCCCTGGAGGCACTCGTGACGTCGGCGCCCTTTCCCCTCCGCACCACGACGGCCGCGGCCGCGGCACTCGCGGCCGCCCTCGCCCTCGCCGCCTGCACC
Source organism: Streptomyces sp. B3I8 (assembly GCF_030816915.1). Lineage (NCBI taxonomy): Bacteria > Bacillati > Actinomycetota > Actinomycetes > Kitasatosporales > Streptomycetaceae > Streptomyces > Streptomyces sp. B3I8. Next base: position 3,898,017 of record NZ_JAUSYN010000002.1, on the reverse strand, counting down.
CACGAGGGCTCGGGCGACAGCGGCTCCGATGCCACCGGCGCCGCCACCTCCACCGCCGCGACCGCGACCGGCTCCGCCACCGCCTCCCCCGGCGGCAGGCCGGGAAAGCTGGAGGGCAGCTGGCTGACCACCGCCGGCGGCAAGGCTGTCGTCCTGGTGGTGACCGGGAAGCAGGCCGGACTGTTCGCCACCGGCGGTACCGTCTGCAGCGGCACGGCCGGCAAGGTGTCCGGCGCCTGGACCGTGCACCTGACCGACTGCCAGGGCAAGGGCGGCGACGACCGGACGACCGGCACGGTGGACTCCGTGACCGCCAAGTCCCTGCGGATCACCTGGAAGGGCGGCGCCGGTACGGAGACGTACCAGAAGTCCGAGGGCACCAAACCGCCCAGCGGTTTCCCCACGTCGGGCCTGCCGGGTTCGTGACGTCGGGCCCGCCGGGTTCGTAGCGGCGCCCGTACGCCGGGGGCGCGCGTGCGGGGCGTTCACGCCTGCGTGATGATCGTGGTCCCGACGCACCGGCACGACTGCCGTGTCACCGTCACGAACGCCGAAGGACCCCATGCGCGCCACCTTTCCTCTCGCCGTGACCGCCCTCGCGGCGGCCCTCGCCCTGACCGCCTGCGGCAGCGGCGGTGACACCGACTCCGACACCGGCTCCGACAGCGGTGGCAAGAACGGCGCCGCCTGCGGCCTTGCCGGGCTGGGCGTCGAGGTCGGCCCGGCCAACGCCGCCCCGGCCGTCGGCGACACGGGCAACCTCCCCGTCACCCTGACCAACACCAAGGCCGACGCCTGCACGCTCGACGGCTTCCCCGAGGTCCGGCTGCTGGCCGGCGACACCTCGTGGACCGTGGCCGGGGACAAGTCCGCGCAGCCCGCGAAGCTGACCCTGCACCAGGACGAGTCGGCGACGTTCACCCTCACCTACGTGCGGGGCGAGGCGGGCGGCAAGGGCGCCGCGGACACCCTGCGGATCGCCCTGCCGGGCGGCTCCGGCAGCAAGACGGCGAAGTGGACGTACGGCGTGGTCGCCGAGAAGGGCGCGGGCCTGGACGCCACGGTGAGCCCCTTCCAGACGGCCGGGGACTGACCTCCGTGCACTGACCGCCGCGCACCGACCCCTTCCGCACGGCCGCGGCAGGGGTTCGGTCCGTCCGGAGCGCCGTCAGCGCAGTGGGCGGTGGCGCTCCACCCGGGCCCGGTCGGCCGCCGCCGTGCCCTGGTGCCAGCCGGCCTCGTCGGAGACACCGCGCAGGCGGGTCGTGACGGTCTTCGGGAACAGGCGTTCCAGGTGCTCCGTCACCGCCACGTCCCTGGCCGCGAGAACCGGCAGCAGATCCCGTTCCCGTCCCCCCTCCCCCGCCGCCTCGGCCGTCTGCTCCCGCGCGGTGGCCGCGAGCCGGTCGCCCATGCGGTGCGCGTACGCGGCCAGGAACGACTGCCGGAACGTCTTCGTACGCTTCCGCCCGCCGGCGCGCTGTGCCGCCTCCGCCGCGGTCATGGCGGCCGTGGCCTGGACCAGCAGCGAAGTGTGCAGCAGCTCGACCACCTCCAGATCGGCCTCGAAGCCGACGACCGTGGAGAAGCCGAACTCCTCGTGCCACACCGCGCGGCAGCGGTTGGCGGCGGCGACCGCGTCCAGCAGGACCGCCTTGGCCGTCTCGTAGGGCGGATCGACCCCTATGCGGCAGGCCCCGGGCGCGTCAGCGCCGCCCGCCCGCACGGTGCCGCCGCCGGCCGCGAGCACGGCCTCGTCGATGCTGTGCCGGGCCATCAACTCCTGCGCCTTGGCGCTGAGGGCCTCCGCCTCCTCCGGATAGCCGGTCGCCTCGGCCTTGGCGAGCAGGGCGCGGATCCGGGCGAGCGTCCGGGAGTCCGACGAGGAGACGGCGGCCCTGCGCGGCGGATCCAGCGGCTCCAGGGCGGGCAGCCCGAGCAGCAGCCGGTACAGCTCCAGGACGGCGGTGGCCCGCGAGAAGCGGTCGGTGCGCGGGAGCGGGGAGCCGTCCGGCCCGGCCGCTTCGGCCACCTCGGCGAGCTGCGCGGCCCAGCGCGGGTGGGGCGCCGGCCGCCGGCCCGCCTCGCCGCGTATGAGCGCCGCCACCAGCCGTACGTGCGTCTCGTCCAGCTCCCGGCGGACGTACCGGACGACATCGGCGGGCTGCCACCCGCGCCGCCAGGCCGCGGCGACGAACTCCTCGCCGCGCCGGGTCAGCTCGGCGTCGGCCGCCGGGTCGGCGGCCAGCAGGGACGCGCCGGTGTCGAGGGCGGCGTCCGTCTCGGCGTAGAGGGCGGCCTCGAAGGCGCGCCCGACGGTGGTCGGCGTACTCACCCCTCGATCGTGACACGGGGGTCCGACAGCGAGCCCCGACAGATGTCAACTTCAGGTTGACACCCGGCTACTGTCAACTTACGGTTGACACATGACGTCGAACTCACCAGGCACACGGTCCGTACGCCTCGACGACCTGATCGAGGCCATCAAGAAGATGCACCCCGACGCACTCGACCAGCTCCAGGACGCGATGCTCGCCGCCGAGCACCTGGACCAGGTGGCCGACCACCTGATCGGCCACTTCGTGGACCAGGCACGACGGTCCGGCGCGTCCTGGACGGACATCGGCCGATGCATGGGTGTCACCCGGCAGGCGGCGCAGAAGCGCTTCGTGCCCAAGGAGGGCGCGGACCTCGACCCCAGCCAGGGGTTCAGCCGCTACACCCCCCGCGCGCGGAGCGCCGTCATGGCCGCGCACGACGCGGCCAAGGCCGCCCGCAACCCGGAAGGCACCCCCGAACACCTGGTCCTGGGCCTGCTCAGCGAGCCCGAGGCCCTGGCGGCGAAGGCGATCGTGGCGCAGGGGGTCACCCTGGACACCGTCCGCGAGGCCGCGAAGGAGGCACTGCCCCCGGCGGCGGACGAGGTCCCGGAACTGATCCCGTACGCCCCGAGCGCCAAGAAGGCCCTCGAACTGACGTTCAGGGAAGCGCTGCGCCTGGGCCACAACCACATCGGCACCGAACACCTGCTGCTCGCCCTGCTCGAACACGAGAACGGCGGGGGTGTCCTGAGCGGCCTGGGGCTGACCAAGGCGGCGACGGAGGCGTACGTGAACGAACAGCTCGCCGCCCTGACGGAGCCGAAGGCGAGGACGGAGCCGACGACGGACTAGACGACGGGGTGGGACGACGGGGGTGGACGACGGGGGTGGACGACGGACCAGGTGTTCCGTCCCCGGTCCCGTTCCCGGAGGTCAGAGCGCTCGCCGCGGCCGGCTCGCACGGCACGAAGGCCGAGGCCGTTGTCGTACCCCCCTGCGACACTCGGGAACGTGACCGGCCACTGGGTACTCGTCCCGGCCGAGGACGGCGGAGCGCGCCTCGCCCCCCTCGGTCCGGACGGGCTGCCCGCAGGGCCCGTACGGCAGGAGACGGACCTCGTGGCGGCGGTCCGCGGCCGCCCGGAGGTCACCCGCTGGGTGTGGCGCTCCACCGCCGAGATCTATCCGCGGCTGCTCGCCGCCGGCGTGCGGGTGGAGCGGTGCTACGACGTGGAGGACGCCGAGACGCTCCTGCTCGGCCACGAGGGCAGGCTGGGCGAACCCCGGTCCGCGGCCGCCGCGCTGGCCCGGCTGCGCGGAACCGCCGTACCCCCGGATCCGCCGGCCCGCCCCGCCGACCCCGGCACCCAGTCCTCCCTCTTCGACGCGCACCCCGCGCGGCAGCGGGTGTCCCTGGAGGACCTCGCCGAGGTGTACTCCGCGCAGCGGCGCCGGACAGACGCCACCTCCCACCCCGACCGGATGCGGCTGCTGATCACCTCCGAGTCGGCCGGCATGCTGATCGCCGCCGAGATGAACGCGGCCGGACTGCCCTGGCGTGCGGACGTCCACCGCGAAGTGCTGCGGGAACTGCTCGGCGAGCGGTACCCCGGCGGGGGCGAGCCGACGCGGCTGGCGGAGCTCGCGGAGGAGGTGTCGGCCGCGTTCGGCCGCCGGGTACGGCCGGATCTGCCGGCCGACGTCGTCAAGGCGTTCGCGCAGGCGGGGATCAAGGTCGGTTCCACCCGGCGCTGGGAGATCCGGTCCGTGGACCACCCCGCCGTACAGCCGCTGCTGGAGTACAAACGGCTGTACCGCATCTGGGTCGCGCACGGCTGGTCCTGGCTGCAGGACTGGGTGCGCGACGGCCGGTTCCGTCCGGAGTTCCACGCGGGCGGCACGGTCACCGGCCGCTGGGTCACCAATGGCGGCGGTGCGCTGCAGATACCCAAGGTCATCCGGCGGGCGGTGGTCGCCGACCCCGGCAAGTGCCTGGTCGTGGCCGACGCCGCGCAACTGGAGCCGCGGGTGCTGGCGGCGATCTCGCGCGACACCGGGCTGATGGAGGTCGCCGCCCGTACGGACGATCTGTACCAGTCGGTGTCCGAACGGGCGTTCTCCGGCGACCGCGGCCAGGCCAAGCTCGCCGTCCTCGGCGCGATCTACGGCCAGACCTCGGGGGACGGCCTGAAGAACCTCGCCGCGCTGCGCCGCCGGTTCCCCCGCGCCGTGGCGTACGTCGACGAGGCGGCCCGCGCGGGCGAGGAGGGCCGGCTGGTGCGGACGTGGCTCGGGCGTACGTGTCCCCCGGCGGCGGGCGCGGCCGACGACGCGGAGGAGGCCGGCATCCCCCAGGAGGGCCCGGAGGGCCCCGTCGGCGGGAGCCGCGGGGTTCCGGGCGACGCCCGCGCGCGGGGCCGGTTCGCGCGGAACTTCGTGGTGCAGGGCAGCGCGGCGGACTGGGCCCTGCTGCTCCTGGCCGCGCTCCGCCGCGCGTGCGCCGGGCTGGAGGCGGAGCTGGTGTTCTTCCAGCACGACGAGGTGATCGTGCACTGCCCTGTGGAGGAGGCGGACATGGTGGTGGACGCGCTCCGGAGCGCGTCCGACCTCGCCACGCGGCTGGCCTTCGGCGACGTACCGGTGCGGGTGCCCTTCACGACGGCGGTCGTGGGCTGCTACGCGGAGGCGAAATGACTCCTTGCGCGGCGCGGCGGGGGCGGGTCCCGGTGCGTCGGCGGGTACGGGTGCCCTGCGCGGGCGCGGCAGGGGGTGGGGAGTTCCCGTGCGTCGCGGCGAGTGCGGGTGCCCTACGCGGGCGCGGCAGGGGATGGGGAGTTCCCGTACGTCGCGGCGAGTGCGGGTGGTACGGGGCTGGTCGCGCAGTTCCCCGCGCCCCTTGAGGTCGGCCGGGGCGGGCCGGGGGTGTGGCGCGACCGCGGAGAGTGCCGGGCCGGGCGCGTGGGTGCGGAGGGCCCCCGGGCCCGGGGGCGCAGGTGCCGGGCCAGGCGCGCGGGTACGGGAAGCCCCGGGCCAGGGCCGCGGGTACGAAAGGTCCCGGGCCAGGCGCGCAGATGCGGAGGATCCCCCGGGTAGGAGCGGCGGGGGCGGAACCCCCGCCGCCGCACCCTCAGTCCGTACCGGACTCCATCGCCGCCCGGTCCAGCAGCTCGCTCTCCTCCGACACCTCGCCCCGCGAGGCGATCGCCTCGGCGCCCCCCGTCGGCATCGCCCCGATCAGCCCCGTCGCGGCCGCCTGCGCCGCCCCGATCAGCGCCGGGTGCTCCGTCCCGACCATCCCGATGCTCGCGTACTGCTCCAGCCGCGCCCGCGAATCCGCGATGTCGAGGTTCCGCATCGTGAGCTGCCCGATCCGGTCCACCGGCCCGAAGGCCGAGTCCTCGGTCCGCTCCATGGACAGTTTGTCCGGGTGGTAGCTGAGCGCCGGCCCCCGCGTGTCGAGGACCGAGTAGTCCTCGCCGCGCCGCAGCCGCAGCGTCACCTCACCGGTGACCGCCGCGCCGACCCACCGCTGCAGCGACTCCCGCACCATCAGTGCCTGCGGGTCCAGCCACCGCCCCTCGTACATGAGCCGCCCGAGCCGCCGCCCCTCGTTGTGGTAGGCGGCCACCGTGTCCTCGTTGTGGATGGCGTTGACCAGCCGCTCGTAGGCGATGTGCAGCAGCGCCATGCCGGGCGCCTCGTAGATGCCGCGGCTCTTGGCCTCGATGACGCGGTTCTCGATCTGGTCGGACATTCCGAGCCCGTGCCGACCGCCGATCGCGTTGGCCTCCATGACGAGGTCGACGGGGGAGGCGAACTCCTTGCCGTTGACGGTCACCGGACGGCCCTGGTCGAAGCCGACCGTCACCTCCTCGGCGGCGATCTCCACCTCGGGGTCCCAGAACCGCACGCCCATGATCGGGTCCACGGTCTCGATGCCGGTGTCGAGGTGCTCCAGCGTCTTCGCCTCGTGCGTGGCGCCCCAGATGTTGGCGTCGGTCGAGTACGCCTTCTCCGTGCTGTCGCGGTAGGGCAGCCCGTGCGCGAGCAGCCACTCCGACATCTCCTTGCGCCCGCCGAGCTCGGTCACGAAGTCCGCGTCGAGCCAGGGCTTGTAGATGCGCAGGTGCGGGTTGGCGAGCAGACCGTAGCGGTAGAACCGCTCGATGTCGTTGCCCTTGAAGGTCGAGCCGTCGCCCCAGATCTGGACGTCGTCCTCGAGCATCGCCCGGACAAGCAGGGTCCCGGTGACCGCGCGGCCGAGCGGCGTGGTGTTGAAGTACGCGCGCCCGGCGGAGCGGATGTGGAACGCGCCGCAGGCGAGCGCGGCCAGGCCCTCCTCGACCAGCGCGGCGCGGCAGTCGACCAGGCGCGCGATCTCCGCACCGTACGACGTCGCACGGCTGGGCACCGAGGCGATGTCGGGCTCGTCGTACTGGCCGATGTCGGCGGTGTACGTGCAGGGCACTGCGCCCTTGTCACGCATCCACGCGACCGCGACCGACGTGTCGAGGCCGCCCGAGAAGGCGATACCGACGCGCTCGCCGGTGGGCAGGGAGGTGAGAACCTTGGACATAGCAAGAGTATGCACTGCTTCGCATTATCATGCAACGCGGATCACTCATCGTGCGCGGCGAAACGCACGCACGGGAAACCGCGCCCCGCCCGCCGACTCCTCCCGGCCCACGTTCCCCCTGGTCAAAGGCGCGAGGGTGGTGAAAACCCCCGCACGCGTCCGGGGGACAGCACTGCTCGGAGACGGGGCCCAGCAGGCTGCCGTACCCGGCCGGTGGTCCACAGACTCGACCGCATGACGATTCCGACGGACAGCCGCCCCGCACTCGGTCCGCCCCTGAGCACGGAAACGGGCACCGCCACCGGCACCACCACGAGCACCGGCACCGGCACCGGCAGTGACTTCGCCCGCCTCTCCCGGCGCATCGCCGAGGCCGGCCTGCTGGAACGGCGCCCCGGCTACTACACCGCGCGCCTGACCCTGGTGACCGCCGCCCTCGCGGCGGGCTGGACCGCCTTCTTCGCGCTCGGCGACACCTGGTGGCAACTGACCGTCGCCGCCTTCCTGGCCTTCGTCTTCGGCCAGATCGCGCTGGTCGCCCACGACCTGGCGCACCGGCAGATCTTCCGGCGCCGTCGGCCGAGCGAGATCGGCGGCCGGCTGTTCGGCAACCTCGGCGTCGGGATGAGCTACGGCTGGTGGATGAACAAGCACACCCGCCACCACGCCAACCCCAACCATGAGGAGCTGGACCCGGACGTCGCCCCGGACATCCTGGTGTGGTCCACCGACCAGGCCCGCTCCAGCCGGGGCCTGGCCCGCTTCGTCGGCGGCCACCAGGCGCTGCTGTTCTTCCCGCTGCTGACGCTGGAGGGCTTCAACCTGCACGTCTCGAGCCTGCGCGCGCTGCGCTCGCCGTCGATGAAGCGGCGGCCGCTGGAGGCCGCCCTGCTCCTGCTGCACCTGACGGCCCTCCTGTCCGCCCTCTTCCTCGTGCTGTCGCCGGGGCGGGCGGTGGCGTTCCTCGCCGTCAACCAGTGCCTGTTCGGCATCTACCTGGGCTGCGTCTTCGCCCCCAACCACAAGGGCATGCCGACGCTCACCGGCGACGACCGCCCCGACTTCCTGCGCCGCCAGGTGCTGACCTCGCGCAATGTGCGCGGCGGGCGGTTCACCGACCTGATGCTGGGCGGTCTCAACTACCAGATCGAGCACCACCTGTTCCCGAGCATGCCGACGCCGCACCTGCGCCGGGCGCGGACTGTCGTCCGCGCGTACTGCGCCGAGATCGGCGTCCCGTACCACGAGACGGGTCTGCTCCAGTCGTACCGCGAGGCGCTGACCCATCTGCACCGGGTGGGCGAGCCGATCAGGCGGCAACGCGGAAGGAAGTGACCGGACAGCCGGAAGACGGCGCCGGCGCCCCGCCGCCGGGGAAGCGGGCGCACTGCCGCCGGGGACGCGGGCGCGGACGCCCCGCCGACGGGCGCGCGGACGCGGGCGCTCGGCTCACGTGTCCTGCCGCGCGCCCCGGAGTCCGTCGATCATCAGACCGAGGGTGAAGTCGAAGCGGTCGGGCACCGTCCCGGCGGTGAGTTCGGCGGCGTGCCGCTTGGTGTGCGGGAACGTGTCGGGCAGCGCGGCGAAACGGCGCATCAGTTCGTCACGGCCGACCACCCAGTGCCCGTCGCCGCTGCCGACCCTGCTGTTCACCATGGAGACTTCGAGGCTGTACGCGTTGACGTAGAGGACGAGCGCGTCGAGGGCCCAGGCGGCGGCCCGCGGCTCGATGCCCCCGGCGAGCAGCAGGGCCAGCATCCCCTCGCTGACGCGGAGCGTGTCGAGGTTGGACGGGGCGGCGGCGAAGGCGGCCCGGGAGATGCCCGGGTAGCGCAGGTACTGGTCGCGGAGCTGGGTGCAGACGTCGATGAGCCGGCGCCGCCAGTCGTCGGGGTCGGGTTCGGGGAGGTCGATCCCGGCGCAGAGACGGCCGATGAGCAGCTCGTCCAGGTCCTCCTTGTTGACCACGTGGGCGTAGAGCGAGGACGGTCCCGTCTCCAGTGCGGCGGCCACCCTTCGCATGGTCAGGGCCTCGTAGCCCTCCCGCTCCACGATGCCGAACGCGGTGTCGACGATGGCGTCGACCGTGATCGGCTTCTTGCGCCTGCCGGGCGCTCCCCGGCGGGCTCCTGGCGTGTCCGGGCCGGCGCCGAGCTGGTGTCGCGCCGCGCGCCGTTCCTGCGGAGTCGGTGGCATGGGCGCAGTCTAGCGAACCCACGAACAGTGTTCCATGAACCAAGGAACGCTGTTCGTCTTGTTACGAACACTGTTCTGCTGTAGAACAGTGTTCGTGTCCACTTCCGAGATTTCTCCTCCGGCGGCTCCCACGCCCGTCCCCTCCGACGTCCGTCCGTCGCGCACCGCATGGCTGGTCCTGGTCGTCGTGGTGCTGGCCGACCTCATGGATCTGATCGACTCGAGCATCGCCAACCTCGCCGGCCCGTCCATCCACGCCGACCTCGGCGGTGGCCAGGTGACGGTGCAGTGGGTGCTCAGCGCCTACACCGCGACCTTCGCCCTCGGCCTGGTCACCTCCGGGCGGCTCGGCGACCTGCTCGGCCGCCGACGTCTCTTCCTGCTCGGCATGACCGGCTTCACCCTGGCCTCACTCGCCTGCGGCCTCGCCCCGAACGCGGCCTTCCTCATCGTCGCCCGGGCGGCACAGGGCCTGTGCGGGTCGGTGATGATCCCGCAGGGCCTGGCCCTGGTGAAGGTCGTCTTCCCGCCGCAGCACCTGCGCAAGGCGCTGACCCCGGTCGGCCCGCTGATGGGGCTGACCATGGTGGGCGGCCCCGTCCTGGCCGGCTGGCTGCTCCACCTGGACCTGTTCGGCAGCCAGTGGCGCTCCATCTTCCTGATCAACGTGCCCTTCGGCGTTCTCGCCGCCCTGCTCGGCGCCCGGGTCATGCCCCGCAGCGGCGGCGAGGACCCGGACGCCCGCCTCGACCTGACCGGCATCGGTCTGCTCACCGCCGCCTCGGCCCTGCTCGTCGTCCCGCTCATCCAGGGCCGCGAACTCGGCTGGCCCGTCTGGACGTACGTCATGATGGCCGCCGGCCTCGCGCTGTTCGCGCTGTTCGCCGTCTCCCAGCGGCACAGCGACCACCCCGTCGTCGCACCCACACTGCTGCGCAAACGAAGCTTCGTCGTCGGCCTGGTGATCGTGGCCGGGTTCTACGCCGCACTCAGCGCGTTTGTGCTGGTCATCAATCTGATGCTGCAGCAGGGCATGCACTGGACCCCACTGCGCACCGGACTCGCCCTCCTCCCCTGGGCCCTCGGCACCGCCGTCGCCGTCCTGCTCGCGGGCGCCGTGCTCGCCGAGAAGCTGGGGCGGGCCGCGCTGCACCTCGGGCTCGCCCTGGCCGTCGTCGGGCTGCTCGCCCTGTGGTGGTCCGTGGCCCACTGGGACACCGGCATCACCGTCTGGAAGCTGACCCCCGCCCTGCTTCTCACCGGCTTCGGCTCCGGACTGGTGTTCGTCCCGCTCACCGACTTCATCATCGGCGACGCCACCCCGGAGGAGGTCGGCACCGGGGCGGGCCTCCTCAACGCCGTCCAGCAGTTCGCCGGCGCGCTCGGCGTCGCCGCCCTCGGCACGGTGTTCTACGCCCGCGCCGGCCACCTGACCCCGCGCTCGGGCCTCACCGCGGCGGAACTGGTGTTCGCCGTCGCGGCCGGGCTGAACCTGCTGACCCTGTCCCTGGTCCGCCTCCTTCCCACGCACCCGCGACAGGCCCACGGCTGAACTCCGCCGGTCCGGCCCCGACGTCCCGGCCCACCGGGGCGGCGGCGGGCGGCCGGTGAAGGGAATGCGGCACGCGAACCGCCTCCCCCGTATTCCAAGGCGCACATTCGACAGGAACACATCCGCCGATCCGCCGCACAACTCGGAAGAAAGAGCGCGACGGCCGTAATACCGGACCGGAAAGCGGCAGACGCACCGGACCGGCAAAGCACGTCACAGCCACTCCGCGAAATACGCCCGAACCATCCGCGAAATCACCCCGGGCCCGTCCGCGATATCACCCGGACCACTGTCCGGCAGGCGCTCGCCGGCGGCGCGCGCCCGTCCGCCCGCACCGCCACGCAGGTCGGTGTGGGGCCGTACGGGGCCGATAGCATGGTTGACGGCCCGGACTCGCCGGACCGCTCGCCGAAGGAGAACCATCGTGTCTGCACCTCGTCCACCTGCTCTGGCCGGCTCTCTCGTCGTCGCGGCGGGGACGACGGCGGGCGAGGCGGTGACCGCCGCGGGCCTGCCGGGAACCGGGCCGACGGCGATCGTGGTGGTGCGCGACCCCGCGGGCCGGCTGCGCGACCTGGACTGGGTGCCGGAACTGGACACCAAGGTCACTCCCGTCGCGCTGGATTCGCCGGACGGTCTGAACGTGCTGCGGCACTCCACCGCGCACGTGCTGGCGCAGGCGGTGCAGGACGTGTTCCCGGAGGCCAAGCTCGGCATCGGACCGCCGATCGAAAACGGCTTCTACTACGACTTCGATGTCGCCAAGCCGTTCCAGCCGGAAGACCTGAAGCGGCTGGAAAAGCGCATGCAGGAAATCATCAAGCAGGGGCAGCGATTCCAGCGCCGGCGTTACGACTCCCTGGAGGACGCCAAGGAGCAATTGGCGAAGGAGCCGTACAAGCTGGAATTGGTGGACCTCAAGGGCGAGGTGGACGCCGAAGAGGTGATGGAGGTCGGCGCCGGTGAACTCACCGCGTACGACAACCTCGACCCGAAGGACGGCCACCGCGTCTGGGGCGACCTGTGCCGCGGACCGCACCTGCCGTCGACCCGGATGATTCCCGCGTTCAAGCTGATGCGGTCGGCGGCGGCGTACTGGCGGGGCAACGAGCGCAACCCGCAGCTGCAGCGGATCTACGGCACCGCGTGGCCCAGCCGCGATGCCCTGAAGGCGCACCTGACGCTGCTGGAGGAGGCCTCGCGCCGCGACCACCGCAAGCTCGGCGCCGAACTCGACCTGTTCTCCTTCCCCGACGAGATCGGCTCCGGCCTCGCGGTCTTCCACCCCAAGGGCGGGATCGTCCGCCGCGAGATGGAGAACTACTCGCGCGTCAAGCACGAGGAGGCCGGCTACTCCTTCGTGAACTCCCCTCACATCACCAAGGGCAAGCTCTTCGAGACCTCCGGTCACCTGCCGTACTACGCGGACACCATGTTCCCGCCGATCGAGATGGAGGGCGCGGACTACTACCTCAAGCCGATGAACTGCCCCTTCCACAACCTGATCTACAAGTCGCGGGGGCGGTCGTACCGCGAGCTGCCGCTGCGGCTGTTCGAGTTCGGCACGGTGTACCGGTACGAGAAGTCGGGCGTGGTGCACGGGCTGACCCGGGTGCGCGGTCTGACGATGGACGACTCGCACATCTACTGCACCCGCGACCAGATGGCCGGCGAGCTGACCTCGCTGCTGCGTTTCGTCCTGGCGCTGCTGCGCGACTACGGTCTCGACGACTTCTACCTGGAGCTGTCCACCCGCGACGACTCGCCGAAGTTCATCGGGAGCGACGAGGACTGGGACGAGGCCACCGAGGCGCTGCGCTCGGCGGCGGCCGAGTCCGGTCTCGACCTGGTGCCGGACCCGGGCGGCGCGGCCTTCTACGGCCCGAAGATCAGCGTGCAGGCGAAGGACGCGATCGGCAGGACCTGGCAGATGTCCACCATCCAGGTCGACTTCAACCAGCCGAAGCGGTTCGGGCTCGAGTACTCGGCGGCCAACGGCGGCCGGGAGCAGCCCGTCATGATCCACCGGGCGCTGTTCGGGTCGATCGAGCGGTTCTTCGGCGTGCTCACCGAGCACTACGCCGGCGCGTTCCCGGCGTGGCTCGCCCCGGTGCAGGTGGTCGGCATCCCGATCCGCGACGACCACGCCGACTACCTCGCCGAGTTCGTCGCGAAGCTGAGGGAGCAGGGCATCCGGGCCGAGGTCGACCACTCCGACGACCGGATGCAGAAGAAGATCCGCACCGCCCAGCAGCAGAAGATCCCGTTCATGGCGATCGCGGGCGACGACGACGTCAACGGCGGCACGGTGTCCTTCCGCTACCGGGACGGCTCGCAGCGCAACGGGGTCCCGCTGGAGGAGGCCGTGGCCCACGTGGTCGAGGTCGTCAGGTCCCGGACCAACACGGGACCGTCGGCCGCGTGAGGCGGACCGTCGCGTAGGGCGGCACCGAGACGGCAGGGGGCCGGGGCCGGGAGATGTCCCGGCCCCGGCCCCGTACCGGGAACCACAGCGCGCGGGTCGGCGTCTCCCCCGGCCCACAAGATCCCCGCACCGCACCGTGCCGCACTGGAGGACTCGCCCATGACCGGTACGGCCGCCCGCCACCTCTACATCACCCGCCACGGCGAGGCTTCGCCCGACGAGAGTGAACTGACGGAAGCGGGCCGCCGTCAGGCCGCCCTGCTGGGCGAGCGGCTCCGGGGCGTTCCGCTGGCGGCGATCCACCACGGGCCACTCGCCCGTGCCGCGCAGACCGCCCGGCTGATCGGCGACCGGCTCGACGGCGTCCCCGTGCGCCCCTCTCCGGCCGCCGGCGACTACGTCCCGTACCTGCCGGCCCGCGAGGAACTACCACCCGAGTCGGCCGACACCTGGCTCGCCTTCCTGGAACAGTTCCCGGCACAGGAGCGCGAAGAAGGGCCCCGGCTCGCGGCGCAGGCGGGCGCGGAGTTCACCGGCACCGTTCCCGGTGACGAGCCGCGCCACGAACTCGTCGTCACCCACAACTTCCTCGCCGGCTGGCTCATCCGCGCCGCCCTCGACGCGCCGAGATGGCGCTGGCTGGGCATCAACCACGCCAACGCGGCCCTGACCGTCATCCGCTACGCCCCCGGCCGTCCCCCGGCACTCCTCGCCTTCAACGACACCGGCCACCTCCCGCCCGACCTCCGCTGGACCGGCTTCCCCCAGGAACTGCGCATCTGAGGGCAACGGACGGGTGCGACGTCCACCGAAACGCGAAACCCCAGCTCAGATCGCTTCTGAGCTGGGGTTTCAGTGGAGCCGCCTTCGGGATTCGAACCCGAGACCTACGCATTACGAGTGCGTTGCTCTGGCCATCTGAGCTAAGGCGGCGAGTCGGCCGTGCGCACTATGGTGCGATCAGCGACGACGGTAAGTCTACACAGTTCCCGGGGGTGCTCCGAACCGCCCCCGCACCGCCCCGCACCGCCCCCGAGCCGCGGCGCGGGGGCGGTGACGGCGGTCAGGTGCAGCGTTTGCCGTCGGTCGGCGGGGTGCCGCGGAGGAGGTAGGTGTTGATCGCGGTGTCGATGCACCGGCTGCCGCGGTTGTACGCCGTGTGGCCGTCGCCCTCGTAGGTGAGGAGGCGGCCGGAGGAGAGCTGTGCGGCGAGGGACTTCGCCCAGCGGTACGGGGTGGCCGGGTCGCGGGTGGTGCCGACGACCACGATCGGCGCCGCGCCCTTCGCCTCGATGCGGTGCGGCTTGCCCGTCGGTTTGACCGGCCAGTACGCGCAGGTCAGCGACGCCCAGGCCAGGCTCGGGCCGAAGACCGGGGAGGCCTTCTCGAACGCCGGGAGCGCCTTGTCCACCTCCTTGGTGGACCGCAGTGCGGGGGGCAGGTCGAGGCAGTTCACGGCGGCGTTGGCGTACATCAGGTTGGTGTAGTGGCCGTCGCCGTCGCGTTCGTAGTAGCTGTCCGAGAGGGCGAGAAGATCGGCGCCGTCCTTGTCCTTCATCGCGGAGGTGAGCGCCTTGCGGAGCTGGGGCCAGGCCGCCTCGTCGTACATCGCCGCGATCACGCCGGTGGTGGCCAGGGACTCGCCGAGCCTGCGGCCGTCCGCTTCACCCGTCGGCAAGGGCTTCGCGTCCAGTCGACGGAAGAACGCCTCCAGGTGGTCGCCGACCTGCGCGGGGGTGGTGCGCGCGGTGCCGAGGGGGCAGTCGGAGCGGCGTACGCAGTCCTTGGCGAAGGACTGGAACGCCGTCTCGAAGCCGGCCGTCTGGTCCTGGTTGAGCCTGCGCGCCGAGAGCGACGGGTCCATCGCGCCGTCCAGGACGAGGCGTCCGACGCGGTCGGGAAAGAGCCCCGCGTACGTGGCGCCCAGGAACGTGCCGTACGAGGCGCCGACGTAGTTCAGCTTCTTGTCGCCCAGCGCCGCGCGGACGATGTCCATGTCGCGCGCCGCCTCGACCGTCGAGACGTGCCGCAGGAGCTTCGGGGCGTGCTTGCCGCAGCCCTCCGCGAACGTCTTGTACGCGTCGACGAGCCCGGCGGTCTCCTTCCCGTCGTCCGGGGTGGCGTCGGTCTGTGTGTACGCGTCCATCTGGCGGTCGGTCAGGCACTCGACGGGCTCGCTGCGGGCGACGCCGCGCGGGTCGACGGCCGCCATGTCGTACCGGGCTCGGACGGAGGCCGGATAGCCGATGCCCGCGAACTGCTGGAGGTAGCCGACCGCCGAGCCGCCGGGACCGCCCGGATTGACCAGCAGCGAGCCGAGGCGCTTGCCCGGACCGGTCGCCTTCTTGCGGGCCACCGCGAGCCGGACGTCACCGGCGGAGGGCTTGTCGTAGTCCAGCGGGGCCTTGACCGTGGCGCACTGGAACCCGGGCACGCCGCACGCGCGCCACGTCGGCTTCTGGTCGTAGTACGAGGTGAGCGTGGCCGGTGTGGACCGGGGGAGCGCGGCCAGGGCGGCCGGCGCCGCCTGCGCCGTGGAGGGCACGGCGGGCGTCGCCGAGTGCCCGGCGGAGCAGGCGGCGGAGAACAGCAGGGCGAGCGCGGCGGCCGGCGGGGTGCTACGGGCCAGGAACCGGCGGAACGGGGCAGGGCCGGGGGCGCGGCCGGAACCGGAGCCGGGGGCGCGGCCGGAACCGGAGCCGGGGACGGGCTGTGGGGGGCGGGGTGCGGGAGGGCGCCTGAGGTGCATTCGACGAGCGTAACCCTGGGTCGCCCTCCGCTCACGAAGGGCGATGAACGCTCCCCTTTCGGGTGAGGGCGTCAACGCACGAATGGTGGGTGTGGTGTGCTCGTCGGAGTCAGCCCGCGCGCAGCGCCATCGTCATCGCCTCCACCGCCAGCAGCGGGGCCACATTGCGGTCGAGGGCCTCCCGGCATGCGCCGATCGCCTCGATGCGGCGCAGCGTGGCCTCCGGGGTGCCGCCGCGGGCGATCCGCTCCAACGCGTCCTCGGCGTCCATGTTGGCCAGGGCCAGTCGGGAGCCGAGCTGGAGGGCCAGCACGTCGCGGTAGAAACCGGTGAGGTCCAGCAGGGCGACGTCCAGGCTGTCCCGCTGGACGCGTCTCCTGCGGCGCTTCTGGTCGTCCTCCAGGTCCTTCATCACGCCTGCGGTGCCGCGTGGCAGCCGACCGCCCTGGGCCGCGCCGAGCGCCGCCTTCATCTCCTCGGTCTCCTTGGCCTCCCGCTCCTCGGCGACCTGCTTGGAGTCCGCCGCGGCCGCGTCGACCAGTTCCTGCGCCGCTCTGAGGCAGCCGCCGACGTCGTCCAGGCGGAGCGGCAGTTTGAGCACGGCCGCGCGGCGGGCGCGGGCCCGCTCGTCGGTCGCGAGGCGGCGGGCGTTGTCCACATGACCCTGGGTGGCGCGGGCGGCGGCGAGCGCGACCTCCGGCTCGATGCCGTCCCGGCGGATCAGCAGATCCGCGACGGCCTCCACCGGGGGCGTGCGCAGGTTCACATGGCGGCAGCGGGAGCGGATGGTGGGCAGAACGTCCTCGACGGAGGGTGCGCACAGCATCCAGACCGTACGGGACGCGGGCTCCTCGACGGCCTTGAGGACCGCGTTCGCCGACTGCTCGTTCAAGCGCTCGGCGTCCTCGACGAGGATCACCTGCCAGCGGCCGTTCGCCGGTGAGGTGAACGACTTGCGGACGGTGTCGCGCATGTCGGCGGCGCGGATCTGGGCGCCCACCGCGGCCACCGTGCTGACGTCGGCGTGGGTGCCGATCAGGGCGGTGTGGCAGCCGTCGCAGAAGCCGCAGCCGGGGGTGCCGCCGAGGGCACGGTCGGGGCTGACGCACTGCAGCGCGGCGGCGAAGGCGCGGGCCGCCTGGTTGCGGCCCGCGCCGGGCGGGCCCGTGAACAGCCAGGCGTGGGTCATGCTCGACGCCTCGGGGGGCGGCGCGTTCACCGCCGCGGCGGTGACGAAGGCGTCGGCGTCGCGGGCGGCGGCGGCGAGCTGGGCGCTCAGCCGCTCCTGGCCGACGAGGTCGTCCCACACGGACATGTGCCGCCGCCTTTCGGATCGTACGGAGGCTGTCGGTACCCATTGTGCGGGTGGGCACTGACAGCGGGGTGCGGGTGGGTCGGCGGAAGGAGAAGGCTCGGCAGGTCGTGGGCCGGGACGCGGCTCCACCCGCGTCCCGGCCCACGACCTGCCGCACCCGTCCTACGACCTGCCCTTCCCGGCGTCGTCCTCGTCGTCCCGCGGGCCCAGGAGTTCGTCGGCCAGGGTGGGGAGGTCGTCCAGGGGGGTCTCCTCGGCCCAGTCGGGGCGTCGGCGGTTGCGGCGACCGCGGCGGGGGGCGGCCTCCTCGGCGGGGACCTGGGGGAGCTCGCGGGTGCGGTCCTCACGCCCGTCGGGACGCGGCTCGGGACGCGGTTCGGGGTGCTCGTCGCGGAAGTAGCCCGGCGGAACCCTGTCCGCCGGGTCCCGGCCGTCCGGGTCGTGCCCAGGCTCCCGGACGTCCCTGCCATCGCCGTCGTCCCGCACCGGCGGTAGTACAGCCGTCTCGTCCGCCGCGCCCGGCGTCACCGCCGGGAGCACCGTCGTCTCGTCGTCCTGCGGCTGCGGGATCTGCGGACGGGGCATCTGGGTGGTCGTCTCGGCGTCGGGCCCCTCAGGAATCACCGGGGGCAGCACCGCCGTCTCGTCCGCGGGGCCGCCCGTGGTCTCGGCCGGATTCACCACCGGGGTCGATACGGTCGTCTCGGCGGCCGACGGGCCCGCCGTGCCGCGCTCCTCGGCCGCTCGCGCGTTCCTCGCCGCCGTCTCGGCCGCCGCCGCGGCCGCCGCCGCCTCCGCGGCCCGGCGGGCCTCTTCCGCCCGCAGCAGCGCGGCCTCCGCCTTGCGCTGCTTCTCCAGGCGCCGCTCCTCTGCCTCGGCGCGCAGCCGCGCCTCCTCCTCGGCCTGCCGACGCAGCCGGTCCTCCTCCGCCTTGCGGCGGGCCTCCTCCTCGGCGCGCACCTTCTCCTCGGCGAGCAGCCGGGCCTGCTCCTCCTCGGCCCTGCGGCGCGCCTCCTCCGCCCGCTGCCGGGCCTCCTCGGCCTGCCGCTCGGCCTCACGCCGCTGGGCTTCCTCCCGCTCGAGGCGCTTGCGCTCCTCCTCCTCGGCGCGGAGCCTGGCGAGCTGCTCCAGGCGCTCGCGCTCCTGGCGCTCCTCCTCCGCCTTGCGGCGCGCCTCTTCCTCAGCCTTGCGGCGGGCCTCTTCCTCCGCCTTGCGGCGCGCCTCCTCCTGGGCCTTCTTCTCGGCCTCGGAGAGGGGCAGCATCCGGTCGAGCCGGTGCCGTACGGCCGTCGTGACCGCCTCCGGCTCCTGGCCGCCGTCGACGACCAGGTAGCGGCCGGGGTCGGCTGCGGCGAGGGTGAGGAAACCGGCCCGCACGCGCGCGTGGAACTCGGCGGGCTCGGACTCCAGCCGGTCGGGCGCCTCGGTGAACCGCTCGCGGGCGGCCTGCGGGTCGACGTCGAGCAGCACGGTCAGGTGCGGTACGAGGCCGTTGGTCGCCCAGCGCGAGATGCGGGCGATCTCCGTCGGGGACAGGTCGCGGCCCGCGCCCTGATAGGCGACGGAGGAGTCGGTGTACCGGTCGGAGATGACGACCGCGCCGCGTTCCAGGGCGGGCCGTACGACGGTGTCCACGTGCTCCGCGCGGTCCGCCGCGTAGAGGAGGGCCTCCGCGCGGTGCGAGAGCCCGGCGCCGGACACGTCCAGCAGGATCGAGCGCAGTCGCTTGCCGACCGGGGTCGCGCCCGGCTCGTGGGTGAGGACCACCTCATGACCCTTGGCGCGGATCCACTCGGCGAGCGCCTCCGCCTGCGTCGACTTGCCCGCGCCGTCGCCGCCCTCCAGGGCGAGGAAGAAACCGTTCGTCGCGGGGATCTGCACGGGGTCGTCCCCGCCGCGCAGGGCGTCCCTCAGATCGAGCCGGAGGGGGACGCCGGAGCGGTCGTCGACCTTGGCGAGAACCAGGGCGGCGACCGGCAGCAGCAGCGCGCCGACCAGCATCAGGGTGAAGGCCGCGCCGCCGTGCGCGAAGACGAATTTGCCGTTGACCAGCCGGTGCGGGCCGATGCCGGCCGCCACCAGCGGGCCGAGCAGCGCGCCCAGCGCCACGAACACCCGTACGACCGCGTGCAGGTGTTCGGTGGTGCGCGCCCGGCGCTGGTCCTCGGTCTCCTGGTCGAGCAGGGTGTGCCCGGTGTTCGCGGCGACGCCGGCGCCGATGCCGGCCAGGGCGAGGAGCAGCAGCACGGTGGTGTCGTCCGGGACCAGCCCGGCGGCCAGCAGTGCCGGCCCGGTGAAGGCGATCGCCAGCGCCAGCAGCCGGCGCCGGGACAGCGCGGGCAGCAGCCCGGGCGCCGTACGGATGCCGACGACCACGCCGCCGGTCACGGCGAGCACCAGCAGCCCGTACAGGACGGGGCCGCCGCCGAGGTCTTTGGCGTGCAGCACGCTCACGCCGACGGCGGCCGCGATCGCGCCCGCGACCGAGGCGCAGGCCAGCACGAGCAGCGGCAGCACACCCGTGCGGCCCTTGTCGGGGACGGCGCTGTTGCCGAGACCCGTGGCCGCCCTCGGGCGGCGCAGCCCCTCCAGCGGCGAGCGTGCACGCGGGGTGCGGGTGTCCGGCAGTTCGAGGGCGGTCAGCACGGAGAGCGCGGCCGCGAACAGGCCCGCGGCGACGTAGGAGGCCAGCGCCGCCTGGTGCTGGTCGAACCACTCGATCCCGGCGCCCAGCAGGTTGTTCAGCAGCCCGGCGAGGACCAGCGCGGCGGCCGCCAACGGCACGGACACGAAGCTCGTGCGCAGGGACAGCCGGCGCAGCGCGTCCATGTGGTCGGGCAGCGGACGCACCGAGGCGCCCTCCGGCGGGGGCGGCGGCAGCAGCGCGGGCGCCGCGCTCTCCTTGCACACCGTCCACAGCCGCTCGGCCATGCCGGTGACGAATGCGGTCACCAGGAGCAGGACGAGCGCGTTGTCCGGGGTCCAGTCGATCCACAGCGGAGCGACGATCAGAAGCGCGACCCGCAGTCCGTCGGCGCCGACCATGGTCCAGCGACGGTCGAGCGGGCCGTCCGGCGCGGTGAGCGTGGCGAGGGGGCCGAGCAGTACGGCGCCGAAGAGAAGCGACGCCAGGACGCGTGCGCCCAGGACGCACGCCACGGCGAAGGCCACCCCGTGGTAGCCGCCGCCGAGGGAACCCCGCACGACCGCCGCCTGGAGGGCGAGCACGATCAGGACGAGCACCCCCAGCGCGTCCCCGACGCCGCCCACGAGCTGCGCGCTCCACAGCCGCCTGAGCTGCGGCCTGCGAAGCAGCGCCCGCACGGCGCGCTCGCGGGAGTCGGCAACCAGGGCGTCGTCGGCTCCGGAGGGTCCGGAGGTGTCGGCGGCCTTGCCGGGGGTCTGGGGGTCCGTGCTGGGGGCCGTTGGCTGCTCGGCTCGCGTCATGCGTTCAGAGTATCGGCAGGCACCGACACCCCGAAGCAGCCACCCGAACGTACGCACGGCCTTCGCATTTACATATGTTTATATGCGAGGAACAGCACGCCAGAGAGCGGGTTCTGACGAGGCGTCAGCCACTTCCGGCGCCGCACGCGCAAGATCCTGCCGGGCGTGGCGCCCCGGGAAACGGCGGGGATCGAGGACACTTCCACGGAGCCGAAAACAGTCCCACGGAGCCAAGGACAGTCCCACGGAGCCGAGAGCAGGCCGACGGGGCCGGGGCATGGCGCCCGGCCCCGCTGCTCCCGCCGCCCTACTCGGCCGAGGCCGTCTTCTTCGCGGTCGTCTTCTTCGCGGTCGTCTTCTTGGCCGTCGTCGTCTTCTTCGCGGCGGTCTTCTTGGCCGTCGTCGTCTTGGCGGCCGTCTTCTTCGCAGCGGCCTTCTTGGCGGGTGCCTTCTTGGCGGGGGCCTTCTTCGCGGTCTTCTTGGCCGGCCCCTTCGCCCGCTTCTCCGCCAGCAGCTCGAACCCGCGCTCCGGGGTGATCTCCTCGACGCTGTCGCCGGAGCGCAGCGTCGCGTTGGTCTCCCCGTCGGTGACGTACGGCCCGAAGCGGCCGTCCTTGACCACGACCGGCTTTCCGCTGACCGGGTCCTCGCCCAGCTCCTTCAGCGGCGGCTTGGCCGCGGCCCGGCCACGCTGCTTGGGCTGGGCGTAGATCGCCAGCGCCTCCTCCAGCGTGATCGTGAAGAGCTGCTCCTCGGCCTGCAGGGAGCGCGAGTCGGTGCCCTTCTTCAGGTACGGGCCGTAGCGGCCGTTCTGCGCGGTGATCTCCTGGCCCTCGGCGTCGGTGCCGACGACGCGCGGCAGCGACATCAGCTTCAGGGCGTCGTCCAACGTGACCGTGTCCAGGGACATCGACTTGAACAGTGAGGCCGTGCGCGGCTTGACGGCGTTCTTGCCGGTCTTCGGGGTGCCCTCGGGGAGCACTTCGGTGACGTAGGGGCCGTAGCGGCCGGCCTTGGCGACGATCGCGCGGCCGGTCGACGGGTCGGTGCCCAGCTCGAAGTCACCGCTCGGCTTGGCGAGCAGCTCCTCCGCGTACTCCACGCCGAGCTCGTCGGGCGCGAGGTCGTCGGGGATGTCGGCGTGCTGGTACTCCTCGGAGTCCTTCTCACCGCGCTCGATGTACGGCCCGTAGCGGCCGACCCGCAGCACGATGCCGTCGCCGATGGGGAACGAGGAGACTTCGCGGGCGTCGATCGCGCCCAGGTCGGTCACCAGTTCCTTGAGGCCGCCGAGGTGGTCCCCGTCGCCGTTGCCCGCCGCGGCCGCGCTGGCGGTGCCGACACTGTCGTCGCCCTCGCCGAAGTAGAACCGCCGCAGCCACGGCACGGCCCGCGCCTCGCCCCGCGCGATGCGGTCGAGGTCGTCCTCCATGCGGGCGGTGAAGTCGTAGTCGACGAGCCGGCCGAAGTGCTTCTCCAGCAGGTTGACGACGGCGAAGGACAGGAAGGACGGCACCAGGGCCGTGCCCTTCTTGAAGACGTAGCCGCGGTCGAGGATGGTCCCGATGATCGACGCGTACGTGGACGGGCGGCCGATCTCGCGCTCTTCGAGCTCCTTGACCAGGCTGGCCTCGGTGTAGCGGGCCGGAGGCTTGGTGGCGTGCCCGTCGACCGTGATCTCCTCGGCGCCCAGCGCGTCGCCCTCGGCGACCTGCGGCAGCCTGCGCTCGCGGTCGTCGAGCTCGGCGTTCGGGTCGTCGGCGCCCTCGACGTACGCCTTGAGGAAGCCGTGGAACGTGATCGTCTTGCCGGAGGCGGTGAACTCGGCGTCCCGGCCGTCGGCGGCCGTGCCGCCGATCCGCACGGTGACGCTGTTGCCGACCGCGTCCTTCATCTGGGAGGCGACGGTCCGCTTCCAGATCAGCTCGTAGAGCCGGAACTGGTCGCCGCTCAGCCCCGTCTCGGCGGGCGTGCGGAAGCGGTCGCCCGAGGGGCGGATCGCCTCGTGCGCCTCCTGGGCGTTCTTGACCTTGCCGGCGTACGTACGGGGGCGCTCCGGGAGGTAGTCGGCCCCGTAGAGCTGGGTGACCTGGGCGCGGGCGGCGGCCACGGCGGTCTCCGACAGCGTCGTGGAGTCCGTACGCATGTACGTGATGTAGCCGTTCTCGTACAGCTTCTGGGCGACCTGCATCGTCGCCTTCGCGCCGAAGCCGAGCTTGCGGCTCGCCTCCTGCTGGAGCGTCGTCGTACGGAACGGGGCGTACGGCGAGCGGCGGTAGGGCTTGGACTCGACGGAGCGGACGGCGAAGCGGGTGTTCTCCAGGGCCGCGGCCAGCGCGCGGGCGTTCGCCTCGTCCAGGTGGAGGACCTGCGCGCTCTTGGCCTGTCCCAGGGAGTCGAAGTCGCGGCCCTGCGCGACCCGGCGGCCGTCGACACTGGCCAGGCGGGCGACGAGCGAGGACGGGTCCGAGGGATCACCGGCGCGGCCGGTGGAGAAGGTGCCCGTCAGATCCCAGTACTCGGCGGAACGGAAGGCGATCCGCTCGCGTTCCCGCTCCACGACGAGCCGGGTGGCGACGGACTGGACACGGCCCGCCGACAGCCGCGGCATGACCTTCTTCCACAGCACCGGCGAGACCTCGTAACCGTACAGACGGTCGAGGATGCGGCGGGTCTCCTGGGCGTCGACCAGCTTCTGGTTGAGCTCGCGCGGGCTGCGCACGGCCTGCTGGATCGCGTCCTTGGTGATCTCGTGGAAGACCATCCGGTGGACCGGGATCTTCGGCTTCAGCACTTCCTGGAGGTGCCACGCGATGGCCTCGCCCTCGCGGTCCTCATCGGTGGCGAGGAAGAGTTCGTCGGACTCGCGCAGCAGCTCCTTGAGCTTCCTGACCTGCTGCTTCTTGTCCGCGTTGACCACGTAGACGGGCTGGAAGTCGTGGTCGACGTCCACGCCGAGGCGGCGCACCTCGCCGGTGTACTGCTCCGGCACCTCCGCGGCACCGTTGGGAAGGTCGCGGATGTGCCCGACGCTCGCCTCGACGATGTAGCCGGGGCCCAGATAGCCCTTGATCGTCTTCGCCTTGGCAGGCGACTCGACGATGACGAGTCGGCGGCCGCCCTGTGCGGTCTCGCTGGTCGGGGACAACTTCGCTCTTCTCTCCGGTCGGCGCAGTGTGGCTCCATCTCCCGGGCCTGTGCCCAGGGGGTGGGTCGTCATGGTGACGCTGCGGAGTGTGACGGTACCTCCCGCCCCCGTGTCAAACGGGAAAAGCCCGCAACGGCCACTCGAACGGTAACCCGACTCGTGCTATTCCTGCCGCCCGGAGTGGGTGACGGCTCCGCGCGGTCGAAGCGGAGCGCCCTCTGTCACTTGCCCGGTGCCCCTTGTCCGGGCCGTTCCGGCGCCCGTACGAGGGGGCCGCCCGGGGCGCGCGACGCAATGCGTACGGTGGCGTAGCCGGTGGTACGTATGACGGCGTACGCAGGGACGTACGCCGTTGTGCGCGCCCGCCGCCTCACCACCGCGTGAGACACCGGGTCACCACGGTGTGCGGCACCAGGGCACCACCACGCGTGGCACCGTGAGGCCGGGTCACCCGTGCCTGAGGCACCAGGCGGCCACCACGAGCGCGGCGACACCGCTGAGGGCCGCGACGGTCGCGGATGCGACGGGACTCACACCGTCGGCGACCGGCTCGCCCTGCCGCCACCGCACGGCGGTCCAGCTCAGCAGCGCGCCCCCGAACAGAGCGAACACCGTCCCCGCGAAGATCGCCGGCCCGCTTTCCATGCCCCGCTCCCCCTGCCGTCCCGGCTCCCGCGCCCGGGTGTCGCATCGGGCCGTCCGGCCCGGCGAGGCGAGGCTGACACGCGGGAGAGACGGCCGACCGGCGGCCGGACGAACCGGGGGTGAACACGGGGCGGCCGGGGGAGAGGGGCACCGGCGGGCCGGGGCGGCGAGGCCGCGGGGGGCCGAGCCGCGGCCGACGCCGCGAACGGGGTCAGTGCGCCCGCGGACCGGGGCGGACCGTCGCGGCGCGAGGCGGGGCAGGCCGCCGCGGACCGGGCGGAACGGATCGTCGCGGGCAAGGCAGGCCGCCGCGGGGCGGCCCCCGCGCCCCGTCAGCGCGCCGGTTCGAGGAAGCCCTGTCCCACCAGCAGTCGGATCTGCGCCGGCGTCCGGTCACGCAGCGCGACCGGATCCTCACCGACGAGCTGGGCGATGGCGTCCAGAATGCGCCCCGCGCTCAGCGTGCCGTCGCACACCCCGGCGAAGCCCGCGCCGACCGTGTCGACCGTGGTGGCCCGGCGCATGCCGCGGTACTGACGCAGCACCACGTGCTCCGGGTCCTCCGCGCCGGGCAGCCCGACCTGCTCCTGGACGACCTCGGAGGCCAGCCGGAAGTGCCCGGCGAGCAGCGCCGCGTCGTCGTGCGCCCGCAGGAAGTCGACCCGGTCGAAGTGCGCCCGTACGACGTCCCCGAGCGGCTGTTCGACGGAATGCGGCCACTCCTCCACGGTCACCGAGGGTTCCGACGCGTCGGACCTGCGCAGGGTGATCCAGCCGAAGCCGACGGCCTTCACCTTGCGCGCCTCGAACGCGTCCAGCCACGCGTCGTAGCGCGCCTGGTACCGGGCCGTGTCGTCGCGGTGGTCGCCCGCGTCCCGCAGCCACAGTTCGGCGTACTGGGTGACGTCCTGCACCTCGCGCTGCACGATCCACGCGTCGCAGCCGCGCGGCACCCACGAGCGCAGCCGCTCCTGCCAGTCCTCCCCCTCCACGTGCTGCCAGTTGGCCAGGAACTGGGCGAACCCGCCCGGGTTGAGCCGGTCCCCCGCCTGCTGAACGAGCGTGCGGCACAGATCGTCCCCGGCCATGCCGCCGTCGCGGTAGGTGAGCCGGGCGTCGGGCGAGATGACGAACGGCGGGTTGGACACGATCAGGTCGTACGTCTCGTCCTCCGCGACCGGTTCGAACAGCGAGCCCTCGCGCAGGTCGGCGGCGGGCGCCCCGGAGAGGGCGAGGGTGAGCGCGGTGATGTGCAGGGCACGCGGGTTGACGTCGGTCGCGGTCACCCGTGTGGCGTGCCGGGAGGCGTGCAGCGCCTGGATGCCGGAGCCGGTGCCGAGATCGAGCGCGGCACCCACGGGTGTCCGGACGGTGAGCCCGGCCAGCGTCGTCGAGGCACCGCCGACGCCGAGCACCACGGACTCCTGGCGGCTGCCGATGCCACCCGCGCCGCCGACCGCGCAGCCCAGGTCGGAGACGATGAACCAGTCCTCGCCGTCGGCCCCTCCGTAAGGCCGCACGTCGACGGTGGCGGCGACCTCGTCGTCGGCCCGGATCAGCCAGCCGGCCTCCAGGCAGGCATCGACGGGCAGGGCGGCGGCCACGCGTGCGCGGGGCACGGGCTGCTGCAGCAGAAACAGGCGTACGAGTGCTTCCAGCGGGCTGTCGCCCCGGGTGGCCCGCAGCGCCGGGACCACCTCATTGCGGGCCAGCGCGGCGTAGGCCGGTGCGCCGAGGAGTTCGAGCAGTCCGTCGGCGGTGAAGGAGGCCGCCCGCAGCGCGTCCCGCAGCGCGGCGGCGACGTCGGGGCGGTCGGTCGAGGGCAGAGGGGCCAGGGGGGCCGGCTGGGAGGTGCTCACGCCCCCCATTGTGGCCCGCACGCCCGCTCCCGCGCCTTCCGCCCGGCGGCGCACCGCCCCCGCCCCTCGCGCCCTCCGTAGACGGCACACCGCATACCCCCGCGCCCCTCGTCGACGCCACGCCTCGGCCGCCGCGCGCCGCCTCCGCCGCGCGCCGCCTCCGACGCACGTCGACTCCGATGCGACATTCACTCCGACGGGACGTCAGCCCCGGGGCGGCCGCGGCGGTGTGGCGGGCGCTATGCCGCCGAAGCCGTCGCCGTGGCCGACGCCGACTTGCAGCTTGCCTGCCTCGCCATCGCCTTGCCGACGTCGCCCTCCTCCAGGTCCTTCAGGGCGTCGCTGCCGCTCTTGCTCAGCTTCTCCAGCTGGGTCGCCACGTCCTTGAGCCCGGAGGCGAACTTCGCCTGGTCCTTGGTGTCGAGGCCCGCGGTCTGCTTCTTCAGGTCGGCGTAGGAGGACGACAGGTTGTCGAGCTCCTTGACCGCGTTGGCCGACTTGGTCTCGCCCTTGTCCACGTTCGGGGGCGCGCCCGCCTTCTGCACGGCCTGCGCCATCGCCTTGTAGGCGTCGGAGATGTCCTGGAAGGCCTGGGAGTCCGTCTTCTGGACGTCGGCCGGCGTGCTGTTGTCCGACGTCTCCTTCTGGATCGCGGTGTTGGCGGCCTCGATCTTCTTCGCCTGCGGCTGGACGCCGTCGCACACCTTCGCGGCCCAGGTGTCCAGTTCCTTGCTGCTGTCGTCGTCGGCGCCGCAGCCCGTGAGCGCCACTGCCAGTACCGCACCGCCGGACAGTGCGGCAGCGAGCTTCTTGTTCACCGGATCGGTCCCTTCCATGGCTTCCGGCCCCGGAACATACACGCCGGACGCGGGGCGACCGGACCGCGGACCGCCTTTATGTACCCCTGTGAAGCCATTTGCACCAAGGCGCCCGCCCGAAGCGAGAGAAGGCTCACGAACCGGCGCGCACCCCCATGCGAGGGGCGGACGGCACGTCAGCACGCGCCGTCCGCCCCTGGGTTGCGACCGCCGCTCACGGCCGTCGGTGCCGCCGCCTACGACACCACCGCGGGGTTCACCGTTTCGCTCACCCGTTCGGCACTCTCGTCCTCGTCCCCGACCGCGATCCCGCGCCGCTTGGAGATGTAGACCGCGACGACGATCACCAGCAACGACAGCAACGCGACGACGATCCGCACGCCGATGTTCTTGTCGTCGCCGTAGGAGAACTTGATGACCGCGGGCGCGATCAGCAGCGCCACCAGGTTCATCACCTTCAGCAGCGGGTTGATCGCCGGGCCCGCGGTGTCCTTGAACGGGTCGCCGACGGTGTCGCCGATGACCGTCGCGGCGTGCGCCTCACTGCCCTTGCCGCCGTGGTGGCCGTCCTCGACGAGCTTCTTGGCGTTGTCCCACGCACCACCGGAGTTGGCGAGGAAGACCGCCATCAGCGTGCCGGCACCGATCGCGCCCGCCAGGAACGCGCCCAGCGCGCCCACTCCGAGCGTGAACCCG
Organism: Streptomyces sp. B3I8; assembly: GCF_030816915.1. NCBI lineage: Bacteria > Bacillati > Actinomycetota > Actinomycetes > Kitasatosporales > Streptomycetaceae > Streptomyces > Streptomyces sp. B3I8. Next base: position 3,870,270 of record NZ_JAUSYN010000002.1, on the reverse strand, counting down.
ATGAAGATGGGCGCCATCACGGCGAGCAGCCCCGGCGTGGCGAGTTCCCGCAGGGCGTCCTTGGTGCAGATGTCGACGACCTTGCCGTACTCCGGGGTCTCCGAGTAGTCCATGATCCCGGGCTTCTCCCGGAACTGGCGCCGCACCTCGTAGACCACCGCGCCCGCCGACCGCGACACCGCGTTGATCGCCAGTCCCGAGAAGAGGAAGACGACCGCCGCGCCCGCGATCAGGCCGACCAGGTTGTTGGGCTGCGAGATGTCCATCATCAGACTCATCGGCGCGCCCGCCCCGGACAGCTTCTCGCCGACGTCCTGCGCGCCCGTGGTGATCGCGTCACGGTACGACCCGAACAGCGCGGAGGCGGCCAGGACGGCGGTCGCGATGGCGATGCCCTTGGTGATGGCCTTGGTGGTGTTGCCGACCGCGTCCAGGTTGGTGAGCACCTGGGCACCCGCACCCTCGACGTCGCCGGACATCTCGGCGATGCCCTGCGCGTTGTCGGAGACCGGACCGAAGGTGTCCATGGCGACGATCACGCCGACCGTGGTGAGCAGTCCGGTGCCGGCCAGCGCCACCGCGAACAGCGCCAGCATGATCGAGGTGCCGCCGAGCAGGAACGCCCCGTAGACGCCGAGCGCGATCAGCAGACCGGTGTAGACGGCCGACTCCAGGCCGATGGAGATGCCGGCGAGGACGACGGTGGCCGGGCCGGTCAGCGAGCTCTTGCCGATGTCCCGGACGGGTCGCCGGGTGGTCTCGGTGAAGTAGCCGGTGAGCTGCTGGATGAGGGCCGCCAGCACGATCCCGATGGCCACGGCGACGAGCGCGAGGATGCGCGGGTCGCCGTCCCTGCCGGCGATCGCCGCCTCGCCGACGCCGTCCAGGTCGGCGTAGCTCGACGGCAGGTAGGTGTAGACGGCCACGGCCACCAGGACCAGCGAGATGACCGCGGAGATGAAGAAGCCGCGGTTGATGGCGGTCATGCCGCTGCGGTCGGCACGGCGCGGCGCGACCGCGAAGATGCCGATCATGGCGGTGAGGACACCGATCGCGGGCACGATCAGCGGGAAGGCGAGCCCTGCGTCGCCGAAGGCGGCCTTGCCGAGGATCAGCGCGGCCACCAGCGTGACGGCGTACGACTCGAACAGGTCGGCCGCCATACCCGCGCAGTCGCCGACGTTGTCGCCCACGTTGTCGGCGATGGTCGCGGCGTTACGGGGGTCGTCCTCCGGGATGCCCTGTTCGACCTTGCCGACCAGGTCGGCGCCGACGTCGGCGGCCTTGGTGAAGATGCCGCCGCCGACTCGCATGAACATGGCGATCAGCGCGGCGCCGAGGCCGAAGCCCTCCAGGACCTTCGGCGCGTCGGCGGCGTAGACGAGCACCACGCATGAGGCGCCCAGCAGACCGAGCCCCACCGTGAACATGCCGACGACGCCGCCCGTACGGAAAGCGATCTTCATGGCCTTGTGGGAGACGGCAGTGAGATCCTTTTCCGGCTCTCCGGCCGCCGGTGTCGCCTCCCGCGCCGCCGCGGCGACCCGCACATTGCTCCGTACGGCGAGCCACATGCCGATATACCCGGTGGCGGCTGAGAATGCCGCGCCGATCAGGAAGAACACCGATCGTCCGGCACGCTGATCCCAGTCGTCCGCGGGCAGCAGCATGAGCAGGAAGAACACGATCACGGCGAAAACGCCGAGCGTGCGCAACTGGCGGGCCAGATAGGCGTTGGCGCCCTCCTGGACCGCCGCCGCGATCTTTTTCATGCTGTCGGTGCCCTCGCCGGCCTGGAGCACCTGGCGGACCAGGACTCCGGCGACCACGAGTGCCGCGAGCGCGACGATCCCGATGATGATGACGATCAAACGATTGTCGTCGGTCAGCACCGCACCGGCGAGGTTGATGGGGTGGTCGAACTGCTGAGGGGTAGAAAGCCCCGCCATTCGTCCTCCTTGACGCTTGGGCTGAGCTCAAGATGTGGACGGATTGTAGGTAGCGAAACCTGATCTAAACAGTGTGCGGTAAACGGAATCGGTCTTGGTTCGCCGATGTTCGCCCATCGGAATGATCGTGAACGGCGTCACGCCCTACACGAAAGAGGTAATGCCTCTAAACCATTGACCGGGGATTTCACCGGATTGCCGCGCAATCGAATGATCATTTCGGCGGCGGAAACACGCCGATCGGTAAATGCTCGTGAATTCCTTCACGCAATCGGCGGAGCGGCACCGGAGCCGTGGCAGGAGGGCCGCGGGCCCGTGGGCGGGACGGTTGAGAAACTACCGCGGAGCTGGGCCAGGACGGCCGCGGGACGGCTGAGGAACTGCGGCGGGACGGCGGCAGAACTGCGGCGGGACGGCGGCGGAGCTGTGGAAACGCCGTGAGGGAGGACCCCGCCGAAGCGGAGCCCTCCCTCACGGGTCAGTCGTGTCGCCGGGACTCAGGGGAGCAGTTCGGTGGGCGGCGGCGCGGTGGGCCAGGTCATCCTGATCCAGCCGCCGTGCTCCCCCGCGGTCACCTCCACGTCGTCGACGAGCCCGCTGATGACGGCGAGGCCCATGTCGTCGTCCTCGCTGTCGGAGTCGGGGTCGTCCGCGCCGGACGTACCGGGGATGCGTTCCACCGGTGACGCGCTGCCCGGGGCCTCGTCGCCCACCTCGATGGAGAACTGTTTCTCCTCCTCGACCAGCACCACGTGCACCGGCGCCTGCACGCCGCTGCTCCGGTGCAGACCGACGGCCCGCGAACAGGCCTCCCCGACGGCGAGCCGGACCTCGTCGAGGACGGCCTCGTCCACTCCGGCCCTGCGCGCCACCGCCGCCGCCACCAGCCTGGCGGTCCTGACGTGCTCGGGCAGCGCGCTGAAGCGGAGCTCAACGGTGGCCATGCATCCCCCTCGGAACTGGGCGTGCTCTCGGGGGGCCGGGCCACTGCGGCCCCGGCCCTCCGCTTCGATCTGCCGTCCGGGCACGGGCCCGGCGACGGTGTCAGTCGGTGGCCGCCACCGCTTCGTCCACCGAGGTGTGGATGGGGAACACCTTGGTGAGACCGGTGATACGGAAGATCTTCAGGATGCGCTCCTGGTTGCACACGAGGCGCAACGAGCCCTCATGGGCGCGCACCCGCTTCAGACCACCGACCAGTACGCCGAGCCCGGTGGAGTCGAGGAAGTCCACGCCCTCCATGTCGACGACGAGGTGGAAACTCCCGTCGTTCACCAGCTCGACCAGCTGCTCGCGCAGCTTGGGCGCGGTGTATACGTCGATTTCGCCACCGACCTCGACGACCGTACGATCGCCGACGGTACGGGTCGACAGGGACAGGTCCACGGATCCTCCAGCACCTTGCTATCGAGCGTTCGTCCTTCGGGTCATCTCGGCATGAGAGCCCTGGGGACGGTTCGCCAGCCGCGATGGCATTCAATCACTTACCGGCAGGCGTGCACGACGCCTTGGGTCCATTGTCCGTCACACCGGTGACACACTCGGGACCGATGGCCAAGAATCACCGATCCGATCGACCCCCGACGGGCACCGCCGGGCGGACCCCGCCGGGCACCGTGCTGGACCGGCTGACCGCCGGGCCGAGCCGGGCTTCGCGCGTCACTCATACGGAGCACTTGCCCCCGCGGGCGGGCCGCCATGCCGTCTGGCCTGACCGGATTCGCGCCGAGGTGCTCGCCGCGGTGCGCGAGTGCGGCATCGAACACCCCTGGGCCCACCAGGCACTGGCCGCCGAACACGCGCTGGACGGCGACTCGGTCGTGGTCGCCACCGGCACCGCCTCCGGCAAGTCCCTGGCCTACCTCGTGCCCGTGCTCTCCCGCCTCCTCGACGGTTCCGAGGCGCCCAACGGCCGGGGTGCCACCGCGCTCTACCTGGCCCCCACCAAGGCGCTCGCGGCCGACCAGCACCGGTCGGTGAAGGAGCTCTCCCAGCCCCTGGGCACGGCCGTGCGGCCCGCCGTGTACGACGGCGACACCCCGCCCGAGGAACGCGAATGGGTACGTCAGTACGCCAACTATGTGCTCACCAACCCCGACATGCTGCACCGCGGGATCCTGCCCTCTCACCCGCGCTGGGCCTCCTTCCTGCGCGCCCTGAAATACGTGGTCATCGACGAGTGCCACACCTACCGGGGTGTCTTCGGCTCGCACGTCGCCCAGGTGCTGCGGCGGCTGCGCCGACTGTGCGCCCGTTACGGCTCCTCCCCCGTCTTCCTGCTCGCCTCCGCCACCGCCGCCGACCCCGCGGTGGCCGCGGGCCGGCTGACCGGGCTGCCGGTGGTGGAGGTGGCGGACGATGCCTCACCCCGCGGTGAACTGGTGTTCGCTCTCTGGGAACCCCCGCTCACCGAGCTGCACGGCGAGAAGGGCGCCCCCGTCCGCCGCACCGCCACCGCCGAGACCGCCGACCTGCTGACCGACCTCGTCGTACAGGACGTGCGCTCGGTCGCCTTCGTACGGTCCCGGCGCGGCGCCGAGCTGATCTCGCTGATCGCCCAGGAACGGCTGGCCGAGGTCGACCGCTCCCTCGCCCGGCGTGTCGCCGCCTACCGCGGTGGCTACCTCCCCGAGGAACGCCGCGCGCTGGAACGTGCATTGCACTCCGGCGAGCTCCTCGGCCTCGCCGCCACCACCGCCCTGGAGCTCGGCATCGACGTCTCCGGCCTGGACGCCGTCCTGATCGCCGGCTACCCGGGAACCCGGGCCTCTCTGTGGCAGCAGGCGGGCCGGGCGGGCCGCGCCGGACAGGGTGCCCTGGCAGTGCTGATCGCCCGCGACGACCCGCTGGACACCTTCCTCGTCCACCACCCCGAGGCCCTCTTCGACCAGCCCGTCGAGTCCACCGTCCTCGACCCGGACAACCCTTACGTCCTCGCCCCGCACCTGTGCGCAGCCGCCGCGGAACTGCCCCTGAGCGACGACGACCTCACACTCTTCGGCCCCGCGTGCGCGGAACTGATGCCCCAGCTCGAGGCCGCCGGCCTGCTGCGCCGTCGTACGAAGGCCTGGCACTGGACACGCCGGGAACGGGCCGCCGACCTCGCCGACATCCGCGGCCAGGGCGGGCGGCCGGTGCAGGTGGTGGAGGAGGGCACCGGACGGCTGCTCGGCACGGTCGACGCCGGCGCCGCGCACACCGGCGTGCACGAGGGCGCGGTCCACCTCCACCAGGGCCGCACGTATCTGGTGCGCTCGCTCGACCTGGAGGACTCCGTCGCCCTGGTCGAGCGGGCCGAGCCGCCGTACACCACCGTCGCTCGCGACACCACGTCGATCTCCGTGCTGGAGACGGACGTCGAGGTCCCCTGGGGCGAGGGCCGGCTCTGCTACGGCTCCGTCGAGGTGACGAACCAGGTCGTCTCCTATCTGCGCCGCCGCGTCCTCACCGGCGAGGTGCTGGGCGAGACCAAGCTCGACCTCCCTCCCCGTACGCTGCGCACCCGCGCGGTGTGGTGGACGGTCACCGAGGACCAGCTCGACGCGGCCCGGATCAACCCGGAGATCCTCGGGGGTGCCCTGCACGCCGCAGAGCACGCGTCCATCGGTCTGCTCCCGCTGTTCGCCACGTGCGACCGCTGGGACATCGGCGGAGTCTCCGTCCCGCTCCACCCCGACACGCTGCTGCCGACGGTCTTCGTGTACGACGGCCATCCGGGTGGCGCGGGGTTCGCCGAGCGCGCCTTCCACACCGCCCGGGAGTGGCTCACCGCCACCCGAGAGGCCATCGCCTCCTGCGAGTGCGAGGCCGGCTGCCCCTCCTGCATCCAGTCCCCCAAGTGCGGCAACGGCAACGAGCCGCTGCACAAGAGGGGCGCCGTACGCCTGCTGGCCGAACTCCTGCGGGGAGGGTCGGGGGGCGAGGACACGGAGCACGGCGACGCCGAGGACGACGACACGTCGGGCGCGCGCACGTCGGGCGCAGGCACGGCGGGCGAGGGCACGGCGGGCGAGGGCACGGCGGTGCGCGGCGCGGAGGGGAGCGCCGGGGCGGTGTCTCCGGCCGGGTAGGCCCCGGGCGGACCCGCGCGGGCCCGCACCCGGACCGTGAACGGCCCCCTCCCCGAAGCCGCCGTCACGTCGGAGACCTCGCCCTCGATCTCACACCGCACCAGCCGCGCGCCCTGCGCCCGTGCCACCCGCCGGGCCGTGTCGCAGGCCGGCCCACCGCCCTGCGTCCAGCGATCCGCGGCTGCCAGCGCGGCGAGGTCAGCGGCACCCGCCGCCCGGTGCCGCACGACCACCGCCTGACCCGCCAGCAGCAGGGCACCGAACACGGCACATACTCCGGCAAGCGCGAAGACCACCCAGACCGCGGCCGAGCCGCGATCACCTCGGGGGCGGCGGGCGTCGCGGTCACTGGGAACCCGCGGGTCGACTCCTCCTCCCTCCGCACTCATGTGCCCACCCCCACCGTCTCCTCCGCCAGGGCCACGGCCGTGCTGCGCAGCTCCAGCGTCAGCGTGTCCGGCCCGGGCGGATGGGCCACCACCGTCACTCGGACGAGGTCGCCCTCCCGGCCCACCGTCACCGTCGCCCCCTCCGGGGCCGCCCGGCGGGCCGTCGCCCGGACCGTGTCGGACGGGTCCTGCCGAGCCGCGGCACGGGCCCCGGCCCGCGCCGCGTCCACGCACTGGATCTGCGCGGACGCGGCGAGCAGCGCCCACATCAGCGCCATCACGAAGAGCACCAGCCCGGGCAGTACGACTGCCGCTTCCGCCGTCACGAAGCCGCGGTCGCGCATCCGGTCCGCCATCGCCCGCCGTACTGTGCCGCGGTCACCCCGTGCGTCCACGGGCCTCGCCCGTTCACATACGGACACTGAGCGCCCGCTTCACGATGTCCTGCAGTTCCCCGGCCACCTGGCCGCTTGTCAGCACCTTGTAGAGCACTGCCGCCAGCCCCACCGCCGCGATAATGCCGACGGCGTATTCGGAGGTGACCATTCCGCTGTCCTGGCGCAGCGTCCGCCGCTCATACAGGCTGCGCAACTCATGCACCGGAGCGCGCATCCACGCCAGCGCCCGCATCCACGTCCGCATCCGCGCCCGCATTTGCGATCGCCCTGGTTCCCGCATCTGTCCTGCTCCGCGCTCCCGTCCTCGTCCTCGGTTTCGTTCGGTCCTGCTCATCTCGACCCCCGTGTCGCTGTCGCTGTGTGTCGTTCCTGCTGCCATTGGCCTGACTGCGGTGTCTCGTCCGTCATCTCCCGTGCACCGCACGGGTCCACGTCGGTGTTCTCGTATCGAGTTCGCGGTTCGCGTCTCGGGTTCGCTCCTCAGGCGCCACCTCCGCTCAACAGTCCGCCGGCCAGTCCGATCACCACGGGCAGAACACCCACCACGAGGAAGGCCGGCAGGAAGAACAGGCCCAACGGCATGGTGATCAGGACACCCGCCCGCCGGGCCCTTGCCGTCGCGGCACGGCCCCGCTCCGCTCGGGCATCCGCGGCGAGGCGGGCCACGGGGACGGCAGCCGGGGCACCCGAATCACCGGCCCTCTCCAGCAGCCGGGCCAGTGATGCCGCACCCGGCAGCTCCGCCAGCTCCCGCCAGGCGGTGGCCGGTTCACCGCCGAGCCGAACCTCGGCCGCCCCGGTCGCCAACCGCTCTCCGACGGGTCCCATGAGAGCTTCGCCCACCGCCTGGGCTGCGGTCACCGGGGTGGCGCCGGCCGCGATGCAGGCGGCCAGGAGATCCGCCGCGAGCGGTAGCTGGCGGGCGGCGAGCGTGTCGTCGGCCGCCGTTTCCCCCGCCCGGGAGCCGGTCCCGGTGCCTCGCTGACGCCGCAGCCGCCACCACCGGAGGGCGGCTCCCGCGAGCAGTCCCGGCAGCAGGCCGCCGACACCCCCGATCAGGGCCCACGTTCCGCATACCGCCCCGACCGGAGGCAGCCACCCCTGCGCCATGTCTCGTACGCGGAGCCCGTACTGTCGTCGGCCCACCGATCTGCGAAGCAGCACCGCTTTCAGCCGTCGCCGCAGTCGCCGTGCGCGCCGCATCCGGGTGAGGGCACGGGCCGACCACCACAGGGCCGCCGTCAGCGCAGACACCGTTCCCAGCCTGTGGACAAGCGGGAGCTCCACCCCCAGCGCCAGGAATCCGGCCATGTACCGCCCGCTCATGCCTCCTCCGCTCCCCGGACGATCCGCAGCGCCCACCACAGCCCCGCGCCTTCCAGCACCGCACCGACGAGCAGGCACATCAGCCCCGGACCGGTATGCAGCACCACATGCAGCGGATCGGCGCCCAGAGCGGTGCCCAGCAGCAGGCCGAGCACGGGGAGTCCGGCGAGCATCACCGCCGTCGACCGGGCTCCCGCCAGTTGGGCCCGCAGGTCGGCTCGCTGGTCGCGCTCCGCGCGCAGGGCTGCCTCCAGCCGGTCGAGCCCGGCGGCCAGCCCCGCGCCCCGGTCGACGGCCACCCGCCAGCAGGCGGCCAGCCCCAGCAGTCCCTCGGCCCCCGGCCCGCGCGCCGCTTCGGTGAGCGCGCCAGGTACGTCGCCGCCGAAGCGGGCCGCCGCCAGCACCGCCGCCCTGGCTCCGCCGAGACCGCCCGAGTCCTGTGCCGCGTGCCGCAGTGCCTCGCCCGGCTGCCGTCCCGCGCGCACTTCACCGGCGAGCGCCGCGCACAGCGCGATGACCGCCTCACCGTTGCGTTCCCGATCCCGTTGCGCCCCCCGGGCCATCCGCACCTTCCGCAGAGCCGGAACGCCGAGCGCCCCGGCCAGCAGCGGGAGTACCGACATGCCGAGCAGCGCCAGCACGATGCCCGCAGCCACCGACCACCACTCGGCGCCGAGCCGGCCCACCCGCGCGAGCACCAACTGCCACAGCTCGGCCCCGGCCCCGGCGCCCCTTCCGGTTCCGCCCCCGGCAGCCGTCTCACCTGCCCCGCCGTCCGCACCGGCGAGCAGCAGCCGGGCCCGCCCGGGGCCGCCGTGCCGCCCGCCGAGCAACCAGGCGGCCGTCCCCGCGCAGACCAGACCGGCGCACGCGGCCACCACGCCCATCCCCGTCACCGCCCCACTCCCCTCATCGTCAGCCCTCATCCCTTGTCCTGCTCCCGCCCCTCACCCGGGCCCTACTCACCGCATCGCACAGCACCCGCTCGTCCTCCGATCCCGGTCTCCGTCGTCGCGTCCTCGCCCGCGCCTTCGCCTTCGCCCTCGTCCACGCCCGCCTGTCGGAGGAGGACTCTCAGCCGCTCCCAGCCCTCCTCCCGGACGAAGGCGTTCCTGCCCCAGCGCAGCGCGGGCACGGTGACCACCCACCCGGCCGCGTCCCGCTCCAGGACGTGCACCTCGGCGATGCGCCGCCAACCGGTGCGGTCGCGCACGAGGTGAAGAACGACCGACAGTGCGGCGGCGAGCTGGCTGTGCAGGGCCGCGCGATCGAGTCCGGCGGCGGTGCCGAGCGCTTCGAGACGGGCAGGCACCTGGGCCGCCGCGTTGGCGTGAAGCGTGCCCGAACCGCCGTCATGTCCTGTGTTCAGAGCCGCCAGCAGGGAGACGACCTCCGGGCCCCGCACCTCGCCGACGACCAGCCGGTCGGGTCTCATCCGCAGCGCCTGCCGCACCAGGTCCGGTAGTTCGACCAGGCCGGCGCCCTCCTGGTTGGCGGGACGTCCCTCCAGCCGCACCACATGGGGGTGGTGCGGCCGCAGCTCCGCGGAGTCCTCGGCAAGGACGATCCGCTCCCCCGGGTCCACCAGGCCCAGCAACGCGCTGAGCAGAGTCGTCTTGCCCGAGCCGGTGCCACCGCTGATGACGTACGACAGCCGGGCGTCGATCAGTGCCCGCAGCAGGCGGTCGCCGCCGGGCGGTACCGTGCCCGCCTCGACCAGCTCGCCGAGGGTGAAGGCGCGCGGCCGGACCACCCGGAGGGACAGACAGGTGGAACCGACGGCGACCGGAGGCAGGACGGCATGGAGTCGGGTGCCGTCCGGAAGCCGAGCGTCCACCCAGGGCCGCGCATCGTCGAGGCGCCGTCCCGCCACGGCCGCGAGGCGCTGTGCGAGACGCCGTACGGCCGCCGCGTCCGGGAAGGTCACCGGCGTGAGCACCAGGCCGCCGCCGCGGTCCACCCAGACCCGATCGGGCGCCGAGACCAGCACGTCGGTCACCGAGGGGTCGGCGAGCAACGGTTCCAGCGGCCCGCTGCCGACCAGTTCGGAGCGCAGCCGCTCGGCGGTGCCGAGGATTTCGGCGTCGCCCAGCACCCTGCCCTGCTCCCGCAGGGCCTGTGCCACGCGTGCGGGGGTCGGTTCGGCCCCGCTCTCGGCCAGCCATCGCCGCACCCCGTCCAACAGTGCGGCATGTCCGGTCTCGGAACGGCGGTCGTCGGCGCGCTCCGTGCCGACGCCACTTCCACGGCCACTGGCCCTGCCGCTCCCGCCTCCGCTCCCGAGGCCATTGCCGCTTCCGCCACCGCTTCGCACGCCGACGCCGTTCACGCCGCCTCCGTCCCGGTCAGGGCCCGGCTCCAGAAGGCCGAGCAGAAGCGGGCGAGCGGGCCTCGCGCCGCCGCTCCGGGCGGTGTGCCCCCGTCCGGGGCGAGGAGTTCCGTCGGCACCTCGCCGGCCAGCGGCAGCCCGAGCAACCGGGCCACCTCACGGTCGTCCAACCCGGGCGCGAAGGGGGCGCGCACCGCAACCCGGAGGTCGCCCAGGACCAGGCCGGCCGCCGACGCCACCCGCCGGGCCGCGGCGATCGCGCGCAGCTCGGCCGGGACGACCAGGAGCCCCAGGTCGACCTGTGCGAGAACCTCGGCGGTGCCCTCGTCGAATCGGCGCGGCAGGTCGACGACCACCGTGCCCCCGCGTCGACGGGCGGCGGCCAGGACGGCACGGACAGCTTCGGGAGGCACCGTCACGGCGTCGCTCCGGTCCCAGCTCAGCACTCGCAGGGCGTGCAGCGCGGGCAGTGACTCCTCCAGTGCCCCGCTGCCCACGCGGCCCCGCGAGGCGGCGAAGGCGGGCCAGCGCAGACCGCGCGCCGACTCACCGCACAGCAGGACGTCCAGTCCGCCGCCCAGCGGGTCCGCGTCCACCAAGAGGGTGCGCCGGCCCTCGCGGGCGGAGGTGACGGCGAGCGCGCAGGCCAGTGTGGAGGCGCCCGCCCCGCCACGTCCGCCGAGCACCCCGACGGTCAGGGCCGGACGCCCCACGCCCTCGGTGACGTCGGCGATGCGGTCGACCAGCCACTGTTCGCCGTCCGGGAGCACGAGGACGTGGTCGGCCCCGATCTCGACGGCCCGGCGCCACACTCCCGAGTCGTCCTGGTCCCGTCCGACCAGCACCACTCCCCGCCTGCGGGTGGCCCCCCGGACCCGGGGCACCGCGTCGTTCCCGACCAGCACCAAGGGCGCCGCCTCCCAGCGTTCCCGGCCCTCGGGCACCGTCGGATGCACCTCGGGCCGGGCACCCGCGGCGGCGCACAGGCGCAGCAGGTCGTCGAGCAGCTCGGTGTCCTCGGTGACGATCAGCGGTCCGCGCTGCCGTCCCTCTGCGCGGTGTGTCCCGTCGTGCTCGATGGTTTCCGTCACGGTCTCCAGCCCCTTCGTCGTCGGGTTCTCACGGCGAACAGCCGATACGAACCGGCCATTGCGTCCGACAAACGACAACCGGCCATGAACTCCGCCGAACTCGCCGCGAGTGGACGCGCTGGAAACACGATGTGGCGCTCCCCGAAATCGTGTGGATCTTGGTCCAAAACGGTGGACAACTCGGCGATTGTGGATATCGCGCTCACCCATATCGGTGAACGGCGTACGACTGTCATACCGCTACACCATGACTACCCTGAGTAGCAAGTCATGCCCATGACAAATAACCCCCGGTTCCACGCAGGGCCGTTGCATCAACCGGGCTCGGAACGAGAAAACCCATCCGGACATGCGACGACCCCCGCCGGGGGGGAGAGCGGGGGTCGTCTCCACGGCCGACTCGGGGGGGGAGGAGTCGGGCCGGGTTAGCACGGTCGCGAACGATCCGTGACTTCCATGGTGTACCCGAAGCCCCTCTCAGGCAAACCAGCCGCGCCCCGCGCTAGCCCGAATGGTGGGCGCATATGCTCGGGCCCGTGGAAAAGCACTCCTCGCCCCGCACAGCGGCCTTCTTTGACCTGGACAAGACGGTCATTGCGAAGTCGAGCACGCTCACGTTCAGCAAGTCGTTCTACCAAGGCGGCCTGATCAACCGCCGGGCCGTCCTGCGTACCGCCTATGCCCAGTTCGTCTTCCTGGCCGGCGGCGCGGACCACGACCAGATGGAGCGCATGCGGCAGTACCTGTCCGCGCTCTGCCGGGGCTGGAACGTCCAGCAGGTGAAGGAGATCGTCGCCGAGACGCTGCACGACCTCATCGACCCGATCATCTACGACGAGGCCGCGTCCCTGATCGAGGCGCACCACACCGCCGGACGCGATGTCGTCATCGTCTCCACCTCCGGTGCCGAAGTGGTCGAACCCATCGGGGAACTGCTCGGCGCGGACCGGGTCGTGGCGACCCGGATGGTGGTGGGCGACGACGGCTGCTTCACCGGCGAGGTGGAGTACTACGCGTACGGACCGACCAAGGCGGAAGCGGTGCGCGAACTGGCCGCCTCCGAGGGGTACGACCTCGCCCGCTGCTACGCGTACAGCGACTCCGCGACCGATGTCCCGATGCTGGAGTCCGTCGGACACCCGCACGCCGTCAACCCCGACCGGGCGCTGCGCCGCGAGGCCGTCGCCCGCGGCTGGCCGGTGCTCGACTTCCACCGACCGGTACGACTCAAGCAACGGCTGCCCGGGTTCTCGGTGCCGCCACGGCCGGCTCTCGTGGCGATGGCCGCGGTGGGAGCGGCGGCGGCCACGGCGGGACTTGTCTGGTACGCCAGCAGGCGGCGCGCGGCAACCGCCTGACGCCTCGGCGGAACACCGGTCTCCGCCCGGCATCGGCCCGTCCGCCTGGCGGCCCGTCCGCCGGCCAAGCCCTCCTCCACTCACCGCCCCCTCATCGCCGCACGCCCGATTCATGAGCTTTTGACGACAAAAGTAAAGAAGCGCGGGCTCCACTTCCCCTTGTCCGGGTCCAGGAGTACAAAGGAATCAACGGACCGCGAGACCGAAGGACATCCGCGAGGATCCCCTTTTGTAACGCTGTTGGTCCCACGGACCGCGCATGGACACCGGGCACCCACGCGACGTCGACCCGTCGATTACGGGCCAGCCGCACCAGGTGACGGGCGAAGTACCCGACCTGATGGGCAACATATCGAGGACGCTTGGTAACCCGGCGCCCATGCCAGCGGCGGTACGATTGTCGTACCGCCGCATTCTTGTGCCCGTACGAGCACGCACATTCCTGCGCGCCGTACGTGGCGTCACGCTGCCCCGCGCTGGAGTGCCTCGCACACCGCCGTCGACTCCCGGGCGCCCAGCTCGACGGCCCGGCCGCAGTGGGTGATCCAAGCGACCATGCCCTCCGGGGTGCCGCTGACGTATCCCTCCAGGGCGGCGACGTACGCCGCCCGGCCCAGCTCGGCGTGGCCCGCCTCCGAGGGGCACACCGCCTTGGGATCCAGGCCGCTGCCGACCAGTACGAGGCGCTCCGCCGCGCGCGCGACGACACCGTTGTACGAGCCGAACGGCCGCAGGGCAACCAGCTCGCCGTGCACGACGGCCGCGGTCACCAGGGCGGGCGCCGAACCGCCCGCGATGACCAGCTCGGAGAGACCGTCCAGACGGCCCGAGACCTCGGCGGCACCCGGGAGCGGCAGTTCGACGAGCGGCTCGTGGACCGGCTCGCCGTCCCGACGGGGACGTCCGACCTCGTCCTCCTCGCTCGCTGCCGCCACCAGGTGCAACCGCGCCAGCACCCTCAGGGGGGACTGCCTCCAGATGGACAGCAGCTGCCCGGCCTCCGCGGTCAGCCGCAGCGCCGCACCGACCGTACGGGCGTCGCCGTCGCCGAAGTCGGTGCGACGGCGTACTTCCTCGAGCGCCCAGTCGGCGCCGGACAGCGCCGCCGAGCCACGGGCACCGCGCAGTGCGGCCTCGGAGGTGATCTCGTTGCTGCGGCGCCGCATGATCCGGTGTCCGTAGACCCGGTCCACTGCCTTGCGCACGGATTCCACGGCCTCGGGCACGCCGGGCAGCGTCGCGAGGGCGGCGAGCGGATCGGCGGTCGCACCTGTCGTACTCATGAGTACGACCCTACGCACCCGGACCGCCCGGACGTGCGGGAGTGTCCTTCTTCACGTCCGGGCGCCCGGCCCGGTGATGCGGCGCCCGCCTAGCCCTTGCTGCTGCGCTCGCCCTTCTCAGCTCTCTCCGCCGGTGCCCCGGGCACCCCCTTCGGTGCCGGGGCCGACCGGTCCGACAGGAAGGAGGCCCATCCCGCCTTCGGGGCCTCGCCCACCTTCAGGCCGCGCAGTTCGGCGAGGACCCGCGGGTCCTGAGCGTCCAGCCAGTCGGCCAGTTGACGGAAGGAGACGCAGCGCACCTCAGGCTTGTTGCACACGCTTTCGACGACCTCCTGGACGGCGCGCATATAGGTACCGCCGTTCCAGGACTCGAAGTGGTTGCCGATGATCAGGGGCGCGCGGTTGCCGTGATAGACGCGGTCGAAGCCCTGCAGGAGGCCGTCGCGCATCTGGTCGCCCCACATCTCCCGCTTGCCGGGGTCGCCCTGGGTGCGAGTGCCCGACTGGTTGACCATGAAGTTGTAGTCCATGGTGAGCTGCTGGTACGAGTGCCCGGGGAAAGGCACGAGTTGCATGGACAGGTCCCAGAGACCTTCCTTCTTGGCGGGCCACACCTGTTCGTTCACGCCGGAACTGTCGTACCGGAAGCCCAGGTCGCGGGCCGCCTTGACGAAGTTCTTCTGACCCTCCAGACAGGGCGTGCGCCCGCCGATGAGCTCCTTGTCGTAGTCGAAGGGCAGCGGAGGCAGGTTCTTCAGGCCGGGGGCATTGGTCTTCCAGGACTTCACGAACGACTTGGCCTGGGTGATCTCGGACTTCCATTCGTCGACCGACCACTTGCCGCCCCCGCCGTCGGGCCCGCAGAAGTGTCCGTTGAAATGGGTCCCGATCTCATTGCCCTCCAGCCACGCCAGACGCGCCTGGGTGGCGGTGTCCCGGATGCCCTGCTCGTCGTTGAAGCCGATGTCCGAACGGCCGGGCGCGTGCTGCGGCGGCCGGTACAGGTCGCGTTTCTCCTCGGGGAGCATGTAGACCCCGCTGAGGAAGAAGGTCATGGTCGCGTCGTTGTCCTTGGCGACCTGACGGAAGCGCGAGAACAGCTTCTGGCTGTCCTCTCCCGCGCCGTCCCAGGAGAAGACAACGAACTGCGGGGGCTGCTGGCCGGGCTTCAGCCGCTCGGGTCTGGGCAGGTGGGGCTGCGCACCCGTGTACGCGGTGGAGCCGTCGCCGAGGGGGCGGAACACGCTGCCCGGAGCGGCCGGCGCACCGGCGCCCTGCTTGCCGCCGGGTACACCGGAACGCCCAGGGGCGCCGGAGGCGTGTTCCCCGGGCGGGGCGTGAGTGGTGTCGGTCGCGCAGCCGGCGACCGCGGTGGCACAGGCCGCGGCGAGTGCGACGCCTGCGGCGATCTTCTGGGTGGCGGCCATCTCCGCCCACCTTCTTCCTTCGTTCGGGGCAAGGCCGGTCGGGCGTGCCGCGGAGCCCGTCCGGCGGGCCGCCGTACGGGACGAAAACCGCGCACGCGAACAGCCCGGTCAAGGTCGCACGCGACTTCGAAGGAATTTGTATGACAAGCCGATGAAATTACTGACTAACCCGCAAGAGTGACTTATTGCGCCACTTGCTCGGATTCCAGCTACTCTCTTTTTTACTTTGCATTACTTTTGATTTGCCGAATCTTGGCAATGCAGTACCCATCGCTGCCAGCCGTGCCTCCAGAGGAGACGACACCCGTGTCAGCCTGCCTGCCCACTCACGCCACCGATCCGAGCCACACCAGGCGCACCCACCCACCACACAGCCCCCCGCCCGCGCCACGCCGCCGGTTCCGCATCGCCGGCGCCGATCTGTCGGCATCGATCGCGGTCTTCCTGATCGCACTCCCGCTGTCCCTGGGCATCGCCCTCGCCACCGACGCGCCCCTGCAGGCCGGCCTGGTGGCCGCGGCCGTCGGCGGCCTCGTCACCGGTCGGCTCGGCGGCTCCCCGCTGCAGGTCAGCGGTCCCGCCGCCGGGCTCACCGTGGTCACCGCCGACCTCATCCAGCGCTACGGATGGCGCGCCACCTGCGCGATCACTGTCCTTGCCGGCTGCGCCCAGCTCCTCCTCGGCTGCCTGCGTGTGGCCCGTACGGCACTCGCGGTCAGTCCCGCGATCGTGCACGGCATGCTCGCCGGCATCGGGGTGACCATCGCCGTCGCCCAGGTGCACATCGTGCTCGGCGGCACCCCGCAGAGCGCCGTGCCGGACAACCTGCGCGCACTGCCCGGCCAGGTCGCGCACCTCGATACTGCCGCGTTGTCGACGAGCGTCCTCACCTTGGGGCTGCTGCTGCTCTGGCCACGCCTTCCGGGCCGCACCGGACGCCTGCTGCGGACCATCCCCGCCCCCCTCGTCGCGGTGGCCACGGCCACCGCGGCCGCCTCGCTGGCCGCGCTCACCCTGCCCAAGGTCGAACTGCCCTCCTGGCGCAACCACGCACTGGCCGGGTTCCCGGACGGCCCGGTGCCCGGCCTCGTCGCCGCCGTCCTCACCATCACGCTGGTGTGCAGCGTGCAGTCGCTGCTGGGCGCGGTCGCGGTGGACAAGCTGGTCGCCTCCCGCACCGGCGCCCACGCTCACGTGGACCGCTCCGACCTCGACCGGGAACTGCTCGGACAGGGCGCCGGCAACATCCTGTCCGGCGCACTCGGCGGACTGCCGATCGCGGGTGTCGCCGTCCGTTCGACGGCCAACGTGCGCGCGGGCGCGGTGAGTCGGAACTCCACGATGCTGCACGGCATCTGGATGGTGGTCGCCGCGCTGCTCCTGGTCCCGGCACTGCAGCTGATCCCCCTCGCCGCCCTCGCCGCGCTCGTCATGGCGGTCGGCATCCAGATGGTTTCGCCACGCCACATCCGCACCGTCACCCGTCACCGCGAGATGCCGGTGTACGCGGTCACCCTCGCCGGTGTCGTCCTCCTCGGTGTCCTGCAGGGCGTAGCCCTCGGCATCGCCGCCGCCGTCGCCGTCGCCCTGCACCGGCTGGCCCGTACCCGTATCACCCACGAGGAGCGTGACGGCGTCCATCATCTGCACGCCCGCGGACAGTTGACGTTCCTCGCCGTGCCCCGACTCAGCCGGACCCTGCATCTGGTGCCACCCGGGGCGGACACGGTCGTGGAGCTCGACGGCTCCTTCATGGACCACGCCGCCTACGAAGCGCTGCAGGACTGGCGCAGACAACACCTCGCACGGGGCGGCTCGGTGGAGCTGACGGGGCGGGCGGGGCCCCGGTTCGCCGAGCCGGTCCCCAGGACACCGGTCTGCCACTGCGGGCCATGGACACCCTGGCGCAACCACCAGTGCGCCCCGGAGTCCGCCACGCGGCCCACAGGTCCGCCGGACGGGGACGGCGGGTCCGCCGGAGAACAGCGCTCCGTCGACGGGCAGCGGGTGACCGACTCACGGGCGCCCGGTGACGAGCGACCGCCCACGAGCGGGCAGTATCAACTCGCCCGAGGCATCAGCGCCTTCCAGCACCGCACCGCGCCCCTGATGCGCGACGAGCTGGCGCGGCTCGCCCGGGAGGGACAGAACCCGTCGCAGCTCTTCCTCACCTGCTCCGACTCCAGAGTCGTCACCTCGATGATCACTGCCAGCGGTCCCGGCGACCTGTTCGTCGTGCGCAACGTGGGCAATCTCGTGCCGATGCCCGGCGAGGAGAGCGGTGACGACTCGGTGGCGGCGGCCATCGAGTACGCGGTCGACGTGCTGCGGGTGCGGTCCATCACGGTCTGCGGGCACTCGGGCTGCGGGGCGGTGCAGGCCCTGCTGGCGACAGCTGAACCGACGACCGCGGCCGACTGGCCGGGCAACTCAAGTGGGCCGGACGGGCCGGACGGACCAGGTGGACCAGGTGGGCCGGACAGGCTCGGTCCGCCGGTTGGGCCCGGCAGGACGGATGGGCCGGGCAGACTAGATGCGGCGCGGACGCCGCTCGGGCGCTGGCTGCGGCACGGGCGGCCGAGCGTGCACCGGATGACCGCCGGCGACAGGCCCGGGGCACGGTTCGCCGACGGGGAGCCCGCCGACATCGCCGAAAGGCTCTGTCTGACCAATGTGGTGCAGCAGCTGGAGCACCTGGCAGCGCACGAGTGCGTGGCCCGCGCCCTGCACGAGGGCTCGCTCGATCTGCAGGGCATGTACTTCCACGTGGGCAGAGCACAGGCCTACCTGCTGAACGGCACGCCGGGGGACGGGACGCGGGAGGGGGTGTTCACCCGGGTGGAGGCCCTGCGGCCCGTCCGGGGCACGCCGGCCTGAGGAGCGGCGGGTCGCACACGGCCCGCCACGCTGGTGAACCGATCACGTCCGCCGCCCGTGAGAACGTGTGGCCCGGCGCCGGGGAGCCGGACCCGGGCCATAGCCTGCACATCACAAGAGGTCTAAACCATTTGTCCGGCGACCCTTGTCATCGGGGGTGCCGGTCTGATGAGCTGTGGCCTGGGACACAACGGACACCCTGGGAAAGGGAGATGTCGTGAGCAACAAAAGCCTGGCCGGCCTTCTGACGGAGGAGATGGGAAAGTGAGCGAGAATCCTTCCCTCTCCAACCTCCTGAAGGAGGAGCGTCGCTTCGCGCCTCCCGCAGAACTCGCCGCGCACGCCAACGTCACGGCCGAGGCGTATGAACAGGCCAAGGCTGACAGACTCGGCTTCTGGGCCGAGCAGGCCCGTCGGCTGACCTGGGCCACCGAGCCGACCGAGACGCTGGACTGGTCGAACCCGCCGTTCGCCAAGTGGTTCCAGGACGGCCGACTGAACGTGGCGTACAACTGCGTGGACCGGCACGTCGAGGCGGGCAACGGCGACCGGGTCGCCATCCACTTCGAGGGCGAGCCCGGCGACAGCCGGACGATCACCTACGCGGAGCTCAAGGACGAGGTGTCCAGGGCGGCCAACGCCCTGCTGGAGCTGGGCGTGCGCAAGGGCGACCGGGTCGCCGTCTACATGCCGATGATCCCCGAGACGGCGATCGCCATGCTGGCCTGCGCCCGCATCGGAGCCGCGCACTCGGTCGTCTTCGGCGGCTTCTCGGCGGACGCGCTGGCCACCCGTATCGAGGACGCCGACGCCCGCGTCGTCATCACCGCCGACGGCGGCTACCGGCGCGGCAAGCCCTCCGCGCTCAAGCCGGCGGTCGACGACGCGGTGGGCCGCGAGGGCACCACCGTGGAGCACGTGGTCGTCGTACGGCGCACGGGCCAGGAAGTCGCCTGGACCGAGGGCCGTGACGTGTGGTGGCACGAACTCACGCAGAAGCAGTCGGCCGAGCACACGGCCGAAGCGTTCGAGGCCGAACACCCGCTGTTCATCCTCTACACGTCAGGTACGACGGGCCGCCCGAAGGGCATCCTGCACACCTCCGGCGGCTACCTCACCCAGGTGGCGTACACGCACTGGTCGGTCTTCGACCTCAAGCCCGAGACGGACGTGTACTGGTGCACGGCCGACGTGGGCTGGGTCACCGGCCACTCGTACATCGTCTACGGTCCGCTGGCCAACGGCGCGACGCAGGTCATGTACGAGGGCACGCCCGACACCCCGCACCAGGGCCGCTTCTGGGAGATCGTCCAGAAGTACAAGGTGTCGATCCTCTACACCGCGCCGACCGCGATCCGAACGTTCATGAAGTGGGGCGACGACATCCCCGCGAAGTTCGACCTGTCCTCGCTGCGGGTCCTGGGCTCGGTCGGCGAGCCGATCAACCCCGAGGCGTGGATCTGGTACCGCAAGCACATCGGCGGCGACCGCACCCCGGTCGTGGACACCTGGTGGCAGACGGAGACCGGCGGCATCATGATCTCCCCGCTGCCGGGCGTGACCGACGCCAAGCCGGGCTCGGCGCAGCGCCCACTGCCGGGCATCTCCGCGACGGTCGTCGACGACGAGGCGAACGAGGTGCCCAACGGCGGCGGCGGTTACCTGGTGCTCACCGAGCCGTGGCCGTCCATGCTGCGCACCATCTGGGGCGACGACCAGCGGTTCCTCGACACCTACTGGGCCCGTTTCGAGGGCAAGTACTTCGCCGGTGACGGCGCCAAGAAGGACGACGACGGGGACATCTGGCTGCTGGGCCGCGTCGACGACGTGATGCTGGTCTCCGGGCACAACATCTCCACCACCGAGGTCGAGTCCGCCCTCGTCTCGCACCCGTCGGTCGCCGAGGCGGCCGTGGTCGGCGCGGCCGACGAGACGACCGGACAGGCGATCGTCGCCTTCGTCATCCTGCGGGGCACGGCGGCGGAAACGGAGAACCTCGTCGGCGAGCTGCGCAACCACGTGGGCGCGACCCTGGGGCCGATCGCGAAGCCGAAGCGGATCCTGCCGGTGGCGGAGCTGCCGAAGACCCGCTCCGGGAAGATCATGCGGCGGCTGCTGCGGGACGTGGCCGAGAACCGTCAGCTCGGTGACGTGACCACGCTCACCGATTCGACGGTGATGGACCTGATCCAGGCGAAGCTGCCGGCGGCGGCGTCGGAGGACTGATCCGGGGCCGGGGTCGGGGCCGGTCCACCTGGTCGGGGCCGGTCCACCTGGTCGGGGCCGGGTGGCCCCGCCCCGACCCCGGCCGGTCCTGTCCGCTCCGGCCCCAGGACCCCACCCGAGCGGGGCCCGCCGGCCTCGGCCGGGACCTTCTGACCGGCCTGCTCGCCCTGCTCAACCCGCCCGATCTGCCCCCGGGAGCCGGGAGTCAGGAGCCGTACCGTGGCCCAAGGGGTGGGTCCTGGGTAGGCTTGTCGGGACACCCTCCACAAGAGCAAAGGTTTTTTCGGGCGCGCCGGGAAGTCTGGTCGGCACGTAATGCGTGCTGCCCACTCACCCGGAGGTCCCCCTCGTGGCCCCGCCCCGCAAGCCCCGTACAGCCGACCAGCCCGTTCGGCCCGGCCGGCCCCGCAACGGTGACCGCAGGTTCCTCGGCCGTCTCTCGCTGCCCGAGCGGAACTACGTCGCCGAGGCCCTGCGCACCGAGACCGTCGGCGGAGTCATCCTCCTTCTCGCCGCGGTCGCGGCACTGATCTGGGCGAATCTGCCCGGTCTCGGCCACAGCTACGAAAGCGTGAGCCACTTCCACTTCGGGCCCTCCGCACTCGGCCTGCACCTCTCCGTGGCGCACTGGGCCGCCGACGGCCTGCTGGCCGTCTTCTTCTTCGTCGCCGGTGTCGAGCTCAAACGCGAACTGGTCGCCGGGGACCTCAAGGATCCGCGCGCGGCCGCCCTGCCCGTCGTGGCCGCACTGTGCGGAATGGCCGCGCCCGCGCTCGTCTACACCCTCACCGCGCTCGTCGGCGGCGGCTCGCTCTCCGGCTGGGCGGTCCCCACCGCCACCGACATCGCGTTCGCACTGGCCGTCCTCGCGGTCATCGGCACCTCTCTGCCCTCCGCGCTGCGCGCCTTCCTGCTCACGCTCGCCGTCGTCGACGACCTGTTCGCCATCCTGATCATCGCGGTCTTCTTCACCGACGGGCTGAACTTCGCCGCGCTCGGCGGCGCCGTCGCCGGCCTCGTCCTCTTCTGGCTGCTGCTGCGCAAAGAGGTACGGGGCTGGTACGTGTACGTCCCGCTCGCCGTGGTGATCTGGGCGCTGATGTACAACAGCGGCGTGCACGCCACGATCGCCGGTGTCGCGATGGGCCTGATGCTGCGGTGCCACCGCCGCGAGGGTGAGGAGCGTTCCCCCGGCGAGCGCATCGAACATCTGGTGCACCCTCTGTCCGCCGGTCTCGCGGTGCCTCTGTTCGCCCTGTTCAGCGCGGGTGTCTCCCTGTCCGGCGGCGCGCTCGGAGATGTGTTCGGGAAACCGGAGACGCTCGGTGTCGTGCTCGGCCTCGTCCTCGGAAAGGCGCTCGGCGTCTTCGGCGGCACCTGGCTGACGGCCCGTTTCACCCGGGCCTCGCTCAGCGACGAACTGACCTGGTCGGACGTCTTCGCGCTCGCCACGCTGGCCGGCATCGGCTTCACCGTCTCCCTCCTCATCGGCGAACTCGCGTTCACCGACGACCCGGTGCTGACCGACGAGGCGAAGGCCGCGGTGCTGTGCGGCTCGCTGATCGCCGCCGTGCTGGCGGCCGTACTGTTGAAGATCCGCAACGCCAAGTACCGGGCCCTGTCGGCGGAGGAGGAGCGCGACGAGGACGAGGACGGCATCCCCGACGTCTACGAGGAGCACGATCCGGCGTACCACTTGCGCATGGCCGAGATCTACGAGGCCAGGGCCGCCGAACATCGAAGGCTTGCCGAAGTGACGGGCGGGGCAGGCGAGGGGGACCACGGTCCGGCATGATCTGACCTGTGCACAAAACGTCGAAACGTCTCCGACGGCGCACGGACGACAGACCGCGCCCCGGGACCCCAGAGACGCGGAGACGCGGAGACGCAGCAACCCTGAGGCCCAGAACTCCAGAGCCCCGCTCAAGAGACCACCCGGCGCCGCACGCAAGCGACGCACGCAAGAGACGCACTCACGTACGACGACCCGACACGACCCACACGACAACAGGGAGACCCTCGATGAGCGCACCCGACGGCAGCCCGGTCGGCGCGGAGCCCAGCATCGGCAGGCTGTTCGCCTCGGCCACGGCGGAGATGTCCGCACTGGTGCACGACGAGATCGCGCTGGCCAAGGCCCAACTCAAGCAGGACGTGAAGCGCGGCGCGCTCTCCGGCGGTGCGTTCTCCGGAGCCGGCGCGGTGCTGCTGTTCTCCCTGCCGATGCTCAACTTCGCACTGGCGTACGGGATCCGCACCTGGAGCCACTGGAATCTGGCTGTCTGTTTCCTGCTGTCCTTCGCCGCCAACGTGGTCGTCGCCGGCCTGCTCGGGCTGATCGGCATGTCGTTCGCGAAGAAGGCCAAGAAGGGCAAGGGACCGCAGAAGGTCGCCGCCTCCGTGAAGGAGACGGCCGGGGTGCTGCAGAACGCCAAGCCGCATCCGCGTCCGGACCTGCCGGACACGCACATCGAGGCTGTGGCACGCTCGTCCTCATGACGGACCCCGCCACACCCTGGTCCCAGCCCGCCTCGGTCGTACGACTCGACGTCCCCGGCGGCGAAGAGGTGATCCACCGGGATGTCGCAGCCAACGGCGCCCGTTTCCACATCGCGGAGCTGGGCGACGGGCCGCTGGTACTGCTGCTGCACGGGTTCCCGCAGTTCTGGTGGACCTGGCGGCACCAGTTGGTGGCGCTCGCCGACGCGGGCTTCCGGGCGGTGGCGATGGACCTGCGCGGGGTCGGCGGCAGCGACCGTACGCCGCGCGGCTACGACCCGGCCAACCTCGCGCTGGACGTCACCGGAGTGATCCGCTCCCTCGGTGAGCCGGACGCCGCGCTGGTCGGACACGACCTGGGCGGCTATCTGGCGTGGACGGCGGCGGCGATGCGGCCCAAGCTGGTGCGCCGGCTCGCGGTGGCCTCCATGCCGCACCCCCGGCGCTGGCGCGCCGCGATGCTGCGGGATCCGAGGCAGTCGGCGGCGAGCGCCCACATCTGGGGGTTCCAGCGGCCCTTCGTCCCCGAGCGCCGACTCACCGCCGACGACGGCGCGCTGGTCGGGCGGCTGATCCGGGAGTGGTCGGGGCCCCGGCTGCCGGACGACGACGCGGTCGAGGCGTACCAGAAGGCCATGTGCATCCCGTCCACCGCGCACTGCGCGGTGGAGCCGTACCGGTGGCTGGTGCGCTCGCTGGCCCGGCCGGACGGTTTCCAGTTCAACCGGCGCATGAAGCGGCCGGTACGGGTGCCGACGCTGCATCTGCACGGTTCCCTCGACCCCGTCCTGCGCACGCGCAGCGCGGCCGGTTCCGGGGAGTACGTCGAGGCCCCTTACCGCTGGCGCCTCTTCGACGGCCTGGGACACTTTCCGCACGAGGAGGATCCCGGCGCGTTCTCCACCGAGCTCATCAACTGGCTGCGGGACCCCGAACCGGACCGGTGAGCCGGTGAGCCGACGCGGCAGCGAGCCGGCACGGCAGCGAGACGACGAGGCGGTACGACGGCCGGGGCGGTACGACCGCGAGGCGTACGGGCATCCGCCGTGTCACCTCACCGGCACGCCCGGTATCCGAACAGGGAACGTCTGTTCGTCGCACAGCCATGTGCCTGACGCATAGGCCAATTGGAGGCCCGCGGGGAGGTTATCGACCTTGGGGCGGGGGCACGGTCGGGGTATGGGCTGGACGCACGACTACAACGACGTAGCACGCAACCGCCGCTCGGCCGCTGGTCCGGGCCCTCATGAGAGGGGCGCCCCGCAGTTGGCGGGCGCCGATCCCCGCGTGGGTATTCCGCACATCCTCCGCCGCCGCGCCCGCTGGGTCTCCGCCCGCCTGCGGCACGCACGCGGCTGACCGACCGGCAGGCCGTCGGACGACCGCTCCGGCCAGTCCGTCGGCCATCCCTCAGCCGGCGGCCCGTCACAACGCGCAACTCGAACGGTCACAACCCGCGGCTCCGGTCGTACAACACGCGGCTCCGGTCGTCACAACGCGCAGTTGTCGCTGTCCACCTGCTGGTTCGCCCTGCGCCCCTGGTCGATGTCCTGTTCGATCTCCTCGGCGGTGAGGGCGTAACCGGTCTCGGCGTCGTCCAGCGACTTGGCGAACACCACGCCGTAGACCCGCCCCTGAGGGGTGAGCAGGGGACCGCCCGAGTTGCCCTGACGCACGGTCGCGAACAGTGAGTACACGTCACGGCGCACGGTGCCGCGGTGGTAGATGTCCGGGCCGCTCGCGGTGATCCGGCCGCGTACGCGCGCGGGCTGCACGTTGTACGAGCCGTTCTCCGGGAAGCCGGCGACGATCGCGCCGTTGCCGCTGGAGGCGGCGGGAGAGGCGAACCGCAGTACGGGCGCGGGCAGGTCGGGCACGTCGAGTACGGCGATGTCGCGCCGCCAGTCGTAGAGGACGACCGTCGCGTCGTACTTGCGCCCCTCGCCGCCGATCTGCACGGTCGGCTCGTCGACCCCGCCGACCACGTGCGCGTTGGTCATGACGCGGCGGTCGGCGAAGACGAAGCCGGAGCCCTCCAGGACCTTGCCGCAACTGCGGGCGGTGCCCATGACCTTGACGATCGAGCGCTTGGCGCGCGTGGCGACCGCGCTGCGCGCCAGGGCCGGGTCGGGCGGCTCGACCTCGGTGATCGGCTCGTTGGCGAACGGGCTGAAGACCTGCGGGAAGCCGTTCTGCGCGAGGACGGAGGAGAAGTCCGCGAACCAGGAGTCCGCCTGCGAGGGCAGGGTCTGCGAGACGCCGTGCAGCACCTTGGAGCCCCGGACCTCCCGGCCGAGCGTCGGCAGCGTGGTCCCCGCGAGCGCGGACCCGATCAACCAGGCGACCAGCAACATCGCCACGACATTGACGAGGGCGCCGCCCGTGGCGTCCAGCGCGCGGGCCGGGGACCAGGTGATGTAGCGGCGGAGCTTGTTGCCGAGGTGCGTCGTCAGGGCCTGCCCGACGGAGGCACAGACGATCACCACTCCGACGGCGATCACGGCGGCCGTCGTGTTGACCTCGGCGCCGTCGGTCGCCTCGTCCCAGAGGACGGGGAGCACATAGACCGCGACGAGGCCGCCGCCGAGGAAGCCGGTCACCGACAGGATGCCGACGACGAAACCCTGCCGGTAGCCCACGACCGCGAACCACACCGCGGCGACCAGCAACAGGATGTCCAGCACGTTCACCGCTTCACGCCTCGCCTCGTCACGTTCCTCTCACCACGAAGTCCGGCCGGTGTTCCGGAACACGAGGCGGCGAGGGACACGGCGTCCCCCGTCGAAACACAGCACGGGTGCCACCCTGTCATGCGCGCCAGTCGAGCGGGACCCGCTTGTCGCGGTCCCAGGGGCGTTCCCAGCCCGCGAAGTGCAGCAGTCGGTCGATCACGCCCGCCGTGAAACCCCACACGAGGGCGGATTCGACCAGGAATGCCGGACCCGTGTGACCTCTGGGGTGCACGGCGGTGACCCGGTGCGCGGGATCCGTGAGATCCGCCACGGGGACGGTGAAGACCCGGGCGGTCTCCTGCGGGTCGACCGCGCCGATCGGGCTGGGCTCCCGCCACCAGCCGAGGACGGGGGTGACGACGAAGCCGCTCACCGGGATGTAGAGCCGTGGGAGGACACCGAATATCTGGACGCCGCGGGGGTCGAGGCCGGTCTCCTCCTCGGCCTCGCGCAGTGCCGCGCGCAGGGGGCCGACGGTGGCCGGGTCGCCGTCCTCGGGGTCGAGGGCGCCGCCGGGGAAGGCGGGCTGCCCGGCGTGCGAGCGCAGGGAACCGGCGCGCTCCATGAGCAGCAGCTCCGGGCCGCGCTCGCCCTCACCGAAGAGGATCAGCACGGCGGACTGCCGGCCGCCGCCGTCCTGCGGCGGCAGGAACCGGCTGAGCTGCGAGGGCCGTATGGTCTCGGCGGCCCGCGCGACGGGGGCCAGCCACTCGGGCAGGCCGTCCCTGACGACACGCGCCGCCTCGCCAGGCCGCCCCCCGCCGGTTCCCGGCAGCGCGGGCCCGGCATCGGCGGCCCGTACTCCCGCGGACCCCGCGTCCGCCGCCTGTGCGCCTTCGGCGCGCACGCCCGTACCCCGCGCCTCCGCGGCCCGCGCCTCCGCGCGTTCCGTGTTCGTGTCGCTGGTGTGTGTCACCGCCACCCCCGTCCTGCCGGTCCCAACGCGTCCGAGGGCTCGTATCGTTCCTCGTGCCGTTCCTCGTGTCCCGCGTGTCCCTCGTGTGGGTGTCCGTCCGGGGCCGCGTTCACCGGGTGGCCCCCAGCGGCGGGGCCGGGACGCCGCCCGCGTCCAGGTACGACTGCGGGGGGTTGAGCCGCTGGCCGGGGAAGCCTCCCTTCTCGTACTTGAGCAGCTTCTTCGCCTTCTCGGGGTCCGTCTCCCCCTCGCCGTACGCCGGGCACAGCGGAGCGATCGGGCAGGCACCGCAGGCCGGTTTGCGGGCGTGGCACATGCGGCGGCCGTGGAAGATCACGTGGTGCGACAGCATCGTCCAGTCGCTCTTCGGGAAGAGCGCGGCGACGGCCGCCTCGATCTTCTCCGGCTCCTTCTCCTCCGTCCACCGCCAGCGCCGCACCAGCCGCTGGAAGTGCGTGTCCACGGTGATGCCCGGCCGTCCGAAGGCGTTGCCCAGTACGACGAAGGCGGTCTTGCGGCCGACTCCGGGCAGCGTGACCAGGTCCTCCAGCCGACCCGGCACCTCGCCGTCGAACCGCTCCACGAGGGCCTTGGAGAGCCCCATGACCGACCTGGTCTTGGCCCGGAAGAAGCCGCAGGGCCGCAGGATCTCCTCGACGTCCTCCGGGTTCGCCGCCGCCAGGTCCTCCGGGGTGGGATACCTGGCGAAGAGCGCCGGTGTCGTCTGGTTGACGCGCAGGTCGGTGGTCTGCGCGGACAGGACCGTGGCGACGACGAGCTGGAAGGGGTTCTCGAAGTCCAGCTCCGGATGCGCGTACGGATACACCTCGGCGAGTTCACGGTTGATCCGGCGGGCACGGCGGACCAGGGCGGTACGCGACTCGGCGGCCACCGCCCGCGGCTCACCGGCCGTCTCACGCGCACCGTCACCGCCCGTACCGGCCGCCCCGCGGGACTCGGCGGAACGCGCCCGTTTCGCCGGTTTCCCCGTACCGCCCCCGCTCTGTTCGCCGTCAGCGGAATCCCGACGTTCAACCACCCGCCCAGCCCCCTTGGCCTGTGCTCTCACCGGCGATTTGGACACCCGGCCAGCCTACGACCCGGCACCGACATCCGCTCCGCTCCCCGGGGCGGCAAGCCTCTAATCGGACCCTGCCCCCCTGCCCGGCACAGGTGTGCGGCATCCTTGTGACAGATCACACTGTTTGGACCGTCCGGCAAAATGGGCAGCAGGGTCCCCTGGTGGACTGATGGGTACCCGGGGGGCAACAGCCCCTGAGCAGGTCGACAAGGAGAGAACTCGTGGACGACGTTCTGCGGCGCGCCCCGCTCTTCGCGGCGCTCGATGACGAGCAGGCCGCGGAGCTCCGCGCCTCCATGAGTGAGGTGACCCTCGCGCGCGGTGACTCGCTGTTCCATGAGGGCGACCCCGGTGACCGGCTGTACGTGGTCACCGAGGGCAAGGTGAAGCTGCACCGCACCTCCCCCGACGGACGCGAGAACATGCTGGCCGTCCTCGGCCCCGGCGAGCTGATCGGCGAGCTGTCGCTGTTCGACCCGGGCCCGCGCACGGCGACGGCCACGGCCCTCACCGAGGTGAAACTGCTCGGCCTCGGCCACGGCGACCTCCAGCCGTGGCTCAACGCGCGGCCCGAGGTGGCCGCCGCGCTGCTGCGTGCCGTCGCCCGGCGGCTGCGCAAGACCAACGACCAGATGGCCGACCTCGTCTTCTCGGACGTTCCGGGCCGTGTCGCGCGGGCGCTGCTCGACCTCTCCCGGCGCTTCGGCGTGCAGTCGGAGGAGGGCATCCACGTGGTGCACGACCTGACGCAGGAGGAGCTGGCCCAGCTCGTGGGCGCGTCACGGGAGACCGTCAACAAGGCGCTCGCGGACTTCGCGGGACGCGGTTGGCTGCGGCTGGAGGCGCGTGCGGTGATCCTGCTCGACGTCGAGCGGCTGGCCAAGCGCTCGCGCTGACGGACGCATGGGATCACGCGGCCCGTAGGCCGGTAGCCCCAGCAGCCCGGTAGCTCCCGTAGCCACGGCAGCTACCGGAGCTACGGGGGTCACGGGAGTTACGGGGGTCACGGGAGTTACGGGAGTTACGGGAGTTACGGGCCCCGAAGGCTCATATCAGTCCGTGTTCGCCCAGGTACTCCAACTGCGCCCGGACCGACAGTTCCGCCGCCGGCCACAGGGAGTGGTCCACGTCCGCGTAGACGTGGGCCACCACCTCGGACGCCGTGCGGTGACCATCCTCGAACGCCGTTTCGACCTGGGCCAGGCGGTGGGCCCGGTGGGCGAGGTAGAAGTCGACGGCACCCTGGGCGTCCTCCAGGACCGGGCCGTGGCCCGGCAGCACCGTATGGACGCCGTCGTCCACCGTGAGGGACCTCAGACGGCGCAGGGAGTCCAGATAGTCGCCCAGGCGGCCGTCGGGATGGGCGACGACGGTCGTGCCGCGCCCCAGGACGGTGTCACCGGTGAGGACGGCCCCGTCGGCCGGGAGATGGAAGCACAGGGAGTCCGCCGTGTGCCCCGGGGCCGGCACCACGCGCAGCTCCAGGCCGCCGACCGCGATCACGTCCCCGGCGGCCAGCCCCTCGTCCCCGAGCCGCAGCGCGGGATCCAGCGCGCGCACCTTTGTCGACGTCAGCTCCGCAAACCTCGCGGCGCCCTCGGCGTGGTCCGGGTGACCGTGCGTCAACAGGGTGAGCGCTATCCGCCGCCCGGCCCGTTCGGCCGTGGCGACGACGCTCCGCAGGTGCGTGTCGTCCAGCGGGCCCGGGTCTATGACCACGGCCAGATCGGAGTCCGGCTCGGCGACGATCCAGGTGTTGGTGCCGTCGAGGGTCATCGCCGACGGGTTGGGCGCGAGGACGTTCACCGCGCGGGCGGTGGCGGGGCCGGACAGGACCTCGCCGCGTGGCCGGCCGGGAAGAGCCGCTGCTTCCGTCATCTCACTGGCCTCCGCCGCTCGGTATCCGCCGGGTGAACTCGTCATGCCCGGGCCAGTACAGGAGGATCTCCTCGTCCCGGACCTCGGCCCGGGCCAGCACCGGCGTCATGTCGCGGCCGGGCGCCGCGGCCAGCGCCTCGGCCGCGGTGGCGTACGGGGCGAGCCGGCGCAGGGTCGCGACGGTGGGCGGCAGCATCAGCAGCTCGCCCGCGTCGTACGCCCGGGCCGCCTCGGACGGGCGGATCCACACCGTGCGGTCGGCCTCGGTGGAGGCGTTGCGCGTGCGCTGCCCCTCGGGCAGGGCGGCGACGAAGAACCAGGTGTCGTAGCGGCGCGGCTCGAACTCGGGGGTGATCCACCGGGTCCAGGCGCCCAGCAGGTCGGAGCGCAGGACGAGGCCCCGGCGGTCCAGGAACTCCGCGAAGGACGTCTCACGGGCGACCAGGGCGGCACGGTCGGCCTCCCAGTCGGCACCGGTGGTGTCGCCGACCACGGTGTCGGGGGTGGGTCCGGCGAGAAGCACGCCGGCCTCCTCGTACGTCTCCCGGACGGCCGCGCAGACGATCGCCTGGGCCTCGGCCGTCCCGTCCACGCCGAGCCGGTCGGCCCACCACTGGCGCGTGGGGCCCGCCCAGCGGACGTGGTGCTCGTCGTCGCGGGGATCGACGCCGCCGCCCGGATAGGCGTACGCACCCCCGGCGAAGGCCATGGAGGTGCGCCGCCTCAGCATGTGGACGGCGGGCCCGTCGTCGGTGTCCCGAAGCAGCATCACGGTGGCCGCACGCCTGGCGGGCACCGGAGCGAGACGGCCGTCCGCCAGCGCACGAATCAGTTCCGGCCACTCAGCCGGAAACCACTGCCCGTTCCCCATGCGGGGAGGCTATCCCGCAACGCGCGGATGTTCGAGACCGACCGGTAGGAAGACCTAACCCACGCCCGCGGGCACACACGCGGGCGTGGGGCATGCGCCCGCGCCCTCTGCTCCCCCCGCCCCGCCGCCACTGCTCCTGTGCCTACCCCTGCTCGCCCACGAGCTCGACCTGGATCTCCACCTCGACGGGCGCGTCCAGCGGCAGCACGGCGACACCCACCGCACTCCGCGCGTGCACGCCCTTGTCGCCGAGCACCTCGCCGAGCAGTTCACTGGCCCCGTTGACGACGCCGGGCTGGCCCGTGAAGTCGCCGGCCGAGGCCACGAACCCGACGACCTTCACCACCCGGGCGATCCGGTCCAGGTCCCCGGTGACCGACTTGACCGCGGCCAGCGCGTTCAGCGCGCACGTCCGCGCCAGCTCCTTGGCCTCCTCGGCGGTGACCTCCGCCCCCACCTTCCCGGTGACCGGCAGTTTCCCGTCCACCAGCGGCAGCTGGCCCGCCGTGTACACGTACGCGCCCGACCGCACCGCCGGCTGGTACGCGGCCAGCGGCGGCACGACCTCCGGCAGGGTCAGCCCCAGCTCCGCGAGCCGGGCCTCGACCGCGCTCACGCCTGCTTCTCCCGCTTCAGATAGGCCACGAGCTGCTCGGGGTTGGGGCCGGGCACGACCTGGACGAGCTCCCAGCCGTCCTCGCCCCAGGTGTCCAGAATCTGCTTCGTGGCATGGACGAGCAGCGGCACGGTTGCGTATTCCCACTTGGTCATGCGGCCGACTGTATCCGCTGTTGTCCACAGCCTCCCGAGTAGCCCGCGCGCGGACTGGTTAGGCTCGAATACGTGAGCAGGCTCCAGGTCGTCAGCGGCAAGGGCGGTACCGGAAAGACCACGGTCGCCGCAGCACTCGCGCTCGCCCTCGCGACCGAGGGAAAGCGCACGCTTCTGGTGGAGGTGGAAGGCAGACAGGGCATCGCACAGATCTTCGAGACACAGGCGTTGCCGTACGAGGAACGGAAGATCGCCGTCGCCCCGGGGGGCGGCGAGGTGTTCGCACTGGCGATCGACCCCGAACTGGCCCTTCTGGACTACCTCCAGATGTTCTACAAACTCGGCGGCGCGGGCCGCGCCCTGAGGAAACTCGGCGCGATCGACTTCGCCACCACCATCGCGCCGGGGCTGCGCGACGTCCTGCTGACCGGCAAGGCGTGCGAGGCGGTCCGCCGCAAGGACAAGCACGGCCGGTTCGCGTACGACTACGTCGTCATGGACGCGCCCCCCACGGGACGCATCACGCGTTTCCTCAACGTCAACGCCGAGGTGGCGGGTCTCGCCAAGATCGGGCCCATACACAACCAGGCGCAGGCGGTGATGCGGGTCCTCAAGTCCGGTGAGACGGCCGTGCACCTGGTGACACTGCTGGAGGAGATGCCCGTCCAGGAGACCGCGGACGGCATCTCGGAGCTGCGCGCGGCCGGGCTGCCGGTGGGGCGGAACATCGTCAACATGGTGCGTCCGGCCGTACTGGACCAGGAGGACCTGGAACTCGCGGGCACGGTGCCGCGCACCGCGCTCGCCAAGTCCCTCTCGGGCGCGGGGCTCGGCGGCGCCCGGCGCGGCGGGCTGGCCGAGCGCCTGGTGGACCCGCTGCTGCAACAGGCGGAGGAGTACGCCGAGCGGTACACGCTGGAGCGCGAGCAGCGCGCCCAGCTGACCGAGCTCGGCCTGCCGTTGCACGAACTCCCGCTGCTCGCCGAGGGAATGGACCTGGCGGGCCTGTACCACCTGGCCAAGGAACTGCGTCAGCAAGGGATCTCATGAGTCCGGACCCGGCCCCCACGCACCGCACCCGGAACGCCGGGGAAGCCCGCCAGGCTCCGCCGGCCGGGAAGGACCCCGAGGCTCCGCCGGCCGGGGCGGAACGCGCCGCCCGCGCCGCGGCCTCCGCGCACGACCTGGCGGCGGCCCGCTCCCTCGAACCCGCGCGCGTCCTGGACGTCGACCCCCTCCTCGACGACCCCGGGACCCGCATCGTGGTGTGCTGCGGCTCCGGCGGCGTCGGCAAGACGACGACGGCGGCGGCCCTCGGCCTGCGAGCCGCCGAGCGCGGCCGCAAGGTCGTCGTCCTGACGATCGACCCGGCCCGCCGGCTCGCGCAGTCCATGGGCATCGACGCGCTGGACAACACCCCGCGCCGGGTGAAGGGCGTCGACGACGCCGCGGGCGGCGAACTGCACGCCATGATGCTCGACATGAAGCGCACGTTCGACGAGATCGTCGAGGCGCACGCGGACCGGGAGCGGGCGGCGGCCATCCTGGGCAACCCCTTCTACCAGTCACTCTCGGCGGGCTTCGCGGGCACGCAGGAGTACATGGCGATGGAGAAGCTGGGGCAGCTCCGCTCGCGCGACGAGTGGGACCTGATCGTCGTCGACACTCCGCCCTCGCGCTCCGCGCTGGACTTCCTGGACGCGCCCAAGCGGCTCGGCTCGTTCCTCGACGGCAAACTGATCCGCGTCCTGCTCGCGCCCGCCAAGGTCGGCGGCCGGGCGGGGATGAAGTTCCTGAACGTCGGTATGTCGATGATGACGGGGGCCCTGGGCAAACTGCTCGGCGGCCAGCTCCTGCAGGACGTACAGACGTTCGTGGCGGCGATGGACACGATGTTCGGCGGGTTCCGCACCCGCGCGGACGCCACGTACAAGCTGCTCCAGGCGCCCGGTACGGCGTTCCTGGTGGTGGCGGCACCGGAGCGGGACGCACTGCGTGAGGCGGCCTACTTCGTGGAGCGGCTGGACGCGGAGCGGATGCCGCTGGCCGGGCTGGTCCTCAACCGGGTGCACGGCAGCGGGGCGTCGCAGCTGTCCGCCGAGCGGGCGCTGGCCGCCGCGGAAAATCTTGAGGACTCCCGCATTGTTGATCAGCGGGACGGGAAAGACAGTCCTCGTAACTCTCCCGAAACACACGGCAGTTCAGGCAGTACGGGCCATCCGGAGGGCCCGGCCGCCGCTTCCGACGAGGGCTCCCCCGCCGGCGGCGAGGACGGCGGCAGGCAGACCGGGGCCCGCGAGGGTACGGACGTGGACGGCGCGGCCGACACGGCCGACGTGGCTGACGCCGCCGTCGACGCGGACGTGAACGTGCGAGACGACGACGTGAACGTGCGAGACGACGGGGTCTCCGCGGACGCAGGCGTGAATGCAGGCGTGGACGTGAATGCGGACGCCGCTGCCCGGCAGCGGCAGTCGGGCACGACGGCCGCCGTCGACCAATTGTCGGCGGGCCTGCTCCGGTTGCATGCCGAGCGCATGCGGCTGCTCGCGCGCGAGCAGCGCACCCGCGACCGCTTCCTCGCACTCCACCCCGAGGTGGCGGTGGCCGAGGTGGCCGCACTGCCCGGTGACGTGCACGACCTCACCGGCCTGCGCGAGATCGGCGACCGGCTCGCGGCCGACGCGGCACCGAACTGACGTGAGCCGGGACCGGCACGACGCCGAGCTGACGTGGGCCGGACCGACGCGGCGCCGAGCCGGCGCGAGGACGGACGCGGCGTAATCCGGCTCCGCTCTCCTCGGCTCAACCCACCGCGGCGTAGTCCGAGTACGTCTCGTCCTCGTCGAGCGAGAGCAGTCCCGCCCCGCGCTCGTACTCCGTGCGCGCGGTCTCCAGCAGACGGCGCCACGAGGTGACGGTCGGTCGCCGGCGCAGCAACGCGCGGCGCTCGCGCTCCGTCATACCTCCCCACACGCCGAACTCGACATGGTTGTCGAGCGCGTCCGCCAAGCACTCCGTGCGCACGGGACATCCCGTGCACACCGCCTTGGCCCTGTTCTGCGCTGCTCCTTGAACGAACAGTTCATCCGGATCGGTAGTGCGGCAGGCCGCCTGCGCACTCCAGTCGGTCACCCAGCCCATACCGGCGCCGTCCTCTCCCGAATCGAGGCTCCCCCACGGCGACGACGGCATATTCACCGCCGCCAGTTGAGGACGTTACGGAAGGTGGGCACGGCGCAACACCCCCAGCGGGCCCAATCTTGAATGGCCCGAACGGACTATGGGGAAGCGGCAGATCACCCGGGGGAGTGAGCTGACGACATGCGTGACTTTCCCGGCAGATCAGGGCAGGTGGGCCGTGCCACAACGGACGCCGGACGACACACGAGGCGGATTCGGACACGCATCCCACAAAAAAGTGGCTGAACGCCGGAACGATTCGGGGTCGCCGGCCGTACTTGATACGTGGGCCTGTCGCTGTGACAGCAGTGAGCAGCTTAGGCCAACGCCTGTCCGCGTGTCCGGCGAATGGGAAGGTAGCCCTTTGGTCCCGTCCGGCCTCTCGTGCTCCGGTCGCCGTCGACCGACCGCCCCGTATGTCACGATCCAGCACTCGAACATTCCGATGGGCGTTCGCTCCCCCGGAACGCTCATCACTTCGGATTAGGCTGCCCCCATGCCAAAGAAGCGCTCGGGCGGGGGCACCTCCCCCACGCAGCAGGCCGCCAAGTTCCTCGGGGTGAGTGTGCTCGCGGGGGCGGTGATGGCCGGCATCGCGCTGCCCGCGGCCGGTGCGCTGGGGCTGGCCGCCAAGGGCTCGGTCCAGAGTTTCGACGACCTGCCGGACAACCTCAAGAGCCCGCAGCTGAGCCAGCGCACCACGATCCTGGACAGCGACGGCGGCCAGATCGCCACGGTCTACTCACGTGACCGCACCGTGGTGGACCTCAAGGCCGTCTCGCCGTACATGCAGAAGGCGATCGTCGCGATCGAGGACTCCCGCTACTACCAGCACGGCGCGGTCGACCTCAAAGGCGTGCTGCGTGCGCTCAACAAGAACGCGCACAGCGGCGGGGTCTCCGAGGGCGCCTCCACGCTCACCCAACAGCTGGTGAAGAACTACTTCGTCGAAGAGGCGGGCAACGACCCGACGAAGGTCGCCCAGGCCACCCAGCAGACGCTGGGCCGCAAGATCCGCGAGCTGAAGTACGCGATCCAGCTCGAGGAGAAGCTCGGCAAGAAGAAGATCCTCGAGAACTATCTGAACATCACATTCTTCGGGCAGCAGGCCTACGGCGTCGAGGCCGCCTCCCAGCGTTACTTCTCCAAGCACGCCAAGGACCTCACGCTCCCGGAGTCCGCGCTCCTGGCCGGCATCGTCCAGTCGCCCTCCGGCTACGACCCGATGAACAACCCGGGCCAGGCCAAGAAGCGTCGCGACGTGGTCCTCACGCGCATGGCGCAGGTCCACGACATCTCCCGGGCCGAGGCCGACAAGGCCAGGAAGACGCCCCTCGGGCTGCACGTGAGTGCCCCGAAGAACGGCTGCATCACGGCCGTCAGGGGAGCCGGCTTCTTCTGCGACTACGTGCGCGAGGTCTTCCTCAGCGACGAGACGTTCGGCAAGACCCGCGCGGACCGCGCCAAGGTGTGGAACCGCGGCGGCCTCACGATCCGTACGACACTCGACCCGAAGGCGCAGGAGTCGGCCCAGGCGTCGATCAAGCAACACGTCAACAAGAGCGACAGCGTGGCCACGGCGGCGACGATCGTCGAGCCCGGCACCGGCAAGATCCTCGCCATGGGCCAGTCCCGTCCGTACGGCTTCCAGAAGAACGAGACGCAGATCAACCTCTCGGTCAACCAGAACATGGGCGGCGGCGCCGGCTACCAGCCCGGTTCGACGTTCAAGCCGATCGTTGCCGCCGCCGCGCTCGAGGGC